>DASUKK010000009.1:0-252395 GCA_036278795.1 Steroidobacteraceae bacterium | reverse complement strand
CGCGGCCTTTGAACGCTTCGAGCCAGCCGGCCGTCAATCACCTGGCCGTGCAGGAGATCTTCTCAGCTCACGAAGCCTCGATCAGGCTGGCCACGATTTCAAAAGAGTGGCGGCGTGCCGCATGGTCGTGCATGTTGCTGGTCAACATTAACTCGTCGGCGCCGGTCTTCTCGGCAAACGCACGAATCCCGTCAGCCACCACGCCGGGCGAGCCGATTGCGGAGCATGATAGTACCTGATCGAGCAGCATGCGACTTTGCTGCGGCAGGGATTCGAGATAGCCTTCGACCGGCGGCGGCAGGCGCCCCGGGCGACCTGTGCGCAGATTGACGAAGGACTGCTGCCAGGATGAAGCAAGGTAGCGCGCCTCGGCATCCGTGTCGGCAGCCGCCACATTGAAGCCCAACATCACGTAAGGCTTGTCCAGATGGCGCGACCGCCGGAAGCGCGCGCGATACACGGTGATCGCATCCAGCATTTGCGCTGGCGCGAAATGCGAGGCGAAGGCATAAGGCAGCCCCAGCATCGCCGCGAGCTGCGCGCCGAACAAACTGGAACCCAGGATCCAGATCGGAACCGCATGTCCCTCGCCCGGCACCGCACGCACCGGCCCGTTGCCTTCGAAATACGCCATCAGTTCCATCACGTCGCGCGGGAATTCATCCGGATCCGTATCCAAGCTGCGCCGCAACGCCCGTGACGTCACCTGGTCCGAGCCTGGCGCGCGCCCCAGGCCCAGGTCGATGCGTCCGGGATACATGGCATCGAGCGTGCCGAACTGTTCGGCAATCTGCAGCGGCGAATGATTGGGCAACATGATGCCACCCGCCCCCACGCGAATGCGCGAAGTCGCACCCGCCACGTGACCGATCAACACCGAGGTCGCCGCACTGGCGATGCCGGGCATGCCGTGATGCTCCGCCATCCAGTAGCGCGTGAAGCCGCAGCGATCCGCCTGTCGGGCAAGATCGACGGTATTGGCAATGGCCTCGGTCGCCGAGCCCCCTTCGTTGATGGGGCACAGATCGAGAATCGAAAGCGGAATCATGGCCATCGTAAGCCGACCTCATGGTGACGGTTGCGGTACCCGGCTGCCGGCCCCATGAAATGCGGCCGACGCGCGGCAATACAACCTGTGGATGGCTGCCAAGCGACTTCTACGCCGGCAGCCCGATCAGATTTACTGACTGAGTCTCACTCGCTGCCGGGGGCAGGGATACGTCGCGATGAGTCAAGAAAGCCCCCAATGACCTGGCCCCCTGAAATCGGTCCGCAATCCGTGGCAGGCGACGGACGTTCGTAGACATCCATGGGCCTTCTCACGTGCCACCACCCATCTGGTGATCTGGTGCGCTGGGGTAAGATGCTCGCCGACCCGACTGCCTGAATCATCCGAGCGGTGGGGGCTGGCCCTCGACACGAGCGAGGTTCTCGTCGATGCAGGCCCAGCGCGGTGCCTGCGAGGTCCAGATAGTGCCACCGGGTTTGCCGAGCTCCGGATCATCAAGCGTGCCCACTCTGACGAAGATAAGGTGGGGGCGGCTTTCGGCTTCGCTAAACATGTGCGTGCCGCACGTGGGACAGAAGCGGCGGTGCATAACGCTGCCGCTGTCGGCCACGCTACGGAAGTCTCGCAGCTCCCCGTCGATGACAATCGCATTACTCGGGAAGCAGACGTTCACCGTTGCGCTGCCCGCACCGATGTATTGACACACACGGCACCAGCAGCTGCGGCTTGCAAGAGGCTCCGCTCCTACGTGATAACGAACAGCTCCGCACAAACAGCGCCCTGTGATCTTCATGTCTTTACTCCACCCTTCGATCCGACACCCGTGACCACGCTAATTTTACCGCGTACTCGGCCGATACGACCCCTTATCGCCCCCCATGCTCTCCGTCTCTGCTAGCACTCGCTGTGCGCGCTTCCCTCGTCCAGACGGTGATGCACGGACGCTTTCGATGTTCCGCGCACGCGAGGTGTTGATTTCCTCGATGAGCGCGGCGAGAGTCGCGGACTTGCCGCTTACTGTCGGGCCACAAATCACGGCAAGTCCGCTCGTCGCCTCGATGGGCTTGTGCAGGTTCGGGTGGAGGCGCTACCGCTCCTCTCTAGCATTGAGCCGAGTGTGGGCTGGCGCGCTCGTCTGCCGGCCCGACGCGCCGGGCGAGATTGAGCGCCGTGTTGATCAGGCCCACATGGCTGTACGCCTGAGGGAAATTTCCGAGCATGCGCCCGGTCTTCATGTCCACCTCCTCAGCCAGCAGGCCTACATCGTTGCGACGGGCGAGGAGCCGCTCGAACAGTTGCTTCGCCTCTTCGTGTCGACCCTGGAGAATGTAGTTGTCGACGAGCCAGAAGCTGCAAGCCACGAAGGCCCCCTCCCCGGCAGGCAGCCCGTCAACGCCGGACTCGGTCTCGTATCGCAGGACGAACTCGTCCGCGATCACCAATCGCTGCTCGATTGCCCGCAGAGTGCCCTGGACGCGCGGGTCCGATGGCGGCAGGAACCCGACCAATGGAATCAGGAGCAGACTCGCATCCAGCATCTTTGAGCCGTAAGACTGGACGAAGCTGCCGAGCTCGCTGTCGAAGCCTCTCTCGCATACCTCGGCATGAATCTCATTCGCGATTTGACGGTATCGCTCGCCTGATTCCCCGAAGTATGTAGCGGAATCGGCGGCTCGGTCGAACGCCACCCAGGCCATCACCTTGGAATGGACGAAGTGGCGTCGTCCGCCCCGCACTTCCCAAATGCCTTCATCGGGCTCGTGCCATGCCGTGACGAGGTGCTCGAAGAATTCGTGTCTGATCGCGAAGGCTCGCTCCGGCACGTCGAGACCGCACTTCAAGGCCTGGAACAAGGCGTCTGCCATTTCGCCAAAGACATCGAGCTGCAGTTGATTCGACGCTTCATTGCCGACCCGCACCGGTGCGGAGCCCTCATAACCCCGAAGCCAGGTGACGGTCCACTCGGGCAGCAGCCGCTCCCCACCGACTCCATACATGATCTGCACCTGACGCGGGCTGCCTGCCACGGCTCGCATCAGCCAGTCACGCCAAGCGCGTGCTTCCTCGATATAACCGAGATTCATGAATGCGAGCAGGGTGAAGGTCGCATCGCGCAGCCAGCAGTAGCGGTAGTCCCAGTTTCTCGATCCGCCGAGACATTCCGGCAAGGACGTCGTCGCGGCGGCGACTATGCCGCCCGTTGGGCTGTAGGTGAGTGCTTTCAGCGTGATCAGGGACCGGCGAACCGCATCGGTCCATGGCCCGACTTCGAGGCAGCGGCCACTCCACTCTCGCCAGAACGACTCGGTCCGTGCAAGAGCCTCGAGCGCATCGATGGCCGCGGGCGGCGGCCCCGAGGAGGGGCAGTACGACAGCACGAAATGAACGCATTCACCCGCGGCGACGCTGAACTCGGCGACTGTTCGCATGTCGTCACCGCGCACGGGAGCCCGTGTGCGCAGCACCACGTGATCCGGTCCGGCGATCGCATCCAATACCCCTTCCGACAATCGTGTGACCCAGGGGATTGTCGCGCCGTAGCCGAACCGGATGAGCAGCGCCGTATGAAATGCGACTCGGCCCGACCTCCCCATCACCATTCTAACGAGATGGGCTGGGCCATCGTCCGAGACCATGAAGTCAATCACCACCGCGGTGCCGGTCTGCGTCCGGAATTCCGTTTCCAGGACGAGCGTACCCGGCCGGTAGCGTCTGGACACCTCGCTGGTGTCCGAGCTCGGCGAGATCAGCCAGTGGCCGTTCTCCGGCTTCCCGAGAAGGGCCGCAAAGCACGCCGCGGAGTCGAAGCGTGGCCACGACAACCAGTCGATGGACCCATCGATTCCCACGAGGGCCGCCGTCTTGCAGTCTCCGATGAGGGCGTAATCTTCGATCCGTTGTGTCATGACCTCTCCCGGCGCGTCTCACGCGCGATCACACGGGTCTGGTGCCGAACAGGTATCGCTCGATGGTCGGCCCCAGGGACTTGATGATTTCGGGCCGCCGCATGGCGATGACCGGCGGCAGTCGCAGGATATAGCGACACAGCGCAAAGCCCATGATCTGACTGGCGACGAGCCCGGCACGATACGACGCGTTCTTCTCATCACCACTGAGCCGCGCGACCATGGGCGCAATCTGCTTCGCGAAGACGAGCCGCATCCGTTCTGCGGCACTGTCGTTCGTCGTCGCCGTGCGTAGCAGCGCCTGCAGGATATCGTCGTCTTCCCAGCGCTCCAGGAAGTGCTGGACGAGCGCCTCCCCCGCCGCGCCACGCGGCAGCGTGGGGATGCTCAGCATCCGCAGGTCGGGATCCGCCGCTGCGGCGAGCAGCCCTGCCTTATTCCCGTAGTAGCGCATCACCAGCGCAGGATCGACCCCGGCGTCATCCGCAATCGCCCGAATGGTGGCTCGGTCATATCCCTCTGCCGCGAATCGCTCGCGCGCAGCGGAGAGGATCAGCGCTCGAGTCGCATCGCTGCGCCGAGGCTTGCGGGTTGCGGCTGATGGCTCGTCGTTCATGCGAGGGATTCTAGTCAACGAGCGTTGACATTTCCAGCGGTATGGCGGTATGGTTCGTTCATGGTATCAACGAGCGTTGACTTTACTGCTAACGCGGAGCCGTGAACGTAGTAATTGCAGCCGCTGACGCCCTTCCCGCAGCCGGGCCGCCGCACTGTCCCGGTGCTGAGTGGTGGAAGGACTTCGACGACCCGCAATCGATGCTTCTGCTGCTGATAGTGACGGCGCGGTTCGCCAGGCATCCCTCAGGACGCGCGCCGGTCAGCGGCCACTAAATGAGCCGTATTGCCGCATTGCCGAGCTCAGGAGGCCATACATGAAATTCGCACGCAGGTTGTACGCCGCCGCCGCAATATATGGACTGCTCCTGATCACGCCGATGTATTTCACCGAGGCACAGATCGGGCAAAGCGATCCGCCGGCGATCACGCACCCTGAATACTTCTATGGCTTCATCGGCGTAACGCTCGCCTGGCAACTGGTATTTCTTCTGATTGCTCGAGATCCGGTGCGATATCGTCCGATCATGCTCGCCGCCATCGGGGAAAAAATTTCCTACGGCATCGCCGCTCTGGTACTCGAGTTGAGAGCTCGCGTGAGCCCGGTCATCGGCATGTTCGGCGTAGTGGATCTTCTCATCGCCGCGCTGTTTCTGTTGTCGTTCTGCCTGATGCGGCCGGAGGGCGTTGCACATGCGGACACCCCGGCTACGGCGTGAATCATCTCTTCTTCTGGCGCGTTCGCGGGCCCGAAACCATCGTCATGCTCGTGGCGGCCGCTGGCCGATGAGCCTGTCGTCCAGCGATAACGTGCCGCCCGGAGACGAGGGGCCACCGGACCTTCGCGATGGCCTGAACCGGCGCGAGCGCATAGTTCTGTACGTCCTGCACCGGACGCAAGAGGAGCGGGGTGATCGAAACGTGCCCACTGCGATGCTCTGGGGGCGGGTTTGCGAGTATTTCTACATCAGCCCCGAGGAGCTTTCAGACATGCTCGCGCGACTAGGGGCTCGACGTTAACGAGCGGATATGGCGTCTCTGTCCTCCATGAGACTTCCCACGCCCTGAGCCGCGCTAGCGTCCCACTTCTCACGAATGCGGCTGGTTCGCATGCCCAGGGAGTGCCAGTCGACTAGCTGCTCTTCGCCCAGCACGACATCCTCATCGGATGCAGCTATACTGAAGGGATGAGAACGAGTCGCATTTGCAATGCCAAGGCTGGGCTTTTTCTTGCGTTCGGTGCGCTCGGACTTCTCTTGAGCTTTGCGGCGTTCGCTGGGGACGCGGCCGCCACGGTCCCGCAGACGTGGCAGATGATCGATTACCTTGCGACGGATTACGCCGGTGCGGTCAAGGACGGGGCGGTAATCAGCACCTCGGAATACTCGGAAATGCGAGAGTTCTCGCGTACAGCGAGAAGCCGGATTCAGGCTCTTCCTGCGACCGCCTCTACTGCGGCCCTGCTCGCTCAGGCAAATGCGCTGATTGCTCAGATCGATGCCAAAGCGTCGCCTGCGGATGTGGCTCGCAGCGCCCACACGCTGGCAGACGCGTTGCTGGTAGCTTATCCGATCGTGACCGGGCCACAGCGCATGCCCGATCTTGCGCAGGGTGCCACGCTGTATCAGCAACAGTGCGCTGCCTGCCACGGACCTACCGGAAAGGGCGATGGCCCAGTGGGTGTGCGCCTGACACCCCCACCGGTGAATTTCACCGACCAGGCGCGGGCCGACGGGCGCAGCGCCTTGTCTCTCTATGAGGTCATCACCCAAGGAGTGGAGGGCACGCCGATGGCCAGCTACGGCAAGACGCTTTCGGCTGAAAGGCGATGGGATCTTGCCTACTACGTCGGCACGCTCGCCTATCCGCAAGGCCAGGCGGAGACTGCGCTGCGCTTCTGGGAGAGAGATACCACGGCCCGCGCCCGGATCACCGATCTGCAGGACCTGTCACAGGCGCGGGTGACGCAGTTGGCACCTGAGTTTGGCTTGCAGAAATCGCGGCTGATCGTCGGCTACCTGCGTGCTCACCCAGACGCCCTGCAAATGGCCTTGCACGGCATTCCCCTGGCGCGAGCGCGCCTCCAAGGGAGTTTAGCCGCTTACCGTGCAGGGTCCGTCGCAAAGTCCACGGGGATGGCCCTGTCAGCCTACCTCGATGGTATCGAGCCCATCGAGCCCCAACTCAACGCCCGCGACGATGCGCTGCGCATGCGGTTGGAGACGGCAATGGGCGCATACCGGACGGCCCTGACCCGGCATGCGCCAGTCGCCAGCGTCGCTGCGCAAGCCACTCGGGTGAATTCGCTGCTGGATCAGGCGCAGATTGTGACTTCCGAGGCCGGTAACGATCCTGTGACCACCTTTCTCGGCGCGTTCACGATCCTGGTTCGCGAAGGGCTCGAGGCACTGCTGGTTGTAGTGGCCCTGCTGGCTTTCCTGCGCAAGGCGGAGCGATATGCGGCTCTCCGTTACGTACACGCCGGCTGGAGCTCCGCTCTCCTCGCGGGTGCCATCACCTGGGCGCTTGCACGCTATGCTATTTCCATCAGCGGTGCCAACCGGGAACTGACCGAAGGATTCTCGTCCGTATTCGCCGCCGCAGTGCTGGTCAGCGTCGGACTCTGGATGCACGGGAAGAGCATTGGCGGGCGCTGGCAGGCCTACCTGAAAGGCAAGATGACTTTCGCGGTCGAGCAGAGATCCGCCTGGTTTCTATTCGGACTCGCATTCATTTCCGTATATCGCGAGGTCTTCGAGACGATTCTGTTCTACGTAGCGCTATGGAATCCCGGTCAGAAATTCTGGCTGCTCGCCGGGATAGGAGCAGGCACAGTGACCCTGGGCCTCATCGCATGGATTCTCCTGCGTACGAGCCGCCGGCTGCCTATCGGCAAGTTTTTCTCGGCGAGCTCGATGCTCATCGCAGTGCTGGCGATCGTGCTAACCGGCAAGGGCATTTCGGCCCTGCAGGAGGCCGGATGGGCGCCCGTGACGGTTGCGCCGATTCCGCACATCGAGCTCCTGGGGGTGTACCCGACATGGCAGTCCTCACTGGCGCAGCTCATCGTCCTGCTGGTATTGATCTGCGGCTTCGCCATCAACAGCCTGCGCGGTCGCAGCGCGCCGGCGGCGGCCATCCCTACCAAATAACCGTTTAGAGTTGTTTTCATCCAAAAGCCCCAGACACACGAACCGTGACAGGCTCCCCAACACCTGGTCCTGGAGACTTAGCAGCATCCGCCGAGACGGCTCGGTGCGAAAGAGCGGTCGTGCTCACAGGTCTCCGGGCGGTTCCTCTCGAACCATGTAGGTCCGGAAGCCCGCCTTCTCGTAAAGGCGCAAGGCGGCCGGGTGATCCCAATTGTCGGTGTGGAGCCAGATTCTGCTGGGCTGCAACTTCCATTCATGGTGAAGAGCTGTGCGCAGAAGCCATGAGCCGAGACCCTTGCCTTGGGCCTTCGGGACAAGTCCAAAATTCTTCAGCTCGATCTCTGGCAGGAAGCGTTCGAATTCACAGAGCCCAAGCGCTTGCTCACCATCGTCTCTGACGATATAAATCCGGCTGCGCTCTGACTCGAGAAGGAGAGTCAGCTCCGAGCGTGGCATTTTGAGCCGCTGGTCCCAGCGAAGCGGCCGTCCCACGCGGCTGTAAAGATCCAGGTACTCCTTTACCGATAGCTTCTCCCGGGAGATGCGCTCCTCTCCGGGACGAATTGGGATCGACGCCGGCGCTTGCGTCAGCTCGAGATAGCTCACACGAACCATGCCGTCGCTCATCGCGGCTTTCGGTCGAGCCGGCGCTTCCCTGTTCGGCGTACACGGATGATGTCTTAGTATACTGCCACTACTGCAATGGCGCAGATGGGGAGGCTTTCGTGAGTCCTATTGCGACATCAAGGCTCGTAATGCTCTGCGCGGCCAGCCTGCTCACGACGCTCACCGCATTGCCGCTTTCGGCGGCCGAACCCACCGAGGCCGCCTCCCCGGCGAACGATCCGGTCGCGAGGCTCGTTGCCCGCTTGGACCTCGAGCACTACAAGGCGACCATCAAGGGACTTACGCGGTTCGGCGACCGCCGCCAGGGCACCGATCGCAATCGCGCGGCGGTCGATTGGATCGAGTCGCAGCTGCGCGCGTACGGCTGCGCAGATGTTGCGCGGCTGCGCTATGACTACTCGCCCGGGGAGAAGAGGACCCGTAGCGGCCCTCGGGTGGCGCGTGGCTCACCGCCGGGAGGTGGCCGCTTCCGGGGACAGCGTGGCCCGATCGGCGTAAACAAAGATCCCCAGCGCCAGCCCGATGCGAAAATCCGTGCTCTTGATACACAGCCGAGCACGCCGGGGGAGCGGGAAGAAGTCTATTGCACCAAGGTGGGCAGCACACATCCCGATGAGATGTACATCGTGGGTGGCCACATGGACGGCATCGGCTGGGGTGAGGCGGCGAACGACGACGGCTCGGGGACTGCGCTCGTCATGGAGCTTGCCCGGGTCTTCTCCGGTGCGGATGTCAAGACGCAGCGTTCCATTCGCTTCATCCTCTGGAACAACGAAGAGACTGGCCTCAATGGCTCATACGCCTATGTCGCCCAACGGGCGCGCCTGCAGGGCATCGAGTCGCCTCCTGGATCGGGACACTATCCGGAGCCGCGCTGGCTCGGAATGGTCCAGCATGACATGGAGCTGTTCGATCACGGCATGCCGCACGCCGATGGCAAGGTGAGCCCCACGCAGCGACCCGAGGCCGATGTCAACATCGAGTTCCAGTCGCAGTCGAAGCAGGCGGAGGGGGCGCAAAAGCTCGCATGGGCGTTCTACGCGGCCAATGAAGCGTACGCCACAGACTATCCTGCGAGCGTCGGGCCGCATATGACCAATACCGACAGTACGCCCTTCATGAATCTCATCCCCGCCATCAGTGTGCGCGAGAACGAGCGGGGTACGCAGATCGGTGCCGGATGGGATCCGCAGTGGCATCAACCGACGGATGTCTACGCAACCTACAGCGATGCCGATTTCCGCCTGGGCCTCAATGCAGCGCAAACGACACTCGGCGCCATCGCCCGATTGACAGGCGCCTCGCTGACGCCACCACACCAGGCGCCGCGCTAAAAGGGGGGCCAAGTCGCCGGGGGAGCCGCCGATCAACGTCTCCGGGCTCGACTCTCCCGCGGCGGCCGCGCTGTCACACGGCCCGCGCGCCGGACGTCTCGATAGGTAAGCGACTGCCCCTGGGAGCTGAAAGCATGTCCACTGTGGCGGATACTGACGTATTGATCGTAGGCGCGGGTCCCGTGGGTCTCTTCCTAGCAAACGAGTGCGCGCGCCGACGCCTTCGCTGGCGCTTGATCGAAAAGCGAGCTACGCAGTCCGAGCATTCCAAAGCGCTGGCTATCTTTCCGCGAACGCTCGAGATCTTCGACATGGCGGGCCTTGCCGAGCGCTTCCTCGCGGTAGCCAATCGCGTCACCGCTGTGGCGATCGAAACCCATGGACATCGCATCGCCACGATGCACTTCGAGCCGCAGGGAACGCCATATCCATTCGTGGCGATGGTTCCGCAGGATGTGACGGAGCGACTGCTCTGCGAGGCGCTGAGCGCACGCGGCGGCCATGTCGACTATTGCACGTCGTTCGTCTCAGCGGAGCCGCAGGAAGGCGGCGTGCTCGTCAGGATGGATCGCTCAGGCACCGCGGAGACGGTGCGCGCGTCCTTCGTTGTCGGGTGCGATGGCGCGCACAGCTCGGTACGGCATGCGGCCGATGTCGGGTTCGAGGGAGGTGAGTACGCGGACTTGTTTCTCCTTGCCGATGTCGCGACGAATGACACGCTCTCCGCCGCGGAGATGCAGCTTTGTCCGAACGAGCATGGTCCTGTTGCCATCTTTCCGATGGGCCCGACACGGCGGCGGATCGTTGGCACGATCGCTGAAGCGATCGGCGAGGCTCCGACGCTCGAGCTGGTCCAGAGGATTCTCGCCGAGCGCGGTCCGCCAGGACTCGAGGCGCGCGCGCTCCATTGGAGCAGCTATTTCCGGGTGCATCACAGGCTTGCGGAGACCTTGCGCATCGGTTGCATCTTTCTTGCGGGCGATGCCGCTCACATCCACAGCCCCTTTGGCGGCCAGGGGATGAATACCGGCCTTCACGATGTCTGGAACCTGGCCTGGAAGATCGACCTGTGTTTGCGCGGGCACGCAAATGCGCGGCTTCTGGAGAGCTACGGTGCGGAAAGGTTGCCGGTCATCAAGGGCGTCATTGGCATGACAGATCTCATGACGAAGGTCATGGGTACACCCAACAGATTCGCGCAAGCGTTGCGCAACACGGTAATCCCCATGGTCTCGCGCCTGGCACCCTTCCAGCACGCGTTCGTGGAACGGCTCTCGGAACTCGGAATCGCCTACGGCGGAAGTCCCATCATCGAAGGGGACGGACGGCGGTATTTTGACGAGACGATCCGAGGCGGCAGTGGGATCGGTAGCCGTTTCATCCTCTTCGTCGGCAAAGATGCACCTCCGCGCGCGCGCGAAGCGGCCGCCGCGCTTTGTACCGGATTGGGGGACCTGACCGAGCTTCGCGACGGGGCCGGTGAAGACATCACGCTGGTGCGACCCGACGGTTACGTGGCCTGCGTCGTTCGGCGGCCCGATACTCCGAGTGCCCTTGCGCCGTTGCGCACGCTGATCGAGAGCCAGATCACTCCGGGATCGGCGGATCAACAGCCGCGCCACACATCCGGATGAGGGCCATGGCGGGCCCGCTGCGCTCAGTCTTCCTTCAAGGCGTGCGAGAAGGAAGCTGGCGGCAGCCGGATTTGCCGTTGCGCCGCTTGTATGCAAAGCGTCCATGCGATGGCAAGTATCGCGAAGGCCATTGCTCGGCGGCTGCGCGGCCGGCCTCGCGCAGTCGCTCCTGATCCGCCGGCTGCCCCGCTCGCAATCCGCTGAGCGAAGCTCCTTCGAGTCGCCCCGAAAGGCCGGTCGGCCATGGGCAGCAAGATGCAGGTCAGCCTTGCCGGGAACGCCGCGACGGCGGCGGTTACGCTCGCCGCAGCGGTGACGGTGATGAAGCTGTGAACATCGGCGACACCCAGGCTCGCTTGACCTGTAGAAACCATATGGTTACAGTAACCAAATGGTTACGCATGGAAAACTCGAAGGCCAGGCTGTTTTCCGCGCCATTGCCGATCCGACGCGGCGGCAAATACTGGGATTGCTGCGGCAGCGCCCGCACACCGTCGGTGAGCTCGCCGGCAACTTCCGCGCCAGCCGTCCCGCCATCTCGAAGCATGTGAGGCTGCTCAGGCTGGCCGGTCTCGTGATCGCGCACCGGCGCGGAACCGCCAGTGTTTGTCAACTGAATGCGCGGCCGCTGCGTGCGGTCAACGATTGGCTGCGGGATTACCAGACCTTCTGGAAGGGCACCTTGCGGGACCTCAAGAAATACATCGAGGAGGAGCGATGAGTCATTCTGCCGCCGGCGACACCATCGTGGAAGAGATCGAGATCGGAGCTCCGGCGGACAGGGTCTTTACGGCCTTGGCCAGCGCGCAAGAGCGCGTGAAGTGGTGGGGCGCGGAAGGCCGGTTCAGGACGACGCACGTCGAGTCGGACCTGAGGCCAGGCGGACGGTGGCTCATGCGCGGAATCGGTTTTGGAGGCAAGCCCTTCACGATCGAGGGCGTATACCAGGAGATCGACAGACCGCGATTGCTCGTGTTCACGTGGCTGCCGAGCTGGCAGGATGATGCTGTCGAGACGCTCGTACGCTTCGACTTCGTCGAGAGGGATGGCGTCACCACCGTCCGCCTGACACACTCGCGCCTGGTCACCGACAGCTCCCGCGCACGGCATCGGGGATGGCCCGACATCCTGGCGTGGCTCAAGAGCCACGTCGAACGGCCGACCTGAGGTTTCCGGGACGCGCGGAACGAGAATTTACAGAATGGGCGCAGCGATGAGAATCCAGTTCGAGAAGAAGACGGTCGTCGTCAGTGGCGCGGCTGGCGGAATCGGCAAGGCGATCGCAGAGGAATTCGCGTCTTTGCGGGCATCGGTGTCGGCTTGCGACATAAAGGCCGAGAGTCTCGCTGACCTCGAGGACGCTGGCATTGCGGTGGAGAGTGTCGATCTGTCGGATAGGGAGGCTGCGGCCGCCTGGATCGGACGCATCGAGGCTCGATGCGGTGGGGCAGTCGACGTCCTCGTGAATTGTGCGGGCGGTGTCGCGGGCCAGACTGGACGGGCGCTGGAAGACGTGAGCGATGCCGAGTGGGACGCGGTCATGGCGATCAACCTCGGCGCCGCATTTGCGTTGAGTCGTGCGTGCGTGCCGGCGATGAAGCGCGCAAGGCGCGGATGTATCGTGAATATCACTTCCGGTGCGGCGACCAAAGCGTCGTTGACGGGGATACAGGCTTACTGTGCGACCAAGCACGCGCTCCTCGGGCTCACACGGCAACTGGCGCATGAGCTGGGCCCTCATGGAATCCGGGTCAACAGCGTCGCTCCCGGGCTGATGTTGACGAATGAGGCGACGAGACGGCAATGGGCGGCTTATGGCGCGGACGGGCAGAAGGCTTTGCTGGAAGGGGTCGCATTGCGCAGGCTGGGCTCTGCACAGGATATCGTCAACGCGGTCACCTTTCTGGCATCGGACCTGTCAGGGTTCATCACCGGGCAACATTTGCAGGTCGATGGCGGGAGATGAGACGCCAACGATTTCAGACGCAGGTTATCCGCTGCACCCCAAGTCCCGGGGCGGATCCCACCATGACATCGTCGCGACGCAGAAAACGGCCGCGGTGGGTACCACACCCACCCGGTGTGCCGGTGCAGATGACATCCCCGGGCAGGAGCTGCGCGTATGCCGATACGTATTCGACCTGGGTCGCGATGTCGAACATCATGTCCGCGACGAGCGCATCCTGCATGATCTCGTCGTTCAGGGATAGCGATAGGCGGATTGCATAGGGATCCGGGATGAAGCATGCGGGCACCAGGTAAGGACCCGTGGGGAGAAATCCCGGCGCGTTCTTCGACTGCAGCCAATCGGTGCCGAGCCCGGGCAGGTCGGCGCGCCGCACGAGGTCTCTGGCGGTGATGTCATTGACGAGCATGTAGCCTGCGACCTGGGCCATTGCCTGCTCGCGCGGTACGTGCCGACAGGGTCGCCCGATGACCGCGCCGAGCTCGATTTCCCAATCCACCCGCTGCGATTGCCGCGGAATCTCGAGTCGGTCCCAAGGGCCGATCACCGTCGAAGGAAGCTTGAAGCAGACGTAGGGCGGAGACTCTAGACGCGCAGCGATGGCCTTCCGCGCGTACTCCCGGCGCTGGTCCACATCCATTCCGTCGGTGTGCGGAGGTGCGCCGGCGTCAACGATCGCCTCCGTCACCTGACTGCGGTAATTCGCCACCGTGCAGAAGATCTGGCGCGGCGCCGGCAGCGGCGCGTGAATCCGGACTTCGGTCTCCGGAATCGACAATCGCAGCATCTGCGGGTGGACATCGGTGCAGAGACGGGTGAGCGCCGCGAGGTTCTCCGGCCAGTGTTCCAGCAGCGAGAGCAGCGAGTCGGTGCCTGAGAGAGTCACGCCGACCTGACGCAGCAGCGGCGACAGATACGGCAGTGGAACGATCCGCGGCGCGACCGGCATGCCTTGCGCACAGGCCGTGCCTGCGACGCTCTCCCCGAGAACGAGGCCTGGAAGGGGCCCGCCGGCCCCGATCGAGAATGTCCCCAGTTTGAAGCTCGCTGCGCGCACCAATTGCATCATTTTGGCTGCCGGGCCGATAGCTTACGACGGACGGATTGACAGGCGCCAGACGGAGATTATTATCATGATAAGTATCCGCTCGCAGTCGCAGGCGGCGCCTGCGCTCGCCCGGTCTGCATCAGAGGATGGCCGATGGCGCATATCGTAATCGAATATTCCGCGGGGCTGCGCGAGCGGCTTGCTCTGCCCGCATTGCTGTCGGCCGTGCATCAGGCCGCTCTGCAGACCGGAATCTTTCCGGTTGGCGGCCTTCGCACTCGAGCCTATGAGGCACAACACTACGTCATTGCCGACGGTCATCCGGACAATGCCTTCGTGCATCTGAGCCTCAAGGTCGGCCACGGGCGGGATGTCGAAACACGCCGTCGTGCCGGCGAAGCGATATTCGAGGCCGCATGCCGCGAGCTGGCGCCGATCTACCAAGCGCAGCCGCTCGCCATCTCCCTCGAGATGCGGGAGATCGATCCGGTGCTCACGTTCAAGCAGAACAACCTGCACGAGCAAGTGAAGAAGCGGCAGTGTCAGGCGGCGGGCCTCGCATGAGCGCACTCGTGTCGAATCAGGCCAAGGCCGAGGGCTTCCTGGGCCGCTACCGCGAGCAGCCGCTCGGGCACTTCATCGGCGGACGGCACGAGCGCGGTACGGGCAAAGAGCTGATTGACGATGTATCGCCGATCGACGGGCGAGTGATCGGTCAGATCGTCTCGGGTGACGAGCACGACGTCGATGCGGCCGCCCAATCCGCGGCCGCGGCGTTCCCGGCCTGGCGGGCCACCACCGGTGAGCAGCGACGCGCAATCCTGCACAAAGTGGCGGATGCCATCGAAGCGCGGCGCGAGGAGATCGCGCTCGTCGAGTGCGTGGATACGGGTCAGGTGTTGCGTTTCATGAGCGGCGCGGCCCTGCGTGCCGCGGAGAATTTCCGCTTCTTCGCCGACCGTGCGCCGGGAGCGGCGGACGGCCTCGCGCTTCCGGCCGCTCAGCACATGAACTACACCGTGCGCCAGCCTGTGGGACCGGTGGCGGTGATCACACCGTGGAACACGCCTTTCATGCTGTCGACCTGGAAGATCGCTCCGGCGCTCGCTGCGGGTTGCACCGTGGTGCACAAGCCGGCGGAATGGAGTCCGCTGACGGCGATGCTGCTCGCTGAGATCATGACCGAAGCCGGCGTGCCGCCGGGCGTCATCAACGTGGTCAATGGCGTTGGCGAGCGCGCCGGAAAGCTCCTGACCGAGCACCCCGCGATCCGCGCTACCGCCTTCATCGGGGAGTCGAGGACCGGTAGCCTCATCATGAGCCAGGGGGCGCCCACGCTGAAGCGTGTTCACCTCGAGCTCGGAGGAAAGAACCCGGTAATCGTGTTCGAGGATGCCGACCTCGATCGGGCGCTCGACGCCGCCGTCTTCATGATCTACAGCCTCAACGGCGAGCGCTGCACTTCCTCCAGCCGTCTGCTCGTGCAGCGCTCCATTCATGATCGCTTCGTTGCGGGACTCGCGCAGCGGGTGGCGCGGCTCGAGGTAGGACATCCACTCGATCCGGCGAGCGAGATCGGACCGTTGATTCATGCGCGGCATCTCGACAAGGTGATGAGCTACTTCAGCATCGCACGCGCAGATGGCGCGGAAGTGCGCGTGGGAGGAGGGCGCGTCGCCGCGCTGGAGCCGGGGCTTTACGTGCAGCCGACGCTATTTGCGAACGCTACGAACAAGATGCGTGTGGCACGGGAGGAGATCTTCGGTCCGGTATTGACCGCCATTGCTTTCGAGAACGAGGCCGAGGCCTTGCACATCGCCAACGAGACGCCTTATGGGCTCGCCGCGTATGTGTGGACCGGCGACTGTGGCAGGGCGCTGCGCATGGCGCACAACCTCGATGCCGGGATGGTGTGGGTGAATTCCGAGAACAACCGCCACCTGCCGACGCCCTTTGGCGGCATGAAGGCCAGTGGTATCGGCCGCGACGGCGGTGACTACAGCTTCGATTTCTACATGGAGACCAAGAACATCTGCCTGGCTTTCGGCACGCACCGGGTGCCGAAGCTCGGCGCCTGAGCGCCGCCGGCCGAGAGAGGAGAATCTGCGTGCAAGCCCGCCTCGATCGCCTCAAAGGCTCGATACCGCCGCTCGTGACGCCATTTCGCAACGGCGCCGTCGACTACGAGAGCTACGCGCGGCTCGTCGAGTTCGAGATCGGGAACGGCTCCCATGGGATCCTCGTCAACGGCACGACCGCCGAGCCGTCAACCCTCTCCGTGGATGAGCGCAATCGCCTGATCGACATCGCGGTGGAGGTCGCCGACGGACGCATACCCGTGGTTGCCGCGTCGGGGTCCCAGTCGCTCGAGGAGACTCGAGTGCTTTCCGAGCACGCGGCGAAGGCCGGGGCGGACGCGCTCCTCATCATAACGCCGTACTACATCCGACCGCCGCAGCGAGGGCTCATCGCGTACTTTCTCGAGCTCGCCAAGTTGACTGACCTGCCGTGGATGGTTTACCACATTCCCGGACGGACCGCGGTCAGCGTGACCATCGACACCTTGAAGGAGCTGCGCGCGCAGTCTTCTTCCTTCGTCGGCATGAAGCATGCGGTCAACGACCTCGCGCTGGTGTCGGAGTGCCACGCGGTGTTGGGTCCGCAGTTCAAGATCTTCGTCGGTCTGGAGGAGCTCAGCTTCCCGATGATGGCGGTGGGCGCCTGCGGGCTCATGAACGCCGTCGGGAATTTGCGCCCACGCATGCTGTCGGATCTCTGCGAGGCCGTGTGGCGCGGAGATCTCGTCGCGGCTCGAGACTTGCATCATCGGCTCTTCGAGATCAATCAGGCGGTGTTCTTCGACACCAATCCGATCCCGATGAAGTACATGATGCGCCGCCTCGGTATTCTGGAGACCAACGAGCATCGCCTGCCGATGGTGCCCGCGACAGCGGAGCTCGAGCGGCGGCTGGATGGCGTGTTGCGCCGGGCCGGGCTTCTCGAGGATCGGCCTTGAGGTTGGTGAACTTCCAAACCGAGGCGGGCGGCAGCTCCTGCGGCGCGCTCGGGCCGCGGGGCATTCTCGACCTCGGCGCCAGGCTCGGTGAGCAGGCCCGTGACGTCCTCTCGTTGCTGCGTGCCGGACTGCTCGGGCCGGCACGAGACCTGGCCGACGGCCAGCGTTGCGACTATGCGCCCGGCGAGGCGCAGCTGCTCAATCCCGCAGGTCGTGGCACGCGGTATTTCTGCATCGGCGTGAACTACCCGGAGCGCAACGAGGAGTACAAGGACGGTAGCGAGCGGCCCAGATACCCCAGCATCTTCATGCGCTCCCATACTTCCTTCGCCGCGCCGGGTGAGCCGCTCGTTCGGCCGCGGGAATCGGCGCAGCTCGATTATGAGGGCGAGGTCGTGGTCGTCATCGGCCAAGGGGGGCGCCGTATCCCGCCGGAGCGGGCGCTGACACACATCTTCGGCTATAGCTGCGCCAACGAGGGGTCGGTTCGCGACTGGCTGCGGCATTCGAAATTCAACGTGACTCAGGGCAAGAACTTCGACCGCTCAGGCTCGATCGGCCCTTGCATCGCGACCGCCGATGAGATCGGCATGACACCGCTCAGAGTGACCACACGCGTGAACGGAGATCTCCGTCAGGACGACACGACCGACCGGATGATCTTTCCCATCCCGCATCTCATAAGCTACCTCTCGACGTTCTGCAGCCTGGAGGCCGGAGATATCATACTGACGGGTACGCCGAGCGGTGCGGGAGCACGCCTGGATCCGCCGCGTTTCCTCGTGCCTGGTGACATCGTCGAAGTCGAGGTTTCGCGGGTAGGCGTGCTGCGAAATGAGGTGATCGACGACGATGGCTAAGCGCTCCACGAACATCGCGAAACGCGCGCTCCCCATGCGTCCCTTCTCGGAATCGCTTCCGATGACGCTGCTGCGGACTCGGGAGGCGGTGATGCGCCTCTTCCGCCCGGGTCTGCGCAAGCACGGTGTGACCGAGCAACAATGGCGAATCCTGCGGGCGCTCGCCCACTCGGGTCCCCTGGAGGTCACCGAGCTCGCGAAGGTCACCTTCCTGCTGGCTCCCAGTCTATCGCGCATCCTGCCCGGCCTCGAGAAGCGTCAGCTCATCAGTCGCCGCCAGGTGGATACCGATCTGCGGCGGTACATGGTGAGCCTGGAGCCCAAGGGGTTACGGCTGATCGGCACGCATGCTCCCTACTCCGAGGAGATGTACGCCCAGATTGCGAGGCGCTTCGGCAATGAGCGTATCTCGCAGCTTCTGAGGCTCCTGGAGGAGCTCGAGTCCTCTCTCGAGGAGGTCTCACGGGAGGATGCCTCCCATTGGCGCAAGAAGAGCTCTCTGCGATGAGCCTCTACTACACGCAGAAGCTGCTCTTTCAGCTCAATCGCGATCCGGTGGTGCGCCGGCGCCTGGACACGGACCTCGAGGGTCTACTCGCCGAGTACGAGCTCACGGAAGAGGAGCGACGCGCCATCCGGGAGCCCGACGTCGGCCTGCTCTACGTGCTGGGTGTGAACGGACAGATTCTCATGCACTATGCGGCGATGCGCGGCTATGAATGGAATGCCTACATCGAAGCGATGCGCGAAGGCGAGCGCAAATACGGTCCGGTGAGGACCGGCTTGTATTCACGGGCGGACGTCAGGTGAGCCGCCCGGCTCGAATGATGGGGGGTGAGACATGAGTCTGGTGTTTGCCGGCGTCTGCAGTCACGCGCCCGGCATCACAGGGCGTCGGGAGCGGGCCGATCCAACGGTGCGGGATGCTTTCTACGCGGCATTCGAGCGAATGCGCCAGGCCATGGAAGCCGCGCGGCCGGATGCGCTCCTAGTCATCGGCGCCGAGCACTTCGCCAACTTCTTCATGAACAACATGCCGGCCATTTGCGTCGGCATGGCCGAGCACTACGAGGGACCGATAGAGGACGAGGCCTGGCTCGCCATTCCGCGGCGACGCGTGCCGGGGGCGCCGGACCTTTCTCGTGCTCTCATCGAGGATGTGATGGCGGACAGCGACCTCGCCTACGCACAGGAATGGAAATTCGATCATGGCATCATGGTGCCGCTTCACTTCCTGACGCCTCGTTACGATCTTCCGGTCATCCCGGTCAACATCAACTGTCAGGGCCCGCCTCTCATCCCTCTCAAGCGATGTCACGACTTTGGACGGGCTCTCAGGCGTGCGTGTGACGCCCGTCCGGAGCGGATCGCACTGATTGGTACGGGTGGGATCTCCCACTGGCCGGCAACTCCCGACTCCGGGCGCATCAACGAGCCCTGGGATCGGGACTTTCTCGACAAGTGGACGGCCAACCGCCGCGAGGCCCTTCTTTCCTATCGCGACGACGAGGTCTGGCGTGAAGCCGGGCAGGGCGGTTTCGAGATTCGCACCTACATCGCCGTGGCGGGAGCCACGGAAGGATGCACCGGCGAAGTCTGGTTCTATGCGCCGATTCCGATCTTTGCGGTCGGTTGCACCGTTGCGGTGATGCGGCTGGCCTAGAGGTCGCTCAGCGGCTGCCGTCAGCGCCCTGTCAGTCCCCTGTCGAAGTAGACCCGGCAGTTGAGCTCGGCCGATAGCAGGCCAGCCACCCGATGCAGGGTACGAATGAGCGTCTGCGGGGGTGGACTCGGGATCTCCGCCGAAGTCCCCACGATGCCGATGATACCGACGCACTCGGTGGCGTCGCGGAAAACGGGTGCTGAAAGCGCGTTGATCCCAAGCCGCACCTCATCGACCGCCTCTTCGAAGAAGCGCTCCCGGATGAGATCGAGCCGAGCCTCGATGGCCGCGCGGCTCGTAAGGGAGTGGGGGGTGAAGGCCACGAGCTTTTGCGTGAGGACGCGCTGGCGGGCTCCTTCATCGGCAAACGCGAGCGCTATGCGCCCCTGAGAGGAGCAGTGCGGCGGCGGACGATTGCCCGCGTGTGAAGTGATGGCGAGACGGTCGCGGTACTCCACACAAGACAGCACGATCGGCTCGCCGTTACCGGGAACGGAGAGCAGCGCGGTCTGGCGGGTGAGGTCGCGCAATTGGATGAGGAAAGGCGCGGCGACGAGGCGCAGATCGAACTGCTCCAGCGCCGCCTCACCCAGCGTGAAGAGCTTGCCGCCCAGGCTATAGCCTCCGCTGCGTGCATCCTGGAAGACGACACCGAGCCGCTTCATGGTGGCCAGATGGCGGTAAACGCGGGGCTTGAGCTCCCCTACTTTGCCCGCCAGGCTCGAGAGCCCGATCGGCCCGTGAGCATTCGACAGCTCATCGAGAATCCGGAACGCCGTCTGCACGGACTGGAGCCCGTCGGCTTTGGCAGGAGTTGCCCGCGCGGGACGTTTGTTCGTATGTCTCATGCTGTCGCAGCCTCGGGCGCGGCTGCCGAAGGTCGTTGCGCCGGCACCCGGGATGCTATAATACACAAAATCGTGTTTCGCACAGCGAAACAAACGGAGAGGCCTGCCCCATGTTTCTCAGGAACTGTTGGTACGTAGGCGCCATCGATCACGAGCTCATCGATGGCAAACTTCTCAGCCGGACGCTGCTCGGGGAGCATGTACTGCTCTATCGAGGCGATAGCGGCAAGGTGATCGCGCTCAACGACCGCTGCCCGCATCGCGGCGCGCTGCTGTCGCGCGGACGCCGCGAGGGCGATGCCGTCCGCTGCATGTATCACGGGATCAAATACGACGGCTCCGGCAAATGCGTGCAGATCCCCGGTCAGGACATGATCCCGCCGCGGCTGCGCGTACGCAGCTACCCGGTGGTCGAGCAACGTCCGTTCATCTGGGTGTGGATGGGGGATCCGGCACTGGCGGACCCGGCGCTGATCGTCGACCTGCCCTATCTGCGGGATCCGCAGTGGAAGGGCATACCTGCCTACCTGCACTACGACGCCAACTATCTGCTCATCGTCGACAACCTGAGCGATTTCGCCCATCTCGCGTTCGTACACACCGGTACGCTCGGCGGCTCGGAGGAGTACGCCTACGTCAGCAAGCCGAACCCCATCGAGCGGCTCGAGCGGGGCTTTCGCGTGGAGCGCTGGCACTACGACAGCGATGCGCCGCCCTTTCACAGGAAGGTCATTCCCGACAAGGGCGCCAAGGTCGACAGGCGCAACATCGCCACGATGCTCATACCGGGCATCTTCACCATGGAGACGCTGTTCGCGCCCGCGGGGCAGGCTGCGCAGAAGGGCGATCTCACGGGCGTGCGCGAATACCGTAATTGTCAGTTCATGACGCCCGAAACCGAGCGGACGACGCACTTCTTCTGGTCCTATCTCAATAACTATGAGGGTGACGACCCCACGATCTCGCGCTCGCTCCTCAACAGCCTCATAGAGGGCTTCATGGAGGACAAGGAGATCATCGAGCGGCAGCAGCAGACGCTCGATGACGATCCGAAATTCGAGATGCTCGCGATCCTGGCGGATGGGCCGCTCGTGCACTTCCGTCGTGTGCTGGGCAAGCTCATCGAGGCGGAAAGGACCGCCGCCGCAAACCCGTCCACCGAGCCACGCAGGAGCGAGACCGCAACGATCTAGGGCCACGAATCGCCGGGGGGAGACGATGACAACGAATATCGATCGATGTCTCGCGGGAGTCTGCATGCTGATGGCCACGTGCGCCGCCGCGCAGGAAGCGGGCCAGGCGCCGGCCAGCGGGGTGCAGGGCCTGCAGGAGGTCATCGTCACGGCCGAGAAGCGCTCGGAGAACGAGCAAACCGTGCCGATGTCGATCACGACGTTCGGCTCGGCCGCCCTGCAGCAGAAGGCGATCACCACCTTCGTCGATTACGCGACGAAGGTCCCCAATCTGGCGTTCGCGCCCACGGGCGACGGCGTGGGCACCGCCCGAACCGTGTCGATCCGGGGTATCTCGGGAGACAACGTCACCGGCTTCTACATCGACGACGTGCCGCTTCCCGACTCCATCGATCCACGGGTGCTCGATATCGACCACATCGAGGTGTTGCGCGGTCCCCAGGGCACGCTGTACGGTGCGCGCTCCATGGGTGGCACCGTGCGTCTGATCACCAAGCAGCCTGACCTGTCGAAGTTCTCCGCGACCGTCCATGCCGGAGCATTCGACACCGCTCGAAGCGACCGGCCGGACTATACCGGCGATGCGATCGTCAACATTCCGCTCGTACAGGATCGGGTCGCGCTGCGCCTCACGGGCTTCTATGACTCGGAGGCCGGATATTTCAGCCGCAGCTACTGTACGAATCCCGCCACGGCCGGGGTCACCTGCTTTCCCCTGTCCACCACCGGCCGTACGACGGTCCACAACGTCGCCGCGACCGATTCGTACGGGGGCTCGGCAAGCCTTACGCTAAAGCCAAACGACTCTCTGACCATCACGCCGCGCGTGATGGTGCAACGCGAGGGATACAACGGCTTTCCGCTTGGAGACTTCAACAGCACGCCGGAAAACGGGATCGGGTTTCCGGCCCCCTCCGGCCCCTACACCCTGCCGACACCGTTGAATACCACGGATTTCAACCAGGCCCGCTTCTACGACATTCAGGAGGGTGGAACCGACTGGTGGGACCTCTATTCCCTGACGCTGCACTGGAAGACCGGACTCGGAGAGCTCGTGTCGTCGACGGCGTACTTCGATCGGACGGTCGATGAGACCGAGGACCAGTCGGAGTTCGTCTGGGCTGCGATCACTTCGGGCGCCTGCGACAGTCCGTCTCCCTTCTGCAATCCTCCGGCGCCGGGCCCGATCGGGGAGATCAAGTCCTACCAGCGATTCGTGGAAGAGGTCCGCTTCGCCTCGAGCCTGCCCGGACCTGTGCAGTTCGTTGCGGGGGCGTTCTACTCGGACTTCCACGGCCGTGTGCCGTTCGCCTCGCTCTATCCGGGGTCCGAGGTGCCGAACCTCGACAACGAGCTGACGGACGGATTTCCGAACAATCCCGACAACATCCCCAATCTGATCTTCGCCCAGGATTTCCATACCGACATCAAGGAGCCGGCGGTGTTCGGCGAGGCATCGTACAACGTCACGGAGCCGCTGAAACTGACGGCAGGTCTGCGGTGGTATCAGGTCAAGACCACTTCCGAGGGATTCGAAGAGGGGCTGGCGGTGGGCGGCGGCAAGATCATCAGTCCGCTCGCGACCGACAAAGAGGATGGTGTCACGCCGAAATTCGAGGCGGACTACAGCCTGACGCGCGACAAGATGGTCTATGCGGTCGTATCGAAAGGTTTCCGTCCGGGCGGCGTCGTGCCCATCGTGCCGCCGGGGACACCCGGTACGCCGAATGATTGCGTCGCAGCGCTCGCTGCGGCCAACCCCAACATCACCCTCGATCAGACGCGCAGCTTCAAGTCCGATTCGCTCTGGAATTACGAAGTCGGGGCGAAGACGGCCTGGCTCGATCGCCGCGCCATATTGAATGTGTCCGCGTTCGACATCCGCTGGAAGAACATCCAGCAGAACGTTCTGCTGCAGTGTGGCTTCCAGTACGTGTCCAACGCCGGCGCGGCCGAGAGCAAGGGAGCAGAGCTGGAGATGCGCGCCCAGGCCACCGAGCATCTCGATGTGTCGCTCGGCCTGGGCTATCAGGACGCCAGGATCACCCAGGCCGGCCAGTCGCCGCAGCCGGTGGGCTCGCCCGTGTTCCAGGTCCCGGACTGGACCGGTAACGCGTCCGCGATCTACACCGTTCCGGTCACTGCCGACTGGTCGCTCATGAACGAGCTGGACTATTCGTACATGGGCAGCAGCTTCAGCGCCAACAACAGCTCCACCAACCCGCGCAAGCGCCCGGCTTACAGGCTTCTCGACCTGCGTGTCGCCTTGAGTAATGGGACGACGGAGGTGGCGCTCGTCGGCAAGAACCTGACGGATGAGGTCACGAACCTCGGCGACAATCGCTCGATTGCGGCGGAGGTGCCCGGGCGCCCGCGGCTGTTCATCAATCAGCCCCGGACCATCGGGGTCGAAGCCCGGTATTCTTTCTAGATGCGTACCGTCCGGACAGCGGCACTGGCCGCCGTGCTCACGCTCACCTGCCGCGCCCATACGGCTGTTGCCGGTCCGGTGGTCGCGGCGGATCCGCTTGGCGTCGTGGCCACTCTCCCTGCGGTGGCGTCCCCGCATTGGGTCTGGGTCAACGACATCGTCTTTTCCCACATGTCCGATGGGCAGGCGCTCCTCGTCGACGGTGACTCCGGTCGCTTTCTCGGCATGCTCAGCACCGGCTTTGGCTTCGAGCGGGTGGTGCTTGCCAAGGATGGCAAGCTGATCTTCTCGCCCGAGACCTACTTCTCCAGGGGCACGCGGGGTACGCGCACGGACGTGGTCACCCTCTATGATCCGAGCCGCCTCTCTCCGGTGGGGGAGATCGCCATTCCGCCCAAGCGTTCGGCGAACATGCCGATGATGGCGGATTCGGAGCTGACCGATGACGGCGCCTTCCTGCTCATCTACAACTTCACTCCGGCGCAGTCGATCACCGTAGTCGACACTCGAAGCCGGCGTTTCGCCGGCGAGATCGAGACTCCGGGATGCGCGTTGGCCTACCCGACAGGTGCCCGGTCGTTCTTCAGCATATGCGCGGACGGCGCTCTGCTCGATGTGCATCTGGATGACGCCGGTCATGTGAGCAGCCGGGTACACACTCGCGACATGTTCGACGTGTCGCGTGATCCGGTGACGGAGAAAGGTGTGCGCCTGGGCAGCCGCTGGTTGTTCGTGTCCTACGGAGGGACGGTCTACAGCATCGACATCACCTCGCGAGGCCTCGAGTCGGGCCCACGCTGGTCGTTGCTCTCGGATGCGGAGCGCCGGCAAAATTGGCGTCCGGGCGGGTTGCAGCAGCTGGCGGTGCACGCGACGTCCGCTCGCCTCTATGCAATCATGCATCAGGGCGGCCCGGAGACTCACAAAGACCCCGGCAAGGAGGTCTGGGTCTATGATCTGGGTCGACACCAGCGGGTGCAGCGCATTGCGCTCCGAAGCCCGGCGGGCTCGATTCAAGTGACGCGTGACGACAGGCCGCTGCTCTTCGCTGCTTTCATAGGCAGCACCACGCTCGAGGTCTATGATGCGAAGACTGGACGCTACCTACGATCAGTGGAGAACGTGGGGACGACACCGACGCTGCTGGTGACGCCGTGAGCCGCTTCGACCGCTGGATGGAGGAGTCCGCACGCTCGATGGCCCGTCGTACGTCGCGACGCGGGGTGCTAGGATCGCTCGGCGCACTGCTCGTGGGTGTTGGGGCGCTCCCGCTGCTGCCCGTTGCGCGCGGCGCCGAGAAGCCAGCCAAGCCCGGCAAGAGCGACGCGGATCATCAGGACGCAACGCAGGATGAGACCCGCTGCGACTACTGGCGGCACTGCGCCATCGACGGGTATCTATGCGGGTGTTGCGGGGGTTCTGCCTCGGCCTGTCCGCCGGGAACCGTGCAGTCACCGGTGACCTGGGTGGGCACGTGCCACAATCCGGCGGATGGCATCGATTACGTGATCTCATACAATGATTGCTGCGGCAAGAGCAGCTGCGGGCGCTGTTTGTGCAACCGGAATGAGCGGGATATGCCGCTTTACGTACCCTTCCGCTCCAACGATTACGACTGGTGCACCGGCAGCAGTGTCGCGAACATTCCCTATCACTGCTCCACGGCGCGCGTTCTTGCACGGGCGACCTGATCACATCGCGCGCAAGTCGCCGGCGCACCCGCGCCGCTGGCTGCCCGTCGTGGGTCTGACCCTCCTCATGGGCACGCCGGCGCTGGCCTATGAGCCCCGGATAAACTACATGCTGCAGTGCCTCGGCTGCCACGGACCGGATGGCCGGGGCGAGCCGGGTCGCGTGCCGTCGATTCGATCCACGCTGGTACCGCTGTCTCGATTCGCCGCGGGCCGGCGCTACCTGTTGCAGGTTCCCGGTGTCGCGCTCTCGACGCTGTCGGACCAGGATCTGGCGGCGCTTCTCGATTGGATGATCCCCGCGTTCGGAGGTGTCGAGCCCGGACAGTTCCGCGCCTTCACCACCGCCGAAGTCGCCCGCTACAGGCGCCAACCGCTCGTCGAGATCAGCGCGACGCGCGCCCGGCTCATGCGGCGGCTGCAGGCGCGGCAGTGAGCGCCGCGATGACGACGGCGTGGGTGATCGATCCCGTGCCGGCGACGATCATGACCCTGTGTCTGGCTGCACTATGGCTCGCCGCCGGATTGCACAAGCTGACTGACCTGAAGATGTTCGAGCGGTCGGTCGAGGCGTATGACATCGCTCCGCGCGCGCTGATCCCATTGCTCGGCCGCTTGCTGCCGGTTCTGGAGCTGGCCCTCGCCGCCGGCCTTCTGATCGCGCGGACACGTCCGGCGGCGGCGGTCGTTGGGGCTCTCCTGCTGGCCGGGTATGGCGCGGCAATCGCCTCGAACCTGCGCCGCGGCCGGCGAGATCTCGATTGCGGATGTCTGGGATTCGGTGCGCAGTCGCGGATTTCGCCTGCGCTGGTATGGCGTAACGGAGTTGCCGCCGTGGCATCGCTGTCGGTGGGATTGCTGCCGCGTGCGCAGCGCGTAGCGAACTGGATGGACATATTGACGATCATCGCCGCAGCAGCGGTGATCGCACTGCTGTATCTCGCCATGGAAGGTTTGCGCCTCCCCCCTCGGCGGGTCTCCCGGCGCGGTTGAGCCACATGCTTCGCGCGCTCATCGTCTCCAACATCGTCCTGTGGCTGCTCGTGGTCGCTCTCGCGGCCGTCATTCTCGCGCTCGTGCGCCAGATTGGCGTGCTGCACGAGCGAATGGGACCCACCGGTGCGCTGCTCCTGAAACGCGGTCTGAAAGTCGGTGAGCCCGTTCCGGCCATGGCGCTGACGGACCTCGGCGGCCACAGTCTCACGATCGGCGCTCCGTCGGACCGCGGCAGGTCCACCCTGCTCGTATTCCTCTCTCCGACCTGTCCCGTTTGCAAGATATTGCTGCCGGCCCTGAAGTCGAGCCGCGCTGAGGAGTCGGCCTGGCTCGAGCTCATTCTCGCCAGCGACGGCAGTGAGGATGAGCATCGCAACTTCGTCGCGGCAAACGGGCTGCGCGAGATTCCCTACGTCCTGTCGAGCGAGCTCGGGATGAGCTTTCAGGTGGAGCGGCTGCCGTTTGCAGCCATCATCGACGAGCACGGCATTCTACGCGCGCGCGGACTGATCAACTCGCGCGAGCACCTGGAGAGCCTGTTCGAGGCCAAGCGGCTGGGCGTCGCATCGCTGCAGGAGTACCTGGAGTCGGGCGCCAACCCCCATCCGAAACCCTGACGCGACCGGCGCACGCCGCGGGCGGCGAGGATGCCCCCTGGGAGGCTCAGGGCGCCAGCTTCAAGGATGCGCGTGTCGAGCTGGTGGACCCTATGGGTACGGCGCCCGCGGGCGCCGGCGTTACCGTGTAGCGGAATTGCGCCTCGCCGAAAGTGATCACATCGCCGTGCTCGAGCCGCGCGCAGCGCACGCGGCGCTGATTGACCAGCACGCCGTTGGTGCTGCTCAGATCCTGCACGAATGCGGTTCGAAAGGCCGGAATCAGCACGGCATGATGGCGGCTGACCGATCGCATCGGGAGGGGAAGATCGTTGTCACGTTCGCGGCCGATCGTCGTCCGTCCGCGCAGCACCACGCTGTGGTTCTGACCGTTGCCCATGCGTGTCAGGACGCTTACCTGGGGTTGACTGGGCGCTCCCTCGGAGGCAGCCAGGGTACGGCCCAGCTCGTCGATGCTCGATTGCACACGCCCGAGGGCGTACGTGTTCATCGAGGCGATCTGCGTGGCGCGTTGGAGCTCTCCTTCGCGCTCCGCCAGCGACCCGGTCAGCCGCCCCACCGTGGCGCGTAGCTCCGAGTTCATCGACTCGAGGCGCGTGAGGCGATAATCGCTCTCGGTCACTTCGTTCATCAGTGCGGCGATCCGCTCCTCGAGAGCACGGCGCTCCGCTTCCGGCGTTGCCAGCCGGGCGGTCAGCTCATCGATCTGTCCGCGCAATGTCGCTACGAGGGCGGTCTGCTCCGCATGGGTCGCAGCCATGGCGCCTGCCGCAGCCTCCCGTTCCTCGAGCAGGCGGCTCTGGTCGGAGAACAGGGTCTGGCTCTTCAGCAGCGCCGCCGTCAGGTCCGCGAGCAACGCACGGTTGCGCTCGATTTCGAGCCGCGCATCGCTCGCCTCAGCCTGGCGCGCCGCCATCGCAGTCTCGAGCTCGCGCAGCCGCTGCGCGGCCGTCCCGCTTGCGAGGGCTTCGGCCTCCGCGCGTTGCTGTGCGACTGCCAGAGCCGACTCCGTCGCCAGGAGCCTCGCACGCGCATCGGCATGTTCAACGGTCAGGTTGGCGAGCCGCGATTCCAGCTCGCTGCGCCTGCGCTCATCTTCGCGGCGTTCGGCGGCGCGCTGGGTGATTTCCGCGTCGTGCAGATGTCGCGCGGCGTCACGCTCCTGGACCGTGTTCTGAAGCCGCCGATCGCGCGATTGAAGCTCGGCGTCCAGTTGATTGGCCCGCGCCTCCTGCTCCGCTGCCCGGAGCTTCGCGGCGTCGAGCTCGGCATCCAGCTCCTCGAGGGTGCTTTCGTAGAGACCGCGATACGACTCGCGGCCGTGCAGGCTCTCGACGCAGTTGGCGAGCTGAGCCTGCAAGGCACTGACTTCCGCGGCGAGGCGCTCGCGGGCGCCGGTCTCCTGTTGTACGAGCTGCCTCAGCTCGGCTTGCGCGCGGTTCTGTCCCTCGATCGTGCTCTGTGCACTGCGCTCGCGGGCCTCGCTGCCGCGCAGGCGGGTCTGGAGCTCGGAAACCTCGCGCGCGGCATGCTGCCGTTCCGCAATGACAGCTTCTTGTGTACGCTGCAGCGCCTGAAGCTCTTCGGAGCGCTGCTCGAGGAGTGCTGCGGAGGCTGCCAGTGCCGCGCTCTGCCGTGTCTCAGCGGCACGCGCGTCGGCCAATTGCTGCGCCAGCACGGCGGCCTCGCCCCGCGCCGCATCCAGCTCGGCGGCGCGGCTCCGTGCCGCCTCCTGCTCGCTGGCCAGCGCTTCCTCGAGAGTTCGCTCGCGGCCATTCAGTGCATCGAGATTCGCGCTCGTCTCGGCGAGCTCGCGGCTCAGTGCGCTGGCGCGCGCCACAGCCGCGGCGCGTTCGCGTTGTGCAACACTCAGCGCGTCGTGATGAGCGCGCAGCTCCTCGGTCTTCTGCGCGATCCAGTGCTCGACCGCCAACATGGCGTCCGAGTCGGCCGCGACGCGTGGCATGTCGGGCACGGGATGGTCGGCAGGAGGGAATCCCACCGCGGAGGGATCGGCCTGCGTATCGGTGGCCCAGCTATCGGTTTGTTCACCCGATTCCCGGGAAAGGACTTCTGCCTCGTATGCGGCGGCATCCAAGACAGGAAACTCGTCGGTTGCATCGAGGTCGACCGCCGGTCGAGCCGTTGTCTTCGGGGTATTCATGTTCTTCTTCTTCAAGTGTGCCGCGGGCATGGCCACGGCGACGCGCGTCGGCGTTCCAGCGCTACTGCAATCCCCTTCGCCCTTTCATTTAACCGCAATTCAGGGGGAAACGCACGAGCGCAATAATATCTTTGTAATTCAAGTAGTTATGTATTGGAGACCCGACCGGCTGGCAGGCCACGGTCGATTTGCCTGCGGTAGCCCTCCGGACTGCGCCCGAGTAGACTACCGCCACGGTACCAAGAAGACCGGTTAGAAGGACGGGGAACCCTGCAGAGATTCACGCGTATGAGCTCCAACGCATTCGAGAAGATCGATCCCATGGCCGCGATCGCGCTGCACACGGCGCGCGGTGAAGTCCATCTGCGCATAGAGACGGCAATCCGATCGGACCCGCAGCGCACGGACTGGCAGCTCGCCCGCGAGCTCGAGGTGAAGCGCACGGCCATCGCACACATTCGAGCGGCACTCGAGGCACAGGGGCAGATCCCGTTGCTACGGCGACCCCGCTTCCGTGTCGTGCGCTGAGGAACACGGACCTACGCGGCTATTCCCGGTACTCGGGATTCGATCGAGCTAGCGGCGGCCGGCCACACGAGGGCGACCCTCGGCAATGCGTCGAGTGCGTCGATGTTCTCGGCCGTCCCATCACCTCCGGCCTGACGGTCGTCGATGTCCATCAGGAGCATGGAGAGATCCGATCGAGCAGCCGGCTGCCGTTCGAGAAACTGCCCATCGGCTCGAAGATCCGGATCATGCCCAACCACGTCTGCATGACCGCGGCCATGTACGACAACTATCTCGTAGCCGACGGCACCGATGCCATTGTCGATGTCTGGGAGCGCACGAATGGATGGTCTTAGCTGATATTCAGAGGTCGCGCCGCAGGTGGACCCATCTGGCGGCGACGGCGAAGGCAATCACCCACCCGACCCCTGTCATGAGCAGATCAGCGGTCGCCCAGCGATCCTCGAGCGTTGGAGAGGGATGAGGCCAGTATTGCCTGAACTGCAGGAGGGAGTTGTGCACCTGAAACGGCAACCATGCCGCAATGCCATCGAGATGGCAGCCGCGCAGCGTCCGGGCGACGATGTTGTCGAAGACCTGGTAGATCACGGTCAGTCCGATGGCCGGCCCGGCGCTGCGCACCAGGACCGAGATCAAGAGCGCGACCGTCGAATACCAGAACATTCCGAGCAATACGCCGAGCCCGGCTGTGGCGTACGTGGACGGCGGGTAGAGGAACAGTCTGTGAGGCGGGTGTGTGTCGAAGAAGGCCAGGGTGCCGCCGAGGACGATCTGGGTGCCGTATAGCACCACGCAAATGGCCGGTATCAGGAGAAGCTTTCCCAGCAGCCATTCCTTCCTCGACAGGCCGTCGATGACGCTCTGGCGGCTCGTTCGCCACTCGAATTCACTCGAGACGGTCAGTGCCACCAACACCGCGCCGAAGATACTTGCGATCGGGGCGCCTTCGGCAAAGATATCCTCCCAGGCATTCGGGAAGCCCCAGTATGGGCCGCGATGCCGCGCACCATAGAAGGAGACTCCAAAGAGAAATATCGTCAGCGTGAGAAAGGTGATGTACACACCCCAGGTGGCGAGCCGTCCGCGCAGCTTGAACCACTCCAGCCAGAGGAGCTTGCGTATCATGCCGGTGCCCGTGTCCCGGCGGCCGCTTCCGGGGCAGTGACCGCAAGAAACGCCTCCTCCAGAGTGTGGCGCTGGCTGGAAAGCTCTTTGAGATAGATCCCGCGGGTGGCAAGGTACCGGTTCAGAGACGCAGGTCCGGCGCCAGTCAGGTCCAGATGGACGACGTCACCGGACGAGCGGATGTTTCTCGCGAATTCATATTCGCTGACCGCCGCGAGCAGCCGGGGAGTGTCGTCCGCGCAAAGCCGGAAGCTGACGCCGGCGCCCGTCATTTCCGCCACCGATCCGCTACGCTGCAAACGGCCGCGCTTCAGGATCGCGACATGGGTGCAGATCTTCTCGACCTCGTCCAGAAGGTGAGTGGAAATGAAGATAGTGCGGCCGGACCGGGACAGGCGGACGAGAATCTCCCGGATTTCCCGCATGCCCTCCGGATCCAGGCCGTTGGTGGGCTCGTCCAGTAGCAGTAATTCAGGGTCGCCGAGCATCGCCGCCGCCAAAGCGAGTCGCTGCTTCATGCCCAACGAGTAGGCTTTCACTTCGCGATCGGCCGACTCCAGCATGTCGACGGCCGCGAGCGCGGGCAGGATGAGCTTTTCGTCGACTCCCTTCATCTTCGCAACCAGCCGCAAATTGCTCCGACCGGTCAGATACGGGTAGAAGCTCGGCTGCTCCAGCGTGCCGCTGAGGCGCCCCCGCGCCAGCGCTTCGCGGTTGCTTCCGCCGAGCACGGCGATATCTCCTTGCGTCGGAGCGACGACTCCGAAGATCATTCCAATCGTGGTCGTTTTGCCGCTGCCGTTGGGGCCCAGGAACCCGAAGATCTGTCCCTTGCCGACCGCGAAGGTCAGATCCTCCACGACAGTCTTCTCTCCATAGCGCTTGGTGAGTCCACGGACCTGCAGGACGCTCACGAGGTCGTACCTGAAGCACTCTCTCCGGCGATGGAAGTGGTGTTGTGGGCGAGAAAGTGGTAGTGCGCGGCGCCCATGAGCGGGAGAAGCACGAACAGAGTACGGTCGCGCCATGGCATGTCCCTGAATGGCGGCGGCATACCCGGACAGAGGAAAATGGCCGCGGCGGCCCACCCCGCCAGCAATACGAGAGCCAATGAGCCGTGTCTTCCCGAAGAAGAAGAGTTACCGACGGCCACTCGTCCGAAAGCGACGAGACCAACAGGTCCAATGGATGCCGCAGTAGCCAGATACAGGCCAGCGCCCGCCGGAAGCATTTGCGTCGCTACGGCCCGCAGGGACCAGGCCCACAAGGCGCTGCTGGCAAGGAAGCAGGTCAACACTTCCAATACCAATATGGGCTTGGAGAGCAGCGGGTCGTTCAGGGACATCGCACGCAGACGCTCCTTATAGCTCGCACAGAGCGTCCCGAGGCACCAGGAAAGCGATTCGTAAGGGCTCGCCATGGAGCCGAGCTCGCCCGCGGCGGCAGCAACCCACTTTTTCCGGGATGCCGGGCAAACATGCAATGCATGGCGCAGCAGAGCCCCTGATATCCGCGATGAGAAGAGCTCTATCCCTCTCACGCTTTGATGCCGTCCCGATGCAGCAGCGGGTTTGCGTACTGACGCCGGCTGTCGGCCTCGCGCCCGAATGCCACTCCGGCGGGCGTCAGTCGATAAACGTGGCGCGGCGGACGGCCTTCCTGGGCGGGCTCCAGCCACTTCGATTCCAGGTAGCCGCGATCCTCCAACCTGCCGAGGATGGGATAAAGGGTCCCGCTGCGAAGACCGGTTGCCTTGGCCAAGGCATACCCATGTTGCCAAGCGCGCGGTTGCGCGAGGAGGGCGGCCACGACCGCGTCGGATTGCGCGGAGCTCTTTCGATGGGGGGGCATTACCTGTAAACTCTACATATGAAGAGTTATTTTGTCAACCGACCGCGGGTCTGAGCCGCCCCTGCCGCGCCATTCGTGCGCCGCGACAGACTCTCAGGACCCCAATGAGTGATTGAGCACCGCGGCCAGGCGGACACCGGCCTTCTGCAGTTGCAGGGTGACGATGTCGCGTGCCGCCTCTTCGTATCCGGGCGGCAAGCTGACGGGTGATGAGTCCGGAGCACATCCTGGCTTCGAGCCGAGCGTGTAGACCTTGGATTGGGCAATGTCGAAACCCTCCTGGGCCCACGACTTCGAATCGCCTTTTTCCCATGCGGCCTTCTCTTCGAGGGTGATGCGGCCGGCAAGGGTCGTGGCGACGGTCTGGGGGTCTTCGCCGAGATCCCGTACCACCACGGTGTCCCAGTAACTGTGCAGGTTGACCTGGCGGGGGCCGCCCAGGCTCAGAAGCACGCAGTTGCCGCCTTTGTCGTGATTATCGGAATCATGCAGCGGCTGATGGATGTCGCCGACGAAATGCAGCACGAATTTCAGGGCCAGGAGGCGTTCCGCCGGCGAGGTTGCCGGGTTGGCGAGCTCCTGGCTGAATTCCGCCAGCTTATCGACGATGCAATCCTGGGCGGGCCCCTGAGAGGCGATGGGACCCGAAGCGGGAAAGCCGAAGCAGGCTGCTCGCATGTCCGGATGGTCGAGCTCGATGTCGACGAAGTGCCAGCCGCCCGTTTCCCTGTGGCTGTTGCGATAGCTGTCGGCCCAGGTGGCCTCGTCCATCATGTCGTGCGGCGTCAGCGTGTCCGGATCGGCCGCCAGCATCTGGTCGACCCGTGCGCGTACCTGGGGAGTCAGGTAGCCGCGGGCAATGGCGGCGACGACCTCGTGGCCTTCATAGCCCCAGGCGAAGGCCGCCGCCGGAAAGCTCAGCACCGACATTGCGGCAATCAGCGCCAGTCCTCGTTTTGGGGTCTTCTGCCCGTGTACTGCGGTTTCAGAGCTCATAGGTGTTTGCTTGCACTGGGTTGAAGATCACGATGCCGGCGCATCGTACATACAGGCATCGATCGCCGTCGTCCACCGGCGCTTCGCTGCGGCATCGAGAAACGATCCCTCGATCGAATTGCGCGCCAATCTCGCGAGCTGCTCGCGCGACAGCGCCAGGGCTCGCGCCGCGGCGAGGTAATTCTCCAGAACATACCCGCCGAAGTAGGCCGGATCATCCGAGTTCACGGTCACACGCAGACCGGCTTCGAGCAGGCGCTTGAGGTTGTGCTGCTCCATGCGGTCGAACACTCTGAGCCTCACGTTCGACAGTGGACAGACGGTCAGCGGGACCTGCTCCCGAGCCAGGCGCCGCACCAGCGCGGGATCCTCTTCACACCGTACACCGTGATCGATGCGCTGCACGGCAAGCAGGTCGAGCGCCTCACGGATGTAGTCAGGCGGGCCTTCCTCTCCCGCATGCGCGACCGTGAGCAGTCCCTGCTGCCGCGCATGCGCGAATACCGCGGCAAACTTCGACGGCGGATGGCCGACCTCCGAGGAATCGAGGCCCACCGCGGTGATGCTGTCACGGTGCCGGAGGACCTCATCCAGTGTGTGGCTCGCTTCCGCAGCACTCAGGTGACGCAGGAAGCACGCGATGAGCCGGTGCGTCATCCCAAAGCGGCGCTCCGCCTCGCTGAGCGCGCGAGTGAGGCCCGCGACGACGGTGTCAAAGGCGATCCCGCGCGCGGTGTGTGCCTGCGGATCGAAAAAGATCTCCGTGTGGACCACGCCCTGTTCATGCGCGCGCTGCAGGTAAGCGATGGTCAGCCGGTAGAAGTCGTCGGCATCCCGCAGCACGTCCGCCACCGCGTAGTAGATGTCGAGGAATGCCTGCAGGTTGTCGAAGTCATAGGCGGCCCGCAGCTCGGCTACACCGGCATAGGGGAGCCTCACGTCATGTTTCCGCGCGAGGTGAAAAGCCAGCTCCGGCTCGAGGGTCCCTTCGATGTGCAGATGCAGCTCCGCTTTCGGCAGGCTCCTGATATAGGATTCGATCGGGCGGAGCGGATTCACTCTACTCATGAAAGGAATTTTGCCTTAAATTCCGGGTCCCTTGCGGCGATCCGAACACATGCTTACACGAATCTTCGACCTGAAGGGTCACGGTACGACGGTGCGGGTCGAGCTGTTCGCCGGGCTCACGACCTTCCTCACGATGGCATACATCGTCGCCGTCAATCCGCTCATCCTCGGCGCCGCGGGTATGCCCGTGGCGGGCGTCGCGGCCGCAACCTGCCTTTCCGCCGGATTCGGCTGCATCCTGATGGGGCTCCTCTCCAACTATCCGCTCGCGCTTGCACCGGGGATGGGCCTCAACGCCTACTTCACATACACCGTGGTGAAAACCATCGGGCTGCCCTGGCAGGTGGCGCTCGGCTGCGTATTCCTCTCCGCCGTCGCATTCCTGCTGCTCACCCTTTCCGGGGTGCGGCAGCTCATCATGAGCGCGATACCGCGCTCCCTGTTCGCGGCCGTGAGCGGCGGTATCGGCCTCTTCATCGCCTTCATCGGCCTCAAGGACGCGGGAATCGTCGTCTCGGATCCCGCCACGACGGTGGGACTGGGCAACCTGACCGCGCCGACTCCCGCGCTCGCCATACTGGGCCTGCTGGTCATCGCCGTTCTGCAGGCCCGACGAATCAGGGGCGCGATGCTCCTCGGCATCCTGAGCATCGCGGCCGTCGCGTGGATCTTCGGGCTCGCCCACATCACCCCCTTTGCCTATCACCTGAAAGACCTGTCGGCGGCCGCGTTCCGGCTCGACATCCCGGGGGCCCTCAACCTGAAGGGCGGCATCGGCGTCTCGCTGATCGAGATCGTGTTCGTATTCCTGTTCGTCGACCTGTTCGACAACGTTGGCACGCTGATGGCGGTGACCAAGCGGGCGGGGCTCGTCTCCGCTGACGGAAATGTCCCACGCATGAACCGGATCCTGCTCGCCGACTCGATCTCGATGCTGGTCGGAGCTCTTGCAGGCACGAGCCCGGTCACGAGCTACATCGAGAGCACCGCCGGCGTGTCGGTGGGCGGACGCACGGGCCTCACGAGCGTCACTGTCGGACTGTTGTTCCTGGGCACTCTGTTCGTAGCCCCCTTCGTCCAGGCCATTCCGGCGGTGGCGACCGCCCCGGCGCTGATACTGGTGGGCGCCATGATGATGGGCGCGCTCGCGGAGATCGACTGGCATGAGCCGGCCGAAGGCATTCCGGCATTTCTCACCACCATCATGGTTCCACTCAGCTACTCGATCGCAAATGGACTCGCTTTTGGCATCGTGAGCCATGCTCTGCTGAAGCTCGTGCGTGGACAGGCGCGTGTGCGTGATTGGCTGGTGTATCTGCTCGCCGCGCTCTGCGTCGCCCGCTTCGTCTATCTCATGTAACCGGCGGCTTCAGGGCGTCGAGAAACTCCGGCCCGACGGGTTTGTGGGCGAGGATCTCCTCGGGGCTCAGCCCCTGGATCTCGTGGGGGAAGACCAGCCACTGGGATGTCTCGTGCACGAAGTAATCCGGAGCGAGCTCGGTGCGCCGGCGCTCGGGCTTGTAATATACAGTGGCGATCCGGATCTTCTGCGGCAGGTTGCGCCGGCAACGGCGCTTGAGCTCGTCGATGACGGCCTCGAGGCTGTGGCCGGAATCGAACACGTCATCGACGATCAGCAGCTCGTCTTCCGCCGACAGACGCGACACCAGGTAGTCCGTCGCATGCACTCTCACGGTTTTGTGCTGCGCATCGATGCCACTGTAGTAAGAGGTACGGATCGCGATGTGGTCGGCGTGAATCGAGTGGTACTCGAGCACCTCCTGCACCGTGATGCCGATCGGGGCGCCGCCGCGCCAGATGGCGACCAGGAACGTCGGGCGCATGCCGCCGGCCACGACCCGTCTGGCAAGCTCCAGGGAGTCCCTGAGTAGCTTATCGGGTGAAATGAATAGCTTTTCCATGGCGCTCATTCTTTCATAATCGCTCGGTCGCGGCGATTCAGCGGGCTTGTTGTTGCCGCGGCGAGAGGGGGTCCCGTGCGGTCAGCAGGCGGACCACGAGTCCGTCCAGTTTCGGCACGTCGACGGCGAATACCACCCGCACCGGGCGCTCGCCGACATTCGGGCCGGCGCCGACGGGCCAACTCAATGTCGCGCCGTAGTTTGCCGTGAATGCGGTATCCACATCGACGAGTAGCGTCTTCTCGCGGGTGATCAGAGATGGATCGAGCCAAACGGCCACGGCAGTTTCATCCCAGAGCGGATAAACTTGCCCGAATCGGCCGAGATAGCGGTCGAAGGGCGCGGCTCCCTTCGCCACCTCTGCAAGGAGCTGCCGCGACATGAGGGTCGGGCTCGTGGCGTCGACCGGCACCTCGGTGATCCTCGGCCAGGGCTGATGCAGGGCGATCGAGGCGGCCTCAGGGTCGAACCGCATGTTGAATTCCTGCCGTGGGTTGTTGTCGTATTCCTGCGCGAACGGGTTGTCGGCCGGTACCGGATTGAAGCTGCCGCCCATGAACACCAGTTCCTTGGCCAGCGAGGCAAACTGCGGATCGAGTCTGGCCGCGAGCGCAAGGTCGGTCAGCGAGCCTCCGGCGATGATAGTGATCCGGTGCGGATGCGCATGCACCATCCGCAACATGAAGGCGGCTGCGCTTTCCGTGGAAGCATGAATCGCGGGCTTGCCCTCCGGGAGCGGTGGCACCCAGTAGGGTGTCGTCGGATGAAGCGGTGTCCAGGATACCGTGTTCTCAGACGGCCAGCGGCTCATGTACGCTCCGTCGTAGAACAGCTTGCCGTATATACCCTCCCACGCCCGGGTCCGTCGCCGGCCATTCAGCAGCGGGAAGACCGCACCGGGGATCACCGGTATCGTCGTGCGGTGGGCGATTTCCAACAGCCTGAGCGTGTGGCTCACTTCCTCGTCCCGCCAGGCATCGCCGGTCACCACACAGATGCCGAGCAGGTCGATGTCCTTGTCCTGCAGCAGCATCAGCATGGACTGCATGTCCGATCCGGCCGGTCCGGCGGCATCCTGATCGAAGATCACCATTGGCCGCGCGTCGGCGTCCGCTGCGCGCGCGGGCTGCGCGGCGCCGGCGGCGAGCTGAGCCATGAAGAGAGCGCCCGACAAAGCGAACGCCCGCAGGATGCGTGATTGCGCCAACGTCATGCCTTGCTCTCCGGAGGTCGCCGCACGGTCAAAGGGTCCGGGCCAGAATGATCAGAGCCAGTCCGGCGATGAAGCAGAGGAACATGGCTGCCAGCAGACCCGGCACGCCTTTGCGCGCGCCCTGGAACTCCTTCCAGACGAATACGCCCCACAGCGCGGCGACCATCGTCGCGCCCTGGCCCAGACCGTAGGAGATGGCGTATCCCGCCCGACCGGAGGCGATGAGGTTGAGCGACATGCCGATGCCCCAGATCACACCGCCGAACACACCCGCAAGATGAGTGTTGAAGCGCCCGAGCCGGTAGTGTGAGAACGGCACGGGCGGACCCATGACCGGAAACCGCATCGCGATGGTGTTCCAGAGGAAGTTGCTGAGAAATACGCCCACCGCAAACACGAAGACGGCCGCATAGCTGCCCATCAGCCCGGCGACGGGATGCGCGGGGTCGGCGTACATGGCCGCGGCCACGAACCGGTAGAACACGCCCATGAAGACTCCGCAGGCGAGTGACAGCACCAGGCCCTTGGCGCTCATGCGCACGGCGGAGGCCGCCTGCCGCCGGTAGGCGAGGGCATCCAATACGATCGCGAGGGTCACCAGCGCCACACCGGCACCGAGCAGTGCCGGATTGCCGAGCGGCGTCGCGACGTAGTTGAGGATCACCCCGAGCACCAGCGCCAGCCCGATGCCCACTGGAAACGCCACCGCCATGCCGGCGACCTCGATCGCGGCCACCAGCAGGATGTTGGCCAGGTTGAATACCGCGCCGCCGAAGAGCGCATGTCCGATACTGGCGCCGTCCGCCTGCATCAGGTCGGCAAAGAACGGCCGCCCGCCGTTGCTCAATGTGCCGAGCGTGGCCCCGAGAACGAGTGTGATCAGCAGGACGCCGAGCGCGTAGTCCCAGTAGAAGAGCTCGAAGCGCCACTGCGGCGGTGCCAGCTTGCGGGCATTCGCCCACGAACCCCAACAGAACATCGTGATCACGCAGAAGACGACAGCCAGAGAGTAACTGTGGACGACGAACATTGCGGATTGCCCCCGATTGTGTTGGCGAATGACCGCCCATCACCGCGACGTCTACCGAGCCGCTGCGGCGCGCCGCCGGATCAGCTCTGCTTCGAGCTCCGTGCGCCTGGCGAAGGATTTCTGCGTTCCGGTACGCGTCGCCGATAACGCCGCATAGAGATTCGCGCGGGTGACAGCCTCCTCTTCCGACATCCCCTCGGTGAGGAATACCGCCAGACTGCCGATGAAGGCATCGCCGGCTCCCGTGGTGTCCACCGCGGAAATCGGAAACGGCGGGACGTGCACGCGCGCGGACGGCGATGCCAGCAGCGCGCCTTTGGCCCCGAGCGTGAGGATGACCCGGCGCATTCCGCGCTCCAGCAGAGTGTCGACGCAGGCATGGAGATCACCTTCCGCTCGGACCTGCCGGCCGCTCATCACCTCGGCCTCCGTCTCGTTGACGACCAGATAGTCCGCGCGGGCAAGCTCGGCCAGGTCCGCGGGCAATGCCGGCGCCGGATTGACGATGCAGCGGACGTTGTGTGCCTTCGCCAGGCGGATCGTGTGGTAGACGGTCTCGAGCGGGATCTCGAACTGCAGGAGCACCATGTCGGCCGCGGCCACCTGCCGAGCCGCGGCATCGACATCGGCCGGCGTCAAGCGGTCGTTGGCTCCATTTGCGACAATGATGCGGTTCTCGCCATCTTTCGCGACGAGGATCAGGGCAGCCCCGGTCGACACTTCGCGGATCACGCGCACGCCGGAGGTCCGCACTCCCAGCGCATTGAAGTTTCTGACCGTCTCGGCGCCGAACATGTCGCCGCCCACCGCAGCCACCATCTCCACATGTGCTCCGCACAGGGCTGCGGCCACCGCCTGGTTGGCCCCTTTGCCGCCGAAGCCCATGTCGAACCCCGTGCCGAACACCGTTTCCCCGCCCCTGGGCACGACATCGCTCATGAACTGCAGGTCGGTGTTGCAGCTACCGACGACGGCTATGCGAGGTGTGTCAGCCACTTGGGCTTCTCCTGTGGGGCGGTCTCATGGCGATCAGATGTTCTTCACGGACCCACGCTCCACGAGCGCTACGTCGAAGACCGTCGCCCGGCTCGGAATCGTGGAGCCGGACATGCGCTCCTGCAGCAGCTGCACGGCGCGAGTGCCGATGGCCGCGAGCGGCTGCGCTATCGTCGTCAGGCGGGGGCTGACGATCCTGGCCCAGCTGATGTCATCGAATCCGGTGACCGACACATCGTTGGGAACGTTGACGTTGTGCCCGGCGAGGAAGTGGATGGCATTGATGGCGATCAGGTCGTTGCCCGCAACGATCAGTGTGGCTCGCCGGCGTCGCAGCAGAGTGTCCTTGGCCTCGCGGCTGAGGACGCCGTCGAATCCAACGCGGACCTCCCAGGCGATCTCGAGTCGCTTGGGATACGCGCGCACGAAACCGTTGCGCCGCTGCTGCGCGCTTTCCAGGTCGCTCGGACCGGACAACAGCCCCACACGGGTATGTCCCTGTCCCAGGGCGTATCTGGCGAGCAACTCGCCGCCCATCAGATAGTTCGAGTGCACGGCGGCGAACCCCGGCCTGGGGCGGTCGATCAGCACGACCGGTCGATCGAGCGTACGCAGGGGCGAGGGCAGGTGGGCTCCCACCGGACACCAGATGACGCCATCGACTCCGTGCTGCGAAAGCAAAGTCAGCCCGTCGCTCTCGCCCTCGGCGCCGCCCTGACTGTCGATGAGGCAGACCAGCAGGCCGAGCGTGCGCGCCGTGTTCTCCACGGCCTGCGCCAGTTGTGGGAAGAATGGGTTGGTGAGGTCCGGTAGAACCAGGCCGATCGCGCGCGTACGGCCCTTGCGCATCGCCTGCGCGGCGCGATGCGGGCGGTAGCCGAGCTGCTTGGCCGCGCGCAGAACCTTTTGCCGCACCGTCGCACCGACGTTCGGCTTGTCGTTCAGAACGTTGGAAACGGTAGCGACCGAGACGCCGACTTTCGCGGCAAGATCTTTTATGGTTGCCATTCCGCCGGCTCTTCGCCGTCCCCGCCCTCAGTAGGAGTCGGGGGAAGTATACACGGCGCTCCCGTGGAGAAAAACGTTTAACCGCGCCGGCCTTGCGAGAGGACCGGAATTCCACGCCCTTGCTAGAGGAACGGAATTCCGGCGCCGAGCGGCGCGAGGCCCAGGCGGCCGGCGAGGCTCTGTCCGATATCCGCGAAGCCCGAGCGCCGGCCGATCGGCCCCGGGCTGACTGACTCGCCGAAGCCCAGCACGGGAACGTACTCCCGCGTGTGATCGCTGCCCGGGAACGTGGGATCGCAGCCGTGGTCCGCCGTAATGATGCCGACATCTCCCGGCCGCATCGTGGCGCGCAGTGACGGTACGTAGCCGTCGAATTCCTCGAGCGCGCGGGCATAGCCGCTGACGTCGCGCCGGTGGCCGAAATTGGTGTCGAAATCCACGCAATTGGCGAACAACAGGCTCCGGTCCGGGGCGGCGCGCATCGCCAGCAGCAGCTCGTCCATCACGGCCTGGTTCCCATGCGCCTTGATCGTCCGCGTCACGCCCCGGTGTGCAAAGATGTCCGCGACTTTGCCGACGCAGATGACTTCGCCTCCAGCCGCCTGCAGCACATCGAGCAGCGTCGGTCCGTGTGGAGGTGTTGCAAGATCGCGGCGATTGCCGGTGCGGATGAAGCCGCGGGTCGCATCGCCCACGAAGGGGCGCGCAATCACTCGTGCGATGCGGTAGGCATCGACCAGCTCACGGGCCACCCGACACAGCGCGTACAGCCGCTCGAGTCCGAAGCGCTCCTCGTGGGCGGCGATCTGCAGGACGGAATCACCGGAGGTGTAGACGATCGGGAACAGGGTACGCAGGTGCTCGTCGCCGAGCTCCGCGACGATCTGCGTGCCGGAGGCATGCCGATTGCCGAGTATGCCGCCGATTCCGCCGCGACGGATCAGAGCGTCGGTCAGCGCCTGTGGCAAGCAGGGTTTCGTGTCCGGAAAGTAGCCCCAGTCGAACTCGACCGGCAACCCCATCATTTCCCAGTGCCCGCTGGGAGTATCTTTGCCGCGGCTGCGCTCGGCGGCGTAGCCGAACCGGCCGGTCCGCAGCGCCGGTCTGGCGGCGGGTAGCGCCGCGCCGCGCGCCGCCTCCGCGGCATCGATCAAGCCAAGGGCCGTAAGGTGCGGAATATTCAGGTGTCCTGCGCGGCCGTTGCTGTCCGCGCGGCCGGCGGCGCACGCCTCGACGATGTGTCCCAGGGTGTCGGCGCCGCCGTCGCCGTATGCATCCGCGTCCGCGGCCGCCCCCACCCCCAGCGAATCCAGCACGACGACGATCGCGCGCCTCATTCTGACTCCACTCGTTCGATGAGTCGGCCCAATAGTACCCATCGGGTAATTGGCTGCGCAATTGACTTCGACGCCGGGCTTCGGTACGGTGATTTGACCATTTGGTCCAAATCAGAGTCTCACGGCAAAGTCCGCTGCAGCGGGTCCCGCATGAGTTCGATGGCTGGTTCAGACCCTGCGATCACCTTCCCCCGTCTGGTATCCGAGCGGCCGCAGACAGGCCCCGAGATGATGCCCGCGGCCGCGAGCAATCCCGGCATCGAGCTCGACGCCGGGTGGGTGGACCGCGTGCGGGTGAATCTATCGGCGGCCGAGCGCAGAGCAGATACGTTGCCCAAGCGCCGGACCGTCAAGAAGATCTGGCAGGCTGCGTGGCTGCTCAAGGCCGTGAGCCTCATGGACCTTACGACGCTGTCAGCGGACGACACGGCGGGCCGTGTATCCCGCCTGTGCGCGAAGGCCCGCGCTCCGGTACGGGCCGACCTGTTGGAAGCTCTGGGATGGGATGGCCGCCCTCTCACGACGGCGGCTGTCTGTGTTTATCACGAGATGGTCCCCGTTGCGCGCGCCGCCCTGGCGGGTACCGGAATCGCCGTCGCCGCCGTGTCGGCGGGTTTCCCCGCCGGTCTCTCCCCTCTGGAGCTGCGCCTGGAGGAGATCCGTCGCTCGGTACAGGCGGGAGCGACGGAGATCGACATAGTGATCAGCCGCCGCCACGTGCTGACTTCCGATTGGCGGGCGCTCTACGGAGAGGTACGCGCTTTCCGCGAGGCCTGCGGCCGTGCGCGGATGAAAACCATCCTGGGCACCGGTCAACTGGGCTCGATCGGCAAGATCGCGAAGGCCTCGCTGGTCGCCATGATGGCCGGATCGGACTTCATCAAGACTTCCACGGGGATGGAGCCCGTGAATGCGACGCTGCCGGTGAGCCTGGTGATGATGCGCATGATTCGCGAATTCGCCGATCGCACCGGCTACCCGGTGGGATTCAAGCCGGCGGGCGGGATCTCCAGCGCGAAGTCGGCCCTGACATATCTGATGTTGCTCAAGGAAGAGCTGGGCAACGCGTGGCTGGCGCCTCATCGATTCCGCTTCGGCGCTTCGCGCCTGCTCGGGGACATCGAGCGGCAGCTCGAGCACCACGTGACCGGCCGCTACTCGGCGGCGCACCGCCACCCCATGGGTTAGCGATCGGGTTTGAATGGCATGAGCACCGCTCCCGAAATATTCGATGCCATGAGCTACGGTCCCGCTCCGGAAGAGGCGGGAGCGGTGCGGGAATGGCTGGCGGCGCACGCTGAGGGCTTTTCGCTCTTCATCGGCGGCGAGTGGCGCCCCTCGCGGCAACAAAGTCCGCCCATCCCTTGTCTCGACCCCGCGAGCGGTGCGCGCCTTGCGACCCTGACGCAAAGTTGCACTCAGGATGTAGACGATGCCGTCGAAAGTGCCCGGACCGCTTTCCGTGCGTGGTCGCGCTCGGGCTCGGCGCGCGCGCGCGTGCTCTACGCGCTCGGGCGGCTCATCCAGAAGCACAGCCGCTTCTTCGCGGTGCTGGAGTCGCTCGACAACGGTAAGCCGATCCGCGAGACGCGCGACCTCGATATTCCGCTTGCCGCGCGGCACTTCACCTATCACGCCGGCTGGGCGCAGCTCATCGGGCGGGAGCAGCCCGATCATGAGCCGCTGGGGGTGGTCGGGCAGATCATTCCCTGGAATTTTCCGCTGTTGATGCTGGCGTGGAAGATAGCGCCCGCGTTGGCAGCGGGAAACTGCGTAGTGCTCAAGCCCGCCGAGGACACCAGCCTGACCGCGCTCTTCTTCGCCGGCTTGTGCGCCGATGCGGGCGTGCCGCCGGGTGTCGTCAACATCCTGACCGGCGACGGCCGGGTTGGCGAGCTGATCGTCGCGCACCCCGCCATTGCGAAGATTGCATTCACCGGCTCAACCGAGGTCGGCAGGCTCATCCGCCGCAGCACGGCCGGCACGGGCAAGTCGCTGACGCTCGAGCTGGGTGGCAAATCGCCGTTCGTCGTTCTCGAGGACGCCGACCTCGACGCTGCCGTCGAGGGCTTGATCGATGCGATCTGGTTCAACCAGGGTCAGGTGTGCTGCGCGGGGTCGCGTCTCATCGTCGAGGAAAGCGTGCTCGACACGCTGGTACGGAAGATCAAGACCCGGCTCTCCCACGTGCGCATCGGCGATCCCCTGGACAAGGCCATCGACATGGGCGCGCTGATCTCACCGGCCCACCGGCAGCGGGTGCAGGGCTTCGTCGCGCAGGCGCAGGCCCAAGGGGCGACCGTGTGGCAGCCGGAGATCCCGTTGCCACAGCAGGGCGCCTTCTTCCCGCCGACGCTGCTGACGGACGTCTCTCCCGCGAACGCCGTCTGGCGCGAAGAAATCTTCGGCCCCGTGCTGGCCGCCACCAGCTTCCGCACGCTCGAGGAAGCGATCGAGCTCGCGAACAACACCCGCTACGGACTCGCCGCGACGCTCTATACGGAGAACATCAACCGGGCGCTCGAGCTGGCCGTCAAGCTCAAAGCCGGCGTGGTGTGGATCAACACGACCAACCAACTGGATGCGGCGTGCGGCTTCGGCGGCATTCGCGAGAGCGGCTTCGGCCGCGAGGGCGGTCTCGAAGGCATGCTGGACTACCTGCGTGAGCGCGACGCGTGGCAGGAGGCTCCCGAGGGCGAAGCCGGGGCCGCGGCGCCGGTGATCGCCGACCCGCAACCCGAAGCCATCGACCGGACATTCAAGCACTACATCGGCGGCAGGCAATGCCGTCCCGACGGGGGCCGCTCGTATCCCGTCACCGATCCTCGGGGCCATCTCCTGGCCTGGGCCGCAAGCGGCAACCGCAAGGACATCCGCGACGCGGTCGAGGCGGCCTTCCTGGCGGCCAGGTGGGGCGCGGCCACCGCTCACCTGCGCAGTCAGATCCTGTTCTACATTGCGGAAAACCTGGCGCTGCGTCGCGCTGAGCTGGCGGCCCGCCTGGGGCATCTCACCGGCGGGAAGCCCGCGCGCGCGCGGGCCGAAGTAGACATGACGATCGAACGTCTCTTTGCCTATGGCGGCTGGGCCGACAAATACGACGGCCTGGTGCATACACCGCCAGTGCGGAACGTCGCGCTCGCGGTGCCCGAGCCCATCGGGGTCGTAGGCGTGGTCTGCCCGGATGAGAACCCGCTCCTCAGCTTCGTCTCCCTGCTCGCGCCGGTCATCGCCATGGGCAATCGGTGTGTGATCGTGCCCTCCGAGCGGCTGCCGTTGCCGGCATTGGACCTGTGTCAGGTGCTCGAGACTTCGGACGTGCCCGCGGGCGTCGTGAATATCGTGACCGGAGAGCGGGAGGCGCTTGCGGAAACACTGGCCCGGCACGACCAGGTGGACTGCCTGTGGTACTTCGGCTCGAAGGCCGGCAGCGCGCGTGTGGAGGAGTGGGCCGCCGCGTCGGTGAAGCGGACCTGGGTGAGCCACGGCCGCCGCCGCGATTGGCTGTCGGCGCAACACGGCGAGGGCCGCACGTTCCTGCGCCAGGCCACCCAGATCAAGAACATCTGGCTGCCGTATGGCGATTCCCCGTGAGCGCAGAGGCGCCCGCGGGGGCCGGCCCGCACTTGACCAAGCGGTCAAGTCATGCCGGTCCCGCCTGTCATCGCGCCGAAACACTTCCCGGTTAAATTGCGCGCTTTCCGGCGATTGACAGGCATCCGCGATGAGGTATATCGTTTAACGAATCACATAAAACGTTTCAGCTGGGGTCGCTTCGTGTCAAATCACAGCCAACCGGCCGTGCGCGGCAAGCATGGCTCACCCGTCTGTTGACTGACACCACAAGAGTCCGCGTTTGATCGTCATTGCCTCGGCCGGACATCGTCATGCGGCGGCAGCCCCAAGTCGGCAAGTCATACAAGGGGAATAACCGATGAAATTCGGCGCATTTCGCAACGGCGGCGTGCCCGCATCAGGGGCGTCGGCAAAGCCGCGAAGCAATCGCAATCAGCCCGAGCGAGTCGACAGGCTGCTGGTTTCCTGCTTCGTCCGCGGCGTCCTGCTGGGCGCTTTGCCGGCTGTGGCGGCTGCCCAGAGCGCGGCGACGAGCCCGGACCCGGGCGCGGCACGAGGCGCCGCCCACCAGACACGGGCTTCCGCGCCCGGTACGGTGCCCAATCCATCCAGCACTTCGAACACCACCACGGTCAACCAGACGCAACGCGGCAAGGAGCAGCTGAACGAAGTCGTGGTGCTGGCCAACCGCCTCAGCCTCGGTGGCGGCCTCATGTCCGTGCAAGTCGCGCCGAAGGCGGTATCGACGATCTCACGCAACGCCATCCTGCAGGCGGCGCCGGGAGCGACCTACGCGCAGATGATCGAGAGCATTCCCGGCGTCCTCGCGATCACCGACGATGTGACCGGACTCAACGACGCCAACTACTCGATCCGGGGCTTCACGAACGACGAAGTCGGCGTAACGGTCAACGGCGCGCCAATCAACGACAGCGGCAACTATCGCGTCTATCCGACCGAGTACGGCGATACCGAGAACATGGGCGACATCACCGTGCTGCAGGGCTATCCCGATGTCGACCAGCCGGTCGCCGGAGCGGCCGGCGGCACCATCGCCTGGGCCACGGTCGACCCGTCGCACAAGCCGCAGATCGACCTGAGCCTGTCTGGCGGCAGCCATGACTATCAGCGCGAGTTCATCCGTCTGCAGACCGGCGACATCGGCCCGGTGCGGTCGTGGGTATCGTTCTCGCACAATCAGGTCAATCTGTGGCGCGGGCCCGGAAACGCCAACGTCCAGAAGATCGATGGCAAGTCGGTCTGGACGATCAACGACGGCAACGCCATCTCGGCCTCGGTGCAGTACAACCACGAGATGAAGTACGGATACAACGGCCTGTCCAAAGCGCAGGCCAATGCAAACTATTTCCAGAATTACGACACCACGTACTCGCCTTCGGATACCTATTACTGGAAGCTGCACACCAATCCTTTCGACAGCTACCTGGTCAGTCTCGACGGCGAGTTCCGCCTCTCATATACGACGCACCTGTCGGTCGTGCCGTACTTCCAGTACGGTGGTGGTGGCGGCGGCGGCGGCACGGTCTTCACCGAGAGCGCTTCGGCAGCCAATTACGGCCGGTATGGCTACACCAACCAGGACATCAACAACAGCGGCGCCGTCGGCGGCTCGGTGGCGGCCTACGATCTGTCGACGACCTACACCTGGCGTCCCGGCATCATCGCCAAAGTGATCCAGCAAATCGGCCAGGACGACAGCCTGGAGGTCGGATTCTGGCTCGACCAGCCGCGACAGGAGCAGTGGGAGACTTTCACGCCGACGAACCAGGGCGCGCCGGTCGACATCTGGCAGAGCAATCCTGCCAATCTGATCCGCTATTCTCCCAACGGCAGCCCGCAGTACCTCTACAACGAATACACCGAAAGCTCATTGCGCCGGGGATTCATCCAGAATACCTGGACGCCTACGGACAAGTGGACCGTCAATGCCGGTGTCGCCTATACGTCGGAATTGCGCAAGGGATGGGACTACGAATACTACGGCGCGTTCGCCGGCCCCAGCTACAAGCAGCAGTACGGCGGTACCGGCCGGGATACCTATTCGAAGGCGACCCCGACCTTGGGGCTCAAGTACCAGCTCAACGAGCAGAACCAGTTCTACGCGGGCTATGGCCGCACGTTCCGGGCGCCGATCAACGGGGCCGTCCTGCAGAACGCCGCGACGCTGGCGTATTACGAAGCCAACCCGGGCGAGGTAGGGTTCAGTCACATCACGCCGGCGCAGCTCGCGGCCATCGCGAACAACAACCCTGAAGTGGCGGACACGGTCGACGTGGGCTGGCGCTACTACGGGCAGCGCCTCTCCGCCAGTGTCGATGCCTACGGCTCGAATCTCAAGAACAAGCAGGTCTCCGGCTACGACCAGGGCTCCGGCGCGACGGTTTACCTGTCGGTGCCCGAGCTGCATCAGCGTGGCGTAAACGCAGAGGCCAGTTTCAAGATCTACGAGGATCTGGTGGTATACGGCTCGTACGCCTACACGAAGTCGACTTTCGCAGCGGACCTGGACACGATCGGAGACGGGTTCTATCCGGTCAACGGCAAGTCGTTCCTCGACACGCCCGAGAACACGGCCTACCTTCGCCTGGATTACAGCCACGGACCGCTCTGGGCGAGCGTCGACGCGAAATATCGCAGCGCTTTCTGGGGCGACTGGATGAACACGGAGTCCGCCGGCGGCTTCACCACGCTGGACTTCAACGCCGGCTGGCGCTTCTCCGACTTCGCGTCGTGGCTGACCAAGCCGGAGATCAAGGTCAATGTATTCAACCTGACGGACAAGCGTGCCCTGACCTACGACAGTACGACGACGTTGCTTGCCGCGAAGGGTCCGTTGGATCCGCATACCGGCGCCGCGCTGTATGCGGGAGGCGCGTACTACAGCCTGCTCGAACCGCGTACTTTCATGGTCACCCTGAAGGTGTCGCTCTTCTGATGATCGAGCCAACAGCGTCGCAACGCGGCGGCGTCCCGCGGGGCGCCGCCGATCGTCGCGCCCGGTCGGCATGATTTTCAAGAATCTGATCCGCAGGAAGCGTGACGGTCTGAGGCTCACGCCCGGGGAGATCGAGTTCTTCGTGCGGGGTCTCAAGGATTCCACGCTGCCGGCCGAGCAGGTCGCCGCATTCGCCATGGCGATCTTCTACCGGTCGCTGGACTTCGGCGAGACCGGCGCACTCACCACCGCAATGGCGAATTCCGGAGCGCGCCTGCGCTGGGATGAGCTGCGCGACCGGGGACCGGTCATCGACAAGCACTCCACCGGAGGGGTGGGCGACAAGGTGAGCTTTCTGCTCGCCCCGATCGCGGCGGCGTGCGGTTGCTTCGTTCCCATGATCTCCGGCCGCGGCCTGGGGCATACCGGCGGTACGCTCGACAAGCTCGAAGCGGTTCCGGGCTACCGTTCGATGCCGACCATCGAGGAATTTCGTCGTGTGGTGGGCTCGGCGGGCTGTGCCATCATCGGGCAGACGGACGACCTGGCGCCCGCGGACCGGCGGCTCTATGCGATCCGGGATGTCACAGCGACCGTGGAGTCGATCCCCCTCATCACGGCGTCGATTCTTTCCAAGAAGATTGCGGCTGGACTCGACGCTCTGGTGATGGACATCAAGACGGGTTCCGGTGCGTTCATGGAGACGCTCGATGAGGCGCGCGAGCTCGCGCGCAGTATCATCGGCGTGGCAAGCACGACGGGCTTGCAGACTCGCGCCCTTGTTACCGACATGTCGCAGACGCTCGGTTGGACGGTGGGCAACGCGCTCGAGATTGCCGAAGCGGTGGAGTTCCTCACTGGAGGCAAACGCGAGCCGCGCCTGGAAGAGGTCACGCTCTCGCTCGTGGCGGAAATGCTGGTGCTGGGAAAGGTGGCCGACGACCACCCGCAGGCGCGCGCGCGCGCCGAGGCGGCGGTCCGCTCGGGAGAGGCCGCCCAGCGCTTCGAGCGAATGATTGCGGAGCTCGGAGGGCCGACGGACCTGTTGACCCGCACGACCCGATACCTGCCGCTCGCTCCGATCATCGAGCCGGTCTTTCCGCGCGCGGAGGGCTACGTCGCCAGTGTCGATGCCCGGGCGGTCGGCAACCTGCTGGTGGGACTGGGCGGCGGCCGGTGTGTCGCGGGTGAGGCGCTCGACCTGGCCGTTGGCCTGAGCGATGTGTCCGCGATCGGTACGCGCGTCGGCAAGGGCCGGCCCCTCGCCGTAGTGCACGCGCGATCACCGGAGCAGGTGAGTCAGGCCGCCGAAGCTCTGAGGGCGGCGACGGTCCTTGCCGAGCGACCGCTATCGCCGCCGCCGATCGTCCACGAGACAGTGGTCGCCGCCTGAGCCGGGCCGTGATTCCCGACCGGCGCGGTGCGATGATGCGGGAGATATGACGGCAAAAGACGAAGTGGCAGCGGACCTGTGGAACCGGGATCTCGCCCCCACGCCTCCGGAGCGGCGCACGTGGCGCTGGTATCACTATGCGGCGCTTTGGCTCGGCATGGTGATGTGTGTTCCCGCTTACACGCTGGCCTCGAGCCTGGTCGGCGCAGGAATGTCGGCGGGCCAGGCGATCATGACCGTGACGCTGGGAAACGTGATCGTTCTCGTCCCGATGCTGCTCATCGGCCATGCCGGAGCGAAATACGGCATCCCCTATGCGGTGTTGGCACGGTGCTCTTTCGGTACCCTCGGAGGCCGCTTTCCGGCCGTTTTGCGGGCACTGGTGGCGTGCGGCTGGTATGGCATCCAGAGCTGGTTCGGCGGCATGATGATCTACGCGCTGATCGGCGTGCTGCTCGGCCATCCGCTCGAAGGTGCGCGCATCCCGGCGCTCGACATCAATCTGTGGCAGGCGGTGTGCTTCCTCGTCTTCTGGCTGCTCCAGTTCTATTTCATCGTGCATGGCATCGAGTCGATCCGCCGGCTCGAAACCTATACCGCGCTCATCAAGATCGTGATCTGCGTCATGCTGCTCTACTGGGCCTATGACAAGGCGGGCGGCTTCGGCCCGATCGTGCGCAGTCCCTCCCAGTTCGGCCCCGGTGGCGCACGCAGCGGCCAGTTTCATTCCGTTTTCTGGCCATCGCTCACGGCCATGGTCGGCTTCTGGTCCACCCTCGCGCTCAACATTCCGGACTTCACCCGCTTCGCGCGATCGCAGCGGGACCAGGTCGTCGGCCAGGCGATCGGTCTGCCGGCGCCCATGGGCCTGCTGGCGGCCCTGGCGGTGTTCGTGACCTCGGCGACGGTGGTGATCTACGGCAACGCGATCTGGGACCCGGTGACGCTCGCGGGACGCATGACGGGTGCGGCCGTGCTGCTGGCGTTGCTGGTGCTGCTCGTCGACACCATCAGCGTCAATCTCGCGGCCAATCTCGTCGGGCCGGCTTTCGACTTCTCATCGCTGTATCCGCGGCGCATCAGCTACAAGACCGGCGGTTACATCACGGCCGTCATCGCGGTGGTGATGATGCCGTGGAAGATCCTCTCGAGTACGCACGGGTACATCTTCACCTGGCTGGTCGGCTATTCCGCGCTGCTGGGATCGGTGGCCGGAATCCTGATCGTGGATTACTACCACGTGCGCCGCACGACCATCGACGTGCGCGGGCTGTATCGCGAGCAGGGCAGCAGCTACTACTACCGCGGCGGCTGGAATCCGATCGCCCTGAGCGCTTTCCTCATCGGGGTGCTGCCTTGCCTGCCGGGCTTCCTGCACGCCTCGCTCCCCCAGGCGTTTCCGCGCGTGGGCGCATTTTTCGACGGTATCTACGGCTACGCCTGGTTCGTCGCGCTGGGGCTCTCCGCCGCCTCGTATGCGCTGGGCATGCGGCTGGCCGGATTTGACCAAACGGTCAAAGTTGTGCATGCTGAGTTTGAAACCCGATGACGCAGAAGGGTGCGATGAGCCAGCAGCGTAGACCTGATATCCGTCCGGGGCGCCTGGCGGCCGAGGACTACGCCGCGCACTTCGCCGACCATGTGCCGCCGCTCACTGCCGCGCAGGCGGTGTTGGAAGCCAGCCGATGCCTCTACTGCTTCGACGCTCCCTGCATGCAAGCCTGCCCCACCCGTATCGACGTGCCCTCCTTCATCAAGCGCATCGCGGAGGACAACGTGCGCGGTGCGGCCGAGGCGATCCTCGGGGCCAATCCTCTCGGCGGCTTCTGCGCACGCGATTGCCCCACTGAAGTGTTGTGCGAGGCGGTCTGCGTGCGCAACGTGCAGCAGGGCCGCCCGGTGGCGATCGGACGCCTGCAGCGCTTCGCGGTCGATGGCCTGATGGCGAGCGCGGACAACCAGATATTCGAGCGCGCGCCGCCGAGCGGCCGCCGCGTGGCGGTGGTGGGCGCCGGTCCGGCGGGACTCGCCTGCGCGCACGCGCTGGCGCGATCCGGCCACGCCGTCACGCTATACGATGCGAGGCCCAAGGCAGGCGGCCTCAATGAGTACGGGGTCGCCACCTACAAGACCACCGACGACTACGCGCAGCGCGAGGTCGAATGGCTCCTGGCCCTCGGCGGTATCACGCTGCAGTGTGGGTGGACCTTGGCGAGCGTGGAGCAGTTCGAAACATTGCGGCGGGAGCACGATGCCGTCTTCCTCGGTCTGGGACTGGCCGACACCCATCAACTCGACGTGTCGGGCGAGATGCTGACCGGCGTCGCGGACGCCGTGGATTTCATCAGCACACTGCGGCAGGCAACTGATCCCGGGACCGTGCCCGTGGGACGCCGCGTGGTGGTGATCGGCGGCGGCATGACCGCCGTGGATGCGGCCGTACAATCGAAGCTGCTGGGGGCCGAGCGCGTGGATATCGTCTATCGCCGCGGGCCCGAGCACATGGGCGCCTCGCGGCAGGAGCAGGAACTGGCCCTCACTCGCGGGGTGATCATCCAACACTGGCTGGCTCCCCTCGAAGTGCTGGGCGAGGGCGGCAGCGTGCGCGCGGTGCGCTTCGCCCGTCAGCGGCTAGTTGCGGGGCGGCTCGCGCCCACCGGCGAGGAATGCGTGCTCGAGGCCGACATGGTGCTCAAGGCCATCGGGCAGCGGCTGGGCAATCCGGTATTGCCGGAATGCGGGGTGGCGTTACGCGACGGCCGCGTCGCCGTCGATGGATTCGGCCGTACCAATGTCCGCAACGTGTGGGCGGGCGGCGATTGCATCGCCGAAGGCCAGGACCTCACCGTGGACGCGGTCGCTCACGGTCTGCGCGCCGCGCGGGACATCGATCTGCGCTTGCGCGGCGCAGGGGCGCCTGCTGCGAAGTGATCCGGGGATACCTGCCATGGCCCGACTAGACATCGACTTCTGCGGCATCCGCAGCCCCAATCCCTTCTGGCTGGCGTCCGCTCCGCCCACCGACAAGGCCTACAACGTCGAGCGCGCTTTCGAGGCAGGATGGGGCGGGGTCGTATGGAAGACTCTGGCCGAAGCGGGACCCCCTTTGGTCAACGTGAGCGGGCCGCGCTACGGCGCCTTGCTGGCCGCGGACCGGAGCCTCATCGGCTTCAACAACATCGAGCTCATCACGGATCGCGACCTCGACACCAACCTCGAGGAAATCACGATCGTCAAGCGCCGCTGGCCAGACCGGGCGGTGGTCGTCTCCCTCATGGTGCCGTGTCAGGAGGAGTCATGGAAGGCGATCCTGCCGCGCGTGGAGGACACCGGCTGCGACGGCATCGAGCTCAACTTCGGCTGTCCGCACGGCATGAGCGAGCGGGGCATGGGCTCGGCGGTCGGCCAGGTTCCCGAGTACATCCGGATGGTGACGGCGTGGTGCAAGCGATACACGCGGATGCCCGTGATCGTCAAGCTGACGCCGAACATCACGGATATCCGCTTTCCGGCGCGCGCGGCCAAGGAGGGAGGCGCCGATGCCGTATCCCTCATCAACACGATCAACTCCATCATGGGTGTCGACCCGGATACCCTCACGATGACTCCCGCGGTCGGCGGCCAGGGCACGCACGGCGGGTACTGCGGCCCCGCGGTCAAGCCGATCGCCCTCAACATGGTGGCGGAGATCGCCCGTGACCCGCAGACCGCAGGCATGCCGATCTCCGGGATCGGCGGCATCGGTAGCTGGCGCGATGCGCTCGAATTCATCGCACTCGGGGCGGGGTCGGTACAGGTATGCACCGCGGCAATGGTCTTCGGTTTCAAGATCGTTCAGGACATGGTGAGCGGTCTGAGCGCATACCTCGATGCCAAGGGGCTGGCGAGCGTGGAGGAACTGCGCGGCCGGGCGCTGCCCAGCGTGACCGATTGGAGCTTCCTCGACCTGAATCGCATCTCCAAGGCCGTGATCGACCAGGAGAAATGCATCGCGTGCGGGCGGTGTCACATCGCGTGCGAGGACACGGCACACCAGGCGATCACCTCGACGAAGGACGGTCGCCGGCACTTCGAGGTGAAAGAGGAAGAGTGCGTAGGCTGCAACCTGTGCGTAAGCGTCTGTCCAGTGACGGGGTGCATCACTCTGCGTGACCTCGCGCCGGGCGAGATCGATCGACGCACCGGGATTGCAGTGAGTGGCCGCCGGCTCGATTGGACGGCCCACCCGAATAATCCGCTGCGGACGGGCGCTTGATGGCCGGCAGGTTGCAGCGCGTTCGTCCGCACCGCTCCCCGAGGAGAGCCAGTGTGGCTCAGAGCGACTCGAACGCGCGCGGGCACCGCCGTGCCGCGCGGCCGCGCGCCGCGAAGAAGCGCACCGGGCAAAAGGGCCGCAATCGCGCTGCCCAGCAGGCGACCATCATCACTGCCGCGGAACGCGTCTTCGCGGGCGCCGGCTTCGGTGGCGCCACCATGGCGGCAATCGCGATGGCGGCAGGCCTGCCGAAGCCCAACCTGCATTACTACTTCGGCAGCAAGCGAGCTCTCTATCGCGCGGTGCTGGAGCGGACGTTGCGTGAGTGGTTGGAGCCGGCGGACAGCATCGTCGCCGACGCCGACCCGCGGGAGGCGCTCGAATGCTACATCCGCGGCAAGATGCGCCAATCCTTCACGCGTCCGTACGCATCGCGTGTATGGGCCAACGAGCTGCTGCATGGGGCGCCCGAGCTGCGAGGCACTCTGGTCCGCACGCTTCGGCCGCTCATGCGACGCAAGGCCGCGGTCATCGAGCAGTGGATCGCCCAGGGACGGATGGCGCCCGTCGACAGCATGCACCTGTTCTTTACGGTCTGGGCCGCCACGCAGACTTATGCCGACTTCGAGGTTCAGATCTGTGCCGTGCTAGGCCGCGCATCGCTCGATCGGGACGCACAGGCCAGGGCCACGCAGCATGTCGTGTCCCTCATTCTGCGCGGCTGCGGCCTGTCGTGAAGCTTAGTGTCGTGCGGAGGTGACCAGCGATGGACGGATTACTGATTCGAGGCGGTATGGTCGTCAACGCCGACTGCGCTCGGCGCGCTGATGTCCTGTGCGCCGACGGTGTAATCGTCGGTGTCGGTGAAAACCTTCAGGCGCCGGCGGGCGCTCAAGTACTGGATGCGGGCGGACAGCTTGTCATGCCGGGAGGCATCGATCCGCACACGCACATGCAACTGCCCTTCATGGGGACGGTGACCGCCGACGATTTCTACAGCGGTACTGCCGCGGGTCTCGCGGGCGGCACGACCTGCATCATCGATTTCGTCATTCCCGATCCGCGTGAGCCGCTGCTAGAGGCCTATCGGAAGTGGCGAGGCTGGGCGCAGAAAGCGGCTGCCGACTATGGGTTTCATGTCGCCGTCACCTGGTGGTCGGAGCAGGTGCATGCCGACATGGGCACGCTCGTGCGGGAAGAGGGCGTCAATAGCTTCAAGCATTTCATGGCGTACAAAAACGCCATCATGGCCGACGACGAGACGCTGGTGAACAGCTTCCGGCGCGCACTAGAGCTCGGCGCGATGCCGACGGTGCACGCGGAAAACGGCGAGCTCGTCTTCCAGCTCCAGAAGCAGATCATGGAGCAGGGCATCAGCGGTCCGGAGGGGCACCCCCTGTCGCGTCCACCGGCGGTGGAAGCGGAAGCAGCGCAACGGGCGATCGCGATTGCCGATGTGCTGCAGGTGCCGCTCTACGTGGTGCACGTATCCTGCGCCGAGGCGGCCGAGGCGATAGCCCGTGCGCGCGCACGCGGGCAGAGGGTCTTCGGCGAAGTGCTTGCCGGTCACCTGGTCGTCGACGAGAGTGTGTACCGGCACCCCGACTTCGCGGTGGCCGCGGCGCACGTGATGAGTCCGCCATTCAGAGAGAAGCGGCACCAGGAAGCGCTGTGGCGCAGCCTGCAGGCCGGCAGCCTGCAAACGACGGCAACCGACCATTGCACGTTCTGCGCACCTCAAAAGGCGGCCGGCCGCGGCGATTTCCGCAAGATCCCGAACGGCTGCGGCGGAATCGAGGAACGGATGATGGTCGTGTGGGACGCGGGGATCAACACCGGGCGGCTGACGTTCACTGAGTTCGTCGCGGTCACCTCGGCGAATGCGGCGAAGATCTTCAATCTCTATCCGCGCAAGGGCGTCATTGCCGCGGGATCCGACGCCGATCTGGTTCTGTGGGATCCGGAGGGCACCCGCACCCTTTCGGTCGAGACGCAGCGCTCGCTGGTCGATTACAACGTGTTCGAAGGGCGCACCGTGACCGGCGTGCCGACCCACACGGTCAGTCAGGGCAAGGTGGTCCATGCGCTCGGCGACCTGCGGGCAGAGCGGGGCGCCGGCCGGTATCTCAAACGCCCGGCATTCACCCCGGTGTTCGCGGCGCTCGGCCGCAAGGCGCGGCTGGCGAAACCCACCGCCGTGATGCGTCGATAGGAGAGTAACGATGACGATGCTACGCGGCGGTCTGATCCAGATGGCGCTGAAGGCGCCGACCGACCAATCTCCGCAGGCGATCCGCGAGGCCATGCTGGAGGCCCATCGGCCCCTCATCGAGCAAGCGGGCGCGCGCGGCGTGCAGGTGCTCTGCTTCCAGGAAGTGTTCACGCAGCCCTACTTCTGTCCGAGCCAGGACACCAAGTGGTATGGCGCGGCGGAGCCCGTTCCCGGGCCGACCACCGAGGAAATGGCGGCTTACGCGAGGAAGCATCGCATGGTGATCGTGGCACCGGTCTACGAGGCCGATCCGGTCGCCGGGGTGTATTACAACACCGCCGCCGTAATCGACGCGGATGGCAGCTATCTCGGCAAGTATCGCAAGACCCATATTCCGCAGCTCGCCGGATTCTGGGAAAAGTTCTTCTTCAAGCCGGGCGCGTCAAACTGGCCGGTGTTCAGGACGCGTTACTGCAAACTGGGCGTGTACATCTGCTACGACCGGCACTTCCCGGAGGGTTGGCGCGCGCTGGCCTTGAACGGGGCGGAATACATCGTCAACCCTTCGGCGACGGTAGCCGGCCTGTCCGAATATCTATGGAAACTGGAGCAGCCCGCGTCCGCCGCGGCCAATGGCTGCTGGATAGGCGCGATCAACCGCATCGGCCGGGAGCTGCCATGGGACATCGGCGAGTTCTACGGGCAAAGTTACTTCGTCAATCCCCGCGGGCAGATCGAGGCGACTGCGAGCCGCGAGCGCGACGAGTTGCTGGTGCACGACATGGACATGGATATGGTGCAGGAGGTCCGCAACCGCTGGCAGTTCTTCCGTGACCGCAGGCCCGATCTCTACGGACGGCTGACGGACGCCGAGTGACCATCGAAAGCTCACGCATCGTCATGTCCACGAAGACCATCCCTCAGAGGCTCAACCGGCATGGCAACCGATCCTGACGCCCTGCTTACCCTGGCCCGGGAGTGCCTCGAGCGCTCCTACGCGCCGTATTCCCGTTTTCCCGTAGCGGCGGCGGTCGTCGATGATCGCGGGCGCGTATTTACGGGCGTCAACGTTGAAAACATCTCCTACGGACTGAGCATGTGCGCGGAACGCGTTGCGATCTTCACCGCGGTGGCCGCGGGGGCGCGGCGCATCACCGCACTGGCGGTCACCGCCACCGGAGCCGAGCTGCTGTCGCCCTGCGGCGCCTGCCGGCAGGTGGTGGCGGAATTCGCGCCGCCGGAGATCCCGATCTATTGCGAGACAGCCGGCAAGCTCCATTGCTGGACATTGGCGGAGCTGCTGCCGCATGCATTTGCGGCGTCGCAGCTCGGCAAGAGCTGAAGCGCGCGGGCCGCGAATCCGCAGCACGAGGGGGGTACATGAAATCGAGATTGCCGCGATCATGACTGACTCAGCGGGTGCGGAAACACACGCGTTCGAAACCCTGGGTATCGCGCCGGTACCCCCCGGTGAGCGAAACATGCGGGCGGGGTCGCTCTTCGTGATCTGGGGCCTGGCTTCGGCCTCCGCTACGACGCCCGTCATCGGCCTGGTGCTGAAGGGCGTGGGTCTGTCGAACTTCGTCTGGCTCAATCTGCTGGCTTTGCTCGTCGGCCTGGTGCCCTCGATGCTTCTGGCGCACATGGGCCGCCAGGTGCCCATCATCTCCATGGTGATGGCGCGGCGCACCTACGGCATCGGCGGAGCGACACTGCTCGCGGCCCTGTACACCATCGTCGGCGCGGGATGGTTTGGCCTCAACACGGATGTCGGAGGCCAGATCCTGGGGGCGATATTCCCCGGCTACGGCATGATGTGGTACGTGATCCTGGGGATCGTCCAGATCGCACTGGTCTTCTTCGGCATGGACGTCCTGGAGAAGTTCTACAACTACACGGCGGTGGTGTTTCTCCTGTGTTATGCCGTCCTCGCCTATTACCTCTTCACGCGCTATTCGTTCGCGATGCCGGTGGACGAGGGGGCGGTCGACTGGGGAAGGGACATCGATCTCATCCTGAGTTTCAGTCTCCTCGCCTGGGCATATATCTTCCCCACGGTGACCCGCTTCTGTCCGCCGACGAGTCCCGCAGAAAAATCCCTGAGCCGCGCCCTGTACATGCTCGCCCCGAGCGTCGGTGTCATGGCGGCCGTGCTGTTCATGGGGGCCCTCGGCCTGATCGCGCTGCGGATGACGGGGGACTGGAACATCGCCATGCTGGGCAAGAGCCTCCCCGTGTGGGGCGAGATATCCGCGATTGGCGTGATCCTCGCCATAGCGCACTGCAACGCGATGAACCTCTATCCCGCCGTCACCAGCCTGCTGGCCGTCGTCAATGCCGCCGGCGAGAGATCACATCGGCTGCTGCAGCCGTCCCTGGTGATCGTTCTCGGCATTTTCGCCACCGTGCTGGCGATCCTCGGGATTCTCGGCTTCATCGAAGGGTTTCTGTCGCTCCTGGGCTCGCTGCTCTTCCCGTTCACCTTCATCCTGGTCGTCGATTGGTTTCACGCCCGGTACTATGCCGAGCCGGTTGCCCTGTTCTACCGGCGGGCGACGCAGTTCACGGAGTGGTTTTCGTGGCCGGCGCCCTGGGCCATCACGATGTTGATCGTCGGCGTGTTCCTGGGGCAGTCCGGGCATCTGTTGCCGGCATTCGCGGCGCGCTTCATACCCTGGCAGGTATGCTCCGCGTTGCTGGTGACGATCGTCTATTACCTCGGCTTGCGCATCGCCAGCCGGGGACCCGAGATCGGCCCAGGTTCTCCGAGCCTTTACTCCGCGGGGTTCCCCCGCCAGTCGACCGCTCCCAGGTCCCCGCCGCCGATGAAGGTGTAGCCGATGTTCAGGGTCGCGACCCGCTGGTGCGAGTTGGGCTCGCCGACGTAGCGCCCGTCGCGATTCGATATACGGTACCGCAGGAAGATTCCATGCTGCCGGTACACGCGCACCGTCAGTGCGAGATCGACTCGCTCGATGGTCTCGCTGCCGGTGCTTTCCGTGGCGCCCAGCCGACTGATGTACCAGCCGCGCGCGGTGGCATCGAGAGCCGCCCGGTTCGCGTAGATCAGACGCAGCGCTATCACCGATTCCGGTGCGACCCCGTAGTGGTAGTTTCGCTGCCCTTCACCGAGGGAACTGGAGGCTCTGACACCGAGACCGTGGATCACGCCGCCCGCTGCGTAGCCGATGCCGAGCAACACCGTGTCCTGCAGCGCCATGCGCTGCGACAGCCACCACTGGCCGGTCGTGCCGAGCGCTCCCGCTGTGCTGGAGACGCGGAAAATATTGGGCGCGGCGTAGTCGTACAGGCCGTAGAGTCCCCAGATGGCGCGATAATTCCGCTCGCTTCCATAGGTGGTGCCGTAAAGCAATCCGCGGCTGAACACCGATGCCACGCCGGTCGCCGTGTCGAGCCCCAGATCGAAGTTGAAATAGTCGAATGGACGATCGTAGCTGTAGTCCGGTTTTCCGGGCAGGCCATACGCCACCGTGAGTCCCGTGTCCGCCCTGGCGCGCTGCAAAGTCTGATTGGACGGCGGGGCGCTCGGGTCAGCGTTGACATTGACGTCGGACGTGTAATGCGTGTAGGCGTTCGCGCTCACTTCCTGGCTGCTGAATACGGCCGGGTCGTTGCCGGGGAAGATGGGAGTGAAGCGATTGCCGAACACCAGCCGATTGATCGCGGTCGGAGGTGAGATGATGCCCGCCGCCAGCTCGCGCAGCCACCCGGGGTGGTCCGCGTCCTGCTCGAGCAGCAGGCTCGCCATGCGAAATAGCGGCTCTCCGAGAAAGTTGCCGCCGATGCCGGTGGCAATCTGGTCGTTGATGGAGGGCGCGGTGTTCTCCCCCGCTTCCTCCCACAGGAGGCTGCCCGCAAAGGTGTAGGCCGATGCGTGCCAGAAATCCAACCCGGCCGAGCGTGCGAATCCCTGATAGAGAGATCCCGAATAAGGATGCAGGAACTGATTGGTCGAGAACTTGTCGTTGTCCACGACCCAACTGCGATGCAGGTTCGCCTTGAAATTCTCGATCGGAGAGGGATAGGTGGCCGCGTCCTCGTGATGATCGGCGCGGTTCAGAAGCAGCTCATAGATCGGGATTTCGAGCGCCGGGACGAGGTAGCTGCGGTGGTCATCGGCCCCCCAGTCAGCCGCGCCGCTCTGCTGCGAGGGAACGGACAGGTCCTCGGCGTCGGTGTATGGCGATGGCTCCGCGGCCCGCACTATCGTGCAGAGGAGCAGTCCTTGCACCGCGATCGCCATGACCCCGGCGAGCCCGGCTGATTTGCGACAAAGGTTCACGGCGCAGCTCATCCTCCGCGCCCATAGCGGCGCCCGGTGGGTTGTCGTGCCCGGGCGACAAGACATGGGCGCTCAGCGCCCGGACATCATCCCGACGGCAAACCTCGTGCCTGAGCCGGCGTGTTCCATGGATATAGTCCATACCGCCTCAGCCTGGATCGTCCCTTCTCGGTCAAGAGGAGTGAGCGGTCCTTTCTCCTGAGGAACCAGCGCGACTCGAGCATCGAATCGAAAAGCGAGACGCCGAGCTCACCCGCGATGTGGAACTCGCGCTCCGACCAATCGAGACACGGCTTGCCGGACAGAGTCGATCGTTGCCCGGAAAGTCCGAGGTCCGCCAGCAGCTCCTGCGCTGCGGAGGTCAGAAGCAGTTGCGCGCCCCCGAACACGAGCCACCCCTTGTGAATCAGGGTTGCATACATATGCACACCCGCTCGCCCGGCGATGTGGTTGTAGCAGGCGCGCGCATTCCGCAGCGACTCGGGACAGCTCGTCTCGAGTCTTCTGGGCTTCGCGATCTGATCGACCGCCAACAGTGACTCCAGGAGCCGGGCGACATCCGGGCCGGCGATCCGGAAATAGCGGTATCGTCCCCGGGTCACACAGGCGAGAAGATTCGCCGATACGAGTCTCTTCAAGTGGAAGCTGGCGGCCGGCGCGCTGATATTGGCCGCGTGGGCGAGCTCACTGGCGGTATACGCGCGCCCATCGAGCAGCGCCAGCAATATTGTCGCCCGCGACGTATCCGCCAACAGAGACGCGGTATCTGCAAGTGCGTCGTGACGCGATACTTCCATGATCATGGAAACAAGATCGGTGAATGGCCGCGAATAATCGGGCTGCAGGAGATCATCGCACCACCTGCGCAGGAGAGGTTATGACATTGGCACTGAGCGCGGCGCTGTTGGCCGCGTCGATCAATTATAAGCCGCCGGTCCGGACGATCAATCTGCCGATCTCGCCGGGATCGTCACAGCACATCGCGCTCCATTGCGCGCAGCCCCGGCGACACGGCGACAAAGGGGTGCTGTTCATTCACGGCTCCAGTTTTCCCACGATGCTTGCCGCAGGCTTCGAGTTCAGGGGGGGCGACTCGTGGATCGACTTCATGGCGAAACACGGCTTCGTCTCCTGCGGACTGGATTTCCTGGGATTCGGCGCATCGAGCCGCCCCGCGGCGCTGCTCGGGCCGCCCGGGCGCAGTCCGCCGGCGCTGCGCGCCCCCGAGGCTGCCCGCGAGATAGACCTCGCGATCACCTTCATGCGACGGAGGCACGGGATCAAGGAGATGCACATCATCGCGCACTCCTGGGGAACCATTCCTGCCGCGGATTTCGCCGCTCGTCATCCCGGAGCCCTGACCTCGCTCACCCTGTTTGGTCCGCTGGTACCCAGGCCAGGCTCCGAGCCCGAGTCCGAGCATGTTGCCTGGTGGAGCGTCACTGCCGGCGAACGCCTGCGGCAGCTCTATTTCAAGAACGTCCTGCCACCCAATCTCGTACTGCTGGAGCCCGCTGTGGCCAGGAGGTGGGGCGGCGAATTCTCGGCATCCGCCCCGCACATTGCCGGGGACCGGCCCGGGGAGATTCGCGTTCCGGACGGTCCGGTGGCGGACATCGAGGCGGCGCATGACGGCAGGTATCCTTACGAGCCGAGCCGGGTGACGGCTCCCGTCTTCGTGGTCTATGGCAGTTACGACTGGGAGGTGAACGATCACGACGCTCCCGCTTTTCTCGCAAGGTTCACCTCGAGTCCGCTCAAATGGCAGTTGTGCATCCATGATGGGACCCATGTGATGCACCTCGAGCGCAATCGCACGTCTCTGTACGAGAGCGTGCTCGCCTTCATACGTGTCACCGACCATTCGAGCGACTAGCCGGCAGCACGGCCGATCGACAGCGGTCACGCCAGTGCGGTTGCGCCGCAGATGAGCAGCCAGGTCTCGCAGCTCGCGCGGCTGGTGAACGACCTTCTGGACCTGTCACGGATCACCCGCGGGACCGTCGAGCTGCAGCGCGCCTTCACAACTCTCCGACCTGACGGTACAGGATCAGGCGCGCCTTCTCCCAGTCCCGCTGCACGGTGCGCTCGGAAACATCCCGCAGCGCGGCGATCTCTGCAAAGGAGAAGCCGCAGAAGTACTTGAGGTCGACCACTTCGGCGAGCCGGGGGTCGAGGCCGGCGAGCTCATCGAGCGCACCCGCGAGCCGCTCCAGCTCCACGCCGTCCGCCGGTAGCGCGTCGATCTGTGTGTCGAGTTGAGTGATCTCGAGTCCGGCACCCCGCTTCTGCGCCTGCCGGCTGCGGGCGAAATCCACCAGCAGGCCGCGCATGGCGCGGGCGGCGTAGCTCAGGAATCTGGCACGGTCGGTGAATCTGGCTCCGTCGCGGCCTGCCAGGTTGATGTAGGCCTCGTGGACGAGCGTCGTGGGGCTGACGGCCATCCCCGGGTATTGCCGCAGCTTGCTGTCGGCGAGCCGGCGCAGCTCCGCATATAGCGACGCGAACAAGCGCTCATTGAGTGCCGTCTCTTCTACTTCTTCGGCCACGCTTCCCGTCCGGACTCACTCCGATGGACAAAAGCATGCCGAAACGCGCGCCAAGCGACAACCGCCCGGCTCGCGGAATGTCGGGATTCGGGCGCCGAATCCGATCTAAGAAGGGAAGTCCTCAAAGCCTGTCCCGAGGGGGGTACGGAATTATGAAAAATAAGATGGCGGCCATGCTCGGTCTCTCGGCCGCATTGGCCGGCGCATCATTTGCGGGTCAGCCGTCCGGCGGCAGGCCGGCTGCGAAGCTCGAGTCATTTCCCAATGCCTCGGGGGTTCTGCAGACGCTGAGTACCACCGGCAGGGTGGAACGGCGCGGTGCGTTCTTCCAGTCCCTCGGCACGAACGGCCGCACCTGCGGCACGTGTCATATTCCCAACCAGGCCTTCGGCTTGAGTGCGGCGGCTGCACGCGAGACTTTCCGTGCCACGGGAGGCCAGGATCCGCTTTTTGCACCGGTGGATGGCGCCAATTGTCCGAATGTTCGCCGCGGCGATGCCGCGGGGCACAGCCTCCTGCGGGAGCACGGTCTCTTTCGCATCAGCATCCCTCTGGCCGCCAATGCCGAATTCACGATCAGCGTGATTCATGACCCTTATGGCTGCGCGATCACCGTCGACGCCACGACCGGTCAGGAGGATATCTCGGTCTACCGCCGGCCGCTGCCGTCGACCAATCTCTCCTTCCTCAGCTCCGTGATGATCGACGGTCGCGAAACCGTCGCTCCTCTCGGCGATGGGACCACCTTTCTCGCCAATCTGGTCACCGATCTCGAGCATCAGGCACTCGACGCGACGCTTGGCCACGCGCAAGCGGCGAGCCCACCGAGTGACGCACAGCTCGCCGAGATCGTGACTTTCGAGCTCGGTCTCTACACCGCTCAGACTCTCGATTGGGAGGCGGGACCGCTGACGGACCGTGGCGCGCAGGGCGGCGCCCGGGCGCTCGCGACCCAGGAGTATTTCCCCGGCATCAACGACTCTTTGGGCAGCAATCCAACGGGGTCGCCCTTCGACCCGTCGTCCATGACGCTTTTCGCGGCTTGGAACGCGCCGATCGTCGCATCGACCCCGGCTGGCGCTCGCCGCGGTGCGGCGCGGCGCGCCATTGCCGCCGGCGAAAAGATATTCGATACCGCACCCCTCATCATCACGGACGTCCGCGGGCTCAACGATGATCCGCAGCTGGGCCGCCCGGGCGCCATCGTCGGGCACTGCTCGACGTGTCACGATGCGCCGAACGTCGGCGATCACTCCCTGCCGGTGCCGCTCGACATCGGCACCTCGCACAGCGTGCTGCCGGGCATGGAAGGCGACCCACGCGTCGCCGCGGCGCTCGGTGAGCTGCGCATGCCCAACCTTCCGGTGTACCTGATCAATGGCTGCCCCGATCCCGCCAACCCGGGCCGGGCCGCCTCGTTCTACACCAGCGATCCGGGCAAGGGGCTCATTTCCGGCAAATGCAGCGACCTCAATCGGATCAAGGGGCCGATCCTGCGGGGCCTGGCCGCCCGCGCTCCCTATTTCCACAACGGCGCCGCCGCGGATCTGGCGCAGGTCGTCAACTTCTACGACAAGCGGTTCCAGATGAGGCTGACGCCGCGCCAGAAATCGGATCTCGCGGCCTTCCTCGCGGCGCTCTAGCGGCAGCGGGAACCGGCATCGGCAACTGAAGCCTGTAGAGGAGGTCGGCGATAGAATGAGCCGATGACGCCCGGCGCAGAGTATACGACCCGGCTTGCCGCGAAAGAGGCGAGTGTGCGCCGGACGGGAGCGATCCAGGAACGGGTGGGTGTTGCGCGCCTGCTGCTTGCGGGGATGGCGCTCGTGCTGGCGTGGTCCTCATGGGGCGAGCGCTGGCTGTCGGCTCTCTGGATGCTCGCGCCTGTTGCAGGCTTCCTTTGGGCGGTCGCATATCACGCTCTCGTCCGCCGCCGCCACTCACGCGACAGGCGCATTGCGGAGCTCCATCGACGAGGGTTGGCCCGCGTGGAAGACCGGTGGGCCGGTACCGGCAATCGGGGAGAGCGATTCGTCGATCTCCATCATGTCTATGCCGCCGATCTGGATCTCTTTGGTGAAGGCAGTCTCTTCGAGCTGCTGTGCGCGGCGCGGACCCGAATGGGGGAGGAGACGCTCGCGCAATGGCTGCTGGCCCCGGCTGGGCTCGCCGAGGTCCGGCAGCGGCAGACTTGCATTCTCGATCTGCGCGATCGGCTGGATCTGAGAGAGCGGATCGGGGTGTTGGGCAGCGAGAGCGATCCCGTCCTCCACCCGGGCAGGCTGCTCGCCTGGGCGGAGGCGCCCACCGCGCTCGGGGAGCGCTGGATCCAATGGGCCGCATACCTGCTGCCCGCGTTGCTCGTCGCGGCGCTGGTCGCGGGCAACCTGACAGGCATCTGGAGCCCGGTCGTGCTCCTCCTGGCGCTCGAGGCGATCGTGCTGCACAGGCTCAAGAGGCGCCTGCAGGAAGTCCTCTTCCCTGCCGAGCGCGCCTTCGACTTCGATGGTCTGCAGACCCTCGCCGGGCTGCTGCGCGAGATCGAGCAGGAGAAGTTCAGCTCGCCGCCCATGCGCTCGCTGGCCGACGCAATCTCTTGCGGCGGTGTCAGCGGATCGGCCCGAATCGGCCGGCTCGCGTTCCTGGTGATGTTGTCGGAGCATCGCTTGAACCTCGTGGTGAGCGCGCTCCAGGTTCCGCTTCTCTACACCCTGCACGTCGCGTTGGCTGCCGAGCGTTGGCGCCGGGCGAACGGGATGTCCGTCCGCGGATGGGCGGCGGCGGCCGGGCGCTTCGAGGCGCTCGCCTCGCTGGCGCAATACGGCTTCGAGCACCCGGACGATCCCTTCCCCGCATTCGTCTCGCGCCCCGCGTGCCTGCGGGCCCTGGAGTTGGGGCATCCGCTGCTTCCGCGGACGGGTTGCATTCGCAACGACGTGACGCTCGCGGAGCGCACGCGAGTCTGGCTGGTCAGCGGCTCCAACATGTCCGGCAAGAGCACGCTGCTGCGCGCCGTCGGCCTCAATGTGGTCCTCGCGATGGCGGGAGCGCCGGTCAGGGCCCGTGTGTTCGAGCTTACGCCGCTGCAGGTGGGTGCGAGCATTCGGATCAACGATTCCCTGCGCGAGGGCGCCTCGCGGTTCTACGCGGAGATCACACGGCTGCGGCAGCTCAAGGATCTCTCCGGCCGGGACCCGCCGCTGCTCTTCCTCATCGATGAGATGTTGCAGGGGACGAACTCCCACGATCGGCGCATTGGCGCGGAGGGCATCCTGGGTGCGCTGATCGAGCAAGGCGCGATCGGGCTCGCGACCACCCACGATCTGGCGCTGACCGAGCTCGGCGGGTTGGGCGAGGGCGTGTTGCGCAACATGCACTTCGAGGATCACTTCGAGGGCGGAAGGATGCGGTTCGACTACTCGCTGCGCGACGGCGTGGTAACCAGGAGCAACGGCCTGGAGCTGATGCGCGCCATCGGCCTGCGCGTCTGAGGCGGGCGATCATCAGGGGCCATCGAGCAAACATCGCAAGGTACGTCGCGCCAGCCCGGCCAGCTCCGGATCGCCCGCCGCGAGCACCGCGAGCGAGACGAGCAGCGCCCAGCCGCGGGCCCGTTGCCACGTATGCCGCGAAACGGATCTGCATGCGGCGATGGCTGCCTCGCGGCTGCCGCGCTCAGGGAAGACAAACCAGACCGATGCGAGATCGGTTGCGCGGTCGCCCTGCGCCATGTCACCCCAATCGATCACACCGGAGATGCGGCCGCCGGTGACGAGGACATTGCGCGCATGGAGGTCTCCGTGAATCCATGTCGCGGCGACGTCGATGGGGCGGCCGACCGCGTCCGACCACAGATTCAGCAGGCGATCGTCGATCCCGTAGCCCTCGCTCGTCAGGGATGTGACATACCTGTCGAATGCGGCCTGCCGTTGCGCCAAGGGTACGCCACGGTTGGGATTACGCGGCGCATCCGCCGGCGGCTGGGTGTGCAGTGCGTCGAGAAAGTCGGCCAACACCTTCGGCTGGCCCCGATCCGGTACTGCCCGATCGGCGGTCTCGCCGGCAATCCAGCGTGTCACGCTCCAGCGCCACGGGTAGGGCTTCTGCGGAAGCCCGACGCGGATCGGCTCCGGTACCGGCAGCGGGAGCCGGGCATGCAGCAGCGGCAGCCAGCGCTGCTCGTTTTCCAGTAAAGCGGCCGCGGCGGCGCGGCGCGGCAGCCGGACCGCCAACTCCTCGCCCAACCGGAATATCGCGTTGTCCCAACCTGACGCTGCCGCGGCGAGCGGCAACTGCGAGATGTCCGGATGCTGCGCGCGAAGCAGGTCGCGAACGAGCGTGACGGGCAGGTCAATGTCCGCGGCGGGCTTGCTCATAGGGCTCGTGCTGCGCTGCGGGCCGGCAATTCCCGGCCATCCGCTTCATCACGTCGCGAACACGTCGAGCACCACGAGCAAGGCGATGCCGAAAAGCGCCACGAGCGCGGCGAAGAACGGCCCCAGGTAAGGGCCATGATGCGCGGGAAGCCGGTGCATGCGCCGATAGGTGAGCGAGAAGGCAAGAAAACGGGACCCGCAACTCACCGCCATCGCCACGCCGAGTACGATGAGCGCGCCTCCGCCCCAGCGGGACAACTCGTGCGGGTTGAAGTTTCCGTGACTTTGCAGGACGAGACTGAACCGATCGACTGCCAGGCCGAAGATCATCAGTGCCAGCGCGGTGCGGATCCAGACCGCCAGCGTCCGCTCACCGTTCATGTAAGTGCGCTCGGCGGACATATGCGTCTGGTCGAGCGCCAGCTCGACCAGACGCTTCATCATCGTGATCTGCTCCGGCTCGGATGTCTCGGGCGTGACCGTCACTGGTTGATCTCAGGCTCGACCAGTCTCGCCAGGTTACGCAGCGACTCCTGCCAGCCGAGGTAGCAGGCTTCGACGGGGATGACGTCCGGCACTCCCTCCTGCACGATGGTGACTTCCGTGCCAACCGGTACCTTCTTCAGCGTGACCGTCACGCGCATCTCTCCCGGAAGATTGGGGTCGTCGAAGCTGTCGGTGTAGCGCAGGCGCTCGTTGGCGGACAGCTCCAGGTATTCGCCACCGAAGGAGTGGCTGGCGCCGGTCGTGAAATTGCGAAAGGACATCCGATGGGACCCGCCGACTCTGGGATCCAGTTGGTGCACGGTGCAGGTGAAGCCGTTCGGCGGGAGCCACTTGGCCATCGCGTCCGCTTCGAGGAATGCGCGATAGACTTTTTCCGGCTTGGTGGCCAGGACGCGATGGAGTCGCACGGTATTGGGCATGAGCGGGGTCTCCTCGATTACTGGGACTGTCCAAAAGAGGGCGTGTCGCGGGTAATAGCCGCTTGGACGCCGTCCGTTTCGACAGCGGAATCCGCCGAGAACGTGCTCGGGAATCTCGGCCTGTCCAGCCGCAGGGCCTATCGCGTGACGATCATCTTCCCGTAGGGAGTGAGTGAGAGTTGGGCAAGCTTCAAATGCTGCAGGGCAAAGGGTATGCCAATGATGGTGATGGCGAGCAGCAGGGCGAAAAACAGGTGCGCCAGCGCGAGCCAGATGCCACCCAGGAGAATCCAGACGATGTTGCCCAGCAGGACGAGGAGCTTCCGCGCCTCGTCGGGCTCCGGGCGGTCCACGATCTCCCGGCCGAATGGCCAGAAGGTGAAGGTTCCGATGCGCAGTGCCGCGATCGCAAAGGGTATGCCGATGATGGTGATTGCGGCCAGGAGACCCGCGACCCACCAGCCGATACCGGTGACGAGTCCGCCGAAGAGCAACCAGACGAGATTGCCTAACAGGCGCATGCGTGCCGCGGCAGAATCAGGCGAAACTTCGTCGCGCCGGTCGAGGACTCGACCTCCAGGTCGCCGCCGTGCGCCCGCGCGATCGCTTTCGCGATGAAGAGCCCGAGGCCCAGCCCCTCGGAGCGCTTCTGATTCAGGCGGCGTGAGCTGAACGGCTCGAAGAGCCGCGGCAGGAGCTCGCGGGAGATGGCCCCATCGTTGCTCACCTCCACGGTTACACGCTGATCGTCGCCCGTGAGGCGCACGAGCACGGGAGAGCCCGGTGTGCCGTGCTGCACCGCATTGCAGGCCAGGTTGGAAATGACCTGCAGAACGCGATGCTCGTCCCACATGCCACGGCTGTCGCTGTCACATTCGAATGTGATCCTGCAGCCTCGAGCCACGGCGGCAACTTCATCGATGGCCTGTTGGCAGGTGAGGCGCAGGTCGGTGGGCTTCGGCTCGACGCGAATGCCGGCGCCTTCGCGCTCACGCGACAGATCGAGGAGATCGGCGGCGATGTGCTGAATGCGCTCCACACCGCGCCTGACGATGTCAGCCTGCCTTGCCACGAGGCCGGTAGGGTCACCCACCTCCTCCAGCCCTCGGGCGGCGAGCTGAATCGCGTTGAGCGGATTGCGGATGTCGTGACTCACGATGGCGAGAATCCACTTCTCGAAGTCGCGCGCGAGCGCGAGCTGCTCCTGGCTGCAAAGCTGCTGAGCTTCGTGCGCGCGGTGGGTCTCTTCGACATCGATACAGCTACCGATGAAACCCGCGAACGTCCCGGTGTCGTTGAAGGGAACGCCACGATCGACTATCCACCGGTACATGCCATCGTGCCGGCGGAGGCGATACTCCATCTCGAACGGCTCCCGGCGGCGGAAGTGCTCGAGGTAATGGGAGAGGCAGCGATCGAAGTCCTCGGGATGCACGCCCTCGGCCCATCCGTTGCCGAGCTCCTGCTCGAGCCTGCGGCCCGTGAACAGGAGCCAGGTGGCGTTGAAGTAATCGCAGCTCGCATCGAGACCGGAGCGCCAGATCATCACCGGCGAATTCTCGATCAGCAGATCGTATTCTGCGGACGTCAGCGCCCGTGCCATGCGCGGAATTATCTCACAAGCCGCTCGCTCAGGCCCTCCGGGATTCCGCCCCGTCAGCCCTATGCTTTGAGCCCTATCGGCAGGACCGTCCTGCCGTAATCGGCATTGATGACCTCGGCGGCAGATAGGTAGGCCGCGAGCGCAGCGCATACCAGGCCCAGGTAACCCCCGGCTACGTGCAGCGCGTTCGATCCGTGCAACTCGCCTGCCGCTAACAGGAAGAACGTGATCCAGAGCGTGAGGAACACCAGCTGCAGCACGGTGGTGTGGCGGAAGGAGGCGATCCACATGTAAAAGGTGAACACGCCCCAGACGAGAAGGTACCAACCAACGAAGGCGGGCGGCGCGCCGCCCCCGAACTCGTGCGCGTAGGCCACGAACGACAGCCAGAACGAGCCGTAGCTGACGAACGCCACGGTCGCGAACGTGTTGCCGCGTACGAACGAGAGGATTCCGGCCAGCACCTGCGCGCCGCCACCGAATGCGAGCGCCATGGACAGAACGACGGAAAGGCTGCTGCCCCCGAAGAACCCCGCGTTCACCATGCTGAGCAACCATGTGGTGGCGGCGAAGCCGATCAAGCCGAGAGGCGCGGGATTGGCGAGTTTGCTTTCCACGATTTCCCCCCTTAAGAGCCGTGGATGTTATGGTATCGGTACCATCGTAGTCCCGTGCCCAGCCCACGTCAATGTCCGGGCGGCGGCCCTCTCTCGAAAGGCCGATTTCCCACCGGCAGTCCGCGGCGCTACGCTCTTCGGCAACGGCTGCCCGCATGGGCGTGGGACGGAGATGTAGAATGATCGATCTGCACTACTGGACGACACCGAACGGACACAAGGTCACGATGTTCCTGGAGGAAACCGGCCTTCCTTACCGGATCGTGCCGGTCAACATCGGCAAGGGAGAGCAGTTTCGCGCGGACTTCCTCCGCATCTCGCCCAACAACCGCATGCCCGCCATCGTGGATCACGATCCACAGGGCGGCGGCGCGCCGGTGTCCGTGTTCGAATCCGGCGCGATCCTGTTGTATCTGGCGAAGAAGACCGGAAAGCTCATCCCGCCGGATCTGCGCGGCGAGGTGGAGACCCTGCAGTGGCTGTTCTGGCAAGTAGCCGGGCTGGGGCCCATGGCGGGTCAGAATCATCATTTCACCCAGTATGCGCCGGAGAAGATTCCTTACGCGATCGAGCGGTACGTCAAGGAGACGAACCGTCTGTATGGCGTCCTGAACCATCGTCTCGCAGATCGCCCCTATGTTGCCGGCGGGACCTACACGATCGCCGACATCGCCTCCTATCCCTGGATCGTGCCGTACGAGAAGCAACAGCAGAGCCTGGATGACTTCCCGCACCTGAAGCGCTGGTTCCACGAGATCAAGGCGCGGCCGGCCACGGTGCGCGCCTATGCACGGGCGGCGGAGATCAACACCCAGCCTTCGGTCACCGAGGAATCGCGGGCGATTCTCTTCGGGCAGACTGCCGCACACGTCGGTCGGACGACCGCAAAGTAGGCGGCGCGGGCGGCCTCCGGCTGGACTCGTCCGATAGCGGCCATTAGTCTCCCTCGCCATCCGGGCGATGGCGGAGATGTCGATGTCCAGCATGCGGACCGTTTGCGGTGTTGCGATAGGGCTCCTGGCCTTTCTCTGGCTGGCCGTCTCGCCGGCACACGCCCAGGATAGATCGCAGGGACGGTCGATGGTCCTCAGCCGCGGTGGCATCGTTGCCGCCGAGAGTCCGCTGGCCGCCCAGGCTGGGGCGGCGATCCTCGCGCGCGGCGGTAATGCGGTCGATGCCATCGTTGCGGCCAACGCGGTCATGGGCGTCGTGGAGCCCATGATGAACGGCATGGGCGGCGATCTGTTCGCAATCGTCTACGATGCCAAGACCGGCAAGCTGTATGGCTTGAATGCGAGCGGCTGGTCGCCGGCGAGGCTCACGATCTCATACCTGAAGGCCAAGGGCATCATTAAGATGCCCGGGTTCGGCATCGACAGCGTGACCGTGCCCGGCGCGGTGGACGGCTGGTCGAAACTGTTGGCCCGCTTCGGGACCCGCAAGCTGTCGCAAGTCCTGACGCCCGCAATCGCCTACGCCCGGGACGGGTTCCCGGTGCCGGAATGGGACGCGGCATACTGGAGTGGCGCCTCCGCCGCCCTGCATGCCGATGAAAACCTGTCGCGGACCTACCTGATCGATGGACACACGCCGCGTGTCGGTGAGGTGTTCCGCAACCCGGATCTGGCGCGATCTCTCGAGCAGGTGGCACGCGGCGGCCGGGACGCCTTCTACAAGGGGCCGATCGCCGCCAGGATTGTCGCCTTCTCCCGCAGGCTCGGCGGTACCATGACGGCCGAGGACCTGGCGGACTATTCCAGCGAGTGGGTACAGCCGATCTCGACCACCTACCACGGCTGGACGGTCTACGAGCTGCCACCCAACAGCCAGGGCATCGCCGCGCTGATGATGCTCAACATCATGGAGAAATTCCCCCTGGCCAGGTATGGCCACAACTCGGCCGACGCGCTGCACGTGATGATCGAGGCGAAGAAGCTGGCTTATGCGGATCTGCTGCGCTACGTGGGCGATCCGCGATTCAGCCACGTCCCCGTATCGGAGATGCTGTCGAAGCGCTACGCAGCGATGCGCGCCGAGCTGATAGACAGCAACAAGGCCAACTGCGACGTTGCGCCCGGCAAGCCAATGCTGGCGACGACAGGCGATACGACATACCTCACGGCCGTCGATAGCCACGGCAACATGGTCTCGCTGATCCAGAGCAACTACCAGGAGTTCGGCTCACGCCTGGTGGCGGACGGCACGGGCTTCGTGTTGCAGGACCGGGGCTCGCTCTTCAACCTCGATCCCGCCTCTCCCGACGCGCTCGCTGGCCACAAGCGCCCGCTGCACACGATCATTCCGGCGTTCATGCAGCGCGGGGAGGTGCGCATTGCATTCGGCATCATGGGCGGCTACAACCAGGCGCAGGCGCATGCCCAGTTCGTCGCCAACGTGGTCGATTACGGCCTGGACATCCAGGCTGCCATGGAGGCGCCGCGCTTCACCAAGATGACTTTCAACGGGTGCGATGTCGACTTGGAGGACCGGATTCCCGAGGCCGTTCGCAACGCGCTCACCGCCCGCGGACATCGGATACGGCTGCGCGGCGACTACTCCGAAGCGATGGGCGGCGGTCAGGCGGTGATGCGCGATTTCAAGACCGGCGTCAATTACGGCGCCTCCGATCCGCGCAAGGACGGAGAGGCCGTTCCCCAGCCAGTGCAGTGACGACGGATGCCTTTATGACGCACGACCCCGGCATTAACCGTCATTGACAGGGGCGGCGCCAGGGACATACTGTGACGCAGCCGCGGTAAGACACAGGATCCGGTTACCGCATGAAATACCTTCCGCTCGTCTGGTCCGGTATCTGGCGCAAGCCCGGGCGCAGCATTCTGATTTTCCTTCAGGTGGCGGTGGCGTTCACCCTGTTCGGGGTGCTCCAGGGGCTCAAGACCGGCGTTGATCACGCCATCGCCGCCGCCCGCGCCGATCTGCTCATCGTCCACAGCCGCCTCGGCTTTGGCGTCCCGTTGACGCTCGGCATGCTCGAGCAGATCAGATCCGTCCCGGGAGTCGAGGAGGCCATTCCGGTCGAGCTGTCCCTGGGAACGTATCAGAAGCCCACCCAGCAGGTAGGGCTGGTCGCCATCAGGCCCGACAAGGGGTGGCTGTCAGCGTTCACTTATTCGATCTCCCCGGCGTACGTCAAGGCCTTCCTGGCAACCCGGACAGGCGTCCTGGTCCGGGAGGAGCTGGCCGAGAAGTACGGTTGGAAAGTCGGGGATCGCATCCCGCTGAGGACCGGCCTGCCACAGCGGAACGGCTCGAGCGTCTGGACATTCGACGTGGTGGGCACTTTCACGGACAGCGACATCGGCGGCGGGAACAGCAACGTTCTCATCAACTACGACTATCTCAACGAGGGCCGTGCGAGCGGCAAGGACATCGTAAATCACTTCAACGTGAAGATCGCGGACCCGAAGGCGGCCGCCGCGATGTCCGACGCCATCGATGCGCGCTTCGCGAACTCGCCCAATGAAACACGCAGCGAGTCCATACGCGAGATGGCACAGGAGAGCCTGCAGTCGATCGGCGATCTGGAGTTTCTCATCCGCGCCGTGGTCACCGCGGTGTTGGCGGCTCTCCTCTTCGCGACGGCCACCATGATGATGCAATCGGTGCGCGAGAGGACAGCGGAGATCGCGGTGCTGAAGACGGTCGGCTTCACGAATCACGCTGTTTTTGCACTGACCCTTGCCGAGTCCGCCATCGTTTGCGTGGCGGCCGGGGGCGCGGGACTCGCGGTTGCGACTCTGGCCTTCCCGTACGCCTCGAAGTTCATCCATGGCCTCTCGATGCCGTGGATCATCGTGAGTGTGGGACTCGCCTCCGCGCTCGCGGTGGCGCTGGTCAGCGCCGCGCTGCCGGCAGCCCTGGCCGCGAGGCTCCAGGTCGCCACGGCGCTGGCCGGGCGATGACTTCGATGAAAGCCCTCAGCCGGCTTTTCGCGCTTCCTGGTGGCCTGTCAGCGGCTGCGGGGAAAGCCCTGAGACAGTTTTTCGCGCTTCTTGCCGTGAGCCTGGCAGGTCTCGGGCAGCGGCCGGGGCCGGCCCTGACCATCGTGGTGGGGGTCGCCTGCGCTGTCGGTGTGCTCGTGGCCATGCTCGCCATGGGCAGCGGGGCCCGGCGGCAGGAGATGAGCAATGTGCACGATGACCGGGTCGTCGTCGCGGAGCTGGGACAGCGTCCGCTGTTCGGCAGCATATCGCGTCAGGACGCGGCTGCCGTGCAGGACTTGCCGTACATCCGCCGGGACAAGGACGGGCGGCCGATCGTCGTCATGGAGTCGATGATCCCGATCAACGGAGTCCGGCGCGGCACGGGAGCACGCATCTTCATCCCTCTCATGGGCGTGACGCCCAATATCACCGCTTACCGGCCGGAAATGCGGTTCACCGTCGGGCGCATGTTTCGCCCCGGGATGCACGAGTTGGTGGTAAGCAACATCTGCACCCGCGTATTCTCCGGCTTCGAGATCGGCGACCGCCGCCAGATTCGCGGTATGCCGTGGACCATTGTCGGGCTCTTCGGCGAGGGAGAAAACGGGCAGTGCACGATACTCGGCGACGTCAACGCGATCATGTCGGTGTTTTCCCGTGACACCTACAGCGGGCTCGAGGTGATGCTGCGCTCGCCGGCGGACTTCGACGCGTTCCGGGCCGCCGTCAAGGCGGATCCCGCGGTGCACCTCTTCGCGGAGCGGCAGCGCAAGGTCGTGACCGACAATTCCAAGCCGTTGAACTCGGTTCTCGACTTCGCCAGTTACTTCGTCGGCACCATCATGGCGATCGGCGGCACGCTGGGGGCAATCAACTCCCTGTATGCGATCGTCGATTCCCGGCGCCGCGAGCTGGCTACCCTGCGTGCGATCGGGTTCCGTCCGGGGACCATCGTCGCGGCGACGCTATGCGAGTCGATGCTGTTGGCCCTCCCGGGCGCGCTGATCGGCGCAGCCCTCGCCTGGATATTCTTCAGCGGACTGTCCGCGAGTCCCTTCGGCTTCACCTTCCAGCTCGAGGTCACTCCGGACCTCGTGCGGATCGGGGTGACCTGGGCGCTGCTGATGGGCTTCATCGGCGGCATCCTGCCCGCGCTGCGTGCCGCGCGGGTGCCGGTGACGGCGGCGCTGCGCGCGGCCTGATGTTTTGCGGGCGCGCCCCGGGTCAGGCGGCGGTGCGTCGCCAGACGAGCGTGCGATTGTTCGCCGGCATCGCGCGATCCTCCGCGAGGGAAAATCCTATCGAGCGTGCTAGCGCGTCGACGTCTGCAAAGTCACGGATGCCGCTGTGCGCAGCGCGCTGCTTCAGCCATTGATCGAACGCTGCATTGCTTGCACTGGTGAAGCCTCCGTTGTAGTTGAACGGGCCGTATACAGCGAGTACCGCGTCGGCGGTGAGCACCTCGGGCAGCTTCGCGAAGAGCACGCGCACTTCCGGCCAGCTCATGATATGGAGCGTGTTTGCGGTGAAGACGGCGTCGAACCCGGCGTCGGGCCAGGAACCCGTCACATCGAGCGGGATCGGCTGCGGCAGATTGCGCAGACCCGATTCCTCCAGCCAGAGTCTGATGCCGGCGAGATTGGCCTCCACTTCCGAGGTTTGCCACAGGATGTGCGGCAGCGCCGCGGCGAAATGCACCGCATGCTGTCCGGTGCCGCTGCCGATCTCGAGCACGCGGTGGCGATCCGCAAAGTGCTGTCGCAGCACCTCGAGGATGGGCTCGCGATTGCGGTCACAGGCGTCGGAGCTGGGTTTGGCCGGTTTGTCTCCCACCGCGCGTCTCATTGGCGCGAGGGCAGGCGCCGCATCGCTATCCAATGTCCGTCGCGAACGACGAACATGATCAACACGACGGCGATCGCGAGGCAGACGGCGATCGCGATGACGGATGCCTCCGGGCCGAACTTACCGCCGGTCAGCAGCCTCGGCCCGGAGAGCGATACGGAGAAGGCCCCGTTGGCGCTGGCGCCGCCGGAAACCGAGGCCCCGAAAATTCCGCCCTCGGTGAAATTCCAACCGAAGTGCAGGCCGATCGGAAACCACAGGTTCCGCGTCAGGGCGTAGGCTGCGCCGAGGAGTACGCCGGCCTCGAGGGCGATTGCCGTGGTCGAAACAACCGTTGCGCCGTTGTTGAGGACGTGCAGCAGCCCGAAAAGCGCCGCTGACAGTGTCAGGGCCGTCCCCGTGCCGAAGCTCTCCTCCAGGATGCGGAACAGCGCGCCGCGGAACGCGAGCTCCTCGCCTACCGCCGCGATGATCGCGACGGCCAGCATTGGAATGACGTCGAAGCCCGCGGCGGAGACGCCCTGCCATTGCGCGACGCCGATCACGTGGAGCAACCCGAATACGCCCGAGAAGAGCGCCAGCCCCAAAATGATGCCGGCGACGGCCTGGATGACCCGCGGCGCGAGCTCACGGGTGGCGCGGCGCTCCAATGAGCGCACCAGCCCGGTGTAGAGACCCAGGAGGATGGCTGCAAACAGCAGAGCCGCCCCGAGCGACGCCCAGTCGCTGCCGCCCGGTGGCGCGTGTCGGATCGCCCACAGACGGCCGAACTGCGCGCCGATGTCGGCGGCGAGCAGTACGGCGAAGAAGATGAGCAGCCTGGCGAGCGGCGCATGGCGCACGGCATCGAGCCATCGCCCGCCGGGCGGAGGTGCTACATCGCCTGCTGGGTTGCTGGCCATGGCCGCGCCATCTTAGCCAGTCCCGGCCGGACACGATAGACAGGCCGCCGGCGGATTCCTCATCGGGCCAGACGGCTGCGCTCCGCCTCGAGCGCCTCCCAGCGCTCGAATTTGGCGAGCAGCAACGCCTCGATCTCCTCCAGCCGCTTGCGATCGGCGCGGATCTGCGCCGCGCCCCCCAAGTGATAGTCGGTTGCGCTCATGCGTGCGGTGGTCACCGCCTGCTCCTGCTCCAGGGCCTCGATCTCACCCGGCAGTGAGGCCAGCTCCCGCTGCTCCTTGTAACCGAGCCGCGTGCGCGGTTTCGCCTGCGCCGCCGGCATCGCGCAATTGGCATCCTGCGGCGGGGGTCTGCCGGGACTATCGGCCGCGGACGCCGCGCTTCGCTGTCGCAGCCAGTCACTGTAGCCGCCCACGTATTCGCGCCAGACTCCGTTGCCCTCCGCGACGAGCGTCTGCGTCACGATGTTGTCGAGAAAGCGGCGGTCGTGGCTCACGAGCAGCAGCGTGCCCGGATAATCCTGCAGCTTCTGCTCCAGCAGCTCGAGCGACTCGATGTCGAGATCGTTGGTCGGCTCGTCCAGCACGAGGAGGTTCGCGGGCTGGGCGAAGAGCCGCGCCAGCAGCAGCCGGTTGCGCTCGCCGCCGGAGAGCATCCTGACGGGTGAGCGCGCCCGCTGCGCCGGGAACAGGAAGTCGCCCAGGTAACTCATGATGTGCTTGCGCTCGCCGCCGACCTCCACCCATTCGGACCCCGGGCTGATCATGTCGGCCAGGGTCGCATCGGGGTCGAGCTGCTCGCGCAGCTGGTCGAAGTACGCCACCTTGAGATTTGTGCCGAGCCGCACGGCGCCTTCATCGGGCGGCAGCTCGCCGAGGATCAGGCGAATGAGCGTCGTTTTGCCGGCACCGTTCGGGCCAATGAGACCGATGCGATCGCCGCGCATGAGACGCATGGAGAGCCGCCGGATCAGTATGCGGCCGGGAAGAGCCTTGCCCACGTCGGTGAGCTCCGCGACGAGCTGGCCTGAGCGCGGTCCCGCGTCCAGGCTCACTTTCATCGTGCCGAGCCGCTCGCGGCGGTTGGCCCGCTCCAAACGCACGCGCTCCAGTCTGCGCACGCGTCCCTCATTGCGAGTGCGGCGGGCTTCGACTCCTTTGCGGATCCAGACCTCCTCCTGCGCCCAGAACTTGTCGAACTTGCGATTCGCAACGTCCTCCGCCGCGAGCTCCTGCTCGCGCGCCGTCTCGTATGCCGTGAAATTCCCGGGGTAGGAGCGCAGCACACCGCGGTCGAGCTCCACGATACGAGTGGTGACGCGATCGAGAAAGGCGCGATCGTGAGTCACCACGACCGCTGCGGGTGTCTTCAACAGCAGCTCTTCCAGCCGCTCGATGGCGCCAATGTCGAGGTGATTCGTCGGCTCGTCGAGCAGGAGGAGGTCCGGCTGCGCGGCCAGCGCCAGGGCGAGGGCCGCGCGCTTGCGCTCTCCGCCCGAGCCGGTCGCCGGCGCCATTTCTGCATCGAGCTCGAAGCGATGCAGGAACTCCGTGAGGCGTGTCTCGAAGCTCCAGCGCTCACGCTCGTCGCCGAGCAGGACGGCGCTCGCGGCGCCTTGGGCACCGGCCTTTGCGCGCGCCACCAGGCTTTCGCGCAGCGTGCCCGCCGGGGGCAGCGCGGGCTCCTGTTCCACCCACGCGATTTGCAGTCCGTCGCGCACCTGCCGCTCGCCCTCATCGAGCGCGCCCCGGCCTGCGATGATCCGCAGTAGCGTCGATTTGCCCGTGCCATTGCGGCCGATGAGCCCGAGGCGCTCTCCGGGCTGCAGGGCGAGCCGCGCTCCATCGAGCAACGGCCGGTCGCCGAGCGCAAGATGAGCGTCACGAAGCGCGATCAGCGACACGGGAGGATATGGGAATGGTCGACGGCGCCAGCCGGAATCAGCGGAGCTGACTGTCCTTGCTGCCGCGGCGGTTGTAGCCGCTGAATTGAGCCCCGTCGCGATCGTCGGCATCCTGACAGGCGATGCACAGCCTGACGCCTGGAATGGCCTTGCGCCGCGCCGCGGGGATCTCCGCCCCGCAGTCGGCGCAATGGGAGAGGCCGGGACCCTGCGGCAGCCGGCTCTGCGCGCGCAGGATGCCGTCCGTCACGGTCGCATCGATCTGATCATTTACGGCGCCGTCGCCGGCCCAGCCTGTTGCCATAGGCTCATTTTACGCCGACAGCGGCTTCGCGCCTACCCGCGCTCGGAACCGGTTGCCGCGGCGCGAGGTCAGGGTAGAGCCCAAGCAGAGCCCGTGTCACACCGTTCGTCCAGCCGAAGCCGTCCTGCAGGGGATACTCGCCCCCGCCGCCCGGGAGGGCGTGCTCGACGTCGTATTTTTCGACGAGCTTGCCGGTGTTGGCGAATACCCGCTGGACGGTGGCGAGCCAGCGGCGGGCGATCTCGTGCGCCAGCGCCGGCTGGTCGTAGCGGCGAAATCCGCTGACGGCGATCCACTGCAGCGGCGGCCATCCGTTGGGCGCATCCCACTGTTGCCCGGAGGAGATGTTGGTGGTCACGATGCCACCCTGCTCGAGCAGCTTCATCTGCGTGACCGCGCCGACGGTATCCGCCTGCTTGAGGTCGGCGACGCCCGTGAAGAGAGGATAGAGCGTCGCCGCGGTGAGCTCTCCGGTCCGTTTCTGGTGCCGCCAGTCATAGTCCATGAAGTACCCGGCCCCGGCATCCCACAGGTAGCGGCTCATCGCCTCCCGGCGACGGTCGGCGCGTGCGGCGAAACGCCGCCTGCACGCGGAGTCATGCTGCGCCGCGCAGCCGCCGGCGATCGCGCGCTCCAGGCCATAGAGAAGGCTGTTGAGATCGATCGGCACGATATCGGTCGTGTGTATGGTGGTGAGGTGCCGCCCGTCCGCCAGCCATCGGGAGCTGAAATCCCAGCCGCTCTCGGCCGCGGCGCGGATGTCGCGATAGACCTGCGCCCGAGGCCTGCGCGAAGCGCGCGCAACCAGCACATCGTTGCGGTAGGACTCATCGCGCGGCGTGTCAGAGGCGTCCCAGTAGCGATTGAGGAGCGAGCCGTCGGGCATCTTCACGACGTTGCGCCGCGCGTTCCCGGGCTGCAGGCCGGCTGCGCCGGCCATCCAGTAGGCGTACTCGCGCTCGAGCTCCGGCAGGTGCCGCGACCACGCGTTCGCCGGGTCGGCAGAGAGAAGCCCCACCATCAGATAGTAGAAAGGCGGTTGCGAGCGCGACAGGTAGTAGGAACGCGCCCCGTTGGGAATGTGCCCGTACTCGCGCAGCATGTAGGAGAAGTCGTCGACCAGGTCGCGGGCCGTGTCGAGGTGGCCGTCGCGGATCAGCCCCAGCATCGTGAAGTAGGAATCCCAGTAATAGAATTCCCTGAAACGGCCGCCAGGAACGACATAGGGCTTCGGTACGTAAAGGAGCGATGAATACGGCGGCGGCACGACCGGTTGACGCGTCAGCACCGGCCACAATCTCGCGATGTGCGCCTCCAGGCTCTTGTCCCGTTGGGCGGGCGGCGCATGCGCTTCCGTGGGGAGAGTGAATGCGCTCTCGGTGAAGCGGCGAAGCGCAGCGCGGGAGCGCGGCCGCACCGTGCGATAGCGCCGCAGAATGACGGGCGGCGCGGCTTTTGGCACCGCGTCTGGAAACACCTTGCCGTCGGGGAAGAGCGCGTCCATCTGGACCTGCACGAAGAGCGGCCCGAACAATTGCGAGGGCGTCGGGACGAATGGTTCCGGCGCCACCCCGACAGCGGCGCTCGGGTCCAGCGCCAGAGCGGTCGGCGATGCCAGCCACGAAGCGGCGAGTAGTCCGGCGCATGCCGTGAGCAGCCGGCCGCGCCGGCGGGAGTGGCCAGAAGAGAGCATCCGGCGAGCGAACATCGAGTGTGACGCCTTTCTTGCGTGCGGGGGACGCCCGGTTGGGTGCCGCGGATTCTACAGGTGAGCCCCCGCCCGGGAGAAGGTGATATCGATAGATATGATATAGGATGATACTATATAATTCATTATGGTCATGGACCTCCGCCGCCAGCTCGGATTCCTGCTCAAGGACACGAGCCGCCGCTATACGCGGCGGTTCGAGGAGCGCGCGCAGGCGCTGTCGCTCACTCTCGCGCAGTGCCGCGCGCTGCTGCATCTGGAGGACAACGAAGGCGTGAGCCAGAAGCGTCTGTCAGAGCTGACCGAGCTCGATCCGATGACGTTGGTGAGGATCCTCGACAGGATGGAGGCCGATGGCTGGGTGCAGCGGCGCTTCGACCCGGCGGACCGGCGGGCGCATACCCTGTGGCTCACCCCGAAGAGCAGGCCGGTTCTCGAGCACATCTCCCATCTCATTGCGGAGACGCGCGCCGAGACGCTCCATGGGCTTTCGAACGAAGAGCGTGCCAACCTGATCGAGCTGTTGGGACGAGTGCACACCAACCTGTCATCCCTCGCACCCCTCACGGCCGAGAAAACGCAGAGGTCCTCCCGATGAGCGCCACCAGCGCGCGTACGACCGCCGAGGCTGCCCGCGATCCGTCCCGCGGCGACGGGCCGGCGCCGCTGCGACCGGAAGCACGCGAGTCCGCGCAGCCGGCCCGAACCCGCCGCGAGCGCCTGCGCCTGCCTCTCATGTGGGGCGTCCCGCTCCTCATGGCGGCCGGCGGCCTGTACGTATACCTGACGGGCGGCCGCTACCAATCGACGGAGGATGCCTATCTGCGCGCCGCGGAGGTCGCAATCAGCGGCAACGTATCGGGCCGGGTCAGCGAGGTCGACGTGCACGACAACCAGCAGGTGCACCGTGGCCAGATCCTCTTTCGCCTCGACGACCGGCCGTTCCGTATCGCGGTCGAAGCCGCTCAGGCGCGCCTGCGGGGCGAGCGGCTGCAGGTCGAATCGCTCAAGGCGGACTATCAACAGCGACTCGCGGACCTGCGATCCGCGCAGAGCGCGCTCGACTACGCCGAGCGCGACTACCGCCGCGAGTCGCGCCTCCTCGCGAGCGGCATCGCATCACAATCCCAGGTGGACAAGGCGCTCCTCGGCCGCAGCGAGGCCCAGCAGAGCGTCGCGGCGGCGAAGCAGCAGATCACGGCGGCCCTGGCGAAGCTCGGCGGTCAGCCTGACATCGCGGTGGATGCCCACCCGCTTGTCCAGCAGGCCCAGGCTGCGCTCGACCGGGCTCTGCTCGATCTTTCCTACACGACGATCAGTGCGCCGTCAGACGGTATCGTGACTGGCGTGGAGCACCTCCAGGCCGGCAGCTATCTGACGGCCGCCACACCGGCGTTCGTGCTCGTCTCCAGCCATGACGTCTGGGTGGAGGCGGACTTCAAGGAAGACCAGCTCGCTCACATGCGGCCCGGCGAGTCGGCGACGGTGAAGATCGACGCCTATCCCGGCCAGACCCTCCAGGCCGTCGTGGCCAGCATCACGCCCGGTACTGGCTCGCAGTTCTCGGTTCTGCCGCCGGAGAACGCCACCGGCAATTGGGTGAAGGTCGTGCAGCGACTCGATGTCAGGCTGCGCCTCGAAGGCAAGCTGCCGCCCGTTCGGTCAGGCCTGAGCGCGACGGTGACCGTCGATACCCGCTCACGCGCAGAGGAGCGTCCCGCGACCGGTGTGGGAACTTGACCCGGACGCAGCATCGCGGCCTCGTCACCGCCTCCGTGACGCTCGCCACCGTGCTGCAGGCGGTGGATACGACCATCGCCAACGTCGCGCTGCCGCACATCGGCGGCAATCTCTCGGCATCGCTCGAGCAGATGGATTGGGTGCTGACCTCTTACATCGTGGCCGCGGCCATCATGACGCCGCTGTCGGGCTGGCTCGCCGGACGCTACGGCCGCAAGCGGGTGTTGGTACTGTCGGTGGTCGGCTTCACCGTCAGCTCCATGCTCTGCGGCATGGCGCAGTCGATCGATCAGATCGTCCTGTTCCGCGTGCTGCAGGGCCTCTCCGGGGCTGGACTCGTGCCGCTGTCGCAGGCCGTGCTGCTCGACATCAATCCGCCCGAACGGCACGGGCGCGCCATGGCGCTTTGGGGCCAGGGCGTCGTCCTCGGCCCCATGCTCGCGCCGGTGCTCGGCGGCTGGCTCACGGACAACTACAGCTGGCGCTGGGTGTTCTACATCAACGTGCCGTTCGGCATTCTCTCGGCCATAGGTCTCATGGCGTATGTGCACGAGACGGAGACCCGCCGGACGCGCTTCGATTTCCTCGGCTTCGGCGCGCTCAGCCTCGCGGTCGGCGCGCTGCAGATTCTCCTCGACCGCGGCGAGCTGAGAGACTGGTTCGGCTCGCCGGAGATATGGATCGAGGCCGGCATCGCCATGGGTGCCTTGTATGTCTTCTTCGTGCACACGCTGACGACGCGCGAGCCGTTCATCAGCCTCGGCCTTTTCAAGGATGCGAATTTCTCCATGGGGAATCTCCTGGTGTTCATCGTGGGCGTGGTGCTGTTCGCGACGCTCGCACTGCTGCCACCGTTGCTGGAAGACCTGCTCGGCTATCCCGTGCTGACCTCGGGTATCGCCATGGCGCCGCGCGGCTTCGGCAGCTTCCTCTCCATGTACGTTGCGGGCCGGCTCATCGGCCGCGTCGATACGCGGCTGCTCATCGCCGGCGGCATCGCGGTGACGGCCGTTTCGCTCGAGATGATGTGCGGCTATTCCACGCTGATGCCGCAGACGCTCGTATGGTGGACCACCTTTCTCCAGGGCATCGGCACCGGCCTGACTTACGTCACGCTCACTACCGTGACGTTCGCGACTCTCGGGGTACAATATCGATCCGAAGGCACGTCGATGTTCAACCTGCTACGCAACGTTGGTAGCAGCATCGGCATTGCCGCAACCGGAGCGCTCCTGACGCGCAATACACAAGTCATGCACGAGCGCCTTGCGGCCCACATCCTTCCCTGGGGCGGACAGCTGCAGCTGCACATGCCCTTCAGCTTCACCGCACCGGCGGGACTCGCCGCACTCAATGCAGCAGTCACCCGGCAGGCGCAGATGATCGCCTACAACGACGATTTCAAGCTGATGTTCTGGATGACGCTGGCATTGATTCCCCTGGTTTTGCTCCTCCGTCCCGCACGCGCACGGACGCAGGAGCCGGCAGTGATGGAGTGATGCCGTGCATCTAACCGCCAACCGCAAACACGCGGCGCTGATCGTCTCCGGCCTGGCTGCGGCAGCATTGCTATGCGCTTGCACCGTCGGACCCAACTTCCACCGTCCGGCCGCGCAGTCAGCGGCTGCATACCGCCCCGCGGGAGAGTCGGCGCCTGTCGGTGGCGCCGCCGCCGCCGCCGAGCGGCTCGCGCCGGCAGCGGACGCCTACAGGCAGAAGATCCTGCTCGGCGCGCCGGCGACATCCGAGTGGTGGGCGCTCTTCCACTCTCCGCAGCTCGATGAGCTGATGCGGCGCGCCATGGCCGACAACCGCAACCTCGCCGCGGCGAAGGACACACTGGCGCAGGCGCGGGAGCTGGTTGCGGCGCAGTCAGGTCAACTCTACCCGCAGGTGAGCCTGCTGGCCTCTACCGGACGGCAGAAGTACGGCGCTCAGTTCCTCGGCACGTTCGCCGTCGCGCCCTTCACCTACGAGGCGATCGGAGCCAGCGTGCACTACGCGCTCGATTACGCGGGAGGCACGGCCCGGTCCGTCGAGGAGCAGAAGGCGCTCGCCCAATACGAACGCAGCGAGGTACAGGCCGCCGGGTTGACCCTCACCGGCGATGTGGCCTCGGAGGCGGTGCTCATTGCGGCGACCCGCGGACAGATCCGCGCGGCGGCGGAACTGCTTTCCGAGGACCGTGACAATGTGAGGCTCGTGCGCACCGCGTTCGTCAACGGCTCGGTATCGAAGCTCGACGTGCTGACGGCGCAAAGCCAGCTTGCGAGCGATCAGACACTGTTGCCGCCGCTTTATCAGCAGCTCGCGATGGCGCGGCATGCGCTCGCGGTGCTGCTCGGGCATCCCCCGGCCGACTGGTCGCAGCCGGATCTCGAGCTCGCGGACATCCGCCTGCCGCGCGAGCTTCCGGTGAGCGTGCCGTCGCAACTGGTTCGCCGCCGCCCGGACATCCTGGCGGCCGAGGCGCAGCTGCACGCCGCCACGGCGGCGGTCGGTGTCGCAACCGCGAATCTCTATCCCCAGATCGCATTGACTGCGACTCTCGGCCAACAGGCGCTCACGCCGGCGAAACTCTTCGATACCTCCTCCGCCGCATGGTCGTTGATCGCAGGGCTGACGCAGCCGCTGTTCGACGGCGGGACGCTGCGCGCCGAGCGGCGGGCCTCGCTCGATGCGCTGCATGCGAGCGCCGAGCGCTATCAGCAGGTGGTCCTCGATTCCTTCGGGCAGGTCGCCGACCTGCTCGATGCCCTGGATCACGACGCAGAGCTGGTCGCGGCTCAGGCGAAAGCGCGGGACACTTCGCAGGCGAGCCTGGAGCTCGCGCGCCAGAGCTATCAGGCGGGCAATTCGGGGCTGCTGCAGGTACTCGACGCCCAGCGCCTGCGCCAGCGGGCGGAGCTGGGGTTCCTCGATGCGCAATCGCGCCAGTACCTCGACACCATACAGCTCCTGCTCGCCGTCGGCGGCGCTCCGCTCGCCTGAAGAGCGCGCCCGCTCACAGCCGGCCGCTGCGCCGGTTCTTGTCGATGATCCCGATGATGAGAATCACGAACGCGACCAGCCGCACGATGTACGCGTATTCCTGCTGCGCCTCGTCGGCCGGATGATTGATGATGGCGAGTCCCAACCAAGTGGCGCCCAGGCCGAGGAACGCGAGCGAGAAGAACGCGAACAGGCGCTCCCGGGTCGCACGCCAGAAGCGCAGGAAGAAGAGCGCCGCCACGACGCTCGCCATTGCCAACACACCCCAAGCGAACGTCTTCATGGCGGCTTCTCTATCGCGATTCCCAGGTCAGTCCGAACGCGAGCGCCAACATGCCGATGAGCGCGGCTACGTTGCGGTACCAGAACAGGTCGATTTGCGGCGGCAGGATGACCAGATCGAAGTACAGGATCACGTTGTTGATGGCGAGGAACCCGAAGCAGACACTCGCCCAGAAGAGCAGTCGAGTGCGTGTCGCCCGATAGCCCCGCAGGAGCAGTACGGCGCACAGAATGCTGGTCAGTGCGCATAGGATATAAACTGCCTCAGGCACCGTCCGAATCCTTCTTTTTCAAAACGAAAGCGTCGGCGAACGTATGCAACGCCGCAGTGCGGACGCGCTCGATGGCGTTCGCGCTCATGAGCTGGATGATCCGAATCGGCCGCTCCGCGTACTCTCTGTCGAGACGGCCCGCGGCCGCATCCAGGCCGGAGCTGGTCGGCCGGTAGGCGAAGCGCGGCGCGGGAGTAGGGCTGGTGGCGACCACCAGGCCGCCGCTCTTGAGGCCCTCGAGTGCGGACCTGACGAGCTCCTCGCGCACGTGCAGGCGGGCGGCGAGCGCTTCGACCGTCCATTCTTCATAGCGCTCGCGCCGCAGCAGCAGGAGGACCTCGAGCTGCTCGTAGGATTCGATGTGCTGGGTGAGCAGCGCGCGCACATCTTCCGGGAGATCGTCCGTGCTGCTCACGAAAGCCCGGAGCGCGTATCGGTGAGCCAGGCCCGGATGTCCGGTCGAGGTTGGGGTTCGGCGCTGCTCATCCCGGCTTACTTACCGCAACCGGACGGCAGACGCAAGAGCCCGCCGCAGGCGGGTGGCCTGCGGCGGGCGAATGGGAGCGGACTGAGCGAAGTGAGCGAGCGTCAGGAGGCGCTCTTCACGACCTCGCAATGCTGATGAGCCTTCTTCAGCTTCGCGCATGCGGCCTTGGCGTCATCCTCGGTCATGGGCGCGGAGCGGACCTCGAGGCTCTTCGACTTGCCGGTGGGCGGCACGACGACCACGTCCTGCAGCTCACTGCCGAACTTGTCCTTCAGGCGCTTGGCCATCTTGTCGGCGAGAGTCTTGGACCGGGTCGAGGCGAGCCGGACCTGATAGCCCGTCAGCTTCTTCAGCGCGTCCTGTGCGTCGGAGGTATGGGGCGAGTTCGGGAATTTCTGCAGGAAGTCCTGGTAGCCGGCGGCGGTATTGGTCGACTGCGCGGTCTGCCAGGCGGCATCCTGCTGCAGGCCGTTCACCTTGTCCTGCGCATCGGCGGCATGCATTCCGTTCGGGTTCTGCTGCAGATACTGCTGGTAGGCATCGAGCGTGTTGGCGCTCTTGGCGGTGTTCCATGCCTGCTCGTCGTTCAGGGCGTTGATCCGGTTGCGCGCCTGCTCCACCCGCGCGTCGCTCGGGTGCTGCTGGATGAACTGCTGATAGGCGGCCACCGTATTCTGCTGGTTAGCCTTCTGCCAATCGGCGTTGGGTGAGCTGCAGGCGACGAGCGCCCCGGCCGCAATCACGCAGAGAACGAGAAATGACTTCTTCACCGCAAACCTCCGGACAGACAGCAACATATGAAACAGCTAAGTTACCGCAAACCGTGAAATTTTTGCAAGCTTTCATGACTCAGCGCGCCGTGCTGACGAGCGTCAGCGCGCCACCATCGAAGTGGTCGTGCGGATGAGCGTCAGAAGCGGCGCGGGATAAGGCTCCCAGCCCCATCAGCAGCAAGACCAGGGCCGCGAGCACGGCATGACCCAGCGGCTCACCGCTCATGCCGCTCTGGGGATGCGTCGGCCCGCAGGCATCGCGGGCGCCGGGGCCGCCATCGCCATGATGACCCGCAGGTAGTAATGGAGTCCGATGATGCTCCCGGCCACCAGCCGAGCAGCACGCCATGGTCGCCGTCGACGCCGGAGGCCACGGCATAGAATTTCGCGATGAAGCCAATGGTGAGCGGAATTCCCGCGAGAGAGAGCAAGGCCGCGGTAAAGGCCAGGCTGGGGTCGGGCCGAAGCCAGATGAGACCGCGATACTCATCCACGAGGTCAGCATCGCGGATGCGATCGGGCGAAGGGAGCAGCGTGATGACAGCGAAGGCGCCCAGGCGCCGGTGGGGCAGACTTCGGCGAGATTGCTGCTGAAGTCGCTCTCCAGCACGCCATCCGCGTGGCGGCCGTAGACGTGAGGGTGCGCCGCCTGCGCGTCGAAGTCGCGCCCGCCGGCATGATCGCGGTAGAAGCGGGCGCAACGGCAACCTGCGATGCAGCGATTCATCTCGTGGGTGAGAAAGGGCCCGAGGTATTGGTTGCGGTGCGTGCGTTTGGTGAAGCGGTCGTGCCGCCGTACGTGGCCGGTTTTCACCGTCCTGTCCTGCAGGTGGCATTCGCCGCCTTCCTCGCATACTGGACGGTCGTGCGGATGATTGACCATCAGCCATTCGATCACGCTGGCACGGAAGGCCACCGCATCGGAGTCGCCGACGCAGATACGCAAGCCGTCCGATGCCGCGGTCATGCAGGCCATGACGAGGCGGTCATGCTGGTCGTACTCGTCGCGGAACTCCTTGACGGCGCATTGCCGGGAGGCGCCCACCGACCCCGGCGCGGGATGCCAGCAGAAGTAGGGCACGTCGAGACCGAGAGCGAGCAGGGTGGCAGCAGGTTATCGCCCTCCTGCACCTGGTACTCGCGGCCGTCGACGCGGATGGCGGTCATGCGCCTGGTCTTCGGTATGGACAGGCCTTCTCGCGGATGTGGCGCTCGAGGTCCGCGCGGAAGTACTTCAGTGCGCTCGCAAGCGGAGTCACCGCGCCGGCGCGTGCGCGCAATGAGTATGTCCGGGGCCCAGGAAACGGCTGTGAGCCTCGAGCCTCGAGCCGCAATGCGGCGCCCCGCTCCAGTGCCATCAGGTGATAGACGACCCTGAAGTCGCTTGCCGGTTGGCCTTTACGATGGCGGCGCCGTCGCTCATCGATCGCCGTCAGGTCGAATGGCCGGAGATGACAGCGAGTCGAGTGGAGATCAGGCCGCGCTCTCTGCGCTGTACCGGGCAAGAAGCCCGGTCCTGATGGCGTAATGGAAGACCCGCGAGAAGAAGTAGCTTGCGAGCAGAATGTCGAGCACCGCGATGGCGGCGCCGAGAGCCAGGCTGGCCGCCGAGAAAGGCCGTCCCGCAAGGACGGCGCGCAGCCCTTCGAACACGTACGACGGCGGCAGGAGATGTCCCACGGCCTGCATCCAACGGGGCAGTGTCGCGAGCGGATAGAAGACACCCACGAACGGCGACAGCAGCGCGGGCAGGGGCCACACCAGCCACTCCGACGCCGGCCCGAGGCGCAGGACGAGCGCGCTTGCGAAGATACCCAACGCGATGCCGAAGCCGAAGAGCACCAGCAGGAACGGAACGAGCAGCGCGCCCAGCGAGAGGAACGACAAGCCGAATACCGCTGTTGCCAACACGAGCATCACCGCGAGCCCCACGATGCTCGTTCCCACGCTGGTCACCACGAGCCCGAGAATGTATTCCGCGATCGTGAGCGGGGTCGCGAAGAGGTTGAGGAAGTTGCGCGACCAGACATCCTCGAGGAATGCCGTGCTCACCCCCTGCATGATCCGCGTGAAGAAGTCCCACATCAGCACCGCGCCCAGCAGGCTGGGCACATAGTTGAAGCGGCCCGCGGCCATCGAGTTGAGGTAACGCGTGATGAAGCCCCACACCACGATGTCGATCGCGACCCACGCAAACATGGGGAGCGAGCGGACCGGACTGCCGCGGATCAGATAGAACTGGCGCAGCAAAATGCCCGCCACCGGCTTCAGCCGCATGCGGGCCTCATCCGGCACGCTCCAGCGGCTCCGCGAGCGGCTCGCGCGCCAGGCGGATGAAGAGCTCCTCGAGGGTTGCCGCGCCATGCTCCCGCGGCAGCCGCCGCGGGTCTCCTTCGAGGAGTATCCGCCCGTGCGACAGGAAGAGCACCCGGTCGCAGACCTCCTCGACTTCGTACATGTTGTGGGACGTCCACAGGATCCCGCAGCCGGTCTCGACCGCGAGGCTGCGGATGCGCGCCCGCACGGTCTGCGCGGCCGCCGGATCCAGCGAAGCCGTCGGCTCGTCGAGCAACAGAAGCTGCGGCCGGTTGAGGAGCGCCTTGGCGAGGGCTACTCGCGTCTGCTCGCCCGAGGAGAGCAGACCGCATTTGGTGTCCCGCAGGCGCTCGAGCTCGAACTGTCGCAGCAGCCCGGCGACGCGGCGGCCGAGCTCGGGTATGCCGTAGACCATGCCGAAGAAACGCAGGTTCTGCGCGACGGTCAGATTCCCCGGGAGAGCCGCGTAGACCGCCGAAAAGTTGGCTTGGGCGAGGGCGGCCGCCCGGCGGCGCGCCAAATCGACACCCCCGATGTGCACACTGCCGGCCGTCGGGCTCAGCACCCCCAGGATCATGTTGATGGTGGTCGTCTTACCGGCACCGTTTGGACCCAGCAGTCCGACCACCTCCCGCCGATGCACCTCGAAGGATACATCCGCCACGGCAACGACCGCCGAGTAGGTCTTGCAGAGACCGGCGACGCTCAGGACTACCTTGCCGGAGCCGCAATCAGGGGGGCAGGCGTACATTCATGCACGATACCGCATCGCCGTACCTCCAAGCGCCGCCGTACCTCCAGTGGGAGAGGAGAAACGGTCTGGCTTTCTGTTAAAGTGCGCGTCATCTGGCAGCTTCCCGGTTGGTCCACGCGCAGGCGCGGTCCGCCCATCATGGGCGCGGCTGCCCCATCTGCGTGTCGGCCCATACCGGAGAAACAGGACTGGGGAGTCAGGAGTCGGTGTGAAGAATGCTATGAGACGTCGGCTGGTCATCGTGCTGGCCCTGGTCATTGTCCTCGTCGGTGGAGCAGTCGGCTTCAACATGGTCAAGGCCCACTTCATCAAGTTGGCCATGGCGCAGAATGCCACGCTGCCGCAGACGGTGAGTACGGCTACGGCCGAGTATTCGGACTGGCAACCTCAGGTCCAGGCGGTGGGGAGTCTGCGCGCCATCCACGGTGTCGAGGTCACGACGGAAGTGGCCGGGCTGGTGCGCCATGTCGCCTTCAAGTCCGGCACGGATGCGCGCGCCGGGCAGACACTGGTGCAGCTCAACGCGGATCCCGACATCGCACAGTTACAGGCGTTGCAGGCCGAAGCGAATCTCGCTGCGCTGACCTATCACCGTGACTACATCCAGTACCAGGCGCAGGCCATCGGCAAGGCGCAGCTCGATACCGATGCGGCCAACCTGAAGAGCACCCGGGAGCAGGAGGCCGCGCAGGCGGCGTTGGTTGCCAAGAAGACCGTGCGGGCGCCCTTCGGCGGCCGGCTGGGTATCACCACCGTCAATCCCGGGCAGTACCTCAACCCGGGCGACCCGATCGTCACCCTGGAATCGGTCGATCCCATTTACGTGGATTTCCGCCTTCCGCAGGACAACCTGTCGCGCGTTGCCGTCGGCCAGACGGTGCACGTGAAGACGGACACCTTCCCTGGCAGCGACTTCGTGGGGAAGATCACGTCGATCGACCCGCTCGTCGATCCGTCCACCCGTAACTTCCGGGCCGAGGCGATCGTCCGTAATCCGGAGCACAAGCTGCTGCCGGGCATGTTCGTGCGCACCACTGTCGACGCCGGGGCGCAGCAGCGGTATCTCACGCTGCCGCAGACTGCCGTTACCTACAACCCGTACGGGCAGACGGTCTTTCTGGTACGGAAGCCCACGAAGCCGGGCGGCCATCCGACTGCTGAACTGACCTTCGTGACTCTGGGCGCGACGCGAGGCGATCAGGTGGCCGTCGTCAAGGGCCTCAAGGCCGGCGATGTGGTCGTGAGCAGCGGTCAGTTGAAGATCAAGAACGGCACGGAGCTCGCCGTGAACAACAGCGTGCTGCCGCTCAGCGAGCCCAATCCGGCTCCGCAGGAGCACTGAGGTCCGGCGTGAAGATCACCGATCTCTTCGTACGGCGGCCCGTCCTCTCGGCGGTCATCAGCCTGCTCATCCTGGTGCTCGGCCTGCGCGCCATCTTCCAGCTCCCGGTCACCCAGTTCCCGCAGACCGAGAATGGCGTCATCACCGTCAACACCACCTACTACGGCGCCGACGCGCAGACCGTGGCCGGCTTCATCACGCAGCCCCTCGAGGCCGCGATCGCGCAGGCGCAGGGGATCGACTACCTGTCCTCCTCCTCGAGCGCCGGCAGCTCCGCCATCACGGCGACGCTGCAGATGAACTACCCCTCGAACAAGGCGCTCACCGAGATCAGCGCGCAGGTGAACGCGGTGCGCAACCAGTTGCCGCCGCAATCGCAGCTGCCGGTCATATCGCTGCAGGCCAACCAGACCACCGACATCCTGTACCTCAATTATTCGAGCAAGGTGCTGCCGGCGAACGACATCACCGACTACCTGCTGCGCGTCGTGCAGCCGAAGCTCAATTCCATTCCCGGGGTGCAGACGGCGGAGATCCTGGGAGGGCGGACCTTCGCGCTGCGCGCCTGGCTCGATCCCGACCGGATGGCGGCCCACGGCGTCACCGCGAGCGACGTGTATGCGGCCCTGGCGGCCAATAACTACCTGTCGGCCGCGGGCGAGACCAAGGGCAACATGGTCAGCGTCAACCTGACCGCATCGACCGACCCGCACTCGCTGGAGGCGTTCAAGCGGCTCGTGATCCGGCAGGCGAATGGCGCGATCGTGCGGCTGGAGGACGTGGCGACCGTCGTTCTCGGCGCGGAGAACTACGACTTCAGCGTCTCCTACGCGGGACTATCGGGAGTCTTCGTCGGCATCAAGCCTTCTCCGACCGCGAACGTGCTCGATGTCGTGCGTCAGGTCAGGAAGGTGCTGCCTGAAATCGCGCGGCAGCTGCCCAACGGCATCAATCAGACCATGGCGTTCGATGCCACGACGTTCATCACCGCATCGATCACGGATGTCATCAAGACCTTGGTCGAGGCCCTCCTCATCGTCACCGCGGTCATCTTCGTCTTTCTGGGCAGTCCGCGGGCGGCCGCGGTGCCCGCGATCGCGATGCCGCTGTCGCTCGTGGGCGCCTTCATGGTGATGCTCTCGCTCGGGTACTCGATCAACCTGCTCACGCTGCTCGCGATCGTGCTGGCGATCGGGCTGGTGGTCGACGACGCCATCATCGTGGTCGAGAACATCGATCGGCATCTCAAGGAGGGGGTTACGCCATTTTCGGCCGCGATCCAGGGAGCACGGGAGCTCGGCGGCCCGATCCTCGCCATGACCGTGGTGCTGGTGGCGGCTTATGCGCCCATCGCGTTCCAGACCGGTCTGACGGGTGCATTGTTCACCCAGTTCGCCTTCACGCTCGTTGGCGCCATCACTGTTTCGGCGGTCGTCGCGCTCACTCTCTCGCCCATGATGTGCTCGCGGATCTTCCGCGCGGAGCAGGAGGAGGGGCGGTTCGCGGTCATGGTCGATCGGGCTTTCTCACGAGTTCGCTCGGGCTATCGGCGCATGCTGACGAGCTGGCTCGAGACCTGGCCGGTGCTCATCGTGCTGGTGGTCCTGATTCTCGCCGCGTTGCCGTATCTCTTCGGGACTTCCACCTCGGAGCTCGCCCCGCAGGAAGATCAGGGATTCGTGGCTTATCAGCTCATCGGGCCGCCTGACGCGACGAATCGGCAGATGGAGGCGTATTCGGCGCAGGCTCTCGCGGCCGGACAATCGCTGCCGGAGTATCGTGGCGCCTTCCAGCTCGTCGGCGTGCCGTCGGTCACACAGGGGCTCGGGGGAATCCTCTTCAAGCCCTGGAACGAGCGCAGCCGCTCCGCCGACGCGCTGCAGCAGGTCCTGCAGAAGAAGTGGAATAACATCGCCGGCGCGCAGATCGCCGCATTCCAGTTCCCGCCGCTGCCCGGCGCGCAGGGACTGCCGGTGCAGTTCGTGATCACCACCAGTGAGCCCATCGAGAACCTGTACCGGGTGTCACAGCAGGTGCTCAATCGCGCCAAGGCGAGCGGACTGTTCTGGTTCGTCGCCTCCGACCTGAAGATCGATCAGCCGCAGCAGACCATCGTGGTCGACCACGACATGGTGGCCGACCTCGGGCTCACACAGCAGCAGGTCGCCTCGGTGCTTGGCGCTGCCATGGGCGGCGGATATGTCAATTACTTCACCATCGACGGACGCTCGTACAAAGTCATTCCGCAGGTGCTGCAGAAGTACCGGCTGAATCCGCACCAGGTACTCGACCTGCATCTGCGCGCCGCCAATGGCTCGCTGGTGCAGCTCGGTACCATCGCGCACCTCGAGCGGCAGACGGTCCCGGAGCAGATCGCCCACTTTCAGCAGCTCAATTCCGCAACCATCGCCGGCGCCCCGGCGGTATCGCAGGGCCAGGCGATCGCGTTCCTGCAGAAGGCGCTGCAGGAGGTGGCCCCGAGCGGCTATACGGCCGACTATTCCGGTGCATCCCGCCAGTTCATTCAGGGCTCCAGCAGCTTCCTGTATACGTTCGGGTTCGCGCTCATCATCGTCTACCTGGCGCTTGCGGCGTTGTTCGAGAGTTTCCGCGATCCCATCGTGATCCTCGTGTCCGTGCCCGCGGCGCTCTTCGGCGCACTGCTTTTCATCAACATCGGCGTCACATCACTCAACATCTACTCGCAAGTGGGCCTCGTGACTCTCCTCGGGCTCATCAGCAAGCACGGCATCCTGATGGTGCAGTTCGCCAACGATGAGCAGCGGGCCGGCAAGCCGAAGCGCATCGCGATCATCGAGGCGGCAGCGGTGCGCTTGCGGCCGATCCTCATGACCACCGCGGCGATGGTGCTCGGAGTATTGCCACTCGTCATCGCGACCGGGGCGGGCGCCGCAGGACGCAAGGCGATGGGCTGGGTGATCTTCACCGGCCTTTCCATCGGCACGATCTTCACGCTCTTCATCGTGCCGGCCGTCTACCTCCTGCTGGCGGCCGATCACGAGAAGGAACGCGACACTCTCGCCCAGCCGGCGATGTCGGCCGCGGCGGACTGAGAAGCGGCGCGCTGGATCCAGGCAGAAATGCCCGGACCCAGCGCTTCCCGATCAAAACCGGCCGGCCTGATAGTCCTCGAAAGCCTGCATCAGCTCCTCGCGGGTGCTCATCACGAAGGGCCCGTGCTTCGCCACCGGCTCCTTCAGGGGCCGGCCCGCTACGAGAATCGCGCGACTGACCCTGCCATCACGCGGCGGCTCGCGCCCTTCGAGCTGCACCGACTCTCCATCGGTCAATACCGCGAGCTCGTGAGTGCCCACCGTCGCCGCGGACTCGCCGGAGCCCACGCGCACCGAGCCTTCGTAGACATAGAGGAACGCCGAGTGGCCGCTGGCAAGCGGCTGCGAGAGCTTTGCCCCCGCCTCCAGCTCCACGTCCAGGTAGGTCGGGTCGGTGGCGGGCTGAGCGATCGGACCCGTGACGCCCGCCACGCGGCCGGCAAGGACTTTCACGCGCGCTCCGCCCCCGAGGTCCGTGGCTGGGATCTTCTCCGGCCCGAATTCCTGGTACCTGGGCGCCGTCATCTTTTCCCGCGCGGGCAGGTTGATCCAGAGCTGGAAGCCGCGCATGCGGCCTTCCTGCTGCTCCGGCATCTCGGAGTGCACGATGCCGCGCCCCGCGGTCATCCACTGGACGCTGCCGGGAACCAGAATGCCCTCGTGCCCGTGGTTGTCGCGATGCCGCATCCGGCCGTCCAGCATGTATGTGACGGTCTCGAAGCCCCGGTGTGGGTGATCCGGGAATCCCGCGATGTAGTCGCCGGGGTTGTCCGTACCGAATTCATCCAGCATCAGAAACGGATCGAGATCCGGCAGCCGCGGCTGGCCGATCACGCGCGTCAGCTTGACGCCGGCGCCATCCGAAGTCGGCATGCCGCGCACGAGCCGGGACACACCGCGGACGGACTGGGTATTCATCTGAGTCTCCTCCCCGCGTTGCGGCGGGATTTGAGTCGCCAATATGGGGCCTTTAGAGGCCGTACCAATGGCCCTGTGCCCGGGCGCTGCCGCACTCATGCCGCAATCCTTGCCGCCTCGGCAGTTGCGGCCGCGAGCGAAGCCTTGCGCTGGTCCGCGCTGACATTGAGGCCCTCGGCGCGGATGAAGGTGACGTCGGTGATGCCGAAGAAACCGAAAATGCCGCGCAGATAGGTCTCCTGATGGTCGAGGAACGCCGTCGGTCTGTCCGGGCCATAGAACCCGCCGCGCGAGGAAGCGACGATGACCTTCTTGCCACCCGCAAGGCCCTGAACGCCCTCCTTCGAGTAGCGGAACGTCTGGCCTGCGACGGCGAGCCGATCGATCCAGGCCTTGAGCTGCGACGACACCGAGAAGTTGTACATCGGCGCTCCGACGACGACGATATCGGCCCCAAGGAAGTCCTCCAGGGCCTGCCGTCCTCGCGCCAGGTCCTGGTGCAATGACGGATTCTCCGCCGAAGCACCCCCGGCGGCGGCGAGATGCGCGCCGGTCAGGTGGCCGATGGGCTCTGCACCCAGATCGTAGTACGTCACTGCGATATCCGGGTGAGCCTGGCGGAGCCGTTGCACGATAGCGCTGCTTAGCTGACGGCTGACGGAGCTCTCCCCCAGGATACTGGCATCGACGTGCAGGACTTTCATGGCGGGCCTCCGGGGTAGTGGTATAAAATTGTTACCGAGGCTAATTATGTGAGTGCGGCCCGGGCCGACACAAGAAGGCACACGCATGCGACCGAGTAAAGTTGGTGTAACCACCGCCGGCGGGCACCTGCCGAGCGAGGACTGCCCGAAGATCAGTCAGGTGTTGGCGCGCGTCGGCGAGAAGTGGAGCGTGCTCATCATCATCATGCTGGCGGAGAGGGCACGCAGGTTCTCCGAGCTCAAGCGAGCGATCGGAGGTGTTTCGCAACGTATGTTGACATTGTCGCTGCGCGGACTCGAGCGCGACGGCCTGGTGAAGCGCACCGTCTTCCCGGTCGTGCCGCCGCGCGTCGAATATGAGCTCACGCCGCTCGGAAAGTCATTGCATGCGCCGGTCCGCGCGCTCGGCGACTGGGCGCGTTCGCATCTGGCGGAGATCGATGCGGCGCGCTCGGCCTTCGATGATCGGGAGGCGTTGGAAGCAGACAGGCCTGCATATCTGCAAGAACGCGGAGGCTAATCGCGTTGTGCGCCTCTGCGGTGCGTGTCAGGCTGCTTTCATGGCTGACACGCGCGGAGTGCGGAGGACCGATATGTTAAAGCACCGCGCCAGGCACGCCACGGTGATCCGCGAGCATGTTCGCGGGCTTGCGGAACACCGGATTTCGCCTCGACCGCGCCGGTGCAGGGTGACCTCTATCGCTACGTCAGGCCCAATACCGAGGCGGGTAGTAGCTTGCACGCGGCTCGCCGGCGGCCAGGACTGACCCGCCGCGCCGCTGACGCCATAAGTCATTGATCTTAGTGTAAATATGCCTCGCCAGGGGGTGCCCGCCCCCCCTCTTTCGAGGGAGAGCGGGGCGGTTGAGTTCGCGCCGCGCGACCCGATCTCAGGAACTGTAGCGGGAGGCCGAGCGTCAATTGAGAGTGGAGAGCCCGTCATGCACCAGACAAGCAAGGTCGAGCGGCCGCAGCCGCACATCGTGGATTACAGCGCCGCGAGGGCCAAGGCGATCGAATGGCTGGGCGATCGTTATCTGCTCGCCAAGCCCATCAACCGCAAACCATCTCCCCCACCCAGCGTGCCATTATCAACCCCCGGCACGTTGGGATCTCTGCCGGCGGGACATAGTTCCCGCCGGTCTTTTAACCACCTTCGGGTTGTAGGAGGCTCGTATGAATCGTCAAATGATTCTGTTGCGGGTAGAACAGGGAGTCTGGGAAGGCTGGCAGTGGATGGAGCTCGATGATTTCCTGCAGCGTGTGCGCCTCGACGCCTGGAAGGAGGGCGAGGAATCGATGGTAGGAATGATTCTGCCCGTAGGCCCACAGGGCCGGCTCAATTGAGCTGATGTCGGACCTGCTTCGGCGGCGCCCGGTCGGGGCGCCGCTTCGAAGCCCATCGCGTTCACGGCGGCGCCTGGCCCTCGCGCCTCGCGAGCCGTATCCTCCGTTTCTTCCTGCATGACAAAGGGTGTCGTCATGAATATCGGTTTCATCGGGCTCGGCAACATGGGCAGCGCAATCGCGGGCCGTCTGCTCGAAGCCGGGCACACCCTGCGGGTCTGGAACCGCTCGCCCGAGCCGGCACGGCGGCTCGCTGAGCGCGGCGCACAGGTCGCGGCCAGCGCGGAAGAGGCGTTCCGCGGCGAGGTCGTATTCTCGATGCTGGGCGACGATCATGCCACGCGCGCAGTTCTGATCGACAGCGGCGTCCTGGCGCGTGCCACCCCCGATGCGACTCGCATCCATGTCAACATGGCCACCATCTCGGCCGCGCTCGGCGATGAGCTCGCCGAGCGCCACCGCGAGCGCGGCGTGGGTTATGTCGCCGCGCCCGTGCTCGGCCGCCCGGATGTCGCTGCCGCGGGCAAGCTGACCATCGTTCTCGCCGGCCCTCGCGAGGCTGTCGATTCCGTACGGCCGCTGCTGGAGGGAACCGTCGGCCAGAAGGTCTGGCGCTTCGGCGACCACGCCTCGCAGGCGAATGTCGTCAAGCTCGCCGTCAACTTCATGCTGGCCGCCGCGATCGAGTCCATGGGCGAGGCGGCAGCTCTCACCGCGGGCTACGGCGTCGAGCCGCGCGAGCTGTTCGAGCTGATCGGACAGAGCCTCTTCCCCGGCCCGGTGTACCAAGGCTATGGGCGGCTCATCGCCGAGGGACGCTTCGAGCCCGCCGGTTTCAAGGCACGGCTCGGTCTCAAGGACGTGCGCCTGGCGCTGGCCGCCGCCGAGGCCGCCACGGTACCGATGCCCGTGGGCAGCCTGATTCGCGACTCCATGCTCGAAGCGCTGGCGCGCGGGGAAGGCGATAAGGAATTTGGCGTTGTGCTCGGCCGCGCCGCCATGCGGCGAGCCGGCAGGTAACCATCCGGGGCCAGCCTGGCGGTCGAATATAATCGGCCGATGCCCGATCAGCGTCAGGCCGCATGAGCTCCCGTCCGAGCGTTCTTCTCACGGACTACGCATGGCCTGACCTCGCCATCGAGACGCAGATCATGGAGCGCGCCGGCTTCCGGCTCGTCAGCGGCCCGCCCGAGTCCGCCTCCGCCGATGCGATCGCGGCTCTTGCGGCAGAGCATCAGCCGGCGGCCATCATGACCAACTGGGCGCCGGTGAGCGCCGCCGCAATCGCGAGCAGCCCGCCGCTGCGCATTGTCGCGCGTCTCGGCGTCGGCTTGGACAACATCGCCGTCGCTGAGGCCACCCGGCGGGGCATCTGGGTCACGAACGTACCGGACTACTGCACCGAAGAGGTGTCCGATCATGCCGTTGCCATGCTGCTGGCCTGGGCGCGTGGGCTCGTTCACTTCGATCGGGAAGTCAAGGCCGGCCGCTGGGAGCCCGCAAGCGCGAGGCTGCGGCGCGTGCGTGAGCTCACCTGCGGCATCATAGGACTCGGCCGCACGGGACGACGCACCGCGGAGAAGCTCCGAGGCTTCGGCGTCCATGTGCTGGGACATGCGCGTACCGACGATAGCGCCATCGCAGGGATCGAAACGACGACTCTGACGGACCTCTTGAGCCGTTCCGACGTCGTGATCGTTCACGTTCCGCTCACCGCGCAGACTCACCACCTGCTCGACAGCCAGCGGCTCGCGCTTTTGAAGCCCGGGGCGTTTCTCATCAACGTGAGTCGCGGCGCCGTGGTCGACACACACGCGTTGATCGATGCGCTGGACGGCGGCAAGCTCGCCGGAGCGGCGCTGGACGTGTTGCAAGACGAGCCGCGGGTCCTCCCGGGGCTGCTGCGACCCAACGTGATCCTGACTCCCCACATCGCCTTCTCCTCCGACGCCTCGCTGCGGGATCTGCGGCGCAAGGCGAGCGAGGAAGTCGTGCGCGTGCTGCGCGGGGAGCGGCCCCGAGAGGCGAGGAATGAGCCCTTGGCGCCGCCTCCCAGCCGATCGCGGCCAGAGACGCACGAGCGATGAGCCATCCGCTCTCCTTACGCATGTTTGCATTGCGGGCGGCTGGCATCGCCATCGCCTGCCTGGCACTCCTCGCGGCGGCGAATGCGCGGATTGTGGCTGCATCCCTCCAGGCGCGCGTCGACGGTGGGACGATCCGGGGGGTGCTCGGGCACGGTGTCGTCATCTTCAAGGGCATTCCGTATGCCGCGCCGCCCATTGGGGCGCTCCGGTGGGCCCCGCCGCAACCCGTGAAGCCTTGGAGGGGCGTGCGGCCGGCCCTGAAGTTCGCGCCTGATTGCGCGCAACTGCCCACCCCAGGCGATGACGCGCCGCTGCGGACGCAGTCGGCTGAGAACTGCCTGTACCTCAATGTCTGGCGTCCGAGCTCGGCTTCGGCTCGTGGCCTCCCCGTCATGGTCTGGATCTACGGCGGTGGGTTCGTGGACGGCGGCACCTCGCCAGCGGTGTACGACGGCACGCAGTTCGCCCGCGACGGCGTCGTGCTCGTCAGCTTCAACTATCGGCTCGGAAACTTCGGCTTCTTCGCTTTTCCGGCATTGACCCGGCAGGCGGCCGGAGGTCTCCTCGCCGACTACACCCTCATGGATCAGATCGCGGCGCTGCAATGGGTGCGGCGCAACGCGGCCTCGTTCGGTGGCGATCCGCACAACGTGACGATCGTCGGCGAGTCGGCGGGCGGCATGTCCGTCAATGCGCTTCTGATGAGTCCGCTCGCGCGGGGCCTCTTCGCAAAGGCGATCATCGAGTCGGGCGGGGGCCGCGGCAACATCTATCCCCTGCGGCCGCTATCCGGCGCTGCGGATTCCGCGGAAGCAATGGGTACGCGGTTGGCCCGGCACCTCGGGGTCTTCGGCGAAGGCGCTGCCGCTCTGGCTGAGCTGCGTGCGCTGCCCGCGGCCAAGCTGGTGGATGGCCTGAATCTGGCGACGAGGGATCACGATCCCAACTATGTGGGGGGCCCGATTCTCGACGCGAGACTCTATCCAGCGGCTCCTACGGCGGTTTATGCGGCGGGCGGCGGCGCTCGCGTGCCAGTCATCATTGGCGCCAACACGGCCGAGATCGGGCCGCCGGACGTGCCCGCCACCATCGGCGCCGATCAATGGATGGTCGAGCCGGCTCGCGCAATCGCACGCCTCCTGTCCGGGCGCGGTCAGCGCGTGTACGAATATCGTTTTGGCTACGTTGCCACTTCACGGCGCAACACTGTGTCCGGCGCGCCGCATGCCTCCGAGATTCCTTTTGTGTTCGACACCGTCGCCGCGCACTACGGCAACGCGACATCCCGTGCCGACGAGGCGATGGCTCGCGTCGTGCATGCCTACTGGGTCGCTTTCGCCCGTACGGGCCGCCCTGATCCGCTTGGGGAGCCTGCCTGGCCGGAGTATCACGAGAGCACCGACAGGCTCATGAGCTTCACCAATCGCGGTCCGCTGCCACAAGCGGATCCGTGGCGGCAGCGACTGGACACGGCCGAGCACGCCGCCGTTCGAAATGATCCCTGACGCCGCTCTAGCGTCTGCGGGCCGCGGCCGTGGTGGTGGTGGACCATGCCGCCGGCGGGTCGAGATGGAACGCGTATTGTGCAAGGCAAGCGCGCAGGAAGTCGCCGGCGGTGTGGCCCGCGCGGCGCAGCACGGCGCGATGAGAGATCCAGACGCCGCAGGCGGCACCGTAGAAGAGAGCGCGATGCATCAGCCGAATCAACATCCGCAGTGCGGCAGGCTTGCGCGCCCGCAGCTCGAGGATGAGTTCCGACTCGTAGCCGACGTGCGCGAGCTCATCAGCAATGAGCGTGCGGCAGAGGACCTTGAGCCGCTAGCAGCCGGTCACGGACTCGAGCGCGTGATAATAGACGTTGCCGATCAGCTCAGCCGTGATGAGGACATGAAGGTAGAGCTCGAAACCGGCGAGCCGCCGCAAGCGGCGGAAGAGGGTGTCGGTCCAATGCCGGCACTTCGCCCTGATGCCGTGCTCCTCCATGAATTCGCGCAGCAGCCGGGCGTGGCGCTGCTCCTCGCGAATGAAGAGCTCCGTGATGCGCGGCAGGAGATCGTCGCCATGCGCGGCCGCGAACCGGTACGCCGCGCGCAAGAGCCCGGTGCCGTCGGACTGCTCACCCAGTTGGAATGTGGCGATGGAGCGGGCGATCAGCCGCCGCTCCTCGGGCCTGAGGGCGCTCAATGAGCCACCCGGTGCGCCGCGCGGCTGCTCGGCGTGGTATTCGAAATGGTTGAGCCAGACCCTGAGATTGGTGAGCATGGGGTAATCTCCGCCTTCGCGCCCGATGGGGAGAGTCTCTCTGCCGATCCGGCGCGCGGCGTGGCGCAATTGTGGCGAAATAAGGCAGGCGGAAATGCGTGAACGCAAGCCGCCGCGCCAGGTCCAAAGGCTATGAATAACAAGGAATTCCGGAGGGGAAGATGAGACATGTCGGCAGCCTGGCCGTGGCCGCGTGCGCGCTGGCCCTCGGTGCCCAGTGGCCCGTGATCGGCCGCGCGAGCGGGCGCGGCGCGGATCCGGGTACGCACGCGGCAGCGGCGGCGCCTCGGCCCGCCCTCTGGCGCACGTTCAACATGATCGTCAATCTGCAAAACCTGCCGCGAACCTACACGTGCAACCAGCTCTGGTATGAGCTTCACGGCATCCTGCAGCGTATGGGGGCTTGGCCCTACAGCATCAACATCCTGCCCTATAACTGCAGCCCGACACCGAGCGGCTACATGCGATCCCCCGACGTGCAGGTCGGATTCCAGCTGCCGTTCTTTCTCCAGGGCGCCGCGGCGAAAACGGCGCCGGCCAAGGCGGTCGAGCGCACGATACGGCTCTCGCCCGGGGAGCCGCAGACGCTGCATTCGTCTGACTGTGAGCTCATGCAGCAGCTCAGCCAGACGCTGCTGGCGTCACTCCCCGTGCGCGTCGATGAGCAGCATTTCAACTGCTCGGCGCCGCCGCCGCGAGCGGCCGACTTCACTGTCACATTGACCCTGCCGATGGCCGTGCACATGCCGAACGCCGCTCCCGCCGGCCGCGTCAGTGCGGGTCGGGTCCCTCACTGACTCTGACGAGATCGCTCGGGCGCATCCACTTGCGGAACGCCGCCTCGATCTGCGCCGGGCCGAGCTCGATGTAGCGCCGCGCCGCGATCGTCGGCTCATCGAGCGGCAGCCCAAGATCGACCCTGCTGATGATGCCGCCGGCAATCGCCTCCACGCTCGATTCTCCGAGGGGGATCTGCCGGACCAACAGCTCCTTGATGCGCAACAGCTCCTCCTTGCCGACCGGAGTGCGCTGCATGTCGGCGATCTCGCGTCGCACCATGGCAGCGGCCTTGACGACATTGGGCGGATCGCAGGCGTACTCCACGAGATAGGCCCCGCGGGTCCTCCCGGCCTGGAGCGTCGAGTCGACCGAGTAGACGAGCCCGTTCTCCTTGCGCAGCGCGACGCTGAGGCGCGTCGAGTAGAAGCTGCCGCCGAGGACGGCATTGCCGAGCTCCAACGGGTAATAGTCGGGATCGCTACGCGTGAGCGGCAACGTCTGCGCGAGGACCACGATGTCCTGTACACGGCTGGAGTCAGGCACGGCGACGACCTTGGACGTATTCGGCGGCACCTGCGGCAATTCCGTCGGCGGCTTCGGCCCGGTCGCCTTCCAGGAGCCGAAATACTTTGCGATGACCGACTGCGCCTGCTGCGGGGTCACCTTCCCGATCACGACTATGGTGGTGAGGTCGGGACGGAACGCCTTCTGGTAATAGGCGCGCACCTGAGCGGGAGTGAGCGCGCCGATGCTGGCCGGTGTCGCCATGCGCAGACTCGGATCCGTTGCGGGAAAGAGCACCTGGCGCAAAGAGTGCCGAGTCAGAAAGCCCGGGCTCTTATTGCGCGCGGCGACACTCTCCGCCAGCTGAGTGCGCAGCGCCGCCATGGCATCGGCGGGCAGGTAGGGATCGAGCTCGTTCTGGGCGAGGAGCTGTACACCGCGATCGAGGTCTTCCGGCAGCACCTGAACGTTGAAGTCCGAGCCCGCCTGCTCGCTTGCGCCGATGGCATCCAGGGCCTGCTGGAACTGCAATCGATGCAGCGTGTTGCTGCCGAACATGAACATGCGATCGAGCAGATCGCTCACACCCTCCTGACCGTGGGGCTCCTCGAGTCCCGGCTCGCTGCGGATGTGACCGTAGATGCTCACCGTGTTGCTGATGTCCTCCGTCTGCACGATCAGGGTCAGGCCGTTGGGCAGCCGGGTGACCACCGGATGAAGGGTGGAGGGCGGCACGTTCAGGCGCCGCAGCGCCACTGCCGCCCAGGTCGGGAGCGCCGTCGGCTTCGCGGCGCCGAGAGAAATCGACTCCTGCCCGCCGAAGCCGCCGCGCGCGGGTACAGGCTTGCCGGAGCCGCGCGGCATCATCACGGCCGTGACCGCGTGATCGAGGTCGAGATATTTCCGCGCGACGCGGTCGACGTCCTGCACCGTCACCTTCTCGATCTGCGCCAGCTCCTCGTCGGGTGAGCTCACCTTGTAGAGCGCGAGCGCATCCGACCAGTCGGCGGCGAAGCCCGAGATGGAGTTCTTCTGGAACTCCGCGGCGCGCCGCTCCTGCAGCTTTGCCGCTGCGACGAGATCGGCGGGGACGCCGTGCTTCACGACGTCCGTGAGAATGGAGCGGATGGCACTCTGCAGCGCCTTCGGATCCTGTCCGGCGGCGAATGAGACGGCCGCGTACGCGATGCCGGCCCGCGGCAGCGGGTCGAGGGAGAAGTCCGCATCCAGCGCCTTGCCTCGCGGCACGAGGCTGAAAAGCGCGAAGCGGCGGCTGTCGAGCACGTCCGACAGCACCTCGAGCGCGGCGAAGTCGGGACTGTCGAGCCCCGGCGTGCGCACCGCGATCATCGCCATGCCGTTCGGCTGATCGGTGCTCATGGTGAAGCTGGCGGCGCGCGGCGGTCCGAGCCTCATCGCAGGCCGTGTCGGTAGTTTCTTCGGCCGGATTTCGCCGAAGAGCCGTTTCACCTCGAGCAAGGTGGACTTCGGATCGACATCGCCGGCGATCACGAGGATGGCGTTGTTGGGCGCGTACCAGCTGTCATGGAAGTGCTGCAGCATTCCCGCGGTGGTGGCGTCGAACGAGGGGCGGGTGCCGAGCGCATCGTGCTCGTACGGAGTGCCCGCGAACATCTGCGCGCGCAGCTTCTCATAGAGGACGTAGTCCGGATCCGAGCGATCCTGCGCCACCTCCTGCTCGATGGCGCCACGCTCCTTCTGCCACTCACCCGCGGAATCCAGCAGCCCGCGCATCCGGACCGCCTCGATGTGCAAGGCGACCTCGAGGTCTTCCGCCGGGACCGTGAAGAGGTACTGAGTCACGCTCTCCCGCGTGTTGGCATTGAAGTTGCCGCCCATGACGCTGCCGATGTCGGCGAGCTGATCGGCGCTCAGGCCCGGGCTGCCGCGAAACATCATGTGCTCGAGCGCATGCGCCGTCCCGGGAAACCCCTTCGGCGCCTCGTCCGACCCGACGAGGTAATTGACCGAAGTAGCGACCACCGGCGCAAGCGGATCGCGCACCACCACCACCCGCAGCCCGTTCGCCAGCGTCTCCCTCGCGACCTGCGCCCCCAGCGGGTTGGCCGCCGCAGCAGCATAGGATCGAGGTGCCGCCAAAACCGCCGTGCAAATGACGAGAGCCAGGATCGAAGTTACGCGCATGAATCTCTTTCAGCTCTTCCAGTACCGTGGGAGGCCGCGAACCCGGGCCGCTCCCGGCGTCGCGAGATGAATCCCTGTCAGAAGGTACCATCCGCGCAAAGCGGCAGGATGCCGCTCTTTGCGCCCATAAAAAAGGAGAACCGGTCCGCGTGAAAGCAGGACCGGCTCCCCGGCTCTCAATGCCGTCCAGCGACCTGGACCAACCCGAGATCGGCCGCTGCCGGCATCATGGATGAGACCAGCGGAATGCCCATTCGTTCTATCGTCCATTGGCCCGCAGTCGCCTGCGGCGCTGCGGGCGAGCGCGGCCTCGCGACCGCACCGGTCCTCCGGCCCAGTGAGCGGCCCTTGGGCCGCTCACTCACTTGCTTTTGAACGATGCATTCACGCCGACTTGAGCTGCTGAGCCGCGAACTCGTAGTTGGCGAGCTTGGCCAGAAAATTCTCGGTGAAGTCCGGACGCCGGTTGCGGAAGTCGATGTAGTAGGCGTGCTCCCACACGTCCAGGACGAGCAGGGCCTTGCCTTCTCCGGAGGCGAGCGGCAGGCCGGCGTTGGCGGTCTTCGAGACCTTCAGGCGCCCGTCCTTGCCGAGCACCAGCCAGGCCCAGCCGGAGCCGAACTGGCCGACCGCCGCGGCCTTGAAGGCCTCCTTGAACTTGTCGACGCTGCCAAAGTCACTGACGAGCCTCTTTTCCAGATCGCCCGGGATGCCGCCGCCCGATGGCGAGAGGCAATTCCAGAAGAAGCTGTGGTTCCAATGCTGCCCGGCATTGTTGAAGACCGGAGTCAGGTCCTCGCGCCCGTGGGCGAGCTTGATCACCTCCTCGAGCGTCTTGCCCTTGAGTGCGTCGTTCTTCTCCACCAGGCCATTGAGCGCGTTCACGTACGCCTGATGGTGCTTGCCATGATGGAACTCCAGGGTCTCCTGGCACATGCCGCGCGCGGCGAGCGCGCCGGGCGCAAACGGAAGCGAAGGTAAGGTGAAGGTCACGGGTGTGCTCTCCGGCATTGAGTGGACGAGGGGTTCGTGTGATGCGATCTGGAAGGCTAGGAAATCGATCGGAATTTGTCTACTTTCGTCACTATCTTGTTCAGCCGCCGCTCAGCGAGGGGCGGCGAGAATGCATAATCGCCCGCTCGGGACCGAGGCCGGGCCAAGTCGGAAGATGCACCTACAGGCACGAGAGTTCGCGCGCGTACCGCTGTCGCTGCTGACGCGGCTGCGCCTGATCCTGTTCGGGCACGAGGATCTCGCCGGCATCGTATTCTGGGCCACTCTGGTCGGATTCTTCGGCGCGCTGGTGAGCGTGACCTTCCGGGAGTCCATCCGGCTCTTCACCAAGCTTTTCACCGGCTTCACATACATGGGTCCGGGCTCCGGCCTGGTCGACGCGGCCTCGAGCCTGGTCTGGTGGCATCGGGCTCTCGTGCCAGTGGTGGGCGGAGTGCTGGCCGGGGCCGTGCTGCACTTCGTCGGCCGCACCTTCGTCTCTTCCAAGGCCGTCGATTACATGGAAGCGGTGATCGTCGGTGACGGCAAGATCGGCTTTCGCGCCTCGATATTGCGCAGCTTCGGGTCGCTCCTCACCATCTCCTCGGGCGGCTCGATCGGACGAGAGGGCTCGATGGTGCAGCTCTCCGCGATGCTGGGATCGCGGCTCGGCCTGTTCGCGCGTGCACCGATTCCGCGCCTGCGGCTCATGGTGGCCTGCGGCGCGGCAGCCGGCATCGCCGCCGCCTACAACGCGCCCATCTCGGGCGCGTTGTTCGTTTCGGAGATCGTACTCGGCTCGACCGCCATGGAGAGCTTCGGTCCTCTCGTGGTCTCGTCCGTGGTGTCCAATGCGACCATTCATCGCTTCCTCGGATACGGGCCGGTCTTCGACGTTCCCCACGTAGCCTGGTCGGCCTCGAACATAGAGCTGATTTTCTACGTGGTGCTGGGGGTGCTGCTCGGGCATCTCGCGCCGCCGTTCCTGGCAGCTCTCGATTTCGCCAAGTCTCAGTTCGTCCGCCTGAAGCTGCCGCTCTACTGGCAATTGGGGCTCGGTGGAGTGATCGTCGGCGCCATCTCGATCTTCGTGCCGCAAGTCTGGGGCAACGGCTACAGCGTCGTCAGCCATATTCTTCAGGGCCAGATCCTCGGGCTGGCGCTGCTGCTGATTCTGGTTGCGAAGGTGATCGCAACGTCGGCGACCGTGGGCTCCGGAGGCGTTGGCGGTGTCCTGACGCCTTCGCTCTTCATCGGCGCCGCCGTCGGTGGACTGGTCGGGGGCGTGCTGCATGGTCTGATGCCGCACACCGCCTCGGTGCCCGCAGCCTACGCGCTCATCGGAATGGGTGGATTTCTGGCCGCGACCACTCAGGCGCCGCTCACCTCGATTCTGATGATCTTCGAGATGACTCTCGACTACAACGTCGTACTGCCGCTCATGCTCGCCTGCGTGACCGCACACTACACGGCGAAGGTCTACCGGAAGGGGCAGTCGGTCTACCACGCCAGTCTGAATCGCGCGATCGTCGCGGAGCACGGCGACGACTGGCGGCTGCGTACCGTCGAGGCACTGGTGAAGCCGCCCGCGGCCGTGGTCACCGCCACGACCAGCCTCGCCGACATCTTCGATCAGCTTCCCAAGCGGCCTTTGCAACGAGTGTACGTGACGAGCGGCGATGACCTGATCGCCTGGTTCGATCCGCGCAAGGTGCTCGACCGGCTGCAGAAAGGAGAGATCGACTGGGGACTGCCGGCCGAGGCGGTCTCTCTGCCGGTGAACTTCGCTCTCGTGCCCGACATGTCGCTTTGCGAGGCGCTGGACGGTTTCCTGCGCGAGCAGGCGACGGCTCTGCCGGTCACGCCCGGGCAGTGGCGGCATACCCTCCTCGGAGAGGTGTCGCGCAGCGACGTGCTCCTGGCCATTCAAGACCGCCTGACATATCCGAAATAGCCCGAAGCGGGCGCAAGCCGTCCTCGCGCCGCGGGATCGAGCCTGTGCGGCACAGGCCCCGGTAAAAGCGGCGAAGCCGACTTTTACCCAATCCATAATCTGCCATTAAGAATCAGCGGACCGGCCGGTTTGTGTCATGAGCGGCCCGCGCCCATACCTTGTACTGGTCCTCGACGGCGCGATGCGCCGCGTCACATCAAGAGGGCCAGCATATGAGCATCCTGAGCAACAAGGTCCGTATCGGAACGGTGGGTATCACAGTGGCCGCGATGTCCCTCGCTGCGTTACCGGCGACAGCGGCCCAGGCGACGGCCGTCGGCGGACAGCGGGCGGCATCCAAGCAGGAGAATATCGGCGTTTTCACCGGCCTCGCGGTCGGAGCCGCGGCAGGCGGCCCGATCGGGGCGATGGTGGGCATGGTCGCCGGGGCTTGGCTGGGCGATCGGTATCACCGGCAGAGCGCCGCCAACCATGCGCTCACGACGCAGAACCACGACCTCACGACGCAGAACCGCGACCTCACGGCGAGTCTCAGCCGCAGCGAGAAGGACCGCCGGGGACTTGCGGGAAAGCTCGACCTCACCACCCAATCGCTTGCCGCCACGCAGGCGCAGCAGGCCGAGCTCGATCGCACGGTGCAATTGTCCGATGACATAGAAACCGACGTTGGCTTCAAAACGGCCGATGCCGCGATCAACGACCTGCAGCTCCCGGCGCTGCGCAAGATCGGGGCGCTTGCGGCATCGCTCCCGCCTGGGGCGAAGGTGCGTATCGACGGCTATGCCGACCCGAGGGGGCCCGCGACGCTCAATGACGATCTCTCATTGCGTCGCGCGGAGGCCGTCGCTCTGACGTTGGAAAAGGCGGGCTGTCCGCAGGAAAGGCTCGTCATTGCGGCGCACGGCTCCGCACAGTCCACCAGTCCGCGGGGCGACCTGGATGCCTACGCTTTCGATAGGCGCGTCACCGTGCGGCTGGACGGTACCGCCGTAGCGCAGTCGACGGATGGTCAGAGCGGCGCACAGCCGGCATTGGCGGCGCGGCGGTGACGTTCAACATAACCTGCGGGCCGGGTGAAGAGCATCGCAATTCGGCAAGAAGCCGCTTCACCCGGCCCGCGGAGGCTGGCAGCCTGCAACAGGAGCGAAGCTCCGAATTCCACGGAGAAGTGTCATGTTGCCGACCGTCACCATCGAATCGACACGGGTTTTCTCGACCTTCGACATGGAGCTGCTGCTCGTCGGCGTCGCCGTCATCGCCGCGATCGCGTGGATGACCCTGACGCGCGTACGGCATCACCGTCACCGCTGATCGCGCAGCACCTCCGCGAGCGTCCCGAACATCTGATCGATGTGAGAGCGCTCGACGATGAGGGGCGGCGAGAGGGCGATGATGTCGCCGGTCTGGCGTGCCAGCAGGCCGCGCTCGAAGCATTCGAGGAACACCCCATGGGCCCGGGCGCCGGGCCGGCCAGCAGCCGGCTCCAGCTCGAGTCCGAGGATCAGACCGTAGTTGCGCACGTCGATCACGTGCGGCAATCCGCGCAGTGAGTGCGCGGCATCTTCCCAGTATTGCCCAAGCGACTTCGCACGCGTCAGAAGGCCCTCGCGCTCGTAGATGCCGAGAGTGGCGAGCGCGGCCGCACAGGATGTCGGGTGGGCGGAATACGTATAGCCGTGAAAGAGCTCGATCGCTCCCTCGGGCCCCTGCATGAAGGCATCGTGGATCGAGCGCTTCACCAGCACGGCACCCATCGGAACGGTGCCGTTGGTGAGACCCTTCGCGGTGGTGATGATGTCGGGAATGACGCCAAACTCCTGCGCGGCGAAGGGCGCACCAACGCGTCCGAAGCCGGTGATCACCTCATCGAAGATCAGCAGGATGCCGTGCCGGTCGCAGATCTGACGCAAGCGCTCCAGGTAACCGCGCGGCGGGATCAGCACACCGGTCGAGCCCGCGATCGGCTCCACGATGACTGCGGCGACCGTCGTCGGATCGTGCAGGGCCACCAACCGCTCCAGCTCCTCCGCCAGCTCCGCGCCGTGGGCAGGCTGGCCGCGTGAGAACGCGTTGCGCTTCAAGTCGTGTGTGTGCGTCAGGTGGTCGACGCCCGGCATGAGCGAGGCCGACCACATCTTGCGGTTACTGACGATGCCGCCCACGGAGATGCCGCCGAACCCGACACCGTGATAGGCGCGCTCTCGGCCAATGAGCTTGGTGCGCGCGGCCTCGCCCCGCACCCGTTGATAGGCGAGCGCGATCTTGAGCGCGGTGTCGACCGACTCCGAGCCCGAGTTGGTGAAGAACACGCGATCCAGTCCGGCCGGCGCGATCCGTGTAATGGCGTTCGCGAGCTCGAACGCGGACGAATGCGCCATCTGGAAGGTCGGTGCGAAGTCCAGGGTGGTGAGCTGGCGCGCCACCGCCTCCGCGATCTCGCTGCGGCCATGGCCGGCATTGACGCACCAGAGGCCCGCGACCCCATCGAGGATCTGCCTGCCGTCGGGAGTGAAGTAGTGCATGCCGCTCGCGCGCGCGAGCAGGCGGGGCTTCGCCTTGAACTGGCGGTTCGGCGTGAAGGGCATCCAGAAGGCATCGAGCGCGTCGCGGGAGGGACTTTCGGAGGCGGCCATGAGGTGCTCACAGGGGTGGCTGGGGCAATTGGGACTCCTTATGATAAAGAAATGTCCTTCGGGGAGACAAACCGCGGCGATTGCGCGCGCGCCGCGAGACTCGCAGCGTGACGTCCGGTCAGTTCCTCGCCAGTGTGCCGCGCGGGCTGGCCGATCTCCTGGCGAAGGAGTTGGCGGCCTTGGGCGCGACCGACGTGCGGGACCGGACGACCGGAGTGACGTTCTCTGGAACGTTGGAGACGGGATATCGCGCGTGCCTCGAATCGCGCCTTGCCAACCGGATCTTTCTCGAAGTCGCCCGGTTCCAGGCGGCGAGCGCGGAGGCCTTCTACGCGGCGGCCCGGGAAGTCGACTGGTCCCAACATCTCGGGCCCCGGGCGACGCTGGCGTGCGATTTCAGCGGCCAGCATCCGGCGATCACGCACAGCCATTTCGGAGCGCTGAAGCTCAAGGACGCCATAGTGGACGCGCTGCGGGATGCCACAGGCACGCGACCCGACATCGCCTTGGACCGTCCAAGCGTGCGCGTGCATGCTCATGCGCATGGCGAGCAGATTACTTTGGGACTCGATCTCTCCGGGGAAAGCCTGCATCGGCGCGGCTATCGCGGTGCGGCCGGCGAGGCGCCGCTGAAGGAGAACGTGGCCGCCGGCGTGCTGATGCGCAGCGGTTGGCCGGAGCTGGCGGCCGCCGGTGCGGAGTTCCTCGATCCGATGTGCGGCTCCGGTACGCTGGTCATCGAGGCGGCGCTCATCGCGGCCCGCTGCGCACCGGGCCTGCGACGCGTGTATTTCGGATTCCTCGGCTGGCGCGGACACGATGAATCCTTGTGGCGGCGCATGCGCGAGGAAGCCCATCGTCGCAGCCTCGCGAGTGAACAGCCGAAGGTGCTCATTCGGGGTCAGGATCGTGATCCCGCGGCCGTGAGGGACGCGCATGCAAACGCCGAGCGGGCCGGTATCGCGCACTGGGTGCAATTCGACCTGGGGGAGCTGTCGCGAGCGGCGCCGGCCGGTACGACCCGAGGACTCCTCTGTACCAACCCACCCTACGGTGTCCGGCTGGAAAATCTCGATGCGGCGCGCGCGGTCCACCGTGAGCTCGGCGAGATCCTGCGCGCGCGGTTTCAGGGCTGGCAGGCGTCTGTGCTCACCGGTGCGCCGCAGCTCGGCATGGAGCTCGGCATCCGCGCGGCGCGCACCCATACTCTTTGGAACGGGCCGATCGAATGCCGGCTGCTCAGGATGTCCGTCGAAGCGGCCAACCTGCGGCGGCCGGGCACGCTGGCGCGAGAGGATTCACCGCTCTGCGAGACACCGGGCGCGCGCATGTTCGGCAATCGTGTGGAGAAGAATCAGAAGCGCGTCGCGCGTTGGGCCGAGCGCGAGGGTGTCTCCTGTTATCGCTTGTACGATGCCGACATGCCGGAATACGCCTTCGCGATCGACGTCTATCGGACTGTCGAGCCCGCGCAGGAAACCTGGCTGTACGTGCAGGAATATGCAGCGCCGCGGGAGATCGAGGCGGAGGCGGTGCGCCGCCGCCGCCGCGAGGCGCTCGCGGCTCTGCCGCAAGCGGCCGGGGTGCCGATCGAACGCATCTCGCTGCGTACCCGCCGCCGCATGCACCGCGGCGACCAGTATCAAAGGCTCGGCAACGAGCAAAGATTCCATACGGTGCTCGAGGCTGGACTGCGGCTGCTGGTGAACTTCGACGACTATCTCGACACCGGTCTCTTTCTCGATCACCGCATGACGCGGGCGCGCCTGCGCGAAGCGGCCGTCGGGCGGCGCTTCCTGAATCTCTTCGCCTACACGGGAGCCGCGACCGTGCATGCGGCTGCGGGCGGCGCGGCGGCGACCACCTCGGTCGACATGTCGCGGACGTACCTCGACTGGGCGCAGCGCAACCTCGCGCTCAACACCAACGTCATCGAGACGCGGGCCCACGAGTTCATCCAGGCCAATTGCCTGGAGTGGCTGCGTGAGGACTCCCGCGCGCGCGAGCGGTACGACCTCATCTTTCTCGACCCGCCGACTTTCTCCAACTCCAGGCGGATGCAGGGAGTGCTCGACATCGAGCGGGACCATACCGCCCTGATCGAGGCCTGCGTCCGCTTGCTCGCACCCGGAGGACTCCTCGTCTTCTCCACCAACGCCCAGCGGTTCAGGCTGGATCCGGCGGTGGCCGAGCGCCATGCGGTCCGCGACGTCTCGAAGGCCACGCTGCCGCACGACTTCGAGCGCAACCCTCGGATCCACCGCTGCTTCGAGATCCGGCAGCGTTCGTGACATAACCGGAAATTCCTTTACAGGCGGCTAAGCTTCCGGTAGGGTCGATCGCGCTATGTTTCGGCCCATGAAAACGCGCAAGATCACCCTCAAGAACCCCCGAGGCGGGGCTCCGGTGGATCTCGCGCGCGCTTGAGTAGCTGGAAAAGCGCGAGTCAAACCAGAGGCCCCGCCGGCACCGCCGTCGGGGCCTCGTTCGTTTTTGGAGTCCACGTCCATGCAGACTGGTCGTTCACCCGGCTCGGCGCCGGTGGTTGCGGTCGTCGGCGCCACCGGCGCCGTCGGCGTCGAGCTCATCCGGTGTCTCGAGGAGAGGAATTTCCCCCTCTCGGAATTGCGCCTTTTCGCCTCGGCGCGCTCCGCCGGCAAGACACTGCCTTTCCGCGGACAACAGGTCGCGGTGCGGGAGCTGAAAGAGGATAGCTTTCGCGGCGTCCACGTCGCGCTCTTCTCCGCGGGCGGCGGCACTTCCAAGCGCTTCGGGCCGCTCGCGGTGGAGCAGGGGGCGGTGGTCGTCGACAACTCGTCGGCCTTTCGCATGGACCCCGCCGTGCCGCTCGTCGTACCGGAGATCAACCCCGAAGCGGTGCGCAGCCATCGGGGCATCATCGCCAATCCCAACTGCTCTACCATCATCGCCATCACGCCGCTCTGGCCGATTCACAAGGTCAATCGCCTGCGCCGCATGATCATCGCCACCTATCAGGCGGCTTCCGGCGCCGGCGCCGCCGCGATGGAGGAGTTGCGCGAGTCGACCCGTGCATACCTGGAGGGCAGGCCGTACGAGAACCGCGTGCTGCCGCACCCGTATGCCTTCAACCTCTTCAGCCACAACACCAAGATCGATCCCGCGACCGGCTACAACGAGGAAGAGGCCAAGGTCATGCGCGAGACGCACAAGATCTACGGCGACGACTCCATCCGCATCGCCGCTACCTGCGTGCGAGTGCCGGTGCTGCGCGCCCACTCGATCGCCATCAACTTCGAGTGCGAGCGCCCCATCACGCCCGAGCAGGTGCGCGACGTCATGCAGACGGCTCCCGGCGTGAAGGTGGTGGACGATCCCGAGCGCAACTACTTTCCCATGCCGAAGGACGCCTCCGGCCAGGACCCGATCCTGGTGGGCCGCATCCGCCGCGATGTCAGCGACCCGAGCGGCCGCTCGATCGCGCTCTTCGTCGCCGGCGACCAGCTCCTGAAAGGCGCCGCTCTGAACGCCGTGCAGATTGCAGAACTGCTATAGCAGGTCCTTGAGACGGTAGTACAACATCGCCAGCACGAGAGCCGGCCGCCGCAGCATCGCCCCGCCCGGAAAGTCCTGGTGCGGGATGTGCGCGAATACATCGAACCGCTCCGCCTGTCCGGCGATCGCCTCGGCGACCAGCTTGCCGGCAATGCCCGTGAGCGCGATGCCGTGTCCCGAGAATCCCTGCAGGAAGTAGACGTTCGGCATCAGTCGCCCGAAGTGCGGCGCGCGATTGAGCGTAATGTCGACGTAGCCGCCCCACGAGTACTCCACGCGCACGTCTGCGAGTTGGGGAAACACCTTGAGCATGCGGCTGCGCGTGGTGCCAGGCGCCTCGAAGGAATTCAGGCCCGAGTAGCTGACACGGCCGCCGAAGAGCAGGCGGTGATCGGCCGAGCGTCTGAAGTAGTCGAGCACCCAGTTCATGTCGCTCACCGCGGCGTTGTTGGCGATGAGCTGCGCCGCCCGCTCTGCGCCGAGCGGCTCCGTGGCGATGATGTGAGTGCCCACGGCCATGATCTTGGCGGCGAGTGCGGGGGCGGTGTTGCCGAGATATACGTTGCCGCAGAGGACCAGGTAGCGCGCGCGGACCTCCCCGGCCGGTGTGCGCACGCGCGCCGAGGTGAAGCCGAGGGCCCGCGTGTCCTCGTAGATGCGCACTCCGGCGCGCTCCGCGGCGGCGGCCAGGCCGAGCGTGTAGTTGAGCGGATGCAGATGGCCGCCGTTGGAATCGTAGAGCGCGCCGAGATACCGGCTCGTGGCGAGCGTGGCGCGGACTTCCTCGCGAGGCATGTAGCGCACGCTGTGATACTGCAGCCTCTCCCGCAGCTCTTGCAGCTCGCGGCGCAGCTCCCGGTCGTGGCGAGGCTTCACGGCTGTCAGCATGTAGCCGTCGACCCAGTCGCAGTCGATGCGGTGGCGCGCGATGAGATCGCGCATCAGTGCCAGGCCTGCGATGGAGACGTCCCATACCGTTCGCGCCCGAGTCTGGCCGATCAGCCTTTCCAGCTTGGCCTGGCCCGCCGCCACGCCATGGATCGCCTGCGCGCCGCTGCGCCCGGAGGCGCCCCAGCCGATCCGGTGTTGTTCCAGAAGCACCACGGAGTAGCCTCGCTCGGCCAGATGCAGCGCGGCCGAGCAGCCGGCGATGCCGCCTCCGACCACGCAGACGTCGCAGTCCACTGAGCCGGCCAGCGCAGCCCGCTCCGGGGCGGGTCGGGCCGAGGCGGCGTAATAGGAAGCGGCGTGGGCGGCCACCATGGCACTGAATTATGTAAAAACGGCCGGTGTGGGCCGGGAGCCTGGGGAGGATAGCGAGGGGGGCGCGCGAACGGCAATGGAGGGGACTGCTGAGCGTTCGGCCGGGACATGCTCTGGCTGGAAAGCACCGTCTAGCTGCGCTGTGGTGTAATTGCGCCATTATGAAACCGGCTCGCCCTCTCATTGGCCTCCCCGCGGACCGGCGGATGCTCGGTCTGCACCCCTTTCATGCGGTAGGGGAAAAGTACGCTCGGGCGGTGCTCGAGGCGACGGGCGGGCTGCCGCTCCTCATTCCCTCGCTCGCCGAAGAGCTGCGTCTCGATGAACTGGTGGAGCGCCTCGACGGTCTGCTCTTTACCGGCAGCCCGTCGAACGTCGAGCCCCACCATTACGAAGGCCCGCCGAGCGACCCGGGAACCCTGCACGATCCGGCCCGCGACGCCACCACCCTGCCGCTCATTCGCAAGGCGGTGCGCGCAGGGGTGCCGGTATTCGGCATTTGCCGTGGTTTTCAGGAGGCCAATGTCGCCTTCGGCGGCAGCCTCCATCCGCGCGTTCACGAGGTTCCCGGTCACCTCGATCATCGGGATGACGACAGCCAGCCGTTGGACGTGCAGTACGGGCCTGCACACGACGTCGTTCTGGCGCCGGGAGGGCTGCTGCGCTCCCTCGCCGGAACCGACAGGGTGCGGGTCAACTCCTCGCACTGGCAGGGCATCGAGCGGCTAGGCCAGGGACTGACGGTGGAGGCGCGCGCTCCGGACGGATTGATCGAGGCATTCAGAATCGAGAGCGCGACACGCTTCGCGCTCGCGGTGCAGTGGCATCCCGAGTGGAAGGTGATGGACAACCCGTTCTCGCGAGCCATGTTTTCGGCCTTTGGCGCCGCGTGCCTCGATCGCGCCGAGTCCAGGTGAAAGGTAGCCGCATGGTCAGCGAAATCCGTCAGTTCTTCCGCGATCACGGCATCTCCGAGGTCGAAGCCATCATTCCGGACATGGCCGGTATCGCGCGGGGCAAGATCATGCCGGCGGAGAAATTCGCCGAGGATGGCGGGATGCGCCTGCCGGAGAGCGTCTTCCTGCAGACGGTCACCGGCGACTATCCGCCGGAGCCCGATGCCGCGATGAGCCCGGCAGAGATCGACATCGTTCTCAAGGCCGACCCCAAGACGGTCCGGCGGGTGCCCTGGGCGGCGGAGCCCACCGCACAGGTGATCCACGACTGTTTCTACTCCGATGGCCGGCGGGTGACGATGGCGCCGCGGCACGTGCTGCGCAACATCGTCGAGCTCTATGCCCAGCGCGGCTGGCAGCCGGTCGTGGCGCCGGAGCTCGAGTTCTATCTGGTCGAGCAGAACAAGGACGCCGACTATCCGTTGAAGCCGCCGGTGGGGCGGTCGGGCAGGGCGGAGCCCGGGCGGCAGTCCTACAGCATCGCTGCGGTCAACGAGTTCGATCCGCTCTTCGACGACATCTACCAGTTCTGCGAGGACCAGGAGATCGAGATCGACACCCTGATCCACGAGGACGGCCCCGCGCAGATGGAGATCAACCTGATCCACGGGCCGCCGCTCGACCTCGCCGACCAGGCATTCCTCTTCAAGCGCACCGCCCGCGAGGCGGCGCTGCGCCACAAGATGTACGCCACCTTCATGGCGAAGCCGCACGCCAAGGAGCCGGGCAGCGCCATGCACATCCACCAGAGCGTGCTGGACGTGAAAACGCGGCGCAACATCTTCAGCAATCCCGACGGCACTCCCTCGCAACTCTTCTTCGCGCACATCGGCGGGCTGCAGAAGTACCTGCCTGCGGCCATGGCGCTCTTCTGCGCCAACGTCAATTCCTATCGCCGACTCACCCGCTATCTCTCGGCGCCGATCAACGTTCACTGGGGCTACGACAACCGCACCGCGGGGCTGCGCGTGCCGATGTCCGGGCCGGAGGATCGCCGGGTCGAGAACCGCGTGGGCGGCGCCGACGCCAATCCCTACATCGCCATCGCCGCATCGCTGGCGTGCGGCTACCTCGGCATGGTCGAGGGGCTGCAACCGAGCGATCCCATCACCGGCAGCGCCCACGATCTGCCCTTCGGCCTGCCGCGCTCGCTGGATGAGGCGCTGCGCGAGCTGCGCCAGAGCGGGCCGCTGGTGCGGCTGCTCGGTGAGCCGTTCGTCTCCGCCTTCACCATCGTCAAGGAAGCCGAATACGAGGTTTTCCTGCAGGTGATCAGCTCCTGGGAGCGGGAGCACCTGCTGCTGAATGTCTAATGGCTGAAAGCGGTCTGCGGCCCTTGCAGCCGACCGACGCCGTCGCCCATTTTGGGGCGCGGGCAAAAGGCGTGGTTTTTGCCCGCTAGCGCGAGTTCTATAGGGTGAACAGATTTTCCATCTGCATTGCCGCGGCACTGGCGGTCCTGCTTGCCGGCTGCTCCGGCGGCGCTCACTCGGGTGACAATGTCGTCAACGTCTACAACTGGTCGGATTACATCGACCCGCAGGTGCTGAAGGATTTCGAGAAGCAGTACGGCATCAAGGTCAACTACGACGTCTACGACAAGAACGAGGTATTGGAGACCAAGCTCCTCACCGGCAACACCGGCTTCGACGTCGTCGTGCCGTCGGCTCCGTTTCTCGAGCTCGAGCTCCGCGCCGGGGCGCTCGAGAAGCTCGACAAGGCCGCGCTGCCGAACCTCAAATACCTCGATCCGGCCGTTCAGCGCAGCGTGGAGCAGTACGATCCCGGCGGCGAGTACGCCGCCGACTACATGTGGATCACCTCGGGGCTGGGGTACAACCTGCAGGCGGTGAAGGCCCGCATGCCCGACGCGCCGGTGGACAGTTGGCGGCTGCTCTACGATCCGGCGCTCGTCGCGAAGTTCAAGGACTGCGGTGTCACGGTGCTCGATGAGCCTACGGAAGTCATCGGCACGGCGCTCCTCTATCTCGGCAAGGACCCCAACAGCGAGTCGCCCGCCGACCTCGCGGCCGCCATGAAAATGCTCATGGCCATCCGGCCGTACGTGCGATACGTCAATTCCTCTCGTTACATCGACGATCTGGCGAACGGCGAGATCTGTCTCGCGCTCGGGTGGTCGGGGGACGTGAAGCAGGCTGAGGTGCGTGCCGGCCAGGCCGGCAGGACCTACACCGTCGCCTACTCCATCCCGAAGGAGGGCGCGGTCGAGAACTTCGACGTACTGGCGGTTCCGGCCAACGCCCCCCATCCGCACAATGCCAACCTTTTCATCAACTATCTCCTCGATCCGCACGTCGCCGCGCGCAACTCCAATCTCGTCAAGTACGCCAACGGCGATCTCGCATCCCGGCCCTATCTGCAGCCATCGGTGCGGGATGACCCCGGCATCTATCCGCCCCCCGCGGTGATGCACACGCTGGTCCCGGAGCGCGCGAAATCGATGCAGTTCATGCGCCTGCTGACCCGCGCCTGGACCGACTTCAAGACTGGAAGCTGACTGACAGCGGAGCCAGCGGATGAACGCCCAACCGTCGACGCCGCCCGATCCGGCGCCGCCCTACGTTCGCATCGAGGCGGTGAGCAAGAAGTTCGGCGAGTTTCCCGCCGTGGACGCGGTCTCGCTCGAGATCCGGCGTGGAGAGATCTTCTGCCTTCTCGGCGGCTCGGGCTCCGGCAAGACGACGCTGCTGCGGATGCTGGCGGGATTCGAGACACCGAGCGCCGGACGCATCTACATCGACGGTGAGGACATGAGCGCGGTGCCGCCCTACGAGCGGCCCGTCAACATGATGTTCCAGTCGTACGCGCTCTTCCCCCACATGAGTGTCGAGCGGAATGTCGCCTTCGGCCTCGAGCAGGAGCGGCTCGGACAGCCGGAGATCCGCCGGCGCGTCGCCGAGATCCTGGAGATCGTGCAGATGAGCCCTTACACGGGCCGCAAGCCGCACCAGCTCTCCGGAGGGCAGCGCCAGCGGGTTGCGCTGGCCAGGGCCCTCGTCAAGCGGCCCAAGCTGCTGCTTCTGGATGAGCCTCTGGCCGCGCTCGATCGCAAGCTGCGCGAGCGGACTCAGTTCGAGCTCCTCAGCATTCAGGAGCGGCTCGGCGTCACCTTCATCGTGGTCACGCACGACCAGGAGGAGGCGATGACGCTCGCCACCCGCATGGGCGTCATGGATCGCGGGCGGATCGTGCAAGTCGGGACGCCCGCGGAGATCTACGAGTCGCCCGTCAACCGGTTCGTCGCCGACTTCATCGGCTCGGTGAACCTGCTGGAGGGCCGGGTGGAGGCGGCCGGGGCCGATGGTATCGTCATCCGCTGCGAGCCCTTCGGCTGCACCGTCCGGGCCGCGCAACGGGTCGAGTGCGCACCGGGAGATACCGTTTGGGCGGCGATTCGACCCGAGAAGATCACGCTGGCGGGCCCGCTCTCAGCGACTGAGGGGGCGCCTCGCGACAACCAGATGCGCGGCAAGGTCCGGGAGGTCGCTTACATGGGCGATGTGTCGATCTGCCTCGTCGAGACCGACTCCGGCAAGGTGCTGCGCGTCACTCTGCCCAACCGCTCGGGTCTTGCCAGGCAACGCGACCTGAGACACACGGGCGTGACGCTCTGCTGGGACGACGCGAGCCCGGTCATCCTGACGCGCTAGCCCATGCAACAGCCGGTGAGACATGCGGGACGGCGGCTGGTGGCGGGTATTCCGGCCCTGTGGCTCGCCGTCTTCTTCCTCATTCCTTTTCTCATCGTTCTCAAGATCTCCTTTTCGGAGGCGCGGCTCGCGATTCCGCCCTACGCGCCGCTCATCACCTGGCTGCACGGATTGCCGATCCCGAACATCCATCTTTCGAGCTACGCGTACCTCTTCACCGATCCGCTCTACCTGCGCTCCTATCTCTACTCGATCATGGTGGCGGCGGTGTCGACGCTGATGTGCCTGGCTCTCGGATATCCGATGGCGTACGCCATAGCTCGCGCCGGGGAGGCCTGGCGCACCTTCCTGCTGATGCTGATCGTGTTGCCGTTCTGGACGTCATTCCTGCTCCGCGTCTACGCGTGGATCGGCCTGTTGCAGAACGATGGGCTCGTCAACGACGTTCTGCTGCGCCTCGGCCTGATCCATCACCCGGTCACTCTGCTGCAGACGAACTTCTCGCTCTACATCGGCATCGTCTATTCCTATCTGCCCTTCATGATCCTGCCGCTCTACGCCAACCTGGAAAAGCACGATACGGCGCTGCTCGAGGCGGCCGCCGACCTCGGCGCGCGGCCACTCACCGCCTTCCTGCGCGTGACGCTGCCGCAGTCGCTGCCGGGCATCGCCGCCGGGTCGCTCCTCGTCTTCATCCCGGCGGTTGGCGAGTATGTGATTCCGACGCTGCTCGGCCGCACCGATCAGATCATGATCGGGCGCATGCTCTCGGACGAGTTCTTCGACAATCGCGACTGGCCGGTGGCGAGCGCCGTGGCGATCCTGATCCTGCTGCTGCTCGTCGTGCCCATCGTGCTGCTGCAGCGGGTGGAGCGCAGGGAACGGGAGGCGGAAACATGAGCCGGCGAGGCGTGTTCTCGCGCACCGCGCTCGTGCTCGGGCTCGTGTTTCTTTACGTGCCCATCCTGTCGATGATCGTGTACTCCTTCAACAACAGCCGCCTGGTCACGGTCTGGGATGCCGCGCACTCGCCCAGCCTGAAGTGGTACGGCGTGCTCTTCTCGGACGGACAGGTGCTGGATGCGGCCTGGCTGTCGCTGCGGGTGGCCGTGTGCGCGGCAACCGTCTCTACGGCGCTCGGCACCCTGGCGGGCACCGCCCTGGCGCGATTCGGCGCCTTCCGCGGCCGCTCGCTCCTCGTAGGGATGACGACCGCACCCATCGTCATGCCTGAAGTGATCAGCGGACTGTCGTTGCTGCTGCTCTTCGTCGCCCTGCAGCAGGCCATCGGCTGGCCGCGGGGGATGGGAGCGCTGACGATCACGCTCGCGCACATCTCGTTTTGCATGGCGTACGTCACCGTAGTGATACAGTCGCGCCTGGCCGGGTTCGATGAGTCGCTCGAGGAGGCGGCGCAGGACCTCGGCGCACGCCCGGCAAAGGTGTTCTGGCGCATCACGCTGCCGCTCATCCTGCCGGCGGTGCTCGCGGGATGGCTGCTCGCCTTCACCCTCTCGTGGGACGACCTCGTGATCTCGCAGTTCGTCGCCGGGCCGGGATCGAGCACGCTGCCCATGGTGATCTTCTCCAAGGTGCGGCTCGGCGTGAGCCCGGATGTGAACGCGCTCGCCACTCTCATGGTATCGGTGGTGGCGAGCGGAGTGGTGGTCGCCATGGTGTGGATGCGCCGGCGACAGAGACGGCGCGAGCGCGACATGCAGCTTGCCGCCGCGACCAATCTTTGACTGGAAAAGGCCTATGTCTCAAAAATTGTTGGGCATCGACGTCGGGGGATCCTTCATCAAGGCCGGAGTGGTGGACGTTGCGGCCGAGCGTCTCGTGGGTGAGATCATCTCGGCACCGACGCCCCAGCCCTCGAGCCCCGAGGCGATGATGCCGACCATCGCCGCGCTGGCCGCGAAGCTCCCCGAGGCCACGGGGCGCGTTGGCCTCGCTTTTCCCGCCGTCGTCAGGAGCGGCCGGGCGCGCACCGCCGCCAACATCGATCATGCCTGGATCGGCGCCGACGGTGCCGCGCTCATCCGGCGCACGCTCGACCGCGATGCACTCTTCCTCAACGACGCGGATGCGGCGGGTCTCGCCGAGATGCGTCTCGGCGCCGGCCGCGGTATACGGGGTTCCGTCATCATGCTGACCTTCGGCACCGGCATCGGCTCGGCGCTCTTCGTCGACGGCAGGCTCTTCCCCAACACGGAGCTCGGCCACATGGAGCTGAACGGCATGGACTCGGAGAAGTATGCTTCGGCCCACGTCAAGGCCATGCTCAATCTCGACTGGCGAGCCTGGATGGACCGGGTCAACGTCTATCTCGATCGGATGCAGGCCCTGTTCTGGCCCGATCTCTTCATCCTCGGGGGCGCGATCAGCGAGCGCTTCGCGGATTTCGCCCCGCTGCTGCACTGCGAGGCGGAGGTCCGTCCCGCGCATTTCGGCAATCAGGCGGGCGTACTCGGCGCGGCGCTAGCGGCGGCGGAAGCGGATGCCTAGCAAGCTCCCCGACGTCGGCACGACCATCTTCACGGTCATGTCGCGCCGCGCGCGCGAGCTCGGGGCACTCAACCTCGGCCAGGGCTTTCCGGATTACGACATCGATCCGCGCCTGGCGGAGCTGACGGGCGAGGCGATGCGTCAGGGCCACAACCAGTATGCGCCGATGGAAGGCGTGCCGGAGCTGCGCGAGCGTATCGCCCGCAAGCTCGCCGCGAGCTACGGCGGCGACTTCGATCCGCAGTCGCAGATCACGATCACGCTGGGTGCCACTGAAGGGATCTTCTCCGCCGTCCAGGCGGTGGTCGGCGAGGGCGAGGAGGCCATCGCATTCGATCCCGCGTACGACTCCTACGCTCCCGCCGTGCTCCTCGCCGGCGGGCGATGCCTGCGGCTGCCCCTGATGCCCCCGGACTTCCGTTACGACTGGGACCGGGTCCGCAGCGCCATCACGCCACGCACCCGGTTGATTCTGTTCAACACGCCGCACAACCCGGCCTGTACGGCGGCGACCGCGGCGGATCTCGATGAGCTCGCCGCGATCACCCGGGATCGTGACATCGTAGTCCTCGCCGACGAGGTCTACGAGCACGTGCTCTTCGACGGCCGCGTGCATGCGTCCGTGTTGTCGCATGCGGAGCTGCGCCAGAGAAGCTTCGCGGTCTTCTCGTTCGGGAAGACCCTGCATGCGACCGGCTTGCGCGTCGGCTATTGCGTCGCCGCCCCGCCGCTCACGAGCGAGCTGCGCAAAGTCCATCAATTCAACACGTTCAGCATCGCCAATCCGCTGCAGCATGCCGTCGCGGCGTACCTGGCGGAAAGGCCGCAGACCGGGCGGGACCTGAGCGCCTTCTTCCAGGTTAAGCGCGATCGCCTGCGCGCCGCGCTGGCCGGCACCGGCTTCGTGCTGCCGCCGGCCCAGGGCACCTACTTTCAGCTGCTCGACTTCGGCGCTCTGCAGCCGCCGGGCGATGTGGCGTTCGCGGAGCGCGCTCTGACCGAGGGGCGGGTGGCCACGATCCCGCTCTCGCCTTTCTACGCCGCCCCGCCGAGGCTTTCCGTCGTGCGGCTTTGCATTGCCAAGCGCGACGACACTCTCGATGAGGCGGCCGCGCGCCTCGCCGGGCTCGCGGCGAGGCTGCGCATTTCGTGAAGGTCTCCCGCCCATCCTGAGGCGGATCGGTTTACCCTCACCGCCCCATGAAAAAATCCACCCGCGTCAATCATCCGCCGCCGGTCGAGCTCGCCGCCGACAACCGCCCGGTGGTCGCCCCGATCTATCAGAGTGTCAAGTTCGAGTTCGACACTCTGGAGGAGACCGAGCGGTACCTGCGCGGTGAGCGGCCCGGCTTCTTTTATACCCGTGCTTCCAATCCCACCACCCGCCAGCTCGAGCTCTTGCTCGCGGAGCTGCAGGGCCGGGAGGAATGCCTGGCGACTGCCTCGGGCGTTGGCGCGGTCGCGCAGGCATTGCTCGCGCTCACCAAGCAGGGAGACCACATTCTCTGCTTCGTCGAGACCTACAACCCGACACGCTATCTCATCCGTCGCCTGCTCGGTCGCTTCGGCGTGACGCATACGATGCTTTCGATCGAGGACCTGCCGGGTATCGAGCGCGCGCTCGCGGCGCATCCGACACGGCTCGTCTGGTTCGAGAGTCCGACCAATCCGGTGACCAAGGTCGCCGATATCCCGGCGATCACGCGGCTGGCCAAAGCGGCCGGCGCTCTCGTGGTCATGGACAATACTTTCGCCGGCCTGCATCAGCACGGCGAGTACGACATCGACGTTTTCGTTCACAGCCTTACCAAGTACGCTTCTGGGGCGGGTGACGTGCTCGGTGGCGCGGTGGTGGGACGCGGTGAGCTGATTCGGTCCCTGCGCACGGATTTCGGCATGCTCGGCGGGACGCTCGATCCGCACGCTGCGTATCTCATCCTCAGGGGCATCAAGACCTACTTCGTGCGCTACAAGGCGCAGTCGGCCAGCGCGCAGCGCGTCGCGGAGCTTCTGGCTTCCCACCCAGCGGTGGCGCGGGTGCACTACCCGGGCTTGCCTTCACATCCGCAGCATGCTCTGGCGCGCGCGCAAATGAAGGACTTCGGCACCATCGTCAGCTTCGATCTCAAGGGTGGCCTGGAGGCGGGCGGCCGGTTCGCCGATGCTCTGCAGCTCTTCGCCATGGCGGCGAGCCTCGGTTCCACGGAGTCGCTGGTCGTCACGGCACAGATGATGGGCGGACGCGACCTCACGGCAGACCAGCAACTCGTCTCGGCCGTAACCGAGGGCACGGTACGCCTTTCGATAGGGCTGGAGGACGTCGATGACCTTCTGGCGGACGTGACTCAGGCGCTCAACGCCTGAAGAGCCACGCGAGCACCGAGAGGACGAGGCTGACGATCAGCAGCGTCGTGATCGGGAAGAAGAACTTGAAGTGCGGCCGGTCGATGATGATATCGCCCGGCAGGTGAAAGAGCGGCATCCGGCGCACCCAGGGCCAGAGCAGCCCGATGACGATGAGAACAGTGCCGAGGACGACGAGGAGCCGACTCATTGTTCATTGGCGCAAAGACGGCATCCTGCCGCTTTGCGCGACAAAATCGCCGGGAGCGATTTTGGACGGCGCGAAGCGCCGGGGCCAAAGGGCCGAGGCCCAGGATGGGCCGAGCAACGCGGTGCGCTTACTCTTTCGATCTCGCGGCCCAGGGAGCGGCCCTGGCCGCTTGGCGATTCGCTTTCGAGCTGCCGCACAGGTAGGAGTGTAGCTCTGTTCACACGCTGCTTACTACTCGAACGCGGTGCGGATGGTAGGGCAGGACTTCGAGCACTTCTCCCTCCCGCAGCCGCCGCTGCACCTGCCGCCAGAATTTTCCCGTGAAGATCTCCCCGTGCGTGCGCAGCAGCGCGGCGCGCTGCGCCGCATCGAAGGCCACGAAGTTGACGAAGGTCTCCGGAAAGACATCGTGCTCGCCGACGTAGAACCAGGGCTCGCCGCGCATCTCGTCCTCCGGGTTGGCCGGTTGCGGCAGGTCGCGGAAGTGGCAGTCGGTCACCAGGCAGAGCTCGTCGTAGTCGTAGAAGATCACACGCCCGTGACGGGTGACGCCGAAGTTCTTCAGCAGCAGGTCGCCCGGAAAGATGTTGGTATGCGCGAGATCGCGGATGCACTGCCCGTATTCGAGCGCCGCCTGCTCCGCGGCGGCGGCTGAGGCGGCGCGCAGGTAGAGATTGAGCGGGGTCATGCGCCGCTCGATGTACATGTGGTCGAAGACCAGGTGCTCTCCGGCCTCGTGCACGGTGGTTGCGGCTTCGGCGAGCAGCTCCGCGAGCAACTCCGGGGCGAAAAGCGCCCGGGGAAATCGCAGGCGGCGAAACTCCTGCGCGTCCACCAGCCTGCCGGCGCGGTCGTGCCGGAATACGAGCTGGTATTTCGCCAGGACCTCGTCGCGACGGACGCTCTTCGGATACGGGAAGCGGTCACGGATGACTTTGAAGACGACATCGAAGGAGGCGAGGGTAAAGCACACCATGACGAGCCCGGGCTCGCCCGGCGCATGGACGAAGCGATCGGCGGTATCGGCGAGGTGGCGCATGATCTCCCGATAACGCTCCGTCTTTCCTTGCTTGGCGCGTCCCAGCACCGTGAAGAGCTCGCTGACGGGCTTTTTCGGCATGAGCGACTTGAGGAAGACCACGGCTTCGGCCACGTGCTCGAGGTCCGCGTGAAAATAGGAGCGCGAGAAGCTGAACACGATGCTGACGTCGCCCTCTGCGAGCATCACCGCATCGACCAGCATGCCGCCATCGGAATTCTTGAGGGCTATGACGAGCGGCACGAGAAAGTTGCGCCCAATCAGCCGACCGACGATGTATGCGCGGGAGATCTGATAGAACACCGGCCGGATTACCTCGACGCGCTGCACGGCGCGTTGCTCGCCCCGCGCGGCCAGATGCGTCTGCACCTCCGTGGTCACGTGACGGATGCTGTTGTCGAGGTCCTTCCACGGTGAGCTGAAGCGTACGTCGCCGAGCACATCCTCGAAAAGGAGGGCCAGCGAGCCGTGATTGATGTAGGTATTGGTGGTGACGGTGGACGTGACATGCGCGAGCGGATCGAGGTCGGTCGCGACGAACTCGATTTCCGGGGCGACACCCACCGTGCCAAAGAGCCGCCGGCTGATCGAGCTGAAGAAGGTCTTGGTGAACTCGGCATCCGGCAGGCCCGCGATGCGCTCGGCGAATTCCGTACGGATCCTCGTCCAAAGGCCGCGGCCTTCCGCCTGATCGCCGAGCAAAGCCCTCAGCTCCGCGACCGTCCGGGCGACGAAGCGCTCGTAGAGCTCGATGCGCTCGACGGCGTCCCGTTGGCTGCCCTTCCAGTCGCGGCTGTCGAAACGCTTGGGCGCACGCCGCGTGATCGTCCGGAACTCCGCGTTGTATTCCACAAACGCGCCGGCGATGCGGCGGGCGGCGAGCCAGGCAACGTCAGTCAAAGTCTGTCGGCAGCTCCGGATGCAGCTTATGTTGGTACAGGCGCTCGATCTGCGAGGGCAGCACGCGTCCGGTGGAGAGCTCAGGAAGCTGGTCCATAGGAAAGAACTGCACGCCATCGGTTTCGGTGCTCAGCGCAGGGGCGCCGCCGGTGCGCTCGCAGAGAAAGAACAGCTTGTAAATGTGGTGTATGCCGGGCGGATGCGGGTGGCGGCGCTTGTCCACGAGCGCCGCCAGCTTCACGGCCCGGGCTTCGTAGCCGGACTCCTCGCGGACCTCACGCGCCACGGCCCCTGAAGGGGAGTCATTGACATCGACCCAGCCTCCCGGAAGCGTCCACTTGCCGTCGGAGCGTTCCCTGACCAGAAGCACGCGGCCTTCCTCGAAGATGCCGGCGCGCACGTCGACTTTGGGTGTCGCGTAGCCTTCCTCGCCTTCCCAGAATCCCTTCGCCTGCGCGATGGGGACCTGCAGCTCCGAGGAGAGGATGGACGCCACCAGCTCCGTGAGCTGGGTGAAGCGCTCCCGGTCGAAGGGATCGCGGGTGAAGGCGAGCCCGGTCTGGGCGATCGCCTGCACCTTGCGGGCCCAATCGAGGACGGTCACCGGGCTCACATGTTGCGGATGAGGGCGTCGCCGAAGGCGGAAGTCGCGACCTCGGTGGCTCCTTCCATCAGCCGCGCGAAGTCATAGGTGACGACCTTCTGGCCGATCGTCTTGTCCATGGCGCGGATCACGGCATCGGCTGCTTCCACCCAACCCATGTAGCGGAACATCATCTCGCCGGAGAGGATCAACGAGCCCGGGTTCACCTTGTCGAGGTTGGCGTACTTCGGCGCCGTGCCGTGGGTCGCCTCGAAGACCGCGTGACCGGTCAGGTAGTTGATGTTGCCTCCGGGCGCGATGCCGATGCCGCCGACCTGGGCTGCGAGCGCATCGGAGAGGTAATCGCCGTTCAGGTTCAGTGTGGCGATGACGTCGAACTCGTCGGGCCGGGTCAGCACCTGCTGCAGCGTGATGTCGGCGATCGCATCCTTGACGATGACCTTGCCGGCCCGCTTGGCCTCGTCCATCTGCGCATTGGCCGCCTTCTCGCCGGATGCGGCCTTGGTGCGCTCCCACTGCTCCCAGGTGTAGGTGGCGCCCGGGAACTCCCGCTCCGCGAGCTGATAGCCCCAGTTGCGGAAAGCGCCCTCGGTGAACTTCTGGATGTTGCCCTTGTGGACCAGGGTGAGGCTGCGGCGCTTATTGGTGATGGCGTATTGAATGGCGGAACGGATCAGCCGCTCCGAGCCGTCCTTCGACACGGGCTTGATGCCGATGCCGGAGCTCTCCGGGAAGCGGATCTTGCCGTACGCTTTGGGGAAGTGCTGCTTGAAGAGCGCGAGGAACTCCCGATTCTCCTGCGTGCCGGCCTCGAACTCGATCCCGGCATAGATGTCCTCGGTATTCTCGCGGAAGATCACCATGTCCACCTTCTCGGGGTGGCGCACGGGCGAGGGCACACCCTTGAACCAGCGCACCGGGCGCAGGCAGACATAAAGGTCGAGGAGCTGGCGCAGCGCCACGTTGAGAGAGCGGATGCCGCCGCCGACGGGTGTGGTGAGCGGACCCTTGATCGAGACCAGATAGTCGCGGCAGGCGGTCACGGTCTCATCCGGCAGCCAGCTGTTGAACTGGCGATTCGCTTTCTCGCCGGCGAACACTTCCATCCAATGGATCTTGCGGCGGCCGCCGTAGGCCTTCTGCACCGCAGCATCCATCACACGCACGCTTGCGCGCCAGATGTCGGGCCCGGTGCCGTCGCCTTCGATGAAGGGGACGATGGGATTGTCGGGGACGACGAGCTTGCCGTCACGCAGAGTGATCTTTGCCCCCTGGGCGGGCGGCGTGAGCTTCAGGGGCGCGGCCGTGGACATTACGTGGACTCCTTGGGCTTTGGATTTGCCGCAGGGTGAGTGCGCCGCGGCCGAGCGCGACATGCTAGCACATGAATGCAGCGGACCCGGCACGCGACCCTGCCTCGTCGCCGCAGATGGCGCCGGATCCTGGTAAGGATGCCCGGATCCGGCGCCTTACGAGTACAATCCATCAATGTACAACGCGACTGATAGTGGCGCCCGGCACCCGGCGGCCAAGCCATCCCTGTTGCGCAAGCTTCTCGCGGTGCGCCCTGTGCAGGCGCGTGATCAGGCCGGGGCAGAACGCCTCAAGCAGGCCTTGGGCGCCTGGTCGTTGATGTCGATCGGCATCGGCGCAACCATCGGCACCGGCATTTTCGTGCTCACCGGCACGGTGGCGGCCAACCAGTCGGGACCCGCCATCACCCTGTCGCTGCTCATCGCGGCCTTCGGCAGCGCCCTCGCGGCACTCTGCTACGCAGAGTTTGCGGCCTTCCTGCCGGTCCCGGGCAGCGCCTACAGCTATACGTACGCGACGTTGGGTGAGGCGATCGCCTGGTTCATCGGCTGGAATCTGCTGCTCGAGTACGGCATATCGGCTTCCGCGGTGGCGGTGAGCTGGTCGGCGTACGTGATCAACCTCCTGGCCGAGATACACATCCACCTGCCGGCGATCTGGGTCAACGCCCCCCTGCAGGAGAGCGCGAGCGGCCATCTGGTCGCGACCGGCTCGATCATCAACCTGCCGGCCGTGCTGATCGTCGCGGCAATGAGCGCGCTCTGCTACATCGGTATCCGCGAGACGGCGGGTGCCACCAACTTCATGGTCGCGCTAAAGGTCGGGGTGATCGTGATCTTCGTGGTGGCAGGCCTGAAGTTCGTCGATCCGGGCAACTGGCACCCCTATATCCCGCGCAACACCGGTACGTTCGGCCACTTCGGCTGGACAGGCGTGCTGCAAGGGGCCGGGATCATCTTCTTTTCCTATGTGGGGTTTGATACTGCGTCGACCACGGCGCTCGAGGCGCGCAACCCCCAGCGCGATCTGCCGATCGGGATCATCGGCACGCTGGTGGTCTCCACAGTGCTTTATGTGGCGATGGCGGCCGTGGTTACCGGGATGGTGCCTTATTTCAAGCTCAACGACGCCGAGCCGGTCGCGGTGGCGCTCGATGCGCACGCGGCGTTATCATGGCTGGGAGTGTTCCTGAAGCTGGGCATCATCGCAGGCATGACGTCGGTGATTCTGACTTCGCTTCTCGGTCAGCCCCGTATCCTCCTATCCATGGCGGACGACGGTCTGTTGCCCCCGGCGATGAGCCGCTGCCATCCGCGATTCAAGACACCGCATGTCGCAACCGTCGTCACGGGCGTCGGGGCGGCGCTGATCGCCGGCGTGTTTCCGCTCGATGTACTCGCCGACCTCATCTCCATCGGCATCCTGTTGGCGTTTGCGGTGGTATGCATCGGGGTGCTGGTCATGCGCTTCACCCGCCCGGATGTCCATCGCCCGTTTCGCGTCCCGGCGGCGTGGCTGCTCTGTCCTCTGGGCGCCGTCGTTTGCGCAGGCACCACCTACTTCCTTTCCAATGCCACCTGGATCCGGCTCGTCCTCTGGACCGCGCTCGGCACTGCCATATACGCCCTGTATGGTTACAAGCACAGTAGACTGCGACTGGAGAACTCATGACTCCCGAAGAAGAAGATCTGCTCGACGAGGAGTACTGGGAATCGCTGGATCAGGCGACCTTCGACCTGCGGGAAAAGACCCCGGCGGCAGAGGGTTACTGGATGCCCGCGGAGTTCGAGCGGCACGATTCCACCTGGATGCTATGGCCGGAGCGTCCCGACAACTGGCGCGAAGCGGGTCGCCCCGCCCAGGAGGCCGTCCTCAAGGTTGCCATGGCCCTGCGCCACTTCGAGCCGGTGCACCTCGGAATCAACCCGGAGAGCTACGACAAGTTCCGGGGCGGCATACCGGCCGGAATCTATCCCGCGAACCTCGAGTTCGACGATATCTGGGTGCGCGATACCGGGCCGACGTTCCTGGTGTCGGATCAGCCGGACACTCTGCGCAGCATTCAGTGGCGCTTCAATGCCTGGGGCGGTCTCTACCAGCCCTACGCGAAGGATGTGACGATCCCGCGCGAGATCTCTTCGGACGCCTTCGGCCGCGAGATGCGGGACCGCTATGCCGTGCCGATGGTGCTCGAGGGCGGCGCCGTCCACGTGGACGGCCAGGGTACGGTGCTTCTGACCGAGGAATGTGTGCTCAACACCAACCGCAACCCCTGCATGACCCGCGAGCGGGCGGAGGCGGTGCTGCGCGAATACCTCGGCGTCCAGCATTTCATCTGGCTGGGCAAGGGTGTGTTCAACGACGAGACGAGCGGGCACGTCGACAACCTCGCCTGCTTCGTCGGACCTGGCAAGGTGTGCCTGACCTGGACGGATGACAAACGCGATCCCCAGTACGCCATCTCGCTGGACGCCTGGGAGCGTCTCAACGACGCGCGTGATGCGCTGGGCCGGCGCCTCGAGGTTTTCAAGCTTCCGATGCCCGGTCCGCTGTACATGACCGCGGAGGAAGCCCGCGGACTCGTGCCGAGCGAGTCGATGAAGCGGCGCTATGCCGGCGACCGGCTCGCGGCGAGCTACGTGAATTTCTACTTCGCCAACGGCGGCATCGTCATGCCCTTGCTCGACCCGCGCACGGACGAGCAGGCGGCCGCAGTGCTGCGGCGGGCCTGCCCCGACCGGCTGATCGTCGGCGTTCCGGCGCGCGAGATCCTCCTCGGCGGCGGCGGCATCCACTGCATCACGCAGCAGATCCCGAGCTACGAGATCGCGCGCACGAGATTCGGTCCCGCGCCGGACAAGAAACTGCACTAACCGGCCAGGCGCTCGGCGGCATCGAGCCAGGCGCGCTGCGCGCGCCGGTAGTGTCCCGGCGCGATGCGCGCCTGATCGAGGAGCTCCTGCACCACCTTGCGGGCCTCTTCCCGCTGCCCCTGGGTGTCGAGCAACTGCGCGTACCTGACCGCGGCCTCCGCGCCCGGGTACGAGTTGGCCAGGCTGCGGTATTGCTCCAGCGCTTTCGCCACGCTGCCCTCGCCCTCGAGCGCGCGGGCGTAGAGCAGGTGACCCTCCGGCGAGAGGAACTCCGGATTGTGACGGAAGAGCTCCTCGAGCGTGCCACGCGCCGCGCCCGCGGCGCCGCTGCCGAACTGCGCGCGTGACAGGCCCAGCATGAGGTTGGGATCGTGGACGTAGAGGCCGGTGAGCGCCTGGCGGTACTGCTCGATCGCCTCCTCGTAGCGTCCGTGGCGCACCAGCTCGTCGGCATAACGTTGCCGCGCGGCGACGTTGCCCGCAAGACGCGCCTCGTTCTCGTAGCGGCGCAGGTCCGCGAACGGATCCACCGCGCGCTTCAGTCCGCGAGCGGTGCGCTGTGCGGCGCGGCTGCGGAAGAGATCGGGGAGGATCTCGATCGCCACGTAGGCGAGGGCGGCGATGGCGCCGATACCGGGCCAGATGAGCACCCAGATCCACAGCCAATTGCGGCCGGTCTTGATGCAATGGACGATTGCCGTTCCCTGAAGGATATAGGGCAGCAGGAGATAGACGATTCCCATACCGCAATCGTAACGCATCTCGATGCGCCGGCCGGGGTCAGGCCTCGCCTGCCGCTCGATGCGATATGCTCGCCGGCATGGGGTGGTCACGACCGGTCGGGCGCCGCCGTGGAGTGCGCAGCCGTCTCCGTTGCCGAATCCGAGGCCGCTCTGCGGTCTCGTGGCCGTGGCTTGCGGCGACGGTTCTCTCGCTCGCGTGCGCCGGGGCCGCGGTCGCGCAGCAGGTCGTCGGGCCTCAGCCCGTGGGCGCCGCCGCTCAGCCCGTCGATGTGGCGCCGCATCGGCCGCGGATCGGACTCGTGCTCTCCGGCGGTGGCGCGCGCGGCATCGCGCACGTGGGCGTGCTGCGCGTGCTCGAGAAGCTGCGCGTGCCGATCGATGCCATCGCGGGCACCAGCATGGGGGCGGTCGTCGGAGGCCTCTATGCGAGCGGTCTGTCGCCGGACCAGATCGAGGCGACGCTGCGGTCCATGAACTGGCAGGAGGCGTTTCGCGACCGGCCGCCCCGCGAGGACCTGACACTGCGGCGCAAGCAGGAGGATGAGAACTTCCTGGTCAAGTTTCCGATCGGAATCAAGGGCGGCCGGCCCGTGTTGCCGATGGGGCTCATCCAGGGTCAGAGCCTCACGGAGATGCTGCGGCGCCTGACACTACCGGTCGCGAGCATTCCGAGCTTCGATGAGCTGCCGACGCCGTTTCGGGCGGTGGCGACCGACCTCGAGAACGGAGAGGAGGTCGTCATGGGCTCCGGAGATCTCACCAGCGCGATGCGCGCCAGTCTGTCGGCGCCCGGCGTGTTCGCTCCCGTGGAGCGTGGCGGACGCCTGCTCATCGACGGCGGCATATCCGACAATGTACCGGTTGACGTCGCGCGCGCGATGGGCGTCGACGTCGTGATCGTCGTCGATGTCGGATTCCCGCTCCTGTCGCGCAACAAGCTGAGCAGCGTCACGGCGATCTCCAACCAGATGCTGGCGATCCTGATGCGGCGCAAGTCGGAACAGGAGCTGTCACATCTGCGTCCGCACGACATCCTGATCCGTCCGGCGCTCGGCGACACCTCTTCGTTCGACTTCGGCAATGTCAACCGGCTTCTCGGTGTCGGCGCCGATGCGGCATGGAAGATGCGCGCCACGCTGGGCGCACTCTCGGCCAGCCCGCAGCAATACGCGGCGTACCAGGAGCGCCGGCAGTCGCTGCGCCTGCCGCCGCCGCGGATCGATTTCGTGAAGGTCCAAACGGGCTCGGAGGTCTACTCGGAGTCCATCGAGAAGCTGTTCAAGGACATGGTCGGCAAGCGCCTCGACCCGGATGCCGTGGGGCGGCGCATCACGACCCTCTATGGCGAGGGCGGACTCGACACATTGGACTATCGCATCGTGCGCCGGGACGACGAGAGCGGGCTGCTCATCGACGCCCGCGGCAACTCCATCGGACCCAACTATGTGCGGTTCGGCCTCAGCCTCCAGGACGACTTCGAGGGCGACTCCACTTACACTGCCGCGCTGCGCTACGTGATGTCGGACATCACCCGTACCGGCGGGGAGTGGGTGACCGACGGGGAGATCGGGCAGACCTCGCTGCTGTCGACCGAGGTGTTCCTGCCGCTGTCACAGTTCTCCGGCTGGTTCGTCATGCCGCACATCTCGGTCGCCTCCACCAACCTGCCTTTCCTCCTCGGGCAGAGCGAGCGCGCCCAGTATCGCGTGCATACGTTCGACTACGGGCTCGACTTCGGCAGGCAGTTCGGCAACTGGGGGGAGATTCGCACGGGCGTGTATCGCGAGGAAGGGCATTCGCGTCTCACGATCGGCGATCCGGGCGATCCGCAGCTTCCCTTCCCGCCCTTCCAGATCTTCGGCTCGCGGACCTACTTCATGCGCCTGAGCTTCGATACGCTGGATGACATCAATTTTCCGCACTTCGGCGAGCGGGCCGAGCTGCAGTGGAGCGGCGCACGCAACGTGGTCGGCGGTGAGCCTAACACCAACCAGGTCACGTTCGACCTTCTGGCGGCGCACACCTGGCACGATCGCAACACGGTGTCGCTGTCGATCTCGGGCGGCAGCACGCTGAATCGCGTGACGGACCTGCGTCTGGAGTTCCCGCTCGGCGGCTTCCTCAACCTGTCGGGCCTGCGGCAGTACTCGCTTTACGGCCCGCACTACGGGATCGGCAGGCTGATGTTCTACCGCCAGATCGGGCGCGGCGGGCCGGGTTACTTCGACGTGCCGGTCTATCTCGGGATGTCACTCGAGGCGGGAAACGTGTGGCAGAACATGAGCGACGCCAAGTTCACCAACCTGCATAAGGACGCTAGCCTCTTCCTCGGGCTCGATACCTTCCTCGGGCCGGTGTACGTGGGGAGCGGCTTCGACGATCACGGGGATCAGGCGTTCTACCTGTTCCTCGGCCGGACGTTCTGAGGGTTTTGGCACGTCAGTTCGAAAGCAAGCCAGTGAGCGGTCCAAGGCCGTTCCTTGGACCGCGGTGCCGAATCCCGTTATGTAGCTGGCCGCTCAAAGCGCCGTAGGCGACTTTGAGCCAATGGACTATAGACCGCGGCTTTCGGCCAGGTTCTCGATTTTGTCAAATACCAGCGAGGGCCTGTCGCCCGCGCGTGAGTACTGGTGGCGGCGGCTCATCTCGGCGAGGGCGGCGTCGCGCTCGTCGGGGCTGGGGTACCAGTGGAGGCGGTGCCATTCCGGGCCGAGGATCTTGCGGAAGGGGTCCCCGGGCGGCAGGCTGATGCGGATGCCGTAGGGGCGCTGCTTCTCGACCACCGGCGCCTTGAGATTCTGTGGCTGGCTGATACCCATAGGGGCCGGAAGCTTAAGGTCGGGGCCGGCGGCCTGCAAGGACGAGGTCCGCGGCGCTTGAGTTGCCCTCCTGGGGTCCCCACACTTGGGGTATCGCCGCCGCAGGAGAACTTCGCCATGGCCCTCCTTCGCAAGAAGACCACGATGCCCGCCGCCTCGGAGGCGCTGCCCGGCCGCGGCACGCCGCTGGAAGTGCCGCCGACGCACTACGTCAATGGTCATCGGATCGTGGCGCCGTTTCCCGCCGGTCTGCGCGAAGCCGTGTTCGGCCTGGGCTGCTTCTGGGGTGCCGAGCGGCTCTTCTGGCAGCTTCCGGGCGTGTACGCGACCGCAGCCGGCTATGCGGGCGGATTCACACCCAATCCGACCTATGAGGAAGTCTGCAGCGGCCTCACCGGTCACGCCGAGGTGGTCCGCGTCATCTATGATCCCGAGAAGATCGACTACGAGGATCTTCTGAAGGCGTTCTGGGAGTCGCACGATCCCACGCAGGGCATGCGGCAACAGAATGACGTCGGGACGCAGTACCGCTCGGTCATCTACGTGACCGACGCCGAGCAGCGCCAGGCCGCGGAAGAGTCCCTGCGGGCCTACCAGGCGCGGCTCACCGCTCAGGGATTGGGCGCGATCACGACGGAGGTGCGCGACGCACCGCGGTTCTATTACGCCGAGGATTACCACCAGCAGTACCTGGCGAAGAATCCCGACGGATATTGCGGGCTGAAGGGCACGGGAATCAGCTGCCCGATCGGTGGAAGCGTGCAGGCCGCTGCGCACTGAGGGGCCGGGCATATTCTAAGCCATTGTTTTTATTGGTTTCCAAGGATGGTGGCGGCGGCCCGCCTCCACATTGCAAAAAGCCGGCACGGCACCATTGAACTTCTGGTGCCATCTCTATAGGATGCCGGCCCCTTCTGCCCTCGACTCCCGGATTTGCCAGCGCCAGGCATGGGATCGAGGAAGGCGCTGCTCACTTCAGCGCAGATCATTTTGAGTACATGAGCCGGGCCGGCACGCCAGCCCGGGCACCCGACTAGTGTGAACCGAAGATTCTAAACGGAAACTTGCCATGGCCCGTACAACCGCTCTTTCTGATATCCGCAACATCGGCATCATCGCCCATGTCGATGCCGGCAAAACGACGACGACGGAGCGCATCCTGTATTACACCGGGCGCAAGCACACGATCATCGACATCCATGACACCAAGGATCTGAAGACGTCGACGACGACGGACTACCTCGAGCAGGAACAGAAGCGCGGCATTACGATTCAGAGCGCCGCGGTCTCCTGCTTCTGGCGCGGGAAAAAGATCAACCTGATCGACACCCCAGGGCACGTCGACTTCACCATCGAGGTGAATCGCTCGCTGCGCGTCCTGGACGGGGCCGTGGTGGTGTTCGACGGTGTTGCCGGCGTAGAGCCGCAGTCGGAGACCAACTGGCGTCTTGCGGACAACTACGGCGTGCCGCGTGTTTGCTACGTCAACAAAATGGACCGCAGCGGCGCCAGCTTCACGCGCTGTGTGGACATGATCAAAAAGCGCCTCGGCGCGCGCCCGTTGCCGGTGCAGATCCCGATCGGCTCCGAAGACAACTTCAAGGGCATGATCGACCTCGTCGAGATGAAGGCGCTGGTGTGGGACTCGGACGACAAGGATGCGGAGTGGCAGACGCTCGAGGTGACGCCTGATCTCGCCGATAAGCTCGACATCCACGTGCCCACGGATCGCAAGATCCTCGCCGATGTGGAGAAGTATCGTACGGAGCTCGTCGATACCTGTCTGGAGATGGACGATGACGCCATGCACAAGTACCTCGAGGAGGGTCACGCGCCTTCGGCGGAGGTGCTGCGCAAGTGCCTGCGTAAAGGCACCGTGACCGGGGCATTCAACCCGGTGATGTGTGGCTCTTCGTACAAGAACAAGGGCGTGCAGCAGGTGCTGGATGCCGTTATCGATTACATGCCGGCGCCCACGGACGTTCCGGGCATCAAGACGCTGGACGAAGACGGCAACGTCATCGGCGAGCGAAAGTGCTCGGATGACGAGCCGTTCAGTGGCTTGGCGTTCAAGGTCATCAACGATGCGTATGGCGCTCTGACGTTCGTGCGCGTGTACTCGGGCGTGCTCACCAAGGGCGCCTCCATTCAGAACACCACGCGCGGCAAGCGCGAGAAAATCGGCCGCATGGTCGAGATGTTCGCCAAGGAGGCCAATCCGATCGAGGAGGCACGCGCCGGCGACATCATCGCGCTCGTCTCCATGCAGGAAACGGAGACCGGCGACACCCTTTGCGATGCCGCCAACCCGGTGATCCTCGAGCGCATGCGCTTTCCGGACCCCGTGATCAGCGTGTCCGTGAAACCGAAGGTCAAGGCCGATCAGGAGAAATTCGGCGCCGCGCTCGGCAAGATGGTCCGTGCCGATCCTTCGCTCCATCTGGAGACCGATCGCGAGACGGGCCAGACGATCCTGCGCGGCATGGGCGAGCTGCACCTCGAAGTGACGCTCGATCGCATGCGCACGGAATTCAACGTCGAAGGCATCATGGGTGAGCCTCAGGTCGCCTATCGCGAGACCATTACGCGCAAGATCGACGAGCAGTACGTGCACAAGAAGCAGACCGGCGGCTCCGGTCAGTTCGCCGAAGTGTGGATCACGTTCGAGCCGCTCGAGCGCAGCAAGGGTTTCGAATTCGTCGATGCGACCTCGGGCGGCTCCGTGCCGCGTGAGTACGTGCCGTCGGTGGAGAAGGGGCTCAGGATCCAGAAGGAAGACGGCGTGCTGGCGCATTTCCCGACCGTGGACTTCCGCGCCACCCTGACGGATGGGAGCTACCATGATGTCGATTCGAATGCGCTGACGTTCGAGATCGCGGCCAAAGCATGCTTCCGCGAAGCCATGCGCAAGGCTGCCCCGATCCTGCTCGAGCCGGTCATGAAGGTCGAGACGGTGACGCCGGGCGACTACCTGGGCGATGTCATCGGCGATCTGAACCGCCGTCGCGGCATGATTCAGGATCAGCTCGAGCGCGGCGCCAACATCGCAGTCGTGGCCGTCGTGCCGCTGTCGGAGATGTTTGGATACATCGGCCAGCTACGCTCCATGACCAGCGGTCGCGCCTCCTACACCATGGAGTTCTCGCACTACGAGCCGGTGCCGAAGGGTGTGGCGGACGACGTGATCGCCGCAGTCACCGAGATGAAGGCGGCAGCGAACGCCTGACGGCGGCAGCGAACGCCTGACGGCGGCAGGGAACGCCCGATGGCGGCGGCTGGCTCCGCCTCTGTGTGAGCCGCGGTACGACGGTGCTGCAACAGCGGTCGGAGCTCTCGCTCCGGTTCGCGGTGCAGCGTCGTTGTCCCGCGAGCATGCCATAACAAGAATGTCGAGAGACCCGCCGCGAGTGTCCGCATCGAGCGACGCCACGGCGCCGCAACGGCTCTGTCCAAGGCGCTGCTGACGGCCTCGAGCCCCAGCTCGGCACGCTTCGTGCTGAGCAGACGCCACAGCCTTCCCCGAAAGGGCGATCGCGCGACCAGTTCGCCGGTTCGCAGCCGGTCGGGCGGGGCGTGACAATCAAACAGTTGCGAGGCCTCTCGTCATGAAAATCCTTGGCTGCGGACTTGGTTCGCCCGCGCGTGCTGGCGCTTCTCCGGAGGAAACTTGCGGGCGTGATGCAAGAGTTGCCTGCAGGGGACCGAGCATCCGTTCGGGTGTTGGTATGGCCGCGATGGGAGTCGTCACGCTGGCGCTCGCCGCCTGCGGCGGTGGTGGTGGAGGAGGAGGGGGCGGTGGCGGCAGTCCCCCTCCGCCTCCTCCCACTCAGTACACCATCGGCGGAACCGTCACCGGACTCTCCGGGACGGTCGTTCTTCAGGACAACGGTGGTGACAACCTCAGCGTCACTCAGAACGGCTCGTTCACCTTCGCGACGAAGGTCAATTCGGGCGCGGCTTACGCCGTCACCGTCCTTACGCAACCGGCCGGGCAGACCTGCACGGTGGCGAGTGGCAGCGGCACGGCGAACGCCAATGTCACCAGTGTCGCGGTCTCGTGCGCGAACTCGAGCTCGGGCGTGACGATCGGTGGAACGGTCACGGGTCTGACCGGCACCGGCCTCGTGCTGCTGGACAACGGCGGCGACAGTCTGCCTGTGGCGCAGAACGGCACGTTCACGTTCGCGACCGCGCTGGCGGCCGGTACGGCTTATGCGGTCACCGTGGGCACTCAGCCGGGCTCGCCGACACAGAGCTGCACGGTCGCGAACGGGACCGGTACGGCGGCGAGTACCAACATCACCAATGTAGCGGTCAATTGTGCCGGAGTCGGCAAGTTCGCCTACACCGCGAGCAATGCGCTCGGCACCATCTACGCTTACACGATCGATCCGACCTCGGGTGCCCTCACTCAGATCGGGACTCCGTATCCGGACGGCACCCACCCGGCGGCGGTTTCCCTGGCGCCGAACGGTAAGTTCGCGTTCTCCGCGAGCGATAGCGGGACGAAGATTCACGCCTTCACCATCGACCAGACGAGCGGGGCGCTCACCGAGGTGGCCGGCAGTCCGTTCACGGTGACGGGCTTCACCGTGGGCTCCACGAATCCTGACATCGCAGTCGATCCGGCGAGCGCGCATCTGTATCTCGCGAGCGCCGGCGACGCGAAGGTCGCAGGCTTTGCGATCGATCCGACGTCGGGCGTATTGACGGCGATAGCAGGCAGTCCCTACGTTGCAGGCACCAGCGCCGGCGGGATTCCGGCGTTCAGCCCCGACGGCAAATATCTCTACGTCGTGGATCAGAACGCCACCGGAGGGACGGTGTCGGGTTACTCGATCGACTCCACGACGGGTGCGCTGACCGCGCTCGCGGGCAGCCCCTTCCCAGCCGGGAGCAATCCTTATTGGATCGCATTCACCCCGGACGGCAAGTTCGCGTACGTATCGAACGCTGGTGACAACACGATCTCAGCCTACTCGGTGGCTGCCGGCGTGCTGACGGCATTACCAACACCGACGCCGGCGGATGGCAGTCCGGAGGACCTGACCATCGACTCGGCCGGGGCCCATCTCTACGCTCCCGTATCGTCAGGCACCTCACCCGGTGCGGTGGATGTATTCACGATCAATGCCGACGGCACTCTGACGAAAGTGACGGGCAGTCCATACCCGGTGGGGATCGGCCCCAGGTTCGTGAACATCGATCCGACGGGCCGCTTCGCCTATGTCTCGAGCGCCGGTACCGGCGGTACCGGCGTGTATGGCTTCTCGATCGACGCCACGAGCGGCGCGCTCACGGCCCTTGCCAACAGCCCCTACGACACCGGCGCGGACAGCTGGCCGCAGTTCATCACGATCGATCCGAGCGGCAAGTTCGGCTACACGGCCAATCAGAACACCGGCACGATCTCCGAGTTCACGATCGATCAGACCTCGGGCGTTCTGACCCCGATCGCGGGCAGCCCGCTCGCGACGGGCGCAAAGCCGTTCTTCGTCTCGATCTCACCGGAGGCCCCGGGCATACGTGACTGAACGTAAGCCTCAAAGGAAGTAAGCCGGCGGCTCAGGGGCTCCCACCCCTGGGCCGCCGCTTCGGCGTGAATTCCCGCGCACCGGCCTGACGCCGTATAATTCCCGGATGGCCTTGCGAGCCGGTCTCGCGAGGCCATTTCCGTCTCAGGCCCATTCACAAGGTGCGCAATGAAGGCACGATCGCCCGTCCTTGCCCTGCTGTTTCTCCTCGCCCTCGCCCCTGCCCGGCAGGTACTCGGCGCACCGCGGCCGCCCACCGGAGGCGAATTCGCGCCGGTGCACGCGGCGCACGGCATGGTGACGAGCAGCAACGGACTGGCCTCGGCCGCCGGCGTCGAAATCATGAAGGAGGGGGGCAACGCGATTGACGCCGCCGTGGCCACCGGGTTTGCGCTCGCCGTGGTACATCCGCAGGCGGGGAATCTGGGCGGCGGCGGCTTCATGCTGATCCGGCTCCATGACGGCGCGACCCACTTCGTAGACTTTCGCGAGACTGCGCCCGGCAAGGCGACAGCGACGATGTACCAGGACGCCGCCGGCAACGTGATCCCGCACCTGAGCAGGGTCGGCTACAAGGCGATCGGCGTGCCGGGCTCCGTGAAGGGCCTGGTGTACGCGGAGCAGCATTTCGGCAAGCTGGGGCTCGCGAAAGTCATGGCGCCGGCCATTCGCCTCGCGCGCTCCGGATACGCGCTGAGCTTCGGCGACGCCCGTCTCATGGACCGCAATTCCAGCCTTGCGGAGTTTCCCGATTCCCGCCGCATCTTCCAGAACGAGGGCAAGGGTTGGCGCGAGGGTGACACCTTCAGACAGCCGGAGCTGGCGCGCACGCTCGAGCGCATCGAGAAGGAACCGGACGGCCTCTACACCGGAACCATGGCGCGGCAGCTCGCCGATTTCGTCCAGAAGGGCGGAGGTCTGATCACCGCCCGGGATCTCGCGGATTACCGCGTGCTCGATCGCAAGCCGGTCACGGGGACATACCGCGGGCTCACCATCATCAGCTCGCCGCCTCCTTCTTCGGGCGGCATCATTCTCATCGAGCTCCTCAACATTCTGGAAGGCTACGACCTCAAGAGCGCGGGACCGGACTCGGCCGCGTCGATCCACCTGATCACGGAGGCCTACCGCCGCGCCTTCTTCGATCGCGCCGTCTTCATGGGTGATCCGGCCTACACGGACTCGCCGATGATGTTGCTCCTCGACAAGCGCTACGCCACGGCATGGCGCAGCTCCATCCTGCCGGAGGCGGCGAGTCCCTCGCTGTCGCTGCAGCGGCCCACGACCTTCCCGCAGCTTACAGCCTATGCCGCGGCCCACCCCATCCTGCGGCGGCCGGAGTCGCGTCAGACCACTCACTATTCCGTGGTGGATGCGGCCGGCAATGCGGTGGCCGTGACCACCACGCTCAACGCCTGGTACGGCTCCGGAGTGACCGCCGGACATCTCGGTTTCCTCCTCAACGACGAGATGGATGACTTCGCAGCCAAGGTGGGCGTACCGAACATGTTCGGGATACTGCAGGGATCGGCCAACGCCGTCGGTCCCGGCAAGCGGCCGCTGTCCACCATGACTCCGACCATGGTCCTGAAGGACGGCAAACTGTGGTTGGTCCTGGGAAGCCCCGGCGGACCGACCATCGTGACGACCGTAGCCAATGTCCTGATCGGGGTTGCGGACTACGGGCTCAATATCCAACAGGCGGTCGCGGCGCCGCGTTTCCACCAGCAGTGGATGCCGGATGAGGTGCTGATGGAGCCGGATCGCTTCTCGCCCGATACGCTACGGCTGCTCGCGGCCCACGGCTACCACATCGCCTACGGGGATCGCGGGGACGCGGAGTGCATCGAGGTCGACCCGGCTACGGGCGAGCTCCTCGGGGCGAGCGATCCGCGCACCGAGACCGCCCGGGCGGTGGGGTACTGATCCGGGTATAATTTCGCGCAGGGGCTATCCCGTCGGCGCTTTGCGCCGCGATACGTGTGGGGTCGCTTCGACCCCGTGGCAGTCCGGCCGCAGGACGTGGGAATACCGTGCACTCACTGATCATGGCCTTGATCTCTCTGCATGCGCTCGCCGGGGTATTCTGGGCGGGCTCCACTCTTGCGCTGACGCACACCTCGCCCGCGCACAAGCTCACCCCGGAGCTCTTTCGCGCGCAGATGTCCGCCGCGGTCCTGACGATCGCGGCCGGCGCGGCTCTCTGGGGCATCGTGATCCGCCGCGCTCACGGACCGATGGCCAACACGCTCGCGATCGGCGCGCTGTGCGCGCTCGTGGCCGCGGTCGCGCAATTTGGCTTGCGCAGGTCGCCCCTGATGGCGCAACGCATCGCCGCGACCTTGCTTTCCGTCACTGTCGTCTGCATGGTCATCTCGCCGTACGTAACCTGACACGATAGGTGCCTCCATGACCGGAGTGCGGGGTCGGCGCTTCCTGGGTCTCCTCGCGATTATCGCGGGGCTCGTGGCGTTGTATGCCGCGGTGGGATTTCTGCTGGTCCCGCGCTGGATACGATCGGAGCTGGTGGGGCTCACAGCCCGGGATTTCGGCAGGACCCTCTCCATCGGTGACGTCCGCTTCAATCCTTTTACGTGGACGCTCGAGATAACAGAGTTCTCGCTTCCCGATGCCGACGGCCGCCCGATGATTTCCTTCGGACGGCTGGAGGTCGCGGTGGGAATTGCCAGCGTGACCCGGTTGGCGCCGAGCCTGAGTGAGATCGTGCTCGAGAGTCCCCGGGTCAGCGCGGTGGTGCGCCGCGACGGCAAACTCAATCTCTCGGATCTGGAAAAACCCTTTGCCCAGCCGGCCAACGCCACGGCGCCGCCTTCCGGCTCCAAGCCGTTGCGGCTCTTCGTCGACCGGCTCGCGGTCACGAGTGGCAGTGCCACCTACGAAGATGACACCCGCTCCGTGCCGTTCCGCCTCGATCTCAATCCGATCGGCTTCGAGCTTCTTGGCTTCAGCACCAGCGGCAATACGGCAGGCAGATACCACCTCACCGCCACCATCGGCCAGGGCGGCCGGCTGGACTGGACGGGAACGATACGCACCGCGCCGATTTCCCTCCATGGCGCGCTCGAGCTCGATGGGCTGACCGCGCGCACCGTGGGAGCGTATCTCGGTCCCGTCCTGCCCGCGAAGATCTCCCGCGGCACCTTGGCTCTCGAGGGGGCTTTCGCGATCGACCGCTCCGCGCAGGGAGTCAGGATGACCATCGACGTGCCGCAGGCGCGGGTCAGCGGGCTGGGCGTGAGGCCGCGGCAAGCGGCCTCGGACTACGTGCAACTCAACCGCTTCACCCTGGATCACGCCCACATCGATCTCGAGCAGCGCTCGATTCGAGTGGGCGCGATCACGCTCGCCGGCGCCGACGTCCGCGGCTGGCTCGATCAGGACGGCAAGCTCAATCTGCTGGAGCTTCTCGGCCGCTCCGCCGGCCAGCCGACGGGCTCGGCGGCGGCGTCGCCGGGCCCCGCACCTTCGCCGCCTTCTCCGGCTTCCCCGCAACCCTCCTCCCGCACGCCCGGGTGGCGGATTGCCGCCCCGGACATCCGCATCGAGGATACGCGGGTGTCGCTGCAGGACCGCGGAGTCAAGCCGGCCGCCGACCTGACCCTCGGCGCGATAACGGCCCGGATCACGGGATACGACAGCTCGCCGCGCAACCGCATCACGGTCTCGTTGCGAGCGGCCGTCAACGGCAGTGGGCGGCTGCAGCTCACGGCGGCGGGTACTCTGCAACCCGAAGCGCTGAGCGCCAAATTGAGACTCAGCCGCGTAGACCTGCGGGCGCTGCAACCCTACCTGAACGAGTACACCGCGCTCACGCTGGTGAGCGGATTCCTCAGCACCCAACTCGACATCGGCCGGCGCGCGGACGGACAGCTCGATGCGGCCGGCCGGATCGACGTGGCCGGCTTGCGAGCGGTGGACGACGATCTCAAGCAGGACTTCGTCAAGTGGCACGGCCTGCACATTGCCGGGTTGCGCTATGTCTCCAGCCCCGCGAGTCTGCGCATCCAGCGCATCACTGCTGTGTCGCCCTACGCGCGCGTCATCATCGGAGCCGACCACACCATCAATGTGTCGGAAGCCCTGCATCCGCGCGGCGCTCACCCGAAGGCCGAGGCCGTGAAGACCGCCCAGGAGAAGACCGCCCAGGAGAAGACCGCCTCGCCGAATGCTGCCGCGCCGTCCGGCGAGAACTCCGCCTCCGCCTCGCCGTCGATGGCCATGCAGATCGGCGTGGTCAGGATCGCCGGCGGCACGGCCGACTATGCCGATTTCTCGATGCAACCCGACTTCGCCACCGGCATCCAGGACCTGCACGGCACGATCAAGGGGCTGTCGTCCGACCCCAGCTCGCGCGCCGATGTGAGTCTCAAGGGCAAGGTGGATCGTTACGCTCCCGTCGACATCAGCGGCGTCGTGAATCTGCTTTCCGCCACGACCTATACAGACATCAGGATGAAATTCCGCAGGCTCGAGCTGACGCGCATGACTCCCTACTCCGTGCGCTTCGCGGGCTACGAGATCGCGAGTGGGACGCTCGATGCCGATCTGCACTACAAGGTGGACCACGGCACGCTCAACGCCGATCACACGTTGGTGATCGACCAGTTGCAGCTCGGCGATCAGGTTCCGAGTCCGCATGCGACCAAGCTGCCTTTGCGCCTCGCCGTGGCCCTGCTCAAGGATCGCGACGGGGTCATCCGGCTCGGCCTGCCCGTGACCGGCAGCCTCAACAATCCGCAGTTCAGCCTGGGCCCGCTCATCGGCAAGGCGCTCCTCCACGTGCTGGAGAAGGCCGTCGCGGCGCCTTTCGCCATGCTGGGCCGGGCGTTCGGCGGCGGTCCGGACATGAACCGAATCGACTTCGCGCCTGGAAGCGCGACGCTGCTCCCGGCCTCACAGACCCGGCTGACGGCGCTCGCGAAAGCACTCGCACAGCGGCCGCAACTGCAGTTGCAGGTGCCCGCGACCTTCGCTGCGGACGTCGATCGGGCGGCGCTGGCGAAGCGGAAGTTGCGCGCTGAGCTGATCGCTCTCGCGCGCAGCGGAGCGGGTGCCCCAGAGGGCCGCGGCCGACGGACCCGAGGGCGGCAACAGGCGCCGCGGCCGCGGCCGACCGCGGGCAAGGAAGTGCTGGAGCTTCCCGCCTCGCACTACCGGTTGCTGCGCGCCGCGTACCAGAACGCCTTCGGGCCGAAGGCGCCGCTGCCCGCGAGCGCGCAAAAAGTACCGCCCTTCGACCCTGCCATTCTCGAGATGCAAGCGGCGCTGCTCAAACGGATGCAGGTCTCCGAAGCCGATCTCCAGGCTCTCGGCCAACGCCGCGCGGAGGCGATCCGTTCGGCCATCGTCGCGGCGGGCGGCGTCGCTGCCGGCCGGATCGCGATCACCGCGGCCGGCCCGCAGCCCGCCACGGCGGGCCAAGTGGCCGTCAAGCTCGGGCTAAAATAGGCCGCTACGGCCGCGATCGGGCATGCGGCTGGCTTCCCGGGCTGTGGAAGGCAACGAACGAGGAACAGTGATGCATCGACGTGGGTTTCTGCGCGCGGGCGGCTCCAGCATGGCGGCGTTCGCACCGTGGCCCTGGGTGTTCCGGCGCAAGCCGCCGGCAACTCCCTCCAAGGGCGTGACGCTGACGGGCAAGCCCGAGCCCTTCAGCTATGCCGATCTCAAGGGACTCGCGCGCTCCATGGGCGCGGCACCCTACCACCAGGCTTACAAGCCGTTGCCGCCGGCCGTCCAGCACCTGAGCTGGGACCAGTGGGAGTCGATCGTCTACAAGCCTGAGCGTGCCCTCTGGTACGGGGACGATCTCTCCTTCCGCATCCGCTTCGGCCACCTGGGGTTCAGCATCACCAGGCCCGTGCGGATGTACTCCGTCGAGGACGGACATGCCCGGGAAATCCTGTTCGATCCGTCCATGTTCGATTACGGCAAGTCGGGTCTGAAGCCCGCGGACCTGCCGAAGGACCTCGGCTTCGCCGGATTCGCGGTGCTCTTTCACACCGACTGGAGAAGCGATCGGGCCGTGTTCCAGGGCGCCTCCTATTTCCGCGCGGTCGACGGGGACGGACAATACGGGATGTCGCAACGCGGACTCGCGGTCGACACCGGGATGTCGCTGCCGGAGGAATTTCCCGATTTCGTCGCGTTCTATCTCGAGCGGCCGGCCAAGAGCTCGTCGCTTCTCACCGTGTACGCACTGCTCGACTCGCCGAGCATCGCAGGCGCGTACCGGTTCATCATCGACGTCGCCAGCACCCTGGTCATGGATGTCGATGCGGCGCTCTACCCGCGCAGGGAGATCCAACGCCTCGGCGTCGCTCCGTGCACCAGCATGTTTCTCGTCGGCAAGAACGACCATCGTGTGGACGATGACTGGCGCCCGGAGATCCATGACTCCGACGGTCTGCAGATGAACACCGGCGCCGGCGAGTGGATCTGGCGGCCCCTCGCAAACCCGAGGGTGCTGCGCGTCAATACCTACGTCGATGAGAATCCGCGCGGCTTCGGCCTGATGCAGCGCGAGCGACGCTTCTCGCAGTATCAGGACGATGGTGTCTTCTACAACAAGCGTCCGGACTGCTGGGTGCAGCCGAAAGCGTCCTGGGGCAAGGGTGGCGTCATGCTCGTGGAGATCCCCACGAGCGATGAGACCATGGACAACATCGTCGCCTTCTGGAGCCCGGCGGACAAGGCCGAGCCCGGGCACGAATACCTCTACGGCTACCGTTTGTACTGGTGCCGCAGCAATCCGTTCAAACCCCACCTCGCGCAGGTGCACGCGACGCGCGATGGGATAGGCGGAGTGGTCGGCCAGAAGCGCACTCACTTCGCGTGGCGCTTCGTCGTGGACTTCGTGGGCGGCGACCTGGGTATGCTCGGCCCGGATGCGCGGGTGGTGCCCGTCATCAGCGCCTCGCGTGGCAACGTCGAGGTCACCTCGGCGCGGCCGCTGCTGCCGATCAAGGGCTGGCGTGCGATGTTTGACCTGGTGCCGGACGACGGCGAGCAGCCGATCGACCTGAGGCTCTATTTGTCCTTGGACGGACAGGCCCTGACGGAAACGTGGATGTACCAGTATGCCCCGCCGCCGGCGGCCCAGCGCCAGCAATACCTGTAGCGGGGGTCAACGCGGAACCCTCGTCATGCGTTGGTGTCCATTGCAACAGGCAGCACAGAAACCATCGAGGTTGCCATGAGCCCCCTCCGATTCGTCTCGCGATTGGCTTTAGCGACAGCGGCGACGACCCTCCTGGCCGCCGTACCCGCCTTGGCCGCGGCTCAGGACAGCGTGGCGGCCGTATGGGTGCCGAAGAAGGTCCAGTTCGTGTACCAGGGATTCACGACGCATTACTCCTGCGACGGGCTGCAGGACAAGATCAGGAGCATGCTGGAGAAGCTCGGCGCACGGGATCTGAAGGTTCAGCAGTTTGCCTGCGTCCGGCCGTCCGGTCCCACCCTGTTCCCGGGCGTGCGGGTGACGATGCACGTCCTGGTTCCGGCCTCGTCCGCGGACGCCTCCAAGGACAAGAGCGCCGGCGCCCCGGTGCAGGCGCAATGGAAGTCCGTGGTGCTGATGCCGGCCAACGCATCGTACAACGATCAGGGCAACTGCGAGCTGATCGAGCAGTTCAAGGAGACCTTCCTGCCGCTCTTCAGTACTCGAAACGTCAAGTATTCCTCGACCTGCGTCCCACACCAGATCACGCTGGGCACTCACCTGAGCGCCGAAGTGCTGGTGCCGCCCGCGAAAATGGCCAGCGGCAACGGATCGTAGCGTCGGCGCGCAGGTCAGGCCCGAGCCGGCTTGACCGCGCCGGTATGGTCGACGTCGGGAAGGAATCCCGCCAGCAGTCCGATGATCGGCAGGAAAGCGCAGATCTCGTAGACCAGGTTGATGCCGAAGGAGTCGGCGACTTTGCCGAGCACCGCGGCGCCGATGCCGCCCATGCCGAAGGCCAAGCCGAAGAAGAGTCCCGCCACGGTGCCGGTGCGGCCGGGCAGCAGCTCCTGCGCATAGACGATGATCGCCGGAAACGCGCTGGCGAGGATGAGTCCGATGGGAACCGTCAGCACGGCCGTCCAGAAAAGGTTGGCATGCGGCAGGATGAGCGTGAAGGGCAACACGCCAACGATGGAGCCCCAGATGACGTATTTGCGTCCGATCCGATCTCCCACCGGTCCGCCGAGAATCGTGCCGACCGCCACCGCGCCCAGGAACACGAAGAGATAGATCTGCGAGGCCTGCACCGACACGTGGAAGCGGTTGATGAGATAGAGCGTGTAGTAGCTGGTCAGGCTGGCGAGATAGAAGTACTTGGAGAAGATCAGCGCCATCAGCACGCTGATTGCGACGGTCACCTGTCTTCGTGTGGGTGCGTCAGCAGCATGCGCGCTGGCGGCCGCGGCGCGGGGCTTCAGCCGCGCCATGCCGTGGGCCTTGTACCAGTGCCCCACGTTGAGGAGCACGAAAATGCCGAGCAGCGCCGCGCACGAGAACCAGAGAACGCTCATCTGACCGTGCGGCAGAACGATGAAGGCGGCGAGGAGCGGTCCGATCGCGGTGCCGAAATTGCCGCCGACCTGGAATACCGATTGCGCGAGACCGTGCCGGCCGCCCGAGGCCATGCGTGCCACCCGCGAGGATTCCGGGTGGAAGACCGAGGAGCCGGTACCGATCATGGCGCCCGCGGCGAGAAGCAGCGGATAAGTGCGAGCCGAGGCGAGCATGGCGAGACCGGCCAGGGTGAAGGTCATCCCCGTGGCCAGCGAGTATGGGCGCGGCTTGCTGTCGGTATAGCGCCCGATCACCGGCTGCAGCAACGAGGCGGTGATCTGATACGTGAAGGTGAGGACGCCGATCTGCCCGAAGGTCAGCGCGTACGAAGTCTTCAGCATCGGATACAGCGCCGGCAGCAGCGACTGCATCATGTCGTTCAGCAGATGGCAGAAGCTGATCGCGGCCAGCACCGAAAAGGCAGTGCGGCCGGCGGCGCCAGCCGGGCTCACGCTTGCTGCGGCTTCGTTCACGGGATTTCCTGGGGACCTTGAGTGGCTACTGTGCCGGAACGCCCGGGCGAATCCCATCTCTCCTTTGGTGCAGGGGGGACGGGGTCGTCCACGGGTTACGGAATCAGGTTTCGGGCCTGACGCGCTCATCGGCGGTCAGCTCCAGCAGGTCGAGTTCCTCCTCCGCGACGTGGAAGGCATCGTCTCCGATGACGGAGCGCGCCCGCAGATCGACCAGGGCGCGGCGCTGGGCCGCCACGGCGCCCCGAAGCGCCTGCGCCAGGGTTGCGCTGGACTGTGCCGCCCGGGGCTCTTCGAGCCCATTCTCGCTGAAGCGGATGCGCGCCTCGTATTCGCGGCGCAGCGTCTCGAGCGACGGGGAATCGTGCGGTCCGGCCAGCGCGCGGAGCGCGGCACGCGCCGTCTCCGCCCTGGCGAGTCGTACCTCCCGCTCCACGGTGCCGTCGTCTTCGAGTCCGATCCACGCCATCAGAGGGCGCAGGGTGATGCCCTGCACGACCAGGGTCACCAGCACTACGGCGAAGGCACAGAAGAGGATCAGGTCGCGGTAGGGGAAAGCCGCAGCCGCGGAGCCGTCCGGGAGGGCCATCGCGGCCGCGAGCGTCACGATGCCGCGCATTCCGCACCAGGCTATGACGAGGCCACCCCCGAGTGTGGGCATGGTCATCGGGCGTCCGCGGGCGTCGGCTCGATCGGAACTTGCGGACCGGCGGCGCCTAAGCCGCCACTGCGCGATTCTGTTGTGGGACAGGACCCACACGAAACGCACCAGGATGACGGTGACGCATACCGCCGCCGCCGACCAGAGATACACATGCCACTGCGAATCAGGCACGCGTGTGCGGATGGCGCGTAGCTGCAGACCTATCAGCACGAACGCGAGCACGTTGAGCACGAACACCACCACGTCCCACACGGCGTAGGAGGAAATTCGTCGCCGGGCGTCGGTTCGGGCCGGAGCCCGCCGCGCAAGCGTCATGGCGTAGGCGATCATGGTGATGATGGATGAGAGCCCGATGCGGCTGGCCAGTACCCACACGGCGAAGGTGCCGATGAATTGCAGCATCACTGCAATCGGAATATCCCGCACCCGCTGTGTCGCCCACAGGTACAGCCGCGCCAGCACGATGCCGGCGATCACGCCCCCACCACAGGTCACTAGGAAGAGCGGCACGACGCTCCAGCCCTCGACGACTCCCGTCATCGCCGCCGTTACCGCAATGCGGTAAGCGAGGAGGGCGCTCGCATCGTTGAAGAGGCTTTCGCCTTCCAGGATCACCACCATGCGGTGGGGCGGGCGCAGGCGACGCAACACGGCCACGGCGGCAGAGGCATCAGGGGGCGCAACGATCGCGCCCAACGTCAGCGCCGTGGGCCAGTTCATGCCGGGCACCATGTGCCGGATCACGACGGCAACCGCGACAATGGTGGCCAAGACCGCGGCAATCGCGAGGCTGCTCACCGCCGCCAGGTTGCGCTTCAAATCGCGGGGCGAGGCGTCAAACGCGGCATCGAGCAGAATCGGAGCGACGAAGAGCGCGAGCGCAAGCTGCGGATCGAGGACGACCTGCGGCGTGCCGGGAATGAGCGTGAGAGCGACCCCCGCGAGCGCCAGCAGCGCGGGGTACGGAACGCCCAGCCGATCGGCCCAGTGCGAGAGAATCGCCCCGACGAGCAGCAGCGCAATGACGATCTCGAACAACGTCATGCGAGGCGTTGTAGCTGAAATCGGCGCGGCGCACCATGGCGCGCGCAGCCGTGGCGAAGGGGCCGGCCTTCCGGGAGGGCCAGGGGCACGGCCCTCCCGGACGGGGTCTCAATTAATTGTTGGGAGGATTGTTCGGGTTGCTGCCGGGATTGGCGTCCTGCAGCGGGAAGGCCTGCGCCGGCGGTCCGTTCTGCCGGACGGGAGCGGCGGGCTGCACACGGCCGGCGGGAGGCGCGGCAGAGCTCGTCATGGACGAGGCGGGCTGCAGGCCGGTGCCCTCCGATACCGCGGTCTGGAAGCGGCGCGCGGCATCGTCGTCGGAGTGCACCGAGCCCGAGATGATGTCGGACGCCAGCAGACCCGGGTGGCGATAGAGCTCCGCATTGGAGGAGTCGTCGATGGTGAGCGCGGCGCCCGACAGGGCCACTCCGGCGAAGATGCCCCGAGTGGCCGAATACGAGTACACCCCGGCGTTGAAAGCCTGATCGGTCGCGGCGGTCGCCTGCCGGCCGACCGGACCCGCGGCCACCGACACATCGGCGCCCAGCGTCAGCTTCCCGCCCGTGATGCCTTCGATCCCTTTGCGGGAGGTGAACACCAGCACCAGGTCAGTCTTCTGCACGCCCCACTGGAATCCGAAGCTGCCACCCGTCAGGGTGACGAAGATCGGGCTGGAGAAGTGTCCGCTTGCGTCTCTGACGACGAGTACTCCGTGGCCGCGCGCGCCGCCGAGGAAGAACGCGACCTTGGTGAATTCCGGAATTACCGCGATGCCGTAAGCGCGCTCGAGCAGCCGGTCGGGAATGCCCTGATCGCGCGAGTTGCGCACGTCATTGAGTACCTGTGTGGCGAGGAGGAGGCGCCCTTCCTCCATTGCCTGTGCGTGCGCGGCCACTGCCGTGAACGCGAGCGCGACGCCGGCCAGAGCGGTGAGTAAGCGAGTACGGATAGGCATGCCTGAGATCCCCTATGATGTCGCCGGGGACCGACAAGCCGGAGCCGGCGGCATTGAACTGCGCAGAGCTTACCGCAGAACGACGGGTTGGAGTGAGTGAGAGCCGATGAGCGGCTCCGTTCAGGCACCGTTCAGAACCAAAACGACACGTACGCCTCAAACATGCTGGCATCCAGCGTGTAGAGCGGTTCCGCGCCGCCCTTGAATGAGGCGGGATCGAACTTCGAGTAGAGCGCGTCGCGGTAATCCAGGTAGTTGATCATCATGCGATCGAAGCTCAGGGTCGCGGTGCTCTTCTGGATCCACGTCAGCCGCGGTATCGAGAAAGCATAAGAGGCTTCGATGCCGAGCGTGATGCTGTGGAATGCGGCGAGCTCCCGGTCGCGTGCCATGTAGTTGGAGTAGTTGGCGTACGGGAAGAGATCGCTGTAGAAGCTGGCGGCTCCCTGGCGGTAGTAGCGGACGTTGCCGTCCAGCGTCCAGTGATGCCTGATGGGCTGGATGTAATCGAGCTGGAGCGTGTGCGCGACTATGCCCCAGGAGTCGGTGAAGAAGCGGTATTTGGCGGTGAGCGCGGCGCGGTAGGGAACGTAATATTTCAGCTCCGCCGAGAACGCATCGCTCGTGCGTGTGCCGGGATAGATCTGGTTGGCGAGGCTGTAGCCGATCGGGTTGTTCGGGTCGGCGAAGCGGATCTGGCGGTAGGGGCTCGCGAGATAGCCCTGGTCGGTCGACAGCTCATAGTCGAACGTGCCGATGAGGTTGCGCGTGAGGATCTGCGTGAGGCTGAAGCCGTACACCCGATGATCCGCCCGCTGGTGGAACGTCGGGTCGTTGACGATGACCCCGTTCGCCTTGATGTCGCGGTAGATCTGGTCCCAGCCACGCCGGTAGCTCAGGGTGACCGTGGTGAGGTCGCCGAACATGTCCTGGCTCACGGAGTAGTAGGACGTGTTCGCCTTGTAGTCCGGCTCCGCGCTGTTGATGAGTCCGGCGCTGTAGGTGGTCTTGCCGTGCAGATACTCGGCCGAGGCGCTCTTCTGCGTACGCTTCTCGCGATAGGGGCTGGCGGAGAGCAGCACATCGATCGAGGCGCTGGAGATCATGTCCTGGTAGTAGTTGGCGCCGATCGAGAAGTGATCGCCTATTTTCTTCTGTACCAGGATCGAGGGGCCCTGGACCGTGATGCCGCCGCCCTGGTAGCGGTGATACAGCGCATCGGCGCGATCCGGCGGCAGGACGCCGGCCGCCGCCGGCGCCGCGGCGAGGCAGAGCGCGGCGAGAGTGCGCAGGCGCATCAGTTGCATCCGCAGCCGCCACCGACCCCGCCCGTTGCGCCGCGAGCACCCTCGCGCGATTCGAACACGTGGTTGAGGTAGGTGCTCGAGACGGGATTGCGGTCGAGAGCCATGATGGCGTCAGCGAGGTGCTCACGCTCATACGGCTTCACCCACGGCTGGATGGGCGCACATCCCGTGACGAGGGCGAGTAGAGCCGCGGCGAGGAGCAAGGCCGTGATACGCATGGAATTATTGGACGATCAGCGACCGGATGCTGTTGAGATAGGCGTTCTCATCGCCCGGGAGATAGCCGCGATGCAGGAAGCGCACCGTTCCGCTGCGGTCGATGATCACGGTGGTGGGCATCGCCTGGACCTGATAGAGCTGGCTGACCTTGCTCTGCGGGTCGTAGAGAATGGGATAGCTGACCGGCGTCGCTTTGAGCCATGCATTGGCCGACTTCGGGTCCGGCTCGACGTTCACCCCGATGAGCTCGAACCCCATATCCTTGTACTTGCGGTAGATGCTGTCGAGCAGCGGCATCTCCTGGCGACAGGGGCTGCACCAGCTCGCCCAGAAGTTGATCATGACCACATCGCCCTTGAACTGGGCGAGACTCACCTGCTGGCCGCTGGTGGACTGCAGCGTGAAAGCCGGCGCCGCCGCCGGAGCCACCGAGTCCGCGGCCGCGTCCGCCGCCGCCCAGGCGGGCAGCGCGAGCGCCACGAGTGCGGCGAGGAGCGCCGCCGCCGTGATTCGATTCTGCATATTTCATCCTCCCATGTTCAGAAGAAGACCGTGGTGCCGAGGATCGCCTCGAGGTTGTTAGTGAGCTTCTCGGCGCCCAGCAGATCAGTCTGGAAAAGATGATCCTCGACGCCCAGGCGCACCGCGAGCCAATCGAGCGGCAGGACCTGATAGCCCCCGCCGAAGGTCACCGTGAACTTCTTGTCGCCGGCGAATTGGGTTCCGCCCACGCCGGCCACGACGTAGAAACTGCTGGTCATGGCGTGCCTGGAGCCGATGAAGGCCTCGCCCGGCAGGAAGTTGTAACCCAGTCCCAGATCGTAGTACGTGAACTTCCTCTCACCCTCGGTCAGGAGCTGGACGTTGCCGCCCAGGGTCTCGAAGCTGGTGCGCCCGCCGGTGGCCCGGCCGAGCTCGGCCCGCAGGAAGAAGTCTTCCGTGATGTGGTAGGCGAGATCCACTCCGTAGGCCGGGTGGGAGCCGAAGTCCTCGATCGACAGCACGCCGAAATGAGCTCCGATCTCGAAGTTCGAGCTCTTGATCCTGGGGGCTTTCGCCCGGCGGCGCGCGACCTCGGGGCGGATGACGGGCGGGGGCATCTCGCTCGTGCCGTTCTGCGGCGATTGCGCCTGCGCGGCTTCGGCGCGCGCCTCCGCCCGCGCCTCGCGGACTTCGGCACGGTGCGTGCGCCAGCGCTGCACCGTGGCGCAGCCCGGCAGAGCGAGGAGCGCCGCGGCCGTCAGAAGAACACGGCGAACCCGAGTTTCCATTCGTCCTCCACCTGATTGCGATCGAGTTTGGTGAACACCATATGAGTCTTGTACTCCGCCCGCACGAAACAGCTTCTGGACAGGTAGAAACGCAGTCCGCCGCCAACATAGGCGGTCTGCTCGGTGCGATTCGATGGCTGCACCAGTGTGGCCTTGGGCTCCGTGTGCACCAGGCCGCCGCCGAGCATCAGAAAGGGCGAGAGCCGCCACTGCGGCAGGATGACGTGGGTCAGGCCGATGTCGGCGGTCAGCCCATTCGAGTACCTGCCGAAGAACTGGCCGACCGATGCCTCGAGGGCGAGCTGTGAGTTGAAGGAGAGCGAGGCGTAGCTGGAGATCAGCGATGCCCCGCCCCATACGCCGGCGAAGGCCCCGACCTCGAAGCGATGGGAGGTATAGCCGGCGCGGGTGCCGATGTGCAGGTCCAATGGCGAGCCGTCGCTGAGCACCGTCTGCATCATGTCCTGCTCGGACACCCAGCCCCGCACGCCGCGCGGTGTAAGCACTTTGAGCCACTGTGTGCGGCGGAAGAGGATCTCTACGCTCTGTCCACGCGGCACGACATTGAACACGGGGTAGCCCCGGCCGGGCCCCGTATGAAGCTCGAGATACGGCGCTTGGACGTAGACATGCACGTGCGCGTGCGCACGTGCGTGGCTTACGGCGGGAGCCAGCGCAAGGCCGAAGAGCAGCAGCAAGCATATCGGTGCGCGTCGCAAGCCTCGTCCTAGTTCTTCGGCACGTTCGGGTCGAACGGATTGTTGAAATTCTGCGCGCCGATATCCACCCATTCCGAAATCAGGCGAAGCTCGTCGGGCGAGAGGATCCCCTTGTGAATGTTATCACCGCTCGCCGGGGCGAAGAGCGCGAGTGAGGCGGCCGAGCGCGGGCCGTTGGCATTGCCGGCATCGAGGAACGGGCCTTCCGACATCGTAGTCGGGTTGCCGTTGGCGTCGGGCGGTCCCGGCACATCGTGCGCGAACAGCAGGTCACGGTAGGAGACGAGTTCGGCCGCGTCATCGTTCGAAGCGGTGTTCGTCAGATCGAGATAGCCCGCCGGCTGCGCCGCCGCGCCGTTGGCGTCCTTCGGGCTGTGGCAGCCGCCCTGGGTGCAGGTATGGTCGGCCGTGACGTTGCCGTTCGTGTCCTTCACCTGGCGCACCTCATCCCAGATCGGCTGGATGTGCTCCGGGTAGTTGATGACGACGCGGCAGTTGGAGGCCCAGGCTCCTTCGCATCCGGGCGTGGCCGCCGGAAGCGGCGGTGGCTCATCGGCCGCGAGAGCCGAGTACTGGTAGGAGAAGGGCGGATTCGCCGTCAGTCCCCGCGAGGTATCGGTCCACACGTCGGTGTAGAAGACATCGACACTCGGGGTCATGCTGCACTGGGCGGTAGAGAGTGCGCTGCCCTGGCAGGTGATTCGGGCAAGTGTCTCCGCCATCGTCTCGCCGGCGTTTGGCGTATACGTGGCGACGCTGTCCGCAAAGGGCATGCCTCCGGCCGTCGCGCCGGCATAGGCCGCATTGAAGAGACCGTCGCGGCCGTGGGAATAGGCCTTCGCGGCCGTCGGCGGCGCGTGGCAGCCGTTGCACGCCAGCACCTCCCCGGCCCGCACCTGCAGCCAGTCACTGTGGGCGGGAAAGCCGGCCAGTTGCCGCCCGTTGGCATCCAGGATGGAGATCGCGAACGCGACATCGGCCGGCACCTTGATGCGTACGGAGCCATCGGGCTCGACCGGCGCGTATCCCATGATCTCGCGCATGTAGTTACTGGCGCCGAATGCCTCCTGCGCCAGATTGATCACCTTTCTGTCCGGGATCGATACCGCTTTCACCAGCCGGATGAAGCGGGCCGGCCGTTGGGTGGCGGGCGTCTTGCCGTCGGCGAGTGTGGCGATGCCTCCCGGTGAGGTATCCACGCCATCGAAGTCATACACGCTCTTGATGTCTATCTCGCCGACGCCTGCGCCCTTGAGCTCCGGATCCGGAACCGCATCCGGAATGATGGTCGGGATGGCGCGCGGCTGCGAGGCCACGACGTCCGTGATCATCACGCCTTCGGTGGGCTGCATGATGGGGAGGAACGTGTTCTGCGCGGGATCGAAGAGCCACAGGCTGTAGAGGGGCGGAGCGATCTGCACGTTCGGATCCTGCAGCCGTTGCGTGGTGCAGGGCACGATGGCCGGCGGGTTCTGGGTGTCATCGAGCACCCGGCACTCGCTCCAGCTCACCAGGATCCGCCCCGTCCCGTCCCAGAGCGGCCACGCGGAGTTGAAGCGTCCGCCGGGGGAGGGGCCAGGGATCGTGATCACCTGATTCGACGTCGCGGCGCTCTGAGCAGGGCCGGTGAGCGTCGGATATGCGAGCAGCGGCTGTGTGTTCTCGACGTAGTGCGCGCCGTCGATGATCTCGAGGGCCCCGCCGAAATCCGTGCCGGTGTACTGGCGTGCAATGACCAGGATCCGGCCGTCCGGCATCTCGTGCGGATGGGCGAACTCCACGACGGTGTCATTGGTGCCAGTCATGTGGCTCTGCGCGCCGTAATAGAGCTGCAGCTCCGTCCCGTCGGGATTGATGGTGTAGAGGTCCATCTGATCCTTGCCCGGGTAGTGGTTCCAGCGGGTGAAGAGAATTTGCCCCGCGGAGAGCACGGTCGAGTCCCGATCGTCGCTCTGGTTGAAGGAGATCTGATCGATCTGCGTCCGGTCGGTGCTGATCACGTGCAGATCGAAGGCCGGCTCGGTACGCGCCTCATCCTCGGCGATGAACTGTGGCTTGCCTTCGTTGATCAGCACGGCCTGAGAGTTCTTCTGGCGGGTCGAGGAGAAGACGATCCGCCCATCCGGCAGGTAGTGCGGCGAGACATCGTTCACGGTATCGGGGGCGGTATCGGCGGATGAGTCGATCATCGGCGTCAGCGTGTCGCTCGCAATGTCGTACTCATAGATCCGCCACGAAGGGGGCTTCTCCTGATCCATGTTCGCCGTAACGGGGCCGCGCATCGCGAACACGACTTTCTTACCGTCCGGTGACACGTCCACGTCCTTTACGTCGTAAGTCGCACCGGCCGTGATGCGCGCCGTGATATTCGTCTCCGGCGCGCTGGGCGAGGCGGAGGAGCGCATGTAGAGGTCGGCCTGCGGCACGGCCTCGCGCATCATGCGCAGATCATCCGGATTCTTCGGAATGGTGCGCTTGACGTAGAAGATCGGGAAATCGGTCGTGGCCGGGTCCGAGAGCTGGCTATTGGCGAGGTTGACGCTGCCGCGGCCTTCGTTGTTGCAGCCGGCGAGGGTGAGGGCGGCGAGGGACAGAGCCAGACAGGCGCGCAGGACGGCGCCTGCGCGGCGCGGCGGCTTCTGGCCGCCCGGCGCATCCGTGAACTGCGTCACGATTCTGTATCGCACTGATCGCGCCCCTTGGACCGTGCAGGCTGGGAGTCGCGCTAGTAGGCCCTCTTATGTCAGTGCCCGCCGTGAACCGACTCGCACTTTGGCGCGCGTCGGCGGCGTCAACAGTGTGATCGGAGACAGTGATGGACGGGGAGGGTTGGAAAGTGACCTCAGACAACAGCGATGTCGGTGTCTTGCGACGTTGGTTTCCGGATTTTCATGCCGGTATAGTCCGCCTCGCGCATCGACTTTCCGGAGCTAATCGCTCGCCATGAAACATCGGTCAAAAAATCGACATCGCCGTGAGGGCCTCGCCCGCCGCGCCACTTGCGGCGCGTGCGCCCTGGCGCTGTTGGCAGTGCAGGTTGCTCCCCCCGTCCTTGCCGGACCCCCGGAGCAGGCGAAGCGTATCTACAGCCGCATCGCCGGCGTGCCGCCGTCGCCGGCGGACATTGCCAACATGGTCTCGCTCATCGGCAACCCGGCTACGCCGTCCGGCCTGGTGGCCGCCGCCGCTTACGCCACCAACGCGCCGTCGTTCTACAACGTGACGCTGAAAGAGTTCATCAACCCCTGGACGAACCGCGATCAGTCGGCGTTCGTGCCGCTCAACGACTACACCGCGACCGTCATCGGGATGGTACGCGACGACGTCCCGTTCGATACGGTGCTCTCCGCCGACATCCTCTACGTCTTCAATGTGTCCGGACTGCCCGCGCCGTCGCCCGGCGGCAACGATCACTACGCGCAGGCGGAGGCGCAGAACGTCGACATGAGCGACAAGACGAAGTTCGTGCAGACCACGCAATCGTCGGAATATGGCCTGCCGGCGCAGGCGACCGCGGGCGTGTGGACGACACGGGCGGGCGCGCAGGCCTTCTTCATCAATGGCACCAACCGCGCGCAGTTCCGCTACACGATGCTCAACTATCTGTGCCATGACATGCAGACGGTCATGGACAACACGCGCCCGACCGATCGGATCCGTCAGGACGTGGCGCGCTCTCCGGGCGGCGATAGCCGGGTGTTCCTCAACAACTGCGCCGGCTGCCACAGCGGCATGGATCCGATGGCGCAGGCGTTCGCGTACTATGACTTCAATACCACGAGCAACCAGCTCGTCTACACCCAGGGACAGGTGCAGCCAAAGTACCTGAAGAACCCGCAGAACTTCACCTGGGGCTTCATCACGCCCGACGACACTTGGTCGAACCGGTGGCGGTCCGGTCCCAACGCCGATCTCGGTTGGGACCAGAGCCTGCCCGGCAGTGGCGAGGGCGCGAAGTCCCTGGGACAGGAGCTCGAGAGGACCGAAGCCTTCGCGAGCTGCCAGGTGGTCAAAGTTTTTCAGACGGTGTGTCTGCGCACGCCGACCTCATCCGATCAGGCGACGATCACCAACATCGAGAACATCTTCAAGCAGAGCAATTACGACCTGAAGCAGGTCTTCCAGCAGTCGGCTGCCGCGTGCGCGGGCTCTTGAGACCGTGCGCCAAAAGGTACGCTCCATGAGGCGTCTCGAATCGACATCCCGGAACTCTTCGCTCTTGGCCGTGGCGGCGGGGCTGCTTCTCGCCACCGCGCTGGCCGGCTGCGGACCGAGCGGTCCCACGACCCAGGTCAATCAGGCCACGGGGACGGCGCCGACGAGCAACTACACAGGACCCGCTGCGGCGAATGCCGATGTGCAGGCGTTCAGGGTCTCGCTGTGGGAGAACATCCGCTCCACGGACCGGTGTGGCGGCTGCCACTACGCGGGGGGGCAGTCTCCGCAGTTCGCCCGCTCCGATGACGTGAACCTCGCCTATCAGGCGGCGCTGCCGCTGGTGAACACCTCGCAGCCGGGCCAGTCGACGCTCGTGCAGCAGGTCGGCGGCGGACACAACTGCTGGGTCGCCTCGCCGCAGGCGTGCGCCGACACCATGCTCACCTGGATCCAGAATTGGATCGGCGGCGGGGCCGGCGCTTCGGAGAAGGTGCAACTGGTGCCACCGCCGGACCAGTCGGTGGGCGGGACCAAGCTCTTCCCCGGCGATTCGACTCAGTTCCAGGCACTCCTCTGGACGCCTATCCTGAGGAGGTTCTGCGCCGATTGCCATGATCCCAACTCCGCGACGCCGCAGGCGCCGTATTTCGCCAGCTCGGACCCCAATCAGGCCTATCTGGAGGCGCAGGTCAAGATCAATCTTGACGATCCGGCGGCATCGCGATTCGTCGAGCGCCTCGCCAACGAGTCGCATCACTGCTGGCCCACCGTCTCCGGCGGCGGTCCGGACTGTCCGGGCAGCGCGGCCCAGATGCAGGCGGCCATCACCGCCTATGCCAATACGATCCAGGTGACCACGGTCGACCCGACCCTGGTCATCTCCAAGGCCCTCATGCTGCAGCAGGGCATCATCGCGGCGGGAGGCAACCGCTACGATGCCGATACCATCGCCAAGTACGAATTCAAGGAAGGCACCGGCAGCATCGCCTATGATACGAGCGGTGTGAGCCCCGAGGCCGATCTGACCGTCTCCGGCAACGTCACGTGGGACCAGGCCTGGGGCGTCATCTTCGGGCAGGGAAGCCGCGCACAGGCGCTGACCACCACCAGTCAGAAGATCGCGGACCTCATCAAGACGACCGGCGCCTATTCGATCGAGGTGTGGGCTTCGCCCGCGAACGTCACGCAGACGAAGGCCAACATCGTCAGCTATTCCGGCAGCGACACCTCGCGCGATGTCACCCTCGGGCAGAACGCGGCGCAGTATCAGGCGGCGACGCGCAGCGACAAGACGGATACCAACGGAGCGCCGCCGCTCCTCACCTCCGCGACCGGTGACTTCGCGCAAGCCGCCCTGCAGCATGTCGTGCTCACCTACGATCCGGTCAACGGGCAGAAGATATATGTGAACGGCCAGCCCACCGGCGACGTCGACCCCAATGGCGGCGGCTCGCTGGCCAACTGGGACGACACGTTCGCCCTGGTGCTCGGCAACGAGACGACCGGTGACAAGCAGTGGCTGGGCGAAATCCGCTTCCTCGCCATCCATGATTCCGCCCTCACCGCCGCGCAGGTGCAGCAGAATTATGCGGCCGGCGTGGGTCAGCGCTATTACCTGCTCTTCGACGTCAGCAGCGTCGTCGGCCTGCCGCAGTCGTACATCATGGTGACCGCGAGCCAGTACGACAACTACAGCTACCTCTTCTACGATCCGACCTTCATCAGCCTCGATGCCGGCGCGCAGCCGCAGAACATCCCGGTGAAGGGCATGCGGATCGGCATCAACGGCTCGATTCCCACCGTCGGACAGTCCTTCTCGACCCTCGATACGACCATTGGCGCGCCGGCGTATACGGCCGCCAACGGGCAGCTGCTCTCGAGCGTCGGCGCGGTGATCGGCGTCGATGTGGGTGTGACGGGCGACATGTTCTTCCTGTCGTTCGACCAGCTCGGCAGCCAGCAGCACGTGTACGTCGATCCGATCGTTCCGCCCAATCCGCCGTCGACCGACAATACGCCACAGCCGGACTACGGCGTACGGATGTTCGCCGAGGTCAATGCCTCGATGTCGCGCGTGACGGGGGTGCCGCCCACCGATTCGGCGGTCGCCGCGCTCTACGCCTCGGAGGAGCAGTCGCTGCCGGCGGTGCCGCAGATCAATGCGTTCACCGGCTCGGAGCAGACGGCCATCTCGGAGCTCGCCGGCACCTATTGCAGCGAGTTGGTGAACAATCAGGGTTACCGCGACGCGTTCTTCGGTACGGGCCTGGACGCCAGCATCGCGTCCAGCGCGTCCTTCTTCAACAACACCACCAACCAGAACATCGTGATCATTCCGCTCGCCAACGGCATAGTCGGCATCAACACCGATCCCGCGTATGCGGCCGTGCAGAGCGAGCTCAGCGCACTGCTCACGCGCATCCCGACCGTGAAGAGCGGGGCGACCGTGGCCGAGGCCGCGCGGGCTGCCTGCCAGGCAGCGCTCGGCAGCGCCGCGCTCACCATGAAATAGGCGGCTACGAGGAGATCGCAGGCCATGCTCATCCGCAAGAAACCTCCCCGCCCGCATGCCCCGGGCGAGCCGATTCTGCATGAGAATCACAAGCGTCCGGTGACGCGGCGCGAATTGCTGTCCGCGGGGCTCATCAGCGCGCCGGCTGTCGTCATGGCGCCGGCGTGGCTCGCTGCGCTGTTGAAGCCGGGCACCGCCCGCGCGCAGGCCATCCCCCTCGACAGCGATATCCAGGCTCTGACGGCACAGAGTCAGTGCAACATCACCCAGGGGGCGGGACTGGTACCCTTCATCTGCTTCGACCTTGCCGGCGGCGCGAATCTGGTCGGCTCCGAAGTCCTCGTAGGCGTGCAGGGCGGACAGGCGAATTTCCTCTCGACCGCGGGGTACGGCAAGCTCGGCGTCCCCGGCAACATGGTGCCGACCTCCAGCGCCTTCGTGAGCAACGCCCTCGGCCTCCTATGGCATTCGGACGGGGCCATCCTGCGCGGCATCATGTCCAAGGTCAGCGCCGGGACCGCCGCGGGGACCAATGGCGCGGTGATTCCGGCGCTGTCGGAAAACGACACCGGCATCAATCCCCACAACCCGATGTACGGTATCGCGACGGTGGGCGCGAAGGGCTCGCTGCTCACGCTCGTAGGCACCCAGCCCACGGTCTCCGGCGGCAATTCCACCGCGCCTCCCAACCTCGGCGGCGTCATGATCGATCCGGCACTGCAGCCGAGCACCATCGATCGGCCGAGCGATGCCACCGGCCTCGTGAGCACCGGCGGCGCGACCGCCGATCCCCTTTCCGTGGCGGTGCTCGAGTCCCAGGTGCGCATCAGCGGCGGCACCGCGGCATATACGGCCGGCGGGTCCGATCCGGGCGCCGCCTTCACCGGCGCGCTCGCGGAGCCGAACTCGAGCACCAGCACTCCCGGTGTGCAGCTCTACACCAGCAGCGATCCCAATCAGCTGGCCGACGACGCGCAGCTCAAGAATCAGGTCCGCTGCAACTACGTCAAGTCCGCCAACAACACGGCGCAGTTCGGCAATCCCTCGGACCTCGATCCGACGCAGGATCCGGATATCGTCGGGCCGATTTTCCAGAGCTCCGATTTCAGCGATTCCGATGTCGCCAAGACCGCGACGGTCATGAAGCTCGTGTTGAACGGGTTCGCGGGCGCCGGCACGGTCAGCCTGGGCGGGTTCGATTACCACGACAACACCCGCGCGACCGGCGAGACGCGCAATTTCAAGGCGGGTCAGATGATCGGCGCGGTGCTGGAATACGCCCAGCGCATCAAGAAGCCCGTCATGATCTACGTGCTGAGCGACGGCTCGCTCACCTCGAGCAGCATGGTGGACACGACGCCCGCCGGCCGCAACAAGCTCGCCTGGCAGGGCGACTCCTCCGCCGTGGCGGCGACCTTCTTTCTGGTGTACAGCCCCAGCGGGCGTCCGCAGCCGCTCAACGGCCCGGCGAGTCAGCAGATCGGCTACTTCAGCGCCGACGGCTCGGTGGTGAGCACCTCGAGCCCCGCGGCCAACTCGGTCGTGCAGCTCGTCGAGACGGTGGTTCTCAATTACCTGTCGCTGCACGGCAGCCTCGCGGGCCGGTTCGGCACGCTCTTCCCGCAGCAGGGGCTGGGGTCGCTCAGCGCTCAGGCCGCGATCACCGCCTTTGCGCCGATCGTCTGAGATGCGAGCGCTGATCGCCGCGCTGGCAATTCTCTGGAGTCTGCCCGCGCTTGCCGGCCGGTTTCATGCCGTACCGGGCGTCCCCGCGCCGGATTTCGCGCTGCGGGCCTTCTCCGGCCCCAACGTGCGCCTGTCCGAGCATGTCGGCCAGGTCGTCGTGATCTCCTTCTGGGGCAGCGGCTGCGACGCCTGTCGGGCGCAGCTCCAGGCCCTGGAGCAGGATTTCGGCCGCTACGCGGCACAGGGTCTGCGCGTCTACGGGGTCGAGGTCGCCGACGATCAAACGGCGGCGCTGAGCTTCGCCCGCGGGACGCATGTCACATTTCCGCTGCTGCTCGATCCGGCCAAGGCTGTCGCCCGGCTCTATGACGTCGACAACCTGCCGATGACGGTGTTGATCGATCGGGATGGAAAAATTCGCCAGGTAGTGCGCGACTTCAATGAAACGAACCGCCGGGCCTGCGAGGATGAGCTGCGCACGCTCCTTGCCGAATGAACGGACCGCAACAATGCTCGAAGTCACGTTGCCCCTCGCACGCCGGCCGGCAGGCAGGTGTTTGACCGCAAAAGTAGCGCTGCTCGCCGGGCTGGCCGCCCTGGTTGCGGCCCCCGCGACTTTCGCCGGACCTCCGGTCCCGGCGCCCGCGACGGCCACCATGACTTCGGCGGCCACGTCGCCTGCGGTGGCCCATCCGCCCGCTGCCATCGCCGCACCGCCAGCCGCCAGCTCCTCGCCTCCCGCCGCCCCGACTCCACCCGTGGATGAGCAGGTGCAGTCGCTGAAGAGCGACGTCCTCGACCTCAACCGCGATCTCTTCGTCCTCGAGCAGGAGCTGCTCTATCCGGCCAACACCCAGGTGGCCGTATTCGTCGCGATGGATGCGGGCACGTTCTTCGCGCTCGATTCGGTGCAACTGAAGATCGACGGCAAGGAGGTCGCGAACTACCTCTACACCCCGAGGGAGGTCAACGCGCTGGTCCAGGGCGGTGTGCAGCGGCTCTATGTCGGCAATCTCAAAGCCGGCAAGCACGAGCTCGTGGCCTTCCTGACCGGCAAGGGTCCGCACGCCCGCGACTACACCCGCGGCGCCACTCTCCAGTTCCAGAAAGACATCGGCGCCAAGTACCTCGAGCTCACGATCACCGACGACCAAAACAAGCTCCAGCCGCAGTTTCGCATCAAGGACTGGGAGTAAATAATTTGGCCCGCGCGGCGTGCCTGTGCGTCCTCGCGGCCGTGACGCTGCTCGCCGGAGCGGCGCCCGCGGCGGCGCGCCTCCACGATCCGGAGGCGCTGCCCGAGATACACGTACAGGACTTGCCGTATGGTGACGTGCTCTTCTACTACTATCAGGGCAAGGATTTCGAGGCGGCGACGCGCCTGACGGCTTACGAGCACTGGCGTTCGCTGCCGCATCACGATGCCGATGCCCGTCTGCTCCTCGGCGGCCTCTATCTTTCGCTCGGGATGTACGACCGGGCGGACCAGTCGTTCGAGCAGCTGCTGACGAGCGATGTGCCCACCGGTGTGCGCAATCGCGCATGGCTCTTCCTCGGTCAGGCGCTCTATGCACGGGGTCGGTATCCCGAAGCGGAGCGTGACCTCATCCGCATCAGCGGGCGGATGTCGCCGGAGCTCGAGTCGCAGAAAGAGCTGCTACTCGCCAACGTGTGGATGCATGAGGGGCGATTCGATCGCGCCGCGCGATTGCTCGCGAGTTGGCGCGGCTCCCAACAGGGTTGGACGGCTTATGCGCGACTCAACCTCGGCGTCGCGCTGGTGCGCCAGGGCAGGTTGGCGGAGGCCGCACCCGTTCTGACCTCCGTGGGGACGATGTACGCGCTCGCGCCTGAGATGCTCGCTCTCAAGGATCGTGCCAACCTGGCCCTGGGTCTCGCGTACCTGAAGGCCAAGCAAGGAGCACTGGCGCGGGAAGCGCTCGATCGCGTACGGCTCGAGGGGCCGTTCTCCGGGGAAGCGCTCCTCGCCGCCGGCTGGGCGGAGGCGGCGGAGGGCAACTATCGCGGCGCGCTCACTCCCTGGCTGGCGCTTCACGGCCGCGACGCGCTCAACCCAGCGGTGCAGGAGGCCTATCTCACCGTGCCCTACGCGTTCGTCGAGCTAAAGGCGCCGGGACAAGCCGCTCAGTATTACCGCACCGCGTTGCGCTCGTACGATGAAGAGTCGGCGCGGATCGACGGGGCCATCGCCCGCATTCGCAGCGGGAGCCTCCTGTCGCAGCTGCTGACTCGCGAGGCAGATGCCGCGACGACCGGCGCTGCCGGCAACGACCCGCTCGACGATGACGCACTGCCCGATCGACTGAGCTACGGCTGGTTCTGGCAGTTAGGCAGCGTTCCCGACGATCCGGAGTCGCACTATCTGTACGCGGTGTTCGCCGGCCCGGATTTCCAGGAGGGACTGAGAAACTATCGCGACCTGAAGCTCATGGAGCGGATGCTGGGACAGTGGTCGAGCAGCATGGATGCGTTCCAGGAGATGATTGCCGCCCGCGACCGCGCTTACGCGGAGCGCCTTCCCAAGGTCAATGCGCTGCTGACTTCCGATAGGCTGGCGGGCCTGAATCGGCGGCGCGCCGCGCTGGCGGACCGCCTGGCGCAGGTGCAGCGCACACGGGACGTCACGGCGCTAGCGGCGCCGCACGAGCAGGCGCTGTGGGCGCGCGTACTGCGCGCGCAGGCGAAGCTCGCCCACGATCCCGATACAGCGACATTCGCCGCGCTGCGCGAGCGGCTGCGCGTGGTCAGGGGGGTGCTGCTGTATCGGATGGACCGGGAGTTCGCGGCACGGCTCTGGCACGAGCACCAGCAGCTGCGGCGCTTCGATGCCACCTTGCGCCAGGCGCAGGAGCGCTGGACGCAGCTCGCTAGCGGGCGGCAGGCGTTGCCCGTCGAGACCGGCGATTTCGCCGGACGGGTGAATGCGCTGCAAGAGCGCGTCGGCACTCTGCAGGCACGGCTCTCAGCCGCCGAGACGGCGCAGAGCCGGGCGCTCGCCGAGCTCGCGGTCCAGGATCTCGAGCACCAGAAGAAACGGCTGCAGGGCTACCGCATCCAGGCACAGTTCGCACTCGCCACGATCTACGACCAGGCGGCTCATCCGGCCGATGGGGACAAGACGTCCGCGCCCGGCGTGCCCGAGATCCGCCCGGAGGGAGACGCCCCTCAGGGAGACGGCAAGAGCGCGGGCAAAGGAGCATCGCGGCCATGAGGTGGGTGCGCGGCATGGCTGCGCTGCTCGGCGTGGTGACCGCCTGCCTGGCGTTGTGTCCGGTTGCCACCCCCCGGGGGGCAGACCCGCCACATGAGGCGACCATCCAGGACCTCGAAGCGCATCCTGTGAAGGTGGTGCCGGGAGGTACTGTCAGGGCCGACGACTCGACCGCGATGGCGACCTATCGGCGCTTTCTGGCGCTGCAACAGACCGACCCGAAGCTGCGGGCGGAGGCGCTGCGCCGGCTGGGTGACCTCAACCTCGACGCCGGGGAGCTGCAGCGCATGGAGAGCGAGCTCTCCTCGATCGACGTGCACGGCGCGGCGGCCATCAAGCTGTATACGACGCTGCTTTCGATCTACCCAAACTATGAGCACAACGACGCGGTGCTGTATCAGCTCGCGCGTGCCTATGACACCACCGGCCAGCCGGACCAGGCACTGCGCACTCTCGATCTCATCGTGCAACGCTACCCCGGCGGCAAGGATATCGACGAGGTGCAGTTCCGCCGCGGCGAGCTGCTCTTTTCGGCCCGCCGGTATCCCGAGGCGCAGCGCGCCTACGCGGCGGTGATCGCCCGCGGCGCGACTTCCCCGTTCTACGTGCAGAGCCTGTACAAGAGCGGCTGGTCGCTCTACAAAAATGCTCTCCCGCAGCAGAGCCTGCCGCTGTTTGCAAAGGTCCTCGATTGCGAGCTGCTGGGGCAGGACGGGCGGGTCCGGCCACTGACCGATTTGCGGCGGGCGGATCGCGAGTTGGTCGGGGATTCGCTGCGTGTCATGAGCATCACCTTCTCCGAAGACTCCGGTGCCCAGTCCATCGACCGGTTCGTGGGCCACTACGGTGCCCGGCAGTATGACTCGCTGCTCTACTCCAGGCTGGGCGACCTTTATGTCGCCAAGCAACGCTACCAGGACGCGGCCGAGACGTACCTCGCCTACGTCGACAGCAATCCGCAATCCGATGCTGCGCCGGATCTCGCGGCACGGGCCATCCGGGCCTACTCCAAGGGAGGCTTCAGTCAGCTCGTCTTCAAAGGCAAACGCGACTTCGTCGAGCACTATGGGTTCGGCTCCGCCTATTGGGCAACGCACGCGCGGGCTGACCACCCCGAAGTCGTCGCGGAACTCGAGACGGATTTGCGGGATGTGGCCACTTACGACCATGCGTTGGCTCAGCGCACCCACGACGTGCGGGACTACGCGGATGCGGCGCGTCTGTATCGGCAATATCTCGACTCGTTTCCCAATGCATCCGATGCTGTGGAGTTGAATCACCATCTCGCGGACACGTTGTTCGCCGCGCAGCATTACGCGGACGCGGCTGCGGAGTACGAGCACACCGCCTATAACTACCCACGCAACGCCCAGTCGGAGAGCGCCGGCTATGCCGCGCTGACGGCGTATCAGAAGGCGGAGTCAGGATCGAGCGGCGCCGCGCTGGCCGATCTGAAACGGCGCGCAATCGATTCCGGCGTCAAGTTTGCCCAGGCGTTTCCCGACCATCCGGATAGCGCTGGCGTGTTGACGCGCGCCGACGAAGCGGTGTTCGCCGCCGGCGATCTCCCGCGAGCCGTCGCCATTGCCGGTATCCTGCTGGCGCGCAAACCGCCCGCCGACCAGGCGAAGCGGCGCATCGCGTGGACCATCGTGGGTCAGGCGGACTACAACCAGGGCAAGTTCGCCGAGGCGGAGCCTGCGTTCATCCAGGCACGCGAGCTCGCGGCCGCCGATGCGAAGATGAGCGCCGACCTCACCGAGCGCATCGCCGCCTCGGTGTACCGGCAGGGCGCCGCGAAGCGGCAGGCCGGCGACGGCGAGGGAGCCGTTCGGGACTTCATGCGCGTCGCGCAGGTCGCCCCGAGCTCGACCATCTGCGCAACGGCGCTCTACGACGCTTCTGCGGAGCTCATCAGACTGCAGGAGTGGGCCCGGGCGGTGCAGGCGCTGCAGGACTTCCGCGCGCGCTTCCCCCATCACAAGCTTTCCGCCGACGTGGACGACAAGCTGGCGGTGGCCTATGCCGGCGCCAAACAGCCGATGCAGGCGGCCCGGCAATTCGAGACGATCGCCGCGGAGCCAGCGCAGACGCCCGCGGTCAGGAAGGAAGCGCTGCATCGCGCGGCCGATCTCTACGCGCAGGCGCATGACGATCCACGGGCGATGGCGGTGCTCGAGAAGCTCATCGCCCAATATCCCACTCCCCTCGCGGATGCGCAGGAGGCGCGGCAACATCTCGCCGACTATGCCGCGACCGCCGGTGATGTGGCCGCTCGCGACCGCTGGTATCGCGAGATCGTCAGGGCGGATGCCGAAGCGGGTAGCCAACGCACGGCCCGGACCCACTATCTGGCCGCGAAGGCGCAACTCGCCCTGGCCGCGGAGCCGCGCGACGCTTTCCGCGCGATCCGCCTGACTCTGCCGCTCACGCGGACACTGAAGGCGAAGCGCAAGGCCATGGAGCGCGCGATGGCAGCGTACCGGCTTGCCGCCGCGTACGACGTTGCCGATGTCACCACGGCGGCGACTTACGAGATGGCCGGTCTCTACCAGACGCTCGCGCACGATGTCCTCGCGTCGGAGCGGCCGCGCAGCCTGAAGGGACAGGAGCTCGATGAATACAACTCCCTGCTCGAAGATCAGGTATTTCCGTTCGAGGAGCAGGCCATCAAAGTCTACGGCCTGAACGCGGCGCGGACCCGGCAGGGCATCTACGACGAATGGGTGCGCAAGAGCTTCACCGCCCTCGCGCAGCTCGATCCGGCGCGCTATGGCAAGACAGAGCTGATGTCAGATGTGGTCACGACACTCAATTGAGATCATGGCAAGCGTGTCGCTGCTGGCGCTGCTGGCGGCATGCGCGGCCACGCCGGAGCGTCCGGCGGCAGCCGCACGCCCTACGAATGCAGCCGTCCGTCAGCCCCTCGCCGGCAGGCCGGGCGCGGCGGCCGAGGCGGCTGTGCCCGGCGGGGCGGCAAAGGCCGGGAACGGGCGAGGCGCCCCGACCGCGGCGGTTGCGCCGCCGATACCTGCCGAGGCGAAGGCGGCTTTCGACAAGGCGCTGGCGCTCGTTCGCGCTGGCAATGACGATGCGGCCGAAGCGCAGCTCGCGAGCCTGGCGCAGCAATATCCGCAGTTCTCAACGCCGCTCGTGGATCTCGGCATTCTCTATCGCAAAGGCGGTAAGCTCGATGCCGCGACGCATGCTCTGCAGCAAGCGGCCGCGCGTGATCCGGGCAGCCCGCTCGCCTGGACGGAGCTCGGGGTGACACAACGCCTGGCAGGGCAGTTCCAGGATGCCGAAAAGTCATATGGGCGCGCCATCGCGGCGAATCCCACCTACGCGCCCGCCTACCGCGATCGCGGCGTCCTGCGCGACCTGTATCTCGATGAGCCGGCGGCCGCGCTCGCTGACTACGAGCAGTACCGGAAGCTCGCCGGCGAGGACAAACCGATTGCGATGTGGATCGCGGAGTTGCGGCATCGAGCCGGCGTGAGCGCGCCGGCCGGTGGGCCGCCCACTTCGGCCAACAACGGGCCGGCGCACGCGCAGCCCGCCGCGGCGGCGCATGGTGCGGCCGCACCTCCGCCGCCCCAGGCGAGGAACTGACATGCGCCTCCCGCTACTCTTCCTGATCACCACCGTGTTGGGGGTCATGCCCCTCGCACGGGTCTGTGCGCAGCAGACGCCGACCCCACCCGCAGCCACAGGAGCGGCGAGCATCCAGTCAGCCACGCCTCGACCCGCCGCGGCTCCGCCGGCTGTGGCGCAACGGGACGCGGCTCGAGCCGGCGGGGCGGCCCAACCCGTCGTCGCGGCGACGAGCGAGCACAAGGGAGTGCCGCCTCCCTCGCGCTCATCGGCGCACCATCGGCAACCTCGGCACGCTGCCGCCGCAGCCGTCCAGACCGCCCAGACAGCTCATGGCGGCGCTCCGCCGGCCGAAACGCCCGGCGTTCTCAACCTGGGTGCGACGGACATCACGGGCAACAAGGAACTGCCCAAGGTGATGGTCATCGTTCCATGGAAGGGCTCCCTGGGCGCCTCCGGCGTGATCAAACCGACCGACAGCCTGCTGGACGAGGTGCTGCAGCCGGTCGACCGCAGCGTCTTCCAGCGCCGGATCCGGTATTACGGGCAGCTCAACGGCGCGCGCCCGCCCGCCGCGAGCCGAGTGGCGCCAGTTGGCGACACGCACTGATGGAGACTTTGCGCGCCACGGCCAAAATCGACGTTTTTTGCCCATGCCTGGAGCTGGCGAAGGCGGGTCTGCACTGAAATTGCCGCAGGCTGCTTTCAGCCAATGGAAGTGGGAGCGGGATCGCAGCTTTTTCGACGGTCGTCAGTCAGTTTGGGTGGGTCCGGGCCGATAGCCGGCTGGATTTCGGTGCGGGTCTCAAGCGGAGTGTCATCATGGGTCTCTGGAGCTTGATCGTCAGATTCTTTCAAGGCGGCGGGGACTTCATGTACCCGATCGCGGTGGTGCTCGTGCTCGGCGTGGCGATCGCGCTCGAGCGCTACGCCTACCTGACCCTCACGGCGGCCCGCAACCGCAGGGTCTGGAACGAGATCGTGCCCCTGCTGGCGCAGGGCAACTTCCGCCAGGTCGTGCAGCTCACTTCCAAGTCCGACACGCTCGTCGGTCATATCCTCGACTACGGCCTGGCCCGCATCCAGTCGGCGCGCCGGCGCGACGACATCGAGAAGGCGATGGAGGAGAGCATGATGGAGGTGGTGCCGCGCCTCGAGAAGCGCACGCACTACATCGCCACTTTCGCCAACCTCGCGACCCTCCTCGGGCTCCTCGGCACCGTGATGGGCCTCATTCGCGCCTTCGCGGCGGTCGCGACCATCGATCCGGCGCAGAAGGCGAACCTGCTCTCGGCGAGCATTTCGGTCGCGATGAACTGCACCGCCTTCGGCCTGATGACGGCCGTGCCGCTGCTGCTCATCCACGCGGTCCTGCAGACCAAGACCACGGAGCTGATCGACAGCCTGGAAATGGCCTCCGTCAAGTTCCTGAACGCCATCACCGAGCGGCAGGCGCCGGCGCCCGCGGCCGCGGCCTGAGCAGAGCCGGCCGCAGCCAGGCGCCGCAAGCGACGAGGATATTCCGATGCGCCGCTCCTATCAGGCGCGCAAGCTCCTGAGACACCAGCGCAAGGGTGGCGAGCTGATGCTCGTGTCGATGATCGACATCTTCACCGTGCTGGTCACGTTCCTCCTCATGACCGCCGTGTTCTCCCACACGGTGATCCTGCAGTTGCACCTGCCCGCACCCCAGTCGCAGTTCCGGGAGCCGCCGCGGGGTCTGGTGCTCGAGGTGTTGGTGCGCAAGGACCTGCTGCAGGTCGCGGACCGCAACAGCGGACCGCTCGCGACGTTCCCCAGCAACGGGCAGGGCTACGACTATGCGGGGCTCACCCAGTACCTGGAGCAGGTCAAGGCCCGCTTCCCCGCCATGACCGCGGCCAGCATCCTGCTCGAGCCCGACACGCCCTATGACACACTGGTGCAGGTCATGGACCACGTGCGCGTCTTCGAGACGAGCGCCGGGCTCAATACCGTGCAGGCCGAGCTCTTCCCCGACATCTCGATCGGCGATGCGCCGCCGCCGCCGCAGGTGACCCGATGAGCACCTCCAACCGCGCGCGCCGGATGGCGCTACATCACATCAGACACCGTGCCGACGCCGAGCTCAACCTGGTTCCCTTCATCGACATTCTCACGGTGATGGTGGCCTTCCTCCTGGTATACGCGACGCAGGTCGAGGTCATTCATAACGCCAAGGCCATCCCTCTTCCGGAGTCGATAGCGCAACGGGCGCCGCACCCCACCGTCGTGGTGACGGTTACGAAGAGCGACATCTACGTGCAGGGCGAGCGCGTGGCTACCGTGCCGCAGGTGCTCGCGCAGGCGGGTAACGACATCGCCTCCCTCCGGGCCGCTCTCGAGAGTCCGCGCGTCGTCGGGGCGGCGACGTCGTCGGGGGACGCTGCGCACCGTGAGCTCACCATCATGGCCGACAAGACCCTGCCTTACGAAGTGTTGAAGAAAGTCATGTCGACCTGTACCGCCGCCGACTACAGCCACATCGCGCTCGCCGTCCTGGAGAAGGAAAAGCCGGTCGCCGCGGGCGAGCTGCGGCCGTCCTGAGCGGTACAAGCGAGCTGCGCGCATGGCCCTTGCCACCTACCATCGTATGTACGAGCTCGCCTGGGACGGCGATCCCGAGTCCAGCCGGCGATTTCGCCGCATCCTGCGGATCCTGCTCGTCATCGTCGCCATTCTCGGAGTGTTGTTCCCGCTGTTGCCGACCCCCGCGCCCACGGCCGTGGAGACTGAGATCCCGCCGCAGCTCGCGCGGATCATGATCGAGAAGCTGAAGCCTCCGGCGCCTCCGAAGCCGGTTGCGAAGCCCAAAGTGACGTCCAAACCGGCCGAGAAGGCGGCTGTCAGGCCGACCCCGGAGCGGGCTGATGTCGCCCGCGAGCGCGCCCAGCGCTCGATCGACAAGTTCAAGGATCAACTGGCGGAACTGCGCCAGCAGATGGCCGATGCGCCGGCCGAGACGAGGAACCTGACGGGCGCGGTCGCAGCCCAATCGCATGCCGAGCGCTCGCTGATCACGGCGCGCGCCGGTGAGGGCAGCGCCGGGATCACTTCCGCGCCCATGAGCCGCGGCTTCGGCGCCGGAGCGGGCTCGCTCCACGGTCCCGATGCCGCCAAAGTCACTTCCTCCATCATGCGGTCGGGACTCAACGCCCGGTCGCCGGCCGCGGGGCGCGGCGGCGCCGGCGGGCGCTCGGAGGAGGAGATCGCCATGGTCTTCGACCGCAACAAGGGCGCGATCTATGCGCTCTACCAGCGCGCGCTGCGTACGAACCCGATGCTGCAGGGCAAGCTCGTGCTAGAGTTCACCATCGCTCCGAGCGGCGTGGTGACGCGGTGCCGCGTGGTCTCGAGCGAGCTGCACGATCCGACGCTGGAGCGCGAGATCGTCGCGCGTGTGATGTTGTTCCGCTTCGAGCCGGAAAAGGTCGATCCCACCACCGCGACCAAGCCGATCGACTTCTTCCCGGCCTGATCCGGGAGGATCGATGAAACGATTTTCAGCCCTCGTCGGCTGCGTCCTGTGCCTCGCTGTCGCGTCAACGCCGGCCCATGCGGCGTGGTACTCGCGCGAGGAAGCGATCATGGATACGCGCATCTACGTCGAGCTCTGGGACACGAGCCCGAAGCATGCCAACGCCGCCATCGACGCCGTGATGGCGGAAATGCACCACATCGACGATGTGATGAGCGACTTCAAGCCCGCGAGTGAGCTGTCGCAAATCAACGCGCACGCGGCGCAGCGCCCGGTGGTGGTGAGCCGCGAGCTCTACGGCCTGATCAAGCTCTCGAGGCGTTACTCGCAGATCTCCGACGGCGCCTTCGACATCACCATGGAGTCGGTCTGGCGCCTCTATCATTTCCGGCGGCACATTCATCCGACGGACGCCCAGATCAAAGCGGTGCTACCGACCGTAGGCTGGCGGCAGCTCATTCTCGACGATCGTCATCACAGCGTTCGTTTCGCCCGGCCGGGCATGGCCATAGGCCTCGGGGGTATTGCCAAGGGCTATGCCGTGGACCGCAGCATCGACATCCTGAAAGCGAGGGGGATCGAGCATGCGATCGTCACCGCGGGAGGCGACAGCCGCATCCTGGGTGACCGCAGAGGGCGGCCGTGGATGGTTGCCATCCTCGACCCGTGGGATCAGAACAAAGTAGTGACCGAGATTCCGATCGTCAACGAAGCCATTTCGACCTCGGGCGATTACTACCGCGGCTTCGTGCAGAACGGTGTTCGCTACGATCACATCCTCAGCCCGTTCACCGGATATTCCGCGCAACTGGTGCGTAGCGCCTCGGTCATCGCGCCCACCGCGACTCAGACCGACGGCATGTCGAAGACCGCTTTCGTTCTGGGCCCGGAGAAGACTCTGGCAATCATCAACCACATGCCACAGTACGATGCGGTCCTGATCGATCCCCAGGGGCGGGTCATTTACTCCAACGGACTGGCGCCGCCATCCGGGGCGCCGCCTCCCGCGCCGGCTCCCGGGTCCCCGTTAGCGGCCGGCGGGCGAACCGGTGCCTTTTAGCGAGGACACTCGAGGCGTCCTCGCTCCGGTGAGCGCCCGCGCATGGATGCGCGGGCCGGTGGGCCTGCCGCCAGGGAGGGCCAGTGGCGCGGCCCTGCCAGGGGATGACGCGCGGTTCAGCCTGCACTCACGAGGCAAGCGCCGCCAGGGCATCGCCCGTCAGGCGAAAGACGGTCCACTCGTCCAGTGGCGCCGCGCCCAGGCTGCGATAGAAGCCGATCGAGGGCTCGTTCCAGTCGAGCACCGCCCACTCGAGGCGCGCGCAGCGGCGCTCTATCGCCGTGCGCGCCAGATAGGCGAGCAGCCGCTTGCCGATGCCGCGGCCGCGCGCCTGCGGGCGCACGAAGAGATCCTCCAGGTAGATGCCCGGCCGTCCTTTGAACGTGGAGAAGTTGTGGAAGAAGAGGGCGAAGCCCACGGGCGCGCCGCCGCTGCAGGCGAACACCACCTCGGCGTAGCGGCGATCGCCGAAGAGCGCATCGCGCAAATCCGCCTCGGAGGCCGAGACCTCGTGCTCCAGCCGCTCGTAGCGGGCCAGATCGCGGATGAATTCCAGCACGAGGGGCACCTCGTCGGGCGTTGCCGGGCGGATCGTGATCGTGTCGCTCATGTTGGCTCCATGTGAATGAGACCAAACCTGCGGCTCAGGCACATGGATGTGCCCCGCCGCCGCAGGCGGCGGACGTCGCGCGCAAAAACCGCGCTGTTTGCTCGCGACCGCGCCGGGCCGGGCACGATGCCCGGATCCAGCGCACCTGATCAAGCGATGCTCTGCAGCCCTTGGGCGATGCCGCCCGCGCTGGTGAGGAGCGCCTCGAAGAGGTCGCGGTCGCCGCGCCCGCCGGCGCGCCAGCGCTGCAGCAGGTCCACCTGCATCAGATTCATCGGATCGATGTAGGGATTGCGCAGCCGGATGGAGCGCTGCAGCGTCGGCTCGCCGTCGAGCAGGTCCGTGCCGCCCTTCAGCCAGAGCACTCGCGCCCGCGCCCGCGCGTGCTCGGCGCGGATCTCGGCGGAGAACCGCCGCAAGGGCTGGGGCACGAGGACGTCGTACGCGGCGGCGATCTCGAGGTCGGCGCGGGCGAGCATCGCTTCCACGTCATCGATGAGACCGCGCAGGAAGAACCACTCCGAGTATGCGGCGCGCATCCGCTCGGCCCCATGCCGCTCGATCGCCGCCGCGAGGCCGGTGCCCGCTCCGAACCAACCGGGAAGCATGTGGCGCGTCTGGGTCCAGGCAAACACCCAAGGCACCGGCAGCAGGCCCTCGATGCTGCGGCCGTCCTCGCGATGCACCGGCCTCGAGCCGACCTGCATTCTCTCGATCACGTCGATGGGCGTGACGGCGCGGAAGTAGTCGTGGAATTCCCTGTCGCCGTACACGAGGCGCCGATAGGCTTCGCGGCTCGCCTCTGCCAGCGTCGCGGCGCATTCGAGGTGTGCCGTGGAGTCGGCGGGCGCCTCGCGGTTGCCGATGGTCGCCAGGCTCAGCGCGTTGAAGGCGCGCTCCAGCGTCCGCATTGCGATCGGCCGCAGCCCGTAGCCTTGCTTGAGCGTCTCGCCCTGCTCCCGCAGGCGCAGAGTTCCATTGATGGTACCGGCCGGCGCCGCCTTCACCAATGCGTCGATCCGGCCGCCACCGCGTGCGATGCTGCCGCCGCGGGCGTGGAACACCAGATATTTCCCGCCATCCGCCGTGGGCATCCGCGCGAGCGCGCGCTGCGCCTGATGGATTGCATATCGCGACGCACACAGCCCCCCTTCCTTGTTGCTGTCCGAGTAGCCGAGCAACACGCATTGGCGGCGGTCGTGAGCTTCGAGATGCCGCCGGTAGACGGGCTCGGCGAGGAGCTCACGCAGGATATCGCCGCATCGTTCCAGCGACTCCAGGGACTCGAATTGCGGCGCGATGTCGAGCGCAACCTGACCGGTACGCTTGTCGTACACGGACGCCCAGCGAGCGAGGGTCAGCGCGGCCAGCACATCGTCGGCTCCGCGGGCGCCGCTCACAATGAAGTAGCCGACGGCATCGGGCCCATAGCGATGCCTGGCCTGGGCGAACGCCTCGAAAACGGCGAGATTGCGTTTGCCGAGCGCGTCGAGGTCGACACGCGGTCCGACGTCCTTCTCCAGCATCTGGGCCAGCAACCGGTGCCGCTCGGCTGCGGGGCGATTCAGCCAGGCAGGGTCGTCGTTGCCGCGCGCGATGATCTCGTGGAGAACGCCCGCGTGCTGACGCACATCGAGGCTCGCCAGGTGAAATCCGAATGTGTCGATCCGGTGCAGCAGCCTGCGGATGTGGAAGAGGCCGGCGTTGGCGCCCTTGTTGGCGGCGAGGCTGGCGGCGATGAGCCGCACGTCGTCGCGGAACTGGCGTGCGCTCTCGTATCCGTTGGCGCGCCCTTCATAGGTGAGGCGCAGCCGCTCGCCGATCTGCGCCAGAAATACCCGATACGGCATGCTGTCGTGACGGGCGGGAGTCAAGCTGCGCGCGCTCGGCGCCAGCGTCATGTAATCCTCCACCCGCTTGCTCAACTCCGCGGACACGGCGACGCGCCCGGCGCTCTGCGAGAGGCGCTGGGAAAGGGTGCGGCAGTCCTCGAAATAACTTTTGAGGATCACCTGCTGCTGCCGGGCGAGTGTCTCGCGAATGGTCTTTGCGTGGACGTCCGGGTTGCCGTCCATGTCACCGCCGACCCAGGAGCCGAAGCGCAGGATGGGAGGCAACTCGATCGAGTCGGCGGCCACACCGTAGTGCTTCTCCAGGGCCTGTGCGATCTCCTCGTAGAAGGCTGGCACTACGCGATAGAGGATCTCGATGAGATAGAAGAGGACCTGCTCACGCTCATCGCCCACGGTCAGACGTTCGCGCGGCAGCTCTTCGGTCTGCCAGGCGGTGGTCAGCTCCACCCGGATGCTGCTCCACAGGTTGCGCGAGTCCTGCGGCGTCAGCATCGGGTCGAGGCGGTCGAGCAGGTGCTGCGCCACCCGCTGCTGCTTGCGCAGCAGAGTGCGGCGGGTCGACTCCATCGAATGCGCGGCGAAGACCGGCTCGATGCGCAGGCTTGCGAGAAGAGCCAGGACCTCCTCGAAACGGGCGCCACGGGCACGCAGGCCCGCAATGCCATCCTCGACGCCCGAAGGTTGCGGGCGGCCGCTGTCCTGGCGGAAGTACTCCCGGCGGCGGCGGATGCGATGTACCTTTTCCGCCAGGTTCACGGCCTGAAACCACATGGAGAAGGCACGGACGAGATCGCGGGCGAGCACCGGCGGCCGGTCGCGCACCGAAGCGGCGAGCTCGAGAGCCGCCTGCTCGTCCCCGTCGCGGCGGCGGATGGCCGCATGGCGGTCGAGCTCCACCAGCTCGAAGAGCTGCCGCCCGCCCTGCTCGCGCAGGATATCGCCGACCAGCGTGCCCAGCGCGTGAACGTCCTCGCGCAGGGCCTCGTGCTTGGGCGGAAAATGAATGTCGCTGCGGCTCACGAAGCGGCGGATGGTAGCAGGAAGGAGCCCGGCTGCCCCAGACGCGTTACCCGGCAAGCAGTACGGATTCGGCGCGTTCGAGCTCCTCCGGCTGTCCGTAGAGCACCACCACATCGCCGTCGCGCAGCACCGTCTCGCTGCCCGGCTCGCGCCCCAATATCCCCTGCCGGCGGATGCCGGTGAAGGTCACGCCGATACCGCGGCTGCGTACATCGCGCAGCGTCCGGCCCACAGCCCAGGCGCCCGGCGGCACGACCACGGACTTGATCTCCTCACGGTACTCGTGGCTCTCGTCGAGCGGACGCGCATCGCCGCGGCGGATGATGTTTCTCAGCACGGAGTAGCGGTGGCTGCGAATGTCGCCCATCGTGCGCACGACTCGCGATACGGGAACGTGCAGCAGGATCAACACATGCGAGACGAGCATCAGACTGGCTTCGAAGGTCTCGGGCACGACGTCGGTGGCGCCGGCGTCCTGCAGCTCTTTGATGCGGGCATCATCCTGCGTGCGCACCAGGACTGGCACATCCGACCGCATCCGCCGGATGCTGCGCAGGATGCCGACCGAGGTCGCCGGGTCCGAGAAGCTGATCACCACCGCTGTCGCGGTGTCCAGGCCGACCTTCGCCAGGATCTGCTCATCCGCGGAGTCGCCGAATATGACAGGGTCGCCTGCCTGCCGTGCCGCGGCGATTCTCGCCGGGTCCAGATCGAGGGCGATGTACTCGAAGCCTTGCGACTCGAGCACGCGCGCGACGTTCTGACCGACGCGGCCGAAACCGCAGAGAATGACGTGATCCCGTTTCCCGATATCGCCCGTCGCGCCGGTTTCGCGCTCGAAGGCCGTGCGCGGCGGTCCGGCTTCCCTCAGCAGCAGACGGGCGATGCGCTTGTTGTTGTTGAGGATCAGTGGGCTCAAGACCATGGAGAGCACGATCGCCAGGAGAAGCGGCTGGCCGAAGCTCGCGGGGATGAGCCCCGTCGCGAGCGCTATCGTGGCGAGCGCCACGCCGAACTCGCCGCCGATCGAGATGACGATGCCGGCGCGCAGTGCCTTGAATCGGGAGCCGGTGAAGGGGCGGGCTACGAGCGCCGCCACGGCGGTCTTCAGGAAGACGATGGCGATGAGCCAGTAGATGACTTCCCCCAGCTCCCCGGTGAGCAGATGCACATCGAGAAGCATCCCGACCGAGACGAAGAAGAGTCCGAGCAGGATGTCGCGGAAAGGCCGGATCACCGACTCGATCTGATGCCGGTACTCCGTCTCGGCGAGCATCATGCCGGCGAGGAAGGCGCCCAGGCCCGGGGAAAGCTCGGCGAGCCTCGATACCCAGGCGGCGGCCAACACCACGAGCAGCACGGCGAGGGTGAAGAGCTCCCGCAGCCGGCTGTGGGCCATCTCGCGAAAGAGCGGCCGCAGCAGCCAGCGGCCGGCAGCCAGCACCGCCGCGACCGCAAGCACGCCGCCGGTCACCGCCTCGAGACTGGTGCTCAGATCGAAGCGCCCCCGGCCCGCGGTGAGCGCCGAGGCCAGCGCCAGGAATGGAACGAAGGCAAGGTCCTGAAAGAGGAGAATGCTGAATGCGAGCCGCCCGTGGGTGCGGTTGAGCTCGGCACGCTCGGTGAGCTGATGCAGGAGGAGGGCAGTCGAGCTCATGGCGACCGTGCCGCCCACCACCACCGCCGCGGGCCAGGCAATGCCGCCCGCGAGGCGCGCGAGTACCGCGAACACCGCCGCCGTGGCGGCGACCTGAGCGAACCCCAGGCCGAACACCTCGCGGCGCATGGCGATCAGCCGTGGTAGAGCGAACTCGAGGCCGAGAGTGAAGAGCAGGAATACCACGCCGAGCTCGGCCAGGGTGCGTGTCGTGGCGGTGCTGTCCACCACCGCCAGGGCATGAGGACCCAAGGCCAGGCCGACCAGCAGGTAGGGGATGGTCGTCGGCAGCCCGACCCGCCGGGCCAGGGTGACCAGCAGGACCGAGCCGGCGAGTAGGATCAGGACCTGGGTGAGCGGCTGCATGGGCACTATTGTATGTTGTATGCCCACGCAGGAAAGCGGGGAGCGGCCGTGCCGCTCCCCGGTCTCGCGGATGTTAGAGACTAATCAGAGACTGAAATGGGAATGCGCCGGCAGCCTGCGGTCCACGGAGTGGCGTCCCACCGGGAAGTCTTCCAGGCCGACCTCGTCGGTGTCCCCTTCGCGGGCCTCGGGCATGGGCTGGCGTCCTTCCAGCATCTCGAGCAGCGTTTCCCGCGCGCGGGCTACCCGGCTCTTGATCGTCCCCACGGCGCATCCGCAGATCTCGGCCGCTTCCTCGTAGGAGAAGCCGATCACGCTCACCAGGATGAGCGCGGTGCGCTGACCGGCGGACAGTGAGCCGAGCGCGCGATTGAGGTCGCGGAGCTCGAGTTTACCGTCGTGGTCCGGTGGCACGCTGGGCTCGGGCAGCAGCTCGATGTCCATCCCCTGGGCCTCGAATTTGCCGCGCCGCAGCTGCGAGTAATGCTCGTTGCGGACGATGGTGAAGAGCCACGCCTTCAGATTGGTCCCGGGCTTGAAGCGCTGGATGTTGTTGATCGCGCGCATCAGCGCTTCCTGTACCAGATCGTCGGCGCGCACGCCGTCACGGCAAAGTGATCGCGCGAACGTATGAAGCTGCGGTACCAGAGCCACCATGTCGTCGGTCACCATTTGCACCTCTTCCCCGGCCCCGTAGCGGGGCTCGATTCGTGTTTCGTTGCTCATGTGGGCAAGTTACTTGCTGCCGGGCGCCGCTGAAGTCGGCCAGGGCGCGGAACGGACGGGGGAGGCTTCCCAAGCTCGTGTCGGACGATTCCTACCGCGGCCGCGTCACTGTTGCCGCTGACCGACAGTCGGAGGGCTCCTACGTCGGCATCGGAGGTGATCGACCTGTCGTCGCCTGCCGACCGATGGCGCCCCCATGGGCGCGGAGCGAGGATTCCGCGGACTTGTGGAACGGAGCGGAATGGCCATGTCAGAAACAGCGATATTCATCGAGAAACCCGGGCAGCCGGAGCGAGGCTGCGGCTCGTCGTGCGCGCGCGTCTTGGCGCTGTCCGCCCTCGCGATGTTGACGGCGGCGACCGTGGGCGGCTGCGCGAGTGAGCCGAAGCCCACTGCCGAGCTCGTGCGGGCGAGCACGCTCGTCAGTGAGGCGGAGAAGAGCGAGGCGCAACATTTTGCGGCCGCGGACCTGCAGCGCGCCCGTGACGAGTTGAACAACGCGCAGACCGCCGAGTCCGCCGGCAAGAACGATAGCGCGCGCCGCTATGCCGAGAGAGCGGCGGCGGATGCCGATCTGGCCAGCGCCCGCGCCGCGAGCGGCAAGGCGCAACAGTCCGCGGAGCAGCTGCGCCACAGCTTGGACACGCTGCGGGAACAGATTCACCAGAACGCCGCTCCGACCGGCAATCCCGGTCCCGGCACCAGCAGCGGTCCTCAGGATCGACCCTAGGAGGCTCCCATGAGATACCCCACGAGCTATCTTGTGGCCGCCGCGGCAGCCGGTGCGCTCCTGGCCGGCTGCGCCTCGACGCCGCGCACCAGTCCCGAGCTCGCGCGCGCCCGGAACGCGGTCCAGACGCTCTCGAGCCGGCCGCAGGCCACCGCGGCCGCGGAGTCCGACCTGAAAGCGGCCCGCTCGGAGTTGAGTCGAGCCGACGAGGCTCTGCGCAATGGCAAGCCCATGGTCGAGGTGAATCAGCTCGCGTACCTCGCATTGCGGCACGCTCAGGCCGGCGAGGCTCGGGTGGATGCGGCGCGGTCGCAAACCGAAGTCGCCAAGTCGACCGAAGTGCGGCAGCGCCTGCTGCTCGAGGCGCAGAAGCACCAGGCGGTGACCGCGCAGCAGCAGGCGCAGAGCGCGCAGCAGCAGGTGGAGCAGGCGAAGAACGAGGCGCAGCAGGCGCGCACCCAGGCGCAGGTGGCGCAGCAGCAGCTCGCGAGCGAGCGGCAGCAGTTCAAACAGCTGCAGACCGAGCAGCTCGGCGCCCATCAGACCGATCAGGGCACGGTGGTGACGCTGAGCAACGTGCTCTTCAGCACGGGCAAGGCGACGCTGCAGCCGGGCGCGCACTTGCAGCTCGAGCGTCTGGCGAGCTATCTCAAGGCTCATCCAAAGGAGCGGGTGCTGATCGAAGGCAACACCGACAACACGGGCAGTCCCGCTTACAACCAGCAGCTCTCGGGCGCGCGCGCGCAGGCCGTGGCGCAGGCTCTCCAGCTGCAGGGCGTGTCACCCGATCAGTTCAAGACACTCGGGCTCGGCGAGGCGTACCCCGTGGCCGCGAACGACTCGGCGGCCGGGCGGCAGCAGAACCGCCGCGTCGATATAGTGTTTTCCAACGCGGCCGGCCAGTTCTCCGAGGCGGCGCTTTCGCGCCAGAATGCAATCAGACGGTGATGTGATGAGATCCGAGCAAGACAGACGTGTGAGCATGGGCCGGCGGCAGCGTCATTCCGCCGAAGACGGCGATGAGCGTTTCGAGGGGCAGTACGAGAAGGATTCCTGGCGGCCGGAGTGGAGTCCGGAGTCGCGTCCGGAGTCGGCTCGCGACTGGCAGGAGTTTCGCGGGGGGCGCCGCGGCGGCGCCGGATATGAGCGCCGCGCCGAACGACCTTCTCGTAGCGACGAACCCTATGAGCCCACCGAGGGCTACGAGCCGTTCGAGCCCGGTCATCCCCGCCAGGAAGGCGTGCCGTTCGGCGCCGGGGCGCCGCCGCGCTATCTCGGCACCGGATTCCCAGGACGCGGCGGGCCGGGATTCACCGGCGGCTACTATGGGTTCGGTCAGGGAACTCTCGAGCCGGACTGGCGGGCCGGGCATCGCCATCCGGTGGGCGAGGAGGGGAGGCCGGAACCGGATCGGAGCACCCAGCAGCAGCGCCGGTACCCGCTGGGACCGAAAGGCTATCAGCGATCGGACGAGCGCTTGCGCGAGGACATATCGGAGCGGTTGATGGAGGCGCGGCACATCGATTCGAGCGACGTCACCGTCGAGGTCACCGGCGCGAAAGTGGTGCTGGAGGGCACAGTGCCGGAGCGCCGGATGAAGCATGCGATAGAGGACTTGGTCGATGCCTGCCCGGGAGTACAGGACATCGAGAACAGGATCCGCGTCAGGCGCTAGCGGCGGCTCGAGCCATGCGACGGGCGCGTGGCCGGGCCGGCCGCGCGCCTTCCTCTATGCCCGGCGGAAATCCACCGCGGGAAGCTGCATGGAGCGGCGGTACTTGGTAACCGTCCGCCGCGCGACTTTCACGCCCCGGTCCGCGAGAAGCTCCGTCAGTTGCACATCGGACAGCGGATTGCGCCGATCCTCGGCAGCAATGAATTCCCGCAGCAGCGCGCGGATGGCCGTGGCAGAGCACGATCCGCCGCTGGTCGTGGCGAGCTGCCGGGAGAAGAAGCGCTTGAACGCGACCACGCCGCGCGGCGTCGCCATGAATTTGTGGCTCGTCGCGCGCGACACCGTCGACTCGTGCAGCCCGAGCTCGTCGGCGATCTCGCGCAGGGTCAGCGGCCGCATCGCGAGGTCGCCGTACTCGAAGAAATTCCGTTGCCGCGCGACGACCGCCTCGGCCACCCGCTGAATGGTCAGGAAGCGCTGCTCGAGATTGCGCACCAGCCAGCGGGCCTCCTGCAGATGTTGTGCAAGGAGCGCGGTTTCACCGTCGCGCGCCTGGCGGAAATAATCCGCATACTGTTGGTTGACGCGGATACGCGGGTAGATGGCCGAGTTGACCGTGACCACCCAGCGCTTCTTCTCCTTGCGCACGATCACGTCGGGAACGATCGCGCGGGGCTCGAATGTGCCGACCTTCGATCCCGGACGCGGATCGAGGCTGCGGATCAATTCCATGGCGAGGCGCAGCTCGTCTTCGGAGCAACCGAGCGCATCGAGGAGCCGGGTGTTGTCTCTCGCCGCCATCATCGACAGCCTGTTCTGCACCACCTCGAGGGCGATGCTGCGTCCCGGCGTATCCCGGTCCATCGCCTCCAACTGCAGCGCGAGGCATTCTCCGAGGTCGCGCGCCGCGATCCCGCTCGGCTCGAGAGTCTGCACGATCCGCAACGCGGTCTCGACCTCTCCGGGCGGCGCGCCTGGCGCCAGCGCTATCACGTCTTCGAGCGGCAGGCGTAGGAAGCCGTCGTCGTCGAGGGCGTCGATAATGAGGTTCGCCAGCACGTGATCGCGCTCGGTCAGCCCCAGCAAGAGGAGCTGCTCGCGCAATGAGTCGTGCAGCGTCGAGGGAGAGGCGGTCCATTCCGTCCAATCGGGCGTCTCGTCGCTGCTTCCGCCGCTCCCACTCGACGAGAAGTCGAGGTCGGCCCGTGAGCTGTCCTCCGCCGATTCCTCGCGCTCCGAGCGCGGGTCAGCCGATTCGGCCGCCTCCGCGCTCTCTTCCAGGAAGGGGTTCTGCGCGATCGCCTGGTGCAGTTCTTGCACGCATTCCAGAGCGGAAAGTTGCAGCAGCTTTACGGACTGCTGCAGCCGAGGTGTCAGCGTGAGCTGCTGCTTTAGGCGCAGTCCCAATACGGCATTGGACATTCGAGGAAACCTCTCTCACAAGTCACACCGCCCCAACCCCGGCGACGCAGCGTGCCGCCGGGGAGAACTTGCAAGGGCGTGTAAGAACGCCAGTCGCGCCCAGCCCTGGCTCAAACTCCCATACGAGCGACATGACATCAATTCACGACGACGACCCCGGTTCCCGCTCAGATGCGGCGCCCGCGCCCGCGTGCGCGCTGCCAGCCGAATGGGAGCGCCTGGCGCGCCGCACGGATGAGCTGGAGACGGTGCTCGCGGCGGGCCGCATCGGCTATTGCCGGCTGCGCGCGGTGGATCGCGCGCTGCAGGCCAACTCGCAATTCAAGGCTGAATGGGGTTGGCCCCCGGACGAGGTGCTCTCCTGGAACGCCGTGGAGTCGCGCGTGGACATCGACGACCGCGGCCGATTCAGCGAGGCGGTGCGGCAGGCGCTCGCAGGCGCTTCGCGCCTGGATCTCACGGTGCGGGTCTGGCCGGCTCTCGAGGGCGAGAGGCGCTGGATCGCGTTGCGCGGCTGCATGGTCAGAAGCGGTGAGGACGCCGCGTCCACCGATCTCGTGATCACCGCGCGGAACGCAACGAGCGAGCGCGGCATTTCCGAGGGCATCCTCGGTCAGCGTGCACATCTACAATTGCTCGAACGCGAGCGACAGAGACGCGAGGCGGCAGAGGCCGCCAACCGCTCCAAGGACGAGTTCCTGTCGGTGATCTCGCACGAGCTGCGCTCACCGCTGAATGCGATCCTCGGCTGGAATCGCATTCTCGCACTGAAATGCGGCGGCGATCCGGAGGTCGCGGGAATCACGCCACGCATCGAGCAGAGCGCGAAGGCGCAGTTGAAAATGGTCAACGATCTGCTGGATCTGGGGCGTGTGAGCACCGGAAAGCTCAAAGTGGAGTCGCGTCCCACTCAGCTCGCGCGGGTCGCACGGCACGCGATCGACGTGACGCGGCCGGCGGCCGCCACCAAGGACATCGAAATCCTGACGCGGTTCGCTCCAGGCGCGGGCGAGGTGCGCGCCGATCCCGATCGTCTGCAGCAGGTGATCGGCAACCTTCTCTCCAACGCGGTGAAGTTCACGAGCTCCGGCGGCCGGATCACGGTGGGGCTGCGCGAGGACGGCGCGATGACGGAGCTCAGCGTCGAGGACACCGGTCAGGGCATCGCCCCGGAACTGCTGCCGCACATCTTCGACAGGTTCAGACAAGGTGACAATTCGAGCACGCGCCAGGCATCGGGACTCGGGCTCGGTCTGATGCTGGTGCGCGAGATCGTCGCTCTGCACGGCGGTTCGGTCTCCGCTCACAGCGCCGGCTGCGGCGCCGGCGCGACCTTCGTCGTGCGCTTGCCGACGACGCCATCCCAGGCAGGGTCGCCTGCGCAGATGGCTGGCGCAGACGGCCAGTCGGCCGAGCGGCAAGAGACGCTGGCGGGCCTGTCGATCCTGGTCGTGGACGATGAGTTGGAAGCGCGCACGGTGGTCGCCGAAATGCTGCAGCTCGAGGGCGCTTCGGTGACCGTCACCGACTCCGCACCCTCCGCGCTGCGGCAGCTGCAGGCGAAAGGAGCGCACTTCGACATCATCGTCACCGATATCGGGATGCCGCTGGAGGACGGCTACTCCCTCGTGCGCAAGCTCCGCACGAGCCAGGCCGGCAAACGGATGCTCGCCATAGCCGTGACCGGCTACGCCTCCCGGAGTGATGTCGCGGCGGCCATGGATGCGGGGTTCGACCTGCACGTGCCGAAGCCGGTCGACTTCGACACTTTCGTGCCGCTGGTCAAGCGCCTGTCAACCTGGCGCGGCTTCGCGGGGGCGCCGTTCGAAAGCAAGCGATTGAGCGGACCGTTTCCCGGTGCGCCACCTCTCGCGCCGGAGGATCTCAGAGAGCCGCTCCCGGAGCCGCGAGGGCGAAAGAGTTGAAGTGCCGCGCTCGAATCAGATGCCCGACTGCCAGGTGCTCGGCATGCCGGCGGCTTCGATCGCCTGCTCGATCGTGAGACATGCCTCGCGCGCTTCCGGCTGCGCGCGCAAGCTGCGCGCGATGGAGTTGAGGAAAGTACACATGAGGGCAGTGTTGGGATGCGAGCAGTGCAGCTGCTCCTCCACCCTGTCGATGAGCTCGATGACATCTTCCCGATCGCACCGCGGAAATGTCATCTCCGTGACGGCGCTCTGCACGGAGATGAGCGCGCGGTGTATTGCGGTGGCCTGCTCCGTATTCATCATCTGGTGCATTGGCGACCCTCCGCTGCAGTGATGAGCGACGAATCTGAACCTGGCAGAACGCGAAAGCAAGCCGCCTGGCACGCGCGCAGACCGCCCCTTCGGTCCGTCTACCGGGACCGTTCGAAAGGCGATCAAGAGAGACCGGACATCCGGGCCGTTCCCGGGGGTCCGTGAGATCGAATGAGGAGGTGCCCCGCGCTCGCGCAAACAGCCGGATGCCGCACTTTGCGCCAAGAAAAAAAAGAGCGGGCTGGTCGCACCACAGCCCGCCAAACGGGGGGTCTAGCCACCTGATGCAACCACCGTGCCAGCGGGTTTTCAGCGCTCAGAGGCGCGTTTGCGCGGCCCGCTGCGGGTTCGGTGGACCTGGAGAGTCTGTAAAAAGGTACAGGAGGTGAAAATTGTGCAGCCGGACGCGCGTGGAGCGGCAGCGGGAAACGCGCCCAGCCCGCGGCGCCGCTGGGGCGGGGCGCCGGGGCGCGTACCGCGCATCTGCTGGCACAACTCCTGCTTGAGCATTCGCCCCTAGTCCAACCCCTTGTCCTGCCGGGTGCGGTCAGCAGGCACCGCCACCGGAGGAGATGCGCATGAACCATAAGTACACCATACAAGCGCTGAGGGAGCTCATTTCCGTTCGCCGCGACAGCGAGCAGGCACTGCGGCTGTGCACCTCGTCTCTGTCACCCGGCCCGTTGCGAGAGCTCTGCATCGAGGGCACCGCGGAGTGCGCCGCCGCGATCGACGAGCTGGAATCCCTGGTGGCGCAGCTTGGGGGCACGCGCCGGGCGCACGGGGCGGTTGCCGGCTTCTGGCGCAGCGGCTGGGCCGGCTTACGCTCGGCTCTTGCGTGCGGCGACGATGGAGCTATCCTCGATGCGTGCGAGCGCGGGGAGAGCTGGATCCTGGAGGTGTATCGCAACGCGTTGGACGATTACCTCCCGGATTTCGTGCGCGACACCGTGCTGCGCCAATTCGAGATCCTGATGAGCACTCACGATGCGATCCGCGGCTGTCGCATGGAGCGAACTGACCGTGGCGATGCAACGGCTCCCGGTGCACAAGCCAGTCAACACTAGAACCGAGTTCCCGCTGACGCGATGGTCCAGCAGCCCGGTCATCCTGGGGATCGGCGTCGGCTTGCTCGCCGGTCCGCTGGGGCTGCGACTCATCGAGCCGCAGCTCGCGGAGGACGGCGCGCTCATCCAGTCGCTGAGCGAAGCGGTCCTGTTGATATGCCTGTTCTGCACCGGGCTGCGCCTGCGTGCGCCGCTCGAGTGGGCCTCCTGGAGGGCGCCGCTGCGGCTCGCCTCGCTGACGACAGTATCGGCGGCGCTGCTGTCGGCCGGGGCGGCCTATCTGATCTTCGGGATGAGCCTGCTGCAGGCTCTGCTGTTGGCCGTGATGCTCGCGCCGACCGATGCGGTGCTGGCGGCGGACGCGCACGCGGCGGCGGAAGGCGAACAGGAGCTCGTACCGTCCGCCCTCGCCGCGGAGGGGGCCGTGACGAGCTCGATCGCGGCGCCGGTCGCCCTGTTGGTGTTGACGCGCATGGGCGTGACGGGCGTGGGCACCGCGGTGCTGGGATCCTTGACGCTCACATTGCTCTGGTCCCTGCTCGGCGGTGCGATGGTCGGCTGGCTGCTCGGTGTCGCCGCTTGGCGCTGGCTGGCCGCGATCGACCGCGACCGCCAGGGGGACTTGCTGGAGGAGATGATCGTATTCGCCACGGGCGCGCTCGCCTATGTGTGCGCGCTCGCTTTGCACGCCGATGCGCTTCTCGGCGCTCTTGCCGCGGGACTGGCGCTGTCGCACGGTGGCCGCTGGCGCACCACCCGCAAGCAGCCGCTCGGGGCACGCGTTCTCAGGTTCGCCGGCCGGGCGGAGCGCGGCGCGACGGTCTTTGTGATGGTGTTGCTGGGAACGCTTCTCGGGACTGCGGATTTCACCCCGCGTGCCGCGCTCTACGCCGCCGTCCTGTTGATTCTGGTCCGGCCGGTCGCGGTGCGTCTCGGTCTCGGGCAGCCGGTGGTCACGCCCGCGCAGCGTCGCATGCTCGAGCTCTTCGCCGCGCGGGGGCCGGCGGCGCTCTACTGCCTGGCGCTGGTGGCCGGCCACGACCTGCCGGCGGTGTACGCCAGGCAACTCGAGAGCGCCGTTCTCGTAGTGATCGTCGTATCGGTGATCTCGGGCGCGGTATCGGCGCTCGGCGCGCGAAAGCCCAATCCGGGCGCCGCGCTGTGAGCGGCAGGCGACACTGCTCCGTTGGCGCTTGGCGGCGCGCTCCGGACAGCATACAGTTGATCGGTTCTCATGGGCTGAAGGCGAGCAAATGGCACACGCTTTGATCATCGACGACGACGCGGACGTGGTGGAGTGGCTGCAGGAAGTGGCCCGTATGGAGGGCTTCACCGTCGCGCGCGCCCAAAGCCTGCGCGATGCCCGCATCGAGCTGGGCCGGCAGCGCCCGGACGTGCTGCTCACCGATCTTGCGCTCCCGGACGGAGAAGGCATCGAGCTGCTGCGCGAGCTCGAGAAACCGGAGGCCACCGAAGTCATCGTCATCACCGGGCATGCGACCATCGATAGCGCCGTCGCCGCATTGCGGGCCGGGGCGAGCGACTATCTGATGAAGCCCGCGGATCTCGAGCGCGTGCAGGCGGTGTTGCGACATGCGAAGAAGACCTCCGCGCTGCAGCACGAGATCGGGGAGCTGCGCGATGAGCTGCGGCGCATGGGCCGCTTCGGCCGGATTCTCGGCAGCTCCCAGCGCATGCAGGTCCTGTACGATCAGCTCACGCGCGTCGCGCCGACCTCCGCCACGGTCATGTTGATCGGGGAGAGCGGCACGGGCAAAGAGCTCGCGGCGCAGACCCTCCACGAGCTTTCCCGGCGCCGCACCAGCGCCTTCCTGCCGCTCAACTGCGGCGCCGTCGCGCCGCAGCTCATCGAGAGCGAGCTCTTCGGCCACGAGCGCGGCAGCTTCACCGGCGCCGACCGCCAGCACAAAGGCTTCTTCGAGCGCGCCAACGGCGGCACGATTTTTCTCGACGAGATCACCGAGATGCCGATGGAGCTTCAGGTGAAGCTCCTGCGCGTGCTGGAAACCGGGACCGTCAACCGCGTGGGCGGCACGCAGCCGATCGCGAGCGACGTGCGGGTGATCTGCGCGACCAATCGGGAGCCGGAGAAAGCCGTTGCCGACGGCAAGCTGCGCGAAGACCTGTACCATCGGCTGAACGTGTTCCCCATCCGCTTGCCGCCGCTGCGCGATCGGGAGACCGATATCGAGCAGCTCGCGCAGTTCTTCCTCGACGAGCTCAACCGGGCCGAGGGAACGCACAAGACCTTCTCGCGCGATGCGCTCGTGCGCCTCTATCAGTACGGGTGGCCCGGCAATGTCCGCGAGCTGCGCAATTACGTCCAGCGCGCCTTCATCATGGCGGACGATGTCATCGAATGTGACATAACCTTGACCGACGCGCCGCCCAAACCCGATGACGGCACGACCATCACCATCCGCGTCGGGACTCCGCTGGAGGAGGTCGAGCGGCGGGTCACCATGGCGACGCTCGCCTATTGCGGACACGTCAAGCGCAAGGCGGCGGAGATCCTCGGCGTGAGCCTGAAGACACTGTACAACCGGCTCGAGACGTACAATGGCAGGGACTCGGGCAGTCGACCCTCCGCGGGCAAGGATGAGGAGTCCGAGAGCGGCCGGGATTCGCTGCGTTGAGGGGACGTCGGACGATTCCTACAGTCCGTTGCGTTGCAGCTCCCGTTGCTGCTTCCGTATTTCCCATAGGCGCGCTGCCGATCGCGAGACTACGCTGCGCCGCGCATGGGATGTGACGACCCATGCCGGCCATTCGAGTCGCAGTCGTAGATGATCACCAGCTCGTGCGTATCGGGCTTAGGCAGATCATCGAGGCGCAAGCGGATTTCGTCTGGGCCGGTGAGGCGAAGACAGGACGTGAGGCTCTGACACTGCTGCGCGGCACTCCCTGTGATGTGCTCCTGCTGGACCTGTCGCTTCCCGACATGTCGGGACTCGACGTGCTCCGCCAGATCAAGTCGCACCACGAATCGGTGGCCACGCTGGTGTTGAGCGCCTATCCGGAGAGCCAGTATGGCCTGAACGTGCTGCGGGCGGGGGCGAGCGGCTTCGTGAGCAAGAGCGCCGACGACGGCGAGCTCTGCCGCGCGATCCGAGCCGCGATGCGCGGCGGCCGCTACGTGAGCCCCGAGCTCGCGGAGATGCTCGTGAGCGGGATGCAGGGCGCGCCAGGCGAGCCGCGGCACAGCGTGCTGTCGGAGCGGGAATTCCAGATCTTCTGCAAGCTGGCCGAGGGACGCAGCGTTTCCGAGATCGCCGCCGGCCTCTTCCTCAGCGTCAAGACCGTCAGCACCTACCGCACGCGGATACTGGAGAAGATGGGCATGAAGACGAACGCCGACATCACCTACTACGCCATCAAGAACAATCTGCTGCAGTGAGACTTGTGGTGGGTTCTGAAGCTCGATCCTCCGGCGGCAACGGCTCCTCCAAGATCGAGCGGCGCATCCTGCTCATCGAGGACTCCGCCGTGCTGTCCCGGCGGCTGGTCGACCTGCTGTCCGAGCCGGGACGCGTATCGGTGACGGCGCAGGCGGCGACGCAGGCCGAGGCGCTGCTGCGCCTGCAGGAGGCCACCTACGATGTCCTCGTGGTGGACATCGAGCTGGCCGAGGGCAACGGCGTGGCGGTAATACGTCAGGTGCGCCAGCTCTATCCTCCGGATGCGCAGCCGCTGGTCGTGGTGTTGACCAACTATGCGTCGGATTTCGTGCGTGACCACTGCTTCGCGGCGGGCGCGGACTACTTCCTGGACAAGATGCGGGATATTTCACTCTTGAAGGCAGTGGTTGCCGACGGCCACTCAAAATGGAGCCCTAGTTGATTGGCGCCAGCCCTCTTACATGGTTCGGCCTCGCGGCCCCGGGAGCGGCCCGGGGCCGCTTACTGACTTGCTTTCGCACGGAACGCTGACATGCAACATCGTGCCGGAGCCGGGCGTTGACTCGATTTCGAACTGGCCACCGAGCGCCCGCACCCGCTGGCGCATTCCCATGAGGCCGTGCGACCAGCGGAATTTCGGGTCGGCAGCGTCGAAGCCGCGGCCGTCATCGCTCAGGGTGAAGCGGCAGGCATCGCGCTCCACGGCGAAGCGCAACGTGACGGCGCGCGCTCCGGCGTGCCGGATGATGTTGGTAATGCCTTCCTGGACGATTCTGAAGAGGGCGATCGCCGTCTCTTTCGACATCGGTGCGCCGTCCTCGGGCAGCGCCAGGTCCGCGTGCAACCCCGCCTTGGCGCATGCGGAATCGACGTAGGCGCGCAGAGCCGTCGGCAGGCCGAAGTGATCGAGCAGCGAGGGCCGCAGGTCCTCGACCACGCGGCGCTTGAGGTCCATCGCCTCATCGAGCACGCTCCCGAGTTGCGCCAGCCGCTCCTGCAACGCGGGGTCCGGCACGCGCGATTGCAGCCAGGAGAGGTCCATCTTGGCCGCTGTCAGGAGCCCTCCGAGCTCGTCGTGAAGATTGCGCGCGAGCTCCGACTTCTCCTTCTCCGACAGCTCCTGCAGGTGCGTCGACAGCGCGGACAGCTCGCCGGTTCGCGCCTCGATCAGGCTCTCCAACTCCTTTGCATGCCGTTCGGAGGCTGCGCGCAGCCCCTCGCGCCGGATGGCATCCGCCGCGAGCAGCCGGCTGAGCGCAATGAGCAAGCCCACCGCAAGGAGCGCGAGGACGATGACCGCGGCCTGCGTTTCGGGCGCTTCCGCCAGCCATTCCGCGATCGCAGCCGATGCCAGCGCCGCGAGCAGTACACCGAGCAGCGCCAGCCACGCCCGCACGGGCAGCAGCCGCAGCGCCGACCAGCCAGGCGGCTCGCGGGTGCGCGCCGGCGGCTGGTTGGGCGCCGCGGCGTCGAGATCGGTGGCCGGCAAAGGCGTTTCCATATCCATATATTTTGCCTCCCCGCACGCAAAAAAAAGCCCCGCATCAGGCGGGGCTTTTTTGAGCCGGAAGGCTTTTAGCCGGCCGGCGGGGCCTTCTTCTTGGAGTGCTTCTTCATCGCATGATGAGAAGACTTCTTGTGCTTGGCGGCCTTGTGAGTGGACTTCATGCTGTCGGACTTCATGCTGTCCGACTTCATGCTGCCGGTCGAGGCGGCAGCCTGGGGGGCGGCAGCGGCGGTCGTGACCGCGATGACGGGGCTGGCGATCAGCAGTGCGCCGAGGACGGCGGGAACGAGCTTCTTGAGCATCGACATCTCCAAAATAGCGAGGATTGAGAGCAGTCTCGATTCGCCCGGGCGCTCAGGCACCGGAACCGCGCGCATTATCCCCGCAAGGCCAGTGCAACTGGCCTGCATGACTGGAAAGTAATGTTCCGGCCGCGGAACGGCGTCGTTTCGGGGGGCGGACGCTCAATGTCCCTGAAAAGCGACAAGCGTCCGCACGGGAACCTCCAAGGCTTCCAGCCGGCGGGAGCCACCCAGCTCCGGAAGATCGATGACGAAGCAGGCAGCCAGGATCTGCGCCCCGAGCGAGCGCAGCAGCTTCACGGCTGCCTCGGCGGTGCCGCCGGTGGCGATCAGGTCATCGACCAGGATGATCCGCTCCCCGCGGGCCACGCCATCCCGATGCATTTCGATCTCGTCCAGGCCGTACTCCAGGGAGTAAGCCACGCGAACGGTCTCGTGCGGCAGTTTGCCCTTCTTACGGATCGGCACGAAGCCGGCGGCGAGCTGATGCGCGATGGCGCCTCCGAGAATGAAGCCGCGCGCCTCGATGCCGGCGACCCGGTCGACCTTCGAGCCGGTCCACGGGCGCACCAGCTCGTCGACCGTGCGCCGGAACATCCGCGCATTGCCGAGCAGGGTGGTGATGTCCCTGAACTGAATCCCGGGACGGGGGTAGTCCGGGATGGTACGAATCGAGGCTTTGAGCTCTTGCAGCGCGGTCGGATCCATGACCATTGACTCTACACTGTTTCCAGATACTGGACGCTGAAGTAGCCTCGTGGGTCCCTCCAGGAGCGCCGTGGCGTCCACCCGGCGGCCCCGGCCTGAATCGCAAAGGACTCCGCGCTGTACTTGTGACAGTGCTCGGTGACCAGCCGCTCGCCCGCGGCAAATTCGACGGTCTCACCGGCAACATGTACGGTCTGCCTCCGGGCGCTCACCAGATGCATCTCGATCCGGCTCTTGGCCGGGATCCACACCGCCTCGTGATGGAAGGATTCCTGATCGAAGTCCGCCGCGAGCTCGCGGTTCAACCTGACGAGCAGATTCAGATTGAATGCGGCGGTGACCCCGGCGGCATCGTTGTATGCGCGCTCGAGGATCGCCGGGTCCTTGGCCAGATCGATGCCGACCAGGAGCCCGCCGCCGGGGCCCGCGGCGCGGCGCATGAGCTCCAGCAGGCGAATGGCCTCGGGCGGGTCGAAATTCCCCAGCGTGGAGCCTGGAAAGAAGACCACCCCCCGCGACGGCGGCCGCCGGGTCGGCGGCACTGTGAATCCCTGTGTGAAGTCGGCGCACACCGGCAGGACCTCCAGTCGCGGGTAGGCGGCCTGCACCGTGCGCGCAGCCTCGTGCAAGTGAGTGCGGGAGATGTCCACCGGCACGTAGGCGGCAAGGTCCGGCAGTGCATCGAGCAGCAGACGCGTCTTGCGGCTGGAGCCGCTTCCGGGCTCGAGCAGCAATGCCCGCTCGCCGATGCAGGTCGCCATCTGCCCAGCATGGCGCGCGATAATCGCCGTTTCCGTGCGAGTCAGGTAGTACTCGGGCAGCTCACAGATCGCCTCGAAGAGCTGCGAGCCGTGCCGGTCGTACAGATACGAGGGGGAGAGTCTCTTCGGTGTGCCGCGCAGGCCCGCAAGCACCTGCTCGACCAAGAGCCAGTCCGCCGCGTCGGCGCCGGATGCATGCGGCGCCGGCCTTGGGTTGCGCTGAGATTTCGTCACGCGATTTCTCCTGCGAGCCGCACGCCGCTGAATTGCCAGCGCGCGGTGGGGGGGAAGAAGTTGCGGTAGGAAGCGCGGATGTGCTCCCGGGGAGTGGCGCAGGAGCCGCCGCGCAGCACGAGTTGGTTGATCATGAACTTGCCGTTGTACTCACCAAGCGCCCCGGGCGCCGGGGAGTAACCGGGGTAGGGAGCGTATGCGGACTGCGTCCACTGCCAGACATCGCCGAACATCTGCAGCAGGGTGTCAGGAGCCGCGGAGCTCGCGATGGCCGGGGAGGCGGCCTGCGGATGCCACGTGCGGCCCTCCACGAAGTTGCCCGTCACCGGTTCCGTGCCCGCCGCCAGCTCCCACTCGAACTCGGTGGGCAGACGCGCGCCCGCCCAGCGGGCAAAAGCGTCGGCCTCGTAATAGCTCACGTGACAGAGCGGCGCCTGCGGATCGAGCTCACGCATTCCGGTCAGAGAGAATTCCTCGTCCAGAGAGGGGGCCCAGTAGAGAGGCCGTTGCCATCCCTCGCGCTGCGCCAGCGCCCAACCGTCAGAGAGCCAGAGCCGCGGCTCTGCGTAGCCGCCGGCGCGCACGAACTCCAGGTATTCGCCGTTGGTCACTGGCCGGTTGGCGAGCCGGAAGGGCGTGACGAGCGCGCGATGGCGCGGCAGCTCGTTGTCGAAACAGAAGCCCGGTCCGCCGTGCCCGATGCCCACGATGCCGCCTTCGAAGCGCAGATGGCGCAGCGGCACCGGACGAGCCGGCTGGCGGCGAACCCGCTCCCGGTAGGCGGGCAGCAGCGGATTGAGCGAGAAGAGATGCTTGATGTCGGTGAGCAGCAGCTCCTGGTGCTGGCGCTCGTGCTCGAGCCCCAGGATGAGCACGTCCTGAAGCTCCCGGGGAAGCTCGCCCGCGGCGAGGAGCGCCGTCATCCGCTCATCGATCGCGGCGCGGTACGCGCCGACCTCGGCGACCGTGGGGCGCGACAGCGTGCCGCGCGCGGCGCGGCAATGCATCGGGCCCACGGTGTTGTAATAGGAGTTGAAGAGATAGCGGAAAGGTTCCGCGTACGGGCGATAACCGTTCACGGCGCGCGCCAGCACGAACTCCTCAAAGAACCAACTCGTGTGCGCGAGATGCCATTTCGCGGGACTGGCATCGGGCATCGACTGCACCACGCAGTCCTCGACGGCGAGTGGCGCGCAGAGCTCGACGCTCGCCGCGCGCACCGCGAGATACGATTCCGCGGTAGCGCGTGCGGGTTCGCGCAAGCGTGTCTCGGAGAGGTGGGGCTCCCCTGGAAAGCGATCGGCTTGCATTGGCGCGACTCCTGCGGGCAATGGCACTCCCGCGAGCAGAATCCATACCCAAGGCCGCCGGCATGCGCCCCTGGAAATCTGGGAGAATCGCGGTATCGCCCCCGCGGGTCTTCATCGAAGGTGCCTCCCGTCCATGCAAGCGATCGACGCGCTGCTGAAGCGGCGCTCAGCCAAGACACTCGCCGAACCCGCTCCCGACGACGGTGCGCTCGAGCTGCTGCTCGAGTGCGCGTCCCGTGCACCCGATCACGGGAGGTTACGGCCATGGCGCTTCATCGTGATTCGCGGCGCCGCGCGCGCGAGATTGGGGGACCTCATGGCCGACCAACTGCGACGAAAGCAGCCGGCCGCGAGCCCCGAGGCGCTGCAGCGCGAGCGGCAAAAGCCGTTGCGGGCGCCGCTCATCATCGCGGTCGCGGCCGTCCGGGATGCCGCGGCCAGGATTCCACCGATCGAGCAGGTCCTCGCGGCGGGCGCCGCGGCGCAGAACATCATGCTGGCCGCCCCGGCGCTCGGATTTGGAGCGATGTGGAAGACCGGAGACGCCGCTTACGACGATACCGTGAAGGTGGCGCTCGGCCTTGCTGCCGCCGACGCGATCGTCGGATTCCTCTACCTGGGCACCGCACCGGCGGACGCGGTGCCGCCGGCGGCGCTGGGTCAGTGGGAGGACCGAGTCAGCTACTTTGGAGAAGAGCCCGTCAAGGCTTGACCACCGCCAGCACTACGATGGCGATGAGAAAGAGCAGCGGTACCTCGTTGAATATCCGGTACCAGCGCTCCGAGTGTCTGTTGCGTCCGTCGCGCAAGTCACGGAGCAGCTTGCGGCACCAGAGGTGATAGACGACGAGCCCGGCGACGAGCACGAGCTTCACCCGCAACCAGAGGAAATCCAGATAGCCGGGCGCGGCTGCAACCATCGCGAGGCCGAACACGATGGCGAGCGTGCCGCCCATCGTCATCATGCCGAAGAGCCGCCGCTCCATGACCACGAAACGCTCGCGACCGGGCGCATCGGATGCGGTGACGTGATACACGAAGAGCCGCGGCAGATAGAAGAGCCCGGCGAACCAGGTGACGACGAAGACGATGTGAAAGGCTTTGAGCCAGAGCATCGCTCATATTAGCGGGTTGCCGCCGCGCCGTCAGGTTGCCAATGCCGGCTTCGCGCAACGGCCTCGGCGCTCCGATCGAGCGGTTCGCCGACGATCCGCTCGCCCACGGCGGCGGCAATCGCGGCCGGCATGGAGGAAGCCGCCTGCCGGTAAGTGCCGGCGCTGCCGCCTGGCGATTCGGTGTGGGCGAGTGCGCCAACCTCCCAACCGGCGGCCGAGCGGCAGGCGAGGCCGGCGAGCGCCGGTTGCCGCAGCGTGAACGTGCGGCAGTATCCGTCCGACTTGGCGCGGAAGGTGATACCGATCCGCGCCGGCGCGGCGGCGGTCTGCTCGCTGGCGAGCCGATCCGACAATGCGGCGGCCAGCGCGCCGGCCGCCAGCAGCCGATCGCCCCTCATCTCGATGGGACCGGGTATTTCCGTGTACACCCATGTCAGCCGTGCGGCGACTGCGCCGACGAGCAGGCTCGCCGCGATCGCGGTCCACTGCGGCCAGCTCCATCGTCGTGCCTGCCGCCGCCGCAGCGGCATTACGTTGCTTTTGCTCGGCTCGGCCAGGTCGCTGCGCACAGCTTTCAACACGCGTGCCGGCACGGGCTCCTCGAGAACCTTGTCGAAAGCGGAATGAACACGATTGCGCAGAGCCTTGTGTTGAGCGATGCGGCGCGCGATCTCCGGGTCGGACGCCATTGCCGCATCGACGGCGGCGCGTGTGGGCGCGTCGAGCTCATCGTCCGCATAAGCCATGAGCACTTCTTCGGGAAACGTCACGGCGGCACTCCTGAAGTCTCGGATAACATCGATTGCAGCGCCTCGCGGCCCCGAGCCAGACGACTGGTCAGCGTTCCCACCGGTACGCTCATGATCGACGCTGCCTCCTTGTAGGACAGCCCCTCGACGAGTACCAGGGCGACGGCCAGCCGCTGATCGTCCGGCAGGCGCGAGAGCGCATCCTGGAGGCAAAGCAGCTCCGGGTCGGAGCCTCCGGCAGGATCCCCGACGCGCTCGGCGAGCTCCGCCGGCTCGAGCAGGGACTCGCGCCGGCGGCGGCTGCGGCCCTCATCGATCCAGGCGTTGCGCAGAATGCCGAACAGCCAGCTTGCCACGGGGTGGTCCGGACGGAGCTGGTCGGCGCGCGCGAGGGCCCGCTCCGCCGTGATCTGCACGAGGTCGTCCGCATCCTGCGCATTGCGCGCCAGGGAGCGCGCGAACCGCCGCAAACGCGGCAGAAGCTCGATGATCCGCTCACGGAGATCCTCGCCGGATGATCCCATGCCTTCTGATCGTACTTACGGTAGTGGCAGCCATTTTCTTCCATGTGCGCAGACATTCAACTAGCTTAGCGGTATGACTCGTGCGCTACTTCTCACGCTCCTGATGCTGGCGCCGGCGGCCCGGGCCCAGATCCCACTCCCGGGCGGCCTGCCTGGCGGGCTGCCCGCAGGCCTGCCCGGAGGCTTGCCCGTGGGGGTCGGTCTGCCGCTCGCGGCACAGCAGCCCCTCGAGGCGCTGACCCACGACGTCGGCCGGCTGGCGGATGCCCGCAGGCTCGGCATTCACCTGCTCCTCCGCCGTCACCCCGACGTGCTGGAGGCCGATCCCGGCGGCAATCCGATCGTGCGGGGTGAGGTGCTGGCGTTCTCGCCTTCGGGTACCGCCCTGGCGAGCGCCGTCAACGCCGGGTTCTCCATTGTCCGCGAGCGCTCTCTTGGCGCACTGAGCGTTCGCATCGTGGTGCTCGAGGCGCCGCGCGGCCTGCCGACGGGCCACGCATTGAGTCTGCTGCGCCGGTTGGACCCCGCCGGGACATACGATTTCAACAGCATCTATATGCAGGGCGGCACCGCGCAAGGAAGCACGGCGAGTGCTGTTGGAGCCGTGCCGTCGGGCCTCGCGGGCCCGGGTGCGGCGACGGCGGTCGCGCTCGGGCTCATCGACGGCGGTGTTGGCACGACACAGGCCGTCTTTCAAGGCAGCGTCATTCATCAACACGGTTGTGGCGGGACGGCGATGCCGAGCGCTCATGGTACCGAGGTGGCATCGCTCATGGTCGGCCGGTCGGCGCGGTTCGGGGGCGCTGCGCCCGGCGCGACCCTCTATGCGGCAGATGTCTATTGTGGCAAGCCCACCGGTGGCGCCGTGGACGCAATCGCTGATGCCTTCGCATGGCTGATTGCGCAGCATGTTTCGGTGATCAACGTCAGCCTGGTCGGACCGCCCAATGCGCTCTTGCAGCAGGTGGTCACCCGTGTGGTCGCGCAGGGTTTTCTGATCGTCGCCGCCGTCGGCAACGACGGTGCGGCCGCGCCGCCGCTCTATCCGGCCGCGTACCCGGGCGTGGTCGGCGTGACGGCGGTGGATACCCACCGGCGGGTGATCGTCGAAGCGGAGCGCGGCCCGCAAGTCATGTTTGCGGCACCTGGTGCAGACATCCCGGCGGCCACGGTACCCGAGGGGTTTGCGGCAGTGCGCGGAACGTCTTTCGCCGCGCCTCTCGTGGCGGGTCTGCTGGGCGCGCGCCTGCAGAACGATCCCTCGTCCGATCCCGCCGCCGCGGCCCATGCCGCCGTGGCGGCGCTCGCGCGCACGGCCATCCACCTGGGCTCTTCGGGCCGTAATACCGTCTTTGGCTTCGGTTTGGTCGGTGCCAATCTTCCAACGCCCCGGCCCTCGGTCACGGAATAAGTCAAACGGGAATTTCCATGGATCACCGGGGGAAGGATTCCGCTGTCGCGGTCGTAGTCACTACAGAAGGTCGCGGATGGGCCGCGGCCTCGAGAGGAGAACGACCATGACGAAGTCACACAGTCTTTTCGCGAGTGCCGCTGTCGCCGCCGTGCTTGCATGCGCCGCGCCGGCGCACGCGCAACTGCTCGGCGGCGGCGCACATGGTGCGCTGGGCGGTGCCCTGGGCGGCGGCTTTGGACCTGCCGGCGGAATGATCAACGGCGGGGGTTGGGGCATGATGAACGGCTCGCTCAGGGGCCCAAGAGGCGGCTTCAACGGCGTGAACGGCCTCGACGGCCTTCGCAGCCGCACTGCGGCCGGCGGGCGGGCGGTCCGGAGTGCGGCCCAGGGTACTGCGCAGAACGCGGGCCAGGCTGCAACCCAGAGTGCGGGCCAGAGCAAGGGCGCCCTGGAGTCCGACCGCGCGCGTTTGGCCGCCACAGGCCGGAGTGCGGCTGCCGGCGTGACCGGGTCCGCGTCGGGCACTGCTGCCGGCGCGGCGCAGGGTACGGCCAACGCGACACAGGGCACGTTCAACGACCGTCCGGGCATCGGTGAGCCGGGGCTTCCCGCGCTCGGCGGCCTCGACGCCAACGGTACAACCCGCGGGGCGCTGATGGGCGCCGGGCAGGTCTCGGCCCCGTCACCGACGCGCCCCGGCACCTCTGGCGCGAGCAGCGGGCATGGCAAGAGCGGCGGACAGAGCAGCAGCGCGGGACAGAACGGCAGCGCGGGACAGCGCGGTGTGCCCCGCCACGGAATCAACGGGACCTTCGGCGGCGGCGCGACGGCAAAGGGAACGGCGGACAACTCCGCGGCTGGGGGTAGTTCGTCGCTCAGCGGCTCGGCGGTGGTCTCGAAGCACCCCTCTGCCGCCGCGTCGGCCTCGGCTGAGGGGGATACCTCGGCAGACGCCCGCACCCAACAGTAAGGGAACCTTCGGATCCGGGACGGGTCGGCTTGGCCCGAGGCATGGATTCCGGTCACAATCCGGGCATGCCGTCCCGTTCCCGATCCAAGCGCCGCGCCGCTTCGAAGCCGCCCGACCCGGCGCATATCCTCGTCATCGACGTCGGCGGCTCGCACATCAAATTTCGCCTGGGGCCCCGCGGCTCGATCCGCAGGTTCGTCTCAGGCCCCGACATGACTGCCGCCGACATGGCCCGACAGGTCCGTAAGCTCGCCCGCGATCTGCCGTATGAGGCCGTGTCGATCGGCTATCCCGGGCTGGTGTTGCGCGGGCGGATTGCCGCGGAGCCTTACAACCTCGGTCCGGGATGGGTCGGATACGACTTCGAGAAAACCCTCGGCCGGCCGGTGCGGGTGATCAACGATGCCACGATGCAGGCGCTCGGCAGCTATGAAGGGGGGCGGATGCTCTTTCTCGGCCTCGGCACGGGACTCGGGGCGACGCTGATTCTCGACGGCATCGTGGAGCCCATGGAGATCGGCCACATGCCTTACAAGCGTGGGCGCACTTTCGAAGATTACATCGGTGAGCGCGGGCGCAAGCGGCTCGGCAAGAAGAAGTGGCGCAAGGCCGTGACCGAAGTCGTCGCGCGGCTGAAGGAAGTTCTGGAGGTCGACTACGTGGTGTTGGGAGGCGGAAACGTCGCGCATCTGAAGGAGCTACCCGGGGGCGCGCGGCTCGGGGACAATCTCAACGCATTCAAGGGCGGTCTGCATTTGTGGAGCGGCGACGACCCGCTCGCCGTCAGTATTTCACGCAGGCAGCGCGCGGCGGCACCGGCGAGCTCCGCGCGATGAGCGCGTCCGACGCGCCGGGCGCGCCCGGCTTGCCGCCCACCTGGTCAAGCAGCGCCAAAGAGATGGTCGGCTGCTCGCTCGGTCCGTCGCGGCTCTGGTTCACGATCGGCGGCGGCATTCTCAACGAGGTCTATCATCCGCGCGTCGATATTCCGCAGATCCGCGATCTCGGCATCGTCGTCGCCGACGGGCGGGGGTTCTGGGTGGAGCTCAAGCGGATGTACCGCCACACCCTGACGCTCGCCGCTGCGGGAGTGCCTGCCGTGCGCATCGTGCACGAGCACGATCGCTTCGAGCTCGCGCTGCGCATCGTGCCTTCCGGGGAGCGTGACGTGCTCCTCATGGAAATCGAGCTGACGGGCGATGAATCGCTGCGTCCATATGCGCTGCTTGCTCCCCATCTCGGCGGCACCGGCAGCAACAACAACGCGGCGATCGCCGGACATCGCGGCCATCGGGTGTTGTGGGCGGAGCAAGGGCCTTTCGCGCTCGCGCTGGCCGCGGTGACGCCGCAACAGCGGGATGCCTGGGGACGCGCGAGCTGCGGATTCGTCGGCACCAGCGACGGCTGGCAGGATTTTGCGCGCAACGGCGCCATGACCTGGGAGCATGCCAACGCGGGCCCGGGCAATGTCGCTCTGACGGGGGAGCTGCCGCGCAAGGCCGTGCTGGCACTCGGCTTCGGCAGCAGCGCGGAGTCGGCCGCGACGCTGGCGTTGAGCGCGCTCTTCGAGCCGTTCGAAGCCACGTGGCAGCGCCAGATCGACGACTGGACCGGCTGGCACCGGCAGTGTGCCGACCACGCGCGACTGTCGGACGGGCTGCCTGCCGAGTGCATCAGCCTGTTCAAGCTGTCGACCATGACGCTGCGCACGCATCTCGACAAGACCTACCCGGGCGCGCTGGTGGCGAGCCTGAGCGTCCCCTGGGGTAACACCAAGGAGGAGCGGGAGGGATACCACCTGGTCTGGCCGCGAGACCTGTGCGAGTGCGCCGGCGCGTTGCTGGCGGTGGGCGCGACCGCGGAGGCGCTCGATACGCTGCGCTACCTGCTTGCGACGCAGCTCGCCGATGGGCATTGGAATCAAAACCAGTGGCTCGGCGGCAAGCCCTATTGGAGCGGCGTGCAGCTCGATGAGACCGCCTTCCCCGTACTGCTCGCGGCACAGCTCGAGGAGCGCGGCGAGCTGGACGGCATCGAGGTCGGCGACATGATTCGCCGTGCCCTCTCGTTCATCGTGTGCCACGGTCCGGCAAGCGACCAGGACCGGTGGGAGGAGGATGCGGGAATCAACACCTTCACGCTGGCCGCATGCATCGCGGCGCTGGTCTGCGGCGCGCCACACCTGGACGCCGAGGCAAGCGAGCTGGCGCTCGCCGTGGCCGATTACTGGAACGCGAGTCTCGAGGACTGGACTTCCGTCGCGGGTACGCCGCTCGCCCGTCGTCAAGGTCTCGCCGGCTATTACGTGCGTGTGGCGCCCAAGGAGGCGCTGCGCGACCGAGGCGCGCTGCAGCGCGTGCTGCCGGTGAGGAACAGGGCGTTGGATCCTGGACTGCCGGCCTTCGCGCAGGTTGGCGTCGATTTCCTGCAGCTCGTGCGCTTCGGGCTGCGCCGCGCGGACGATCCGTTGATTACGGCGACGGTGCGCCTGGCGGACATGCTTCTCAAAGTCGACACGCCGACCGGCCCCTGTTGGCATCGCTATAATGACGATGGCTATGGCGAGCACAATGATGGCTCGGCATACGATGGCACCGGCGTGGGCCGCGCGTGGCCGCTGCTCACGGGCGAGCGGGGACACTACGAGCTCGCCGCCGGAGCCGACCCGCTGCCGCTCCTGCTGGCCATGGCCCGCATGGCTTCGCCGGGTGGCATGTTGCCGGAGCAGATCTGGGACGCCGCACCCGTTCCCGCGCGCGGCCTGGAGCCGGGACGCCCCACGGGCAGCGCGATGCCGCTCGCCTGGACGCATGCGGAGTACATCAAGCTGGTGGTCTCGCGCTCGCTCGGGCGGCCGTTCGACCGCCCGGGACGTGTTTGGCAGCGTTATGACGGCCGGCGTCCGCGGCTGCAACGTGTCATCTGGTGCGAGCACGCGCCTGCTTCAGAGCTCCCCGAGGGTGCCGCACTCACCGTGGCGGTGACGGCGCCTGCCACGTTCCGGTGGGGATTCGACGGCTGGAACGACATTTGCGAGCGGCGTACCACCGCAACCACTCTCGGTTTGCACACCGTGGAAATCGATACCTCGTCGCTCAAGAGCGGCCGCTCGATCGACCTCACGTATCGGCTGGAACCGAGTGGAGAGTGGGCCGGGCGGGACTTCCACATTTCGGTGGTGGCCGCCGGTGAGGCGGTGAAGACGGCACTTGCGGGAGAAGGGGAAGCCTGAGAGGCTTCCGGCATGCCTTTCACCTTTGCGCACCCTGCGGCCGTACTGCCGCTGCGCCGCGCGCGACTGATGAGCACAGTGCCTCTCATCATCGGCGCCATGACCCCGGATGTGCCGTACTACTTCCCGTGGCGGATCGCGAAGCACATACCGGAAGCGACGCATACTTTCCTCGGGACGTTCACCCTGGACTTGCCGATAGGGTTGACGTTGCTTCTCTTCTTATGGCTGCTGCGGGGGCCGCTCGCGGCACCGCTCGGACCCGCTGCGCACGCCAAATGTCTCGCCGCGGTGGAGCGCTTCGGCAGCCGCCCGCGCAACTGGGCGCTGGCGCCGCTTTCGATCCTCATCGGCGCCTGGACGCATCTCGCCTGGGACTCCTTCACGCACGCGGACAGCTGGGTGGTGTCGCGGATTTCGGCGTTGAGCGCGCCCGTGACCCTCTTTTCCTACACCGGCCCGCTGTGTCACGTGCTGCAGTATGCGAGCTCCGTGTTCGGGCTCGCCGTGCTCGCGGTCTGGTTCGCCTGGTTACCGGTCCCGGCGCAGGAGCCGCACAACGGCGAGCGCTCCGCCGGCGGCGTACTGCTGCTCGTGGTGTTGTGCGCGGCGGCAGCGCTGGCCGGGGGCTTGGAGGCGATCGAGCGCATCCTGCAGCACAACCCCGCCAGATACACCATCTTCTATCTGCTGCTCACCCGGACCGTGGCTTGGTTCGCGCTGCTCTACACGATCGCCGGAATCGTCATCGTGCGGGGGCGCCGGCGTGCGACCGCGGCCGCTCCCGGCTGAGGGGCGTGCCGAAGTCCTCCGTCCAGTCGATCACCAGTGCACTCGACGGGTTGACGGCGAAGGCGACACCCATCTGGCGGAATGAGGCCGTCATGATGTTGGCGCAGTGATGCGGGCTGGCCAGCCAGCCCGCGACGACTTCCCGCGCCGTTCTGACGCCGCTGGCGATATTCTCGCCCACCTCCTTCCAGCGGTAACCCGCGCGCGTCACCCGCTCACCGGGAGTACTGCCGTCGCTGCCCGTATGGCTGAAGAGGTTATGCAACGCCATGTCGCGGGCGTGTGCGCGCGCCGCCAGCGTGAGAGCCGGCGCGAGCGAGAGCGGCGGCGCAGGCGGGAAGCGGCGCCATCCGCAGGTTCGCGCGTGCGCCCGCGCCTGGTTGGTCAGTGCGAGGACGAGCCGGCTCACGGCAGCGGCGTCCTTCTGGGGTGGAGTCGTAAAAGGCTGAGCCACGACGATCCAGAGTCCGCTCTCGCCTCGGCCGTAGGTACCGATCTGCCGCAGTCGCGGGTCGGCGAGTTGCGCGCAGAATCGCTGCCCCACCATGCGCTCGATGGCTGCATCATCGGCCGCGCCCGAGATCTCGATCTGCAGCGAGCGCGCGGCGCGATAGCCGGCGCGGATCTCCGCCCGGTCGAGCGGCTCGCCGCGCGCGAGCAGGCGCGCAATCTCGTCCAGCTTGCGGTTCTCGGCGAGGGGAGGATGGCTGGCACGCGCCAAGCCACAGTACACGCTCCGAGCGGCATTGACAGCCTTGATCGCGCCGGCGAGCACGGGGGCGGGGCAGAGGAGCAGAAGAACGATCGCCGCGCGCAGAGCGGCGGCAGCCGGCCCGCGGGGCGCGGCACGCGGATGAGGCCGCGCATAGAATAGCGGCTCATGTCGAGCACCGAGGGCGCCGTCGGGCTGTCTGTGAAGCAAAGCGCGGGCATCGCTGTCCGCGCCGCGGGCTGGCCGTGGCGGCAGGGGAATCGATTCCATTTGCTCGCCGACAGCGACCGCATCTTCCGCCGGATGCTCTCGGCCATCGACGGGGCGCGTGAGTCGGTGCTGCTCGAGATGTATCTCGTCGACTCCGGCAGCGTCGCTCGGCGGTTCATCGATGCGCTCGTCGGCTGTGCGCAGCGCGGGGTGAGGGTTCACGTGCTGTTCGACTCCTTCGGCTCTCTGGGGCTGAGGGCGGCGGATCGGCGCCGGCTCGTCGCCTCGGGGGTACACCTGACCTTTTTCAACACGCTCGCCCTGCGCAAGCGTCTGCAGAATTGCCTGCGGGATCATCGCAAGCTCCTGGTCGTCGACGGTGCGCTCGCCTTCGTCGGCGGCGTTGGGCTGGCGGACGAGTTCATAGATGGTAAACGCGGCCGCCGCGCCTGGCGCGACCTCATGCTGGAGATCTCGGGGCCGGTGGTGAGCGACTGGCAGACCGCCTTCGCGCGCAACTGGAGCCGCAGCGGAGGCTCGCCGGAGGTCGCGGAGGCGACGCCGCGGCTTCCCGATGAGCTGTCGATCGCGGCGGGGGCGATCGGGCGCGTCGCGTTGAGTGAGGCGGGACACCGGTCCATTCTGGCCAATGACGTGGTGCGCCGGATCAACGGCGCGCTGCGGCGCGCGTGGATCATGAGCGCCTACTTCGTGCCGTCGCGGCGCTTCCGCAAGGCGCTGCGCCGCGCCGCGCGCCGCGGTGTCGATGTGAGGCTGCTCGTGCCGGGGCCGAAGACCGACCATCCGTGGGTGCGCCACGCCGCGCGCCGCTTCTACGGCAAGATGCTGCGCAATGGCGTGCGCATCTTCGAGTACCAGTCGCGGGTGTTGCACGGCAAGATGGCTCTGTGCGATGACTGGGTGAGCCTCGGCTCGAGCAATCTCGACCGTTGGAGCTTCCGCTGGAATCTCGAGGCGAATCAGGAAATCGAGAATGCCGCCTTCGCCGCGCAGGCGGCCGCGATCTTCGCGTCGGACTGCGACGAGTCGTTGGAGCTCAATCGGCACCACTGGCGGCGCCGGGCCGTGATCGATCGCCTGCGCGAGAGCATCGCCGGAGCGTTCGATCGGATTCTCGACAGCTGGCGCCGGCCGCGCGACCGCTGACGTGTCAGTGCCCGCCGGCGGTGCGCGCCGCCACGGGCAATGAGGAATACAACTCATTGGTGCGCACGAATGACAGCAGGAAAGAGGACATCACGCTCATCTGCGTATGGTACTGGCGCACCGCTTCCAGCTTGTCCGCTTCCTCCAGCGGGCGCAGAGCGAAGGCGGCGAGCCCGAGTCCGCGTCCTCTGGGCGGCACGGCGAGCGGCAGTTGCATCCGCAGCCCCCGTGGGCTCGGCCAGTAGCGACCGCCGTGCACGATCCAGAAGCGTGCCGCGGCCAGCTCGTGCCGCCGGCTCAGCACCTGTAATGTCAGGATACCCGCCGCGCGATGGTCGGGGTGTGCATCCTGGGGGCTCGGCGCCATCACCAGTGTTGGACGGACCCGGGTGAGCACGCGCGCGAAATCCCGCTCCAGGCTGGCGCCGGTGTAGGGATGGCCGGCGGTGGTCGTGTCGGCGTAAGGCACGCTCGTTGCGCCGGTGAACCTGGAGTAATACGGCATCGTAAAATGATCGGTGACGAGGGTCAGCAGTCCACCGTCGGGATAACCAAGGAAGTACTGCCGCTGCGGCGGCACGCCGAGGATTCCCGCCGCGGCACGTGCCTCGTGCATGCGCCTGCCGGCGAGGTCGCGCATCTTCGCCGGATGGACTCGCAGCGCCCTTTCGATGAGGAGCATGTCGAGCTCGGAGCCGTCGCCGCTCGTCAGCCAGACGATACTGGCGCGGCCGCCGGCAGCAATGACACGCCGGATCAGTCCCGCGCAGCAGAGCGTCTCGTCGTCCGGATGCGGTGAGACGACCAGCAGCGAGGTCTGCGAGTCGATTACCGGGAGGGATGACGCCGGTTGCGCCGCCGAGGCGCCGCCTACGCGACCCAGAGCGACCATCAGGAGCGAGAGCAGACCGGTGCGCCAGGGCATGGAACCGGGGCGGCGTCTGGCGGGCACTACCGTGATGGTCATGACGGGCTGGAGTGTACTAGAGTGGCATCGCGTACTGCCGCGTCCGCGTTCGCGGGAGCGTCAACCGCCCGAACTCGGCGCCGTTGCGGAGGTCTGAGAGTGCAAGAGGTAGCAATGGCAAAGTCGTCTGGGCGGAGTCATCGGCTCGAGGTCGTCGCCGTTTGCGCTGTGATGGCGCTGATTGCCGGTTGCGCTACGGGCCCCGTCGTGCGCACGCAGACGGCCGAGCAGGTGGACCTCGCCGGCTTCCATACCTATGCCTTCGTGGCGAAGCCCGGCACCGACAGCGGAAAGTACAAATCCCTGACGACCCAGCAGCTCGAGAGGGACGTCGGCCAGGAGCTGCAGTCTCGCGGCTACGTGCCGGTCAGCGCAGGGCAGACGCCCGACCTGCTGGTCAACTTCAGCGTCGCGACGCGCGACCGCGTGCAGGGCATGATGGCCGGACCGGCCTTTGGCTGGGGATGGGGCTGGGGCGGCTGGGGACCTTGGGGTTGGGGTCCAGGGGGTCCATGGGGAGGGCCCTGGGGCCGGGGCGGCTACTACAATGACGTCCAGACCATCACCACGGCATCGCTCACCGTCGATCTGATCGCCCGATCGGACAACTCTGTCGTCTGGAGCGGCACGGCATTCTCCGACATCTCCCGCCGGATGCTCGATCACCCCGCCCAATCCATCGACGAGGCGGTGCATCAGATCTTCCTGCACTTCCCGGGTCCGCAAGCCAGGCATTGAGCTTTCCCGGGGCCGACCGGCCCCGATCTTGCTGGACCGTTTTCTGGGCTGCGTCGGCCCGGAAAACCCATGAAAATCGCCATTCTGAATCAGCCCCAGGACCCGATGGCGGCCGGCGAGGAGCAGCGCGGCTCGGTCGCGATCGTCAACTGGGAGCTGGCCCGCTGTCTGGCGCTGCGCCACCAGGTGATCGTGTACGCCCCCAGAGCGCGGGGTCAGCCTCTGCGCGAGCGCTGGGGTGCGATCGAGATCCGCCGGATCCGCTTCGTCGCGCGCCGCTGCCACAAAGCCGTGCAGATACTCGCGGGACGGCTCGGTCGGGGCGCGCCGTACTTCACCTCCAGGCTGTACTACAAAGAGTACTTCACACAGGTCGCGCGCGACCTGGCTCTGAGCCGGCCGGATATCGTGCATCTGCCGCAGCAGATGCAATTCGCGTCGCTCTTCAAGCGCGCAGCGCCGGGCGTGAAAGTCATCGTCCACATCCATCAGGATGAGCTCGCGAAGCTCGATCGCGGGCTGCTGCGCCGCGATCTGGCGGACGTCGATGGCGTGGCGACCGTCTCCGAGTTCGTCACGGCGGGCGCGCGGGCCCGCCTGCCTGAGATCGCCGCGCGAATCCAGACCGTGGGCAATGGCGTGGACGTACATCGGTTCAGGCCCGCAGCGCGCGCCCATGATTGCGACGGCCGTGGGCATCGGCTGCGTCCGGTCCGCCTGCTCTACGTCGGTCGCATTTCACCCGACAAGGGAGTCCACCTGCTCATGGAGGCTTTCGATCGGCTGATCCGTGAAGGTTGCAGCCTCGAGCTGACCCTCATCGGCAAGCCGGGCCTCCTGCCGTACGACCTGCTGAGCCGGCTGCTCGGTGGCGATACGGCGGCGCTCGAGGCGGTGCGCGAGTTCTATGGCCGCTCGCTGCGCGCCTGGCTCGCGAACGAGATCCTGCGGCACGGCAGAAGCTACGCCGGCGCGCTGCGCGCACGGCTCTGCCCGGCGGCCGCGGCGCGTGTCAGATTTCTCGGCACGGTGCCACAGTCCACTCTCATCCGCACCTACCGCACCGCCGACCTTCTGGTGTTACCTTCGATCTGGCAGGAATCCTACGGGCTGCCGGTGGCGGAGGCGATGGCGTGCGGAGTGCCCGTGCTCGCGAGCGCAAGCGGCGGTGTGCCGGAGCTCATCGAGGACGAGGTGACGGGCAAGCTCATCCCGCGGCTCGACACCCAAGCGTTGAGCCGCGCGCTGCGCGAGCTGTCTGCCGACCCGCAGCGCCTGCGCGCGTGGGGAGGCGCGGCACGGACCCGGGCGGAGCGGCTGCTCACCTGGTCGCGCAGCGCCGAGCGCCTCGAGCGGCTCTACCGCGGTGTTCTCGCCGCGCAGCCCGAGTCGCCGCGCACCTCTGCCAACGTGGAGCGCTCCCGCTCCGCCGATATCGCCTGACCCGGCGCAGCGCGCGAGCGCGCGCACTGCGAGGACCGAAGCGGAACCAGGCCGCCTTTTTGCTCCAACTTTGTTGATGGATGGATGAGCAGGCGAGGCGAGCGTGATCGAAGCGGTGATGTTCTGGAACGAGCCCAACAACAAGTCACATTGGGACTTCGTCGAGCTCGATCCCGAATGGCGCATCTTCTCCTCGATGGTGACGCTGGCCGCCGAAGCGGTGGCCGGGGAACGGTCGGGCTTGATACGAGTCCTCGGCGGCATCTCACCCATCGATCCGCATTTCATCCGCCGCATGCAGGCGCAGGGCGTGCTCGATCATGTGGAGAGGGTCGCGGTGCACGGATTTCCGCTCGACTGGAATCACTGGAACATCAACGACTGGCCGGCGAAGCTCGCGGAGATCCGCGCGGTCACGAAGCTGCCGGTGTGGGTATCGGAGGTCGGCGTCTCCACGTTCGGCGCCGATGAGGTGCAGGAGTTCGGCCTGGAGCGGACCGCGCAGCTCCTGCGCGGCCGCGCAGAGCGCATTCACTGGTACAGCCTCTATGATCTGCCGCGCGCATGGCCTGCGACGACGCGCCACCGCGAGGTCGAAGGATCCTCCTACTACCGGCACTTCTACATGGGCCTGCTGCGCGAGGACGGCGTGCCGAAGCCCGCGGCGCAGCGCTTCGCGGTCCACACGCCCGAGCTAGGCATCTGTCAATGGTTTCATTTCGAGGATCATCGCCTGGATGATGCGGTGCGCTGGCTGCGGCGGCTCGGCGTGCGCCATCTGCGCACGGGCCTGAGTTGGGCCGACAGTCTGCGGCCGGGTGCGCTCGAGTGGTTCGACCGGCAGATGGCCGCGCTCGAGGAATTCGCCGTCACCCTGACATTCTGCTTCACGCCGGAGAGTTGCGGTGTGCGGCCCCACCACACGAGCCCGCCGCGCGACATCGCCCAGTTCGCCGAGTTCTGTGCGCGCATGACGCGCCGTTATGCCCCGCACGCGGGCGCGCTGCGCATGCCGGTTGCTGCCGAGGGGTGAACCAGTGGCCAGGTCTGGAAACGGCGTGAGGCCGGTCGAGCCGATGCGGGCCTCGCCGATGGTGGTCGCCGGAGGAGCGGGATTCCTCGGCTCGCATCTTTGCGAGCACCTGCTGCAACTCGGGCATTCCGTCCTGTGCATCGACGATCTGACGACCGGCGCTCTCGGTAACCTCGATGAGCTGATGGAGGAGCCGCGCTTCCGCGTGACGCTGCACGACATCGCCGAGCCGCTCGACGTCGCCGAGCCGCTCGGCATCTTCAATCTCGCCTGCCCCGCCTCGCCGGTGCACTACCAGGCCGATCCGATCCGCACCACCATGACGAGCGTGAGCGGCACCTATAACCTGCTGGAGATCGCGCGCCGCTGCGGTGCGCCGATGCTGCAGGCCTCGACCAGCGAGGTGTACGGCGATCCGGCCATCCATCCGCAGTCGGAGCACTACTGGGGCTATGTCAATCCGGCCGGCGTGCGCTCCTGTTATGACGAGGGGAAGCGTTGTGCCGAGAGCCTGTGTTTCGACTACCGGCGCACGAACGGGGTCGACGTACGGGTTGCGCGCATCTTCAACACGTACGGCCCGCGGATGGCGGTGGGGGACGGCCGGGTGGTCACCAACTTCATCGTGCAGGCGCTGCGCAACCAGCCGCTCACCATCTACGGCAACGGCAGCCAGACGCGCTCCTTCTGCTACGTCGATGATCTCATCGAGGGACTGGTGCTGCTCATGAGCGCCCCGCGCGGCGTGAAGACGCCGATGAACCTCGGCAATCCGGAGGAATTCACGATTCTCGAGCTCGCCGAGCTCGTCATCGAGCTCACTGGCTCGCGCTCGCGCATGACGTTCCGGCCGCTGCCGGGAGACGATCCTACGCAGCGCTGTCCGGACATCGGGCTCGCGCGTCAGGAGCTCGACTGGCAGCCTCGCGTTCCATTGCGCGAGGGACTGCGGCGCTCGATCGGGTATATGGAGGGAGCGCTGAAGACGACACGCACGCCGCGCAAACCGCGGCTCCCGACAGCAGGGTCGCCCGATGCCGGACGCAGTGTGCAGGCGCGGGCAGCCGGAAAGCAGGTGGGCGATGCACGCGGGCGCTAGGGTCCTCGTGACGGGCGGGGCGGGGTTCATCGGCTCTCATCTCGCCGATGCGCTGCTCCTTCGCGGCTACCGTGTCCGCGTGCTCGATGCCTTGACGGACCAGGTGCACGGCGGGTCACGGGCCTTTCCCACCTACCTCTCGCGCGATGTCGAGATGATCTGCGGCGACGTGCGCAATCGCGAAGATGTCCAGCGTGCGCTCGCGGATGTCGAGGCGGTATTCCATTTCGCCGCGGCGGTGGGGGTCGGCCAGAGCATGTACGAGATAGAATCGTACACTGACATCAACAATCGGGGCACGGCGGTATTGCTCGAAGCGCTGCTGCGCCAGCCGGTCGCGAAGCTCGTGGTCGCCTCGAGCATGAGCATCTACGGCGAAGGACTCTACCGTGCCGCGGATGGGCGTCTCTCGAGTCCGCGGCCGCGAAGCCTCGAGCAGCTGAAGGCCGGCCGCTGGGACCTCAGCGACGAGCGCGGCGAGCCGCTCGAGCCGGTGCCCACTCCGGAGACCAAGCCGGCCGCGCCGGAGTCGATCTACGCGCTCTCCAAGTACGACCAGGAGATGATGTGCCTGATGTTCGGGCGCTGCTACGGCGTCCCGGTCGCGGCGCTGCGCTTCTTCAATGTGTACGGCGAGCGGCAGGCGCTGTCGAATCCCTACACCGGGGTGCTCGCCATCTTCGCCGCCCGCTACCTCAACGGTCGGCCGCCGGTGATCTTCGAAGACGGGCGGCAGCAGCGTGATTTCGTGCACGTGCGCGACCTCGCGCGCGGCTGCGTGCTCGCGCTCGAGCAGCCGCAGGCGCGCGATACGGTATTCAACCTGGGAAGCGGCGAGGCGCGCAGCATCCGCGAGATCGCGCAGCGGCTGGGCGCGGTGCTGGGACGCGCGCACCTGGAGCCGGAAGTGCGCGGCCGTTATCGGGCCGGCGACATCCGCAACTGCTTCGCGGATATCTCGCGCGCCAGGGCGGTGCTCGGCTACCGGCCGCAGGTGCCGCTCGAGACCGGTCTCGCGGAGTTGGGCGCCTGGCTCGAGGGGCAGCGCACGGAGGATCGGACTGAGGCCGCGGACGATGAGCTGCGGCGGCGGGGGCTCGTGGCATGAGCCGGCGTGCCAGCAGGTCGGAGGGCCCCCTCACGCTGATCACCGGCGGTGCCGGATTCATCGGCACCAACCTCGCGGACCGGCTGCTGTCGCAGGGTGCGCCGGTGCTGGTGCTGGACGACCTCTCGCGGGCGGGAGTGGAGCGCAACCTCGCATGGCTGCGCGCACGGCACGGAGAACGGCTGCAGGTCGAGATCGGCGACGTTCGTGACACGTCGGCCGTCCGACGCGCCGTGGACAGAGCAGACCGGGTATTTCATTTCGCAGCCCAAGTCGCCGTGACGAGCAGTCTCGCCGATCCGGTGCGTGACTTCGAGATCAATGTTCGTGGAACGCTCAATATGCTCGAGGCGGCGCGCGCGCGACAGCGGCCGCCGCCGCTTCTTTTCACCTCCACCAACAAGGTCTACGGGGCCCTGCCGGACGTGGAGCTCGAGAGGCGCGACCAGCGCTACGTGCCGGCGGATCCGCGGCTCACGGCCCGCGGTGTCGGCGAGCGACGGCCGCTCGACTTCCATAGCCCGTACGGCTGCTCCAAGGGCGCCGCCGACCAGTACGTGCTCGATTACGCCCGCTGTTTCGGGTTGCCGGCGGTCGTGTTTCGCATGAGCTGCATCTACGGCCCGCATCAGTGCGGCACCGAGGATCAGGGCTGGGTCGCCCATTTTCTCCTGCGGGCGCGCGAGGGGGGCACGCTCACCCTCTACGGCGACGGCTATCAGGTACGGGACATTCTCTTCGTCGAGGACCTGGTGGATGCGCTGCTCCTTGCGATCCGCGGCATCGATCGGCTGGCAGGGCAGGCATTCAACATCGGCGGCGGCCCTGCCAACGCGGTGAGTCTGCGGGAGCTGCTCGACCTCATGTCGACGCGCCTGGGCCTCGCGGTGCGCGTGGAGCATGCCGGCTGGCGCAGCGGCGACCAGCGTTACTACGTCACAGATAGCGGCAAGTTCTCCGCGGCCACGGGCTGGGCGCCGGCCGTGGAGGTGGCCGAGGGGCTGATCCGGCTCAACGACTGGCTGGGTGACGCAATGCCCCCGCGGGCGCAATCCGGCCTGACACCGCGGGCGGCCCTCCCGTGAGCGACATGTCATCCGCCGCCGTCGACTGCCGCGCCGTTCGGTTTCGCCAGCCGCGAGCGCTCGCCATCGAGCATGTCGAGGTGCATCCGCCCGGTCCCGGAGAGGTCCGTGTCAGGTTGGAGGGTTGTGGCGTCTGTGGATCGAATTTGCCCGTGTGGGAGGGGCGGCCCTGGCTCACCTATCCGCTCAGCCCCGGGGCGCCCGGCCATGAGGGGTGGGGCGCGGTCGAAGCTGTGGGCGAGGGCGCCGATGACATTGTCGTCGGTGATCGTGTGGCTCTGCTCTCATACAACGCATACGCGGAGTACGACATCGCGCCGGCGTCCGCCGTGGTCCGACTGCCCGAGGCGTTGAACGGTCGCCCGTTCCCTGGCGAGCCACTGGCTTGCGCCATGAACATCTTCCGGCGCAGCGGCATCGAGTCGGGCCAGACCGTCGCTGTCGTGGGTATCGGTTTCATCGGTGCGGCCTTGGTGGCTCTGGCCGCGCGGGCTGGCGCTCGAGTGATCGCGCTCTCGCGGCGGCCGTTCGCATTGGAAATGGCCGAGCGCATGGGCGCGACCACATCGATTCGCCTGACGGACGCCTCTCGCGCAATCGCAGGGGCGAAGGCGATCGCGGGCGAGGACGGATGTCATTGCGTCATCGAGGCGGCCGGAACGCAAGAGACTCTGGACATCGCTTCGGAGCTCACCGGCGTGCGCGCGCGCCTGGTGATCGCGGGCTATCACCAGGACGGGGCGCGGCAGGTCAATCTGCAGCAGTGGAACTGGCGCGGGCTGGACGTCATCAACGCGCATGAGCGCGATCCGGCGATTTATCGCAGCGGCATGCAGGCGGCGGTGGAGCTGGTCGCGCATGGCGGGTTCGATCCGGGGCCGCTCTGGACGCATCGCTTCCCGCTGACGGAGGCAGGCGCCGCGTTCGAGACACTGGCCCGGCGCCCGGCGGGGTTCATGAAGGCGCTGATCGAGTGTGAATGAGATGGGTTTGCCACGTCTCGGATTCCTCGGGGTGGGCTGGATCGGGCTCAGTCGAATGCGCGCCGTGGTGCAGGCGGGCGCGGCGCAGGTGGCCTGCATCGCCGATGCGATGCCGGAGTCGGCCGCCCGCGCCGCCCAGGCGACGCTGACGTCCATGCAGTCCCCGCCGCGCACCGTTGCAAGTCTGGAGGAATTGCTCGAGGAGGAGCTGGACGGCATCGTCATCGCGACGCCTAGCGGGCAACACGCGCAGCAGGCGATTACTGCGCTGACCCGCGGCCTGGCCGTGTTCTGTCAGAAGCCGCTCGGCACCAACGCGACGGAGGCGAGGCGTGTGGTGGCGGCCGCCCGGGGTCTCGACAGGCTGATCGATGTCGATTTCTGTTACCGCACGCTCGCCGGCATTCCGGAGCTTGCCCGGTTGGTGCGCAACGGGGAGCTCGGCGAAGTGTTCGCCGCGGATCTGACGTTCCACAACGCATACGGTCCCGACAAGAGCTGGTTCTACGACCCGAAGCAGTCGGGCGGCGGCTGCGTGATGGATCTGGGCATCCACCTGGCCGACCTGCTGCTCTGGGTATTGGGCTTTCCCGAGGTCGTCGAGGTGCGCAGCCGTCTGTACGCGGAAGGCAAGCCGCTGCAGGCGTCGGGCTCGGCGCTCGAGGACTATGCGATCGCCGAGCTGCGCCTGACGACCGGGACGGTGGCGAGATTGGCCTGCTCTTGGAGGTTGCCGGCCGGCCGCGACGCAGTGATCGAGGCTGCTTTCTACGGTACGCGCGGGTCGGCGATCCTGCGCAACGTCAACGGGTCCTTCTACGAATTCACGGTCGAGCATTGCGAGGGCACTCGCCGCCGGGTCCTGGCGGCTCCCCCGGATGACTGGGGCGGCCGCGCCGTCTGCGGATGGGCGCGGCGCGTGGCCGAAGATGCAGCCTTCGATCCCAGCGCGGCGCGGCTGGTCGCGGTCTCGGCCGTGGTCGATCGGATCTACGGCCGATGAGAGTGCTGATGACGGCCGACCCGGTGGGGGGCGTCTGGACCTTCGCGCTGGAGCTGTGTGCGGGACTTGCCCGCCACGGAGTGAATGTCACGCTCGCCACGTTGGGAGCGCCGCTGACGGCGGCTCAGCGCTCGGCCGCCGCCGCAGTTGCCGGCCTGGAGCTCGCGGAGAGCGCGTTCAGACTCGAGTGGATGGCCGAGCCGTGGACGGACCTCGAGCATGCGGGAAAATGGCTGCTCCAGCTCGAGCGTGAACATCGGCCGGACGTCATTCATCTCAATCACCTCGTTCACGGCGAGTTACCGTGGCGTGCCCCGGTGCTCGTGACGGGACATTCCTGCGTCGCGTCGTGGTGGCGCGCGGTCTACGGGACCGCGTTGCCTGCGCAGTGGGGAACGTACGAGCAGCGCGTCAGCCGCAGTCTGCAGTCTGCCGACTGCGTTTCGGCGCCTACGCATGCGATGCTGTCAGAGCTCCGGCGCTACTACGGCCCGTTGCCTGTCTCCGCAGTCGTGCCGAACGGCCGCGATCCGACCCTTTTCTCGCCGAGCCCGCACAAGGAGCATCTCGTGCTGTGCGCGGGGCGCCTGTGGGATGCCGCCAAGAATGCGCAAGCGCTCGCAGCGGTGGCCCCTCTCGTCGAATGGCCGGTCTGCATCGCCGGCGAGTGCGCGTCCCCAGACGGCGCGCGCGCAGAGCTCGCGGCGGCCAACCTCCACCTGCTGGGCCCATTGCCTTCGCAGGAGCTCGCGCTCTGGTTCCGGCGGGCGGCGATCTATGCGCTGCCGGCGCGGTACGAGCCCTTCGGTCTCACCGTGCTCGAGGCGGCGCTCTCCGGCTGTGCGCTGCTTCTCGGTGACATTCCCTCCTTGAGGGAGGTCTGGGGTGAGGCGGCGTGGTACGTGGCGCCTGACGATCATTCGCGCCTGCGGCAGTGTCTCTCACAACTCATGGGGGACGGTGCCGCGCGCACGGAGCTTGCGGCACGGGCCGCAGAGGTTGCTGCCCGGCACTCGTCCGAGAGGTCCGCGCAAGCCTATCTGAGTCTCTATCGCAAGCTGACCGGACATCCGCTCAGGAGTGACACGTTGCATGCCGCACGGGCTTAGATTCGTTTTCTTCAGCCAATCGCTGATCTCCGACTGGAATCATGGCAACGCCCATTTCCTGCGCGGCGTGGTGAGCGAGCTGCTTTCGCTCGGCCATGAGGTGCGGGTGCTCGAGCCGCTGCACGGCTGGAGCCTGCAGAGCCTGCGCCGCGAGCGAGGCGATGCCGCGGTTCAGGCGTTCAACCAGGCGTTCCCGCGCCTCCGCAGTACCTTCTATGACCCGGCGACGCTCGATCTCGACCGTGCGCTGGATGGAGCCAATGTCGTCATTGTGCACGAGTGGACTCCGCCCGAACTGATCGCAATGCTTGGCCGGCATCGTGCGCTGAAGCGCACTTACAAGCTGCTCTTTCACGACACCCACCACCGCATCGTGAGCGCGCCGCAGGAGATGCGCGCTCTGGACATGTCCCACTACGACGGTGTCCTGGCGTTCGGCGAGACCCTGCGCGGCTGCTACGAGCGTCTGGAGTCGGCGCCGCGCGCCTGGACGTGGCACGAGGCGGCCGATACGCGCGTCTTTCGGCCGCTGGCCGGTCTGGAGAAGCCGCTAGACCTCATCTGGGTGGGTAATTGGGGCGACGGCGAGCGCAGCCGGGAGCTCATGGAGTATCTGATCGATCCGGTGCGGGATCTCGGTCTGCGTGCGCGCGTCTACGGCGTCCGTTACCCCGCCGAGGCGATCCGTGCCCTGGGTGAGGCCGGAATCGAGTATGGCGGCTGGGTCGCCAACTTCAGGGTGCCGGCGCTCTTCGCCTGCTCCCGCGTCACGGTGCACGTACCGCGCCGGTTCTATCGCGAGCAGTTGCCAGGCATCCCCACCATCCGGATGTTCGAGGCGCTGGCCTGCCGCATGCCGCTCGTGACCGCTCCGTGGGAGGACAGCGAAGGGCTCTTCACCCCCGGTCGGGACTATCTGGTCGCTCACGACGGCGGAGAGATGCGACGGCATCTCAAGCAGTTGCTGGATGATCCACCCTTCGCGGCGGCGCTCGCCGAGCGGGGCTACCGCGCCGTGCTGCGCCGCCACACCTGCGCGCACCGCGTACAAGAGCTGCTGGGGATCTGCCGCGAGCTCGGCGTTGGGGAGCTGTCGCATGTCGCGTGACGCCGGGCGTTCGCTGCGCATCGCCTTTTTCGGGTCGAGCCTGGTCTCCGCGTACTGGAACGGCGCCGCAACCTACTACCGCGGGATCATTCGCGCGCTGCATGGACGCGGCCATCGCGTGACCTTCTACGAGCCCGACGCGTTCGATCGGCAGGCCCATCGTGACATGGAGGATCCGTCGTGGGCCCAGGTGGTCGTGTATCCGGCGAGCGGCGAGTCGGCGGTCATGGCGGCGCTCGAAGCGGCGCGGGCGGCGGATGTCATCGTGAAGGCCAGCGGGGTCGGCGTGCACGATGCCCTCCTGGAGCGCGAGGTGCTGAGCCTGCGTCGGCCGGGCAGCGCCGTCGTGTTCTGGGACGTCGATGCGCCTGCGACGCTGGAGCGTGTCACCCGCCAGCCGGACGATGCCTTCCGCCCGCTGATCCCGGGTTACGATCTCGTTCTGACCTACGGCGGTGGCGATCCCGTCGTCACGGCGTACCGCTCGCTCGGCGCGCGCGAGTGCGTCCCCATCTACAACGCGCTCGATCCCCTGACACACCATCCCGTGCCGCCGCAGGCCGGCTTCGAAGCCCTGCTCGGATTCCTGGGTAACCGCCTGCCGGACCGCGAGGCGAGGGTACGCGAGTTCTTCTTCACCGCGGCCGCACGGCTGCCGGGCGAGACATTCCTGCTGGGCGGCAACGGCTGGGACGCGGCCTGCGGCGCGCCTGCGAATGTGCGCCTGCTCGGTCACGTCTACAGCCGCGATCACAATGCCTTCAACTGCACACCGCGCGCCGTCATCAACATCAATCGTGACAGCATGGCCCGGTTCGGGTTCTCGCCCCCGACGCGAGTGTTCGAGGCGGCGGGCGCCGGCGCGTGTCTGATCAGCGACGAGTGGGAAGGCATCGAATCGTTCCTCGAGCCGGGTCGCGAAGTGCTGCTGGCGCGCAGCGGCGAGGAGGTGGCGGCCGCCTTGGGCGAGCTGACCCCCGACCGCGCCGCGCGGATCGGGCGAGCGGCGCTGCGGCGTGTGCTCGCGGAGCACACCTATGCCCATCGCGCTCTCGAAGTCGAGCGCATCCTGCTCGCAGGCGTGAAGTCGGAGGCCGCGGCGTGACGCAATCGTCGGGAACCCGCGCGCTCGATATCGTGGTCTTCGGACTCTCGATCACCTCGGCCTGGGGCAACGGGCACGCGACGACTTATCGCGCGCTGCTGCGCGCTCTGGCCGAGCGGGGCCACGCCGTGCGCTTCTTCGAGCGGGACATGCCCTGGTATGCGAAGCACCGCGACCTGCGACAGCCGCCCTATGCCCGCACGGAGTTGTATTCCAGCCTGGAGGAGCTGCGGGCACGGCTCGGCGATGAGATCCGGGCCGACCTCGTCATGATCGGGTCCTATGTGCCCGAGGCCGTGCGCCTCGCGGAGTGGGCGCTGCCGCGCGCCACCGGGCTGACCGCCTTCTATGACATCGACACGCCGGTCACCGTGGGGCACCTCGAGCACGGCGACTGTGAATATCTGACTCCAGAGCTGGTGCCGCGCTTCGATCTCTACCTGTCTTTCGCCGGCGGGCCGATTCTCGAGCGGCTGCACACGCACTTCGGCGCCCGCCGCCCGCGGCCGCTCTACTGCAGCGTGGACCCGCGGGACTACTTCCCGGTGCGCGCGGCGAAGCGCTATCGCCTCGGGTACCTGGGGACCTACAGTGGCGACCGCCAGCCCGCGCTCGAGCGGCTGCTGCTCGAACCTGCCAGACGCCTGCCGCACGCGCGCTTCTGTGTCGCGGGTGCCCAGTATCCGGAGGACATGGCTTGGCCCCGCAATGTCGTGCGCGTCGAGCATCTGGCTCCGGCCGCGCACCGTGATTTTTACAACGGCCAGCACTTCACGCTCAACATCACCCGCGCGCGAATGGTGGCGAACGGCTACGCGCCGAGCGTGAGACTGTTCGAGGCGTCGGCGTGCGAGGTGCCGATCATCACGGACGACTGGCCCGGGCTCGAGGAGTTCTTCGTCCCCGGCCGCGAGGTCCTGGTGGCGCGCACCACCGCCGAAGCGCTGCGCATCCTCGAAAAAACGGACGCGGAGGAGGCAGGCCGGATCGCGCTGCGGGCACGCGAGAGGGTGTTGCAGTCGCACACCGCGACGGTCCGTGCGATGGAGCTGGAGCGATATGTTGCCGAGGCGTGGAGGCGGCCATGTGCGGTGAAGGTGGCGATATGAACGAGCTCGAGGCGGCCCGGCGCGGCCACGGACGCCTGGAGAGCGCCTCCGCCCCGCGTGTCGAGGTGGTGCGGCTGGGCCCCTGGTTCCACAACCTCCATCTGCCGGACGGGACGGAGACCGCACCGCGGCACCTGCTGGGGGACTTCCCGGCGGTGAAATGGCGTCAGATCGCTCCGTGGGTGCCGGCGGACCTCAAGGGCTGCCGGGCGCTCGACATCGGCTGCAATGCCGGATTCTACAGCTTCGAGCTCGCGCGGCGGGGCGCCGACGTGACCGCGATCGACATCGAGCCGCGGTATCTCGAGCAGGCGCGCTGGGCGATGCGTCAGTTCGGGCTCGAAGGGCGGCTGCGGCTGCGCCAGGGCTCGGTGTACGAGCTGGCCGGCGCCGGCGAGCGTTTCGATCTCGTGTGTTTCCTCGGCGTGTTGTATCACCTGCGCCACCCGCTCCTGGCGCTCGATGTCGTGCGCGGGCTCACGCGCGGCAGGATGATCCTGCAGACCCTCACGATGCCGGGTGAGGAGGTGTTGGCGCCCCCGCATTCGATCGAGCTCGGCGAGCGCGATCTCATGCGCAAGCCCGGCTGGCCACACATGGCCTTCATCGAGGAGCGGTTGGAGGAGGACCCGACCAACTGGTGGGCGCCGAATCACGCCTGCGTCGAGGCGCTGGTGCGCGCGGCGGGGTTCCGTGTCGTCGCGCGTCCGGGGCATGAGATCTATCTTTGCGAGCCCGACGAGGGCGAGCCACGGCTCAACGCCGAGCTGCGGCACGCGGAGCTCGCCACTATTTTTGGAGGACTGCCTTGAGACACCCTGCCATCCACATCGCCCCGCCCCGGGGCCGGCTCGGCGTGATGCTCGTCGGGCTCGGCGCCGTCAGCACCACATTCGTGGCCGGCGTGCAAGCTATCCGCAAGGGCCTGGCGCAGCCTACCGGCTCGCTCACTCAGATGGGCACAATCCGGCTCGGCAAGCGCAGCGAGCACCGCTCTCCGCTCATTCGCGAGCTCGTGCCGCTGGCGGACCTCGAGGACCTGGACTTCGGCGCCTGGGATATTTTTCCGGACGACGCGTACCAGGCTGCTGCGCATGCCGGCGTGATCGAGGCGCCGCTGTTGGAGCGGTTGCGTCCGGATCTCGAGACGATCAAGCCCTGGCCGGCGGTGTTCGATCGCGAGCTCGTTCCGCGCATCGACGGTCCCAACGTCAAGCAGGGCGAGAGCAGGCGGCGGCTCATCGAGCAACTGCGCGCCGACATGCGCAACTTCATGGCCGCGCGGCGGCTGGAGCGGGCGGTCGTCATCTGGTGCGCGAGCACCGAGGCTTATCGGGAGCCGGGGCCCGCGCACGCGACCGCCGAGGCATTCGAGAAGGCGTTGGATGCAGATGATCCATCCATCACGCCGAGCATGCTCTACGCATATGCCGCGATCATGGAAGGCCTGCCGTTCGCCAATGCCGCTCCCAACCTCGGGGTGGATGTGCCTGCGCTCGTCGAGCTTGCCGGCGAGCGACACGTCCCGATTGCGGGCAAGGACTTGAAAACGGGTCAGACGCTGCTAAAGACGATAGTCGCGCCGGGGTTGAAATCACGAATGCTGGGCGTGCGCGGCTGGTATTCCACCAACATACTGGGCAACCGAGATGGCGAGGTGTTGGACGATCCGGCGTGCTTCCGCACCAAGGAGGTGAGCAAGAAGGGCGTGCTGGATTACCTGTTGCAGCCCGATCTGTACCCGGGGCTCTACGGGGAGCTCTGCCACCAGGTGCAGATCAATTACTATCCGCCGCGCGGCGACAACAAGGAAGGTTGGGACAACATCGATCTTTTCGGCTGGCTCGGTTACCCGATGCAGCTCAAGATCAATTTCCTCTGCCGCGACAGCATCCTCGCCGCACCCCTGGTGCTGGACATCGCGCTCTTCCTCGATCTGGCCCAGCGCGCGGCGCGCAGCGGGATCCAGGAGTGGCTGTCGTTCTACTTCAAGAGCCCGATGCATGCCCAGGGCCTGTACCCGGAGCACGACCTCTCGATCCAGCTGAAGAAGCTGAAGAACACGCTGCGGCACCTCAAGGGGGAAGAGCTGGTGACGCACCTCGGCTCGGATTACTACGACTGAGGCGCTCATACAGAGTCAGGTACTCCCCGACCATCCGCTCGGCGGAGAAGCGCTCGCGGGCGGCGCGGCGGCAGTCCCCGGGATCGATCCGGCCGGCGGCGCGGATGGCGTGCGCCATCGAGGAAATGTCTTCGGCGATGAAGCCGGTGCGGCCGTGCTCGACGATATCCGGCAGAGCGCCGGCGGGGTATGCGATCACGGGAACGCCGGCGGCCAACGCTTCCATCGCCACGAGTGAGGAGGTCTCGGCGATGCGGCTCGGAATGAGGACGCAGCGCGCGCCGGCCAGCAAGCGGCGCTTGCGGCCTCCCGCGATGGAGCCGACCCAGCGGCGGGAACGGTCCAGGCGGGGAGCGATCTCCGAATCGAAGTAACGCAGGTGCTCGGGGTACGGATAGACGTGGCCGGCGAGGAGCAGAGGACAGTTCGCGCGGTGCGCCGCATCCAACGCATCGGCGAAGTTCTTTTCCGGGCAGACCCGTCCGAGCGCGAGCGCATATCCGCGCCGGGCATGGGGCCGCGACGGCGGCAGGTCGACACCGTTCTCGATGGGCGGCAGGAGGGGAATGTCCTGACAGGCGCGAGCCTGACTGGCCGACACCGGCAGAAGCCACGTGCCGGCTCGCGCGAGACGCAGACTCGCCCCGGGATACAGGTCGAGCGGCAGGTGCAGCGTGACCAGAACGGGCACGCCGGGAGGGGGCAGGTATTCGAGGAAATCGACACTGTGCAGATGGATCACGTCGACGGAATCCCGTGCCAGGATCTCCCGGATCGCCGTGCGGACCGCCCCATAGACGCGTGCCCGTTGGTCCGCATCTATCACGCCACGGACGGCCGGTATGGCGCTCAGACGGCCCGCCACCGACGAGCCCGTCACTGCGATCACCGTGGACCGATGGGCGGTATCGACGAGCGCGCGATCCAGCTGCGCGAGGATCTGCTCGGCGCCGCCGACCGGGTCCAATCCGACGGGAGCAAAGGGGTACGCGATGCTGAGTATGGATAGCGCTTGCGCTGCCATCAGTGCATGTGTCCCAACACTGCTCGAGCGCGCCGCCGCCATGACTCGCCCGTGACGCGCCAGTGGAACCCATCGTAGAGGATCTCGCCAGGCGGAGGCCGGTGGGTGAAGTCGTACCGCGGCGCCGGGCGCAGCCGCTCGGGGTCGAGCGGGAAGGGGGCGATGACCTTCCGCTGTGTCGCGAACTGCGCGAGCGCCGCGCGCTTGCGTGCGAGCTGTCGCGCATCCAGGGGCACGACTCTCTCGGGACATCCGGCGGCCGGCCAGAAGACACCCCACGCCGCGTCTCCCTTGCGGGCGTGATAGGAAGGAAACTCGAGTCGCAGCGGAGCCGGGCGGCGCGCGCGGCTCAGCTGCTCACATGCACATTGCACGAGGAGTGCGCAGACGTCGTGATCCGGATGACCGCCTTCGTAAGGGTGGGTGATCACTGCCGCGGCGGCGCGGAGCTCATCCGCGATCAGCGCGAGCAGCTCGGGGAGGTGCTCGATGGCTTCCTGATCCGCTATCTCGAGCGAGCGGCGGCGCACCGGCGCCACCTCGGCGGCGCTCAGAGCCCGCTCGAGCTCGCGCGCGCGTGCGCGGGCATACGCCTGGCGGGTATCGAACCCCGCGCGCCTAGCATCCGCGAGGTCGCGCGGCGCCCCGTCGGTCACGTGTATGAGAGTGAGATCGGGAATGCCGCCGAGCTGGCCGCCGACTCCCAGGGTCTCATCGTCCGGATGCGCGGCGATGAGCACGGTCGGCGCCGCCGGCGAGGAGGCGGACCGCTTCCCGGTAGCCGTGGAGGGTCCCCACATCGACGTAGGCTGCCCCGGCCCGGATCCCCGCGGCCTCGCCGCCCTGCGCCAGCCAGGCGTTGACCAGCGTGCCCACATACTCGTCGGCGGCGCCGCGTGCGCGCCAGAAATCGTGCAGCTCGTGATAGATGCGCCCGGGCATTCGGAAGGCGCCCCAGACCCAACACGTGTGCGCATCGCGTGCCTTGACCTCGATGTGTGATACGCGTCCGCGCTCATCGGCGACGACCGCGTCGAAGAGCTCTGGATGATCGACAGGGAAGAGGAGGAACGACAGGCGGTCGTCGGGCAGCGCGCGCAGCCCGTCGGCGGGAAACCAGATCGTGTCCGGCAAGCCGACGACCACGGCTTCTTCTGCATGAATCACGGGCCGGGCGCGAAAAATGGCATCGCACAGGCCCGCCGCTCTCGGCTGCACCACATAAGCGAGGTCGGCACGGCCCACGTGCGAGCCGTAGTACTGCAGGATGTCCGACTTGCCCGGCGAGATCACGAAGCAGATCTTGGCAGCGCCCGCGAGCATCATGCGCTCGAGGAGATATTCGCTCACCGCCTTCGGATGCTCTCCGGCCGCATCCTCGCGACTGCCTACGGGCAGCAGCTCTTTCGAGAAGGCGAGGGGCTGGATGCGTGTGCCGTTGCCGGCCGCCGGAATGATGCCCCACATCGTCAGGGCTCCCGGGCCGCCGCGTCGTCGAGGAGGCAGAGCATCCGGGCCGCCCGGCATTCGGAGGTATGCTCATCGAGCGTGCGCTCGCGCGCGGCACGTCCGATGCGCGCAAGATCTTCCCGCGGCAGGTCGAGGGCCGCGGTCGCTTCCTCGGCGCTGCCGGCGAGGAGAATCTGCTCACCGGGGGTGAAGAAGCCTTCGATCCCCTCCCAGGCATCACTCAACACGGGAGTCGCGCACGCGGTGGCTTCGAAGAGCCGGCCGGACGGGCAAAAACCCATCACGGCCATGTCCCGCCGCGTGACGTTCAATGTCAGCCGCGAGGACGAATAGAAGGGTGGGTGCTCGGGCGGCGCGACGTGCCGGACGAACCAGATGTTGCCCGTCCAGGGAAAATCGGGCGGGTAGCCGGAGCCGCCGAGCACGAAGCGCTGTGCGGGCCGGCGGCGCGCCGGCTCGACGAAGAGCGTCTCGAGCGCCGGCTGCCGGTCGGGCGCATAGGTGCCGAGGTACGACAGGTCGGCGCTGAAGCGCGCATCACGCGGCGCCGGCTGGTGCGCCTGCGGGTCGACGTGTCCGTACAGAGCCGCGACACGGCGCGCGCCCAGGCGGCCGCGCAGCGCGTCCAGGGCGGCGCCGCCCGTATAACTCAACACCAGGTCGAAGTCCTGCAGTCCCTCCTTCGGCAGATACGCCACCGGCTCACCGGCGTCGAGGCGCGCGAGCGTCACGGGAGTGTCGAGGTCGTAGAAGACCGAAAGGGCCGCGGATGCCTCATCGCGCAGGAGCGCGGCCGCCGCCGTGGCATCCGGGCAATAGGAAGTCACGATGACCACATCGGCCTGCCGCGCCTCAGATCGTGCCCGGGCCGCGATGCGCGGCCATTCCGGGTACAGCACGAGCGTCGCACCGGGCAGCTCCGCCAGATCGCGGTGCTCGGCGTAGTAGGGCACGTCGCGCTCGAAAAATACAACATCATGGTTGCGTCGAGTCAACGCTCGGATCAACCCCCGCCACAGCGTCGCATGACCGTTGCCCCAGGATGAGCTCAGCGTCAATCCGAAAATGACCAGCTTCATGACTGCGACGGCGCCCTCCGCGGCCATTCGAAGCAAAGCGCGGTCCCGCCGCGGGGCGCCGCGGAACTGGCGCACGTGCCAAGCCGTTGGATGCACGTGCAATCAACAGCAGCTCGCATCAACCCGGAAGCCGTTCGATCCTATGATCTGCGCGGAGTCGTGGGGCGACAGCTCGGTCTCGGCGACGCGCGCCAGCTCGGCCTTGCCTATGCGACCTGGGCGCGCGTGCGCGGACTGCGGCGCATCGCTGTCGGCCGGGACGGCAGACTCTCCTCGCCCGACCTCGAGCGTGCTCTCGTGGCGGGGCTGGTCGCGGGCGGCATGCTGGTGCATCGCATCGGGCTGGGCCCAACACCGCAGTTGCATTTCGCGGTGCATGCCTACGGTCTGGATGGCGGCATCATGGTGACGGGCTCGCACAACCCGCGCGAAGAGAACGGGTTCAAGCTCATGATCGGCACCGAGCCGGTGCACGGAGAGACGCTGCGCGCGCTCGTGGCGAGCTCGGCCTCGCCGGCGGCGGGCGGCACCGTGGTCGACTTCCCGGTATCGCAGGCATACGTCACTCAGCTTCAGGCCCAGGTCTGCGCGGGACGTCTCACCGTGGTGTGGGATTGTGGCAATGGCGCGGTGGGCGCGATGATCAAGCACCTGACAAAAGCTCTGCCGGGCCGACACTTTCTGCTCAATTCCAAGGTCGATGGCCGTTTCCCCGCGCATCATCCTGATCCGGCAATCGCCGCCAACCTGCGGGAGCTGCGGACGATGGTGCTGGCGCACGATGCGGACCTCGGCATTGCGTTTGACGGCGATGGTGATCGTCTAGGCGTGGTGGATGAGTCGGGCGCGATCGTCTGGCCGGATCAAGTGCTTTTGTTGCTCGCAACCGACGTGTTGCGTGCCGCACCCGGAGCGTGCATCGTGGGGGACGTCAAATCTAGCCGAGTGCTCTTCGACGGCGTCGCGCAGCTCGGTGGCCGTCCAGTGATGGCTCCGTCAGGCTATGTGCATGTACGCGATGCCATGCGGCGCGAGCGCGCACCGCTCGCCGGCGAGATGAGTGGTCACCTTTTCTTCGCGGAGTGTTGGCAGGGCACGGACGATGCGCTCTTTGCCGCTATGCGGGTGCTCGACCGTCTGGCCCGGGAGAAGCAGACGCTCGGAGAATTCCGGCGCAGCCTTCCGGCCACAGCGTCCACACCAGACGTTCGTATCCCCTGTCCGGATGATCGCAAGCCGGAGGTGCTCCGGCAGGTTGCCGAACGGCTTGCCGACGCGGGTGCCCGGGTGGACACCACCGACGGGCTGCGAGTGACGGAAGCCGACGGCTGGTGGTTGCTGCGGGCCTCGGGCACGGAGCCCAAGCTCACCATCCGCTGCGAGGCGACCGACGAGTCGGGGCTCGAGCGGCTGCGCGCAGCGGTAGCAGGTCACCTCCAGGCGTGTGGCCAGCCGTGGGATCATAAAGCCCGCTAGCGTTACCGCGACTTCGGTACAATGCGAGTTTACGGCCCGTGTGGCGGGCCGCACGAGAACACGAAATCATGGTTTCGGGGCGCGCACCCGCACGCAAGACCAGTCGCCGCAGCCGGCGCGGCACCACCATCCACGATGTGGCCCGGAGGGCCGGCGTCTCTCCAATGACGGTCTCCCGCGTGGTCAATGGCGAGCGCAACGTGCGCGAGGCTACCCGTGCCGCGGTGCTCGCGGCGGTCAAGGAGCTGCGCTACGCCCCCAACCCCGCGGCGCGCAGCCTCGCGGGCGCGCAGAGCCTGCGGATCGGGCTGCTATACGCCAACCCCAGTGCCGCCTACCTCAGCGAATTCCTCCTGGGTGCGCTCGATGAGAGCAGCCGCAAGAGCGCGCAGCTCCTGTTGGAGAAGTGCGAGGTGAGCTCGCCTTCGGCGGAGCGGGCGGCGGTGCGCCGGCTCATCGACGGCTCGGTCGCGGGGGTCATCCTGCCGCCGCCGGTCTGCGAGTCGCATGTCATTCTCGCGGAGCTGAAGAAGGCGGCCATCCCCACGGTGGCGGTGGCGACCGGCCGATTCCGGTCCGATGCGTCCTGTGTGCGGATCGACGACTTCAAGGCCGCCTACGAGATCACGCGTCATCTCCTGTCGCTCGGTCACCGGCGGATCGGCTTCATCAAAGGACACCCCAATCAAACGGCGAGCGGCGAGCGCTGGCTCGGGTTCGAAACGGCGCTACGCGAGGCGGAATGCAAGCCGCAGCCGCCGGTCATCGAGCAGGGGTTCTTCAGCTATCGTTCCGGCCTCGAGGCCGCCGAGAAGCTGTTGGCGAGCAACCCGCGTCCAACCGCGATATTCGCCAGCAACGACGACATGGCGGCGGCTGCCGTGTCCGTGGCGCATCGGCGCGGGCTGGACGTGCCGCGTGATCTTTCGGTGGTCGGCTTCGACGACACGGCCATTGCCACCACCGTCTGGCCGGAGCTCACCACCATCCGCCAGCCGACGGCCACCATGGCTGAAGTGGCGCTCGACCTGCTCATCCGCGAGATCCGCAAGCGCCGCGACGGATTGCCCGCCGCCGCCGTCGATCACCTGGTGCCGCACGAGCTGATCGTGCGCGAATCCGCCGCAGCCCCGCCTGACGGGCCGATCACCCCGCGCTGAGCCGGCACCCGACGGATACGGTTGCGGCCCGCCGCGGCTAGGCCGCGCCCAATTGACAGAAGAAAAGATGCGCCGGCAGGACGTTGAGCGGCTCGAACTTGCGGCGGACGTAATGGAACACCCGCTGCAGGTCCTCGAGCACGCGCGTGGAGAACTGGAACACCAGGAACGCGCCGCCGGGCGCCAGCGCCTCGGACGTATTGCGCAGGATGCGCTCGCGCACCGCGGCCGAGATGGTGCTGAACGGGATTCCCGAGATGATGTAGTTGGCCTTGCCGTGGCCGAAGCGCTCGAGGATCTCGCCCACCGACTCCGCCGAATCCTCCACGACCTTCAGCCGCTCGTCCGGCAATGCCGAGCGCAGGTGGGTGACGAAGTCCGGGTTCATCTCGATGGCGACCAGGATCGCATCGGAGCGCATGCGCCGCAGGATCTCCGCGGTGATGACCCCGACCCCGGGCCCGTATTCGACGATGACGCGCGCCTGATTCCAGTCGATCGGCTGCAGCAGCTCCTTGATGAGGAATCTCGAGCTCGGGACGATCGAGCCGAGCATGCGCGGATGGCGGAAGAAATTGCGGGCGAACAGCAGGGCGTCCCCGGTTCGTGTCCGGCTTCGTATTGGCTGATTTTTCGACACGGTGTGCTCTGCCTGGGTGATGCTCATTGCAAACTCCTACATTATGCGCAGGTTCCGGCTCGCCGTCACCGTGGTCTCAGCCGCCCGACCGCTTCGCATCGTAGCCGAGCTGGCGCAGCTCCGCGACCAGGCGGTCGCGGTGCTCGCCCTGGATCTCGATGGCTCCGTCCCGGACGGCGCCCCCCGCGCCGCAGAGCTTCTTCAGCCGGCTGGCGAGCACCTGAAGATCCGCGGCGGCAAGCGGCAGACCTGATATCACCGAGACGCCCTTGCCACCGCGCCCGGCTACCTCCCGGCCGACACGCACCCGCGCGAGGCCGGTCGGGCGAGTGCTCTTTTCGCTGCCCATGGCGCTACTTTAAACCTTATGCTTTGCGGTGGCGCAGAACTTGCTCGGCAGCGGGTGAGGAACCGCCCACATGGCCGCCCGATCCATCGCATCCCTCACCATCGCCTTCGGTCTGGTGGCGATTCCGGTGAAGCTTTACTCCGCGACCGTCAGCTCCGAGCGGCTGCGCTTCCACTTGCTGCATGCGAAAGATGGCTCGCGGCTGAAGCAGCAGTATGTTTGCGTCGAGGAGCAGGAAGTGGTCGGGCGGGACGAGATCGTCAAGGGATACGAATTCGCCAAGGACCAGTATGTGATGTTCACTCCGGAGGAGTTGAAGGCGTTGGAGGAGGCCGGCACGCATAGCGTCGATGTAGCGCAGTTCGTGCCGCTCGCTGCCGTCGACCCGGTGTATTTCGAGAGAACGTACTATCTCGCGCCGGACCAGGGGGGCGCCAAGCCATTCACGCTGTTCGTGACGGCGCTGCGCGAGAGCGGGCGCTGCGCGGTGGCCCGTTGGGCGAGTCATGGACGGGACCACGTCGTCATCCTCCGGCCGATCGGCAACGCCCTCGCGCTGCACCAGTTGCATTTCGCGCCCGAGGTGCAGTCCGTTGAGGCGCTGGGTGTGGAGAGCACCAAGGTGCGCGATGCGGAGCTGAAGCTCGCACGCCAACTCATCGAGCAGCAGAGCGTCGAGAGCTTCGATCCGCGAGCCTATCCGGATGAGGTCAAGGAGCGCGTCGAGGCGGCGATCCAACGCAAAGTGGAGGGCAAGGAGGTCACGGTCGCCGAGACGCGCCCGCCGCCCGGGGGAAACGTGGTCGACCTGATGTCGGCCCTCAAGGCCAGCCTGGAGCGGGGCTCGTCCGCGTCCGGGCAAAAGCGGACGCGGGAACACGCTACGGCTCGACGTCCGCCGCGGCGTGCGCCGGAGCGAGCGCCGGGCCGCGCGCATCCGCGCGGCCACCGCAAGTCCGCGCATTCCTGATCCCGTCGGCGCTCCTTCGCAGCCACAGGCCGACTCGCGGGCGGCACGGGGCATAGCGATTGCGTCTCCACACGTTGATACGCGGTGCCCAGTCAAACATCAGTTGAAGGTGTCCCATGAAGATTGCACGATTCCTTACCGTCCTCGCAGCCTCGAGCCTCGCCGGCATAGCCTACGCGCAGACTCAGCCTGCTCCCTCCACCCAGCCGAACGCGGCTCCCGGTTACAACAAGGCCAAGCCCCATGAGCGCCAGATGACGACAGTCGAGGGTAGTAACAAGGCGACGGCCTCCCCAAACGAGAGGTCGGCGCCCGGCTCGGCGCTGAATACCGGCCAGACCCAGACGCAAAACGCGACGGTGCGTACCGCTGAAGCGGGGCAGCCCGGGCATTCCTGGTCGAACATGGCCGTGGAGAGCCCCTCCGGACAGTCTCTCGGATCCGTATCGCAAGTGGTCCCGGGCCTGAATGGCCAGGAGACGTCCGGCTACGTCGTGGTCGCGGGCTCCAATGGGGAGAGCGTCCCTGTGCCGTACAAGACGGCCAATTCCATGGTGCGCGACGGTAAGCTGATCCTCAAGCCGTCCCGGCTGGAGCACGCGCCCAAAGTGACCCAGGAGGATATGCAGAACTCCTCCGACCACGCCTGGCGCGCCAAGGCCGATGAGTACTGGATGCACAAGGGCCACGGCCCGATGCAGAAATAGCCTGCCCTGCATGGGCAGGCCGGCTCCCCCAGGCTCCCCCAGGCTCCCCCAGGGGCTCAAACCCCGGGGGAGTACCCGGGGGGAGCACCCGCTGGCTCACCCCGCGCGGACGGCCCGGTAACCGCGGGTCGGCGAGGCTGCCAGTTTTGTTGCGCCATCCCCCCTGATTGCGAACCGATTGGAACGCGCATTGCGCGTTCGGGGCGGTAAAATTCGCACCGCGCCAGACCCTGGCAGTGGTGAAAGGCTCGTTCCCGATGGCCCAACGGTCGCGTCTGCACGTCCCCCACCCGCCGGCTCGCCCGGGTGAGAAGCCCGACTTCGGCTATGTGAAGATCACGCCGGCGGGCGCGGTGCCTCGTCCGGACGCCAAGGCGCCGGCCCGTGAGGTCGAAAGCCTGGGCAGGGAGATGGTGCGCGTGCTCGATGAGGACGGACGCGCCGTCGGCCCGTGGAATCCGCATGTCGATCCCGAGGAGCTGCAGGTCGCGCTGCGGCACATGCTGCTCACGCGGCTGCTGGACGAGCGCATGCAGCGCATGCAGCGCCAGGGCCGCATTTCCTTTTACATGAAGTCCACCGGCGAGGAAGCCGTATCCGTGGCGATGGCCATGGCGCTGCAGCCCGGCGACATGCTGTTTCCTTCGTATCGCAACCAGGGACTCTTCATCGTCCGCGGCCTGAGCCTCGTCGACTTGATGTGTCAGTGTCTGTCCAACACCCGAGACATGTGCCGCGGGCGCCAGATGCCGATCATGTACCACTGGAGCGCGGGCAACATCTTCTCGATTTCGGGCAATCTCGCGACTCAGTTTCCGCAGGCCGTGGGCTGGGCGATGGCTGCCGCCATCAAGGGCGAAGACCGGATCGCCTCGGCCTGGATCGGCGAGGGCGCGAGCGCGGAGGCCGACTTTCACCACGGGATGACATTCGCATCGGTTTACCAGGCGCCCGTCATTCTCAACATCGTCAACAATCAGTGGGCGATCTCGACCTTCCAGGGCTTCGCCGGCGGTGAGCTGCGCACGTTTGCGGAGTACGGCCCGGGATACGGCATTCCAGGTGTGCGCGTCGACGGCAATGACTTTCTCGCGGTGTATGGCGTCACACGGTGGGCGGCGGAGCGCGCCCGCCAGAGCGGTGGGCCCACGCTGATCGAGCATGTGACCTACCGCGCGGGCGCGCATTCCACCAGCGATGATCCCTCGCGCTATCGGCCGAAGGAGGAGGGGGCGGCCTGGCCGCTGGGCGATCCCATCGCACGCCTGAAGCAGCATCTGATCGGGCTCGGCGAGTGGTCGGAAGAGCGCCATGCGGCGCTCGAGAAGCAGCTCGAAGCGCACGTGGTTGCCTGTTGGAAAGAGGCGGCGGGCTTCGGCACGCTGACCGAGGGCCCGACGCTGGATCCGGCCACCATGTTCGAGGATGTGTTTCACGAGATGCCCCCGCATCTGATGCGCCAGCGCGAAGAGCTGAAGACCCTGGCGCGCTCCCAGCCGGCCAAGGGCTCGGAGGAGGAGAAGAGCCTCGACGCCCGTCCGGCGGCAGTTGCGAAGGAGGGCTGAGGGATGGCGCACATGAACATGGTCCAGGCCCTCAACTCCGCCATGGACATCATGCTGGAGCGTGACCCGCGCGTGGTGGTGCTGGGCGAGGACGTGGGTTACTTTGGCGGCGTGTTCCGCTGCACTGACGGGCTGCAGCGCAAATACGGCGAGCAACGGGTGCTCGACACGCCGATCGCCGAGGGCGGCATCGTCGCGGCGGCCATCGGAATGGGTGTGAACGGACTGAAGCCCGTCGCCGAGATCCAGTTCGCCGACTACATCTATCCGGCATTCGACCAGGTCGTGAGCGAGCTCGCGCGGCTGCGCTACCGCACGGCGGGGGAATTTTCCGCCCCGGTGACCATCCGCACGCCTTGCGGCGGCGGTATCCGCGGCGGGCAGACGCACTCGCAGAGCCCGGAGGGTGTCTTCACGCACGTCTGCGGCATAAAGGTGGTGATGCCTTCGAATCCCTACGACGCCAAGGGACTCCTCATCAGCTCCATCGAGGACGAGGACCCGGTCGTGTTCTTCGAGCCGAAGCGGCTCTACAACGGGCCGTTCGACGGCGATCCACACAAGCCGGCCGTGCCGTGGAGCACGCATCCCAAGGGTGCGGTGCCGGAGGGCTATTACAAGGTTTCCCTGTCGAAAGCCGAGGTCGTCCGCCCCGGGAAGGACGTGACCCTGCTCGCTTACGGCACGATGGTGCATGTGGCGGAAGCGGCCGTCAGATTGGCGAAGGTCGATGCGGAGATCATCGATGTGCGCGCGCTCGCGCCGCTCGATACCGACACGCTCTGCACGTCGGTCTGCAAGACGGGTCGCTGCGTCATCGTCCACGAGGCGACACGCTACAGCGGCTTCGGCGCGGAGCTCGCCGCGACCATGCAGGAGGAGTGCTTCTGGCATCTGCAGGCGCCGATCGCCCGCGTCACCGGCTGGGACACTCCTTACCCGCACGCGTTCGAGTGGGAGTATTTTCCGGGGCCGGCGCGCATCGCCGCGGCGCTGACGCGCGTGATGGAGGAAACATGAGCCGGTATGTCTTCAAGCTGCCGGACCTCGGCGAGGGAACGGTAGAAGCGGAGATCGTCGGCTGGCGCGTGAAGGCAGGCGACGAGGTGTCTGAAGACGACGTGCTCGTCGAGGTGATGACGGAGAAGGCGGCGGTGGAGGTGCCGGCGCCGGTGACCGGCAAAGTCCTGTCGACGACCGGGCAGCCGGGGGACATGGTTGCCGTGGGGGCGGAGCTCGTAGTGTTGGAAACAGCGTCGAGCAACGCGTCAGCGGGTGCAGCTGCGCAGGCGGCAGGCACAGCGCCTGCAGCGGCCGCTCAGGCAGCAACCCCGTCAGCACCAGCGCCGGCGGCGATCGCCGCCAATGGCGGCGGGCCGAATGGGGCGCAGTCCAGGCAGGAGAAGCGGCCGGTTGCCGCGATCGGGAACGGTGCCGCACGTCAGAGCGCACCGGCAGCTTCCGTGGATGGGGGCGGGGCGGCTGAAACGTTTGCTGCCGATTCCAACCGCCGCGTGCTGACTTCGCCGGCTATCCGGCGCCGAGCCAAGGAGGCGGGCATCGATCTGCGGCAGGTCGCGGGCTCTGGACCTCAGGGACGCATCGGGCGGCAGGACTTCGAGGCTTATGCCGCTTCGCGGTCGGCGGGCCGTCCCTCGGCGGCCTCTACGGTGACCAGCTTGTCAGCGGGCTCGCCAAAACCGTCGGTTCCTACGCAACGCTCCTCGGGCGGCACGGAGGAGATCAAGGTCATCGGCCTCAGACGCCTGATCGCACAGCGGATGAGCGACGCCAAGCGAAACATCCCGCACTTTTCGTACGTCGAGGAAGTGGATGTGACGGAGCTGGAGATGCTCCGGCGGCACCTCAACACGAAGCTCGAGCCGGGGACGCCGGCGCTCACTTATCTGCCATTCCTGGCGCTCGCTCTGGTGCGGGTGCTGGAGGACTTCCCTCAGTGCAACGCGCACTACGATGCCGACCGGGGCGTCATCGTGCGCTATCGGGCAGTGCACCTCGGCATTGCAACCCAGACGCCTGAAGGGCTGAAGGTGCCGGTGGTGCATGATGTGCAGCTGCGGTCGTTGTGGGACGTCGCGGCCGAGATGCGGCGCGTGACGGAGGGTGCCCGCACCAACAAGGCCACGCGCGAGGAGCTCACCGGCTCGACCCTGACGATCACCAGCCTCGGCAAGCTGGGAGGCATCGCGAGCACGCCGATCATCAACGCGCCGGAGGTCTCCATCATCGGGATCAATCGCGCGGTCGAGCGGCCGGTCGTCGTCGGCGGCGCGATAATGGTGCGGCGCATGATGAACCTGTCGTCGTCCTTCGATCACCGCTTCGTCGATGGCTACGATGCCGCCGCAATGATCCAGGCGCTTAAGGAGCGCATCGAGCATCCGGCGACGATCTTCGTCGGCTCTTGACCGCGCTGCTACCACGAACTCGCCTGTTCCGGACAGGCTCGCTCCCGGTCCCCGTTTCGCGCTTCTTCTGCGAGCACCCGCCTTCACGGCCGGCAGGGTCGTTCACGCCCGTGTTCGCTTCGATCAGGCGGCCACCAGCGGAGTGAGTCGGGTCGGCTCGCTCGAGACTATGCGTCGGACGAGTCAGCGCCCGGGTGCGGCGTCGTGTCGGCGTAGCGTATCGGGAATGCAATCCGAATGGTGGTGCCGTGCCCTGGAGCGGTCTCGAGCTCCAGCGTGGCACCCAGAACGTCGCAGAGCCGCTTCACGATCGATAGCCCGATACCTTCGCCCGAGGGAAGTGTGGCCGAGCCCGGGCCCGAGCCGGCAGTGAGCACATCGCCGCCTTTCCGCTCGGTGGCGCCGCGCCCATCCTCCGCGTCAGCGTCGGCACGGTGAGCCGCATCGGTGGCACGCTTGAGCGCGTGGCGCAGCGGCCCCGCTGACTGCAGCGCAAACCCGGGGCCCGTGTCGCCGATGGACAGCAGCCATTGCCGGGCGGCCGTCCCCTTCCCGACCGACCAGCGGACGACGACACCGCCGTGCTTTGTGGCCTTCAGCGCGTTCAGCAGCAGGTTCTGCGCGATTCTCTGCAGCTTCAACTGATCGCCCTCGACGGGCAAAGACCGCGGTCCCTTGCACTTGAGAAAGAGGTTCAGCTCGGCGGCCGCAGGCCGCAGCATGTAGCAATACTCGCGCAGACGCTCCGCGGCGTCGAACCGCTCGATCTTCAGGGGGCTCTGTCCGGCTTCGAGCCGCGCGAGCTCCACCAGGTCGCTGAGCAAGGCGCCCATCGCGGCGATACGCTGCTGCAGCAGACTGTGGAAGCGATCCCGCGCCCGCCCGGCGACTTGCGGCTTGGCGAGCAGAGCCGTCGTACTGGCAAGCACGCCGACACTGCCGCGCAGATCATGTGCTGTCTCGCGCAGCAGCTTCGAGCGCTCATCTTCCAGCGCCTGCAGCGCGTGCAGCGAGGATTCGAGGTCCCGTACCCGGCTGGCCGCCTCCGCCTGCTGCAGGCGGACGTAACGGGCTGCGCTCTCACTGGTACCCTTGATGCAGAGTCTGGAGAGCGATTCACGCGCGCTCGACATGACTTCCGGTGCGAGCCCGGGCTGGCCGAGGGCAAAGCGCTCGAGCTCCCGCATGAGCACGGCCTCGAGGTGGCCCCACTCGCGGACGGCCTCACGGATGTCGTATCCCTGCTGCCAGCGATGCATGCCGTGCTCGGCGGCATCCCGCCGCTGCTGGCCGTCGGCCGCCGACGGACCATGTGCGTGATCCGACCTCAGCTCCCGGGCGAAGTCATCGAGGATGCGCGGAATGTGGTCGTCGAGCGCGCTGCGCGAGAGCCCCGAGCACGTCGCCAGCTCCGCATCGCTTCGCACCGCCTGCCGCCATTGCTGCAGCAAATGCTCCCGGCGCTGTGCGAGGTGAGCGGACAGCATGTCCAACTGCTTCTGGATCGAGGATGTCGTTGGCTGCTCCCGGAAGCGTTCGCGGGGCCGCTGCCAATCAAGCAGGATTGGTGCCTGCATCCAAGGGCGGGCGGCAGCGCAGCGTTCGTCATTGCAGCGTTGGTCAGCGCGGCGTTCGCCAGCGCAGCGCTCGTCAGCTTTCGCCGGCCGCTTCGCGGCCGAGGATCTCGTCCCTGACGTCGTCGATTTCCCGGGCGCGTGACGGCCGCACTCTGGCGCCCTCGCATCGTTCCGGGCGCGGGCAGCGGCTGCTGCGTGGACAAATGATACGGGCGGGCTGCTCCAGAGCGTCCTCGATCCAGGCGATGTTGAGGACATTGGCGACGGCCACCAGGGCGTCGGCGGCCGGCCTGGGAATGCGGCCTTCGCCGCGGCGGTGGAGGCATTCACGGAAAATGCTCTCGACGATGCCGCGGCTGGCGACGCCGTTAGCGTCCAACGCGGGAGCGAGATCCACGCCCACGGAGAGCACATGCGGGTTACCGGCCATGTCCTTCACTCGCCGGGAATGACAGCAGTAGAGAAGGGAGCGCTCACCGTCGCGGAGCACGGAAATCTGGGAGCCCGGCTCGCCGCGGGGACCATCGATCATGCGGAAGACGGCCCAGTTGGGACACGGATCGCTCACCTGGGCCAGGTTGCCCCAGGGCAGGGGAATGCCGTTGCCGCGATAGACGGCGCGCAGATACCCGGGCGGATAGGCATCGAAGAAATGCCAGTATGGGTACGGCGATACCTTGGTCATGCGGCGCATGATGACTGCCGGCGTCAGCTCCAGGCGTGTGCCGGGCTCGACGCGGTAGCGCTCGCGGGTGAGGAATCGCCGGAAGGGAACGCGCGGGGCGAGCAGGGCGCCGGCGAAGAAGCTGCACTCGAAGTCGCGCCAGGCATGCAGCACGTCCTGGGCATTCATACCCGCGGTGTCGGAGCCGCTTTCCGGGCTACCGCCCATCTCGCCTCCGGTGGCGTGCGCCGACTTGAGCCCATCGCCTCCATGCAGCACCTTGTGCGCGATGTGCGCGGCCAGATCGAACTTCAGTCGCGCGGGATCCGACTGCAGCGCGCGGTTGGCATAGATGACGCGGGGCGACTCGAAGAAGGAGCGCATCATGCTGCGAACCTCCCGGTCATTGTCGCGCGCGAGCACGGGCTTGCGCTCGAACCAGCGGATCTCGAGTCCGTGGCGTCTGCAGAGCCGCTGCAGGTCGTCGACCGACAACGGGAACTTGCGCTCGCCGACGCCGTCCGCGGCTCGCTCCAGGTCCGGGAAGTCGTTACGCGACATCTCCTGGTGGGAGCGGATGAGAAGATGCGCGAATTGCCGGCCGCTGGTGCCGGTCTGGGCGAGAAGCTCCGGGATCGCTGCTTGCAACACATCCTTGGAGAAGAGGAACGCCGGCTCGAGCGGAACCTTCGCCGCACCACCGCTCGGGGCGGTGGGCGTGGGCAACTCCAGGTCGGCGCTCTCGTCCAGGAACCACTCCGGGTCCCGCTGAAACACCTCGGCCAGGAGCTCGAGCATTTGGGTGGACGGAGCCCGTTTACCGCTCTCGATCATGCTGAGGTACGACACCGATGGGGCGTGTGCCGCGTCGTGTTGAATGCAGCGCGCTGAGAGCTCTTCCAGCGTCAGACCGTTACGTTTGCGGATGGAGCGCAATTTCGCACCGAGCAGGTGGCCCTTGCGCAACAGGGGCGTCATGGTATGTGCCTTCCCCGGAATATCTTGTGAAATTAACATTGTGAAGTTTCTTTAGTCAAATTGTGCCCGCAAGGACGGTATGCTGCTTCTCCATGAACGCCAGACCCGACGAGCTCGTCTATTCCCGGGAGCCGGCCGGCTCCCCCGTTGAAATCCTGGGCCCGCGCATCGAGCGCTCCGCGGAGGCGCTGACTCCGCTCGCGCTGCAGCTGGTGGCCAGCCTGCACCGGCGATTCAACGCGCGCCGTCTGGAGCTGTTGGAGGCGCGGCGGCGCCGCCAAGTGGAGCTGGATGCCGGCGCCATGCCGCAGTTCCTGCGGGAGACCGCGGACGTCCGCGCGGGCGATTGGCGTGTGGGCGCCGTTCCGGACGACCTGCAGGATCGGCGGGTCGAGATCACCGGTCCGGTGGACCGCAAGATGATCATCAATGCGCTCAACGCGCCCGTCCGCTGTTTCATGGCGGACTTCGAGGATTCCTGCGCGCCGACCTGGGAGAACATCGTTCGCGGCCAGGTGAATCTGTCCGACGCGATCCGCCGCACCATCAGCCACGCGGATGCGGCGACAGGCAAGGTCTATCGGCTGGCGGACCGTACGGCAACCCTCATCGTGCGTCCGCGTGGCTGGCATCTGCCGGAGAAGCACGTTCTGGTGAACGGTGAGCCGGTCTCCGGCGCACTGTTCGATTTCGCGGTTTATCTCGCCAACAATCACGAGGCGCTGGTGCGCGCAGGCACCGGTCCTTACTTCTATCTGCCGAAGATGGAGAGTCATCTCGAGGCACGGCTGTGGAACGACGTCTTCCTCGCCGCGCAGGATGCGCTCGGTCTGGCGCGTGGCACCATCAAGGCGACGGTGCTGATCGAGACCATCCTCGCCGCCTTCGAGATGGACGAGATCCTGTTCGAGCTGCGCGAGCACTCGGCGGGACTCAACTGCGGGCGCTGGGACTACATCTTCAGTTTCATCAAGAAGTTCCGCAATCGTCCGGAATTCCTGCTGCCGGACCGCGCCAGTGTCACCATGGACCGGCACTTCCTCAAGTCTTACGTCGATCTGCTGATCAAGACCTGCCACCGCCGCGGCGCCCACGCGATGGGCGGCATGGCGGCGCAGATTCCGATCCGGGACGATGCGCGCGCGAACGAGGCGGCCATGGCGCGCGTACGCGCCGACAAGCTGCGGGAGGCGAACGCCGGGCACGATGGCACGTGGATCGCCCATCCGGGCCTCGCCAACATCGCGCGGGATGCATTCGATGCGGTGATGAAAGGCCCAAACCAGCTCAGCGTGCTTCGCGAGGACGTGACCGTCATGCCGCCGGACCTGCTGCGGGTGCCGCAGGGGGAGATCACCGAAGGCGGTGTCCGCAACTGCATCCGTGTGGGTGTGCAGTACATCGAGGCGTGGCTGCGCGGCTCGGGATGCGTCCCCCTCTACAACTTGATGGAGGACGCCGCCACCGCCGAGATCTGCCGCGCGCAACTGTGGCAGTGGCTGCATCACGGCGCACGCACCAGCGATGGTTCCCCGGTGACTCCGCAGCGGTTCGACGGGCTGCTGACGGAGGAAATCGACCGCATTCACGATGAGGTCGGGCCGGGGAGGCTGCTCAACGGCGTATTCCCGACCGCCGTCCGCCTCTTCGAGCAGATGACCAAGCAGGACGAGTTCGACGAATTTTTGACGCTTCCGGCCTACGACCTGCTCGACTGACAGGCTACGGAGACCTCCATCATGACAGCGACCCGAACCCTTCCGACTGCCGATGAGCTGCGACGCGCCTGGCACGAGAGTCCGCGCTGGCGAGGCATCGAGCGCGGCTATCGCCCGGAAGATGTGGTGCGCCTGCGCGGCACGATTCCGGTGGAGTATTCGATCGCCCGGCTCACCTCGGAGAAGCTGTGGCGCTATCTCAATGAGAAGCCCTTCGTCAATGCGCTCGGCGCGCTCACGGGCAACCAGGCGATGCAGCAGGTGAAGGCCGGGCTCGACGCCATCTATCTTTCCGGCTGGCAGGTGGCGGCCGATGCCAATCTGTCGGGGCAAATGTACCCGGACCAGTCGCTCTACCCGGCGGACTCGGTGCCCGCCGTGATCCGGCGGATCAACTCGGCGCTGCGCCGCGCGGACGAAATTTATCACGCTGAAGGAAATGGCGGCATCGACTGGCTGAAGCCGATCGTCGCGGACGCCGAAGCCGGCTTCGGCGGCGTGCTCAACGCATTCGAGCTGATGAAGCAGATGATCGACGCCGGCGCGGCCGGCGTGCATTTCGAGGACCAGCTCTCCTCGGCCAAGAAATGCGGGCACATGGGTGGCAAGGTACTGGTACCGACCCAAGAGGCGATCAACAAGCTGGTCGCTGCGCGCCTGGCCGCGGATGTCTGCAACGTGCCCACCATAATCGTGGCGCGCACCGATGCGGAAGGTGCGAATCTATTGACGGCGGACGTCGATGAGCGCGACCGTCCCTTCGTCGAATCCGCCAGGGAGCGGACACCGGAGGGATTCTTCCACGTCAAGGCGGGTCTGGAGCAGGCAATCGCCCGTGCCTGCGCGTACGCGCCCTTTGCGGACCTGGTGTGGTGTGAGACTGCCAAACCCGATCTGGGGGAGGCGCGGCGGTTTGCCGAGGCAGTGCACGAGCGCTTCCCGGGCAAGCTGCTTGCCTACAACTGCTCGCCGTCCTTCAATTGGCGACGCAAGCTCGATGACGAGACGATCGCGACATTCCAGCGCGAGCTCGGCGCCATGGGCTATCGCTTCCAGTTCATCACCCTTGCCGGCTTCCACGCGCTCAATTTCTCGATGTTCGAGCTTGCCCGCGGCTACAAGGCTCACCAGATGTCCGCCTACGTCGCGCTGCAGCAGGCAGAGTTCGCCGCCGAGGAGCATGGCTACACGGCTACCAAGCATCAGCGGGAAGTGGGCGCGGGGTACTTCGATGAGGTCACCCAGGCGGTTTCCGGTGGTGCCTCATCCCTCACGGCGCTGACGGGAAGCACGGAGCTGCAGCAGTTCGAGCGTGCCTCCTAGCGCCGAGCGCACCGCCCGACGAACACGGATCGTGCCCACCCGTCAGCATAGGCCCCCCCTGCTGCGACACTGAGCGCCGGACTGACCGGATCTTTATACTGCCAGGATGGCGGTACACAGACTCTTTCCCACCTTGGTGTACTCTGCGCGGCTGACGGGTGCGCCGGGTAGCAAGCTCAATACGCGGCTTCTACGCGAGTGTCTGCAACTCCGGCATGATGATGCCGCGGGGCGCCGCTGGTCCGCCTCGCGCTATCCCCGTGGCTACACCTCCTATGGATCGGCGCATCGGATGCATCGGATGTCTCCGACGTTCGAGGCGCTGGAGCGCGCAATCGATCGGCACGTCGCGAAGTTTGTCCGTTCGCTGGAGCTCGACCTGGCGGGGCGCAAGCTGGCGATGACGGACTGTTGGGTCAATGTCATGGCGCGAGGTGCGGCGCACGGCCTGCACCTGCATCCGCTTGCCACCATCAGCGGCACTTACTACGTCAGGACGCCTCGAGGGTGTTCCGGGCTGAAGCTGGAGGACCCGCGGCTCGAGCGGATGATGGCGGCACCGCCACGGTTACCGAAGGCGGAACAGGAGAACAGGCCGTGGGTCACGATGCCGGCGGAAGCGGGCAGGGTGTTGCTTTTCGAGAGCTGGCTGCGTCACGAGGTGCCCGCCAACCCGGTCGCGAGTGACCGCATCAGCGTCAGCTTCAATTACAACTGGTTCTAGTGGGGCTAGCGGAAGCGTATTGCCCTACGTCGCTTTCCCGCTTCCGTCAAGTCCGATTTAGTCAACCGATCAGTCGAGGGGCCGTTGGTTCATGTAACTGCGGCGTGATCGCGAAGCACTGCAGCCTCAGGTTCAGCGGCGGTTCAGCGCCAACGATTCAGTCTGAATGCCAACGGAGCATCCACATGAGCAATAGATTTCTTCGCGGCCTCATCCCGGCGCTCGTGCTTGCAGCCCTGCCGGCCATATCCCCAGCCGGCGTCTTCGTCGGTGTGTCGGTCAATATCGCGCCGCCGCCGCTTCCCGTGTATGACCAGCCGCCCTGCCCGGAGGCAGGCTATATCTGGACCCCGGGGTACTGGGCTTGGAACGAGGGCGCTTACTACTGGGTCCCTGGAACCTGGGTGCTGCCCCCGCAGGTCGGTCTCCTTTGGACCCCGGGCTACTGGGGCTGGGAGGGCGGAGCGTATTACTGGCACGCCGGCTATTGGGGCCCTCACGTTGGATTTTACGGTGGCGTTCCCTACGGCTTCGGGTATGACGGTGCCGGCTTCGTAGGCGGCTACTGGCGGGGAAGGGTGTTCTTCTACAACCGCGCCGTAGTGCATGTTGGCCCTACCTTCGTGCGCAATGTGTACTCTCGCCCGGTCGTGCATCACACCACTTACGAACATGTAAGCTTCCACGGCGGACCGGGTGGAGTAAGGGCGCGGCCGAGCCACGCACAGGTTGCTGCAGAGCACGATCGCCATGTCGCCTTCACGTCGCTGCAACAGCGGCAGCAGCGGATGGCTTTCGCCGATCGATCCCTGCGTGCCGACTACAACCATGGAAAACCGTCCATCGCAGCCACCGCGCGGCCTGCGATGTTCCATGGGACGGGTACCTTTGGCGCCCGCGCAGCAGGCGGTCCTGTGCATGCCACGCCGGCGCACGGCGCTGCCAGGCACACGGCTGCCCCGTCGCACACGGGTGCACCACCGAGGTCCGATCGCCCTGCATGGGCTGCCGGCCAGAATCACACCGGACGCCCCGTAGAGCGCGGTGCGGCGATGCACCCGCAACCGCAGCCCCACGTCGAGTCGCGACCGCGGCCGCAGCCTCATTCCCACCCGCAGGTCGAGTCGCGACCGCAACCGCAGTCGCATCCCGAGCCGCGGCCACAGCCTCAGTCCCGCCCGCACTTCGAATCACGCCCGCAAGCGCACCCTGTGCAGCGGCCGCCGGCGCCACCTGAACCGCAAGCTCGGCAAGGCTCAGCGCCGCACCAGCGGGCGCCCGCGTCGCAGATGCACTCGCCGGCTCCGCGTGGGCCAGCTGCCCATCCCCAGCCTCCGCACGAGCGCGGTGGCGGTGAGCGGCCGCACAAGCCGCCGGAGAGCCGCAACCGGTAGTAGGCAGCCGGACCGCCGCTCCCCCGCGCTAGGCCATCCGCGGGTAGACGGATTAATGGCGCGGCGGTCCGGCGTGCCTCGTGCAAAGACCTCGAGGGTCTTCGGGACGGATCACTCCGGCAGCTGGACTTGCCCGGTCACCTGAAACGCTCCGCTGACCGAGGGTGCGCTCGTTCCAGGTTGGCCGCCGCCGATCGACACGGTGTATCCGCCTTGGGCGACGATCCTGTCGCCGGCCGCCGTGACCATGCTGAGATCGCGCTGGCTCAGGTGGAACCGGACCACCTGACTTGCGCCCGGTGCGAGATGGATGCGCTGAAAGCCGCGTAGAGCGCGCAGGGGTGCGCCCGACACGTCGGGGAACTTAAGGTACAACTGCACTACCTCATCACCCGCGACCTTGCCCGTGTTGGTTACCTTTACCGACGCATTGAGCGGAGCACCCGCGGCTATGGCCGTCCCGGGAAGGCTCAGGTCGCCGTACTTGAAGGTCGTGTAGCTCAAGCCATAACCGAAGGGCCAAAGCGGCTTGCCTTCGAAGTACCGGTAGGTGCGGCCCTTCATCGAGTAGTCCTCGAAGTTGGGCAACTGGTTGACGTCTTCGTAGAATGTCACGGGCAGGCGTCCCGCCGGGTCGCTCTTGCCACTCAAGGCGGCGGCGATGGCTGCCCCGCCTTCCTCACCGGAATACCACGACTCGAGGATGGCGTTGGCGTGCTCCTTCTCCCAGGTGGCAGCCAGCGCGCTGCCGTTCATCAGTACGACCACCAGAGGCTTGCCGGCGCTGGATACCTCGCGCAAGAGTGCCTCCTCGGGCGCCGGGATTTTGAGGTCGGTGCGGTCGCCGCCGAGGAATCCGGGTACATGCACCGGCATCTCCTCACCCTCGAGGCGGCTCGTGATCCCAACGGCTGCAACGACGACATCTGCATTCCTTGCGGCAGCGAGCGCGGCCGGGTCGGGTGTGTTGTTCACCGGAGCCCAGATCAGTTGCGCCTCGGGCTTGTCGCCGCGGCGTCCATACACGACGTCCAGCTTCACAGGACGTCCCTTCTCGAGGTGCACCGGGCTCATGTTGGAGGCCTCGATGTACATCCGCACGAGCTGCACATCGCCGACAGTGACCTGCGCGAATCCATCAGCCTTGACGCCGAGAAGGTAATCGCCGGTTTTCGGCGGATCGATGAATCCAGTCCACTCCGCCGTGAACGCGGAACCGCTCGGAACCCCCGCGGGCAGGTCCGTCGCGCTGAGGTTGACGGTAGGCTCGACACGTGAGGCAAGCGGTGAGGAAGCCGTAGCCATTCCCACACCAGAGCGATACTCGACCTTGAGGCCAGGCTTCCCGTCCGGCGTCGTGAGCGCGGAGGCGGGCACGGGCATTCCCCGGTTGGAAAGAAACTGCGTTCCGGGGACGTAGGTGATCGTGGCCTTGGGGAATGCGGCTTTCATCCCCTCGAGCAAGGTCACGGTGTGCGTCGGGTAACCGTTGTAGTTGCCGAGCAGAACCGCGGTCTGATCCGCGAGCGGGCCGACGACAGCGATGCGCTTGACCGACTTCAGGGGCAGCACGCCGTCGTTCTTCAGCAGCACCATGGACTCCTCGGCCAGCTGCCGCGCGAGCTGGCGATGACCCGGGCTGTTGAGCTCGCTCTCGGGGATCTTGCTGTAAGGCACCCTGGATGGCGGATCGAACATGCCGAGACGAATGCGAGCCGTGAACAGGCGGATGAGTGCCGTATCGATGGCGCGCTCCGAGAGATAGCCCTGCTGCACGGCCGTGAGGAAGGGCATGTAGTCGCTGTCACCACTCGGTTCCCCGAAGTCCGCGCATTCATTGTCCATGCCGCGCTCGAGCGAGATCGCCGAGGCCTGCGGCTGGCTGGACCGGTAGTGGTGCCCGCTGAAGATGTCGCGCACAGCGTCGCAGTCGGATACGACGTAGCCCTGGAACCGCCAGGCGCCCCGTAGCGTGTGCTGCAGCGTGAACTCGTTGGCGCAGGCCGGCTGGCCATTGATGCCGTTGTAGGCGCACATCACCGACCCGGCGTGTCCCTCTACGATGGCGGCGCGGAACGCCGGAAGATAGGTATCTTCCAGGTCATGTTTGCTGACATCTACGTCGGTGAAGTGACGCGTGGGCTCGGGTCCACTGTGCACGTCGAAGTGCTTCGGTGTGGAAATAGCGAGGTAATAGCGCGGATCCTGCCCCTGCAGCCCGGTGACGAAAGCGACGGCAAAGCGGCCGGTGAGGAACGGGTCCTCGCCGTAAGTTTCCTGTCCACGGCCCCAGCGCGGGTCGCGGAAGATATTGATGTTGGGCGACCAGAAGTCGAGACCGTGAAAGATGGTCGAGCCACCGGCGCGTACTGCCTGCGCATTGACCACCCGTCCCTCGATGCCGATGTCATGCGCCATCTCGTGAATGCCCGGGACATCGAATGTCGCCGCGAGCCCGATGGGCTCCGGGAATTCCGTGGTGCCGTTCACCGCGACCCCGTGCAGCGCCTCGCTCCACCAGTTGTAAGACGGCACGCCCAGCCGCGGAATGGCGCGCGCGCCGTTGACGAGCTGCGATGCTTTCTCACGCAGCGTCATGCGGTGCACGAGGTCGGCCGCCCGCTCGGGGGCAGACAGTCTGGTATTCAGGTACGGCGGCGTCGCGGTGCCCTGCGCATGGGCGGACCCGATGAGGAGTGCCATGACCGCGATGAGCGCTGCCGGATGCGCTTTGCGGGACGGGATGATCATGTGCGGCTCCCCTTCAGTTATCGGCTCACTCCGCTATGATAGCAGAATTGGTAGCGCTACCGTTCTGCGGAATGATTCCCATGAAATGCCCCGCGATTCGGCTCCTGGCGACGATTCTCGCCCTTTCCGCTTCGACTTCATTGCCAGCGCTTGCGGCCGACGCCGGCCTCACCATGAAGGTTACCGACAGCGGCTACCTCGACGGGCCCGGCGTCAGTGTGATGTTGGAGAGCGACAGCTACAGCCCTGTCTTCTTCGATCAGAAGGACTCGGCCATGCAGATCATTCTGCACGGCCATCGCATCGCGACCGATGGCAGCGTGCGCCTGCTGCCGACGCCTGAGCAATGGGACGTCGTGCCGCGCTTGCTCGGGCGGCAGGCCGACAAGGCGCATGACCGGCTGACGGCGCGTATTTCCTATCCCACCTATCATCTGACCTACGAGGTCGTGGTGGCAGCCGAGCCCGGCGGTGTGCGGGCGAGCGTGAATCTGGATCAGCCGCTGCCACAGGCGTTGGTGGGCCGGGCCGGCTTCAATCTGGAGCTCCTGCCTTCCATCTACATGGACAAGGCCTACTCGGTCGACGGCAAGGGGTTCGGAGTTTTTCCCCGCAGCCCCGAGGACCCGATTACCAAGGCCGCACCCAAGCCCGGCGACCCGAGGGCGCCCTGGTACGTAGAGCAGTGGCACAAAGCCAAGGGTTACACGCAGCCTCTTCCTTTCGCCAAGGGGACGAGCATCACCATGGGCGTGGGAGATCCGCTGGATCGCATCAGCATCACTTCGGACAGCGGCCCGCTGAGTCTCTATGACGGACGGAACGAGGCGCAGAACGGCTGGTATGTGGTGCGCACGCTGATTCCGCCTGCCAAAACCAAAGACGCTGTGGTCTGGCACATCCGTCCCAGCTACATCGCGGGCTGGACCCGGCCGCCCATGATCGCCCACAGCCAGGTCGGATACGCCGCCGACTTCCCTAAAGTCGCCGTCATCGAGCTCGACCCGCGGTTCGCTGCTCCCAGGACCGCGACGGTTCTGCGGCTGTCGGACGATGGGACCTACCACAAAGCTTTCGAGGGTCCCCTCTCGAATCCGACGCCATGGCTGCGCTATCACTACGCGCAGTTCGATTTCTCCGCTGTCAGGAAGCCCGGCCTGTATGTGATCGAATACGCCGGCCAGCGCACCGATGCCTTTCCCATTGCCAGGAATGTTTACGGCAAGACCTGGCAGACCACGCTCGACGGCTTTCTCGCCGTGCAGATGGATCACGTATCAGTGCGCGACGCCTATCGCCTTTGGCACGGCGTTGCACATCTGGACGACGCTTTGCAGGCGCCGCCCAACACGACCCACTTCGACGGCTACTGGATGGGGCCGACCACCGATTCGCCCTACAAGGCCGGCGAGCATATCCCGGGCTTGAACGTCGGCGGGTGGTTCGATGCGGGAGACTTCGACAACGACGCCTTCGGGCAGTACGGCACCATCCAGAACCTCGCTCTTGCCTACAACACCTTCCACATGCGGTGGGACGAGCTTTCCGTAAACGAGAAAACCCGCAGCGTGGAGATGCATCGGCCCGATGGGATCCCGGACGCGGTCGAGCAGGTGGAGCACGGTGCACTGCAGACCCTCGCGCAGGTCCATGCGGTCGGACATCCGTTCGTCGGCACCCAGGCACCTTATCTGCGGGGCTACACGTTCATCGGCGATGGCGCATCTCAGACCGACGGACGTCTCTACGATCCCAAGCTCGCACCTTTCGAGGTGAAAGGCGACTATTCCGGCACACCGGATGACCGTTGGGCCTTTACCGCCACCACCCCAGCCATCCGCTACGGCGCGGCCGCATCGCTAGCCGCCGCTGCCCGCGCGCTGAAGGGGTGGAACGATCCCTTGGCGAAACAGTGCCTCGATGCAGCCATCAAAGTCTGGAAGGACGCGGAGGCTCACCCCAACCATGAGCATCTTGCTGGCCACCCCGAGGGTACAGGGTACCGCTCGTTCGG
>DASUKK010000008.1:0-21700 GCA_036278795.1 Steroidobacteraceae bacterium | reverse complement strand
GGGATGCCGGAATCGGCATCGCCGCTGGTGGAGCTCGAGCGTCTGCAGCAGGCACTCACTGAGGCCGAGGAGCGCGCACGCAGCCACTATGAGCAGTACGTGCGCGCCGTTGCGGAGCTGGATAATGTTCGCAAGCGTGCGCAGCGAGACATAGAGGCGGCGAACCGCTACGGCCTGGAGAAATTCGCCGCGGAGCTGCTGCCCGTGCGCGACAGCCTGGAGCTCGCGGTACAGAGCGCCGATCAGGCCGAGGTCGATGCGCGCAGTCTCAAGCGGGGTCAGGAGGCGACGCTGCAGCTGCTCGCCAAAGCGCTCGAGCGGCTCGGCCTTACTCCCATCAGCCCCCAGGGGGAGGCATTCGATCCCGCCCGGCACGAGGCGATGATGGCCCAGGAGTCCGCCACGGCGAAGCCCAACACGGTGCTGCAGGTCGTGCAGACCGGTTACGAGCTCAATGGCCGGGTCATCCGCCCGGCGAGGGTGATCGTGGCCAAGGCGCCAGCCTAGGGGTGAGGGGCGGGGCCGGCTCCGCCATACCCATGCAAAAGGCGCCTCCCGGCCTTGAATCGGCGCCGGGCACACCCAGAAAGTACGTCGACATCATCCCCCTTTAGAAAGAGAGTCTGGCGGAGTAGACACATGGCAAAGGTAATCGGCATCGACCTCGGCACGACCAATTCGTGCGTGGCCATCATGGAGGGAGGCAAGCCCCGCGTGATCGAGAACAGCGAGGGCGACCGTACCACCCCATCGATCGTCGCCTTCACGAAGGACAACGAGGTGCTGGTCGGCCAGCCGGCCAAGCGTCAGGCGGTCACCAATCCCCACAATACCCTGTTCGCCATCAAGCGCCTCATCGGACGCAAGTTCGAGGACGAGGTGGTGCAACGCGACGTCAAGATGGTGCCCTACAAGATCGCGCGTGCGGACAACGGCGACGCGTGGGTCGACGTACAGGGCAAGAAGATGGCGCCGGCTGAGATCTCCGCGCGGGTCCTCATGAAGATGAAGAAGACTGCGGAGGATTACCTCGGTGAGCCGGTGACCGAGGCCGTGATCACCGTGCCCGCTTACTTCAATGACTCCCAGCGCCAGGCCACCAAGGATGCCGGCCGCATCGCCGGCCTCGAGGTGAAGCGCATCATCAACGAGCCGACGGCAGCCTCCCTTGCTTATGGCCTCGACAAGCAGGGTAGTGACCGCAAGATCGTCGTCTATGACCTCGGTGGCGGCACGTTCGACGTCTCGATCATCGAGATCGCGGAAGTCGACGGCGAGCGCCAGTTCGAGGTGCTCTCCACCAACGGCGACACCTTCCTCGGCGGTGAGGACTTCGATCTCAGGATCATCAATTTCCTGGCCGAGGAGTTCCAGAAGGAGTCCGGTGTCGATGTGCGCAAGGACCCGCTGGCCATGCAGCGCCTGAAGGAGGCGGCCGAGAAGGGCAAGATCGAGCTCTCCTCCACCCAGCAGACGGACATCAATCTGCCGTACATCACGGCCGATGCGTCGGGACCCAAGCACCTCAACATCAAGCTCACCCGGGCGAAGCTCGAGGCGCTGGTCGAGGATCTGGTGCAGAAGACCATCGCGCCCTGCCGCACTGCGCTCAAGGACGCGGGTGTTTCGGCGAGCGATGTCGCAGAGGTGATCCTGGTCGGTGGCCAGACGCGCATGCCTCTGGTGCAGAAGTATGTGAAGGACTTCTTCGGTCGCGAGCCGCGCAAGGACGTCAATCCTGACGAGGCCGTTGCAGTGGGCGCCGCCATCCAGGCGGGCGTTCTGGCGGGAGAGGTCAAGGACGTGCTCCTTCTCGATGTCACGCCGCTCTCACTCGGCATCGAGACACTGCACGGCGTGATGACCAAGCTCATCGAGAAGAACACCACCATTCCGACGAAGGCGTCCCAGGTGTTCTCGACGGCCGATGACAACCAGACGGCCGTGACCATTCACGTGCTGCAGGGCGAGCGCGATCGTGCGGCCGACAACAAGTCTCTCGGCAAGTTCGATCTCAGCGATATTCCGCCGGCTCCGCGCGGCATGCCGCAGATCGAGGTGTCTTTCGACATCGACGCCAACGGTATCCTCAATGTGTCCGCCAAGGACAAGGCGACCGGACGCGAGCAGAAGATCGTCATCAAGGCCTCGAGCGGCCTCACCGAGGACGAGATCAAGCGGATGGTCCGCGATGCCGAGGCGCACGCCGCCGAGGACAAGCGGTTCCGCGAGCTGGTGGAGACTCGTAACAAGGCGGACGGCATGATTCACGCCGTCGAGAGAAGCCTGAAGGACCTCGGCGAGAAGGTCGAAGCGGCCGAGCGTGCCCAGGTCGAATCGGCCATCTCTGACCTGCGCACTGCGCTGAAGAGCGATGACCGTAACGTCATCGAGAAGAAGACCGAGGCGCTGGCACAGGCTTCCGCGGGGATCGCGCAACGCGCCTACGCTGCCGGACAGGCGGGCCCCGAGGCCGCGGCCGGTGCCGCGGGTGGCGGAGCGCAGCCTTCCGGGTCGGCGGGCGGCAGCGGGCAGGGTCAGACCGGCCGCGATGATGTGGTGGATGCCGAGTTCGAGGAAGTGAAAGACAAGGACCGCAAAGCAAGTTGATTGATTGGGTAAAAGTCGCCTGCGGCGGTCCGTAGACTGTCGATCTCGCGGCCCAGGGAACGGCCCTGGGCCGCTGACTCACTTGCTTTTGCACCAAGGGAGTCGCGCGCGGCCGCGTGATATGTGACAGTACGCAAGATGTCCAAAGCTGATTACTACAAAGTACTCGACGTACCCAGGACGGCCACCGAGGCGGAGATCAAGAAGGCCTATCGCCGCCTCGCCATGAAGTATCACCCCGACAGGAACCCCAACGACAAGGAGGCCGAGGAGCGCTTCAAGGAGGCGAAGGAGGCCTGCGAAGTGCTCACCGATGCGCAGAAGCGCGCCGCGTACGACCAATACGGCCACGCCGGCGTGGAGGCGGCTGCTGCCAACGCTCGGGGACGAGCCGGGGGCTTCGGCCCCGGCGATGCGTTCAGTGATATCTTCGGCGATGTTTTTGGCGACATCTTCGGGACAGCCCACCGCGGCGGTAGGTCGCAGGTGTACCGCGGCGCCGACCTGCGCTATGAGATCGAGCTCGAGCTCCCCCAGGCCGTCTTCGGGCACACGGTGGAGATCGAAGTACCGAAGCTCTCCGAGTGCGAGACCTGCCATGGCACGGGCGCGGCCAAGGGAAGCTCGCCGGCGGCCTGTGACACTTGCGGTGGCTCCGGGCAGGTGCGCATTTCTCAGGGATTTTTCCAGCTGCAGCAGACCTGTCCGCGATGCCGGGGCGCGGGCACCCTCGTCAAGAATCCGTGCGACACCTGCCTCGGGCAGGGCCGTGTGCGCCGCAGCCGCAATCTCTCGGTGAAGGTCCCCGCGGGCGTCGATACCGGTGATCGCATCCGTCTGACCGGCGAGGGAGAGGCGGGACGCAATGGCGGGCCGCCCGGCGATCTCTACGTCGAGGTCCACGTGCGCGAGCACGCGATCTTCGAGCGGGATGGAGAGCACCTGAGCTGCGAAGTGCCGATCAGCTTTGCGACCGCCGCGCTCGGGGGTATGGTGGAGGTGCCGACGCTCGACGGCGATGTCACCTTGAAGATTCCCGCCGAAACCCAGTCCGGACGCGTATTCCGCTTGCGCGACAAGGGTGTGAAGCCCGTACGCAGCAACTCCAGGGGTGATCTTTTCTGCCGTGTCGTCGTCGAGACACCGGTGCACCTTTCCGCCGAGCAGCGCGAGCTCATCCGCAAGCTCGAGGAATCTCTCCGGCAGGACCGCCACCGCCACGCGCCGCGCGAGAAGGGCTTCTTCGAGGGCGTGAGGCGCTTTTTCTCGGGTGCCTGAGGGCTGGATGATCCGGTGATGGGGGCGCGGCTTGTCATCGTCGGAGCGAGCGGGCGGATGGGCCAGGCGCTCGCGCGTGTGACTTCCGAGTTCCCGATGGCTCGAATCACCGGCGCAGTGGCTTCGGTGGGCAGCGCGAGTCTCGGCCGTGACGCCGGCGTACTGGCGGGAATGGGTCCCCTGGGCGTCGAGGTCACGAGTGACCTTCCCGCGGTGCTCGCGGCCGCGGACGTCGTGATCGACTTCTCCCAGCCGCATGCGACTCGCTCCAACCTGGCGGCGTGCCGCGCCGCACGCAAGCCGTTGCTCATCGGGACGACCGGCCTGCCGGCCGAGCTGACGGAGGCAGAGCTCGACGCCGCCGCGCGCGATATCCCGTTGCTCATCGCCCCCAACACCAGCCTCGGCGTTGCGCTGCTGGTGGAGCTCGTCCGCCGGGCGGCCCGGGCTCTGCCGCCGGAATTCGACATCGAGATCATCGAGGCACATCACCGCATGAAGCGGGATGCCCCGTCGGGAACCGCGGTGGCGCTCGCCCGCGCGGCAGGCGAGGCGCGGGGACTGGCGCCTCCGGAGGCGCTCTCGGGGACTTGCGCACAGCGAACGGGACCGCGCCCGCGGGGGGAGATCGGGTTCGCGGTCGTCCGCGGGGGTGACATCGTCGGGGAGCACACCATGCTCTTTGCAGGCCTCGGCGAGGAGCTGCGCCTGAGTCATCGGGCGACCGACCGGGCCATCTTCGCCCGCGGCGCGCTGCGCGCCGCGCTATGGCTCCTGGGCCAGCCCGCAGGTCGCTATGGCATGGGCGATATAGTTCATGCAGATCATGGACTTAGATGATTGTGTGCGGCGTTTTGCGACGGCGCGGCCGCGGAATTTTCCATGGACACCCGAGCCCCTGGTCCGTAAAATTTCCCCGTAATCCGAGTACGGATTAGTCCATGCAAGGCGGGAGGATGTTCCAAAAGAACACCTCCCGCTTTGTATATGGGCTGTTTGTGCATGGGCTGTTTGTCTATGGGCGCAAAAACGGCATCCTGCCGGTTTGCGCGAGCGCGCGGCACTGACAGGTTCCATCCCGCGGCCCCGGGAACGGCCCGGGGCCGCTCTCTGGATCGCTTTCGAACGGCGCACGTTTTTGGGGTGGGGAAAGGGATGGGATTGCAACATAACGAGGTGGTTTTGAAGTGAGTCAACCCGCTGTACTGGCCTTGGCGGATGGCACCGTCTTCCGCGGCCAGTCGATTGGTGCCAAGGGCAACACCACGGGCGAAGTCGTTTTCAACACCGCATTGACGGGGTATCAGGAGATCCTCACCGACCCGTCGTACGCCCGCCAGATCGTCACGCTCACCTGTCCGCACATCGGCAACACGGGCGGCACGCCGGAGGATCTCGAGTCCGCGCAGATCTTTGCGGCCGGCCTCATCATCCGCGACCTGCCGCAGCGGGCGAGCAACTGGCGCGCCAACGAGACGTTGAACGAGTTTCTGGAGCGCGGACGTGTCGTGGCCATCGCCGGCATCGATACACGGCGACTGACACGCATTCTGCGTGAGACCGGCGCGCAGTCCGGCTGCATCATGACGGGCGATCAGGTGGATACCGCGGCGGCCATCAAGGCCGCCGGCAAATTCCCCGGCCTGAAGGGCATGGATCTCGCCAAGGTCGTCACTGCCAAGCGCAGTTTCCAGTGGAACGAGGGTACTGTCTGGCCCGATAGCGCGCGCGTGCCCATCCGCTCGCATCAGCGGCTGCACGTCGTCGCGTACGACTTTGGCATCAAGCGCAACATCCTGCGCCTCCTGTCGGATTTCGGCTGCCGTATGACCGTCGTGCCTGCGCAGACCAGCGCCGAGGAGGCGTTGGCGCTCGCGCCCGATGGCGTCTTCCTGTCCAACGGTCCCGGGGACCCGGAGCCCTGTGACTACGCGATCAACGCGACCCGTAAGTTTCTCGAAACGGACGTCCCGGTGTTCGGCATCTGCCTCGGCCACCAGATCCTCGGTCTCGCCTGCGGCGCCCGCACCATGAAAATGAAGTTCGGTCACCACGGCGCCAACCATCCCGTACAAGACCTGGATTCCGGGCGGGTGTTCATCACCAGTCAGAATCACGGCTTCGCGGTCGATGAGACGACGCTGCCCGCCAATGTGCGCCCCACGCACCGCTCGCTCTTCGACGGCTCCCTCCAGGGGCTCGCTTTCAAGGATCGACCGGCATTCGGCTTCCAGGGTCATCCGGAGGCGAGCCCGGGCCCGCACGACCTCAAGCCCCTCTTTGAGCGCTTCAATCATCTCATGCTGCGGCGCCTGCAAACCCAACTCCGCCAGGCGGAGGAGCAGGCGCGCCGGCAGCAGGCCGGCACGCGCTGAGCAGGTAGGACGTGCCCAAGCGAACTGACATCAGGAGCATCCTGATCATAGGCGCCGGCCCGATCATCATCGGCCAGGCGTGCGAGTTCGACTATTCCGGCGCGCAGGCGTGCAAGGCGCTGCGGGAAGAGGGCTACCGGGTCATCCTGGTCAACTCCAATCCCGCCACCATCATGACCGACCCGGAAATGGCCGATGCCATCTACATCGAGCCGGTCAACTGGCGCACCGTGGCGCGCATCATCGAGAAGGAGCGTCCGGATGCGCTTCTGCCGACGATGGGCGGCCAGACAGCGCTCAACACCGCTCTCGATCTCGTGCGAGAAGGCGTGTTGGAAAAACACGGCGTCGAGCTCATCGCCGCCTCGAGGGCCGCGATCGACATGGCCGAGGACCGTGAGCTCTTCCGCAACGCCATGCGCGAGATCGGCCTGGAAACGCCGCGCTCGCAGATCGCCCGCAGCCTCGATGAGGCCCTGACCATTGCCACGGACATCGGCTATCCGGTCGTGATCCGTCCGTCGTTCACGCTGGGCGGCAGCGGCGGCGGCATCGCCTATAACCGCGAGGAGCTCGAGGACATCGTGGCGCGCGGACTCGACGCCTCGCCGACTTCCGAGGTGCTGCTCGAGGAGTCGGTGATCGGCTGGAAAGAGTTCGAGATGGAGGTGGTGCGCGATCACAAGGACAACTGCATCATCGTCTGCTCGATCGAGAACCTGGACCCGATGGGCGTGCATACCGGCGACTCGATTACCGTGGCGCCGGCGCTGACGCTGACGGACAAGGAATACCAACGCATGCGCGACGCCTCGATCGCGGTGCTGCGCAAGATCGGGGTGGACACGGGCGGCTCCAACGTGCAGTTCGCGGTCAGTCCGTACGATGGGCGCCTGCTCGTGATCGAGATGAATCCGCGTGTCTCGCGCTCCTCGGCGCTCGCCTCCAAGGCCACGGGTTTTCCGATCGCCAAGATCGCCGCCAAGCTCGCTGTCGGCTACACGCTCGATGAGCTGAAGAACGACATCACGGGTGGCGCCACGCCCGCCTCATTCGAGCCGTCGATCGACTACGTGGTGACCAAAGTCCCGCGCTTCACGTTCGAGAAATTTCCGGCCGCCAACGACCGCCTGACGACGCAGATGAAGTCGGTGGGCGAGGTCATGGCCATCGGCCGCACGTTCCAGGAGTCGCTGCAGAAGGCGCTGCGCGGCCTCGAGACCGGTCTGGACGGCCTCTCGCCCATCCTGAAGCTTCCCCTCGATGAGGATGGCCAGACGAAGCTCGCCTACGAGCTGCGCGCTCCCGGGGCGAACAGGCTGTTGTATGTAGCCGACGCGTTCCGTGCCGGCTGGAGTCTCGAGCGGATTGCGGAGCTCACGCACATCGACCCGTGGTTCCTCGCGGAGATCGAGGATCTGATTGCGGAGGAGAAGCGCATCGGCGGCGAGGGCTTCGGCGCGCTCACCGCGGAGCGCCTGCGGACACTCAAGCGCAAGGGCTTCTCCGACGGGCGGCTCGGCCGCCTGCTGGATCTGCCGGAGAAGGCGGTGCGCGCCAAGCGCCACGATCTCGGTGTCAGGCCCGTCTACAAGCGGGTCGATACCTGCGCCGCGGAGTTCGCGACCTCCACCGCTTATCTCTACTCGACCTACGAGGAGGAGTGCGAAGCGCAGCCGACCAACCGCCGCAAGATCATGATCCTCGGCGGCGGACCCAACCGCATCGGCCAGGGAATCGAGTTCGATTACTGCTGCGTGCACGCCGCGTTGAGTCTGCGCGAGGACGGGTTCGAGACCATCATGGTCAACTGCAACCCGGAGACGGTCTCGACCGACTATGACACTTCCGACCGGCTGTACTTCGAGCCGCTGACGCTCGAGGACGTGCTCGAGATCCTCGCGAAGGAAAAGCCCGAGGGCGTCATCGTGCAGTTCGGCGGTCAGACGCCGCTGAAGCTGTCACGCGCACTGGAGGAGGCGGGCGCGCCCATCATCGGCACCTCGCCCGACTCGATCGATGTCGCCGAGGACCGGGAGCGCTTCCAGGCGCTGGTGCGCAAGCTCGGGCTCAAGCAGCCCGCCAACGCGACGGCCCGCACGGAGGACCAGGCCGTGGTCCTCGCACGTGAAGTCGGCTTTCCGCTCGTCGTCCGGCCCTCCTACGTGCTCGGCGGGCGCGCGATGGAGATCGTCTTCAACGAAGAGGACCTGCGCGCCTACATGGGCCATGCGGTCCAGGTTTCCAACGACAGCCCGGTCCTGCTGGATCGCTTTCTCGATGTCGCGATCGAGGTCGACGTCGATGCGGTCTGTGACGGTGATGAGGTCCTGATCGGCGGCATCATGGAGCACGTGGAGCAGGCCGGAGTGCATTCCGGGGATTCCGGCTGCTGCCTGCCCCCGAACAGCCTGAGCGCGCAGATGCAGGAGAGTCTGCGCGAGCAGACCCGCAAGCTCGCCAAAGCACTCTCGGTCGTGGGTCTGATGAACATCCAATTCGCGATCCAGAACGGCATCATTTACGTGCTCGAGGTCAACCCGCGCGCCTCGCGTACGGCGCCGTTCGTTTCCAAGGCGACGGGCCTGCCGCTGGCGAAGATCGCGGCACGGGTCATGACGGGCAAGAAGCTCCGCGATCAAGGTGTGACCGCGGGCCGCGCGCCGCCGTACTATTCCGTGAAGGAAGCGGTATTCCCGTTCGTCAAGTTCCCGGAGTCCGATCCGATTCTCGGGCCGGAGATGAAATCCACGGGCGAGGTGATGGGCACGGGCCGCACCTTCGGTGAGGCGTACGCCAAGGCGCAGACCGCATCGGGCGTGACACTGCCGCGCAAAGGCGTGTGCTTCATCAGCGTGCGTGACCGCGACAAGCCGGGCGCGGTGGAGCTCGCGCGCCGCTTGATTGCTCGCGGATTCGAGGTGGTGGCGACCGAGGGCACCGCGCGCGTGCTGACGGAGGCCGGGATAACCTGCCGCAAGGTGAACAAGGTACGCGAGGGCCGGCCACACATCGTGGACATGATCAAGAACGACGAGATCGACTTGATCGTCAACACCACCGAGGGCAAGCTCGCCATACGCGAATCGAATTCCATCCGCCGCGAGGCGGTGCACCATCGGGTGACTTACTACACGACGCTGGCTGCCGGGCTCGCCACGTGCGAGGCGATGGACCATCTGGATGAAGTCGAAGTGAACCGCCTGCAGGACCTGCACAACGAGGCGTTGAGGGCATGAAACGCACTCCCATGACTTTGCGCGGCGCCGAGGCGCTGCGCGCGGAGCTGAAGCGGCTGAAGACCGAGGCGCGACCGAACGTGATCAAGGCGATCGCGGAAGCGCGCGGCCACGGCGATCTGTCGGAGAACGCGGAGTACCACGCCGCGCGCGAGCAGCAGGGCTTCATAGAGGGCCGCATCAACGATATCGAGACGAAGCTCGCCAACGCCGAGATCATCGATCCGAGCAAGCTGACCAACACGGGCAGGGTGGTGTTCGGGGCCGTAGTGGAGCTCGAGGATCAGTGCGACGGCAGCCGCGTGGTCTACCAGGTGGCGGGGGAGGATGAGGCCGACATTCGCGCCGGCCGCATCTCCATTACCTCGCCGATCGCCCGAGCTCTGGTCGGAAAGTCTCAGGGTGATGTGGTCGACGTGTCCGCGCCGGGCGGGATCCGCTCCTATGAGATCGTCACGGTCCGGTTCGAGTAAGCCAATTACCCTCAGGCGTCCGGAATGACTATGCGGGGCAGATCGGGCCGCGGGCGGTAGAGTACCGCCACGTTGCCGATCCGGTGCACGAGCGAGCTGCCGGTGCGCCGCGCCAGCTCCTCGAAAGCGGCATCCCGGGCCTCGCGGTCGCCGCCCGGAGCCTTGACCTTGATGAGCTCGTGATCGCTGAGCGCCCGGTCGGTCTCGCGCGCGACCGCGTCCGTCAGCCCGGCGGAACCCAGCCGGACGACCGGCTGCAGCTCGTGGGCGAGGCCCCGAAGATGGCGGCGCTGGCGCTCCGAGAGGGCCGGTTGCTGCGGTTGCGGCTGCGGTGGTGGCGGCATGCGCCCGATTCTACAGACAGGTCATGGCCAAACGGTCCAAAAGCAGCGCTCGCTGACTGAATGAGCACTTCGCCGACCCCTTCGTCCAGGGGCAGACGAGGAGGGCTGGCGCTCGCTCGCCGTCGTCAAGCTGGAAGAGGTGGACAAGCGCGAGAAGCTCCTGAAGCCCGGGGCGATCTGCCTCGATCTGGGCGCTGCGCGGGGGCCTGGCGTCAGTATGCGCGCCGGCGGCTCGGCCGTAGCGGCAGGGTGGTGGCCACCGACATCCTGCCCGTGGATCCCCTGTCGAGCTCGTGCAGGGCGGCTTTCGGGAGCAGGAGGTATTTGACCGAATCCGGGCATTGCTGCCGGAACGCGGGGTGAGCCTGGTGCTTTCGGATATGGCGCCCTCGTTGAGCGGCATCGATGTCGGCGAGCAGCCCCGGTCGATGTATCTGGCCGAGCTGGCACTCGATATGGCGGCCAAGGTCTTGAAGGGCGGTGGAGACGCCCTGATCAAGGTTTTCCAAGGCGCAGGGTTTCAGGAGCTCCGGGGCGCGCGCGCGGCCGTTTCGTCAAGATGAAGCTTGCCAAGCCGGCCGCTTCCCGATCTCGCAGTCCTGAAATGTATCTGCTGGCCAAGGATTTTCGCTTGGTGTAGCGTGCTGGAGACTGGACCAGGTTCAGGAGACTGGACCAGGTTCGGGAGTAGACAAACTGCCGGGTGCCGGCAGGCGAGGCCGCATTTGAAGATGAATGATTTGACCAAGAACATCCTACTGTGGGTGGTGATCGTCTTCGTGCTGCTGCTGGTCTTCAGCCGCTACATGCCGAGCGTCAGCCAGCAGGAGGAGATCAAGTACTCCACCTTCCTGCAGGACGTGAAGGCGCACCAGGTCGACAGCGTCGTCTTCCAGGGGGAAATGCTTTACGGCGTGATGAAGGACCACACGCAGTTCAAGACCTACAACCCGGAGACCGACTACTCCGCGCTCATCGGCACGCTGGAGAAGAACGACGTGCAGATGGAGGGCCGGCCGCCGAAGCAGCCGAACTTCCTGGCTCAGCTCCTGCTGCAGCTTGCACCGGCGCTGTTGCTCATCCTCGTCTTCGTGTACATGCTGCGGCAGATGCAGGGCGCCTCGGGTGGCCGCGGAGCCATGTCCTTCGGCAAGAGCCGCGCGCGACTGCTCGGTGAGGACCAGGTGAACGTCACGTTCGCCGACGTGGCTGGTGTCGACGAGGCGAAGCAGGAAGTATCGGAGATCGTCGACTTCCTCAAAGACCCGGGCAAGTTTCAGAAGCTCGGCGGCAAGATTCCGAAGGGCGTGCTCATGGTGGGCTCGCCGGGCACCGGCAAGACCCTGCTTGCGCGCGCCATCGCCGGCGAGGCCAAGGTCCCCTTCTTCACCATCTCCGGCTCCGATTTCGTCGAGATGTTCGTCGGTGTCGGCGCCTCGCGCGTGCGCGACATGTTCGAGCAGGCGAAGAAGCATGCGCCGTGCATCATCTTCATCGATGAGATCGATGCGGTGGGCCGCCACCGCGGCGCCGGCCTGGGCGGCGGCCACGACGAGCGCGAGCAGACGCTGAATCAGTTGCTAGTGGAGATGGACGGGTTCGAGGGCAACGAAGGCATCATCGTCATTGCCGCCACCAACCGTCCCGACGTGCTCGACCCCGCGCTGCTGCGGCCGGGCCGCTTCGACCGTCAGGTCGTGGTACCGCTGCCGGATGTCCGCGGGCGGGAGCAGATCCTGCGCGTGCACATGCGGCGCGTGCCGCTGGCCGATGATGTCAAGCCGGGGCTCATCGCGCGCGGCACGCCGGGTTTCTCCGGCGCGGATCTCGCCAACCTGGTCAACGAGGCGGCGCTGTTCGCGGCGCGCGCCAACCGGCGCATCGTCGGCATGGAGGAGTTCGAGCGCGCCAAGGACAAGATCATGATGGGCGCGGAGCGGCGCTCGATGGTCATGACCGAGGACGAGAAGCGCATGACGGCTTATCACGAGTCGGGCCATGCGATCGTCGGCATGACGGTGCCGGAGCACGACCCGGTATACAAGGTGACGATCATTCCGCGCGGCCGGGCGCTCGGGGTGACGCAGTTCCTGCCGGAGCAGGACCGATACAGCATGTCGAAGCGGCGGCTGGAGAGCGCGATCGCGACACTCTTCGGCGGGCGCATCGCGGAGGAGCTGATCTTCGGGCCGGAGTCGGTCACGACGGGCGCCTCGAACGACATCGAGCGCGCAACGGAGCTGGCGCGCAACATGGTCACGAAGTGGGGCTTGTCGGACAAGCTCGGGCCGCTCACTTACTCGGAGGAAACCGGAGAGGTGTTCCTCGGGCGCAGCGTGACGCAGCACAAGCAGGTGTCGGATGTCACGGCACATGCCATCGATGAAGAGGTGCGCAGTGTCATCGAGAGCAACTATCAGCGGGCGCGTCAGATCCTGACCAGCTCGCTGGACAGGCTGCACATCATGGCGGATGCGCTCATGAAGTATGAGACCATCGACGAGGAGCAGTTGAAGGACATCATGGCGGGGAGGCCGCCCAAGCCGCCGGCGGGGTGGGACGATACGTTGTCCAATCGGCCGCCGACGGCGCCTGCGGTGGGATCGCCGACACCGGCTCCGGGAAGCGCGATTGGGCCGCCGGCAGGGCAGCATTAGCGGATAGGGATTGCGTTCGGTGCTCGCGAGGGCACGGCCACGAAAGGGACTTCCCGGGGCCGCCGCAAGTACGTCCTTGTGGGCTGCGGGAAAAACGTCCCTGTTTTTCACGCCCCCCGGGAAGTCCCTTTCGCGTCCGTGCCCTCACTACGTCACGAGATCGGGCGTGGCTGATTCACATTCGGTACTTCATTGTCGGGGGCGGGTGCTCGGGCTCGAGCGGCCCGTCGTCATGGGCGTGCTGAATGTCACGCCGGACTCGTTTTCGGATGGGGGGCGGTTCGTCAGGCTGGATGCCGCGGTCGCGCGGGGCGTGCAGATGGCGGAGGAGGGGGCGGCCATCATCGATGTGGGGGGCGAGTCCACGCGACCGGGGTCGCGTCCCGTCGACTTGCAGGAGGAGTTGCGGCGCGTCATTCCTGTGATCGCGCGGCTGCGGGATCGCACGCCGGCCATCCTCTCCGTCGATACCAGTAAGCCCGAAGTCATGCATGCGGCGGCCGCGGCGGGTGCGGCGATGATCAATGATGTTCGTGCTCTGCGCGATCCCGGTGCCTTGGAAGCAGCGGTGATCACCGGGTGCGGGGTCTGCCTGATGCACATGCTCGGCGAGCCGCACACGATGCAGGACGCCCCTGGCTATCAGGACGTAGTGGCAGAGGTGCGGCTGTTTCTCGAGCAGCGGGTGGAGGCTTGCCTCACGGCCGGTCTGCCGCCCGAGCGCATCGTGCTGGATCCGGGGTTCGGCTTTGGCAAGACGCTGGAGCATAATCTCGAGCTGCTGCGGCACCTGGGCGAGCTATCGATGGCGGATTTGCCCATCCTGGCCGGCTTTTCGCGCAAGTCGATGGTCGGTGCCATTACCGGACGTTCCGCCGACGACCGTGTCCACGGCAGTATCGCCCTCGCGGTAGTGGCAGCGCTCAACGGTGCGCGTATCCTCCGCGTCCACGACGTCGCTGCTACCGTGGATGCCCTGAAGGTAGTGGCCGCATTCACTCGGTAACATGAGGATCTCTCTTTGACCCGAACGTACTTTGGCACCGACGGAGTGAGAGGTCGTGTGGGTGAGCACCCCATGACCGTGGACTTCGCGCTGAATCTGGCAAGCGCCGCGGGTCGCGTACTGGTGCCCGACGGCGGCACCGTCCTCATCGGCAAAGACACGCGCCTCTCCGGCTACATGTTCGAGTCCGCGCTGGAAGCGGGCTTCGTCGCCTCCGGCGTGAATGTGATGTTGATCGGTCCGCTACCGACGCCGGGTATTGCGTACATGACGCGGCGTTTCAACTGTGACTTCGGTGTCGTCATCAGCGCCTCTCACAATCCCTACGATGACAACGGCATCAAGTTCTTCGACCGCAGCGGCGCCAAGTTGTCCGACGAGCTCGAGGAGCGCATCGAGACCGAGCTCGCCCAGCCGGTCATCACCCGCGCCTCCCGCAGTCTGGGCCGGGCTACCCGCGTCGACCGTTCGCGCCTGCACTATCAGGATTTCTGCCGCTCCACCCTGCCGACCGGCGTCGATCTGACGGGAATGAAGATCGTGGTCGACTGCGCCAACGGGGCCGCGTACAAAGTCGGTCCGCGCGTGCTCGCCGATCTCGGCGCGGAGATCGTTCCCATCGGCTGCTCACCCAACGGCCGCAACATCAACGATGGTTGCGGCTCCACAGCGCCGGAGCTGCTGCAGCTCACCGTACCGGGTGTGCGCGCCAATGTGGGCGTCGCTCTCGACGGAGACGGCGACCGCCTCGTCATGGTCGACCATCTCGGCCGCATCCTCGACGGCGATCAGCTCCTCTACATCATCGCGCAGGCTCGCCGCGTCAGCGGGCTGCTGCGCGGCCCCGTCGTCGGTACGGTGATGAGCAATCTCGGCCTCGAAGTGGCGCTGCGCGAGAGCGGCATTCCCTTCCAACGCGCGCCGGTCGGCGACCGCTATGTGCTCAGCCGACTGCGCGAGACCGGCGGTATCCTCGGCGGCGAGACTTCCGGCCACATCATCTGCCTGGACAAGACCACGACGGGTGACGGCATCGTGAGCGCCCTGCAGGTGCTCGCGGTCATGAAGGAGACGGGCCGCTCGCTGGCCGAGCTCGCCTCCGGCATGCGCAAGTTTCCCCAGGTACTCCTCAACGTGAAAGTCGCCGCCCGCTTCGATCCCGCTCAGGTCCCGGCTGTGCGCGAAGCCATCCAGCGCATCGAGAAGCGCATGAACGGCGAGGGCAGGGTGGTGCTGCGTCCCTCCGGCACGGAGCCCGTCATCCGGGTGATGGTGGAAGGCCGTGACGAGAGCGCCACACGGGCCGCCGCCACCGAGCTCGCCGAAGTCGTCCGCACCGCCGCCGCCTAGAAGAATCCAGCCGCTGGGAATTTGCCGCGGCGGGGCGCGCGGCCGGTAGTCGAAGGAATCGAGGCCCCGCTGCTCAGAAGAGCAAAGCCGCCAGTCCAAAGAGCACTCCCGCCGCCCGAAAAGGCAAAGCTGCATTGCACACAAGGGGCTCGGTGGCTATCATCGCGCCCCCGCTAGAGGCTGGGCCCCCCATGCGCCGCCCGATCGTTGCCGGTAACTGGAAAATGCACGGGACGCGCAGCGAGAATGCGCGTCTCCTGGAAGAGATCTCGTCCCGCTACCCCGCCGACCCCGCAGCGGAGTGCGTCGTCTGCCCGCCTTACGTGTATCTGCAGGAGGTCGGCCGCCTGATGCGCGACTCGGCGCTCGTCCTCGGCGCCCAGGATGTGTGTGCCGACGCGCAGGGCGCGTTCACCGGCGAGGTCTCGGCTGCGATGCTCAAGGACGTCGGCTGCCACTACGTCATCGTCGGGCACTCCGAGCGCCGGCTTCTCTATCGTGAGAGCGATCAGCTCGTAGCGCGCAAGTTTGCCGCCGCCCAAGGCAAGACGCTGGTGCCGATCCTCTGCGTCGGCGAGCAGCTAGCGGACCGTGAGACCGGCCGCACCCGCGAAGTGGTGACGCGCCAGCTCGATGCCGTCCTCGAGCTTTGCGGCGTACAGACGTTGGCGAGCGCCGTGATCGCATACGAGCCGGTCTGGGCCATCGGCACCGGCCGCAACGCCACTCCGGAGCAGGCGCAGGAGGTCCACTCCTTCATCCGTGCCCGCATTGCCGCCCAGGATGCTACAATCGCGGCAGCCACCCGTATCCTCTACGGCGGCAGCGTCAAGGCGAGCAATGCAGCGGAGCTCTTTGCCATGCCGGACGTCGATGGCGGCCTGATCGGCGGCGCTTCGCTCAAAGCGGACGAATTCCTTGCGATCCTGGCCGCAACCGGATCGCGGTAAATTTTATGTTGCATGTAGTTCTCGTAGCAGTACAAATCATTTCGGCACTCTGCATCCTCGTGCTCGTGATGCTGCAGCGCGGCAAGGGCGCGGAAGCCGGTGCGGGTTTCGGCGCCGGCGCGTCCGGCACGGTGTTCGGCGCGCGCGGGGCGACCACCGCGCTGTCGCGCGCGACGGCCATCTTCGCCGCCATCTTCATGATCAACAGCCTCGTGCTGACTTACCTCAGCACGCGCTCGCACGCGCAGACGCAGACGATTCTGGACATCGCCGGCCAGGGCCAGGCGCCGGCGGCGGGCACGACGCGCCAGCCCAACTCCGCGCCGGTGCCCGCGCCGCACAGTGCGCCGGCTCCCAAGCCGGGCGCGCCGCCGCCGCAGCCGCAGCAGTGATTCCGGCGCCGCCGCCGCAGGCGGCTTCGTGAGAGACGACGATTGACGATTGCCGACGTGGTGGAATTGGTAGACACACTAGCTTGAGGGGCTAGCGCCGCAAGGTGTGGGAGTTCGAATCTCCCCGTCGGCACCAATAACGTCTCGAGCGCTGCTACAATGGGCGGCTTCCAGCGGGAGCACGCAGCGACAAGATTTCGCGCGTCCCGTTGTGGCAGCTTTTGTTTCGGGCGAGACGCATGCTGACCAATTATCTGCCGATACTGATCTTTCTCGTCATCGCGACGGGAGTCGCGCTGGTGCTGTTCACACTCGGCACGGGTATCGGACGGTACTTCTCCCGCAACCCGCACGATCGCGACAAGCTCTCTCCGTACGAGTGCGGCTTCGAGGCGTTCGAGGACAGCCGCATGAAGTTCGACGTGCGCTACTACCTCGTCGCCATCCTCTTCATCGTATTCGACCTGGAGATCGCCTTCCTCTTCCCGTGGGCGGTCGCGCTCGGGAAGATCGGTCTCGCGGGCCTGGCCGCGATGGGTGTCTTTCTCGCCATCCTCATCGTCGGCTTCATCTACGAGTGGAAGAAAGGGGCGCTGGAGTGGGACTAGATCCGGAGGGCGCGGAAGGCTTTGCACAGCGCGGTTTTCTCACCACGCAGGTCGACAATCTCCTCAACTGGGCGCGTACCGGCTCGCTCTGGCCCATGACTTTCGGACTGGCCTGCTGCGCGGTGGAAATGATGCACGCCGGCGCGTCGCGCTACGACCTCGACCGCTTCGGCGTGGTCTTTCGTCCAAGCCCGCGCCAGTCCGACGTGATGATCGTGGCCGGGACCCTGGTCAACAAGATGGCGCCGGCTCTGCGCAAGGTCTACGACCAGATGGCGGAGCCACGCTGGGTGATCTCCATGGGCTCCTGCGCCAACGGCGGCGGCTACTATCACTACTCCTACTCGGTGGTGCGCGGCTGCGACCGGATCGTGCCGGTCGACGTCTATGTGCCGGGCTGTCCGCCGACCGCGGAGGCCCTGGTGTACGGCATCATCCAGCTGCAGAAAAAGATCGCGCGCACCAGCACGATCGCCAGGTAGACCGAGGCGGACATCGAGAATGGCAGAACCGACCCCCCCGCCGGATGACAAGGCCGCGGACGGCGCGAGCCCGATTGCTTCCGAGCTGTCACGCAATGTCGAGGCCCAGTTGCAGGACGCCGTAGGGCGCCTGCCGTCGCTGGCGAGCGATCTGGCATATGAAGTGAGGCCGGAGTCGCTGCTCACCGTCTGCCGCACTCTGCGGGATGCCCCGGCGCTCAGGTTCGAGATGCTGATGGACCTCGCGGGCGTCGACTACCTGCACTACGGGCGCGATGAGTGGCAGACCGAGACGGCGACCCGGTCCGGCTTCAGCCGCGGCAGGGTCGCCCGTATGAGCGCCCCCGATCCCAACATGCCGGGTCGCTTCGCCGTCGTGTATCAGCTCTTGTCCATCACTCACAACGAGCGCCTGCGGCTGCGGGTCACGTGTCCGGACGCGCAGGAGCCGACGGTCGACTCCGTGACGGAGATCTGGGCGGCCGCCAACTGGTTCGAGCGCGAGGCGTTCGACCTCTTCGGCATTCTCTTTCGCGGCCATCCGGACCTGCGCCGCCTGCTGACCGACTACGGCTTCATCGGACATCCGTTCCGCAAGGATTTCCCGTTGATCGGCAACGTGGAAGCGCAGTACGACCCGGAGAAAAAGCGCGTCGTCTATCAGCCCGTGAGCATCGTGCCGCGGGTGCTCGTGCCAAAGGTGATCCGCCACGACCACCGTTACGAGCCGGCGCTCAAAGACCCGGAGGTACCCCGCTGATGGCCGCCAGCCCGATGAGCGAGATCCGCAACTACACGATGAACTTCGGCCCGCAGCACCCGGCCGCGCACGGCGTGCTGCGCCTCGTGCTCGAGATGGACGGCGAGGTCATCCAGAAGGCTGATCCGCACATCGGCCTGCTGCACCGCGGGACGGAGAAGCTCGCCGAGTCGAAGCCCTTCAACCAGTCGATCGGCTACATGGACCGATTGGACTACGTCTCCATGATGTGCAGCGAGCACGCCTATGTGCTCGCCATCGAGCGGCTGCTCGGCATCACGCCGCCGGAGCGCGCACAGTACATCCGCGTGATGTTCGATGAGATCACGCGCATCCTGAATCACCTCATGTGGCTCGGCTCGCATGCGCTCGACATCGGCGCCATGACCGTGTTTCTCCTCTGCTTCAAGGAGCGCGAGGAGCTGATGGACATCTACGAGGCGGTGTCCGGCACGCGCATGCACGCCACGTACTATCGGCCGGGCGGCGTGTATCGCGACCTGCCCGATGTCATGCCGAAGTACCAGCCGTCGAAGTGGCGCTCGCAGAAGGAAGTCGATCGTCTCAACGAGGCGCGCTCGGGGAGCATGCTCGATTTCATCGAGGCGTTCACCCGGCGCTTCCCGGCGGCCATCGACGACTACGAGGCCCTGCTCACCGACAACCGGATCTGGAAGCAGCGCACGGTCAACATCGGTGTCGTGACGCCGGAGCGCGCGATGCAGCTCGGGTTCTCCGGACCGATGCTGCGCGGCTCCGGTCTGGTCTGGGATCTGCGCAAGAAGCAGCCCTACGAAGTCTACGACCGCATGGATTTCGACATCCCCGTCGGCGTCAACGGCGACTGCTACGACCGTTATCTCGTGCGCGTGGAGGAGCTGCGCCAGTCGAACCGCATCGTCCGCCAGTGCACCGATTGGCTGCGCAAGAATCCCGGCCCGGCGATGATCGATGACCGCAAGGTCCGCCCGCCGCGCCGCGAGCGCATGAAGGGCGACATGGAATCGCTGATCCATCACTTCAAGCTCTTCACCGAAGGCTATGAGGTGCCGGAGGGCGAGACCTACGCGGCGGTGGAGGCGCCCAAGGGAGAGTTCGGCGTCTACCTCGTCTCCGACGGAGCCAACAAGCCCTATCGGCTGAAGTGCCGCGCGCCGGGGTTCCCGCACCTCGCTGCGCTGGAGGAGATGGTTCGGGGCCACATGCTGGCGGACGTGGTCGCCGTGATCGGCACACAGGACATCGTCTTCGGGGAAATCGACCGTTGAGCAACCAGACCCAGACTGACACCGCCGGCCCCCGCGCCGGCGCCACCACGCCGCTGTCGGAGCACACTCGGCGAGAGATCGACCACTGGGTCGCCAAGTTTCCATCCGGCAGACAGCGTTCCGCGTGCATTGCCGCGCTGCGCGCCGCCCAGGAGCAGAACCAGGGCTACCTGACGCCGGAGCTGATGGACGCCGTGGCCGCGTACCTGAAGCTGCCGCCGATCCAGGTCTACGAAGTCGCGAGCTTCTACTCGATGTTCGAGACCCACCCCTGCGGCCGCCACCACGTCAGCATCTGCACCAACATCTCCTGCATGTTGAACGGCGGCGAGGATCTGGTGGCGCATGCCGAGCGCAAGCTCGGCATCAAGCTCAACGAGAGCACGCCCGACGGCCGCATCTTCCTCAAGCGCGAGGAGGAGTGCCTGGCGGCCTGCACCGGGGCGCCGATGATGATGGTGGATCACGTCTTTCACGAGCATCTCACTCCGGAGAAGCTCGACAAGATTCTGGATGAGCTGAAGTAGCGCCATGGCCGTAAGCCCCGACAAGATGAATCTCGTCGTGTTCGAGCCCCTGAAGCTCGAGCGCTCCTGGGAGCTTGCCACGTACCGCACGATCGGCGGTTACGAGGCATGGGAGAAGATCCTCGCCGAGAAGCCGCCGCGCGAGCAGATCATCGATGCCGTGAAGGCGTCGGGCCTGCGGGGCCGCGGCGGCGCGGGTTTCCCCACCGGCACCAAGTGGAGCTTCATGCCGCGCAACTCGCCGGTGCAGAAGTATCTCGTCTGCAATTCCGACGAGAGCGAGCCCGGCACCTGCCACGACCGCGACATCCTGCGCTACAACCCGCACGCCCTCATCGAGGGGCTGGCGATCGGTGGCTACGCCACGAATACCACCGTCGCCTACAATTACATCCGCGGCGAGTTCCTCGGCGAGCCGGTGCCGCGCTTCGAGGCGGCGCTGAAGGAGGCCTACGAGGCCGGCCTTCTCGGCAAAAACATCCGCGGCACCGGGATCGACTTCGACATCCACACCTTCGTCGGTGCCGGCGCCTACATCTGCGGCGAGGAGACGGCCCTCCTCGACTCGCTCGAAGGCAAGACCGGTAAGCCACGCTTCAAGCCGCCGTTCCCGGCCAACTTCGGCCTCTACGGCCAGCCGACCACGATCAACAACACCCAGAGCTTCGCCTCGGTGCCGACCATCCTGCGCAAAGGGCCGCAGTGGTTCGCCGCGCTAGGCCCGCCGAACTCGGGCGGCACCGTGATTTTCTCGGTCTCCGGCCACGTGGAGAAGGGTGGCAACTTCGAGGTGCCTCTCGGCACCCCGTTCAAGGATCTGCTCGAGCTCGCGGGCGGAGTCCGTGGCGGCCGGAGCCTGAAAGCCGTGATCCCGGGCGGCGCGTCCGTCCCCGTGGTGAAGGCCGAGGTGATGCTCAAGACCAATATGGATTACGACTCGTTGCGTGCCGCCGGGTCGGCGATCGGCTCGGCAGCCGTCATCGTCATGGACGAGACCACCTGCATGGTGCGGGTGCTCGAGCGCATCTCGCGCTTCTTCATGTCGGAATCCTGCGGGCAGTGCACCCCATGCCGCGAAGGCACGGGCTGGATGAACCGGCTGCTGAAGCGGGTGCTCGCAGGCCAGGCGCGCCGCGAGGAGCTCTCGCTGCTCGTCGATGTCGCCAACCGCATCGAGGGCCATACCATCTGTGCGCTCGGAGACGCCTCGGCGTGGCCGGTGCAGAGCTTCCTCAAGCACTTCCGGCACGAGTTCGAGTACATGGTGGATCATGGCGGCCGCAGCATCGTCGCGGACCAGCTCGGAGCGCGGGCGGCATAACATGGCTGAAGAATTCGTCAACGTCGAGATCAACGGCAAGCCGGTCAAGGCCCGCAAGGG
>DASUKK010000007.1:0-180306 GCA_036278795.1 Steroidobacteraceae bacterium | reverse complement strand
GATCTTGCCGAAGATCGTCTCTGACATGGATGCCGCTCCGTCCGCTTGCCCCGATGGAGAGCGCATTCTCGCGCAACGTCGGACGGCGCGCTCGGCGAGCGAAGTGCCACCGCTCGCCTGCCTGGAACATGGGTGCTCCTCGACCGTCTACCCTCGCAGGCGCATTGAGAAGCGCGCTGCGGCGCGAGGTGGAAGGCAGCACGGAACATCGTGCTACGAGGCACAGCCGGGAAATGCACGTGCTCGAGTCACTGCTGGGCTGGCTCTCGCCCTTCCGATCGATGAAGGACATCAGCTGCGGGACACGCGAGGAGCGGATCGCAGCCTACCGGCACAACCGGCGAAAGCGAAGCGAGCTTACGGCCTGCATGCGCCGCTGGGCCTTCGTCCTTGCAACCGCGGCGCTGCTCACGGACGGGTTCGACGCGCTCGGCGGGGCCGGCGGCCAAGCGGGCGCGGCGGCAAATGTCTGGATTTACCTGGCGGCCGCCTGCGCGACGGTGCTCGTCTGCGGAGTGTGCGTGCTTCTCATCACGGCCTACGTCTATGTTTATCTGACCCGCCACGAGGGATGATGCCCGCGAGGTGATGCCATGGCAGAAGTGACGACCAATCACGAGACGATCCGCAAATGGGCCGAGAAAAAAGGCGGTAAGCCCGCCGCGGTGGCGCGTACCCACCAGGGCGGGGATGTCGGGATCGTGCGGATCATGTTCCCCGACGCGCCGCACTCGGAGCATCAGGCGCTGACGGAGATCTCCTGGGAGGAGTTCTTCAAGGAATTCGAGCAGCGCAAGCTCGCCCTGCTGTATGAAGAGGACAGTCTCTTCTCCAAGATCGTCGGCCGCGACACGGCGGAGCGTCGCAGTCACGGAGAGTCGGACGCCTCCCGGCACGAGGGCGGCTCCACCCGGCACTAGCCGTCAATGCCGCGGGGGTAGCGTGATGCCGAGCCGCCGCATCTTGCGGTAGAGCGTGTTGCGCCCGATGCCGAGCTTCTGCGCGACACGGCTGATGTTGCCGTGGTGTACCTCGATCTCCTTGAGCAGCGCGCCGCGCTCCGCCTTCTCCAGCGGATTGAGGCCCTGCGCCTCCGGCGGCAGCTCGCAGGCTTCCGGCGCAAGCGGCTCCGGCTCCCCGACACCGTAGTCGGCCGGCAGGCAGCCGCCATCGAGCCGATCGCCCGAGCGCATCGCGATCATCCCCCGCAGCACATTGCGCAGCTGGCGGATGTTGCCAGGCCATGCATAGGCGCGCAGCGCATCCGCCAGGTCATCCCCCAGGATCACCGACGGGGTGGCCGCGCTCTCCTGCGCGAAGACGTGGCGGATGAGCGCCGACTTGTCCTTGCGCTCGCGCAGCGGCGGCAGCGTCAGTACGAGACTCTGCAGGCGATAGAACAGGTCCTCGCGGAATTCGCCGCGGCGGACCTTTTCCTGCAGTCCGCCGCGCGCCGCGCTCACCACCCTGACATCGACGCGCACGGGCGCCTCGCCGCCGGGCCGGAGCACTTCGCGCTCCTCTATCACGTGCAGCAGTCTTGCCTGCAGCTCGAGTGGCAGCTCCCCGACGTCATCGAGGAACAAGGTGCCGCCATTCGCCTGTACGATGCGACCGAGGTCGTCGTCCGCATTGCTCTCGGGATCTGCGGGTGGACCCTCGCCTTGCGGCGTGACGGCCGCAGCGAGGAGAGCCGGCGGGGCGGGAGGGCTGAGCGCAGCGGCGCGCAGCCCGGCAGGCCGGCCGAAGAGCTCCTGCTCGAGCTGTGCTTCGGGCAGCGAGCTGCAGTTGACCGCCACGAACGGCTTGTCGGCACGGTCGCTCGAGGCGTGCATGGCCCGGGCAAAGAACTCCTTGCCGGTCCCGGACTCGCCCAGGAGCAGAATCGGCACCTCCCGCGATTGCGTGCGCCGCGCGGCCTGGATATTGCGCGCCATCATCGGATCGCCGAAATCGAGGTCATCGAGCGGGCTGCGCCCCGGGTCCGGGAGCGGCAGCTCCTCGATGCGCGCCAGCCGCTGCTTGCTGCCGAGCGCACGCTTCGATTGCGGTGCCTGCGCGATGGCGAAGAAGCGGCCACCGTGGCGCGCGTCGTAGATCGGCAGCGGATGGAAAGACTTCTTCTGGCTGCGGCCGACGAGCGCGCCCAGCGAGATGTTGAATACCCGCTCGAGCGGCGCGCCGGCGAGCTCAGCCGCATTCTTGACGCCGAGCTGGAAGAGGGCGTTGCGGTCGAGCGCGGCGATCGCACCCGCGGCATCGAGCGCGATGATGCCCTCGCCCCAGGTGCCGACCAGCTCCGGCCGGCTGTGGAAGCGCACCACGAACTCGTCCTTGAACCGGTAGAGGAACAGGCGGTTCTCGATCATCTGCGCCGACATGTTGACCAGCACCAGCGTATGCTGCTGCGCACGGTCGGATTCCCCGGACGCGTCCAGCACCGCCACGAGGTCGCCGCGGTAGTCGAAGATCGGCGCCGCGCAGCAAGTGAGCCCGGTGTTGCGCGAGAAGAAGTGTTGGTCGCGGTGCACGATCAGCGGCGCCCGCTCGAAGAGGCAGGTGCCCATGCCGTTGGTGCCGCCGTGCTCCTCGCTCCATACGGCCCCGAGCACCAGGCCGGTGCGGAAGGCGGCGTTGCGGAAGCTGAGGTCGCCGTAATAGTCGAGGAGTACCCCGTCCCGGTCGGTGAGAATGATGGAATAGCCGGAGCCGGCGAGCTGGTGGTAGAGGTGCGCCATCTCCGCATCGGCGAAAGACACGAGCTCCAGGTTGCGCTCTTTGCGCTCCAGACGCTCGTTGCGCGGTAGGACGTAAGGCTCCCGCTGGGACTGCGGGTCGAGGTGATATTGGGTGAGGCAGCGCAGCCAGGAGCGCTTCACATAGTCAGGCGTTCCCGGACCCTCGTCGCGCGCGGTACCGCGCAGTACCGACTGGATATAGCGGGCGTGACTGCCGATCGGTTGCAGCATGGAGTCCCCCTCTCGACCGAGCGGCCATTATGCCACGGGAAAATCTCCTGCTCCCGCGAGCGTCGAAACCGGTACAGCGGCGCAGGGGATTGTTCCGTATTGGAACAAGACCCTGGCGTTGGCGCTGCGGGCCACGCCCCTATGCGGTTTCCTGGCGATCCGCGGCTAAACTCTGGTGATACGCTGCGCGCACCGGTAAGAGAGGATCTGCATGAAAACCAAGGCAGCCATTGCATATGCGGCGGGCAAGCCGCTCGAAGTCGTGACGCTCGATCTGGACGGTCCCAAGGCCGGGGAGGTCCTGGTCGAGATCAAGGCGAGCGGGGTCTGCCATACGGATGAGTTCACCCGCTCGGGTGCGGACCCGGAGGGCCTCTTCCCGGTGGTCTTCGGGCACGAGGGCGCGGGAGTGGTGGTAGATGTCGGACCAGGGGTCACGACATTGAAGAAGGGCGATCACGTCATCCCCCTCTATACGCCCGAGTGCCGGCAGTGCAAGTCCTGCCTGTCGCGCAAGACCAACCTCTGCACGGCGATCCGGGCGACGCAGGGCAAGGGCGTAATGCCTGACGGCACCAGCCGCTTCTCGATCGGCGGCAAGATGGTCCATCACTACATGGGCTGCTCGACCTTCTCCAACTACACGGTGCTGCCGGAAATCGCGCTCGCGAAAATTCGCGAGGATGCGCCGTTCGAGAAGGTCTGTTACATCGGTTGCGGTGTGACTACCGGTGTCGGCGCAGTCATCAATACCGCGAAGGTCGAGCCGGGCGCCAATGTCGTCGTGTTCGGCCTCGGCGGCATCGGCCTCAACGTCATTCAAGGAGCGCGCCTGGTCGGCGCGAACAAGATCATCGGCGTCGACCTCAACCCGCGGCGCAAGGCCCTCGCTGAGCGCTTCGGCATGACGCACTTCGTCAACCCCAAGGAAGTGGGTGGGGATCTGGTGCAGCATCTGGTCGCGCTCACTGACGGTGGCGCGGACTACAGCTTCGAGTGCGTCGGCAGTGTCGATCTCATGCGTCAGGCACTCGAGTGCTGTCACCGCGGCTGGGGTGTGTCCGTGATCATCGGCGTCGCGGGGGCGGGACAGGAGATCAAGACGCGGCCGTTCCAGCTCGTGACCGGTCGCGTGTGGAAGGGCACCGCATTCGGCGGTGCGCGGGGCCGCACGGACGTGCCGAAGATCGTCGACTGGTACATGGACAAGAAGATCAACATCGACGACCTCATCACCCACGTGATGCCGCTCGAGAAGATCAACGACGCGTTCGATCTCATGCACCGGGGCGAGTCGATCCGCTCCGTCGTGACGTTTTGAAGCCAATAACTCCTGCGAGGATAAACACATGGCCATCTCGATCCATCCGGCAGTCGATCGCGGCGTCAAGCCCGGCAATTCGGGGTTCGCGGGCGGCACGCTGTCCTGCAAGTGCACGAGCTCACCCGTGACGGTGAGTCTGGGAAGCAACGTTGCCTACGATCACGTCTGCGGCTGCACCAAGTGCTGGAAGCCTGAGGGAGCGCTCTTCTCACTGGTGGCCGTGGTGCCGCGCGACAAGCTGTCGGTGACCGCCAACGCGCAGAAGCTGAAGATCGTCGACAGCAACGCCGCCATCCAGCGCTATGCCTGCACCGGCTGCGGCGTGCACCTGTACGGGCGGATCGAGAACAAGAATCACCCGTTCTACGGCTTCGATTTCGTCCATCCGGAGCTCTTCCGCGAGCAGGGCTGGACGGCCCCGGACTTCGCCGCCTTCGTCTCCTCCATCATCGAGGCCGGCTTTCCGCCGGCGCGCATGGGCGAGGTGCGCGAGCAGCTGAAATCATTGGGCCTGGAGCCCTACGACTGCCTCTCGCCGGGGTTGATGGACGCCATCGCCACGCACTCCGCCAAGGCGAAGGGCACGCTGGCCGCTTAACGCAGCAGGGACGGGCGCAGCTCCGCTACGGAGCGGCACCCCAGCTGACCGAGAACGCGATCGAGCTCGACGGCGAGCATGTCGAGCGCGCGCCGCACGCCGCGCTCGCCGTCGGCTGCCAGCCCGTAAAGGGTCGCGCGTCCGATCATGACCGCGTGAGCCCCCAGCGCGAGCGCCTTGGCGATGTCGCTCCCGCGGCGAAAGCCGCTGTCGACGACGATCGTCAGCCGGTTGCCGGCGGCCGCGGCGATTTCTCCGAGAACCTCGATGGGGGCCACGCAGTGATCGAGCTGCCGGCCGCCGTGGTTGGTGAGCACGATGCCCTCGCACCCGGTGTCGATGGCGCGCCGCGCGTCCTCGACGGTGAGGACACCCTTGATCAGGAGCTTTCCTGGCCAGTGCCGCCGTATCCAGGCGATGTCATCCCAGGTGATCGTCGGCTCGAACATTTGCGGGATGATGGTGCTGCCGCCGATCGCGCTCGCCGCGCCGGCAGGAAGGAACGCCTCGATGTTGTGGAAGCGGGGGATCCCTTTGCGCAGCAGCACCTCGAGCAGCCAGCGCGGGTGGCGCATCGCATCGAGCACTGCAGACCATCGCGGCTTGCCGGGCCCCGCGTAGTTGCGCTTGTCCCATTCCCGGCTGCCGAAGACATTGGCATCGGACGTAAACACCAACGCCTCATAACCGGCAGCCGCGGCCCGAGTCATGATGTCCTCCGCGATGGCGCGGTTCTTCATGACATAGAGCTGCATCCATAGCCGCCCGCCTGCCGTGGCCGCGACCTCCTCGAGCCGGGTGGTCGAAAAGGTGCTCAGGGTGAAAGGAATTCCGAAGCCGGCAGCCGCCCGCGCCAGGGCGAGATCGCCTTGCGGGTGCAACATCCCGTTGAGGCCGGTCGGCGCGATGACGAGCGGCGCCGCCGCGCGGCGGCCGAAGACCGAAGTCTCCAGGCTCCTGCCCGCCGTATCGACGAGAGTCTGCGGCACGAAGCGCAGTGCGCCGAACGCCTCCCTGTTGCGCCGCAGCGTCGCCTCCTCCTCCGCCCCGCCTTCCACGTATTCGAAGGCAAAGCCCGGGACGCGCCGGCGCGCGATTTCGCGCAGGTCCCCGATGTTCAGGGCGCGGGCCGAATTGCGCCCGTCGAACGGGCGCCGCTTCCAGGGCATGCCGGACTACTCGAGTGCTACATCGACTCGCGATGCGGTGAAGGTGTTGGTCGTCGGCTCATAGGAGCCGATGGCGACGATACCGAACACGGAGGTCGAGCCGTTCAGGGTGCTGGTGAGGCTGGCCGCGAAGTCGCCCGGATTGCTGAAGACCGAGACGCCGTTCGTCGAGTCGCCGATACCGAACTGGTTGGCTCCCGAGATGGTTATGGCAGGCGTGCCCGTGAGGGGCGTGCCTGCAGTGCAGCCCGCTCCGGACGTGCACTGCGGCCCGACCACCACCACGGCGGTGGTCGCGTTGGCGAGATTCAACGCCAGGCTGGTGCCGTCATACGAGGTGAACGGGGCCGTCGTGCCGCTGCCGCCGTTCCACTGCACGATGAGATTGGCGGGCTCCGAGGTGGCCGGCGTGACCGCGGTGGCGTTGAAATCCGGCGGCGCGGAGCCAAACGGCGTCGGGAAGCCGTCAATGCGCAGCAATGTGCCGGCAGGGGTCGCGCTCTGGTCCAGGGTGCCTGTGCCGATCGCATAATTGGCCGCAACGGCATCATTGGCGCTCGCGCTGCCCGTCCCCGTGAAATTGAAGGCGCTCGCGGCAACCGGTCCGATCGAGAGCACGTTGAGCGAGGCGGAGCCGGCCGCACCGGAATTGAGCGTGCCCCAGACCGGCGTGGATTGCAGGCGCACCAGCCCCGTGGTGGCATCGAGCGTCACTGTGGTGGTGGTGTTCGTGCCGGCGCCGACCGCATCGATCTGCGAGCCGACGGAGATCGCCTGAGTGGAGAGGTTGGCTCCGCCCGGGGGGATCGTTCCGTCCTGCGTCACCACGGTCGAGGCACCGACGGTGATGGTGCCCGTCGGAAAGTAAGTGAAGCAGATGTTATCGGTGCAGTAGCCCTCGTAGTAGAGGTACGTCGCATTGGCCACGCTGATGGTGTTGCCATTGATGGCCGTGACGGTTCCGCGTACGTGCTCGAATACTCCGTTGGAAACCGCTGTGCCGGCATAGACCTGGGTCGCGGTGAATCCGGGCGTGATGGTCGACATGTCCCCCAGGGTGCCGTAGGCGATCATCGGCGTATTGGAGGTGAGTTTCGCGACGGCGGCCAGTCCGGCAGAGCCCATGGAGACGCTTCCGTTGACGTTGTAATACGTATTCGGAGTCGTATTGACGGTCAGCGCGCCGACAGTGGAGTAAATGTTGTCCTCGAACGGCCTGACGTTCTCGACGAAGTTGTTATCGGCCGTATTGCCCACCACCAGGAGGCCGCGCGCGCGTACCTGCTGGGTGTCCGTCGGCGTGGCGGTCGCGACCACGTAGGGCCTCACGATCACCGAGTTCGCGCTCGTGTTGATCTGGTTGGAGGCGGCCAGGTCGAAGTCGAGAGCGAAGGGTGTCGACTTGTTCTGGCTGACGACCAGCGGGTGCGCGGGATCGAGCTTGACGGTGACATAGATGATGCCGGGATCGATCGTGCCGGACGCGTTCTCCACGGTCGCCGCAGCCGATTGGCCCTTGAGAAAGACGAGCGGAATCGAGTAGTCGATACCGATCACGACCGACGTGTACGTGCCCGTCGGGACACCCACCGCGTTCAGCAGCTCCGTGAGGTCGACCCGCTGGGTGAGATCGGCGAACTCCTCGGCGGTATAGCCGGCGGGATATGCGACGTAGCCATCGCTGCGGGTCATGCTGTAGAGGCTTATCCCGATCACGTAGCTCGAGAAATCCCCCGCAGCCTGGCTGGCCACCGTCACCACGGGCGTGCCGTTGTTGACGTTCTGGTTGGTGCTGCATCCGGCCACCGCCAGCGCGAGCGCCGCACCGAGACCGCAAATCCAGAGGCGCAGAGCGCCCAAGGCGCCCGTTCTTGCGCGAGCGCGATCGAGAATCATCAAAAGCTCCCCCTGTCACACGGGATGGATGGGCATGTCCTCAGCGCCGGGCCGATCAGGGACCCCCGCATGGCTTGGTTAGAGGTGCCGGCCGTCGTTCCGTTCACATTGCCCGCTGGAAACGCCTAGTTTAGCCGTTCTCGAGGCTCGACGCGCGGCTCGAAAGCCGGTAGAGTCCGCGCCGCATCCGGCGGGGCGTCCACATCCGGCCCCGTCTCACCTGGCGATGCCCACCCCGGCCGACCGGTCGCGGGCCAAGCAAGCCAACACAGAGGTTCCCCGAAACCATGCCTTTTACTGAACTCGGGCTCGTGCCCGAGCTGTCGCGCGCCGTGGCCGAGCAGGGCTATGAGACGCCGACCCCGATCCAAATGCGGGCCATCCCGGCAGTCATCGCCGGCCGCGACGTGCTGGCTGGAGCCCAGACCGGCACCGGCAAGACCGCGGCATTCGTCCTGCCGATATTGCAGGCGCTGGCGCAGAGCCCGGCCAGTCGCGCACCGCGCGCGCTCGTCCTCACGCCCACCCGGGAACTGGCGGCCCAAGTGGCCGAAAGCGCTCGCCAGTACGGGCGCCATACCAAGGCGCGGATCAGCGTCGTATTTGGCGGCGTCGGCATCAATCCCCAGATCGACGCCTTGCGCAGCGGTTGTGATCTCCTCGTTGCGACGCCCGGGCGGCTTCTCGATCTCGCCGGACAACGCGCGGCGGATCTGCGCGAGGTCCGGCATTTCGTCCTCGACGAAGCGGACCGCATGCTCGACATGGGCTTCATCCATGCCATTCGCCAGGTACTGAAGCTTCTGCCGCCGCGCCGGCAGAACCTGATGTTCTCCGCGACTTACTCGGATGACATCCGCGATCTGGCGACGCGGCTGCTGCATGACCCGGTCACCGTCGAGGTCGCTCCGCGCAACGCGACCGCCGATCGCGTGGAGCAGCGGGCTTACCGCGTGCCGAAAGAGCACAAGCGGCACCTGCTGGCGCATCTCATTCGAGCGGGTGACTGGCAGCAGGTGCTGGTCTTCACGCGCACGAAGCACGGCGCCAACCGACTCGCCGAGCAGCTCGCGGCCACCGGAATCGCGACTGCGGCCATTCACGGCAATAAGAGCCAGAACGCGCGCGTCCGGGCGCTGGCGGAGTTCAAGGCGGGCAAGATCACGGCTCTCGTCGCGACCGAGGTCGCAGCGCGCGGCCTCGACATCAAGGAGCTGCCTTTCGTCGTGAACTACGAGCTGCCGAACGTGCCGGAAGACTACGTGCACCGCATCGGACGCACGGCCCGCGCTGGCGGCGCAGGCTGTGCCATCTCCCTGGTCGCGCCCGATGAGGCGGGGCTGCTGAAAGACATCGAGCGTCTGTTGCGTCGCTCGGTATCGATAACGGCGACCCCGCAATTCACCGTGACCGCCGAGCAGCGTCCGGCGTCTCGTCCCGCCGCGCCCACTGCGCGCGCCTCGCAGCCGAAGCATCAGGTTGCCCGCCATCCGCGGCCCTCGGGCCGCAGGCCCGGTTCCCAAGGGCGGCGCTTCGGCGCTTCCCGAGGCTGAGTGCGCAAACGCACGGAGCGATTTTCGACGACGCTTCGCGTCGGGCCCAAAGGGCCGCGCCCAGGAGGGGCCGAGCAATCGGTGCCGACGGTCCGGAACCGCCGGGTCTCTCTCGGATTGTTGCAGTGAGCACGCCCGGGCGGCGAGGCGCTCCCAATCTGGAGAGAGATCATGGCAACCGACGTCACACAGCAGGGCTTGGGACGAAGCCGAGCGCAATCATTTTCGGGGCCCGAACCCGGGACGCCGGCGGCGCGTCAGGGACCGGGACGCGGGTTCGCGCAGCTCGAGGCGGAGCAGTCGCTCGAGCGCGGCCTGGGTTGGTTCAGTATCGGTCTCGGAGCCGCGGCCGTGGCCGCGCCGCGCGTGGTCTGCTGGCTGAGCGGGCTTCGTAGTCCGACTCTGATGCGGCTGGTTGGCGCGAGGGAGCTCGCAGCCGGGATAGGCATCCTGACTCAACGCGACCGCGCGCCCTGGCTCTGGTCGCGCGTTGTTGGCGACACCTTCGATCTTGCGGCATTGTCGGTGGCGCTGGCCAGACGCGGCAGACGCGGCAGGGCGGCTGTCGCGCTCGCCGCCGTAGCGGGCGTGACTGCGCTCGATGTGTTCGCTGCCGTGCGACTCTCGGGCAGCGGAGCGGGGAAGGCCGTACCCGGCACCTCGGGGCGAACCGACATCTATCTCGAGCGCAGCATCGCGGTCAGCAAGCCTCCCGAGGAGTGCTACCGCTTCTGGCGCAGCTTCGAGAACCTGCCCCGCTTCATGGACAGTCTGGAATCGGTGCGGCAGCTCGACGAGGGGCGCTCGCGCTGGGTGGCCAAGGGACCGCTGGCGACCCGGCTGGAGTGGACCTCGGAAATCACTACCGACCGTCCGGGCGAGGAAATCGCCTGGCGCACGCTGGATGATTCCGGCGCCGCGAATGCCGGCTCGGTCAAATTCGAGACCGCGCCGGCGGGCCGGGGCACCATCGTACGTGTCAGCCTGCACTACAGCCCGCTCGGAGGCGCGCTCGGCGCCGGCCTGGTGAGGCTCCTCGGGCACGATCCGCAGTCGCGCATCCGCGAAGACCTGCGGCGCTTCAAGCAGGTGATGGAGACGGGCGAAATCCCGACCACACGCGGTCAGCCGGCGGGGCAGCGCAGTCTTCTCGGACGTGTCACACGACAGTGGGGTCTGGCATGAAAGCGAATGTCTGGTACGGCAGAGAGCAGCTGCGGGTCGAGAGCGTTCCGGACCCGAAGATCCTGAATCCGCGCGATGTCATCGTGCGCATCACCTCGACGGCGATCTGCGGCTCGGACCTCCATATCTACGACGGCTACATTCCGGGGATGCTCCCCGGAGACATACTAGGGCACGAGTTCATGGGTGAGGTCGTGGAGGTCGGCTCAGAGGTCAGGAACCTCAAGGTCGGCGACCGCGTGGTCAACCCGTTCCCGATCTCCTGCGGCGCCTGCTTCTTCTGCCAGCAGTCGATGCATTCGCTCTGCGAGAATTCCAATCCCAACGCCTGGCTCGCCGAGAAGCTCTGGGGCCACTCGCCGGCGGGACTGTTCGGCTACTCGCACCTTCTCGGCGGCTATGCCGGCGGCCAGGCGCAGTACGCACGCATCCCCTACGCCGACGTCGGGCCGATCAAGGTGCCTGAGGACCTGAGTGACGAGCAGGTGCTCTTCCTCTCGGACATCTTCCCGACGGGCTACATGGCGGCGGAGCAGTGCGGCATCCAGCCGGGCGACACCGTCGCCGTATGGGGGTGCGGTCCCGTCGGACTCTTTGCGATCAAGAGCGCCCGCCTCCTCGGCGCGGAGCGCGTGATCGCCATCGACCGCTTTCCCGCGCGGCTGCGCAAGGCCAGTCAATGGGCCGATGCCGAGACCCTGAACTACGAGCAGGTGAACGTCGCTGAGGCGTTGGAAGTCATGACGGGCGGAAGGGGTCCGGACGCCTGCATCGATGCGGTGGGCATGGAGGGCCACGCGCACGGCGCCTTCGGCACTTACGACCGGCTGAAACAGTCGCTCATGCTGGAGTCGGACCGACCGCCCGTGCTGCGGCAAGTGCTGAAGGCCTGCCGAAACGGCGGCACCGTGTCGATCCCCGGTGTGTATGGCGGCTTCGTCGACAAGATCCCGTTCGGCGCCGTCGTCAACAAGGCGCTCACGGTGCGATCGGGGCAGACGCACGTGCAGCGCTACATGCGCCCTTTGCTCGAGCTCATCGAGAAGGGCTCGATCGATCCCGGATTCGTGGTGACGCACCGGCTCGGTCTCGAGGAGGCGCCGCGCGCCTACCGCATGTTCCGCGACAAGCAGGACAGTTGCATCAAGGTCGTGTTGAAGCCTTGGGCGGACGTGCCGACGGTCGAAGCGGAAAAGGTCGAGGAGACCGGCCGCATTCTTCACTAGCGTTTGCCGGATCTGGTCACATCGCCGACGGTCTGCAGAATGACCCGCGCGCCGTTCTCCAGGAGGTAGGCCCGAAACGCGGAGGCGATGGGGGAGAGGATCTTCTCCCGCAGGTGGATCACGTACCAGTCGCGCACGATCGGCAGGCCCGCGACATCGAGAATCGCGAGCTTGCCCGTTCCGGCCTCCAGCCCGATGGTGTGTGAGGAGATGAAGCTCATGCCCATGCCGGCCATCACCGCCTGCTTGATGGTCTCGTTGCTGCTCACCTCCATGGAGGCGCGGAACGGGACCGCACGCTCACGGAAGACGTGTTCCATGGACGCACGCGTGCCCGAGCCCTGCTCCCTAATGATGAAGCTCTCGCGCGTCAGCGACCTCAGCGGGATGCGGCGGCGGCGGGCGAGGGGGTGGTCCGGGGAGGCGATGATCACGAAGGGATGGCGAGCGAACGGCTCCGCCGTCGTGTCGAGCTCGCGCGGCGGCCGTCCCATGATGACGAGATCGAGCTCGTTCGCGCCGAGGAGTTTCACGATCTCCTCGCGATTGGCGACGGTGAATTTGATCGTGACTTCCGGATAGGCCGGTGTGAAGGCCGAGAGCAGCGTCGGGGCGAAGTATTTCGCGGTGCTCACGGCCCCCAGCTTCAACTCGCCGCGCTTCAAGCCCTGCATCGCGGCGAGCGTCTCGCCCGCCTCGCGCAGCAGCTCCGTCACCTGAGTCGCGTAACGCAGCAGCTCCGTCCCCGCCGGCGCGAGGCGGATCCTGCGGCCGATCTGCTCGAAGAGCGGCATGCCGACCTCCTCCTCCAGCAGGCTGACCTGTTGGGAAACGGCGGGCTGTGTCAGGTGCAGCTCCTGCGCCGCGCGCGTGAAGGAGAGATGCCGCGCCACCGCGGCGAATACCCGCATTTGTCTGAGCGTTACGTTACGCATCCATAAGTATCTCTTATCGAGATGCCAATAATATCTAACTAGACCTAATACAAATCAAGGCCGAGGATCGCCCCGTACCCCAACCGAGCATCCGTGGGAGCCCCGCATGAGAGTCCTCGATGACAGCAAGCGTGCCAAGACCGGCGCCGCCCGTTACCGGCCCGGAGTGCTGAAGTATGCGCAGATGGGTTACTGGAACCCTGAATACTCCCCGGCCGCGACCGATGTGCTGGCCCTCTTTCGCATCACCCCGCAGGAGGGCGTCGAGCCGGAGGAGGCCGCGGCGGCGGTGGCCGGCGAGTCCTCGACGGCGACCTGGACCGTCGTGTGGACCGACCGGCTCACGGCCTGCGACCGGTACCGGGCGAAGGCCTACCGGGTGGAGCCGGTGCCCGGCGCTCCCGGACAATACTTCGCCTACGTCGCCTATGACCTCGACCTCTTCGAGCCGGGCTCGATCGCGAACCTGAGCGCATCGGTCATAGGGAACGTCTTCGGCTTCAAGCCGCTCAAGGCGCTGCGGCTCGAGGACATGCGCTTTCCCGCCGCCTACGTCAAGACCTTCGCCGGACCGCCGACCGGAATCGTGGTCGAGCGCGAGCGGCTCGACAAGTTCGGCCGGCCGCTCCTGGGGGCGACCGTCAAGCCGAAACTCGGGCTGTCCGGCAAGAACTACGGCCGCGTCGTGTACGAGGCGCTGAAGGGCGGCCTCGATTTCACCAAGGACGACGAGAACATCAACTCCCAACCTTTCATGCACTGGCGCGACCGCTTCCTCTACTGCATGGAGGCCGTCAACCGAGCGCAGGCCGCCACCGGCGAAGTAAAGGGGACCTACCTCAACGTGACCGCCGGAACCATGGAGGAGATGTACGAGCGGGCGGAGTTCGCGAAGGAGCTGGGCTCGGTGGTCGTCATGATCGATCTCGTGATCGGCTACACCGCCATCCAGTCGATGTCGCGCTGGGCGCGCCGTAACGACATGATCCTGCACCTGCACCGCGCGGGCCACTCGACCTACACCCGCCAGAAGACCCACGGCGTCTCCTTCCGGGTGATCTCGAAGTGGATGCGCCTCGCGGGCGTCGATCACATCCATGCCGGCACCGTGGTCGGCAAGCTCGAGGGCGATCCCAACTCCGTGCAGGGCTTCTACAACGTGCTGCGCGAAGGCCGCAACCCGCAGGATCTGCAGCGCGGCATCTTCTTCGAGCAGGACTGGGCAGGACTGCACGGCGTCATGCCCGTCGCCTCCGGCGGCATCCACGCGGGTCAGATGCACCAGTTGCTGCACTATCTGGGCGAGGACGTCATCCTGCAGTTCGGCGGCGGCACGATCGGTCATCCGATGGGCATAGCGGCCGGGGCGATCGCCAATCGCGTCGCGCTCGAGGCCATGGTGCTCGCGCGCAACGAGGGGCGGGACATCTGGAACGAAGGACCGGAGATTCTCGCCTCGGCCGCAAAGGACTGCGCGCCCCTCAAGGCCGCCCTCGATGTCTGGGGCGAGGTGACCTTCAACTACACGAGCACCGACGCGCCCGATTTCGTACCCACGCCGGCCGTCGCCTGAGGAGTCGTCCATGAGAATCACCCAAGGCACTTTCTCCTTCCTGCCCGACCTCAGCGATCAGCAGATCGCCAAGCAGGTCGAGTACTGCCTCGGCAAGGGCTGGGCGGTGTCCGTCGAGTACACGGACGATCCGCATCCGCGCAATACGTACTGGGAGATGTTCGGCACGCCGATGTTCGACATCCGTGACGCCGCGGGAGTCATGACCGAGGTGACCGCCTGCCGCAAGACATTTCCCAATCACTACATCAAGATTAACGCATTCGATTCCACGCGCGGGCGGGAGTCGTTGCGGCTGTCGTTCATCATCGGCCGCCCGGCCGCGGAGCCGGGATTCGATCTGGTGCGCCAGGAAGGGCCCGGGCGCACCGTGCGCTACACGACCCGCTCGTATGCGACGGAGCGCCCCGAGGGGCAGCGGTATTGAGCGCTCATGAACGCCAGAGTCGATCCAATGCCGCCCGCCCTTGGACAGAATGCAACTCAGGCCGCTGACGGTTCTCTCGACCTCGAGGCGGCCTACCGCGACTCCCATGTCGGGGATGTGCTGGACAGCCTCGATCGCGAGCTCGTCGGGCTGACGCCGGTCAAGAGCCGCATCCGCGACATCGCCGCGCTGCTGCTCATCGACAAGCTGCGGCGGGCCGTGGGCCTCTCGTCGGGCCCGCCGGCGCTGCACATGTCCTTCACGGGCAATCCCGGCACCGGCAAGACCACGGTGGCGATGCGCATGGCGGAGATCCTCCATCGCCTCGGGTACGTGCGCAAAGGGCATCTCATCGCCGTGACGCGCGATGACTTGGTCGGACAGTACATCGGCCACACTGCGCCGAAGACGCGTGAAGTCCTGAAACGGGCGATGGGCGGAGTGCTCTTCATCGACGAGGCGTACTACCTCTACCGTCCGGAGAACGAGCGTGACTACGGACAGGAGGCGATCGAGATCCTGCTGCAGGTGATGGAGAACCAACGCGACGACCTGGTCGTGATCCTGGCCGGCTACAAGGAAAGGATGGAGACGTTTTTCCGCAGCAACCCGGGCATGTCCTCGCGCATCGCGCATCACATCGACTTTCCGGACTACTCGTCCGGGGAGCTGCTCGCGATCGCACGACTGATGCTGGAGCAGATGCAGTATCGCCTGAGCGCGCAAGCGGATGAGGCGCTGCGGGAATACATCGAGAAGCGGCGTGCGCAGCCGCATTTCGCGAATGCGAGGTCGATGCGCAACGCGCTCGATCGTGCGCGGCTGCGGCAGGCGAGCCGGCTGTTCGAGCGCAAGGGGGGAACGATCTCACGGCAGGACCTGCAGACGATCGAGGAGCCGGATCTGCGGGCGAGTCGCGTATTCCGGGAGCAGCACAACTGAGGGGCGCGAGCGTGACTACCAGCAGCATGTTCAACACCGGCACCATCACACGATTCCTCATCGAGGAGCAGCGGCTCCTCAATGCGGCGGCGGGCACGGGCGAGCCGACAGGCAGCTTCACGGCCATCGTCAACGACGTACGTCTCGCCTGCAAGCGCATTGCGACACTGATAGGCAAGGGAGCCCTGGCGAACGCCCTGGGCGATGCGGGAAGCGTCAATGTCCAGGGCGAGACACAGATGAAACTCGACGTGCTCGCGAACGAGATCTTCGTGCGCACCAACGAGTGGGGCGGGCAGCTCGCGGGCATGCTTTCGGAGGAACAGGAGCAGCCGTACCCCATTCCGGATGCCTATCCGCGCGGACGGTATCTGCTGCTCTTCGATCCGCTCGATGGCTCATCCAATATCGACGTCAACGTCTCGGTCGGCAGCATCTTTTCCGTATTGAGATGCCCGGAGGGTGTCTGCGAGCCTACCGAGGCGGACTTCCTGCAGCCCGGAAGCGCACAGGTTTGCGCCGGATATGCGATCTACGGGCCCGCGACCATGCTGGTGCTCTCGACAGGACGCGGCGTCAATGGCTTCACGCTCGATCGTGAGATCGGGGAATTCATGCTGACGCATCCGAGCCTGCGCGTGCCCGAGACGACCTCCGAGTTCGCGATCAACGCGTCCAACTCCCGCCACTGGGAGCCGGCCATCCGCCGATACGTGAACGAGTGCCTGGCGGGACAGAGCGGGCCGCGCGGCACCGATTTCAACATGCGCTGGATCGCCTCGCTGGTGGCGGAGACGCACCGCATCCTGATGCGCGGCGGCGTGTTCATGTATCCGCGCGACCGCAAGGACCCGGCGAAGCCCGGCCGCCTGCGGCTGCTCTACGAGGCCAATCCGATCGGCTACCTCATCGAGCAGGCCGGCGGGCGGGCGAGCACCGGCCTCGGGCCCATTCTCGACGTTATTCCCGAGGGTCTGCACCAGCGCATCAGCTTCGTGTTCGGCGCGCGCTCGGAGGTCGAGCGCATCGAGCGGTATCACCGGGACCACAACGAGTTCGAGCTCGATGCGCCGCTCTTCGCCGCGCGCGGGCTCTTTACCCAGCATGTTTGACCGAGGCGATCACCCATGTCCGCGCGTCATCCGATCATCGCAGTCACCGGCTCTTCGGGAGCCGGCACGACTTCGGTCAGCAAGACCTTCGAGCAGATCTTCCGCCGCGAGCGGCTCAAGGCAGCCTTCGTCGAAGGCGACAGCTTCCATCGCTACGATCGCGCGGGGATGAAGGAACAGCTCGCGGAGGCGATCGCCCGCGGCGATCAGCGGTTCAGTCACTTCGGCCCGCAGGCGAATCTGTTCGCCGAGCTGGAGGAGCTGTTCCGCGGCTATGCGCAGAGCGGCACCGGTAAGGTGCGCAAGTACCTGCACGACGACGTGGAGGCTGCGCGCCATGGGCAGAAGGCGGGCACCTTCACCGCGTGGGAGGATGTCCCGCGCGATACGGATCTCCTCTTTTACGAGGGCTTGCATGGCGCGGTGGTGACTGAAGAAGTCGATATCGCGCAGCATGTCGACCTGCTGATCGGCGTCACCCCGGTCATCAACCTGGAGTGGATCCAGAAGCTCCACCGCGACAAGTCCACGCGCGGCTATTCCGCGGAAGCGGTCACCGACACGATTCTGCGCCGCATGGCGGACTACGTGAGTTACATCTGTCCGCAGTTCTCGCGCACGCACATCAACTTCCAGCGAGTCCCGGTCGTGGATACCTCGAATCCCTTCATCGCGCGGTTCATCCCCACGCCGGACGAGTCGTTTCTCGTCATCCGTTTCGCGAACCCGCGCGGGATCGACTTTCCCTATCTGCTCTCGATGCTGCACGACTCCTTCATGTCGCGTCCCAATACCATCGTCTGCCCGGGCGGCAAGATGGACCTGGCCATGCAGCTCATCTTCACCCCCATGATCTGGAGGCTGATGGAGAGGCGCAAGGACTGCGTGGCACGCGAGCGCGAAAGGGTCAGCGCATGAGCTCGGGGGCCGGAAACGCCGCTCGCGCCGTGCCTCATGCCGGGGACAGGCCGCATGTCAGGGGACCGCGCATCGAGGCACTGATTTTCGACGTTGATGGCACGCTTGCAGATACGGAGGAGGCTCACCGCCAGGCGTTCAACGACGCATTCCGCGCACATGGACTCGACTTCTGCTGGAGCCGCGAGCTCTATCGCGAGCTCCTGCAGGTGACCGGCGGTAAGGAGCGCCTGGCGGCTTTTTTCTATCGAGCCCGCCTCACGGCGAGCGACCGCATACTGCTGTCCGGCCTGATTCCCAGGCTGCACGCGACCAAGACATCGTTCTACAGGGAAAGCATGGAGCGCGGCAGGGTGCCGCTACGATCCGGCGTGCGCCGGCTGATGGCGGAGGCGCGCGCCGCGGGCTTGCGGCTGGCCATCGCTTCTACGACCTCGCCGGACAACGTGTCGGCCCTCCTGGAGGGGGCGCTCGGTTATGGGGCGTTGAATGAGTTCAGCGTCATCGCCACCGGCGATGCGGTATCACGCAAGAAGCCCGCTCCCGACATCTATCTGCTCGCGCTCAGCCGGCTCGGCGTCACCGCCCGGCGCGCCGTCGCGTTCGAGGACTCGGCCATCGGCGTGGCGGCGGCCAAGGCGGCAGGCCTCCTCACGGTCGCTACGCCGAGCGACTGGACGCGCGAACAGGATCTCGCCGCGGCGGACCTGGTGCTGCCATGTCTCGCCGATCCCGCCTCGCCGCTGGAGCCCGCCGACGCTTGGCGCATCGGCGCGCCTTATCTCGGGCTCGAACAGCTCGCCATCTTTCACGCCGCGACCCTGCCGCGGTTCGCGCATTCCGCTTGACCACACACACTGACACGAGGAGAACGGCATGGCATTCATCTCGCTGCGGCAGCTGCTCGATCATGCGGCGGAGTTCGGCTACGGCATCCCGGCCTTCAACATCAACAACATGGAGCAGGTGCAGGCGATCATGCAGGCGGCGGCGGAGAGCGATAGCCCGGCGATTCTGCAGGCATCCGCCGGTGCGCGCGGCTATGCCGGAGAGCCTTTCCTGCGGCACATCGCCCGGGCGGCGGCCGAGACCTGGCCGCAGATCCCCCTGGTGATGCATCAGGACCATGGCGCGAGCCCGGCGGTGTGCCAGGCGTCCATCCGCTCAGGGTTCACGAGTGTGATGATGGACGGATCGCTGCGGGAGGACATGAAGACGCCGGCCCCGTACGAGTACAACGTGGAGGTCACGCGCCGCGTGGCCGATATGGCGCACGCTGTAGGCGTCTCCGTCGAAGGCGAGCTCGGCTGCCTGGGATCGCTGGAGTCGGGGCAGGCGGGGGAGGAGGACGGCGTCGGGGCCGAGGGAACCCTGACCCGGGAGCAACTTCTGACCGATCCCGCCCAGTGCGTCGACTTCGTCGAGCGCACCGGGGTCGACGCGCTCGCCATCGCGATCGGCACCTCCCACGGCGCCTACAAGTTTTCACGCAGGCCGACGCGCGAAGTGCTTGCGATCGCCCGCATCGCGGAGATCCATCGTGCGATTCCCAACACCCATCTGGTCATGCACGGCTCCTCCTCGGTGCCGCAGGAATGGCTGGCACTCCTGCGCCGGCACGGCGGTGAGGTCCCCGAGACCTACGGCGTACCGGTGGAGGAGATCCAGGAAGGCATCCGTCACGGTGTTCGCAAGGTGAACATCGATACGGACATTCGCCTCGCGATGACTGCGGCGGTACGGCGGTCGCTGGATGCCAATCCCGCCGACCTCGATCCGCGCAAGTTCCTCAAGGCCGCGACCGCGGCCGCGCGCGAGATCTGCAAGGCACGCTTCGAGGCGTTTGGCTGCGCGGGCCAGGCTTCGCGCATTCGCCCGCTGCCGCTCGAGCAGGTGGCCGAGAGCTACGGGCGCCGGGAGCGGCTGCGCCGGGTGGGCTGAGGAGGGCCGGGCGAGTTGCTTCGGCTGCGCTATGCGGCGCATGCGCCGCCGCGGTTTGCTCAGCTCGGCTTCTTGGGTCCCCCGGAGGCGCCGCCGCGGCTCGATGCGCCCTCGCGCTGCCCGTTGCCCTCATCTTTGGGGGTGCGAACCTCGTCCGCGAAGTACAGCGGCCTCGCTCCCTCGCCAGTCGAGGGCTCGACGGCGAACAGCAGGTCGGTCAGCTCGTCCGCGTGCTCTTCCTCCTTGGCGAGGATGTCCTCCATCATGATCCGAGATGTAGGGTCACGCTCCCCGAAATAGCGGATTATCTCCCGGTAGCTCTCGACGGCGATGCGCTCTGCGATCAGGTCCTCGCGGATCATGTCCGCCAGCGAGTTGCCTTCGCGGTACTCACTGTGGCTGAGGTCCGTGAGCTTCGCCGGATTCATCTCCGGCTTCCCACCGAGCTGCTTGATGCGCTCGGCGATGCGCTCGGCATGCTCCTGTTCCTCGCGCGCATGCTCCCTGAATTCCTCCTTGACCGCCTGCGAATGGATGCCGGTGGCCATGAAGTAGTGGAACTGGTAGCGGAGCGTGCAGACGAGCTCGGTGGCTAGCGCCTCATTGAGGATCCGGATCGACTGCTCGCGATCGAGCTGGTAGTCCGGGGTGATCGCCCCTTCGGCGATGTGCTGGCGTGCACGCTCGCGTAGCGCTTGTATCTGCTCGAGATGAGTCATTGCCGGTTTCCTCCTACCCGTCGATCGCGCCCCCGCCCGACGGCCGTGGCTGCGAGCGGATGTACCCGTAGCGAAGCAAGGTGCGAGCCTATCCGAGATGCCGCACTGGAGAGAGCGACGTCGTGTTTATAATACCAATGCAGAACCAATGTACGGCCCGTCTGACCTCCATCGAATCCTAACCATTTGATGCGCCGAATAAATTCAGTCGGAGCCCAGCTTGGTCTCTGCTTGTGTGGCATTCGCGTGCAAGTGGTACTAGAATGGCACCTAAGTGGTCATGCTAATGAGCTGTCCAAACGAGGATGACAGCCATGCAATTTCAGGCCGGAAGGTCGCGAGAAAGACAAACGGCCCGCCCATCCGGCGGGCATTGCTTCAACGACTATAAGGGTGGGTAACTTATGAGAATCCAGAGGTCTACGTTGGTCGGAACAGCCGTCGCGCTGGCGCTATTCGGAGGAAATCTCCCGCCGGTTGCCCACGCGGATGGCCAGAGCAATCCGGCTCAGGGCCAACGAAAACCTGGCACCATGCTCGCATCTGCCAACGGCTCCGACGGCTCGGCAGACGGTCAGGCAAGCGCGAGTAGCGGCCAGCCGCAACCTGCCGCAACGGCTCCAGCTCCTGAAGAAACGAATGTCCTCAACCCCATTGTCGTGACCGGGTCGGCTTACCCAGAGCGCCGGTTCGACGTGTCATACGCAGTCAACTCGCTTACGGCCGATAAGATCAAAGAGCTCGCGCCTTCGAGCTATTCGGATCTTTTAGGTGACGTTCCCGGAATCCAGGTGGAATCGACCGGCGGCGACGCCGAGAACGTCACCCGCGTGCGCGGCATCCCCGGCGACCGTACCGGCCTGATCGTCGAGCAGGACGGTCTGCCGCTGTGGCCGCAAACCGACGGCCTCTTTTTCGATTCCACGGATGGTATGAACAGGTTCGATCTGATGACGCAGCGGGTCGAAATCGTTCGCGGCGGGCCTGCACCGGTTTACGCGAGCAGTGCGACGGCGATCGCCAACAACATCACCGTGAGCGGCGGACCCGTCGCCAAAGGTGCGGCCGAGCTGACTCTGGGCGATACCGGGCTATACAGGGGGGACGTCTATCAATCCGGGCCTTTGAGTGACAGCACCTACTACGCGATTGGCGGGTTTCTTCGCTATAACAACGGCTATCGCGACAATGGCTTCCCCAATGACCGCGGCGGCCAGATCCGCGGGAACATCAAGCATGTTTTCGACACCGGCTGGGTCAAAGTCTCGGCGCAATATCTGGACGATGCCAACGTCTTTTACCTGCCGATTCCGACCGCCGATCCGCGCAATCCATCGGTATCGCTCAGTCCCTATATCAACTATTTCACCGGCACACTGAATTCCCCCGCGCTGCGGGACGCCGGCTTCCAGTATTATGATCAGAATGGCGTGTTGCATAGCTTCAACAGGGATCTGTCGAACGGACGTCACATCAAGTTCGGCAACGTGGGACTGGACTACGAGGGGAACTTCAACGGAACGACCGTCGACTTCAAGTCGAGCCTGACCAAAGGCACCCTCACTTTCGATGCATTCTATTCCACGAGCAATCCGGTCGACGGCACCAGCTTCGCCGCGTCCTATCTGGCCGCGGCGCGCACGGCATTCGGCTCGTCCGTCGATCATCTCGGGTACACGATTGCGGGTGTCCCCGGCACGACGGTCTATGACCCTTCGTCCGATTCCGGATTGGTCATGCAGGGCCAATACCGCGCGGTGAATTCGAATTTCTACTCCGACGAAAACGATTTGAGCGCGACACGCCGTTTCGACACCGCCTGGGGAACGCACGACGTGAAAATCGGCGTGAACGGAGCCTTCTGGGGCCTCTCCGGGTTCGAAGCCTTCCAGAACTATCTGGTGCAGGTGCGAAGCCAGCCGCAGCTCTTGAACCTGGTTGCCTACTCCGGCAGCGGAGCCATTCTGGGCTCTGTCACCAACAATGGGGTGTTGCAAGCGACTACGACGCTCAATCAGATGTCGCTCGATGCAAAGTCGCTGGCCGTATATCTGAACGACACCTGGGCGATCACCGACAAGCTCCGGTTGGACGCCGGCGTTCGCAGCGAGCGATACGACTACACCGGCAACTTATTCGTGACATCCAAGCAACCGCTGCCGGGTCCAACGTTGGCAGCCAGCTATGCATTGGGCTTCACCGGAGCGATGCAGGACATCGACGTGAAGCCGACGGCCACCAATTGGACTGTTGGCGTGAACTACGACTTCACGGACTCGATCGGGGTGTATGGGCGTACCTCTGAGCTCACCATGCCGCCGCAGCTCGGCAGCTACACGTCTTATCCGCTCGGCTCCACGGTTGCGAGCAAGGCCTATCAATATGAAGTGGGTCTCAAGCTCGCCCATCGGCGCAGCTACCTGTACCTGACCGGCTTCCTCACCGATTTCAATCCGCTCAATGCCTCGTTTCAGACCTTCAATCCGCAAACCGGAGGGCTCACGAACGTCAATTTCCTGGGCACGGCGCGGACAGACGGTGTCGAAGCGGATGGCGACTTGCATCTCGGCGATCTGTTCGATGCCGCCGATGGCGTTTCGCTCCTTGCGTCATTCACCGTCTCCAGCCCGGAGTATCGCAACTTTTCGAGTGTGACCGGTGCGAGCGCCGCCGCCATCATGGGCAAGCAGATTGTTCGTGAGCCGAAGATTTACGGGCATTTCGGGCCGGCATTCGACACCAAGCTCGGCTTCGACACGGATTTGAGGCTCTACGCGACGTATGAATATGTCGGCAAGCGATATGTCGATGTGCTCAACACGACGGAGCTTCCGTCTTACGGGACCCTGGGCGCGGGCGCGATCGTGACGCGGGGTGAATGGCAGGTGCAGGTCGTGGGCGACAATCTGACCGATGCGCATGGGCTGACCGAAGGCAATGTACGCTCGGATGAGCTGGCCGGGCAGGGCACACCGACGGCCATTTACGGCCGCCCGCTCTTTGGCCGCAGCTTCCGCGTCATGATCACCAAGAAGTGGTGAGCAAGTTCACGTTCGCCGCCGCGATTGCGGTGCTCGCGCTCACCTGGCGACCGGGGCAGGCTGCCCCGGTTGCCGCCAATGCGCAATGGGCGGCGCTGGCGCACAGGCTGTTTCCCGCTCTCGAAGCGATCCCTGAGGATCGTCTCGGTCCTGAGGCTCGTGCCGTGCTAGGGGCGCGGCAATTGCGGATTGACGGTTGTCATCAGGTTGTCGGCTGCGTCCTGAAAGCCTCCCTATGGACGAACGCCGAAAGTGCCGTATTCGCCGGCAACGCAGCGAAACTCATTCCTGCCAATGGGTTGTCCGTCGCGGTGCCGGATGACGGCCTTCACGCGCAATTGATGCGTGAGTTTCGGGGCCTGAACGAGATTCTGCGCGTCTATGGAATGAGTGCAAAGCCGCGCTACCCCGAAATCGACGGACCGAATCCCGCCACGCAACCTTCCGAGGCGATGGGCACGCTCCATTCCGCGATAGATCTCGCGGACGCCGCGCGCGATGATCCCGCAGCGCGTCTCGATCCCAGCCTCGGGCTCGCGCTTGCCTTGCTCGATGACAACGACCGCGATGATGCCGTCGCCTTCGAGTCGCGCGATGCCGGATACAACGCGGGCGCGCTGGCCAAGGCCAAGGCACTGGATTGGAAGAAATACCGTTTTACGGCCATCATCGTGCCTGGTATGGGCCCCGACGACCTGTCGACGCCGCTCAGCCCCGGCGGTAAACTGCGCATCCGCTTGGCGGTCCAGCGCTTCGCCGCGGGGTTGGCGCCATTCATCATCGTCAGCGGCGGCATGGTGCATCCGCGCGGAACCCGTTTCGCTGAGGCGATCCAGATGCGCAAAGCGCTCATCGAGGATTATGGTGTGCCGGGCGACTGCATTGTCGTCGACCCCTACGCCCGTCACACGACAACGAACCTGCGTAATGCGACGCGCGGACTCGTCGCCTTGGGAGCGCCGCTCGACCGCGATGCACTGATCGTCTCTGATCCCGACCAGATCCGATACATCGAGAGCCGGGAATTCGCCGATCGCAACCAGCGCGTTCTCGGCTACGAGCCGGGTACCATCGGCGCTCAATTGTCACCGTTCGAATTGCCGTTTCGCCCCTCGCGGGCGTCCCTGCGGGTAGATCCCATGGACCCGCTGGATCCCTGAGCACTCGAGATGCCACCGCCAGACCGCCTTGCGAGATCGGAGCTGTTTCCGACCACGATCTGGCAGGGTCGCGCTACGGAATTGGCAGCTCGATTCCCGGAATGGATCGCGCTCGTCCATGAGTTGCGTGCCTCTTCGCCGGAGCCTGCGGGGCGGACAAACCGGCAGGGCTGGAACAGCCGCGACATGGATATCCTCGGCCGTGGCCCGTTTGCGGATTTGCAGGCGCTGCTCACGCGGGCGGCCCGCGTTGCGCTCGGGGAGGTCATGAGCGCGCCGCCGGATTTCAAGCTCCAGTCCTGGATCAACATGCATGACAAGGGAGGGTTCAATTTTCCGCACATGCATGAGGGATGCTTGATCAGCGGTTGCTTTTATCTGCGCGTGCCGGAAGGATCTGGAGGCTTGATGTTTCGTGATCCCAGGCCCGGCGCCGCCAATGCGCGCATCAAGGGAGGCGGTGCGAACGCCCATCGCGATATTCACTTGGCGCCGTCGGATGGGCTATTCGTGCTCTTCCCATCCTGGCTCGAGCATTACGTGGAACCGCACCGCGGCGATGAGGCGCGCATTGTAATCGCCTTCAACGCTATCGAAGCCTGAGGGTTCAGCGGCGCGCAACAGTCTCGTGGTCAGGCTGGCGCCACTGCAGCAGTTGAGCGTCCGTCGATCCACGTGTCGATGACGTTGAGATGGTCATCCGCCAGGACCAGGTTGGCGCGGTAGCCTGGCTCGATGCGGCCCAGCTCGTGGGACAGGCCGAGAAACTCGGCGGGGTAGAGGCTCGCCATGCGCACCGCCTCCGGCAGTGAAACACCGAGCAGGGAGACCGCATTGCGCACGCAGCTCGCCATGTCGATGTTGGAGCCGGCCAGGCGGCCGTCTTCATCCAGACAGACGGTGCCCGAAACGGTGATGTTGCGGCCCTGCAGCTTGAAGGAGCGGGCGTCGGTACCGAGGCTCGACATGGCGTCGGTGACTAGCATGAACCGGTTTGCTGGCTTGCAGCGCATCGCCAGCCGAAGCACGACGGGAGAGATGTGCTCGCCGTCTACGATGATGCCGCACCAGCTGTCGAGGCTCTCCAGGGCCGCGCCGACGACGCCAGGCTCGCGACCCGTGAGCTGTGACATCGCGTTGAAGAGGTGCGTGAACCCTGTCAGCCCGTGACGGAGTGCCTGTACGACCTCCACATACGTGGCGTTCGTATGGCCGGCTGAGACGATGACTCCCGCAGTCGCGAGCTTCCGGATAATGTCCGGTGTCGTCATTTCCGGAGCCAACGTGACGAGGGTGCGTCCAGTGCGGAGCGAGGTGAGCAATCCCACGGCGCTGGCATCGAGCTCGCGGAGCTTTGCCGGGTCGTGCACACCTTTGCGCTCGACATTGAGGAAAGGACCCTCGATGTGGATGCCGAGAACGCCCGGTACGCCGGCTTCGATGGCGCTGCGTACGGCGGCGATTGCGCGCGCTACGACATCCAGGTCCGCGCTGATCAACGTAGGCATGAACCCGGTGGTGCCGAAGCGCCAGTGCGCGTGTCCGATCTGCTGGATGGCCTCGACGCTCGGTGCGTCGTTGAACAGCACACCGCCGCCGCCATTCACCTGCGAGTCGATGAAGCCCGGCAGCAGCAGGTTGCCGCGGAGGTCGATCTGGATCGCCCCGCGACAGCTCGGATGATTGTCGGGGACGATGTCGAGAATGCGGCTGCCCTCGAGCAGCACGCACTGTCGTGCTACGAGCGCCTGCTCGCGCAGTACCCGTCCGTTGAGAAGCGCGATGGGCATCAAACGGTCTCGGTCACTTTTCTCAGGTTGGGTGGGCGGTCGGGATCGAGGCCACGGGCCAGCGAGAGGGCGTTCGCCATCCGGTAGAAGGCCTGTGCGATCAGCATGGGCTCGATGACAGGGTGTGCGGGGTCCGAAGCGAGGTTCAGGGCTCCGTGACAGCGGGAGCCGGCGATCATGACGTCGGCCTCGCGGGCCACGAGCTCTTCGGCGAGGGCTTCGACGCCGGCACGGGCCTCGTCGTTCTGGGAGAAGACGAGCACGGGGAATCCCGGGCGCACGAGGGCCATGGGCCCATGGCGCAGCTCCGCGGCGCTCACTGCCTCGGCATGTAGTCCACAGGTTTCCTTGAGCTTGAGTGCCGCCTCCTGCGCCACGCCGAGTCCCATTCCCCGGCCGACCACAAAGAGACCGGTGGCCGATTTCAAACGCTCGACCGCCGCGCTCCAGTCGAGGCTCCAGGCGCGCTCGAGGTGTCTCGGCGCGTTGCGGATCTCCTCAAAAAGCTCCCCATCGTCGGCCCAACATGCCGCCAAGTGGACGATCGCAGCCAGCGACGCGATGAAGGATTTGGTCGCCGCCACGCTCGTCTCCGCGCCGGCGCAGAGCGGTACCACGTGATCGGCGCGATGCGCGAGCGGCGAATCCGTGGCGTTGACCAGTGCGACGACCATCGCGCCGGCCTCGCGCGCCTTCCCCACCGCGGCAAGGATATCCGGGCTAGCGCCCGACTGGGAGATGGCCAGGCACACCGAGTTGCTGAGATCAGGGCGAGTGTCGTAGACGGAGCTGACGGATGGCGCAGCGGAGGAAGTGAGTACGCCGAGCCGCGTCTCGATCAGATACTTTGCGAAAGTCGCCGCGTGGTCCGAGCTGCCGCGAGCACAGGTCACGACAGCACGCGGCGCGAGCCGCCGCAGCCGCTGGCCGAGCCGTTGCATCCCCTCCGCGTTGAAGACGAGCTGATCGCGAACGGCTTGCGGCGCCTGTCCGGCCTCGACATGCATGCGGGTGGACACCTGGCGCCCGCTCACGACGAGGCGCTCAATTCGGCGACGAAATCGTAGATCTCGCCTCGGTAATAAGTCTGAGTGAACTCCACGGCACCGCCGTCCTTGAGAAAACCCACCCGCTCGACCAGCAGTCCGGCATCCCGCTCCTTCGCCTTCAAGAGCTCGGCCTGCTCGGCGACCAACAGGACTGCTCGCAACCGCTGCAATGCGCGTACCGGGCGGCTGCCAGCGCGCTCCAGCGCTTCATATAATGAGGACTCCACCGCATCGATGGAAGGGAGACACGAGGCGAGTACGGTCGCGTACTCCACTGCCATCGGCGTATCATCTGCGAAGCGAATGCGATGAAAGCGATACACGGGCGTACCGGGACTCGAGCGTAAGGTAAGAGCTTCTTCCGGGGTCACGCTGCCGGCCGATTTCTTCAACCAGACGCTGTGCGGCGTTCGGCCGCGCGCGCGCATGTCCTCGGAGAATGAAGTCAGCTTGGAGAAGTTCTTCTCCACGCGGGCGGACACGAAGGTTCCCGATCCCTGGCGGCGGACCAACATGCCTTCGCTCACGAGGCCATCGATCGCCTTGCGCACCGTGATGCGCGAGATGCGGAACTCGTTGGCGAGGTCGCGCTCGGGCGGCAGCGCGTCGTCAGGGCCGAGCACGCGATTCTCGATCGCCTGGCGCAGCGCTCGCTGCAGCTGCTGATACAGGGGCAGGGGGCTGGACCCATCCAACTTGCCAATGCTCTGTGACAGTATCAAAGCCGCTCTCCTGCGCGTGGGTGCTCGACGGGCTCTAATATTACCAATACATGACCAGTTTGTGCCATATTGGTACTCGGGTAAAGCGCAACGCAATGTATTTGAATGGAAAATATTTTGCGATCGATGACTGGTCTGCATTGGAATGGCATTTTATCATCAATGGTACTATAGTGGCACTTAAATGGTCCCTGCCCTTCCGCCCGGCAGCCGGGAGTGGAGCCGGACGGTTTTGCATTGCTATAAGGGGGGACCTGACTTCGCATCTACACTCCGAAAGTTTTCCGCAAAATGCGCCCCATTGAGAAGCTTCGTCCGCTAGTCCTCGTGGCGCCACTTGCAGGCTGGAGCACCCCGCTCGCCGAGACGCCCGACCCGGTTTTTGCCGGCCGGATGCTAGGCGACGGGTTGGCCATCGATCCGACCGGCTCTACGCTTCACGCAGCCTGCGACGGCGAGATCATCGCCTTTCCGGAATCCCGACACGCCATCACATTACACACCGAATCGGGCGCCGACATCCTGATGCACGTCGGCATCGACACGGTGGGCCTCGCGGGCGAGGGGTTTGAGGCGCACGCGAAGCTCGGGCAGCGGGTGACTGCGGGGCAGAGGCTGATCACTTTCGACCTCGATCTGCTGGCCCGTCGCGCGAAGAGCCTGCTCACACCTGTTCTCGTGATGGAGGGGTGCGGCTTTACGGTCGTGCACAGCGTCGAGAATCGTGAGATCGAGGTGGGCGACGTCCTCATGGAGATCGCGCCGGTCGAGGAGGCTGGCCAGCGGAGCGAATCTGGGCAGCGGGAGTCCGCCGAGGTCGCCAACGGGACAGGGGAGCGTCGGCGGGTGCGAGTAGCCCTCGAGCATGGAATTCATGCGCGGCCGGCGGCACAGATCTCACGCGTGCTCAAGGGACTCGCAGCCGAGGTCAGGCTCGCAGCGCATGACCATACCGCCAATGCACGAAGCACCGTCGCTCTGATGAAGCTTGGAGTTCACCGTGGTGATGACGTGGAGATCCGCGCGTCCGGAAGGGATGCAGTAACTGCTATGAACGCTGTGGCGGCTCTCCTCACCGCTGTGGGCGAGGCGAGTGGCGGTGGTGGGTCTTCACCGACTCGGCAGCGTACGGCAGGCCAGCCTGTCCGCCAACACGCTCCGATGGAAATGCGCGCTGGTACCATCCTGTCCGGCGTCATCGCGAGTCGGGGTCTCGCTGTGGGGCAGGCCGTGCCGCTGGGTGTTCGCGAGATGGATGTCGCGCCGAATGGGGCAGGTGTTTCGCACGAAACATCGGAACTCGAGCGGGCCAGAAGTCAGGTTCGGTCACGATTGGAAGCGGCTCGCGCCTCGGCGTCCAGCACGGCCGGCGAGATCATCGAGGCGCATCTGACGCTGCTCGAGGACCCGGAGCTCGTGGAGAGTGCCCTTTCACTCATCTCCGGGGGTGCCAGCGCCGGATATGCGTGGAGGCAGGCGGTCCGGGGCAGCATTGAAGCATTGCGCGCATTGGGTGATCCGCGGATGGCTGAGCGCGCGGATGACCTGCTGGATCTCGAGAGGCAGGTGTTGCTTGCGGCAAGCGGCAAGCCCGACGTAGCGATACAAGAACTGCCGCAGGATGCCATCTTGGTCGCGGACGAACTGCTGCCCTCACAGCTGGTCGCCCTGGATGCCACGCGACTGGCGGGCATCTGTCTGGCGGCTGGAGGGGCCACTTCGCACGTAACGATTCTGGCGGCGGCGATGGGTATCCCGGCATTGGTCGCTCTTGGCCCCACAGTCCAGCGGATCATGGCGGGGACGGCGCTACTGCTCGACGCCAATGGCGGCCTGCTGCACGTCGATCCCGGCGCGGAGCGCCTGGCCGCCGCGCGCCGGCAGCTCGAGCTCAGGGCCGTGCAGCACCTGGCGGAGCTTGAGGCCGCACAACGCGACTGCTACACCGCTGATGGACAGCGCATCGAAGTCTTTGCCAACATCGGGTCGCTCGCGGAAGCGCAAGCGGCCGCGCGCAACGGCGCCGAAGGCTGTGGTCTGCTGCGGACCGAGTTCCTGTTCCTCGAACGGGAAACGCCGCCGAGCGAGGCGGAGCAGCACGCCGAATACCAACAGCTTGCCGCGGCGCTCGCGGGCAAGCCGCTGACCATTCGCACGCTCGATATCGGCGGCGACAAGCCGATTCCCTACCTGCCGATGCCGGTGGAGGAGAATCCCGCCCTGGGCTTGCGTGGTGTGCGTACGAGTCTGTGGCGGCCCGACCTTCTGCGTCAGCAGCTGCGCGCCGTTCTGGGTGTGCGGCCGTACGGACAGTGTCGCATTCTTCTGCCCATGATCACCGACGTGTCCGAGATCCGCTCCGTGCGCGCCATGGTCGAGGAAGCGCGCAGCGATTTGGAACGGAGTGAAGCCATCGAAGTCGGCGTCATGATCGAGACGCCGGCTTCGGCCTTGATGGCAGACAGCATCGCGGCGGAAGCGGACTTCTTCTCCATCGGCACCAACGATCTCACGCAATACACCCTGGCCATGGACCGTGGGCACCCCGAGCTGGCGGCGCGCCTCGATGCGCTGCATCCCGCGGTGTTGCGGCTGATCGCGCGAGCCGCGGAGGCCGCGCGGAGCCGCAAACGTCGCGTAGCGGTCTGCGGCGGCCTGGCGTCCGACTTGGCTGCGGCGCCGATATTGATCGGACTAGGGGTGCAGGAGCTTTCCGCCGTGCCGTCCGTCGTTCCCGAGTTGAAGGCATTGATCCGTAAGCTGACATTGAAGGAATGCGCCCACGTCGCGCGCCAGGCGCTCGAGCAGAGCTCCGCCGAGGCGGTACGCGCGCTCGGCGTTCGCCTGGCGGCCCGAGACAGCGAGCCACAATCCGTCTAACCCAAGCCCGCGACCCACCCGGATCGCGACTGCAGCGCACAGCGTCATGAAGCAAATATTCGCCCTACTGCAGAGAATTGGCGGCGCGCTGATGCTGCCGATCGCGGTCCTGCCGGTCGCGGCCCTGTTGCTGCGCTTCGGTCAGCCTGACCTCCTGAACCTCCCGGTCTTCGGAGCCGCGGGTCAGGCGATTTTCGACAACCTCGGCCTTCTCTTCGCCGTCGGTGTCGCGGTCGGACTGGCGCGCGAGAATCACGGCGCGGCCGGCCTCGCCGCCGTCGTGGCCTATCTCGTCACCACGCAGGGCGCGCAGGTGTTCATCGCGCCGCCTGTCGCGCTCACGGCGCTCACCGGGCAAGCGAAGGATCTGGCGATCGAGGCGTTCAAGCAGAACGAGCTGAAGACGCTCACCGTCCCGGCCGGCATCCTCTGCGGCCTGTTGGGCGGCGCGTTCTACAACCGTTTCTACCGGATCAGTCTGCCGCCTTACCTGGCCTTCTTCGGCGGCAGGAGATTCGTGCCCATTTTGAGCGGTGTCGCGGCGCTCGCTCTCGCGGCCGCCTTCGGTCTCGAATGGCAGCGGCTCGAGGTCGGCATGGATACGTTGAGCCGCGCCGTGCTCGCCGCCGGTCCGTGGGGGCTCTTCGGCTATGGAGTGCTCAATCGCATCCTGATCGTGACCGGCCTGCATCACGTCATCAACAGCATCGCGTGGTTCGTGCTCGGCAACTATCACGGTCACACCGGAGATCTCAACCGCTTCTTCGCCGGAGACCCTACCGCCGGGCAGTTCATGGCCGGCTTCTTCCCCGTGATGATGTTCGGCTTGCCGGCCGCCTGCCTGGCGATGTATCACACGGCGCTGCCGGACAGGCGCCGTGCGGTGGCCGGTCTGCTGGCCTCCATTGCGCTGACTTCGTTTCTCACCGGCGTCACCGAGCCCGTCGAGTTTTCCTTCATGTTCCTCGCGCCTGCGCTCTACGCCGTGCACGCACTGCTCACGGGCCTCGCCTTCATCATCATGAAGGCGCTCGGGGTGCGCCTGGGGTTCGGCTTCTCGGCGGGACTCTTCGACTATGTCCTCAACTACAAATTCGCCGCCAGGCCGCTCTGGCTGCTCCCGGTTGGCGCCTTGTATTTTGGACTCTATTACGGTGTCTTCCGTTACGCGATAGTCAGGTTCGATCTGAAGACGCCGGGGCGCGAGACCGCTGGCGCCGCCGCAGCAATCACGGCTCCGTCGGTGGGATCTGACGAGCGGGCCCGGTCTTACATCATCGCCCTCGGAGGCCCCGGGAACCTCGAGTCGGTCACGGCCTGCACGACGCGCCTGCGGCTGATAGTCAGATCGCAGGAGACGGTCGATGCAGAGGCACTGAAGCGACTGGGTGCGCGGGGAATCGTGCGACCTTCGGCTAGCGCGCTACAGGTGGTAGTAGGCCCCGTTGCGGATCAACTCGCCGGCGAGATCAGGGAAACCCTTGCAATGTTGCCGCGGGGGAGTGAGCGGATACACGCCTCGGTGGTAACTGCGTCAGGTACGTCCGATGTACACGACGCGCCCGACGTAGCTGCCGAGGCGCGGTCGCTCGAGAGACCCGTGGTTCAGAAGCTCTTCGACGCCTTGGGTGGTCGCGCGAATGTCCGCAGCATCGAGCGGGCATCCTCGCGATTGCGCGTGGGTGTCACGAACGCGGCGAAGGTCGACAGCGCGGCGATTCGCGCACTCGGTCTGCGTGGAGTGGCCGTCGCTGCCGCTGATTGCGTCCACGTCATTGTAGGTCCTGCCGCGCAGTCGGCCTGCGCATCGCTTCGCGAGCTGCTCGCGTCCTGATCCAGCTGTCATGGCTGATGTCATGGCTGGTGTCATGGCTGGAGCAGCCGATGTTCGCAGCCTCGAACCAGCCCCCGCGTCAATTTGTCAGTGCTCATGCTGATCTCGGATGAAGGCAGTGTATCGTGAGTCGGTGCGGCAGGCATCTCGTCAGGTGAAATCGGTTTGCGCCGGCAACGAGTCAACGGGGATGTCTGCAAGATGCTCGTTTGTAGAGAGCCGCACTGCACGGTCATAACTCGTCAGAAATGCACAGAATGGGTGGGTGCCAACCTAAGCGCAGCACAAGTTTGGGAGTGGTGTCTAGCAGATAAGTGCGATTTCACGGCGGTATCGGACGTGTTCTGCGGACGCGCAGGCGCCGGGCCGTAGTAATATAGGTGGCGTTCCCGTCCATCCGTCCCAAGAGGAGAGACCCCATGATCCGCAAGGCCAAAGCGATCTGGCACGGTACCGGCCGCGCTGGTAAAGGTGAGCTGTCGAGCGATTCCGGTGTCCTGGTCGCCACACCGTACTCGTTCAAGACCCGCTTCGAGAGTGAGAAAGGTACGAATCCCGAGGAGCTGATCGCCGCCGCTCATGCCGGGTGCTTCACCATGGCGCTCGCCTTCCAGCTCGAAGGCGCCGGCTTCTCGCCTACTGAGCTTGCCACCGAGGCCGCGGTCACGCTCGAGCAGGAGGGGCAGGGCTTTAAAATCAGCAAATCCGCCCTCACTCTGCGTGCAAAGGTACCCAATATCGATGCGGAGTCTTTCGCCCGGCTGGCTGGCGATGCCGAGAAGAACTGCCCGGTATCGAAGCTCTTCAGGGCGCAGATCACCCTGGACGCGAAGCTCGTGTGAGGGCTCTCGCGGCGATATGATGGATCCGAAGTCCGCATCCTTAACCGACTGTAACAAGCAGAGGAATCGACAATGGCCACTGATCGCAAGACCCCTGCCCTGGACACTCCCTCTGGCTTGAGCGCCGAAGCGGTGAAAGATCTTCCGCCCGCTCTCACTACCCTGCTCGCCGACACCTTCACGCTGTACGTGAAGACCAAGAATTATCACTGGCACATGTCGGGCCCGCATTTTCGCGATTGGCACCTGCTGCTGGATGAGCAGGCGAGCCAGGTTTTCGAGATGACGGACGATATCGCCGAGAGGGCGCGAAAGATTGGCGGACCTACGCTCAAATCGATCGGACAGATTTCGCGGCTGCAGCGGATCAAGGACAACGATGCAGCCTTCGTGACTCCTCGTGACATGCTGGCGGAGCTGAGGGAAGACAACAAGCAACTCGCCGGCTACATGCGTTCCCTGCACGGCACGTGTGATGAGCTCGGCGATGTGGCCACTGCGAGCCTGCTGGAGAACTGGATCGACGAGACCGAAAGGCGCGTGTGGTTCCTCTTCGAGGCCACCCGCCACGCGGAAGGCTAGTCTCGAAACGACTCCGATCAGTGCGGATTGCTGGTGAACCCCCGCGGCCGCGGCAGGCCGACGGGGGTGACCGTCGCACCGCCTTTGGCGCCGCACTTGGAGCAGCGCAGCCGCCGCGCCAGGTTTTCCAGGCTCATCGACCAACCCACGAGGCGTGCCAGCGCCTCCGCTGCGATGTCACGTGAGGCGCCGCAAGCCGGACATTTGACACGCACCAGGAATTGACCGAAACGGTCGTCCAGCTTCTTCACGTCACGCAGCTCTCGCATGTCCGAAGAGTAAGAAGCACGCGAGTCTCCTGTCCATGCAGTTACCCCGGTGGCCGGGTACTGGATGAGCCGCGGCGATCGGCTGCGGCTGCGGCTGCGGCTCGGCCCGAATCCGCTTCAGGCGCGGAATCGACGTTGTCCCGCAATCGACGCTGGCCCGGAACTGACGCTGGCCCGGAACTGACGCTGGCCCAGAACCGGCTCTGTCCCAAGCAGCTTGGCGCGCCGCCGGGTGTTGCGCCGGGCCGCAAACCCGGTCCAGCTCCGGAACCGGTCCCCCGCCCGAGGCTTTTCTGGAGAGGGTGTGGCGGTCCAGGGGTAACTTTCGATGAAGGCAGTTCTCTCGCTGCTCGGAATTCTGTTCGTCGTCGCCTGGCTGGTGCTGTGGCTCGCGGTGAAGGTGACGTTCGGCGCCATCCATCTGCTGGTGGTGATCGGAGTGATCCTGATCATCCTCGCCCTGGTCAAGGTGGTATAGCGACGCCGTTTCGCCGAGGGGTGGGAGAGAAGGCCAACGTTCTGCGTCCGGCCGGGGCACCGGTATCCGCGAGGACAATGTTCTCGGACATTCCCTGTAACATAGGGTCAGAATCGAGAACGTCCCCCGGGGCCGCCCTGCCCATGAGCAACAACGCGGAAGCCTTCGAGCACTGGATTCGAACATCCTTCGTGCAGATGAACACCGAGCTCGAGGAGCTCTACTTTGCCCAGGAGGATCGATCGCACGTGCTGGATGTCGGCAGCGCGATCAAGGACGCATTGCGCGATGAGGGACACACGTACGTCACTGCTTTGCGTGCGGAAGGCAACACGGGCGAGGGCTTCGACAGCGCGTTCGGTGTCCTAGGCAATGTGGGCATGTACCTCGGCGCACTGCGGCGGCACGAGCTCACGAATCCCGCACGAGAGGAGCGCTCGCCGTTTCCGGAGGCCTCGTCGCTCGCCATTCATTGTGGCGCCTCTCTCGGAATGGCGCCGAGATTCGCCACCGCACACCTGACGATCCACAACAGGGCGCGCGCCGGACTGCGCAAGAGCTTCACAACCCTGGCCGACGAGTTCCTCTTCATCGACGAGAACACGCGCGGCATTCTCTCGCTGCAGCGCGCCGCCGATTCGCTCACGAGCATCGTGCATCTTGGCGTCTCGAGCCCTGTCGTGGACGTGATGTTCGAAGCGGCGAAGCAGTCGCTGAGGGAAGTGATCCAGGCCAATGGCCGGCTGATGGCGAGCCTCGATGTCGAGCGGTTCTTCTATTGCGTGCGTCCTTATTACAAGCCCTACAGGGTCGGGCGGCAGGAGTACCGCGGTGCCAACGCCGGGGATTTCTCCGGCATCAACGAGATCGATCTGCTGCTCGGGCTCTGCCGCGCGAGCGACCCGTACTACGGCCCGCTCCTCGTCGACAAGATGCTCTTCATGCTGCCCGGCGACCAGGCCCGCCTGAAGGAGTGCATGGCGCGCAAGAGCCTGCTGGATGAGTTGCTGGAGCTGATCGAGGTGCATCGCCGCGCGGAGTGGTTTCAGCGTAACGCACGGGCCTTTCTGCAGGTCTGTGATCTCTTCGGCCAGACGGCGGCGCAGCACCACGACGAGCTGGTCCGGCGCTTCATCGAGCAGCCCGCCGCGAGGCTGGGTGAGGATCAGTCGCAGGGCCTCACCGCGAGCGGGCCGCCGCTCCCGCTGCTGTTGCGCTCACTCGAGGTGCTGCGGGACCTGCGGGTGGCCGCCGACCGCCCCGACATCGCGACCCGGCACCGCGATCTGACGAGACTGCGTGCGGCGGTGGCGGTGCCATGAGTGACACCGGCGCGACGAGTGGCGGTGCAACGAGTGGCGGTGCCAGCCCGGCGAGGCTCAAAATTGCTCGCCCGCTCACGGTCGGGGACGCCGGGTAGTTTACGATCGCGATGCGATCGGCGGGCTGGTCCGGTATCAGAACGCGTTGTGACCCGTCAGCTCGCGACCGATCGTGAGCTGGTGGATCGTCTCAGTGCCCTCATAGGTGATGACGCTCTCGAGGTTCAGCATGTGACGGACCGGAACGTACTCAGCGCTGATGCCGGCGCCACCCAGCATGTCGCGGCAATCACGGGCGATATCGAGGGCCATGCGGCAGTTGTTCCACTTGGCGAGCGACACCTGCGGCGGCTGCATCTTGCCCTCGTCCTTGAGGCGGCCGAGCTGCAGCGCGAGGAGCTGCGCGGTCGTGATGCGCCGGGCCATGTCGGCCAGGCGGATCTGAATGGCCTGATTCTGCGCGAGGGGCCGTCCAAAGAGGACGCGGGTCTTGGAATAATCCAACAGCTGCGCCAGGCAGGCTTGCGCGGCGCCGATGACACCCCAGGCGATTCCATAGCGCGCCTGCGTCAGGCAGGAGAGGGGACCCTTGAGGCCCGCGACGCCGGGCAGCACGTTGGCCTCCGGCACGATCACGTTGTCGAAGAACAGCGCGGAGGTGACCGAGGCGCGGAGTGAGAATTTGCGCTCGATCTCCGGCGCGGCGAATCCCGGGGTGCCCTTCTCGACGATGAAGCCGCGGATCCCTTCCTCGGTCATTGCCCACACGACCGCGACATCGGCGATGGCGCCGTTGGTGATCCACATCTTCGACCCATTCAGCACCCAGTCCTTGCCGCGACGCTTGGCATGGGTCTTCATGTTGGCGGGGTCGGAGCCGCCGTGCGGCTCGGTGAGCCCGAAGCAGCCGATGATCTCCCCGCGCGCCATGCCGGGAAGGTACTTCTGCTTCTGCTCCTCCGAGCCGAAGGCGTGGATCGGATACATGCACAGCGAGGATTGCACGGAGACGAAGCTGCGGATGCCGGAGTCCCCGCGCTCCAGCTCCTGGCAGATGAGGCCATAGCTGATGGCATTGAGCCCGGCACAGCCGTAGCCTTGGAGCGAGGAGCCGAGCAGGCCGAGAGCGGCAAGCTCGGGGACGAGGTCCTTCGGGAAGCGATGCTGCTCGAAGCACTCCTGGATGATGGGCAGCACCTTCTCGTCGACCAGCCGTCCGACGGACTCCTGCACCATGCGCTCCTCTTCGGTGAGCGCGCCCGCGATATCGTAGAGATCGACTGGATTCAAGGACATGACAACTCGCGATTCATTGAATGATGTCGCCGACAGAAAAGACGTGGCGCTCCAGCAGCTCAGGCACGGGATGTGCCCGGCCGCCGCAGGCGGCGCCTAACCTATCGCTAAACTACCTTAAGGTATGACCGCCGTGGCCTCAATTTCTACTTTGGCCTGCGCCTCGATGAGCGCGCTCACTTCTACGGCGCTCATCGCCGGGAAGTGCTTGCCCATGATCCCACGATAGAGCGCACCGATCTCCTCGAGGCGGGCGAGGTACTCGGCACGGCTCGTCAGATACCACGTCATGCGCGTGATGTGCTCCGGCCGTCCGTCCGCCTCTGCGAGCACGGCCAGCACGTTGCGCAGGGATTGGGCGATCTGGTCTATGAGGCTCGAGCTCTCGAATTTGCCGCTCTGCGGGTTCCACCCCACCTGGCCGGAGATGAAGACCTGGCGGCCCTGCGCCAGGACGCCGTTGCTGTAGCCCGACGGGCGCGGCCAGTCCTTGGGCTGCAGGAAGCGTGAGTGGCTCAAGTCCGTGCCTCCGCGGCGCGCTGCACCAGGTCGCGCCCGATGATCAGCTGCTGCACCTCAGTGGCCCCTTCGTAGATGCGTAGCGCGCGAATGTCGCGATACAGGCGCTCGATGACCTCGCCGCGTGCGACCCCGCGGCCGCCGAACATCTGCAGGGCCCGATCGATGACCCGTTGCGCCGTTTCGGTGGCGGTCATCTTCGCCATGGCGACTTCCCGCGTGGCCCGCTCGCCCCGGTCGCGCAGCCAGGCGGCGCGATAGGTCAGGAGCCGAGCGGCATCTATTCCCGTCGCCATGTCGGCGAGGGCCGCCTGGGTGAGCTGGAAATTCGCCAGCGTCTTGCCGAAAAGAGCCCGCCGCGAGGAGTGCGCCACGGCTTCATCGAGCGCATGCTGCGCGAAGCCGACTGCAGCGCCGGCCACCGACGTCCGGAAGATATCCAGCGTTCGCATGGCGATCTTGAATCCCTCGCCCTCGGCGCCGAGCCGTTGTTTCAAAGGCACCTGGCAATCGCGAAAGGCGAGGGTCGCGAGCGGATGCGGAGAGATCGTGTCGATACGCCGTGCGATCGACAGCCCCGGCGTGGTCGCATCCACGACGAAGGCAGTGATCCCTTCCGCGGACGTGGTGCCATCGGCGCGCACATCGGGCCCACTGGTACGCGCAAACACGCAGTAGAAATCTGCAATGCCACCGTTCGAGATCCACGTCTTCTCGCCCTCCAGCGAGTATCCGTCGGGCGTGCGCGTGGCGCGGCATCGGAGAGCGGCAACATCGGAGCCGGCGTCGGGCTCTGAGAGTGCGAAGGCTGCGATGGCCTCCCCCGCGACAACACGGGGCAGGTACCGACTCTTGAGCTCCGTCGACCCGGCCAGTGAGATCGCGCCGCTGCCGAGGCCTTGCATGCCGAAGGCGAAATCGGCGAGGGCGTCGTGGCGCGCCAGTGTCTCGCGGATCAACGCCAGGGCGCGAACATCGAATGCGCCAGGTCCGCCGCCCTGGGCCGCGCCAGGAGGGTTCCCCGCGGGCACGCAGTATCGGGTCCAGCCCGCTTGGCCGAGATCGCGCACGAGTTGCCGGCAGGCGGTATCGACCGCATCACGGTCCTCTGCCGTCGCGGGGCCGGTCAGGCGTGCCGCGGCCCATTCGCGCAAGCGTCCGGTGAGCTCACGATGGCTATCATCGAAGAACGGCCAGTCGAGGAAGCTGCTCGATGAAGCCAAGGTCAATCCCCTTCGAAGCGCGGCTGTTGCTTGGCCAGGAAGGCGCGGTAGGCGCGGCGGAAGTCTTGCGTCTGCATGCAGACCGCCTGTGCTTCCGCCTCCGCATCGATGGCTGCATCGATCGGCAGATGCCACTCCGCGTGCAGCATCTTCTTGGTCATGGCGTGCGCGAATGTCGGGCCTCCCGCAATCTGCGCGGCGAGAGACAGCGCCTCGGCGAGCAGGGATTGCGGCTCCGTGAGCCGATTGAAGAAGCCCCAGGAGAGCCCTTCGTCCGCGGACATCGAACGCCCGGTGTAGAGGAGCTCCGCGGCGCGCCCATGGCCGATGATCCGCGGCAGGATCGAGCAGGCGCCCATGTCACATCCGGCCAGCCCCACGCGCGTGAAGAGGAACGCCGTTTTGGCGCGGGGCGTGCCGAGCCGCAGGTCCGACACCATGGCGAGAATCGCGCCGGCCCCGGCGCACACGCCGTCCACGGCCGCGACGATCGGCTGCGGGCAGGCGCGCATGGCCTTCACCACATCGCCGGTCATCCGCGTGAACTCGAGCAGCCCCTCGGGGGTCCGCTGCGTCAGGGGGCCGATGATCTCGTGCACGTCGCCCCCCGAACAGAAGTTGCCTCCTGCGCCCGTGATGACGAGCGCGCGGACCCCGGGCGCCGCACTCAACGCACGGAAGAGGTCGCGCAGCTCCGCATATGATTCGAACGTCAGCGGGTTTTTACGCTCCGGGCGGTTGAGCGTCACCACGCCGACGCGCGCCTCCAAGCGCCACTGAAAATGTTGCGGCGCATAGGTGTCCGGATCGAACTGCGGCTGTGGACTCATTGCGATCTCGCTCACGCGCCGTCGAGACCGGCCAGGTGCTCCTTGAGCTCGCCCAGGCGGTCCATCAACTGCTTCTTGTGCTTCGTGGGCACGGCGCCGAAAAGGTCGACGACCCACCGCTCGTGTTCCGCCGCCATGCGGCGGAACTGGCGCTCGCCTTCGGCGGTGAGCTTGACCCGGTACACGCGGCGATCGGTGGAGTCGACCTCGCGCACGACCAGACCCTCCTTCTCCAGGCCGTCCGTGATGCCGGTGACGTTGCCGCCGGTCACCATCATCCGCTGGGACAGCTCACTCATCTTCAGACCCTGCGGGGCGCGCTCGAGCTGCGCCATCAGATCGAAGCGCGGCAGCGTCGTGTCGAAGCTCGACTGCAGATTCTGGCGGACCCGGCTCTCGATCTGGTTGGTACAGGAGAGGAGCCGCAGCCACAGGCGCAGCGACACGTGGTGATCGTCGTGCACGCGCGTCTCCGCATCGATCGTCGCGGGAACCGCGCTCAATGCCGTCTTCTCCCGCGGCATCAGCTCACTTCTCCGCCGGCGATGACGAGGCTCTGGCCGGTCACGCTCTCCGCTCCGGGGCGGCAGAGCCAGAGGACGGCATGGCTCACTTCAGCGGGTGCGATGAGCCGCCGCTGCGGATTGGTCGCCGTGATGGCCGCCAGCGCTTCGCTTTCGCTGCGGCCGGTCTTGGCTATGATGTTGCTGATCGCCTGCCTGACCATGTCGGTGTCGGTATATCCGGGGCACACCGCGTTCACCGTGATGTTGCGGGTCGCATATTCCAATGCGAGGGAGCGCGTGAGGCCGATGACGGCGTGCTTGGAAGCCGCATACGCCGAAATGTAAGCTGCGCCTCGCAAGCCCGCGGTGCTCGCAACGTTGACGATCCTGCCGAAGCCCGCCTGCAGCATGTCGGCAACGGCTGCGCGCGTGCAAAGGTAAGTACCCGTGAGGTTCACGCCGAGGATTCTGTGCCAGAGCGCTTCGTCCGTATCAGCGAACGTGGCGCTCGCCGCCTGCCCGGCGTTGTTCACCAGGATGTGCACCGGGCCGAGGTGCCGCCGCGCGGTGGCGAAGGCCTCTTTGACCGAGGCCGCTTCGGTGACGTCGGCAACGACAGGGACGGCGCGATCCGGTCCGCCGAGTTCCGCCGCGAGTTGGTTCAGTCGTGCGGCGTCACGGCCGATGAGTGACACGGTCGCGCCATCGGCCGCCAGCGCGGCGGCGATAGCGGCGCCGATCCCACGGCTGGCGCCCGTGACGAGCGCATGTCGACCTGACAGCGGGGCGCGGCTCTCGGTCATCGGACCTCCTCGCTCATTGCGCTCACGGGCTTCGCGGCAGCAGTGGCCGTTGCCTGCATCTGCGCGGCACGTTGCAGGTTGCGCTCGAGCTGCTGCCGGCCGGAGAGATATTGCTTCGGCCACCACTGCGCGCCGTAGCCCAGACGCGCCGCGGCCTCGAGGGTCCACGCCGGGTTTGCCAAATGCGGGCGCGCGATGGCGCAGAGGTCGGCGCGACCGGAGGCGATGATGGAGTTGACATGATCGGGCTCGTAGATGTTGCCCACCGCCATGGTGGCGATGCCGATCTCGTTGCGCACTTTGTCGGCGAAAGGGGTCTGCCACATCCGGCCGTATACCGGCTTCTGCCAGGGGACGGTCTGGCCGGTGGAAACATCGACGAGGTCGACCCCCGCATCGCGGAAGGCACGCACGATGACGAGCAGGTCCGCCTCGGAGAGGCCGCCTTCGGCCCAATCGGTCGCTGAAATGCGCACGGAGAGGGGCTTGTCCTGCGGCCATTGCGCACGCACGGCACGAAGCACTTCGAGGGGGAAGCGCAGGCGCCCTGAAATGTCGCCGCCAAATCCATCATCCCGGCGGTTGGTGAGCGGCGAGAGGAAGGAGGCGAGAAGATAACCGTGCGCCATGTGCAGCTCGAGCATGTCGAAGCCAGCCTGAAGGCCGAGCTGCGTGGCGCGCACGAACTCAGAAGTCACCGCGCTCATCTGTTCCGGCGTCATTTCTATCGGTGTCTGACTGATGCCGGGCAGGTAGGGAAGGGGCGAGGGGGCGAGAACCGGCCAGTTGTCCGCGGGCAGCGGGTGATCCATTTCCTCCCAACCGAGCTGGGTCGAGCCCTTGCGGCCGGAGTGGCCGAGCTGCAGGCAGAACTTCGCGGGCGTGCGTGCGTGAACGAACTCCACGATTCTGCGCCAGGCATCCCGCTGCGCCTCATTCCACAGCCCGGTGCATCCCGGAGAGATGCGGCCCGCGGCGGAGACGCAGGTCATCTCGGTGTAGACGAGTCCGGCGCCGCCGAGCGCCCGATGCCCGTAGTGCACCAGGTGCCAGTCGTCGGGCATCCCGTCGGTCGCACAGTACTGAGCCATCGGAGAGACCACGACACGGTTGGCAAGCGTGAGTCCCCGCAGCTTGAGCGGCAGGAACATCGGCGGCCGCGTGTCACTGACGCCGTTGCTGTGAGCGAGCCAACCTTCGTAGCTGTCCACGAACTTCGAGTCGCGCACCTTCAGGTTCTCGTGGCCGATGCGCTGACTGCCGGTGAGAAGACTGTAGGCGAACTGTTCCGGCGGGAGGTGCGTGTAGCGGCCGACGTTCTCGAACCACTCCATGCGATTGCGCGCGGCGCTTTGCAGCTTCAGTACCTCGAGGCTGCGTTCCGCATGGTATGCCCCGAGCGCCGGACCGAGGTGTGGCCGCCCGGTGACGTGCCGCGTGAGGGAGATGGCGTCCTCCATGGCGAGCTTGGTGCCGGAGCCGATCGAGAAGTGCGCGGTGTGCGCGGCATCGCCGATCAGTACGACCTTGCCGTCGTGCCAGCGCCTGCAGTGGACGCGATTGAAGTTGAGCCAGGCGGAGCCGCGCAGGTGGTTGGCGTTGCTCTGCAGCGCGTGGCCGTCGAGATAGCGGCCGAAGAGCTCCTCGCAGAAGGCGACCGATCCTGCCGTATCGAGCCCATCCAGCCCGTGTGCCTTCCAGGTCTCCTCGCGGGTCTCGACGATCACGGTGGATAGATCGCGGCTGAACTGGTAGGCATGAATCTGGAACCAGCCGTGGGCGGTGCGCTCGAACGCGAACGTAAATGCCTTGAAGGTCTGGGTGGTCCCCAGCCAGATGTACTTGCACTTACGCCGGTCGAGCTCCGGCTGGAAGGCCGCTTCGTGGCGCTGGCGGGTCTTACTGTTGGCGCCATCCGCGCCGACGATCAGGTCGGCATCCTGGAGGTCGCCCTCCGAGTCCACCTCCCGTTCGAAGTGCTGGCGGACGCCGAGCTCTGCCGCACGCTCCTGCAGGATCCACAGCAAGCGCTTGCGGCTGATACCGCAGAATCCGTGACCGCCGCTGACGAAGCGCCGGCCGGCAAAGTGGATGTCGATGTCGTCCCAATGGTGGAAGTCGCCGATGATGGCGGCGTGCGAGCGCTCGTCCGCGGTGCGGAAATTCTCCATCGTCTGGTCGGAAAAGACGACGCCCCAGCCGAAGGTATCATCCGGCCGGTTGCGCTCGTAAACTTCGATGCTGGCCCCGGGGAGGGCCTTGCGCAGCAGGATGGCGGTGTACAGGCCCGCCGGACCGCCGCCCAGGCAGACGATTCGCTTCATGGCGGTGCCCGCCTATACCCGTATCGTTTGCATCGAGCCTGTGTTATATTTCGAGATACTTGAGATGTCAAGTATCATTGGGGGATTGAGAATGAGCACATCGGCCAGCGCCTCGCAGTCCGAGACCCTCGCCCGCCTGATCAGCGGCATCGTTGGCGGCGGCATCCGGGTAGTGGACCTCACCGTGCCGCTGGAATCCGCCACGGCCACGATCCAGCTTCCCCCGCAATTCGCCCCCTCGAAGCCCTTCTCGCTCGAGGAGATCTCCCGCTACGACGAGCGGGGCCCGGCCTGGTACTGGAACAATATCGCCTGCGGGGAGCACACCGGCACGCACTTCGATGCCCCCGTGCACTGGGTAACCGGCAAGGATTACCCGAACAACGCCACGCACGACATTCCCGTCGACCGGTTCATCGGCCCGGCCTGCGTGATCGACGTTTCGCGGCACGTCGCGGCGAGCGCGGACTTCCTGCTGACCCAGCAGATCGTCGAAGAATGGGAGCGGCAGCACGGGCGCATCCCCGCACACGCGTGGGTGCTGGTCCGCACCGACTGGTCGAAGCGTCCCACGGCCAAGGAATTTCTCAATATCGGCAAAGACGGACCGCATACGCCGGGCTTCCATCCGCAGTGTGTCCCGTTCCTGGCGCGCGAGCGCGACATTCTCGGAGTCGGGGTGGAGACGGTCGGCACCGATGCCGGACAGGCGGCGACCTTCGAGCCGATGTTTCCCTGCCATACGCTCATGCACGGTGCGAACCGATTCGGCCTCGCCAGCCTGACGAATCTCGATCAGCTGCCGCCGACGGGCGCGGTCGTCATCGCGCCGCCGCTCAAGATCGTGAACGGCTCGGGCAGCCCGCTGCGCGTGCTGGCGCTCGTCCCGGTGTGAGCACGCGGAGCGCATAGACTCCCATGGCCGAGCGGTCGTTCGCCAAAGAGGTCAAGTCGCTGCGGCTCGGCGCCGGCGCGGAGTTCCGCGGCGAGGGCATCCTGGCGGTCACGAAGGCCTTGCTGCAGGCGGGCGTAGGTTACGTCGGCGGCTACCAGGGGGCGCCGATCTCCCACTTGATGGACGTCCTCTCCGATGCGCAGGACATTCTGACCGAGCTCGGCGTGCACTTCGAGGCCAGCGCCTCGGAAGCCACGGCCGCCGCCATGCTCGCCGCCTCCATCAACTATCCGCTGCGCGGCGCGGTCACGTGGAAGTCCACCGTCGGCACCAACGTCGCCTCTGATGCGCTCGCCAACCTCGCCTCCGCCGGTGTCAAGGGCGGGGCGCTGATCATCGTGGGCGAGGACTACGGAGAAGGCGCCAGCATCATGCAGGAGCGCACCCACGCCTTCGCGATGAAGTCCCAGATGTGGCTGCTCGATCCGCGGCCGCACCTGCCGGAGATCGTGCGCGCGGTGGAGGAGGGCTTCGAGCTGTCAGAGGCCAGCAACACGCCCGTGATGCTGATGCTTCGTATCCGTGCGTGCCACGTCTACGGACGTTTCATTACGAAGGACAACCGGCGGCCGCCGTTCTCGGCCGCCGATGCCTTGCGCTCGCCTTCGAGGGACTATGGCCGGATCATCCTCCCGCCATCCACCTACGCGCAGGAGCGGGAGAAGATCGAGCGGCGCTTCCCCGCCGGGGTGCGCTTCGTCGCCGAGCGGCAACTCAATGACTTCAGCGCTGGCGATGCAAGTGATGTGGGGATCGTGCTGCAGGGCGGGCTCTACAACAACGTGCTGCGCGCCCTGGAGCTGCTCGGTTGCGCCGATGCATTTGGAACCAGCCGCATCCCTCTGTACGTACTCAACGTCACTTATCCGCTGGTGCCCGACGAATGGGCGCGCTTCTGCGCGGGAAAGCGCGCGGTGCTGGTGGTGGAGGAGGGCCAGCCGGAGTTCATCGAGCAGGCGGCCAGCCAGATCCTGCGCCAGCGCGGCGTGACTGCCGCCCTGCTGGGCAAGGGCCCGTTGCCCATGCATGGCGAGTACACGGTCGATGTGCTGCGCAAGGGCATCGGTGAGTTCATCGGCCAGTGGGCGCCGCAACTGCGGCGCGGGTCGGCGCGCGGTCCCACCCGGGAGGCACCGCTCCTGCCGGCCGCGCAACTCGCCAAGCTCGTGCCGCCGCGGCCATCGGGTCTTTGCACCGGCTGTCCGGAGCGTCCCTTCTTCGCTGCGATGAAGCTCCTGCAGCGTGAGACCGGACCGCTGCACATCAGCGCCGATATCGGCTGCCACTCCTTCGCCACGCTGCCGCCGTTCAACATGGGCAACAGCATCATGGGGTATGGGCTCGGCGCAGCGGGCGCTTCCGCTCTTCACGCCGAAAGCGGGCGCCGTCCGGTCGCGATCATGGGCGACGGCGGGTTCTGGCACAACGGGCTCACGAGCGGTATCGGCAACGCCGTGTTCAACCGCCACGATGGCCTCACCGTGATCATCGACAACAACTACTCCGCCGCCACCGGCGGGCAGGACATCCCGTCCTCGCGCTGGCCGAACGAACACAGGCAGGGGAACAACACGATCGTCGATGCCGTGCGGGGCGTCGGTGTGAAATGGGTGAGGCATACCCGAACCTACGACATGGCGGGGACTTTGAAGGTCCTGCGCGAGGCGCTGACGACACCGTTTCGCGGTCCCAAGGTCATCGTCGCGGAAGGAGAGTGCCAGCTCAACCGCCAGCGGCGCGTGCGGCCGCTGATGAGGAAAGCAATCGACGAAGGCAAGCGCGTCGTCCGCGAGCGCTTCGGAGTCGACGCCGACACCTGCACCGGCGATCACTCCTGCATCCGCCTTTCCGGGTGCCCGTCACTCACCGTGAAGCCCAATCCCGATCCGCTGCGCACGGATCCGGTGGCCCACGTGGACAACAGTTGCGTCGGCTGCGGCGTATGCGGAGAGGTCGCACACGCGGCCGTGCTCTGCCCTTCGTTCTACCGGGCGGAGCTTCTCTACAACCCGTCGTGGTGGGACCGCGCGCTGGCTCGCGTGCGCGCCGCCGTGATCGGCGCGCTCCAGCGCCGCAGCGACCGCAGGCGCCTGCGATTCGCTTTGTGACGCAGGAACCGATCAAGCTCTGTATTGCGGCCCTCGGCGGCCAAGGCGGTGGCGTGCTCGCCGAATGGCTGGTCGAGATCGCCGAGTCGGCGGACTACCTGGCGCAATCTACTTCGGTGCCCGGTGTGGCGCAGCGCACCGGCGCTACGATCTACTACCTCGAATTCTTTCCCCGGACCGCGGCCGAGAGCGCCGGACGCGAGCCCATCATGGCTCTCATGCCGGTGCCGGGCGATGTCGATTGCGTGGTGGCATCCGAGCTGGCCGAGGCCGGCCGGGCGATTCAGCGCGGTCTGGTGGATCGTGAGCGGACCACGCTCATCGCCTCATCGCATCGCTCCTACTCGGTCGCGGAAAAGAGCGCGATGGGGCAGGGCGCGGCGGATTCCGCGGGACTCATCGAGGTCGCGCGCGGCCAGGCCAAGCGGCTCATCCTCTTCGACATGGAGGCCGTTGCCGAGCAGCATCGCAGCGTCGTCAGCTCGGTCCTGCTCGGTGCGATCTGCGGCAGCGGAGTCCTGCCCTTCACCCGTGAGGCTTTCGAGGCGGCGATCCGCAAGAGCGGTATCTCGGTCAGCACCAATCTGGCGGCGTTCGCGGATGCCTGTGGCCGGGCAGAGCGCGGTGCTGCCGACTCCGCCGGCAATGCGGGCGCGGCGGCCTCGCCGGCGCAACTTGCAGGTATCCCCGCGCAGGCCCGCTCGCCGAGGCTGCAACCGCTGCTCGATCGCGTGCGACGGTTGCCCCAGGCCGTGCAAACGCTGGCGCTCGAAGGCGTTCGCCGGACGATCGACTACCAGGACCCGGCGTACGCCGCCTCGTACCTCACTCGCCTGGAGCGTATCAGCACGCTCGAGGAGCGCTCGCAACCCGCCGTGGACGGCGCAGGCATGGGAGGCGAGTGGGCACTCAGCGCAGCGGTCGCCAGAGGTCTCGCCCTCTGGATGACATTCGAGGACACCATTCGGGTCGCCGACCTCAAAACCCGGGCGGCCCGCTTTGCCCGCATACGCGAAGAGATCCGCGCGGCGCCCGGGCAGCTCTTCGGCATCACCGAATTCATGAAGCCCCGCGTGGCCGAAATCGCCGGGACGCTGCCGGCCGGCGTGGGAGCCTGGGTGCTCGCCTCGCCTCGCGTGTCCCTGTGGCTCGGGCGGGCGACCGGTGGCAGGCGGATACGCACCAACACGATAGCCGGCTTTCTCTTTCTGCGCGCCCTGGGCGGCCTGCGACGCTGGCGCCGGGGAACCTTGCGCTACACCGAGGAGAACGCTCGGATCGAGGACTGGCTCGGGCGCATCGAGCGGCTCGCCCCGGCGCACTATGGTCTCGCGGTCGAGCTGGCGAGGGCGCAGCGTCTCATCAAGGGCTACGGCGAGACGCATGAGCGCGGCTGGCAGAATTTCTCGGCGTTGCTTTCGCGCATCGATGCGCTCGCCGGGCGAGCGGATGGAGCGGCGGTGATGGCGAGGCTGCAGGAGGCCGCCCTGGCCGACGAAGAGGGCCTGACGCTCGCGAAAGAGCTTGCGGCGTGCTAGAGTCCGATTTACTTTAGGTGTCAATCAGTTGTGCGGCGGAGCGATGGCCACTAAAGTCACACAACTTCGCATCCTGCAGGCGGCTCTCGAGCTCTTCAATGCAGAGGGCACCGCGGCCGTTTCGGCCAGCCGCATCGCGGACCACTGCGGCATCAGCAAGAGCAACCTGCAGTATCACTTCCCCGGCAAGCGCGACATCGTCTTCGCGATCTTCCAGCTCGCGATCGCCGAGATGAACGCCGGCTGGTATCGCGATCACCTCGAGCCCACCCTCGAGCACATGGCGGCCATGTTCGTGCGCCAGCTGCAGCTCATCGTCAAGTACCGCTTCTTCTACCGGGAGCTGGCCGACATCCTGCGGCAGGACCCGCTGCTGCGCCGCCGCTATGCCGAGAACCGCGAGCGGCGCTTCGCGGGCATCGAGAAATTCATGCGCGCGCTCGCCGACCGAGGGCTCATGCGCCTGCCCGATGATGCCCGGCGGCTGCGCTCCATCGTGGAGGTTACCTGGATCCTGTCGGAGAACTGGCTGAACTACACGGAGTACCAGGACCGGGAGATGAGCGCCGCCACGATCTTGGAGGGCTACGCGGCAATCCTCGAGGTGCTGCGTCCCTACCTCTGCGCGGACCCGCAACGGATCACGGAAGAGTCTTCCTGCACCATCGAGCGCCTGGTGCCGCAGCCTGCGGCCACGGCATGCAATGCTGCCATGAGCATGCTCCAAATAAGTGCAGGCGAGGCGGCATTAGGCCATCCAGCCTAAAGCGCTACTGTACAAGCACGGAGGCGATAGAGACATTACCTCGGTTCATCCGACGGCGGGGGGCATGATCATGAGCACGAGTGCAAGTGGCCCGTTCCAACTGCTGGCAAAGGCGGCGCTTGCGGCTTTCCCGATTCTCTGGCTCGCAGCCGCAGGCGTTGCGAATGCCGCCGGCTCTGCGCCGGCGGACGCCTCCAGTGCGCCCCCGGATGCGGCGCAGCGGGACGCTCAGGCCGATCCCCCGCAGGCCGCACCCGCGGCCGACACCACGCAGACATTGAATGAAGTGGTGGTCACGGGCTCGCTGATCAAACAGCCGAGCCTGACCGGATCGGCGGCCCTGCAGGTCGTCAATGCCCGGGAGATCAAGGCCGCGGGCACACAAACCATCGAAACCCTGCTGAACAGCATGCCTTCGGTCCAGGGCAATTTCTCGCTCACTCAAACTTCCAACCCCGGCGGTGCCCGAGGCGTCGCCAGCGTCGATTTGCGTGGTCTCGGCCCGTCACGCACCCTCACTCTGATCGACGGCAAGCGCGTCACGCCGGGGGACCCGCTCGGCGGCCCGGCGGCGGACCTGAACTTCATTCCACCGGCGCTGATCGAGCGGGTCGACGTGCTGACCGGCGGAGCATCAGCGACATACGGTTCCGATGCCATCGCCGGCGTGGTCAACTTCATCATGAAGAAGAACTTCAGCGGCTTTGCCATCGATAGTCAGGGAAGCATCACGGGCAGCGGCGACGGCGCAAGCTACGACACCACGCTGATCTGGGGCAGCAACTTCGGCGGCGGTGAAGACACGGGCAACGTGACGCTCTATCTCGGTTACACCCGTTTCAACCCGATCACGGATGGGCAGCGCAGTTTCGGGAAATACGCGCTCGCCACCCTTCCGAGCGGGCTGCCGGCGACCAGCGCCGCACAATGTCAGAGTGTCTATGGCCCGGCGAGCATGGCCGCCTTCGATCGCTGTACAGCCGGGTCATCAGCGATACCCGACGGCGCCTTCACCAGCAACGACCGGGCGAAGGCGGGCCTCGCCGCATCGGGAAACGTCGATCCGGCCGGCACGGCGAGCATCCTTCCGGCAAATGGCTCGCAGTACAATTTCAATCCGCTGAACTATCTGCACCTGCCTGACGACCGTTACAGCCTGGGCGGCTTCGCGCATCGGGAGCTCAACCCCCATCTCGATTTCTACGGCAGCGCGATGTTCATGCGCGATACGAGCACGACACAGGCCGCACCGGATGCGATCATCAATACGTTTCAGATCAACTGTGACAATCCGCTGCTGTCAGCGCAGGAGCAGCAGTGGCTCTGTGCCGATGCCGGCTTGACACCCGCGCAGCTCGCCAGCGTGATCTTCTACAAGCGCACGGTCGAAGCCGGGAACCGCGAGGACAACATCACCCACACGGACTACCGGATGGTATTCGGGGCGCGCGGCAAGGTCATCGACGGCTTCTCGTACGATGTATCGATCCAGCGCGGCGAGACTTCGCTGGCCGAGAACTTCGTCGGCAACTTATCGACGACTAATCTGCAGCAGGCGCTGCTCGTGACGACGGGCGCCAACGGCAGCCCCGTATGCGAGAATCCGGCCGGCGGGTGCGTGCCGGCCAATATCTTCCAGGTCGGCGGGCTGACGCCGGCGGCGCTGAAGTATCTGGGCATCACTTCGCAGGAGCAGGCCAACACGGTCGAGGAGGTGGGCTCGGCCACCGTGAGTGGCGATCTGACGCCGTACCACATCGTCAGTCCGCTGGCCGCGCACGGCCTGGCCGTTGCCGCCGGGCTCGAGTATCGGCGGGAATCCCTGAATTTCAACCCGGATTATGCGCTCACGAGCGGTGCCCTCGGTGCTCCGGTCGCGCCGGTAGCCGGCCGCTTCAACGTCCGCGACTACTACGGCGAGGTGCAGTTGCCGCTCGTGGAGAATCGCCCCTTCGCCAGGTTGCTGCAATTGGATACGGCATACCGGCTGTCGGACTATCTGATCGAGGGCCGTAACACGAGCCTGATGACGCACGCCTACAAGTTTGGCGTGCGGTACGCGCCGATTCGTGACGTCACGCTGCGTGCGAGCTGGAACCGCGCTGTGCGCGCTCCGGACCTCAACGAGCTGTTCTCTCCGACCTCGGTCGGCGGTGTTTCGGGCACCGATCCGTGCGCGGGTGCGGTGAATCCGGCGACGGGAGTCGTCGCGGGGGGCGGTACGCTCGCGCAATGCGAGCGTACCGGCGTCACTTCCGCGCAATATGGCACGATCGTGCAATGTGCCGCGGGGCTCTGTAACGGGCAGCGGGGCGGGAACAAGGATCTGCAGGCCGAGACGTCGATCACGCGGCAGCTCGGCCTGGTGTTCACACCGCGCTTCCTCGACGGTTTCTCCGCCACGATCGACTACTACCAGATCACGATCTCCCAGGAGATCGGCACCGTCCCCTTCAGCACCATCCTGAGCGAGTGCATGACGAGCGGGACGTTCTGCGACGCGATCCATCGCGCTCCCGCGGGCGAGCTGTTCGGCTCGCCCACTGCATATGTGTCGGGGACCAATGTCAATGTCGGCTTCGTCAAAGAGACGGGAGTGGATTTCGGCTTCCAGTATGTACGCAACCTGAGCGATCTGGGATTGGGCGATGCCGGCCGGATGGAGCTGAGCTTCACGGGGACGCTCGTCGATTCGCTGCGGGAGGAGGCGGCCCCGGGAATTCCCGTCTATGACTGTGCGGGACTGTATGGCCTCACCTGCGGGTACCCTCGGCCACACTGGCGCCATACCATGCGCACGAGCTGGCAGGCGCCGGCGGACTCGCTCCTGGCCGGGCTCGGCGCGTCGTTGCGGTGGCGTTTCATCGGCGCGGTGGGGCTCGACAGAGACCAGACCGGCACCAACCTCGCCTCAGGCACGCCGGACCTGGTCGATGCGCAGCTCGGCCGACGCCAGTATCTCGACCTGACGCTGTCCTATCAGTTACGCGCCCAGGATGTCTCCTTCCGCCTGGGAGTCAATAATCTGACCGACAACGATCCGCCGCTGACTTCGACCTCAGGGGTGGATGGCTTCTCGAATCCGAACTTCTTCGGTGATGCCAACACATTCCCCGTTCTCTATGATTCTCTCGGTCGGGTGTTTTTCCTGGGAATCACGGCGAATTTCGACTGATTGCCGCATCTTGCGGAGGGCTGGCTGATGTTGATGAAGCGGTTGCTATCGGCGGGAACGTCTCGTGCATTGATCTGGGCGGCGGCGGGCCTGTGGGGGCTGGCGCTGGCGGCCGGCGGCGAGCCTCAACCGGGAGGTGCATCGGCCCCGGCCGTCGATCCGAGGCTGTACCAGGCGCTGCAGTGGCGCAACATCGGTCCTTTCCGCGCGGGCCGGACCACCGCGGTGGCTGGAGTGCCGGATCAGCCGTCGGTTTTCTATATCGGCAGCTCCGGCGGCGGCGTCTGGAAGAGCGAAAATGCCGGAACGAGCTGGCACAACGTGTCCGACGGCTTTTTCGATGTCGGCGCGGTCGGCGCGATCGCGGTGGCGCCGTCCGATTCCAAGGTCATCTACGCGGGGACCGGCGAAGCGTCGATCCGCGGGCAGACGACCTCCCCCGGTGACGGCGTCTACAGGTCGACCGACGCAGGCAAGACGTGGGTGCATCTCGGCCTGACCGCGACCCTGCACATCGCAGCCATAGTGATCGATCCTGCGGATCCCGACACCGTCTATGTCGCTGCCCAGGGCAATCCCTATGTTCCGACCCGCGATCGCGGCGTGTACCGCTCGCGCGACGGCGGCAAGACGTGGAGCCAGGTGCTGTTCGTCAACTCCACGACGGGTGCCCACGACCTGAGCATCGATCCAAAGGATCCGCGCATCCTCTACGCGGCGCTCTGGGACTATCAGCGCCTGCCCTGGAACATTCGCAGCGGCGGCCCCGGCAGCGGCCTGTGGAAGTCGACCGACGGCGGCACCACCTGGCATCGCCTGCGCCAGGGTTTGCCCAGCCTCATGGGCAATACCGGCGTGGCGGTGTCGCCGGTCGACCCCGATCGCGTCTACGCGATGATCGAGGCCGTCCATGGCGGGGTCTTCCGCTCCGATGACGCCGGCCGGACCTGGCGCCGGACCAATGGCGATGATGGGATACGCGATCGGGGTTGGTACTACACCCGCATCTATGCCGATCCGCAGCAGAAAGACACCGTCTACGTGCTGGCCAACTCGATGGTCAAATCCACCGACGGCGGGACCACGTTCCGCGAGATGCGCAATCCGCATGGCGACAATCACGACCTGTGGATCAATCCGCGCAACGACAAAATCATGGTCGAGGGCAATGACGGCGGCGGCGTCGTCACGCTCGATGGCGGACGGACCTGGTCGAGCGACCTCAACCAGCCCACCGGACAGTTCTACCGGGTGTTTGCGGACGACCGCTTTCCATACTGGGTCTATGGCGGCCAGCAGGACTGGGGCACCATGAGCATTGCGAGCAGTACCCTGCACAACGGCATCGGACGGCAGGATTGGCACCAGGTCGGCGGGGGTGAGAGCGCGCAAATCGGCGCCAATGCGCACGATCCCACTCTCGTCTATGCCACGGGCATTCTCGGGGACGTCACCGAGTACGATTCCCGGGATGAACAGATACGCGAGATCCCGCCCTATGAATACTTCCCCGCCTTTCGGCCGCCGAGCGAGCTGAAGTACCGCTCGAACTGGACCCCGCCGCTACTCGTTTCCTCCCACGATCCGCGGGCCATCTACTTTGGTGCCCAGGTCGTTTTCAAATCCACCGATCGCGGCACCCACTGGCAGGCCATCAGCCCCGATCTGACACGCCATGAGCTGGCGAAAGAAGGGGTCGATGGCGGGCCGATCAGCATCGAAGGCGCCGGAGGCGAGAACTACGGCACCATCACGTACATCGCCGAATCGCCGCCCGCGGCCGGCACCTTCTGGGTGGGATCCGATGACGGCCTGGTGCACCTGACTCGCGACGATGGTGGCCACTGGGCGGACGTCACGCCGCGGGGCATGAGCGCCGCCGAGGTGCAGTCCATCGAGCCCTCGCCGCACGATCCGGCAAAGGCATATGTCGCTGCATCGCGTTACAAATTCGGCGATTTCGCGCCGATGCTCTACCGCACGGACGACTATGGCCGGACCTGGCGCAGCATCTCCGCCGGATTGCCTGCCAACGTGTTCGTCCGGGTCGTGCGTGAAGACCCGGCAGAGGCGGGGCTGCTTTACGCCGGCACCGAGAACGGTCTCTTCATTTCATTCGATGACGGAGATCACTGGCAGTCGTTCCAACTCAACCTCCCCAGAGTGCCGGTCAGCGATCTCAAGATTCACGAGGGCGATCTCGTCGCCTCGACCGAAGGTCGCGCCTATTGGGTCCTGGATGACCTGAGCTCGCTCGAGCAGCTCGCCGCGCAGCGGGCCCAGGTGAATGGCTCGGGCGCATATCTGTTCAAGCCCCGCAAGACGTATCTGCTCGACCGGCACGGCAGCCCGCCGGCAATGCTGCCGGACATCGGCAGCAATCCGCCCGACGGGGCGATCATCCGGTACGAGCTTGCCGCGCCCGCCGCCGGTGCCACTCACGCGGTCACCCTCGAAATCCTGGACGGCGGCGGCCATCTGATCCGCAAATTCACCAGTCAGCCTGCCCGGCATGAGGCGCGCAGCCTGGTGAAGGGCGTGATCAAGCTGCCGCCGGCGCCGCCCCTTGGCACCAAGGCCGGCATGAACGCTTACGTTTGGGATTTGCGGGTTGCTCCCTACACACCGGTGGCGGATACGATCCGTTACGTGAGCCAGATACCTTATCGGGTGGCAGCGGGCGTCTATACCGTGCGTCTGACCTCCGACGGCCAATCCCTGACTCAGAGTCTGGAGGTGGCAAATGACCCGCGCCACGAGCCGGTTACCGCTGCTCAGTGGAGCGAGCAGCAGCAGCTGTTGGCGCAATTGGGCGCGATGGTCGACGAAATCCATCGGTCTGCGAACGACATGCGTGCCGTCGCGCGGCAAGCGCAGGTGTTGATGCAGCGTGCAGCGGGAACCAGACACGCTGACCGTATCGATTCCTCCGGGCGCGCACTCATCGCGCGGATAGCCCGCTGGGAGGAACAAGTTCCGCAACCGAAGTTGCCGAACGACGTACAGGACTACGTCTCCTTCCCGAGCCGGCTGCTGAGCACACCCGTGCTCAACCTGATGACCATGGTGGATCAGGATCCGCCGGTCACCGCGGCCGCCCAAACCGAGGCGCGCGACCTGCAAGAGCGCTGGTCGGCGATCCGTTCGGACATGGCGCGGATCAGGCAGACCGAGCTCGCGGAGTTCAACGCCCGGCTACGGGAGGCGGGGCTCCCGCCGGATGAGGCGTCGTGGTCCGATGGCAGCCCGCCGCCACCTCGGGTCCTCACGGCTCCCCTGCACTGAATCTGAGCTGTACGTTCGCGAGCGCATCCGAGAGACTATGGAAATGCCCGCTCCTTCGATTGCGCAGCCCAAGCCTTTCCTGGTGACCCTCGAAGGCGGCCGCACGTATTTCTGGTGCGCCTGCGGCCGCTCGGCGACCCAGCCGTTCTGCGATGGCTCCCATCGGGGCACCGGATATACGCCCCGAAAGTTCGTGCCATCGTGCACCGAGGAAGTCCTCCTCTGCGGCTGCAAGCGTAGCGGCGATGCGCCGTTTTGCGACGGTGCACATACGAATCTGCCTGGCGGTTCGCCGCTCGACGATCCTGAGAGTCCCGCAAATCGGTCCGTGTCCGTGGTCACCGAGCGGGAAGGGCCGCGACGCTGGTTGAACGGCGGCTGCTACATCGTTTCTCCGGCGCTGAGTCCGAAGATCGCGCGTGAGCACCTGCGGTACTGCGACCTGGTCACGGCGGAGTGGGGCGCCCGCGATCAGAGTCAGATGTTTCTCGAGGTGGAGGGCGGCGCTTCGCCGGTGCTGTCGATTGGGGATTGTGAGCTGATCCTTTTCGTTGTCGGTGGCCGCGGGAGCGTCTGCATCTCCGGGCGAGAGTTTGAAATCAAGGTCAACGACGGGGTCTACGTACGCTGCGGCGAGGCGCTGCAGCTCGCTCCGGAAGGCGGCGAGACTCTGCAGGTATTCGCGCTCGCGCACCCGCAGGGACCTCTCGACTGGCCGGCGGGGATGCCCGACAATTTCGATGTCCGGCACCCGCAGCGCGTGGTCTCGGTCGATCCGGGGCAGCGCACGGCGATGGGGCCGCGCTACTTCCAGCTCCTGGTGGACAAGCGGGTTGGCTCCCGGCTCATCACCCAGTTCATCGGGCACATTCCGCCGTCGAAAGCGGCGCCGCACCGGCATCTCTACGAGGAATCCATCATCGTCCTCGCGGGCGAGGGGTATGTGTGGACCGAGGACCGCAAGGCGGCCGTCCAGGCGGGCGAGGCCATCTTCCTGCCGCGCAAGCAGCTCCATTCCCTGCAGGCAACTTCAGCGGACGGCATGTTCGTCGTCGGGGTGATCTGTCCCGGCGACAACCCGAGCATCAACTATTACGACTAGCGGACAGCTCGGGTCCGGTCCAATCAACAGGCAAAACCGAAGGGTCTGAGAACGTGTCGACCACACGCTCGGGGTCACGGGCGATAAGATTCCGGATGTGCCGGACTTCCAGTTCAGCTTGCAGCTCGACTATACGCGCCCGGTGGCAGGCGATTGGCTCGCGAGCTTCGGGACCGAGCTCGACTGTCGAGGGGCCGTGAACGCCTATTTCGCGTCCAATCCATTCAACCTCCCGCTGCCGTCCTATACGCCGGGGAATCTGCGCGCCGGGGTCGTCTATCGCGGGTGGACTTTCGCGGCGTTCGTGCACAACGCAGGCAATGAACACGCGCAGGCGTCGGCCATCAACTCCACCCAGGACCCACACGCGCTGCTGACGGTGCAGCCGCGCACCGTCGGGCCTACGATCACGCGCCGGTTCTGAGCGGCGGGGGACGAAAGGAACGTGAGACCGGCCGACCTGAGCGCCCGCGAGAGTGGCCTGCACCGCAGCCTGAGCAAGGCGCAGGTTGTCATGATAGGGCTGGGGGGTGCCATCGGCACGGGACTCTTCATGGGCAGCGGCCTTGCCGTGGGATATGCCGGGCCCGCGGTCATCGTGAGCTACGCGATCGCAGGCTTCGTGGCGCTCGTCATGGTCTTCAGCCTGTCCGAGATGGCGGTAGTGCACCCGACAGCGGGCTCCTTCGGCACGTATGCGGAGACTTACCTGAACCGCTGGGCGGGATTCGTCGTGCGGTACACGTACTGGATCTCACAGGTCATCGCCATAGGGGGAGAGGCCGTGGCTGGGGGGCTGTACATGCAGTACTGGTTCCCGGGCGTGCCGGTGTGGATGTGGGCGCTCGCCTTCTGCCTGGTGATGCTGTATTTCAACTCACGCTCGGTCGGAAATTTCGGCACGGTGGAGTTCTGGTTCGCCTTGATCAAGGTCGTGGCCATCGTGCTCTTCATCGTGCTCGGGGCGGCGACCATCCTCGGCATCGGGCGTCCCGCCGTAGGGTTCCACAACCTGACGGGCTTGCCGGGCGGTTTCCTGCCGAAGGGCTTCGCGGGACTGTGGATGGCCGTCACCGTGGGCATCTTCTCCTTCAACGGCATCGAGGTGATCGCCGTCACCTCCGGAGAGACCGAGAATCCGCGGGCCGCTATCCCGGCGGCGCTGCGCACCATGGTGTTGCGCCTCTTTCTCTTCTACGTGCTCTCCATTGCCGTCATCGTCACCACCGTCCCATGGACCGCGACGGGCGTGTCGGTGGTCGCGCAGAGCCCGTTCGTCACCGTGTTCCAGCGCTCCGGGATCCGGGATGCGGCGGGGGTGATGAATTTCGTCGTGATCAGCGCAGCCCTCTCGAGCATGAACACCAACGTGTATCTATGCTCGCGCATGCTCTTCTCCCTGTCGCGGGGCGGCTATGCGCCGCGGTTGCTCGGTGTGTTGAGCGGCAAAGGGAGCCCCGTCGCCGCCATTCTGGCCTCGGGTATCTGTATTCTCATCTCCGCGGCGGCATCGGCGTTCACGCCCAACGCCTATGGGGACCTCCTGGGCGTTGCGCTGTTCGCGGCGATCCTGGTCTGGATGTTCATCCTGGTGTGCCACGTGAGCTTTCGCCGGCATCACCGGCCGGAGGACCTGCCGGTGCGGATGCCATTCTTCCCCTGGATGCAGTACCTGGGCCTGGCCATGTTGGCGGCGATTCTGGTGACCATGGGTCTCGATGCGACACTCGATGTGTCGTGGCTCTATGGCGTTCCCTGGATCGTGTTCATCTCGCTGGCGTACTTCGTTCGCCGCGGGAGGTCCGGGACCGCCGCCGATCCGCCGGCCGTGGGCTGACGGCGCGACTCTCGGTTTGCAGGATGAGGCGATGACCCGGAAAGGTGGCAGATGAAGATCGACTTCGACGCGCTGCGGCGCAGGTTCCCCGTGCTGGAGCGCAAGACTTACTTGAACAGCGGCTCCTACTGCGCGCTGGCCGATACGGTGCGCGATGCGTTCAACTCCTACATGGACGATCGGCTGGCGGTTGGGGCCAACTGGGACGTCTGGATCGGCAAGAACGAGGCCGTGCGCGCTGCCATGGCGGGCGTGTTGCGCGTCACGCCGGACGAGATAGCCGTCACGGCATCAGCCTCCGCGGGCATCAACGCGCTCGCCAGCGCCTTGGATTTCACGGGACCGCGCACGAAAGTGGTCGTCAGCGACTTCGAGTTTCCAACCAACGCGCAGATCTGGCATGCGCAGGAGCGCCTGGGCGCGCGGGTGGTACACGTGCCGCCGGCGGCCGACGGGTACATCCCGCTCGAGAATTTCGCGCGTGTCATCGACGAGCGGACGCAACTCGTCGCAGTGACGCAGGTATGCTTCCGCAACGGCGCCAGGCTGGACATCGCGGGCATAACACGGCTCGCGCAGGAGAGGGGAGCCCGGGTGCTGGTCGATTGCTACCAGGCGATCGGCGCCGTGACCGTGGATGCGCGCGCGCTCGGGGTCGATTTCGCGGTCGGCGGCATGCTGAAGTACCTCCTGGGGACGGCCGGCATCGGCTTTCTGTACGTGCGCTCAGGGCTCATGGACGAGCTGGTGCCGAGCAACTCAGGCTGGTTCGCCCAGCAGGACATCGCGGCCATGGATATCACCGCCAACCGTCCCTCGCACAGCGCCCGCCGCTTCGAGGCCGGCACGCCGCCCGTGGCGAGCTGCTATGCCGCCGAGGCGGGGCTGAAGATCATTCTGGAGACGGGGACGGATGCCATCGAGGAGCGCGTCCGCTCCCTGACGCGCCGTTGCCTCGAGGGCCTGAGAGCGATCGGCTGGCCGGCCGTGACACCGATGGACGATTCACACCGAGGGCCGATGGTGGCGGTGCCTTCACGCGATGCGGCCGGACTCTTCGCGCGGCTTCAGGAGCAGGATATCGTGACCTCCTTCAGGGACAACAATATCCGGGCCACCGTGCACTTCTACAACTCGGAAGACGACATCGACCGCTTCGTCGAGGCAATGGCCGGCCATCGCGATCGCTTCCATCGCTGACGCCGACCTTTCCCTGCGCCGCGAGCCGGCGGGCAGTTAGACCCGACGGCCTAATTTCCCGCGGATAGCCCTGCTGCCTCGGGTCTATGATCCGGCCTACTCTGGGAGTCATCGCGGGGGGATGATGTACGAGAAGAACAACCTGGGCGCGCGCTGGCATGCTGCAGCCGGAGCGACGCTCCTGGCGCTCACCAGCACGCTGGCGACCGATGCGTTGGCCCAACAGGCGGCCGATGCGCCCGTCGATTCCGGCACGCAACTGGAGCAGGTCGTGGTCACCGCCACGAAGCGAGGCGCCGAGGACGTGCAGAGCGTGCCCATCGCCATCACCGCGGAATCGCAGGCGACGCTCGAAGCCAAGGGTGCAAGCGACTTCGCCGACTACGCGCGCTCGGTTCCCAGCCTGTCGTTCGTCGATTCCGGGCCTGCATTCAAGACGTACGTGATCCGCGGCATCAACGCCACCGGCACGGGCGTCGCGACCGTCGGCCAATACGTGGACGACATCCTCATCACAGGAGATCTTCGGCAGCCGGACCTTCGCCTGTTCGACGTCGCGCGCGTCGAAGTCCTGCGCGGACCTCAGGGCACCCTCTACGGCTCCGGATCGCTATCCGGGACCATCCGTACCATCACCAACCAGCCGAGCACGGCTGCCTTCAGCATCGACACCCTGCTGCGTACCTCGCACACCGAGCACGGCGGGGAGAACTACAACGGTGCGATCACGCTGAATGCGCCGATCAGTGGCGCGGTGGCTCTGCGCGCCACCGCGTACGATGACGATGAGAGCGGCTTCATCGATAACGTCCGCCTGCACGACACCGGGGTGAACGCCGAGCATACTTCCGGGGGCCGGGCCGCGCTTCTCGTCAAGCTCGGGGAGGACACCCGGCTCACGGGGAACGTCTTCTATCAGAGAACCGTCACGGATGGCCGCGACATCGTCGTCACCGCGGATGGGGACCTCGGCAGATACAACACCGATCAGTACGTGCACGATCCCTTCCGCTCTCAGTTCAAGATCTACAACCTCACCCTGAACCACGATTTTCACTGGGCGAGCCTCGATTTCTCGACGTCCTATTTCGATCGTGCCGATGACAACAAGTTCGACTCGACGCTGTACGATCTGTCCTTCGGCCCGGATTTCTTCCAGCAGATCGGGTTCAGTACGGCGGATGCGCTCACCGATCAGTACGACACGAGCCGCTATATCACCAACGAGCTGCGACTGGCGTCGAAGCTCGGCGGACGAAGCGAGTTCGTCGTCGGCCTCTTCCAGCAGCACCTGCTGACGAGCTTCGAGACGCTGGTTGCGACCGTCTATCCGGATGGCTATCTGAAGTCGCCGCTCGAACCGGTGTTCGGGCAATTCCAGGCGCATTCCACCAAGCAGTACGCGTTGTACGGCGAGTACAGCTACAAGCTGACGGATAAGCTGACCGGCCTCGTGGGCGCGCGCGTGTTTCGCGCCGACGAGTCCGATGACCTCAACAGCACCCATCCGTTCGGCGGCTTTTCCCCGCCGGTGGCGACGCCGACGCTCTACAGCCACGCGCACAAGGTGACTCCGAAGTTCTATCTCTCCTACCAGATCACCCCCGCGGCCATGGTGTACGCCACGGTCGCCGAGGGCTTTCGCATCGGTGGCGGCAACCTGGTCAACGTCATGCCGCTGCCGCCGCAGGATCGCACCTACCAGCCGGACTGGCTGTGGAGCTACGAGATCGGGGCCAAGACCTCGTGGCTCGACCGGCGCCTCATCGCGAACGCCAGTCTCTACTACATCAAGTGGAGCAACATCCAGATATCCGACTTCACGGACGACACCAATGCCTTGACCTACATCGCGAACGCCGGAAGGGCGCGCGTGTACGGTGGGGAGCTCGAGGTCCAGGCGCGCGTGACCCACGACCTGACCGTGGGCGGGAGCCTGGCTCTCGCGCAAGCGCAGCTCACGGAAGACCAGCCGGCGACGAACGCGCAATACGCGGCGCATTCGGGCGACCTGTTTCCGAACGTCCCGCAGGCCTCGGGGAGCCTGTTTGCGGAGTACCGCCACCACGTCTCGGCGGGCGCCCAGGGCTTCGTCCGGGTGGATCACTCCTACACCGGCCGCCAGGGGACGCAATTCAGCCCGAGCAACCCCATATACAACGTGATCCCGGGGTACAACCTGCTCGGGCTGCGTATCGGCGTCGATACCGGCGAGTGGGAGGCGGCGTTGTTCGGCCGCAATCTCCTCAACGCGTACGCGTCGAACATCATCGAGGAAGCGAGTAATCTCACGCCGCGCTCCGTGGTCCCACTGCGGCCGCGCACGTTCGGGATCGAGGTCCGGTACCGCAAGTGAGACCGCGGCATGGCCCGCAAGCGTCTGCGGCAAAGCAACGAGGTGGCACATGAAGAGAATGGCCGGTACGGCGGTGAGGGTGGGGGCCTGCCTGGCCGTTGCCTGGGGTTGCTTCGCCCCTGCCACGGCATGGGGGCGGCCCGTGCTGAAGATGGATCTTCCCGACTGGAGCAAGACGCCGGTGGAAGACCATGATCTCGGGCATGGCGTGCACATGCTGGAGAGCTTCGGCGGCAATATCGGCGTTCTGGCCGGACGCCATGGCGTACTGTTGGTGGATGCAGAGTGGCCGCAGCTCCACGCCAAGGTCCTCGCCGCGGTGCGCCGGATCTCCCTGGAGCCGATCCGCTATCTGGTCAATACCCATTGGCACTGGGACCACGTCGGCGGCGATGGGCTGTTTGGGAAAGCGGGCGCCGTCATCTTCTCCAGCGCGCAGACGCGCCGCTACATCGTGGCGGCACAGGGACGTAATAACCCGCCCGGCTCGCCCTACGCGCCGGATCCCGAGGCGATCCCCGTCGTGACCCTGGACAGCGGGATGAAAATCCAATTCCACCTCGCGGGGCAGACCATCGAGGTCATGCACGTCCCGCCGGCGCACACGGACGGAGATCTGATCGTGCGCTATGTGGACGCTGACATCATCCAGACGGGCGATACCTTCTTTCACGGCTTCTATCCCGACATCGACGACGCCCACGGCGGGACGATCGACGGCATGATCGCTTTCTACGACACGCTCTACCGGATGTGCGACGCCGGCACCAAGATCATTCCCGGCCACGGGCCGGTTGCGAGCCGCAATGACGTGCGCGAGTACCAGGCGATGCTGCGCCAGGTGCGCGACCGCGTCGCCAGGGCGATCGCCGGCGGCATGACCGAGGAGCAGTTGATCGCCTCCCATCCTCTCGATGATCTGGATCGCAAGTGGGGCGGCAATCTGGTCAAGCAGCCGTATCTCCTGGGGATCGTGTACGAAGAGCTGAAAAAGGACGGAGCGGCGAGGCGCCATCCGGCTCCGCGGAGGTGAGATTGCGATGACGGTCCGCGATTTTCCCGTCGAGATGTTCCGCGGTTGGTTTCCGGCCCTGCGCGCAGCCGGGGCCGACGTGTTCCTCGACAATGCGGCGGGCGCTCAGATCCCCGATGGAGTGATGGAAGCGGTCAGGCGCCACCTCACCGAGCACAACGTGCAGCGCGGCGGGCGCTATCCGCGCAGCCTGGCCGTGGATGCCACGATCGCGCGGGCACGCTCGCACGTGGCCGCGCTCGTCAATGCGCGCCGGCCGGAAGAGATCGCCTTCGGGATGAATGCGACTTCCTTCATCCGCACGGTGAGCCTGGCTATCGGCCAGACGCTCGATGAGAGGGATGAGGTCGTCGTCACCGACCTGGATCACGAGGCGAATGTCGCCACCTGGCTCGCCCTCGAGCGCATGGGCGCGAAGGTGCGCTGGTGGCGCATGCGCGAGGACGGCTGTCTGCATCCGCAGGACCTGCGTTCCGTGCTCGGCCCCCGTACCCGCGTGCTGGCGTGTACTCTGACTTCCAACGCGCTCGGGACCATCGTGGATGTGCGCGCGGCGGCCGATCTGGCGCATGCGGCAGGTGCGGAGATCTTCCTCGACGCCGTGCACTACGGGCCGCACGGCGTGATCGACGTCCAGGCCTTCGATTGCGACTATCTCGTCTGCTCGGGCTACAAGATCTTCTCGCCGCACATGGGGTTTATCTGGGGGCGCTACGAGTCGCTGGTCGGACTGCCGACTTTTCGGGAGGACTTCATTCCCGATGAGCCGCCGGGCAAGCTCGAGGCGGGCACCTTCATCTACGAGAACGTGGCCGGCATGGCCGCGGCAATCGACTATCTGGCGGAAGTAGGGCGAGTCGTGAGGGGGCGCGCAGGCGCGCCGGATGACGCGTCGATCCGGGACAATTGCCGCGCGGCCATGACGGCGATCCGCGACTACGAGCAGACCCTGTCGCGCGAGCTGCTGCGGGTGTTGCGCCATTGCGATGCCCGGATCTACGGCTTGCGCTCGGAAGAGGAGGTGCGCGGGCGCGTACCGACAGTCTGCTTCAACCTGCCGGGGATCGCGCCGGCGAAGGTGACGGAGGCTGCCGCGGCGGCGGGCATCGGTATCCGGGATGGCCACATGTACTCGCCGCGCCTGATGCGCCGCCTGGGTCTGGCCCCGGAAAGCGGTGCCGTGCGCGTTTCAGCGGTGCACTACAACACTCTTGAGGAGGTGCGGCTGCTCGGCACGGTGCTTTCCCGGCTGCGTCCGGCTTAGTCCCGCCAGCGCGAGCCCGACAGCCTTCTACGGGCGGTATACTGCGCGCTCGAAGGAGGCGCAGACGTGACTCGAGCTCAATTCGCGATTCTCGGGGCAGGGGCCATCGGCTCCATCCTCGCGGCGCACCTGGCGCGTGCCGGCCACTCTGTGATCGTCATCGCGCGCGGCGATCGCGCGCGCGCATTGGAGCGGGACGGACTGCGCATCAAGGGGCTTTCCGACTTCTCCACGCGCGTGCAAGTGGTCACCGAGCCCGACCGGCTGCAGGCGGCCGACACGCTGATCGTCGCGATGAAAACGCATGGCACCGAAGCCGCGCTCGAGCGGCTGCGGCACGTGCGCCTCGAGGCGGCGCTCTCCATTCAAAATGGTGTGCTGAAGAACGAGCTCTTGGCGCGGACGTTTGGCGCCGAGCGGGTGCTGGGCGCTCTCGCGGATACGAGCGGCGAGCTGTTGCCATCGGGGGAAGTCCTGTTCACCCGCAACGTGAGTCTGCCGGTCGGTGAGCCTGCGGGCGGCATCAGCGAGCGGGCGCGGCGCATCGCGGGCCTGATCGATCAGGCAGGGGTCCGATCGACCGCTGTAGACAACATCGTCTCCATGGAGTGGAGCAAATTCACCGTCTGGCTTGGGCTCATGAGCATGGCCGTGACGATGCGATCCGTGAGCTGGCGCTATCTCATGGACGAGGATTGCGCGCGCATGCTCGTGCGGCTGGTCCGCGAGGTCGCGGCCGTGGCGAGAGCGCAGGGAATCGCCCTGGTCGAAGGCGCTACGGGGATGCCGCTGCGGACGATCCTCGAGGCATCGGAGCAGGACTCCATCGAGGCAGTTCGCGCCGCTGGTGAGCAGATGCGATCGCGCGCGCCGGATCATCGGATGTCGGCGCTGCAGGATCTGGAGGCGGGACGGCCGTTGGAGGTCGAGGAGACCTTCGGTTATGCCGTCCGCAGAGCCGCGGTTCTCGGTCTGTCGCTGCCGCTGTTGGAAGCGTTTCATCACCTCGTGGCTGGCATCGATCGGATCCGGCGGGCCGGCACGAGCTAGAACGCGCGCTGCGAGCGGAACCCGCCGCGGGCCGCTCCATTTACATGGAGTCATGAGCATCGATCCCGATCGTCTGGGCCGGTCCGGCGGCACCCTGGCCGACGCCGGGCACCTCCTCGAGAAGATCGCCCATGCGGTCGGACCTGCCAGTCCCATGCTGGGGCGCGTGGCCGCAGCCATTTCCATCGCAAGGCTCGGGGCGCGGCTTGTTCCGGCCGGCGGACGCGCGCTCAGACGGCACCCGGTCGGCTCAATGCTGGTCATTGCGGGCGCGCTGGGCGCCGTGTACCTGTTGCGGCCGGTGCCCTCCCCGCGGCGGCGGTTGAGCTGAGCCCGCCGCCAAACAGCCTTACTCGGTAGGTTCGGAATCCCCGGCACGCAGGTGCTCTACATCCGGCGAGGCTTGCGCCGCCGGCGGGCTACCGTCGGGCGCTGCAGCCTGCGTGTCCGCCGGCGTCTCAGCGGCCGCCGAAGCTTCAGCAGCCGGTGGGGTCTCCGCGGCTGGTGAGATGTCGGCCTCCACGTCCTCGTCGGCGGCTGGCGCTGCGGTTTGCACGCTCCCCGCCGGAAGCGTGGAAAGCTCCTCATGCTTGCTTTGCAGCATTACGGTGTTCTCCAGCACCAGGGCGACGCCGTCCCGCAGGAGCTGGATACTCTTCGTGGAGTTGCGGGGAATGGGGACTCGCATCGTGAGGCAGTAGTTGACCATCGCGGCGGCGAGCTTCGACAAGCCATATCGGCGCTCGATGACGTCGCCGCCTTCCGCGCGGTGAATCGAGAGAATGACGTTCGAGTCGCTCTCGCCGGAATTATCGATGCTGGCGCCTACTACGGTGGCTTTGGGCGGCCAATGTCCCTGCTTGTTTTCCAGCTCGATGAGGGCATCGACGAGGGTATCGAGCGGAAACTGCAGGCGCCGGCTCTCGTGAATTAGTGTATTCGCCACGGGTTCGCTCTCGGCTGCGAGCGCAAGTTACCATATCCGTGGAGCCCCTGTTCGGATAAGAATGCGATGCGCCACTCGAGAGCGGTTCCGCTCGTCGTGACTCTGCTCGTTCTGTCATTGCCGATGTGCCCGGCCGGTGCGGCGGCCGCCGCGGCTGCTCCGCGTCCGCGGCCCTGGCTCGACTCGAGCCTGTCACCCGATAGACGCGCTGACCTTGCGCTCCAGGCCATGACGCGCGCGGAGAAGCTGTCTCTCGTCTTCGGCTATTTCGGCTCCGTCATGCCGAACAAGGGGTACACCCCGCCGCCGCAGGCACGCCCAGGGTCTGCCGGATTCGTCCCCGGCATCGCGCGCCTGGGCCTGCCGCCGCAATGGCTCACCGATGCAGGTCTGGGCGTCGCCACGCAACGAGCCTCGCGCTATGCCTACCGCGAGCGCACGGCCTTGCCTTCCGGACTGGCCACGGCCGCGACCTGGAATGCGGCCCTGGCGCAAAAGGGCGGCGCGATGATCGCAGCGGAGGCTCGCGCGTCCGGATTCAACGTGCTGCTCGGTCCCGGCCTGGATCTCGTGCGCGAGGCGCGCGGAGGACGGAGCTTCGAGTACGCGGGAGAAGACCCCCTGTTGGCGGGAGTCATCGCGGCTGCGCAGATCCGCGGCATTCAGTCCCAGCACGTCATCGCGGTCATGAAGCACTACGCGCTCAACGATCAGGAGACGGGCCGTAACATCCTCAGCGCCGACATTTCCGCGGCCGCGGCCCGGCAGTCGGACCTGTTGGCCTTCGAGCTCGCCGTCGAGCAGGGCAGGCCGGGCGCGGTGATGTGCGCCTACAACCGGGTGAACGCCGTGTATGCGTGCGAGAGCAAATGGCTCCTCGGGCGGGTGCTCAAGGGGGACTGGGGCTTCCACGGCTATGTCATGTCCGACTGGGGCGCGGTGCACAGCACGGTGGGCTCGGCGCTCGCCGGCCTGGACCAGGAATCGGCCTATTCCTTCGACAGCGAGCCGTACTTCGGCACCGCGCTGAGTGCGGCGCTGGCGTCCGGCGCCGTGCCGGCCGCGCGTCTCGATGACATGGCGAGGCGCATTCTGCGCTCGATGTTCGCGGCCGGAGTCGCGGATGGCCGCGACCATGATGTTCCTGCCGCGATCGATTTCACCGCCGATGCGCGGGTGGCGCAGGCGGACGAGGAAGAAGGCATCGTCCTGCTGAAGAACGCTGGTGCGATTCTGCCGCTTGCGCGCAGCGTGAAAGGCCTGCTGATCATCGGGGGCCATGCAGATCGCGGCGTGCTCTCGGGCGGCGGCTCCTCGACCGTGTACCCCGTGGGCGGCAATGCGGTGCCGGGATCGACGCAGGGATGGCCGGGTCCGAAGGTCTTTCTTCCCTCGGCGCCTCTGGGTGCGATCATGGGTCAGGTTCCGCAGGCCAATATCCGCTATCTGGACGGACACGACATCGCGGCCGCGTCGCGCGCGGCCGCGCAGGCCGAGCGAGTCATCGTTTTCGCCACGCAATGGGCGGCGGAGAGTCAGGACGTTGCGCTGAAGCTGGATGGCAATCAGGATGAGTTGATTTCGGCCGTGGCAGCGGCCAACCCGCGCACGGTGGTGATCCTGGAAAGCAACGGGCCGGTGCTGATGCCATGGCTCGCGAACGTCGCCGCGGTGCTCGAGGCCTGGTACCCCGGCAGCGGAGGTGGTCCGGCGATCGCCCGGGTGCTCTTTGGTGAGGTCGATCCGTCTGGTCACCTGCCTGTGACATTTCCCGCATCGCTCGACCAGTTACCGCATCCCGTCCTGCCCGGCTCGGGTGTCCCCGCCGGCCGGCCATTCAACGTCGATTACACCGCGGGAGCCGCAGTCGGGTACAAGTGGTTCCAGAAGCGCGGCGTCAAGCCGCTCTTTCCGTTCGGGTACGGACTCAGCTATACGGGTTTTCGCTTCAGCGCACTGCGCACGCACATCTCGGACGGGCAGCTCACTGTCTCACTTGCAGTGACCAACATTGGAAGTGCAGCCGGCGCCGCCGTGCCGCAGTTCTACGTGGGACCCGCCGCCGGCGGGTGGGAAGCGCCGCGGCGGTTGGGAGGCTGGTCGAAAGTGACGCTGCCGCCCGGCGGTTCCGCCCTGCTGTCGGTACACATCGACCCGCGGTTGCTCGCGGTATTCGACGCAACTCACGATCGCTGGCATCGGCCGGCCGGCACCTACGATGTGTGGGCCGGAGACTCGGCCGCAAGCCTGGAGCTTTCGGCAAAAGTGCGGCTGCCGGCCTGGTCGCATGGCGCACGCTGGACAGCGACCGCGCGCACCGCGAGGTAATGTGGTGCCGCGGCTATATAAATCGGCGCGCGCGCGCAAGTCTTGTTGCGGGCGAGATGTTTCCGCATAGTGCGGCCGATGATCACGATCGAATCGCGTATTGCCGCCGAGCTCTCCGTCAAACCGCCGCAGGTGACGGCCGCCGTCGCACTGCTCGACGGCGGCGCCACGGTGCCATTCATCGCGCGCTATCGTAAGGAGGCCACGGGTGGGCTCGACGACGCGCAGTTGCGCACTCTGCAGGAGCGCCTGACCTACCTGCGCGAGCTCGAGGAGCGGCGCGCCGCCATCCTGAAGAGCATCGAGGAGCAGGGAAAGCTGACGCCGGGTCTCAAGGAGAGCCTGCAAGCCGCGGACACCAAGCAGCGGCTCGAGGATCTCTACCTTCCCTTCAGGCCGAAGCGGCGCACCAAGGCGCAGATCGCCCGCGAGGCCGGGCTCGATGAGCTGGCTCGCGCGCTCCTCGCCGATCCAACACTCGACCCGCAGGCGGAGGCGGCGCGATACCTCAAGGCGCCATTCACGACGGAGCAGGGCGAGAATCCCGGGGTCGCCGATATCAAGGCCGCGCTCGAGGGCGCGCGCCAGGTGCTGATGGAGCAGTTCGCGGAGGACGCGACGCTGGTCGGCGAGCTGCGTGAGCACCTGCGGGCGGGCGCGCAGCTCGTCTCCAGGCTTGCCGAAGGCAAGGAGGAAGCCGGCGCCAAATTTCGTGACTACTTCGATTATCGCGAGGCGTTCGCGGCGATTCCGTCACATCGCGCACTGGCGCTCTTTCGCGGGCGCAAGGAGCAGATGCTGCAGCTCGCTTTGAAGCTGCCCGAGGAGCTGGCGGCCGCCACGCAGCCGGCCGTGGCGAGTGACACGCTCAATTCGTGCGAGCGCAAGATCGCGGCGCGCTTCCAGATCGCAAGCCGTGGCCGCCCGGGCGATGCATGGCTGCTGCAGACGGCGCGCTGGACCTGGCAGGTGAAGCTCGCCTGGCAGCTCGAGGGCGAGTTGCTGGCGGAGCTGCGCGAGAGCGCGGAGCAAGAAGCCATCCGCGTCTTCGCGCGCAATCTGCACGACCTGCTGCTTGCGGCGCCGGCGGGACCCCGGGCAACCATGGGACTCGATCCCGGGCTGCGCACGGGAGTGAAGGTCGCGGTGGTGGATCGCACGGGCAAGGTCCTGGAGACGGCGACCATCTATCCGCACCCGCCGCGCAATGACTGGGATGGGGCGCTGCATGCGCTCTCTTCGCTGGCGAAGAAGCACGCCGTCGACCTCGTCAGTATCGGAAACGGCACCGCCTCGCGGGAGACCGACAGGCTGGCCGGCGATCTGGGCAAGCGCCACCCGGACCTAGAGTTGACGAAGATCGTCGTGTCCGAGGCGGGCGCGTCGGTCTACTCGGCCTCCGAGCTCGCATCCCGCGAGCTGCCCGGACTCGATGTGACGCTGAGAGGCGCTGTCTCCATCGCCCGGCGCCTGCAGGATCCCCTGGCCGAGCTCGTCAAGATCGATCCGAAATCGATCGGGGTGGGGCAGTATCAGCATGACGTCAACCAGAGCAAGCTCGCGCGGTCGCTCGATGCCGTCGTCGAGGACTGTGTCAATGCGGTAGGCGTGGATGTCAATACAGCATCACCCGCGTTGCTCGCGCGCATCTCGGGACTCTCGGAATCGCTCGCGAATGCGATCGTCCGTCACCGCGACGAGAACGGCGCCTTCCGCAGCCGGGAAGCGCTGCGCGAAGTGCCGCGGCTGGGCGCCAAGACATTCGAGCAGGCCGCGGGCTTTCTGCGCATCAACGATGACGAGAACCCCCTCGACCGCTCGGCCGTGCACCCTGAAGCCTATCCGCTGGTGGAGCGCATCCTCGCCGATCTGAGCAAGCCGCTCTCCGAGGTGATGGGTGATCCGCGGGTCCTGCGGCAGATGGATGCCGGCCGCTACACCGATGAACGGTTCGGGCTGCCGACCGTGCGGGACATCCTGCGTGAGTTGGAAAAGCCCGGGCGCGATCCGCGCCCGGAGTTCAAATCCGCGGTGTTTCAGGAAGGCGTGGAGGATCTGAAGGACCTCGCGCCGGGCATGGTGCTGGAAGGCGTGGTGACGAACGTCACCAACTTCGGCGCTTTCGTCGATGTCGGCGTGCATCAGGACGGCCTGGTGCACATCTCGATGATGTCGGAGCGGTTCATCAAGGATCCGCGCGAGCTCGTCAAGGCAGGCGATGTGGTCAAAGTGAAGGTGCTCGAGGTCGACCTGCAACGCCGGCGAATCGCATTGACCATGAGACTGAGCGATACGTCTCCACGTGCTCGATCGGAGGCAGACCGATCTCGTCCGCCTCGGCGTCCTTCAGGGAAGACCGACGTGCACCGGAAGCAAGAGCCGCAGGGAAACGGAATCATGGCCGACGCGCTGCAACGGGCGCTGAAGCGCTGAAGTCGGTGTCTATATAAAGGCTCGTATACCGTCAGACAAGACGGCTATTTGTCCTCGGACCCGAGTCCACCAATACTAGGCCCGCCCGGAGCGGCCCGCAGCTCGAAAAAGGGGGGGCACTTGATCGGGAATCGTCATCGGGCCGTCAGGCCCGCCAAGCGCATCGTCAGTCTCGCGGCTCTGCTGCTCAGCAGCCCGTGCCTCGCCTCGCCGGTCGTCTTGAGCCGCAACGGCGCGTACCTTGCCGTGGAATCCTATGCACCCAATATCGTGCGCATCACGATCGCTACCGATTACGGTACTGCCGTGGCGCCCCCGGGCTATGGGTTCATCGGCGGCCCCGACCCGCATGGCTTGACGCACACGCAGGACGCCGCAGGCGACACCTTCCGCTCGAGCGCTTTGCGCCTGCGCGTCGATCCCGAGCCTCGGCCCGGCACGCCTTCGCCCGGAGAACGCTACTTCGCACCCTCCTTGCCGCCGGTGGCGCTCGAGATCCGCAACGCACGCGGCGAAACCGTGCTGGCCATGACCGGCTGGCAGATGGCGCCGCATGTCGTCAACGGGGAGCATACGTACCAGGTGGGCGCCAGTTTCACGGCGCCCCCCGATGAGCACTTCTACGGCCTCGGTCAGAACCAGGAGGGCATTCTGGACCTGCGTGGCCGCACGATCGATTGCAGGCACTTCTACGATGAGCCCCATGGTGAGACGGTCTGTATCCCGTTCATGGTCTCGAGCCGTGGTTACGGAATCGTTTGGGACAACCCGTCGGATACTCACGTCTACCCGGCCGTCAATGGACGCACCCTTTGGCAATCCGAAGTAGGTGAGCGCGTGTCGTTCTTCGTCATCCTGGGTGACGGCGCCGATGCGCTCTACGCCGGCTATGCAAAGCTCACCGGCCGCACACCCCTGCCGCCCAAGGCAGCCTTCGGGCTCATCCAGTCCAAAGCCCGCTATGCGAGCCAACAGGAGATTCTCGACGTCGCGCATACCTATCGCCGCAAGGGCTACCCGCTCGACATCATGGTGACCGACTGGTTCTACTGGACGCGCATGGGCCAGCTCGACATCGATCCGGCGCAGTTTCCCGATCCCGATGCGATGAACCGCGATCTGCATGCTCTCGGCATCAGGTCGATGATCTCGGTGTGGCCGCGCTTCGAGCGCGACTCGCGTTACTTCAACGAGCTCGACGCGAAGGGGTTCTTTCTGCGGGACAAGGACGGCAAGACCCAGGACGGCCTGCCATTTCGCGCCGATCGCGCCGGCGCCCTGATCGATGCCACCAACGGCCAGGCCCTCGGCTGGTTCTTCACGCATGTCCGCGACAATATCCTCTCCCATGGCTTCGACTACCTGTGGCTCGATGAGACGGAACCGGACCTGGTCCCCGACGGGTTTTTCTTCGAGATCGGCTCCGGGGACCGCTATCACAACGTGTTCCCACTGTTATATGTCGATGGTATGTCGCGGCGGATTCGCGGCTACCGGCCGGACCGGCGGGTTCTCATCCTGGCGCGGGCGGCGTATCTCGGATCGCAGCGGACGGGGGCGATCTTCTGGTCATCCGACATCGATCCCTCCTGGGAGGCGCTGCGCCGGCAGATTCCGACAGGACTCAACATGACCGCTTCGGGAATCGCCTACTGGGGCAACGATATCGGCGGCTGGCAGCCCCTGCCGCAGACATCCTCCGCCACACATCCGCCGCTGATCGACCCGTCCGACGCCCGCGATGTGGTCGGTCGGGACGATGACTATCCGGAGCTCTTCACTCGCTGGTTCGAGTACGGCACGTTCCTGCCGACCCTGCGCGTCCACGGCGAGCGCAAGCATACGGAGATCTGGGCCTACGGCAGGCAGGCGGAGGCGATTCTCGCCCGGTACGACCGGCTGCGGTACCGGCTGATTCCCTACATCTACTCGCTGGCCCGCCACACGTACCAGACTGGCGCACCCTTCATGCGGGCGCTCTGGATGGATTTTCCCCGTGATCCGCAGGTCGCCAACATCGGCGATGAGTACATGTTCGGGCCGGATTTCCTGGTGGCGCCGGTCACCAGTCAGGGTCAGACGCGCAAGCGGGTGTACCTGCCCGCGGGCGCGGACTGGTACGACTACTGGACCAACGTTCGCGTGCCGGGAGGCCGGACCATCAGCGTCGATGCCCCGATCGATCGGATCCCGGTGTTCGTGCGTGCCGGCTCCATCCTGCCGTTGGGGACGGTGGTGGCGAGCACGGCCACGGCCCAGGCCATCGAGCGCATCCGGGTGTATCCCGGGCGTGATGCCGAGTTCGATCTATATGACGATGACGGGGTCAGCTATGACTACGAGCGCGGTGGAGGCCGTATGACGCGTCTGCATTGGGACGACGCGGCCCGCCGGCTCACCGCGAGCGGCAGCGGCAAGATTCTCCGACGGCCGGTGAGCGATCTGCTCGAGGTGGTGAGCGCACCTTGACCGTCGTTCAGCCCCGCGCGTGGCACGCAGCGCTTCGGTGATCGCGCAGACTTCTCCGCTGGCAATATAATCCCGGCGACGCCTCTTTGCCCGCGCGTCAAGGTAGCGCTATGAAACCACACGTCGTCTGCCACATGGTGACGAGCATCGACGGACGCATCCTGCACAGCCGGTGGCGCCCGCGGACCCGCGAGGGGGGAGAGCTCTTCGAGCGTCTACACACCAAACTCGGCGGTGACGCGTGGGTCGTGGGCCGGATAACCGGGCAGGAGTTCGCAAAGGCGCAAGCCTACGAGGCCGGAACGGCGCGCAGCCATCCGCGAGAGCCGTGGCTCGCTCGGCCGGGTGCGGAGGCTTACGGCGTCGTATTGGATGCATCTGGCAAGATCGCCTGGGGCCGGGCGGATATCGGCGGTGACCCGATCGTCGTCGTTCTGACGGAGCAGGTCTCCGATGCGCATCTCGCGGGACTGCGCAGGGATGGAGTGTCCTATTTCTTTGCCGGCGAGCGGGAGCTCGATCTCGCGGCCGCGCTCGAGTTTCTCAATCGCGAGCTGGGCGTGAAGCGGCTGCTGGTCGAGGGCGGAGGCGGCAGCAACGGCGCTTTCTTGCGCGCCGGGCTCATCGACGAGATCAGCCTCGCCATCCATCCTGCGATCGACGGCGCGCGGGGCGCGCCGAGCGTGTTCGACTCGAGCGAAGAAGAGGCGGAGCTGCGAGCGCCGATCGCGCAGATGTCGCTCTTGAGCTGCGAGGTTCTGGACGGCGGGGCCGTCTGGCTCCGATATCGGGTCCGGAACGAGGTGGCGGCGGCCGTTGGTGATCCGTCATGACGGCTTCGATCGTCCGTCTGGACGGACCCGCTTCCTGGGAAGCATGCGACCCGGCGGCGGATCGCATCGTCGCAGGCCTGCCCGCCCACCGTGCCTGGAATGCCTTCACCGATGCCAGCGGTCGATTCTTCTGCGGCCGTTGGTCGTCGAGCCCCGGCAAGTGGCGCGTTCGCTATACGGAGAACGAGCTCTGTGTCCTCACCGCAGGCCGCGTCACGATCGATAGCGCCGCCGGGGAGCGTCAGGCATTTTCCGCGGGCGATGCTTTCGTCGTGCCGGCGGGATTCGAAGGGACGTGGACCGTGCATGAGGAATGCACGAAGTTTTACGCGATTTTCGAGCCCGGGTCCAAGTGAGGTCCGCCATGCAGTCGAAAGCGTCCGCCATACACTGGCTCCTCGACTCCGATCCCTCCATCCGCTGGCAGGTCATGCGCGACCTGACGGAAGCCGCGCCCGGCGAAGTTGCCGCCGTGCGTGCCAAAGTCGCGACGGAGGGCGCCGGCGCGCGACTGCTCGCCCTCCAGGGGGCCGATGGCAATTGGGGTGGGGCGGCGTGGAATCGGGGGTGGGACTCCACGATGCACGTTCTCACGCTGCTGCGCGAAATGGGCCTCGAGCCTGCCAGCGAGGCGGCGCGGCGCGCAGCGGGTCTCGTGCGGGACGGCGTAACGTGGCGGGGCTGCGGTCCGCGGGAAGCCGACGAGAACCGCTTCTTTGCGGGCGAGGTGGAGCCCTGCATCAACGGTCAGGTGGCGGCGGCCGGCGCTTATTTTCGCCAGGATGTCGGCGGGCTGATCGAGCGGCTGCTCGGGGAACAGCTCGCCGATGGCGGTTGGAATTGCGATGCACCCGACACATCGACACGGTCGTCATTCAACACGACCATCTGCGTGCTCGAGGCCCTGCTCGAGTATGAGCGGGCGGGCGGCGCGGATGAGAGGGTGACCGCCGCCCGTCTGCGGGGGCAGGAGTACCTTCTGGAGCGCCGCCTGTTCCGGCGCCGCGCGACCGGCGAGGTCATCGAGAAAGACCGCAAGAGCGGCATGTCCTGGACGCGATTCGCTTATCCGACCTGGTGGCATTATGACGTGCTGCGGGGACTCGACTATCTGCGCCACGCAGGCGCCGCTGCGGACGGGCGCGCGGCGGAGGCGATCGGTCTGGTCGCATCGAAGCGCAATCCCGACGGCCTTTGGCCGCTCGAGACCCAATACGCCGGCCGGATGCCGATCGAGACGGATGCGGGGGAGGGCAAGCCGAGCCGGTGGAATACGCTGCGCGCGCTGCGGGTGTTGGATTGGTATGGGAGCGAAGCATGACAGCGATGAATGTTGCCGACGCCGTCAGCCCGGATCTCCTCGCCGAGGCAGTCTCCTGGAGACATCATCTGCATCGCCATCCGGAGCTCGCCTTCAACGAACGACAGACGTCGGACTTCGTCGGCTCGCAACTCGAGCGCTTCGGACTGAAGGTCCACCGAGGCCTCGCCGCAACGGGCGTGATCGGCACACTGACGCGCGGCACGAGCCGGCGCAGCATCGGGATACGGGCTGACATGGATGCGCTGCCGATCCGGGAGGACAGCGGCACGGCGCATCTCTCCAGCGTCCCGGGTGTGATGCACGCCTGTGGACATGACGGGCACACGGCCATCGCGCTCGCCGCGGCGCGCGTTTGCGCGACTCTGCCCGATCTCGACGGCACGGTGCATTTCATCTTCCAGCCGGCGGAGGAAAACGAGGGCGGCGGGCGGCGCATGGTCGAGGAGGGCCTGTTCAGATCGTTCCCCTGCGACAGCGTCTACGCGCTGCACAATTGGCCGAGTCTGCCCGTTGGCACCTGTGTTGTGCGAGACGGGCCGATGATGGCCGCGTTTGGAACGTTCGAGATCAGTATCCGAGGCCGCGGCTCCCATGGAGCCATGCCTCATGCGGGGACGGACCCGATCGTCGCCGCGGCGCAGATCGTCTCGGCTCTCCAGAGCATCGTCAGCCGCAACGTCGATCCGCTCCAGTCCGCGGTGGTGTCGGTGACTCAGATCCGCAGCGGCGATACCTGGAACGTCATCCCGGACGAATGTCTCATCCGGGGCACGACGCGCTGGTACGAGGAGGAGACCGGCAATCGCATCGAAGAGCGTATGGCGGATCTCACGAGCTCGATTGCCGCCGGCTTCGGCTGTTCCGCCGTGGTCCGCTATGAACGGCGCTACCCCGCCACGATCAATGATCCCGCTTCGGCGAAGCTCCTTCGCGAGGTCGCCGGCGGGACGGGCCTGAGTGTCGCCGACGCGCCGCCGAGCATGGGCGGCGAGGACTTCGCCTATATGCTGCGGGCCGTGCCGGGAAGTTATCTTTGGCTCGGCGCGGCGCGCAACGGCGAGAATCCCGGTCTGCATTCGGCGCGGTATGACTTCAACGATGACGCGCTTCCCGCCGGCGTCGCGCTCTGGGTCTCCCTCGTGCGGCGGTGTCTCGCCGGCTCCTGAGCGAATCGCCCATCACGTTCGCGGGCCTCCGGCCTGCGGCCCTTCCCTGACGATGGCGTCCGCCGCGTTGGCTTCCAGGACCCACGTGGCCGCCGCGTCCACGGTGTACTCATCTTCGAACCAGAGGAATCCGAAGTGGGTGATACATTCCGGAAAGTCAGGCTTGATCACGATGTAGCCCGGAATCATGCCGCCCGGAATGAAGGTATTGTCGGCGCGATTGTTGCCGTACGCCTGCAGCTTGGAGGCCGTGCCAACCGCCGAGATATACGACTCGCTGGAGACCGGATGCGTCCCGAGCAGGTAGTTGGCGGCGCGCAGGGTGTATTCCGGCCCGATGAGATCCGGAAACGCCTCGTGCAGGAAGTACATCTGCACACCGAACTCCGCTACCTCCGAGGAGCCGCCCCAGGCGCCCTGCGACGGGGGCACCCCGAAGGGCGTGCCGGCGAGGAAGCCATTCAACTGCGCGACGGAGGCCTTGATCACCGCCCTGAGGCGGGTCCGGTAGTCGGCATCGAGGTAGGGCAGGGCACGGACCGCCATCCAGCCGCCGAAGGCGATCTGCTTTCCCGTCGCGGGGAAGAGCTTCTCGACGCGCTTCCTGTAGGGATCCGCGCCGTGGGTGGCGATCGTCAGCTCCACGGCCGCCGTCCATTCCGGCGAGCCCAGGCCGAACTCGCGATACCCGCCTTCACCCTCCAGGTAGCTCGGCAGATGCCGGTGGACGGGACGAGCCTGCGCATCGCTCCAGAGCCTGATGGCGGCATCGAGACATTGCTTCGACAGCGGGTCGTTCCAGCCCTTCAAGGTACCGGAGGCGATGGCCAGCGACGCCGCCGCGGCGTATTCCATGCTCGGGGAAGTCATCGTCCACGCCCAGCGCGGGTCCGGATTGTTGGAGTAGGCTCCCGTCTGTGAGGCGCCGTCGCCAACGAAGGTGTACCACTGCAGGTAGGGCGACTGCAGTCCTGTGAACGGGTGTCCGACAGCATGGATCTGCGCGAGCGTTTGCAGGACGCCGTGCTCGACCTGCTCGACGATATCGGGGATGCCGTCCGGCCGGTGCATTTCAACCGAGCGGGCTTTCTCGTTCACCGAGAGCTCGTCCCACTTCATGTGGAACGTCTCATAGGCCAGAGCCAGATTCTGGATGGTCGCGTATTGACCGAAGGCATCGTTGTCGAAATCCCCCGCGTCGAACCACCCGCCGACGTTCAGACCCGGGATGTGCTCTCCGGGCTTGTAGGGGGATTGGGTGTCCGAGCCCATCCAGTAGCCGTCGAAGTGCGTGGTGTTCGGGGGGGCCTGCAGAGCGTCAGTCATGTGTGCGACGCCGTGCCACAGGCGATAGGCATCGCGCACTGACACGTGGTCCATCTGCACTGCCAGGAAGCCATCGAGGGTGGTCTGCCAGGCCTTGTCATAGACATCCTGCGCGATGGGAAACACATCGGTCCGCTGCCCGGCGTATTCGATGACGTACAGCCCGGGCTCTCTGACCGCGGAGAAATCGAATTTTGCGTAGTGGTAGCGCAGCCAGGGCGTTGGCTTCGAGACGGAACCCTCGAAGACCTTGCGATAAGCGCCGTCGTCGGAGAGCCGCAGCACCGCCGCTGTCGCGGGGGCCTGGAAGCGAGGGTCGAGCTCCATCACGGCGACTTTCGGGAAGGCGGCGGCGTATCCCGCCTGGCTGTGCGCGATCATCGGCGGCCGCGTCCAGCCGGGGATGTTGCTCGGCCGGATGTGCCACACGATGGCACCTGTCGTCTTGCCCGCGGGAATCAGCGTGCGCAATACGTACCAGCCGTTTTGCGCCTCGTTGCGTCCATCGTAAAGGAGCAGCGGTCCGGTCTGCGAAGTCACGCTGAGGCGGTCGAGCGGATCGTCCACGGCCAATGTCATGCTCTTGCCCGTGGCGAACGGCAGAGGTTGGGTGTAGCCCTTGGCCTGGTGCCACTGCTCCACGTACCACGGGCCCTTCGGGTCTGCGGGCCTCGGCGGGACCACGGTCATCCGTGCTTCGGGACTGCGCGGGAAGACTCCAAACTCCGTGCCATCGACGGAATATGCCTTGTCCGCGTACAGGGAAGGCAGGAGCTCCAGGTTGAATCCGGCCCGGCCGACCAGCTCCTGCGGCAGGGGCTTGTCCAGGTTCACGCTCACCCGCACTCCACCGGGCTCGGCCGCGACCACCACGTGATAGTAGAAGTGGTATGCCGGGTAGGAAACGTCGGCGGTCAGGCGATCGTGCTCCTTGTCGGTGTGCCGTGCGATGAGGTGCGGAATCACATCCCATTGCTCCGGCGTCGGCAGAAGACGCACGCTGCCATTCGTGGCGATGCGCCGGCCGTGCAGGATGATCTGCATGGCGGCATCCTTCTGATCGAAGAAGACGGGGCTGTAATTGTCGTCGTACAGCATGACGCTGACACCCGGCGCATCGAGGTAACCGCTGTCGGTGACCTTCATCGCCAGAGCGGCGCCGGATGCGGCGAGGCACCGCAGCCCGCCAACGAAGAGCAACATTGCCGGAACTGACCAGGATCGAGGCCGCATGAGTCCACTCCAGTCGCGAATGGTAACGATACCATAATGACCGGTATCGAATGCAAACCGAGCGGTCGGCCGTGCGGCGAGGAGGCGGTACCTAGGCCACGGTCACGCGGTTGCGTCCGGCGCGTTTGCTCTCATAGAGTGCGGCGTCGGCGGCCCGGACCAGGATGCGCGGCGAGATGTCCTGGTCGCCGCGATGGGGTGAGAACCCCGAGATGCCGAAGCTTCCGGTGATCCGCAGCGGTCCCGCGGTGGTCTGGCATGGAGTCAGGCTGGTGCGCTCGCGCAGGCGCCGCGCAACGAGGAGCGCCTTGGGGATCGCGACTTCGGGCAACACGACCGCGAATTCCTCGCCGCCGATCCGCGCCACCCAGTCCTCGCCCAGCCGCAGTCCGTGTGTGAGCCGCGCCGCGAATTCCCGCAGCACCTGGTCGCCTATCTCGTGGCCGTGGGAGTCATTCACCGCCTTGAAGTGATCGATGTCGCACATGACGAGCGACAGGGCGCGACGCAGCCGCACTGCGCGCTCGACCTCGCGGGGAAACTCGTGCTCGAAAAAGCGTCGGCTGCCGCAACGCGTGAGCTCATCGACGGTCGACAGGATGCGATTGTCCGTCATGGCCAGTTGCAGCGCGGCCGAGAGACTCACGATGCGTCGGGCGGTCGTCAGGTGCGCCCAGAACTCCTCGCCACCGGCCTCGGCCGGCATGCAATCGTTGGCTCCCCGGCGCAGAGCCTCGCGGGCGCCCACCGTGCCATCGACATCGACGTAAACCACATGCGTCGCCGAGCCTGCATGCAACTGGCGCAATGACTGCACGAGATCCAGCCGGTCGGTGAAGAGGAGCGCATGCGTACGTGCCTCGAGGTTCGCGAGCGCTTCGGTCGTGGACTCGACAGGCTCGACTTCGATGTTGGCGTTCAGCAGCCATTTCACGAATCGCTCGCGCACCTGCACAGACCCCAGCGCGAGCAGTGCTATGGGCATGGGCGGATGTCGGCGCAGCACGTTCGACAGCGCTGACCTGTCCTCATGTCGCAGCGCGCGATCGAGGATCGCCTGGCGCTCGATGAGGTAGGTGGCAGTGCTGCTCGCATCGGCGTCGGTCTCGCTTTTGCGACGTTCCGGGAGGTGATCACGGGCCAGTTCCTTGCGCTCATCGAGCGCCGTGCACACGACGCCGGTGAGGCGGTCGAGATTCTCTTTCGCCACCACACCCGCCGCGCCGCGCTCCCTGGCAACCCTCGCCGCGGCGGGATCCGGATTTCCGGTGACGAAGATGAAGGGAATGCTGGGACACTCCGCCTGCGCGATCGCCAGCGCCGACAGGCCGTCGAAACCCGGAACATTCGAATCGGAAAGAATGACGTCGGGGGAGCGCAGCAGCGCCTGGCGGAATTCGACCTCGCTTTCCGCGCGCTCGCATGAGCAGGAAAGGCCGCCCTGCTTCAGCATCCGGCAGGATGACTCCGCGGCAGCCGCATCATCCTCGAGCACCAGCACTCGGATCATTTCAATCCCATTTGTTGCACGAGCGTGAGTAACGCTTACCTGTCGTCCGCGTGCACGAGTTGCCGGACTACAATTATGTAAACTTACTCAGGGCGCGTCCGACCCCACCACAAGCAAGAAGGCGGATCGGCCGCGCATCACGTAGCGTCTCCCTGCATCAACCGTGCCCAAAGCTCGGCAATGGTCTGCATGCTATCCTCGGAGCGATGAAATCCCAGATCAAAGGCACCACGATGCCTGTGCTCGAGATCGGTCTCGAGCCCAACGATCGCATCGTCGCCGAGCCGGGCGAGTTCTCGTGGATGACCGAGGGCGTGCAGATGCGCACGACCACCTATACGGCCGGGGCGCGCGGCATCTGGGGTGCGATCGGCCGCGCCTTGTCGGGCGGCGGGCTCTTCATGACCGAGTATTCGGCGCCCGCGGGCCGCGGGGTGGTCGCTTTCGCCGCGAAGGTCCCGGGAGCGATCCTGCAGGTGGATGTGCCGCCCGGCCATTCATACATGATCCACCGCCACGGGTTTCTCTGCGGCACCGAGGGACTGCAGCTCTCGACCGGATTTCAGCGCTCGCTCGGGGCCGGGATCTTCGGCGGCGACGGATTCCTGTTGCAGCGCCTGGCGGGGCCTTGCACCGCGTGGGTCGAGCTGGGCGGTGAAGTGGTGACCTACGACCTGGCTCCGGGCGAGACGCTGCAGGTGCATCCGGGCCACATCGGCATGTTTCAGGACACCGTGAATTTCGACGTGACCTTCATGCGCGGCTTCGCCAATGCGATCTTCGGGGGCGACGGACTCTTCGTGGCACGGCTGACGGGGCCGGGCAGAGTCTGGCTGCAGACCCTGACGGTGCCCAATCTCGCGCATGCTCTCGCCCCTTATCTGGCCGGCCGTACGCAAAACATCGAGAGCGCGACCGCCGGCGGCATCGCCGGCGCGGTGTTGCGCGACATGTTCGGCGGCAACCGCTGAGGACCCGCCCCGACCGCCGATGAGATCATCGGCGGGAAATTCGTGACGAACCGAAATCCGCGCAATGACCGCTGCCGTATGCTGTCCGGCAGCCGATGAGCGCCAGGGGGATAATCCGTTGCGACCCACGATGAGACAGTCAATCCCGGCTCTGCTTCTCTTTCTGGCAGCGGGCGTGTGCGCGCGGCCCTGTGCCGCGCGGACGCCGAGCGCCGCCGAGATCGCCCGCTGGAAGGGCGAGGCGCAGAGCGTCACCATCTACCGCGACGATTGGGGCATTGCGCACGTGTACGGCAAAACCGATGCCGACGCGGTCTTCGGGATGGAGTACGCGCAGGCAGAGGACGACTTCAACCGGGTCGAGTCGAACTACATCGAGGCGCTCGGTTGGCGCTCACAGGCGGAGGGCGAGTCGTCGATCTACCTCGACCTGCGCAGCCAGCTGTTCGCCGATCCCGAGGTGATTCAGGGGGAATACGCGCAAAGCCCGCCATGGCTGAAGAAGCTCATGAACGCCTTCGCGGATGGCCTCAACTACTATCTCTACCGGCATCCGCAAGTCAGGCCGCGGGTCATCGGGCATTTCGAGCCCTGGATGGCGCTCGCTTTCAGCGAGGGCAGCATCGGCGGCGACATCGAGCGGGGAGTCGATGTTGCGCAACTTGCGGCCTTTTACGGTGGGCACGCGGCCCCGGCCGCGGACACTGCGAGCATCGTGCTGCCGCCGCCCGAGCCCAAAGGCTCCAACGGCATCGCCATCTCGCCATCCATCACGTTGGATCACCACGCGCTGCTGTGGATCAATCCGCACACCTCTTTCTACTTCCGCTCCGAGCTGCAGATGGCGAGCGAGCAGGGGCTCGATGCCTACGGGGCGGTCACGTGGGGCCAGTTCTTCATCTACCAGGGGTTCAACGCGACGGCGGGCTGGATGCACACCTCGAGCGGGGTGGAGAACATCTCCTGGTTTCTGGAGACGGTCAGCCGCAAGGGAGGCCGCTATTACTACCGTTACGGGGACCGTGAGCTGCCGGTGAAGACGCGGCGCATCGTCGTGCGCTACAAGACATCGAGCGGCATGGCGGAAAAAGCGTTCACCGCCTATTACACGCAACATGGGCCGGTCATCGCGCGGATCGGCGACAAGTGGGAAACCGTCAACCTCATGCAGGCGCCCGTACGCGCGCTCACCCAGGCCTTCACGCGCACCAAGGCGAAGGACTATGCGCAGTTCCGCAAGGCCATGCTGCTGCATACTAACTCGTCGAACAACACCATATTCGCGGATGCCGAGGGCAACATCGCCTATTGGCACTCGGACTGGATTCCGCGGCGCAGCGACAAGTTCGACTGGAGCAGGCCGGTCGACGGCAGCGACCCGGCCACCGCATTCCACGGCCTTCTGACGCTCGCGCAGACGCCGCACCTGCTCAACCCGCCCAACGGCTGGCTCTATAACTCCAACAACTGGCCGTGGTCCGCGGCCGGGCCGTACAGTCCCAAGCGCCGGGATTTTCCACGGTACGTGGAACACGGGATGGAGGAGAGCCCGCGCGGCTATCATGCCCTCAGGCTGTTGAGCGGCGGCAGGAACTGGACCATGGCGTCGTTGAATACGGCGGCCTTCGACAGCTACCTGCCGGCGTTCGCGACCATGATCCCGGTGTTGCTCAAAGCGTACGACGCCACGCCGCCGTCCGATCCGCTCAAGGCGCGGTTGTCCGGACCGATCACCGTGCTGCGCGCCTGGAACTATCGCTGGGGCGTCAGCTCCGTGGCGACTTCCCTCGCGGTGTTCTGGGGCACGGACATGTTCGCGCAGGCGGCGGCCCCGGCCAAAGCTCTGGGCATTTCGCCGGAGGACTACGTGGTGCGGCGTGCGACGCGCCAGCAGCTCCTGACGTCCCTCGCGGCGGCATCGGACCGGCTGACCGCGGATTTCGGCAGCTGGCAAACGCCATGGGGCCACATCAACCGCTTCCAACGGATCAACGACGACATCGATCCCAGCTTCGACGACTCCAAGCCGAGCATTCCGGTACCCTTTGCGTCGTCCGCCTGGGGCTCCCTGGCCTCCTTTGGCGCAAAGCCTTATCCCAACACGAAGAAGTGGTACGGCAGCTCCGGCAACAGCTTCGTCGCGGTCGTGGAATTCGGTCCCAAGGTGCGTGCCTGGGCCATCACGGCAGGAGGCGAGAGCGGCAATCCCGCCTCGCCTCACTTCGATGACGAGGCCGCCTCATACGCCATGGGCGAGCTGCGCACGGTCTATTACTACAAGTCGCAGCTTCAAGGCCACATCGAGCGGCAGTACCATCCTGGCCAGTAGTCAGGGTTTCGTTGTCGCGGCTTGACGATAGATCTGCGCCACCGAACCTTTCGGGAAGGCCGTCGAGCTCACCAGCTTCAACCGCTTAGGCGCAGCGAGGTCCGAGAAGACCGGCAGTCCCTTGCCCAATGCAACCGGGTGCACCAGCAGGTCGTACTGATCCACGAGTCCGGCGGCGATGAGACTGCGGGCGAAGGCGGCGCCCCCATGGGCGATGATCGGTTTGCCCTGCTGTGCCTTCAATCGCCCGATCTCCTCCGTGAGGCTGCCGGTTGCCACATAGGCCTGCGCCCAGCTTTCCGCACCGGGTTGCCGTTGCGCCGATTGCGTCGCGCCAGCGCTGGCCAGGGCATCCCTCATCCCCAGCGTCGCGCCGGCCGCGTCGAGTACCGACTTTCCCTGTCTGGAGAAAACCGCCTTCGGGATCTGATTCATCGGGGCCGCAAACACCTCGGTCGAGGTTGGCCAGAAGTGGGCCATGTCGCGGAAGGTGCGGCTGCCCATGATGTGCAGACCGGCATCCCAGACGACCTCCAGCGTCCAGGCCGTCGCTTCCGCGTCGTGCCCGAATATCCAGCTGAGTCCACTGTTCGCGTCAGCCACGAATCCATCGATCGAGATCGACATCTTCAGGATCAGCTCTCTCATGGGATTGCTCATTACGGCTACTCCACAACGGCACCGCCTTGGCACGATACCGAGGTTGGAATAATTCGCAAGATCTGCAGGAGAAGACGTATGCCCCGAATGCCCCCCGTGCTGTCAGCGTGGTCACGGGCGGACCTGAAAGTATGTTCGATCACGTCGGCATCGTGGTGCAGGACCTCAAGAGAAGCGCAAGCCTCTATGCGCACAGGCTGGCTCCCCTGGGCTTCAAGCTCCTCGAGAGAAGCACAGAACCGATTCGGGGGATTGCGGAAGCCGGATGCCATCTGCCGACATCGTAGGGTGCGTCGGCGACCAAAATCTGCGTCCGGGCGCCTGAGAATGACGAAAGTCCTCATCGGCTGGCTCCACAATCGCGACTCCGCTGAAGGGTCGAGGAGTCATCGACCTGGCGTGACGAAGTGAGAGAGCAGCATGCGTATCGTCGTCAATCCGCAGGCGTCGCGGAGCGACTACTCCGAGCGCGAAGCTATCATCATCTCCAGGTCTCTCGCAGAGGATGCCCGTCGCGAGATCGAGACGTGGCCGGAGTACGCCGTGACCCCATTGCGCCGCCTGCGCCGGCTGGCTGAAGCGCTCGGCGTCGGGGAACTGCTCTACAAGGACGAATCGGATCGTCTCGGTCAGGGCAGCTTCAAGGCGTTGGGCGGCGCGTACGCTGCGACGTTGAGCCTGCGGGCGGTTGCGGGTGGAAAGCCGGCGACTCTGTGTTGTGCCACCGACGGCAATCATGGCTGCTCGGTCGCCTTTGCGGCCCGACGCCATGGCTGCGCTTGCGTCGTGTTCATGCACGAGCACGCCTCCGTCGCAAAGGAACGCACCATTCTCGCGCGCGGAGCACGGGTGGTGCGTGTCGTGGGGACTTACGATGACTCTGTCCGGCAGGCGGCAATGGCCGCAACGGAGAACGGCTGGATACTGGTGCCGGATACCAGTCAGGACGCACTCGACCTCACGACTCGGCACGTGATTCAGGGTTACGGAGTCATGATGCTCGAGCTGCTGCAGCAGTTGGAGGAAGATCGGCCGCCGACGCATATCTTCGTGCAGGGCGGAGTGGGTGGATTGGCGGCCGCCGTCGCCGGCATCTGGGCCGAGGCTTACGGAGCACGGCGGCCGCGGATGCTCATCGTCGAACCGGAGTCAGCAGCCTGCCTGATGGAGAGCGCGTTGAACGGTGCTCCATCGAGAGTCGGTGGCGATCTGCGCACCGCCATGGAAATGCTCTCGACGGGCGAGGCGTCGCCGGTAGCGTGGCCGGTGCTGCAGAAGCGAGCTGACGTGTTCATGGCCATCAGCGATGCTGTGGCGATCAGCACCGCACGGGAGCTTCGAGAGGCTCTGCGGGACGCGGCAGTCGATGTGGGCGTCTCCGGCGCTGCCGGACTCGCCGGTCTGGTCGAGCTTCTGAAGCATACCAACGCGGCGCGGCTGTTGGGATTGGGCGCGGACTCCAGGGTCCTGGTTTTCGGTACGGAGTGCGGCGAAAGGGCTTGACTGGCCGGCGCCCGAGCTGGGTCAGATACCGGCCAGAGCGATGGACGCCTTGATGCCCGGCTCGAACTTGGCGCGTTTCATGACCACCATCGTGTCGAAGCGCTTGACGTTGCGGTTACCGGCGAAGAAGGCCTGTGTGAACGCCTCGTATTCCTCCATGTCACGTACGGAAACGACGAGCACGAAGTCCGCCTGGCCAGTGACGTAATAGCACTGTGTTACCTGTGGAGCCGCCCGCATGGAAGCCATGAATGCTTCAGTCAGGTCCTGTTGGTCGCGTTCGAGCGCTACGACGACGATCACGGTCATTCGCTGGCCGAGGGCTTCCGGGGCCACCACCGACACGTCCGCGCTGATCACCCGCGTGTCCCGCAGTCGCTTCACCCGCCGCAGGCATGCTGCGGGCGAGAGATTGACCAGAGCCGCGAGCTCTTCGCTCGTGCGCTGATTGTTCTCCTGCAGCGCGCTCAGGAGCTTGATGTCGAAGCTGTCCAAGGAGACCCGTGATTTGACTGCATTGGCCACGATACAATCCTGCTCTGCGGATCTCTGCGAGCGCGAGCCGTAACCGCGGAAGCCGCGCGCAGCGATATGGTATGCGCGCGGATTGCCCAGTGCGAGCGCCGTCTGCGGCTGCGGCCGGCGCCTGGCTAGGCGCGGCGAACCCGTTGCGCGGTTGCCGCAGACCTCGCTCGAGCGCCACGTCCGCGTTTGATTGGGGCGTAACGCTCACCGATGGAGCGGGATGCGATAGATATTGCGCAGCCGCTCCGTTCGTGTGAATGCGTAGGTACCGGGTTCCGGACCCGGAGCGAGCCCGCCCGCGTCGTAAGGCAGGATGCCGCTTCCCGCGGCGGTCGGATTTGCGGGGATCTGCGGCGGTGAGCTCCCCGTGAGCGCGATCGCCAGCGTCCCGGCAGGGTCGGTCGAGGAGGCTCCCGGCACTTGGAGATACAACTCCCTGCCATCAAGCGACCAGCAGGTCGCCCAATAGCCGCCCCGCACCCAGCGAAACGCTTCATTGCCGAGCCCCAGAATGGCCGTCGAAACCCGGCCGTCGAAAACGCCGAGTACTGCCGCCCATCTGCCCGTGGGCGAAACGCTCTGGAATTGCAATATGGGAGAGTCCAGCATGCGCTGCTTCGAGCTGCCGTCATCGCGCATGCGATAAAGGAAGTTCATTTTTTCTCCGAGCAGCCTGAAGAATATCTGCCCGTTGCCGCCGAATTGCGGCTGATCACCGCCGCGCGCCAGAAGGCGTGGTGGCAGATGGTGATCGAGCGGTGCGGCCCAAATCTGCATCTCGCCGCCGTGATCAATTGAGAATACAACCTCTCTCTCATCGGGCGAGATGTCGTAGCTGAGAACGTCGAGACCCGGCAGCACCTCCTCCTTCTGGTTCTCCCGAAGATCCAGCCGCCAGAGGCTGGCCCGGGCATTAGAAGCACCCCCGACCAGGAAGTACAGCCGCTGCGCATCGCCGGAAAGCCAAGGCGCGAAGGCGACAGCATCGCTCGTAACCGGGCGCTCGCCGCTCGAATCGTGGATCCATATCGACTGCCGTTGCAGCCCGAGTGATGTCACGAGCGAGCGGCCATCGGGAGCGGCCGCGACACCGACCTCTTCCGTCGGGCCGAAAGTGATCTGTTCCGGCCGGCCGTGGGGATAGCGCTGCCGCCACAGATGCGAATGGCCGCCGACCGCCGCCGAGAAGTACATCCAATGGTTGTCCGGCGACCACGCGGCCGCGGTGCAGCTACCGGCCGGACCGACTTCGGTGCCTGGCGAGCTGCCGTCGAACGGCAGCAGCCGGCAGCGCCGCCAATTGCCGGTGCGATCCATCTCGACCACCAGCACGGAGTGTCGGTCCGGGGAGAGATATGAGAAGTGGGCCATGCCCCGCTCGTGGCTGGGAACATAGACGACACGCCGGCCGGCACGCTCGTCCGTGGATGTGACGATGCCCATCTGGATACCGCTCTCGATCTCCGAATAGAGAAGTTGATGCGGCGCGATCCAGGTGAGTCCCGCTGAGTTACCGAGCAGCAGCGAAGGCAGTCCGCCCGTCGTGGCGACCGTCAACGTGTTCCACGCGGGCTCGGGCCGCCCGTTCGTGAAGTAGGTAAATGCGATCCGCGTGCCATCGATGCTGAACGCCGGGCCATAAACGGGTCCGAGCACCTTGGTAAGAGGCGCGGGCTCTCCGTCAGGCAACAGCTTCACATAGATTTGCCCCGAACCGAGGAAATCGGAGCCGCCTACAATGAACGCGAGCATCTTGCCGTCCGCGGAGAGCGCCGGGGCCCTCGCGGACTGGCTGAGGTCGGTCAGCGCCTGGTATTCCGTCGGGCGAGTGATGGGGCCGGGGTGGGTCATGAATGCGGCTGCGGCAGCGAGGATCGCGACCGCGACCAGCACCGACCCGGCAGTCACGACTCTACGGCTGCCCGTACCCCAGCGCGACGCATCCCGCGGCGGTGACGCCGGCGGCTCGGGCAGCGACAGGGAGGATGATGCGTCCTCGCCAGTCGCGGGGATGGCCCTGACCGGAGCCACGAACTTGAAGCCGCGACCGGGCACCGTCAGGATGAAGCGTCGCTCCCCAGCGCTCTCCCCGAGAGCGCGTCGCAGCGTCAGGATGCATTGGTTGAGATTGTTGTCCTCCACCACCGCGCTCGGCCAGACGGCCCGCATGAGGGAGCCTTTGTCGACGAGCTCACCGCCGCGTTCGACGAGATAACGCAGAACATCGTAGGCCCGACCCGGCAGCGCAATGATCTCGCCGGTCGGGGAAACGAGTACTTGCAGGACGGTGTCGAGCCGGAATCCGCCGAATTCGTAGTCGGTCTTAGTACTGACTTGGTCCACGCCGGACCCCCGTCGGATGCGTGCTCGAGCGATGTCTGCAAACGTAAGTCATTGATTTAATTTAGCAAGAAACTTGTGCGCAATCACCGGTGCCGCGTCTATAGCGGCAGGTCGAGTCCGCAGGAGCCCGAATCATGATGATTCATAGTATTCCAATGCCCTTTAATGGGGCATCCAGCAGGGTCGGTTCGCGTCGATGCGCCCATCGCCTCGACAGTCTCTCTCAACCGAAGGCAAGCGAACATGAAAAGAGCAATGCAGAAAGCGACCGCGATGCTTACGTTTACAGGCCTGATCCTGACAGGAGGACAGGCCATGGCGGGATGTGGAATGGGAGCAATTGGCACGGCGGGAGCCAGCCCCATGGTCTACCGGGGCGAGGAAGGGGGTGGCCTGCTCGAGACCGGCTTCCTGGAGCCCTTCTTCAGCTCCCCGATCACCGGCCTGTGGAAGTTCGTCTTCACGGCTCAGGGTGACGTTGGGGCCGGCGCACCTGTCAACGCGCTACCCTTGCCGGACGGAACACCTGTCGATGCCGGCTTCGTCACCTGGCACGATGACGGTACCGAGCTCATGAACTCGGGACGCGCGCCATCGACCGGAAGTTTCTGCATGGGCGTATGGAAGCAGGTCGGTCGCCGGACTTACAGGCTCAACCACTGGGCGCTGTCGTGGGTACCGGACTATCAGCCTGGTGTGACCAATTCCTGGTCGTCTCTGCCCGGCGGTGTCGACGAAGCGCTTCATGCGTTTGGCCCCGCCAATATCGAGGAAACCGTCACCCTCACCGGTGCCAACAATGGCTACACCGGAATGTTCCGGCTCACGCAGTACGTCAACGATGGCACCAAGACGCCCATCACCGATGTGAGCAGCGCACCTGTCGCATTCGTGATCGTGGGTAAAGTGACCGCGACGCGCGTCACGGTGGAGTAAGCGCCGCCGGCCGCCGCCACGGTGGCGGCCGGCGAATTCCCGGAGTAGTGGAGTGTATACTCGCCGCCGTCCACGACCAATAATCCGGAGGACTGGTGGAACCCATACGTGTGGCTCTCATAACAGGCGCAGCGCAGGGCATCGGACGTTGCATTGCTCTGACGCTGGGAGCGCGCGGATACGCCCTGGCCCTGAATGACGTACGCGCTCCGACGGATACACTGACCTCTCTACACGCCGCCGGATGCGAAGCGATCGAGCTCGTGGGAGATGTCGCAGACGAGCGGACGACCGATGCAGGTGTCGAGCGGATCGTGTCCCGCTGGGGCCGGTTGGATGTCCTGGTGAACAATGCAGGAGTGAGCTGCATCCGTCGTGCCCAGGAGACTTCGCCAGAGCAGTTCCGCCGGGTCCTCGAGATCAACCTGGTCGGTGCATTCATCGCTGCGCGCACGGCGGGTAAGGTCATGCTCGCCCAGCGGGCCGGGAGCATCATCAACATCGCCTCCATCGCCGGGCTGGTCGGTATTGCCGATCGGGTGGCGTACAACGCGTCCAAGCACGGGCTCATCGGGATGACTCGCACCCTGGCCGCGGAATGGGGAGGGCACGGTGTGCGCTGCAATGCCGTATGTCCCGGTTGGGTGAAGACAGAGATGGACGCGGCGGACCAGGCCGGCGGCAGCTACAGGGATGCGGATATCATCGACAGAGTGCCCATGGGGCGCTTCGCCTCGCCCGCGGACATCGCCAATGCCGTGAGCTTTCTGGCCGACCCGGCAGCGAGCGGCTTCATCAACGGCCAGGCCATCGCGGTGGATGGCGGCTGGACCGCCGACGGCTCCTGGCAGAGCCTTCGCCTGCAACACCGCTGAGGATGTCGCGAGAGCCGCCGTGGGGTCGCGCTCTCAGACGGCCGGCAGAGCGGCCAGAGCCGAGGCGCAGGGCTCGGAAATCTTCAGGGTCAACAGGCTGTCCGCGCGCGTGCGCCCGAGATTCACGGCGGCGATCGGCTTGCCTGCCTGTGCTGCCACCTGCACGAATCGGTAGCCGGAATACACCATGAGCGAGGAGCCGACCACGAGCACGGCGTCCGCCCGGTCGAGGCGCTGCATCGCCTCATCGACCCGGCTGCGCGGAACGCTCTCGCCGAAGAACACGACATCCGGCTTCAACATCCCGCCGCAACGCAAGCAGGGCGGCACCACGAATTCATTGAATGGCAGTCCCTGCAAGTCGGCATCGCCATCGGGCGCCGGCAATCCCTGCAGCCCACTCCAGGCGCAGTTGCAGCGCAGCATTTCGGCTTGCAGCTCCTCTCGGGATACGAGGGTCTCGCAGTCCAGGCAGCGGACGCGATCGACGCGCCCGTGCAGGTCTATCACCCGCGTGCTTCCGGCGGCCTGGTGCAGCCCATCGACGTTCTGCGTCAGCAGCAGCTCCAGATGACCCTGCCGCTCGAGTCTCGCCAGTGCCTGATGTGCCGCGTTGGGTCCTGCTCGGCGCAGGTGCCGCCAGCCGACGAAGCTTCGCGCCCAATAGCGCTGACGGACCGCCGCACTGCTCATGAAAGCCTGAAAGCTGACCGGCGGCGAGCGCTTCCAATTGCCCTCCGCGTCGCGGTAATCCGGGATACCGGAATCCGTGCTGCAGCCGGCGCCGGTCAGGACGAAGAGCCTGCGATGCCGGGCAATGAAGTCGAAGAGCGCTGACATTGCCGCTAAAATGCGGGCTTCAGCTCAACGGGAATGGATGAGGTGATGCCACGATGAGATCCATGCGAAAGCTTTCGATGTTGGCAGTTCTCGGCGCGCTCTCGAGCACGTGCCTCGCGGCGCAACCGGCGGTTCAGACCTCCGCATCGCAGGGACAGACGGATCCGGGGTCGGCACCGGCGCCTGCGGCGCAGGGCTTGCCGAAAGTCTGCCTCGATGTGCAGTCAGGTGACAAGCTCATCGAAGAGTTCGCCGACCGCGTGCGGGAGACGATCTCGGCATCGGGCACGTTGACCGTCGGATCCGGCACCGATTCCTGCAGCCTGCAGCTGCACATTCCCGGCAACCTGCTTCGCTTCCAGACCGCGGGCGGTGTGATGGTCAGCACCGTCGCGATCGTCACCTCGCAGTCGGGCCGCTACCTTTCCACGAGCATCACCGCCTGTCAGGCGAGCGACCTCAAACCGTGTGCGGTACGTGCCGTTGCCGCGGCCAAGCTTGCTTTACTGATGACGACTGACGACGGAGCGTGATGCGCGTGCTTCCGCGAGCGCTCGCGACTGCGAGCACGCGCAAGCCGGGATGACTTGAGCAAGGAATGACGCTGACGAGAAGTCTCTTCGTGTTCTTCATGTGTCTCGTCCAGGATGGTATCGGTCGCCTGCCGCAAAGCGTTGCGGCCCGTGTGCTACGGCCCCATTCCGGGATCGAACATCGGTCTTACTTCCGCCTCGCCCTCGAACTGCGGCCAGTGCGTCCGGTGCAGCTCCATGAACTCCCGCGCGATGCGCAGCGCTTCGGTTTTCGACTCCGTCTCGAGAATGGCCCAACCACCGATCACTTCCTTGGTTTCGACGAAGGGGCCGTCTGTCGTGGAGATGGCACCTTTCGCGAGACGGACGCGGAACCCGTCCTTGCTCGGCAGCAAGCCCCCGGTATCGACGAGGGAGCCGTTCTGCAGGCATTTCTGCACGAACCGCCCCATGGCTTCCAGCAGCGCCGGCGGTGGCCCGGCCTCGCGGTAGGATTCCGCATGGCGGATGAAGGTAAGGTATTTCATGACGTTCTCCGGCGACGGGGCAGGTCTCCGGTTTTAGCCGAACGCGTCCCGCAAAGATCGACACATGCGAGCTCAAAAAGTCCCGCATTCTCATGCGTCATGGCGGAAAATGGAGTAAGCCATTGAATGCGATCGGAGGTCTCTCGTGGAGCGATGCCCGGACCGGACAATGACGATGGCGCAGGGCGGCGCGCATAAGGCCTGCGGTACATCGCGGCGGTGGCCGGCACTCGTTCCGACGCTTTTCTTCTTCTCCGTCGCCGCTGCATCGCCGCCACCGACGCCGCGAGACACTGTGGTGACAGTGATGCACGGCGTTACCGTTCACGATCCCTATCGCTGGCTGGAGAACGCCTCGAGCCCGAAGGTCCAGGCGTGGATCGACGCGCAGAACGGGTACGCTGACAGCGTGATGGGCCGGTTCGAGGACGCCCGGGCGATCACGAAACGGGTGCGCCAGCTTGCCATCACGAGCACGGCGCAATTCGCGCCGCAGCTCGTCCACGGGACGCTCTTTTTCATGCGGGACACGCCGCCGCAGGCCCAGCCGGTACTGGTGGCGCAGGCATGGCCCAACGGGCCGGAGCGAGTCCTCGTCGATACCAATCCGTCGGGTGGTAACGTGGCCATTCAGGAAGTCTGGCCCTCGCCGTCCGGAAGGTACGTCGCCTACGGCACGTCGGCCAACGGCAGTGAAGCGACCACCATTCACGTGGTGAGCAGCGCCACGGGAAAAACTCTAACGGACGCACTCACCGATGCTGGCGGCGGCACGACTGGCCCCGTCGTCGCCTGGGATGCGGACGAGCGGGGGCTGACCTACGGCAAGTTACCGCACGGCTCGCAATTCGGGATCTCCTTGTATCACCACGTCTTCGGCACGGCGCAGTTCCGTGATCGGCCTGAGTTCGGGCATGGGCTATCTCCCGTCGCGGAATACGAGCTGTTGACGTCGCCCGATGCCAGGGAAGCCGCGGCGCTGGTGCAGTTCGGCGATGCCACTCCGTTTCGGGTGTATCTGCGCACCCACAAGACCTGGCGGCGGATCTTCGGAACCGAGCAAGGGGTCACGGCTGGCGCTTTCGACGGGGATCGACTGCTGCTCATCGCGTTCGGCAAGAGCGACCACGGACGTGTCATAGCGGTGAAACCGGATGGCAGCGTTGCAACGCTGGTCGGGGAGCAGAAGAACTGGGTCATGCACGATGTCTCGCCCATCCACGGCGGTTTCCTCGTGACGAAGCTGTGGGGGCCGGACTGGCGCGTCGATCAGTACGCGAGTGATGGGCGATTCGTGCGCCGCGTTCCGCTGCCGAGCATGGGGATCGGAATCGACGCGATCGCTTCCGAAGCGGGGTCGCCCCAAGCAATTGTCGCCTACTCCGGCTGGGTGATCCCGACCCGCTGGGCTCTATACGATGCCGGCTCGGGCGCTCTGCAAACCGTCTTTGCGGTGCGTCCGCCCGATCCGAACTACTCGAACATCCGGACCTATCGGCTCACGGCAGTGTCCAAGGACGGCACGCATGTTCCGGTGACGGTCCTTGCCCTGGCATCGACACGCAAGCGAGCCGACGATCCCGCGATACTGACCGCATACGGCGGTTACGAAATACCCGTTGCGCCGCACTTCATGGGCACCGAGCTCGCCTGGCTCGAGCGAGGCGGCGTTTACGCCATGGCGAACCTCCGTGGCGGCGACGAGTTCGGCGAAACCTGGCATCGTCAGGGCCGGCTCACCGCCAAGCAGAATGTGTTCGACGATTTCACCGCGGCGGCGCAGGCGTTGATCTCCGCCGGCTGGACCTCTCCGCGGCATCTCGGGATCACCGGCGGCAGCAATGGCGGGCTGCTGATGGGGGCGGCGCTGGTACAACACCCGGAGCTATGCCGGGCGGTAGTGAGTTACGTCGGGATCTACGACATGCTCCGCCACCAGCTGTACCCGAACGGCAGATACAACGAGGAGGAGTATGGAACCGTCGCCAACGCGGCGCAGTTCCGCGCACTGCATGCCTACTCGCCCTACTACAGCGTCCGTGCTCGAACTCCTTATCCCGCGGTGCTGCTCGAGACCGGACAGAACGACCCGCGGGTTGCGCCCTGGCAGTCACGCAAGTTCGCGGCCGCGCTGCAACATTCGACCACGTCCGGCTTGCCCGTGCTGTTGCTCACGCGGCGCGCCGCCGGGCACGGGAACATCGGCGCGTCGTTCAGTCAGCGGGTGGGCAATGCCGCCGCCGCGCTGATCTTCTTCGATACCGAGCTTCGTCAGCCATGAACCTTCATCTCTATCTGGCCTATTGCTTGGCCGTAGCGATCCTGGTGCTGATCCCGGGGCCGGTCGTCACGCTCGTCGTCGCCAATTCGTTGCGCCACGGCAGCCGGTCGGGACTGGCAACTGTCGCGGGGGCGAGCATCGGCAATGCGATTCTGCTCGGTGCGACTGCAGTCGGACTGGTCGCGTTCTTCGCGTTGGTGAGCGAGATCTTCGAAGTCATCCGTTGGGCCGGTGCGGTCTATCTGATCTGGCTCGGAATCAGGGCGTGGCGGGCCGGCGGCGGGCAGGGAATGCCGGCGGTCCCGGCCGCGGAGCGGTCGTCGCGCGCGGTCTTCGTGCAGGGATTCCTGATCGCGATCACCAACCCGAAGGCGATCATCTTCTATATCGCCTTTCTGCCGCAGTTCATTGACGCGCATCTGCCCGCCGGAGCGCAGCTTCTCGTCATGATCGCCACGATGATCGTCATGGCGCTGCTGTCCGACAGCCTCTATGCGCTGCTCGCCGGACGGGCCCGCGGCTGGTTCGCGGCTCCAGGGCGGCGTCGGCTACAGAGCCGGGTCACCGGGACGCTGTTGATCGGAGTAGGGTGCGGGCTGCTCCTCGCGAGGCGAGGGAGCTGAGGGACTTTGCCTTGGTTGGAGCGCTCATTCAGCCGTGATGCCCGGCCCCCGGAGCGCGCGAACGCACTCCGCCACGAGCGAGGGTCCACGGTAGATCATGCCGGTAAAGATCTGAACGAGATCAGCGCCGGCAGCGCGCATCGCCCGCGCTTTGTCAGGTGAGTCGACACCACCCACGCCGATGATCGGGAATGCCGGTCCCAGCAGCCGCCGCAAGCTGGATACCGTCTTCAAAGAAACCTGGAAGAGGGGCGCACCGCTGAGGCCTCCGCCTCGAGATCCCGAATCCCCAAGCATCAAATCGTCACGGCGTATCGTGGTGTTGGTGGCTATGATTCCGTCCAAGGGGATCCGCAGAGCAATCCCCGCGATCTCTCTGAGTGAGTCGAACTCAAGATCCGGCGATATCTTGAGGACGATTGGAATATGCCGATGGAGCTCGCGCCCGATTACGCCGCGCTCGCTCATTAACGCCGTCAGCAGCGGCTCCAGCCGTTCAGGCCGATGCAGATCGCGCAGCGACGCCGTGTTCGGTGACGAGACGTTTACCGCGATGTAATCCGCTGTGTCGTACACTGCTCGAAAGCAGAGTATGTAGTCGTCCACGGCCCGATCGATCGGAGTGTCCGCATTCTTGCCAATATTGACGCCCATGATGCCGCGATAGCGACGGCGCCTGAGACGCCTTGCAACTGCCGCGGCGCCATGGTTCGGAAAGCCCAACCGATTGATCAGCGCGCCGGATTTGGGCAACCGAAATAATCTCGGTCGGGATTGGCCGGGTTGCGATCGTGGCGTCACCGTGCCGACCTCAATGAAGCCGAATCCCAGCTTGCCGAGCCCGTCTACCGCCTCTGCGTTCTTGTCGAAGCCAGCCGCGAGTCCGAGCCTGTTTGGGAACCGCAGATCCATGAGGTCGACCGCCGAGCCGACCAACGGACGGCCGGGTAGATGCCCATAGAGCCGCGCGGCATCCAGGGCGACCCGGTGGGCAAGTTCCGGATCGAGTGTGAACAGAGCAGGTCGCAATGCTGAGAATGCCACTACGATGGAGCCTAGCATGGGTAGCCCGCTCCGTGCCGGGAAGGCATTGGTTTGCGACCCTAGAGGTCGCGCGGAGGGATAGTGAATGAAGGAACATCGATCGCGACGATGTTCGTCAGCGCAGAGGTGGCTGCGGAGCCGGAGTGGGCGCCAATCCGAACTTCCGCATGGTCTCCACGAGTCTGTTGCGGTTAGGAGGTCCTGGGGCATTGATGATCGCCGCGACCTCGCGGAAATATTGCGCCCCAATATCCGGCGTATTCATGACAAGGGCACGCGCAGCGGCCGAATAGGGGTTGCTGAAGCCATGAACCACTCCGCGCGGGGTAGCCATGGCATCGCCGGGCCGCAGGTCGCGCGTCTCGCCAGCCACGGTATAGCGCAGAACGCCCTCCAGCACGTATACCAGCTCTTCATTATTCGCGTGGCTGTGCGGCGGAGGCACATTGGAGCCCGGCGGCACTCTCATTTCGAAGCACCCCATCTGACAGCCGTTCCCGGCCTCTTGGATGTATCGGATTTCTATTTGTCCAACCCGAATGGTCTGCGGGTCTGGCGAAGCGGTCTCATTCATGGCAGGTCACTCAAGCAACTCGTGATCACTCGTCGCAGGAATTTGCCTCGTGAGGTTGGACGAAGATGGTCGCCAGGATACTCCAAAGGGGTCGGTGGTGCCGACCAGCGACTCGACGTCAGGGGGGCTCTATATCCTCGCGCGTGGCATCGCCCCTCCGCCTCAGGCTGGCTCAGCTCGGTCAATGACCTGCGTACGTATGGCGAATTTCTACCTCATCCCACTTGCTCGGAGCGTGGGCGCGCGCAGCCGGAGGCGCATCGAGGAGGCGCGTGCCGGGACACGCCGTGGCCCACGTGATCGGAGAGACCCTTGCGGGCTCAGGGTGAAGGTTTCCTTGCCGACGCCAGTAGGGGAGGCCCGCGGAGCGTTTCCTTGACATCAATGGTCGACCTGAACCATGCATCCATGCACATATCGCCTTTCGGGCAGTCGATCTCAGATAGTCCATGTACGTGTTACTGACAGCGCGACCCGGCACGACGCTGTCAGTTGCGGCGGCGGCTGCGACCGCCTGATGAAGCGCCAGGATAAAAAGCCCAAATATCCGGAGTCTCATCTGTGGTAATCGCGGGTTTCGGCGGAATCGGAGCGGTTTCGCAGTGCCGATGCTGTTCTCGCAGCCATGCCCATAGGAGCGGAGCATAACGGGTGGACTCTGATAAATTCACCGGAGTCCCGGGGAAAATTTGTAATACGCCGTTGAATAAAGTCGGCTAACTAATTGGAACTAAACAGAAAAATTTGCGTGGCCCCGATGATGGGGCGCACGGACCGCCATTGCCGCTACTTCCTTCGCGGCTTCTCGGCCCGCATGCTCCTGTACACGGAGATGCTCGCCGCCACTGATCTGCTGGGCGGCGACTGCTCTGAGCTTCTGGAGTTCGATCCGGAGGAGCACCCCGTCGCGCTGCAACTCGGCGGTTGTGACCCGCGGGAGCTGGCTACCGCGGCCAGCAAGGGTGAGCAGGCGGGGTATGACGAGATCAATCTCAACTGCGGTTGTCCGAGCGACAAGGCGACGGGTCGCGTGTACGGCGCCTATCTGATGCAGCGGCCGGAAACTGTTGCGACCTGTGTGGCCGCCATGCGGGCAGCCGTCCGCATACCGGTGACAGTCAAGATGCGGATCGGAGTCATCGAAGGCCGGGGTAGGGCGGCCATCGAGGCCAGCCACCGCTTCGAGGAAGCCGAGCGCGCTGAGTTGTGCCGGTTCGTGGGCATGGTACGCGATGCAGGCTGCGGCGCAGTGATCGTCCATGCACGCAAAGCGGTACTGGGCGGACTGTCGGCGCAGGACAACCGGGAGATTCCACCGCTGCAATATGATGTCGTGAGGGAAATCAAGAAAGGCTTTCCCGACCTGCAGGTGGTGGTCAATGGTGGGCTGCGCGAGCCGCAGGCGATCCTCAGGGAGCTCGACGGTCTGGACGGTATCATGCTCGGGCGCGAGGCGTATCACCGGCCCGTACTTCTCGCCCGGCTCGATGCGCTGGTATTCGGCGCGGAGCCAAATTCGGGTGGCCCGCCGTCGAGCCGAGAAGCGGCCGATGCCGTTGTACGTGCGCGTGCCATAGAACGTATGGAGTCCTACACCGAGCGTCAGCTGGCGCGCGGCGAGAAGCTATCCGCCGTCGTGCGTCACATGCAGGGTTTGTATGCGGGTGAGACTTGCGCGCAGGAGTTCCGGCGCATATTGACCGAGGGCTCACGCCGTCCGGGCGCGGGCACGGAAGTGTTGGCGCAGGCCGTTGCGGGTACCTATCCCGAGGCTCGCATCCTAACCTAGAGGCCCATCTCACCTAGAGGTCAACTCGGCTGCGGGCGCGAGCTAGCTAGGGATGCAGAGAGGTGACTATTGCCTGTGCGATATCCTTGAACAGCGCATTGCGGCGATTCTCAGGTGCGTGCGACGCCATCAAAAACGCGGCCACGATGACCGTGTGGCCGTCCGGCCATGTGAGAATCCCGATGTCATTGAACGCGGCCGTCATGCCGTCGACCGAATAAGACGTCCCGCACTTGTCCGCGAGCCGAACGTCCGCCGGAATTCCGGCGCGCAGTCGATCCGGAATGGTTTGGCCGTATAAGAGGGTGAGCAGATGCCCGGTGGAGTCAGATGACAGGAGGTCACCCTGCCAGAGCTTCCTCAGAAACTGCACGGCAGCGCCGGGCGTGGCGCGATCCCTGGGGTCTTTGAGGTACGCCTCATAGCCCGCACGTAGCCGCGCATGCCTCGCCGCCGGAGTCTGCTTGCCTTCTTCGGCCCTCTGCGCGGAGCTCACCTGGAACTCTCGTGCGATTTCGTCCTCTCCGCGGTCGATGCGCATGCCTTGGATGCCATGAGCGCGCAGGAAACCGGTGACGACCGCGGGACCACCCACGAGCTCGAGGAGTACGTCGGCGGCGGTATTGTCACTGTGACTCACCGCTGCCTCGAGAAGCTGACCGACAGTAAAGGTCTCCTCATTGCCACGAAATGTGGCAGCGATCCGGCTGACGCCGGCCGTCATGAGGTCTGAGCGTGTAATCCTGACTGGCTGACGAAGAGAGAGGGTTCCCTGATCAATCTCGGAAAGTACCGTCGCTCCGAGAGGGGCCTTGAACACGCTCATCAGAGGAAAAGCCTGTCTGGCATCGACTCGCCAGGTGCGGCCGGTCTGGAGGTCGCTCACTGCAATCCCCAGTGTCCCGGGCCGAGCCTCCGCCGCGAGCCGTGTGAGCGCGCGCTGCAGTGAGTTTTGCGCTTCGAGTCCGGAATCCGCCGCACACGCCGGCTGATAGAAGAAGATCGCAGCGACGCATGATCCAAACGTCAGCGCGGTGAGCAACGGGTTGCGCATGTGAAGAGGCATTCTATGCTAGCCGGGTGATACCATGTGCATCACCTCCAGGAGGGCACTGCATGATCGACCCGATCCCGAACACTTTCGCCGGCCGGCCGCGACAAGTGTGTGTCCTGGGAAGTGCCGAACCCGGATCACCCGCCTATGATCTGGCCGGAGCGGCGGGTGAACTGCTTGCTCGACTCGGAATCACCGTGGTGAGCGGATGCGGCAGCGCCGCTACGCGCGTTGCGGCCCAACGCGCTTTGGATGCGGGTGGATTGGTCGTCAGCATCGTGCCGTCCGATGACATCAATCTTCAGGATTGGCCTTGCACGGTGCTGATCCCTTGCGGCATGGGAGACGCACGAAACCTTATGATGGCGCTCGCGGGCGATGCATGCCTGGTCATCGGTGGCCGCGCCGGAACCATCTCCGAGGTGTGCCTTGCGTGGCTGCACCACCGGCCGCTTCTGCCGCTGACCGGCTGCGGAGGATGGTCGGATCAGCTGGAGAGGAACCCTCCGGACGAGCGCGGGAATTCCCGGGTCCTCGGCTGGAGCTCGAGGGAGGATCTCGAGCGCAATCTGCGCGAGCTCGGCCTCGTCGGGGAGCACGAGCGATGAAAGTCATCCGAACTTATTCGATGCAAGTCGAAGCCGATCTGGCCAGGATCGCCTTGGAGGGCAACGGGATCGAGGCGGTGGTCGTGGGTGTGGAAGTCGCTTGGGGCGGGATTGGAGGGGTGCAGCTTCTCGTGCCGGAGGATTCCACCGAGGCGGCGCTGAGCGTGCTCAGGGAGCTTGAGGAGCAAGCGTGAAGAAGAAAGTCGCTCCCTCATTGACGGCGCTCCTGGCCCTGGAGACACGCCCCGATGTTGACTGAGAGCGTACGCCGCGCTCCGCCGACTCCGTCGCACCTGCGCAATCTTATGTGAAGGATGAGGGCGATTCGATTGCCGGACCGGAATTTCGTCCCGGCAGCGGACCCACCGCCCGCGTCGTGTAAACTCTCTGTATGCAGACCTCGGACAAGGGCTCCCGCACTCCGTCGGCAACGGAGATCCTCCGCGCGCGCTTTCTCCGCGTCGACACCTCGAATGTCGCCGACGTGCTCGACAAGTTGGGATATCCGAATCAGGGCTTCTCGGCTGATTTCTTACCCTATCCGAGCACGGCCGGGCGACTCGCCGGGTGGGCTTACACGATTCGCGGGAAAATGATGCCCACTGCGGAAAGCGGCGACCCGCAGAAGATGCGCGCCTGCCAAGGTATTTCCCCTGGGGAAGTGTCGGTCTGGGCCGGGGATGGAGAAGGCGTGTGCTACTTCGGTGAGCTCATCGCGACTGGAATGAAGGAACGCGAGTGCGTTGGAGCGCTGGTGGATGGCGGGGTGCGCGATGTGCGATGGATCGGTCGACTGGGGTTTCCGGTCTACGCGCGCTATCGAACTCCCATTCAGTCGATTGGCCGCTGGAAGGTGGACGCCTGGCAGGTTCCGGTGGGGATTCGGGGAGCCACGGTCAAAGAAGTGGCGGTTTCGCCCGGCGACTTCATCCTCGCAGATGAGGATGGAGCGCTGGTCATTCCGGCGGCGCTCGTCGACCAGGTGTTGGAGGGGGCTGAAAAGCTGACACGGGCGGAGGTTGCGATCCGGGCGGAGTTGTCGGCCGGTCTGACGTTGGCGGAAGCACTGAAGAAGTATGGTCACGTCTGAGGGAGCGTAAATCTACACGTCTGTGCTGAGACCGGCCTTTTGCATGTGGGTCTCGAGCGCTCCGATATCCTCGGTCAGGACAATGGCACCGATGTAGCCGTCGGGTCGCACCAGCACCCAAGTGCCGGGTGGCACGGCATAGGCGTCGCGAAAATGGTCGTGCTCATCGATCAGCTCGCCTGCTGCGCCGATGATGTGAGTGTGCAATCCCGGACGTGCGTTTACCGTGCGGCGGTCGGCCTCGTAGCCGAGGAGCGACCAGTGCGTGCCCTGGAAGAGCTCGAAGAGGCGGGTTGCCGGACCGCTGGCGCGGCGGATCGGTGCATCCGGCGCGCGGTCGCCAGCGGACGGTCCAATAGTCCGCCGGGCAGCTTTCAGGCTGAGCGAAGAGTCGGGATAGCCAAGGTCGAGCTGGCGGACGTCGCGGCCGCGCTGCTTTTCGTCCCCCTTGACGGCGGCATCGAGCAGCTTCGTGGTGAGCCCCAACATGCTCGCCGCGATCGGTCGGCGCTCCTCTTCATAGGTGTCGAGCAGGGACTCGGGAGCGCCTGCGATCACCGCCGACAGCTTCCAACCGAGGTTGTAGGCATCCTGAATGCTGGTATTCAATCCCTGGCCGCCGGTCGGCGGGTGCGTGTGGGCGGCGTCACCGATCAGGAACACGCGTTCGGCACGGTAGCGATCGGCGAGACGCGCGTTCATCTGGAACGCGGAGGCCCAAGAGACTGATCGAATGCAGATGTCGCTGCGCCCCGTGCGCTCCGTCACCAGAGCTGTCAGCCCTTCAGCCGAGAGATCGATGTCGCCTTCCAATTGAACCGCCGTCTGCAGTTGAAAGAGGTCGGTGCCGGGCAGTGGACAGAGCGCGATCTGCCGTCCCGTCGCCTCATCACGGAACTGGTGCCACACATCGCGATCGAAGCCGGTCACGATGACATCGGCGACCAAGCCGCGCACCCCCAGCGTTTTGCCGGGAAAGCCGATCTCGAGCTCTCGGCGAACGAAGCTGCCGCCCCCGTCGGCGCCGACCAGGTAACGCACGCGCACGACCTCGTGGCCACGCTCAGTCGTGAGCCGTGCCGATACGGCGTCCCGATCCTGCTGCAATCCAACCAGCGTGTTTCCAAAAACCGGCCGCCGCCCGAGCTCGAGCAGCCGTTCGCGCAGGGCGTGTTCGGTCATGAACTGCGGCACCATCCATGTCAGGGGATAGGGCTCGCCGGGGGTAGGATCCGCATGCTCCAGGAAGGCGGACTCGCGCCGGCTGCCGTCGCGACGATATTCGCGCGCCGGCGGGTACGGGCCGCCGGCCGCGATCAATCGCTCCAGGATGCCGAGATCCGCGAAGATCTCCAGGCTGCGCGGCTGGATACCCTTGCCGCGCGACCCGTGGAAGGGTACCGCCATCCTGTCGATGAGGTGAAAGGAGACGCCACGCCGCGCCAGCTCGATGGCGAGGGTCAGGCCGGCCGGACCGGCGCCGCAAATCAATACGTCGGCTGAGTAGTTTGCTGCCATGCCCGTGTATTATATGTGTATAATGCACACAATAGAGGTAGCGTATGCCCGTCCACAAAAAAGTGCAAGATACACATATTTCGGAGCGATTCAGGGAGCTGCATGCGGCACTGCTCAGCATCGTCGATGCGATGAACCGCCCGGAGAACGACAAGAAGCTGATCGGAGAGGCCAGCATCTCACTCGATCGTGCGCTCTTTCCGCTGCTGGTCAGGATCGAGAGGCTCGGACCAATCGGGGTCGTCGATCTCGCCGCGCGCGTTGGGCGCGACTACACCACCGTGAGCCGTCAGGTCGCGAAACTGCAGAGCATCGGGCTGGTCAAACGCCGCGCGGGCAGTGATGACCGCCGCGTTCACGAGGCTGTCGTCACGCCGGAGGGAAAGGCAATGATCGATGCGCTGGATGCGGCGCGCGATCGCCTGGCGCGAACGTTCTTCTCCAAATGGACCCAGCGGGACTTCGAAGAACTGGTGCGGCTCGTAGTCAAGTTCGCCCAACAGATCGGGCCAGGGTGAGTCAGGATCGTCGAATCGAGTGCGAGGGAGCATTTGTCCATGAACGAGAAGTCCTTATTCCGTGTGCCTGCATGGCTCGCTTTGGCGTGTTCCATCCTCCTCGCAGGTTGCGCCACGACGCCGAGCACGTGTCCGCCACCTCCGCCGCCGGCACCGCACACCGTGTACCAGCCCGTCTCCTGGTCCGACCTGACGGGATGGAATCGAGATCAGATGAGAGATGCCTGGCCCGCATTCGTGGAGAGCTGCACGGCTGCGGGCCACCGAGAACGCTGGCGGGCCGTTTGTGCTGCCGCGCGCAATGCCGATCCTGCGACTTCGGAGCAGGTGCGGGCGTTCTTCGAGCGGTACTTCGAGCCGTTCGCCATCGTGAAGCAGGTCGGCTCGCGAGCGGACCCGGTCGGATTGGTCACGGGCTACTTCGAGCCCCTTCTGTACGGTACGCGTATGCCGTCACAGCACTTCGATACGCCTCTTTACGCGCCGCCTCCGGATCTGCTGACCGTAGATCTCGGATCGGAGTATCCGGAGCTGCGGGGTAAGCGCGTCCGGGCGAGGCTCGAGGGCCGCCGAGTCGTCCCGTACTACAGTCGAGCGGACCTGGCCCGCGACCCGGCTTTGAAAGACGACGCGATCGTGTGGGTGGACGATGCGCTCTCGGCTTTTTTTCTGGAAGTGCAGGGCTCGGGGCGGGTACGGTTGCCGACCGGCGAGACGATCCGGCTGCACTACGCGGACCAGAATGGTTATCCCTACCGTTCCATCGGCCAATATCTGGTCGATCACGGTGAGCTCGAGCGGGGTGAGGCGACGGTGCCCGCCATACGGCAATGGGCCCTGGCCCATCCGGATAGAGTGCAGGAGCTGCTCGATGCCGACCCGAGTGTCGTGTTCTTCCGCGAGGAGCCACTCGGCGATCCGGCGCTCGGGCCCAAGGGCGCGCTGGGTGTACCCTTGACGCCGGGCCGTTCGGTAGCGGTCAATCGGGCCGCGATACCTCTCGGCGCACCGGTGTTCCTGGCGACGACGTTTCCGGACTCCGATGTCGAGCTCAACAAACTCGTGTTCGCGCAGGACACGGGCGGCGCGATCCAGGGCTCCGTGCGCGCGGACTACTTCTGGGGGATTGGAGCGCAGGCCGCGACGCAGGCCGGCGAAATGCGTCAGCCGGGCCGGATGTGGCTCATATGGCCGAAAGGCGAGCCGCTTCCCGGCGGCTAGTCCCGAGGTTTTCGCCGCCTGGTCTCGATGACTGCAAATCTCGTGAGCATTCCCGTGCTGGCCGTGCTGTTCCTGGCGACGTTCGTGCGCTCGACGCTCGGCTTCGGCGAAGCGTTGGTCGCCGTGCCCCTGCTGGCGCTTTTCATCCCGATAAAAACGGCTGCCCCAGTCGCAGTATTGATTTCGATCACTGTGGCCGCCATTGCTCTGGTGCAGGACTGGCGCCATGTGCACTTGCGCAGCGCGAGCTGGCTGGTCGCCTCCACTCTGATTGGGACACCTCTCGGGCTGCTGCTGCTGACTCGGGTGGAAGGCGCAGTCGTCAAGGCCTGCCTGGGACTCATTCTGGCCGGCTTCTCGACATACTCTCTCCTGCATGGCGCGAGCGCGGTACTCAAGAACGACCGGCTGGCGTGGCCATTCGGCCTCAGTGCCGGAATGCTCGGGGGTGCCTACGGGATGAATGGGCCGCCGCTGGTGATGTATGGCACGCTTCGGGGCTGGTCGCCCCAGCGCTTTCGCGCCACTCTACAGGGGTATTTCCTGCCCGCGAGCACGCTGTCCATGGCCGGTTACTGGCTGGCGGGTCTCTGGCGGGCGGAAGTGACACGCTACTATCTGATGTCGTTGCCGGGTGTGCTCGTGGCAACGTTTCTCGGCCGGGCATTGAACGGCCGGATAGACGCGCGCTCGTTCTTGCGGTGCGTCAACCTCGGACTGCTCGCCGTCGCGGTCATGCTGCTGGTACAGAGCCTCCCTGGCGCCCGCTAGAGTGTTGCCAGTAGTGCTCCGCTACAGCCTCCGAGTGATGCGCGAGGATGGCCTCGCGTCGCTGCTGTTACGTGCCGCAGTTCAGGGACCCCCGCTTTTCGGGGTGTAGTTGTGCTCGCTCCGGGCGCTCAAGCGGTACAGGTTCTCGTCGCCGCAATGCGGGCACTTGATCACGATGAGTTGGTCGTCAGCCGCAGCCGCGGCAGGCTTGCTCCCGGCCGGTGGGGGCGCAATGGCGATGACGAGGCCGCATGCCTTGTTCTTGCACAGCCAGCCAGAGTACGTATCCCCGGATACCATTTGACGCGGTGCTGCGACGTCAACGTGGCGCACGCCGGGCGACGTCACCGGCTTGCGTGTGGCGGTTCCAATGCTTTTGGAAGTACGTTTAATCGACACTGGCGCCCCTGTAGCATCTGTGCTACGGAGAGCCTACCGCGATTGGCCGATCACTGCCAGTAGGCGGTCCCAGTCGATGCGGACGCCAGGGACGGCACTGAGGGCAGTTTGACCCCTCACGGTATCGATTTGATCGTCGTCGATGGCGCCGGCCTCGGGTAAGCGGACGTCGAAGCGTGCGATATGAACGCGGCGAGGTTTCTCGAGGAGGGAAGTGGCTAGCTGGCGGCAAAGCTCCACGATGAAGTCTTGGTGTAGCCGCGAGGGCGCAGGCGGCTCTCCGACATATGCGACGCCATCAATGAGCTCGTCTCCACTGGTCGCAGACCAGGTAAGGTAGTTGGCATAGGTCTGCTGTTGCATAGAGCGCTCGCGCATGCGAACCATTTTACTGGCTCGGGAATGCTGGCGGGGAACACCGGCATCGACTTGTTCTGGTTCACCGGGCAACTGGCGTTCGAATCTCTCACCAGCAGACATGACGACTGGCCATGGGCGTTGCAGATGGGCTGGCCCTCCGTCCAGCGTTGGGATTAATGTGGCGGCCGGAGCCTTTGCGGACCGCGCTCGAGGGATTTCTTACGCTTGGAGCGCTCCCATTCGCATTGCTGAGCATCGCACGGAACGCGGGTCGAGATGGCGAGAAGGGCGTAGGCAATTGCCCAGTGCCGCGCTCATGGGTCTGGGTCGTGGCGTGTGCCGCAATCTTCGGCGTTTTCCTCTTCGTCCAGGCTCGCGGCTTGGGCTCGATGGCCGCGTCGAGGTTGTCACCGTAACCGCGACATCATGACACGTGGGGAATGCCAGCGGCGTGCCGCAGGTCGACTACCACCGTATCCGCCATCCGATCGAAAAGCGCGGCTTCGAGGCGTACGATGTCGCTGTCGGTCGAAGTAGGACCGGCAAGCTGTATACGTGTTCGGTCCCGGATCGGGAGCGTTCCAGCATCGCCCGTCAGGATCTGCCAGTCCGCATCCAGAAGAGCCCGTCCGCTTTTTGCGATGTCGAGTTGAGCGACGTGAATGATGATCCGATACGTCGGTCGCCGCGCCGGCGATTGGTCCGTGATCAGGGCATCCGGAACGCGTGCCGCCAGTCGCGAAGTGACCAGGTCTGTCGCCAGGAGGGAGAGCCGGCTTGCCCAGCGACCCGTGGTCCTACGCTCGAGGACGTCGCCGTCTCGCAGTACGATGTCTTCAGAGTCGATGTCATTCGGCAGCACCAGGCGGTCGACTTCGATCACAGGCGCTTCGGCGGCCAACTGCCGGGTGTCTTCGTTGACGGGCGGCTGAGCGAGGGTGTAGATCCTCAAGGGCGGCCCGGCACAGCCAGCCACCAGGAGCACGACGAATGCGAGCCAGCCGGCCCGTCGGGTCGTGATTCTCAAGGTCGGCGTCCGGTGAGAAGAAGGCGGGGGTTCTGCTCCACATCCGCCGCCAGCCCCCGCAGGGACGCCGAGGCATCCGACAGATCGCGCAGCGTATCCTCTAGATTCACCCGTGCAGGGGAATGCGCATCCGTCATTTTCTCGGCATTTCCCAGGGCGTCGCGTGCCTCCAGCACCGCCTCATTGGAGGAAGCGAGGAGCGCGTGCAGATCGGCGCCGCGTCCGACGAGCTCCTTTTGACCGGTGGCCGTGAGTCGGTCGATGCCGGTCAGCGTCGCATCGGCCCGGCGGCGCAGCTGGACCAATGACACTCTCGCGGCATCGAACGCCTGGCCGGCGATGGCCGAGCTCCTCGTGGCGCTGTCGAGGAGCGGGGGCAGGGTGCTGTCCAGCGAGTCCGCGAGCCGATGCACGCTCTGAAGCGCGAGGTTGGCGTTGGTCGCCAGCGCCTGCAGAGGCAGAGCACCGAGCTGCCGTGCAAGCGAGCTGCCCGCAGCCGTCGCCACCGGGACCTCGGGCAGCCTTGCAATATCCGCATGAAGTCGCGGCGGAGCGGTCGCATCCAGGTCGAGGTCGATCTCGGTCTGGCCTGAGATCAGACTCACCGGAATGAGTCTGGCTCTCAGCCCTGCGCCGACCCAGGCAAGGATCGAGGACTTCGCGCGCGGTGGATCGCCGGAGAAATCAATCATGTCGTTACGGACTTCGACCGCAACCGGAATGTAGGCGCGATGACTCCTGCGATCGTATTCTATGTTTATCGAGGTTACGTGGCCGACCGGAACGCCGCGGAAAGTGACCGGCGCCCCTACGGTGAGGCCGCTGACAGGCCCATCGAAGATGATTTCCGCGGCAGTCTCGTGGTGAAGCGGATCGATCGTGCCGAAGCAGACGATGACAAAAATGGCGAGTGCCGTGCCGCAAAGCACGAAAAGGCCTACGGCGGCAAGTCGGGCGCGGGTCATACGACCTCCTTCATGCGGGTGACGATCAGCTCTCCGCGCCTCATGAAGGCCTGGACCCGCTGGTCTTCGCTGCGGTCCCGAAGGGCCGCGGGCGAGCCGTGCGCGATCGCAGTGTGGGCCCGGCCATCGAGGAAAATGCCGTCATCGGCGGTGGCGAAGAGGCTCGCCAGGTCGTGGCTGACGATGACGATGGTCTTGTGCAGTGAGTCGCGCAGATCGAGTATCAGATCGTCGATGTGTCGGGCCGAGATGGGGTCGAGGCCGGACGACGGCTCGTCCAGGAACAGTATCTCCGGGTCGAGCGCCAGGGCGCGTGCCAGGCCGGCGCGCTTCACCATGCCGCCGCTCAATTGCCCCGGCAGCAGCTCGCAGGCGTCTTCCAGCCCGACGAGCGCGAGTTTCAGTTGGACCATCCGCCGAATGGCACTCTTGTCCATGTTGGTGAGCATCTGCATCGGCAGGGCGACGTTCTCGGCAACCGTAAGCGAGCTCCACAGCGCGCCGCTCTGGAACAGCACGCCGAATCGGCGGTCGATGCGCGCGCGATCCGAGGCACTCGAGGCCCAGTAGTCGCGGCCGCCGACGAGCATGGCGCCGCTCTGCGGTGCCAGCAGCCCGATCATGGAGCGCAGCGCCGTGCTCTTGCCCGAGCCGCTCGCGCCCATGATCGCGAAGACGCTGCCCGCTCGGACATCGAATGACAGATGCCGCTGAATGGTCCTGAGACCCTGACACAGGGTGACGTCACGCAAGGAGATGACAGGTGCACACTCCTCGCGTCGCGTCGAGATGCTCATGATGCTCAAAACCCGCACGCACCGGCGATGGCGGCGAAGATCGCGTCGACCGCAATGATGCCGATGATATTGGCAACGACTGCACGCGTTGCGGCTTCACCGACGGCGGCGGCGCTGCGCGTCGACTTGAGGCCGGCCCTGCAGCTGGTGACGCCTATCAGTGCGGCGAACACGATGCTTTTGACGGCTCCGAAGACGAAAAAGCCCGGGGGCACTGCCGCGAAAGTTTCGTGCAGATAGCCGGCGGCCGTAAGGCCGAGAGTCGCGGTGGCGATGCTGAGTCCGCCGAGAATCGCGGTAAAGACGCCGGCGAGGTAGAGGATCGGCATCATCAGGCACAAAGATGCGATGGCGGGCAGCAGCACGAAGTCATCGAGCGGGATACCCGCCGTTTGCAGGGCGGCGATCTCGTCGTTTCCCTGCATGCTCGCGATGCGAGCCGCGTAGGCGCCGCCCGTGCGCCCGGCCATCACGATCGCAGTCATGACGCTGGAGATTTCCCGCACCGATGCCACTGCGGTCAGGCTTGGAACGTAGTTCTCGGCGCCGAAAGGGCGTAGCTCGGTGGCCCCGATGTATGCCAGCACCGCGCCGATAAGGAAATTGACCACCGATACCACGGCCCAGGCCCGCGGCCCCGCGTCGAGCAGGTGAGTCGCGAAGTCGACAGCGCGCACCCGCGCACGTCCGAGGAGGAGCCGTCCGCCGCCGGCCGCCACCGCCGCAGCCAGCGTGGCGTTCGCCCCGGCTTCCGCCAGAACGTCCATGGACCTGGCGCCGACCCGCGCGAGAATGGGTAACGTCGGTTGCGATACCGCGAAGCCTTTGCCGGCTTCGGAACGAAAGTCCCAGGTCGCCATGGTCAGCACCTATTCGGACTGGCGACGGCGCGCATCCCTGCGTCGCCGCCGGCCATTCAGGAGCCCTGTCAGAATTGGTATCCGAGGCTCAATGTCGTCTCTCCGGTGTTCGAGCCTTGCGCATCGGCACTCACGAGCCGGCTGAGGTAGCGGTAGCGCGCATCGAAGTCGACGAAGAGACTGGGTGTCAGGTAGTACTTCACGCCTATACCGGCATTGGCCGTGTAGCCATTGCTGTCGTTGAGCGCCACCGGCGTCGTTCCAACGACGCCGCTCAAGGAGTGGTTCAGGTCGGCCCAGGCGTAGCCGACGCCGACTTCCGTGTATGGCATGAGTGTGTGGCCGTCGAAGGTGAGTCCGGGCACAACGTTCCAGAGGACGTCCAGGTCGACCGTGGTGAGACCGAGATTGCTGTCACCGCCTACCACATGCGCGGCACGGGTGGGGCTGTAGCCGGCCGAGAGCTGCAGGCCCCACTGGTCCGTAAAATCATAGGTGTATCGGCCGCCAAATACGACGTTGTCGTCCAGACGCGGAAATCGCCCCGTCAGCGGAGTCTCCGTGAGACGATCTCCAAACATCTCGCCGGCATAGATCTGCAGGTCCTGCGATCCGGCACGCGCCTGCGCGCGCGCAGGCGAAACATGGATGGCCGCGGCGCCCAGCGCGGCGAGACCCAACATGGCAATGTTACTCTTCATCTTCGTGCTCCTTTTTGCCCTCGCGCTTTCCACTCGTACGGCGCTTGCTGGCAACACGAATGTAGGGGCGCCAACAACGAGCGACAAGACTTCATCGGTAGATGCTGCATTTCGCAGCCGTAAAACACCCAAAAAAAACCGGCGGGATCGGATATCCCGCCGGCAAGGGTCCCAGCGTGCGGGGGGTCTTGGCTACGCTGGGTTGGGGGAGATCAGCCGATCGTGCGCCGCCGAGGCTCGTTCGAGCCGGTGAGTCGCTGATGATCTTTGGGTTGAGCGGTGGTGAAGAGGCGATTGACGGGTTTTGCCAGCAGGTACCGATCGCCCAGCCATTCGATGGCCTTGGCTCTCGGGATGCTGTAGTCGACGATCCAGCTACGAGCTCGCTCAGCCGTGTCAATCCGTCGCATGGGGTACGCCTCCTCAGGTCTCGCAGACGGCAATCGCGCTCGCGTTCCCGATGGCCGGGGTCTGCCGAGGCAGTTTCGCCAAACTCATCCCGGTCCGTTGCAGCGCAACCCGGTGGTCGCGGTTTTCCCAGCCGCTCTCGTATCTTCGAGTAAAATTCAACTCGTCCGCCGCCGCGAGCTCCTGTACGGTCAGTTCCACGGACCAGATGCCGAAGGGCCGAGGCTCGGCGGCTCGGTCCTCGACGCGTTGCCAGCCGTCGAAGCCTAGATGGAGGGTGAAGGGGACTCGGTCCTCGACAGCCAGCGCCCGCCTGGCGCGCAACCGGTCGACGGGAGCCTCATCCCGCCAATGCCAGATCGTCGAGCCGCCGCGGTCACCGCTCGCATGCGCCGCACTCGCGTCGTCCGAGTCTGCGATCGGTCGATGGCCGAAGTGCCGCTCGACGGAGGCGAGCCACTCGACTGGCCGTCCCCGCTCGCGTGCCACCAGGAGCTTCAGGAACTCCGCGTGTGCCCAGACGAGCGGCATGGCGCTTCCGGAAGGGCGACCCGGCGCGAGCTCGAGAGCGGGGATCGGATCGGCATCCCATACTTGCTCCGGCAGCAGTCCCCCCGCGCTCGCACAGCGCCACATGGTCTGAAGGAATGGCAAAGGATCTTCACCCGACTGCAGTGCCAGGTGGCCGCGCTCGCCTACGAGCAGGGGCCAGGCGCGGCCGACGCCGCGGCCATCGAAGGGGTTCCCGTCAGTGTGCTCGCCGTATCCATCGCCGTTGTACCGGCGATAGAGGGGACCGGACGGCGTCTCGACCTTGAGGACATCGTCGACCACTCGGATCGTGTTCTGAACCCGCGGATCGAGCGCGCTGCGAATGCCGAGCCGGACAAGATAGGAGAAATCCAGGCTGACCAGCTCCGCGGCGCTGATCGTCTGGCCGTCGCGATTACGTAACTCGATCCGGCAGCCAGCAGCCGCGGCGCCCTCCGGCGGCGCGACCCGCACGTAATAGCCGCGCACTCCGAGCGCTCGGGCGAGTTCCGTATCCTCGACGTAGCACCAGCTTTCGAGGCGCTCGTTCCAGTCGTCGGCGAGATCGGCCGCATAATCGCGCGCCGCGGGGTCGAGCCACGGGCCAGCGGCCACGAGGGCGGCGATCGCCGTCGCCAGCGTGAAGGGGCTGATACCGGGATTCTCCTCCCACCGATCCTGGGAGCTGGAGGGGCCCATGCGCGCGAGAAAACCCACAGCGGCCCGCACCATCTCGCGCGTGCCGGGAAGCTCGGGCTCTTGCAGCTCGGCCAGCTTGGCGGCGAGCAACACAGGCAGAGCGACCTCATCGAGCTGGATACCGCCCCAATAGGGCTCGCCGCTCGGAAAGTAGTTCTGCGGCCAATGGCCATCGTGTCGCTGGGCCGCGATGAGATGCGCGAGGATGTTCCTGGCATCGCGCCGTTGGTTGGCGGCAAGCAGCGCGAACGCGGTGAGGCTGGCATCGCGCGGCCATACCAGGTGATAGCCGCCCAGCGAATCGGTGCTGTTGCCCCAGGGCACCGACAGACTCGCCACGACCGCGCCGGGGTAGGCGCGATCCTCATGGATCTTCAGCACCACCGCGGACAGTTCCGCGGCATCGCCCAGCGTCTCGTCGGGCCGGGGCAAGCTCAGAGTCGCACCCCAGCCATGCCATGCCTCGACGAAGGAGCTGCGCAACGCATCGAAGTCCGCTGCGAGGGCCGTTCGAGCACGCATGTGCGCGCCGGCGGGGCTGTCGGCAAAGCCGAGCGCGAGCACGCCATGGTGCCGGCTCGCCTGGCCGCTGATCGCGACCGTGCCACGGCCCGCCGATTGGAACTGATAGGTGAGCGAGCCGTGCCGGTTCAAGTCCTGCCAGCCGTCCGATGCTCCGACGAATCCGCAGCTCAGATGGTCGACAGGTATGCTTGCGGCGAGGCAGAGTGCGAAGCGGCCCCCGAGCGCATAGGCGGCATCGTCCTCGAGCCAGGCGCAGTTGTCGCAGCCGGTGCTGCCCAGATGGGGCGCCAGGATGAACACCAGACGATAGTCGCCGGCGAGTGCGAAGCGCACGAGCAACACATCCCGAAGAGGGTCCGGCAGAATCTCCAGCGTGAGCTGGTAGTCCTCGCCGTGATGCACGATATTGAGTGCCGGCAATGCGGGGCCCGGGGTGATGAGTCGATAGCGGCGCTCGCGTTTCAAGTCGATCCAGCGTCCCTTGCCGACGAGGTAGAAACCCAGATCGCGGATCTGCGGCTGCCCGGTGGAAGGCCAATAGACTTCGTTGACGATCCCATGGCCTATCGTCGCCCAGAGCCGCGAGCCATCGAGCGCCGCGGTCACGAAGTCCTTGTTGCTCGAGGACCAGGTCGGCGCAATGCCGGGGGCGCCGAATGCATGACGCGCCGTGGTGTCAATGCCGCCTTGCCCGTCGATCTGACCCATGTTTCCGGCTCCGGTGATTCTGGCGATACGCGTCTCAGAGTTGGTATGAATGCTAGGTCCGCTTCGTGACGGGAACAATCCACGAACGGGACACGAAGTGTTTCTGCGTGGGAAACATGCCGCGACCTCCGGGCGGATTTACCGGCGGGAAACAATGTATTCCTCCGGTGCCGGTTCTCCGAACCTGCATGCAAACGTAGTATCTTTGCGGTGAACACGCTTGCATACCTGGGATTCGCCCTCGAAGGAGCCGGGCGCCTGTACCTGCGCCGCTTCGAGGAACGCGCGCGCGAGTTCGCGCTCGAGCCGATGAGCTGCAAGACGCTGTTGGTGCTTGCCGGGAACGAGGGGAGTACTCAGCATCGGCTCTCGCAACTGACGCTGCTCGATCCCTCCACCATGGGAAGGATCCTCGACCGGCTGGAGGCCAAGGGGCTCGTCGAGCGGCGGCACAGGCCGCGCGACCGCCGCGCACGATCCGTGGTGTTGACGCGGGAAGCGGCGGAAATTTTGCCCTTGTTGTGGCAGGCCGCAACAGACTCGCTCCGCGAGACGCTGAGCGGAATGTCGACTGACGAAAAGCGCCATGCTGTGGAGATGCTTCAGCGGGCGCTGTCGCTGATGCTCGGTGATTGCGCATCGGCACGATGATCCGCCGGGCCGGCGCGTCGACTCAGGTTCAGGGCGCAGTTGATCAGGCCGACATGACTATAGGCCTGCGGGAAATTACCGAGCATGCGGCCTGTCACCGGATCGAATTCCTCCGCGAGCAGACCGACGTCATTGCAGCGCGACAGCAGGCGCTCGAATATCTTCCGGGCTTCGGCCTCGCGACCCTGCAATATGTAGTTGTCGATGAGCCAGAAGCTGCACGCGAGAAAGGCGCCTTCGCCCGCGGGCAGGCCGTCGACGGGGTCTGCGGATTCATATCGCAGGACGAACTCGCCGTCGATCAGCAGCTTTTCCTCTATCGCGCGCAGGGTTCCCTGCACGCGCGGATCGGTGGCGGGGAGGAAGCCTACCAGCGGGATGAGGAGCAGACTTGCGTCGAGGCGCTTCGATCCGTAGGCCTGCACGAAGCTGTTCAGGTCACGATCGAACCCTCGTGCGCAGATTTCGGCATGGATCTCGTCGGCGATCGCGCGCCACCGCGGAGCGGATTCGTCGTAGGCCTCGATCGACAGCTCGTGGGCGGCGCGGTCGAAGGCGACCCAGGCCATCACTTTCGAGTGCACGAAGTGCTGCTTCCCGCCGCGCACTTCCCAGATGCCCTCGTCCGGCTGGCGCCACGCGGCCTCCAGGTGCTCCAGGATCACGGGGTGCAGGGCCCGGCTGCGGTCGCCGGGCTGCATGCCCGCCTTGATGGCCTGGAAGAGCGCATCGGAGACCTCGCCGAACACGTCGAGCTGCAATTGCTCGGAGGCGTTGTTGCCGACCCGTACCGGCGCGGAGCCTTCATGGCCGCGCAACCACGGCACCTCCAGCTCCGGGAGCCATCGCTCTCCGCCTACTCCATACATGATCTGGATCTGCCGCGGGCTGCCCGCGATGGCGCGCGCCAGCCAGTCCCGCCACGAGCGGGCTTCCTCGAAATAGCCGAGGTGCATCAGGGCGAGCAGTGTGAATGTGGCGTCACGCAACCAGCAGTAGCGATAGTCCCAGTTCCTGACACCGCCGATGGACTCGGGCAGGGATGTCGTTGCGGCAGCCACGATGCCTCCGGTCGGGGCGTAGGTCAAAGCCTTCAGAGTAATGAGTGATCGCTTGACCGCATCGGTCCAGGGACCTACTTCGGGGCAACGAACGCTCCATTCGCGCCAGAATGCTTCCGCGTCCGAGAGCGCGCGAAATGCATCGAGCGCCGGCGGCGGTCCTTCGATCGAGCGTCCGTGAGACAGTACGAACGGCACGTACGTGCCGGCCTCGACGACGAAGTCACAGACTGTCCTCAGGTCTTCCCCGACCAGGGGGACGGTGGTGCGCAGGGCGATCCGTTCCGACCCTGCGATCGCGCTGATGGCGCCGTGCCCCAAGCGATCGACCCACGGCACGGTTGCGCCATAGTCGAAGCGGATCAGCAGCTCCGAGTGAATCTGCACACGACCCGCAACACCCTGCACGATGCGCACGAGGTGGGCGCCATCGCCCGGAGGCATGAAGTCGATGACGACCGCGCGACCGGTCGCCGTCTCGAATTCAGTCTCGAGCACCAGGGTGTCCGGGCGGTAGTGCCGCGACACTCGTACCTCCGGAGCCGTCGGCGAGATGATCCACCGGCCGTTCTCCTCCGTGCCAAGCAGCGCGGCGAAGCAGGCGGCCGAATCGAATCGGGGCCAGCACAACCAGTCCACCGAACCGTCGCGCGCCACGAGAGCCGCGGTCTTGCAGTCGCCGATCAACGCATAGTCTTCGATTCGCTGCGTCACTTGGATTCTTCCTGGCATGTGCTCGCGGGAGGTGAGGCAACTCTACCCTGTCGGATCGAGCAGGAAATCCGCTGGAAGTTGACGGAGGGTTTCGCGGGCGGAAACGACGCAGCGCACGGCGGCCGGCGCAGCGCTTTTCTTCAACGAGGCGCCGGCCTGATCAAGAAAGACGGGCGAATCCCCGTCAGCATACGACCGTGGTTCGATTGCGACGCGAGGCGAAGCCATCTGCAGTGATGGCGCGGTCCGCGCCGACTCGGCGGAGGAGTTGCAGATGCGGGTGTTCTCGATCCATCTCGTGATCGGCTGTGCGCTGGCGATCTCATGTTTGGCGGGGTGCTCGGTGCCCGCCCGGAATGAGAGGAGGCCGAGAATCGTAGTGCCGGGTCCGCAGCGGCCGCGGAACGAGCCGCGACCTTCGGCCTGGCCTTCGGCCACTTGGTGGCGCAGCTTCCGCGATCCAACTCTGGACGCGCTCATTCAACGTGCGTTCGGGAGTCAGCCGACACTGCGGATCGCGCAGGCGCGCGTAGCGCTGGCCCGTGGCGCAGCGGTGGCCGCCGGGGCTCCGCTGCGGCCGGCTGTGGTCGGTTCGGGCGGCGTGTCGCGAAAGGGCATCTCGAGCGGTGCTTTGGTGCCGGCGCCGCTGGCCGGCAAGACCGTCAACTACGGGTCTCTTGCGCTGGCACTCGAATACGATTTCGACTTCTGGGGCCGCAACCACGCGCTACTGCGGGCCGCGCAGGACGAGGTCGCAGTGGCGGACGCGGAGGACGCTGGCGCGAGGCTGATCCTCGCCACTGCAGTGACGGCCACGTACTTCGATCTTCGCTACGCGCTCGAGCAGTCCGACCTCGCCGACCAGACCGTCGATCGCCGCGGCCGCATTCTCTCCCTGGTCAGCGACCGCGAGCGCATCGGGCTCGATCAGCTGGCCGCCGTGCGCCAGGCGGAGGCCGAAGTCGCTTCTGCCCGGGTGCTCGCGATTCAGGCGCGCAATCGCACCAGGATTCTCCGCGACGCGTTGGCGGCGCTGACGGGGCAGGCGCCGGACGCGACGGCCTCCCTCGGACAGCCGCTGGCGCACGCGTTGCCGGCGCTCCAATTGCCGCAGCTCGTTCCCGCGGATCTCATCGGGCGCCGGCCGGACCTGGCGGCGTTGCGCAAGCAGGTCTCGGCCGCCACCGAGCGCACGCGAGCGGCCAAGGCCGATTTCTTTCCGAACATCAATCTCGCCTCCTTCCTGGGGCTGGAGCATCACGACCTGCCGGAGCTGCTGGAGGGCGCAAGCCGCACATGGGGGGTGGGGCTGGCGCTGGATCTGCCCATCTTCGATGGCGGAGTGCGACGCGGGCACCTGGAAGTTCGCCGCTCGCAGGCCGACATCGCCATCGAGGAATACAACTCGCTGCTGCTGCAGGCGATCCAACAGGCGGCGGATGCGATTGCGAGCTATCAGAGCGCAGGCTCCGCGCTCGTACCTGCGCAGCAAGCGGTCCAGGCAACCCGATCGGCGTACGAGCTGATCCTCGCGCGGTATCGCAGAGGGCTGGTGAGTTACATCGATGTGCTCACCGTCGAGAATGCCTTGCTGGCCCGGCAGTCGACGCTGGTCAGAATATTGGCGCAGCAGACGACCAGCGCGGTTGCATTGATCAAGGCGCTGGGCGGGGGTTACACGGGTGAGGGCGTGGTCCGCGCGGCCCCGACCGCGCGCCGTATTGATCCAAATCGAGGCCTGGAGGTGTTCTCTTGAAACGCTCAGTTCTGATTACGCTCGTCGCAATACTGGCAGGCGGTGCCGTTCTCATAGGTGCGACACGTTTCGTGGGAGGGGCGACGGAGACCACGGATGATGCGTATGTCGGGGGCAATCAGGTGCAGATCACCCCGCAGGTCGCGGGAACCGTGGTCGCGCTGTACGCCGACGACACGGACTTCGTGCGCAGCGGCGAGTTGCTCATCGCGTTGGACGATACGGACGCGCGGATCGCTCTCGCCCAGGCAAAGGCCGCTTTGGCGAGAACCGTACGCCAGGTCAGCCAACTCTTCGATACGGTGTCCGAGCTTCAGGCTCAAGTGCGGCTGCGCCGGGCGCAGTTCGAGCAGGCGCAGGAGGATTACGAGCGGCGCCATGGCGCGCAGTCCGGCGCCGTCACCGTGGAGGATCTGGCCCATTCGCGCCTCAAGCTTTCGGCCGCCCGTGCCGCAGTCGACGCCGCAGGGCGGGCGCTCGCGGTCGCACAAGCCCGGACGCTCGACACGACGATTCCGGCACACCCTCTCGTTTTGCAGGCCGAAGCGCGTGTGCGGGCGGCGTATCTGGCCCTCAGCCGCACGCGGATCCATTCGCCCGTCACAGGCTACGTGGCACGACGCACGGCCCAGATCGGTGATCGAGTGTCGCCCGGATCGCCGCTGCTCACAGTGGTGCCGCTCGACCAGATCTGGGTGGATGCCAACTTCAAGGAAACAGAGTTGCGGAACGTGCGCATCGGACAGCCGGCGCGGGTGGTGGCGGATTTCTACGGGGACCACGTGACCTACGACGGCCGGGTCGTCGGCTTGGCGGCCGGTACCGGAGCGAGCTTCGCTCTGGTCCCTCCCCAGAACGCGACGGGCAACTGGATCAAGATCGTGCAGCGTCTGCCGGTACGGCTGACACTGGATCCGCGGCAGGTTGCCCGCAAGCCGTTGCGCCTCGGCTTGTCGATGCAGGTATCCATCGACACACGCAAGCGAAACGGGGGCGTGCTCGCACTGGCTCCGAGGTCTCGCTCTGCATACGCCACTTCCGTTTACGACCAGCAGCTTCACGGAGTGGATCGTCTCATCACGGGAATCATCACCGCGAACTGTGGCCAGTGCCGGTACTTGCATGCGCAGAATCGGTGAACCATCGGCTCCGGACCTCGCGCGTCAGCCGGTCGTGGCGGCGAGCGTAATGCGCGGCAGAGCTCACGAGGGCAGCGCGGAAAGCCTGCTTGCGGCAGTGAGCCTGATCGTGCTGGCCGACGCCATCAACGGCGCGTTGGCGTCGGTCACGCAGCCTTATCTGATGGGTGGGCTCAGCGTTTCAGCCGATGGTGTCGCCCAAATCGGGGTGATCTATTTCATCGGCAAGCTGCTTGGCTTTCTCTTCGCCGATCATGTGCGCAACCGTTGGGGAGATCGGGCGGCACTTTTTGGCGGCGGGACGTTACTTGCCGTAACGGACATCGCCGCGGGCCTGCTGCACTCATACCCGGTCTTCTTCCTCTCGCACGGTATCCAGGGAGCAACGGGCGGCATTGTCATCGCGGTCGGGCAGGCCGCTCTCCTCAAGAGCTTCGCGCTCCGGCGGCAGCCCCTGGTACAGGCGGTATTTGCGCTCGCAGCCGTCGTGGTCCCGGCGATGCTGATTCCGGCATTCCTGGGGTTGACTGCCGAGGGTATCGGCTGGCAATGGGCCGTGCTGACTGCCGCAGGGCTCGCCGTCTGCGGGACGGTGCTGCTTCGGGGTGCGCGCACGTCCCGCGGCGGCAGGAGCAAGGGTGCACCGTTCCTGACGGCGCGGACGCTCTTTCTGGCGGTAGCGGTTTCGTGTGGCGTCTTCGTGCTGCAACGCGGTGAGCGTTACGACTGGTTCGGCTCGCTCGGCATCGCCGAGTGTGTAACGGCTTGTTCGGCCGCGCTCGCGGTATTCCTCGTGCTGGAATCGGGTGCGTCGCGCACCCTCTTCAGGTATCACCCGTTCCGGTTGGCGGACTTCTCCTTTGGCACTTTCGTGGGCGTCGTCGCCGGCATCGCGTTGTTCGGCAGCAGTGCCGTGATAACGCTGATTCCAGCGGACGTCCTGGGCTACCCGACCTCCCAGACAGGACTGCTTCTAGCACCCTCCGCATTGTGCGCCATACCCGTGATGTTCGGCGTCGCCTGGTGTGTCACGCGAACGCGCGTGCCGATGTTCGCATTCGTGGGCGTGGGTCTGGTGCTTTTCGCGTCCGCGATGTGGCTCACGGGCGCGCTGCCGCCCGACGTCTCATTCGGCGCGCTCGCACTGAGAATCTCCTTGCGCGGGCTCGCGATCGGAGGGCTCTTCCTGCCACTGGCCCTCATTACGCTTCTGCCGCTCCCTCCGCAAGACGCCTGCGTGGCTTGCGGCCTTTTCAATTTTGCGCGTCAACTCGGCGGCCTGATCGGCATCGCGTGGATCCAGACTCTGGCGCATCGACTCGATGCGCGCGCAAGCACGGTTCTGGTGGGTCACCTGAGCGCAGGGAGCCCGCATCTTTCGAGTTATCTGGCGCAGGCCCGCGAGGCGATCACCGCAGGCGGATCAGCGGTCGCGCAGGGCGCCGGTGCCCTCGTGATGGCCGTCCAGGCTTTCGATCGGCAGACCCTGGCCCTGGCAGCCGACGGATGCTGCCAGGCCGTCACCGTCTTTTTCGCCGTAGCGGTGCCTATCGTGATCGTCATGCGTGTCCTCACGTCGAAGCTGCTCGCCGCCAAGGCCACTGATATCGCCACTGAGGAGAACCAGGATGAGTGAGGTAAAAGCTGCCGTGATCGTCGGCAGCCGCCGACGTGACTCCATCAATCCCGCCTGTCGCGAGGCATCCCCGTGGATACACTGACAAGCCTCAAAGTCTTCCGCCAGGTCGTGGAGTCGCGCAGCTTCGTGGGAGCCGCGGAGCGGATGGATATGTCCACCGCGATGGCGAGCAAACACGTGATGCATGTGGAGCGCCGCCTCGGAGTCCGCCTCCTCAACCGCAATAACCGCTCATTGAGTCTCACGGAACCCGGCAGGGTCTATTTCGAGAAATGCAAAACCATCCTTCGTGACCTGGAAGACACCGAGACCGAGCTCGGCTCTCTCGGTGCCACGCCCTCCGGCACGCTGCGGGTGACGTGTCCAAGCTGGTTCGCGAGTCAGGGCCTGGCGAACCTGCTGGCGCAATATCGAGAGTCTTACCCGCAGGTGATCGTTGACGCCTCCTTCGACGATCGCTTCGTTGACCTCGTGGAGGAGGGTTACGACCTCGCGTTGCGCGTGACGGGCTCGAGCACACCGAGCCCGGAAGCACTTCCCGCGGGCCTCATCGCCCGTCGGGTTCGGCCGGTTCCCTTTCTTCTCGGAGCGTCTCGCGAGTATCTGACGCGCAAGGGCGTGCCGCGGTCGCCCGGTGATCTCGCGGAGCATGACTGCGTTGCGGTGGGCAACATGCATTCATGGAAATTCGCCGCAGAGGAAAGCAGGAATGCCGTGTCGGCGAGAATCGTGTTGCGGTATCGCTCCATGGCGGGGGTACCGAATGCCGTCGCCGCCGGACTGGGACTCGCAGCCCTTCCGGCGACTCTATTCGAGGATCCGGCCTTCAAGGACGTCCTGATGCCGGTGCTGACGGATTACCCGCTCCGGCAGCCGGAGCTCTACATGGTCTACATCAGCCGCCGGTACGTGCCGTCGAAGATCCGCTCCTTCATGGATTTCTTTCTCGAATCCCATTCAGGCATTGGAGTGCCGGCGCCGCGAGCCAGGATGCAATTCGACGTTCGATCTCGACATGGCAAGCCGTCTAATGGAAACCCCTTAGTGGGAGGCCTTTAACGGAAAGCTGCTATGGATTGCGCGGCAAACATTCTGGCCTAATCGTTCATAGGGTAGTTGGCATTCCACAGCGGAGAAGGCAATGAGAGAGGAGAGTGCTTACCGGGTGATGGATTCAGGCAGCGTGCGGCGCGGTGGCGAGACGGATCCTCTGGCTGGCGCACGCGAGGTGAATCGCGCGGCGCGATCAGTGGCACTCTCCGCCGACAAGGTGATTCTCCTCGTAAGACGCGCGATGAATTGTCTGGAGAGCGATCGCAAGGCGGCCTTGCGTTGCCTCAGCGACGTGTCGGCGCTGTTGGGCTCATACGGGCGGGATTCGGGCGCGAGTCCGTTCGAAGTGCTGAGCGGCTTTCGACCGGGCGGACTCGCTCGGTGGCAGGCGAGGCGGGCACTGGCCCACATCGAGGAAAATCTCGGTTCGAAATTGGCCACCGCCGAGCTCGCGGGACTCGTCTCGTTCAGCAAGAGTCATTTTTCGCGCGCGTTCAAGCGAAGCCTCGGTATCTCGCCGATGGCCTACGTCGCCCGGCGGCGAGTGGAGCGCGCGAAAGCCATGATGATCACGACGGACAGGCAGCTCACGGAGATCGCGCTCATCTGCGGCTTTGCCGATCAGTCGCATCTCAATCGCTCTTTTCGTCGTGCGGTCGGGATGAGCCCGGGCAGATGGCGTCGCACGAGCGCCGATGTCGACGAGGGCGTGAGCGGTGCGCTGCCTCAATGAGATCCGGAGCGAAGTGCTATGGCGGCGGTTGCGACCATCCCCTGGCCGACGATGAGGAGCCTGCGGTTGGCACGCATCTCCTCACCGCGCGGATCGGCTATGTTCATCATGGCATCTATCTGGGTGCGGGCAAGGTCATCCATAGCGGTGCCGTTTCCGGGTTCCTGCCCCGGGGACCGGTGGAAGAGGTTTCTCTCGAGAGCTTCAGCCGCGGGAGGCGCGTCTGGGTGAGACTGGACCCACCGCCCCGATTCAGCGCCGAGGAAGTCGTTGACCGGGCCCGTTCCCGTCTCGGGGAAGATCGGTACCATCTTCTCAGGAACAACTGCGAGCACTTCTGCGAGTGGTGCCTGCGTGGGCGCGAGAGGAGCTATCAGGTGGAGCGGCTGATGCATTGGCTTCGGCCTTGGGAGCATGTCCGCAGGCAGAAGATCCAAGGAGCGTCATTCCGGTTCAAGCGCATTGCATTGCACGTCGATTAAGGTCCCGATTTCGGACAGACCACGGGAGTTCTCACATGAAGATCGTAGTGATTGGCGGTACGGGCCTCATCGGCTCGAATCTCGTGCCCCTTCTTCGCCGACGCGGTCAAACCGTGATCGCGGCCGCGCCGAGGACCGGTGTCAACACTCTGACCGGCGAAGGCCTGGCTGAAGCAGTGACGGGCGCTCAGGTGGTGGTGGACGTCACCAATTCGCCATCGTTCGAAGATGCGGCGGTCATGCATTTCTTCCAGACATCGAGCCGCAACTTACTGGCGGCCGAACGCGCGGCAGGCGTGCGTCATCACGTCGCGCTGTCCATCGTCGGCGCCGATCGGTTGCCTGAGAGCGGGTACCTGCGCGCGAAAGTGGCGCAGGAGGATTTGATCAAGGCTTCCGGTACGCCCTACACGATTCTCCGCTCGACACAGTTCTTCGAGTTCGGCGGCTACATCGCCGACGGAGCCACCGAGGGAGATCTGGTCCGCGTGCCGGCCGCCGCCCTGATCCAGCCCGTGTTCTCCGAGGATGTCGTGTCGCTGCTGGCGGAGCTTGCGCTCGCGTCGCCCGTGAACGGCCTCGTCGAGGTGGGCGGCCCTGAGCGCTTCCTGTTCGACGAGTTCATCAGTCGGGTGCTCAGCGTGAAGGATGACGGTCGCAAGGTCGTAGCGGACCGTCATGCCCGGTATTTCGGTACGGAGCTCGGCGAAGAGTCGTTGGTCACGGGCCGCGAGGCGCGTCTCGGAAATACGCGGTACGAAGCCTGGGTCCACCGGCCGGCGGCGGCATCACATCGGTGAGGTGAATCATGTCGTCCCTTCGAATGCTCGGAGCGTCGCTCGTGCTCGCATGCGGCGCACAGTTCGCGCAGGTTGCATACTCCGCACCGCACGCGGTCGTGACCCGCCTGATGCGAAAGGATGTCGCGGAAATGCCCGGCAAGGAGTTGCTGATGATCTCCGTCGAGTATCCGCCAGGTTCCGTGGATCCCGTTCATCGGCACGATGCGTATGCTCTCGTATACGTTCTGGAAGGATCGATCGTCATGAAGCTCAGGGGCGGCAAGGAAGTCACCCTGACCCGAGGGCAGACCTTCTACGAAGGCCCGAACGACGTGCATACCGTGGGGCGTAACGCGAGCAGGACGAAGCCGGCGAAGTTCGTCGTGGTCCTCCTGAAGAAGAAAGGAGCGCCCGTCCTGTTGCCTGCATCGTAACAGACCGCCCCGGCTCCTCGCCGGAGAGGCTGTGCCGCGGGCGCGGCCGGGCGCGCTGGCGGGCTCATGGGGTCCTGCCACCACGGCCGTGCGGCAGGCGGCGCGTTGTTTTCAGCGTGAGCCGGGTCTACTCCCTAATCCCTGGCGTTGCCATCATGGATTTCCATTATGTCGTTTTGATCCGGCAGAACCCGAACGTTCACAAAATTGATTGTTGCGCTGGGTATACTCGTTTCAATGAATACCGACGAGCATGCCTTCATCATAGGAGTACTGGATGACGACCGGAGAGTCCTCGAATCAGTAGGCAACCTGCTGGAATCCGCTGGCTATCAGGTGCGCCTCTTCGATTCGGGCGAGATGTTTCTCCAGACCGAGGCGATGAATGGAATTGATGTCCTGATTTGCGACATCCGAATGCCGGGCGTGAATGGAATCGAGGTGCTGCAGCAGGTCAGTACCAAGCGCCCCCGGCTGCCCGTTATCCTGATTACCGCGTGTAGTGACTTCGATTCGGGAGGCATCCCGGAAACGAGCCAGCGCGTTTTCCGCAAGCCCATCGATCCGACGGCATTGATCGATGCCATTGCGGCGGCGGTGAAGAGCTGAGAGCGCTGAGTTCCGGATGAGCACGCGCAAGCGCAACCTGCGGGTTGACCAAGTGCCGCATGAGCATCTGCGCGCCGGAGTGGCATCCGGTGGCTGGACGGCGGGTGTTTTCGTCAAGAATCTATTCAATCGAGCGGCCGACTACGGCGATGTCGTCACTGCCGCGGAGTTCGTCCCGGGTCAGACGCGGTTCGTCGTGGCGCAGCCGCGGACCCGTCGGCTTGGAGCTGCACCGGAGCTTTGGTGGAGGCTGATCAGGAGCGGCGGTCACGTCTGCAATTTCACGAGCGCGCTCACCGACATCATCTGATGGTTCAGATGGTTCATGACCCATACGGAGCCGAAAACGATCAGGCAAACGATGAGGACACCGAAGGCGAGGGCGAGGACGTTGTTCGAATTGTCCGGAGCCGTGGTGATGTGCAGGAAGAAGACGAGATGGATGCCCATTTGCGCGACGGCGAGCACCAGGAGAGCGAGGGCGACGCCCGGCCCGTAAATGGAGCGGGTGCCTGTAGCCCAGAAGGATACCGCAGTGAGTGCGGCGGCGAGTGCCAGGCCGAGGAGATAACCGCCGATCTCTTGCTGCAGTGAGCGTCCCGGGCTGACGCCTCCCACAGGGTGGTCTTCGCCCACGTGCGAGCCAGCCCGGTAACTGTCGTTCATGTTCATGGCAGCATTTGCGGGGGGAGTGTCCCGACGAGATAGACGAGGCTGAAGATCGCAACCCAGATGATGTCGAGCGCGTGCCAGAAGAGGGTGAAGCAGAGGAATCGCAAGCGGATGTCCTCGCGAAAGCCTTTGGCGCGAAACTGCGCCATCATCGTGCCGAGCCAGATCAGTCCGGCGGTGACATGGGCGCCGTGGCAGCCCACGAGGGTGAAGAAAGAAGAGAGAAAGGCGCTGCGCGTCGGGCCCGCGCCCTGGGCGATCAGACCGGTGAACTCATGGGCCTCGAGCAGGACGAAGCTCACGCCGAGAACACCCGTTGCGAGCAGAGCGAGCTGCGTCCATTTCATGCTCCGCTCGGAAACCGCGAGGCTCGCCATTGCGCAGGCGAATGTGGAGGCGAGCAGGCAGCCGGTCTCCACGGCGACGTTGCGCAGATCGAACAGTTGCTGCGCCGAGGGCCCGCCGGCCGTGTTCTTGAAGAGTACCGCGTAGGCGGCGAACAACGCGGAGAAGAGGATGACATCCGAGAGCAGGAAGATCCAGAATCCGTACCCGACGATGATGCGTTTGGGCGCAGGGCCGCCGATCCCGTGACCGGTGGCCTCGGACGCCGTAACTGCCTTAGCTGCCTCGTGGCGCGGATAGGCCGCGGGCGGTGCGCGCAGAGCCTCGGTATTCATCGCAGGAGTCCTGATCCCAGGGTTGCCGCACGCGCCGCGCGGTTGGCGCGATCGAGTTGCGCGACTTCATCGGCGGGAACGATGTTCTCCACCAGGTCGCGCCATGCGAAGACTACGAATGTGAGATACGCGCCAGCCAGCCCGACGATGACCAGCCACCAGATGTGCCAGATCAGCGAGAAGCCTGTCACCACGGCAAGGAAGGCGGTAATGAACCCGGTCGCGGAGTTACGGGGCATCTCGATCGGCTGATAAGGAGGCTCCGCGGTCACGAGGTGGCCGAGCTCCCGGGCCCGGCGCTTGAGGTCCCACAAGGGCTCGGGCCCCGCGACGCGCGGCAGCACCGCGAAGTTGAACACGGGCGGGGGAGAGGCCGTGGCCCACTCGAGAGAACGGCCATCCCAGGGATCGCCCGTGCAGTCCCGAAGTCGCGCGCGATCGCGAATCGAGACCACCAACTGGGCAACCTGGAGCGCGATGCCGCAGAGAATGATGAGCGCGCCCGCGCCCGCGACGAGTAACCACGGATGCCATTCTGGGCGGTCGTAATGTTGCATGCGCCGCGTCATACCCTCGAGTCCGAGCACGTAGAGTGGGCCGAAGGCCACGTAAAAGCCGATGAACCAGCACCAGAACGCCGCTTTGCCGAGAGTCTCGTCCAGGCGGAAGCCGAAGGCCTTCGGAAACCAGTAGGTGTAGCCGGCGAAGCCACCGAAGAGGACGGCGCCGATGATGACGTTATGGAAGTGCGCCACCAGAAACAGACTGTTGTGCAGCAGGAAGTCCGCGGCCGGCGAGGCGAGGAGGACGCCGGTCATCCCGCCGATGACGAACGTCACCATGAAACCGATCGACCAGAGCATGGGGGAGTCGTAGCGAATGCGGCCGCCATACATCGTGAACAGCCAGTTGAAGACCTTCACCCCCGTCGGTACGGCGATGATCATGCTCGCGACGCCGAAAAATCCGTTCACGTTGCCGCCCGCGCCCATCGTGAAGAAGTGATGCAGCCAGACGGTGAATGAAAGGATGCAGATTGCGAGCGTCGCGACGACCATCGAGCGCCGGCCGAACAGCGCCTTGCCGGAGAATGTCGGGACGACTTCCGAGAATACGCCGAAGGCGGGCAGTGCGAGTATGTAGACCTCGGGATGACCCCACGCCCATATGAGGTTCATGAACATCATTGAGTTGCCGCCGGCCAGGTTCGTAAAGAAATGGAAGCCGAGATAGCGGTCGAGGAGCAGCATCCCGAGCGCGGCCGTCAGAATGGGAAAGGCCGCGACGATGAGCAGGCTGGAAGCGAGGGATGTCCAGCAGAAGATCGGCATGCGCATGTAGCTCATGCCGGGCGCCCGGACCTTCAAGATCGTCGTGACCATGTTGATGCCGGTCATGAGAGTGCCGATCCCGGAGATCTGCAGTGACCACAGGTAGTAGTCCACGCCCACGCCGGGCGAGTAGGTGATCTCCGACAATGGCGGAAATGCGAGCCAGCCGGTGCGGGCGAACTCGCCAACCACCAGCGAGACGTTGATGAGCAACGCGCCGGCCGCCGTGAGCCAGAACCCGACTGAGTTGAGCGTGGGAAAGGCCACGTCACGCACCCCGAGCTGCAGCGGCACGACGAAGTTCATGAGTCCGATCACGAACGGCATGGCGACGAAGAAGATCATGATCGTTCCGTGCGCCGTGAAGATCTGATCGTAGTGGGCGGGGGGCAGAAAGCCCGGAGCATGAAAGGCGACTGCCTGCTGCGCCCGCATCATCAGGGCGTCGGAAAAGCCGCGCAGCAGCATCACGAGCGCCAACGCGACATACATGATGCCGATGCGCTTGTGATCGACGCTGGTGATCCATTCCCGCCAGAGGTAGGGCACGTAGCCCTTCAGCGCCACCCAGACCAGGAGCGCGCCGAGCGCAGCGAACACGAACCCGCCGGCGATGAGGGCGATGGGCTCATGGAAGGGAATGGCTTGCCAACTGAGCCTACCCCACATGACGCGATGACTCCCGTGACGTCGCGGTGGCCGGCGTTGGCCTGGTCGGCCCCGATCCCGGAGGCAGTTCGCCGCGGACAATGGAATCGAACAGTCCGGATTCGACCCCGCTGTAGGTGTATGGCTTCACGTTCTCGCTTTGCTGCAACAGACTGCGGTAGGACCGAGCGTCGAGCGGGCGCCCGGCGGAGCGTGCCCGTATCAGCCAGCGAGCGAACTGAGCGGACTGTACGGCATCGACGTCGAATGACATGCCGGGGAAGCCGTCGCCGCTGAAGTGCGCGGAGAGACCGAGGTACGTGCCCGGTTCATCGGCTTCGAGGTTGAGCTGGGTCGTCATGCCGTACATGGCATAGATCTCACTGCCGAGCCGCGGCACGAAGAACACGTTGTAGACGCTCGCTGATGTGATCCGCAGATGGAAGGGCACGCCGGCCGGGACGACGAGCCGGTTGATGCTGGCGACCGATTGCTTGGGATAGATGAAGAGCCACTTCCAATCGAGGGAAACCACTTGTATTTCGAGCGGCGGGACGCTCGCGGGAAGGGGTCGCGCGGGGTCCAGCTTGTGCGCGCTGATCCAGGCGACTCCTCCGAGGAAGAAGATCACGAGCGCGGGAATCGACCAGACGATGAGCTCCACGCGGCCGGAATAGGCAAACGCCGGCCGATAGCGCGCGCGACCGTTCGATGCGCGAAACCACCATGCCACCGCGAGCGTGGCCGCGATGGTCGGAACCACGATGGCGAGCATGATGGCCAGAGAGTCGATCATGACCATGCCATCGCCCGCAGCGACGGGGCCCGCCGGGGACAGAACGGCGAGGTGACATCCACTCAGGGATGCCGCGATCGCAGTGCCGCAGCCCGCGCGGATCAACGAGGGTGCGGGTCCCGAAGCGGCTCGATGCGCGGCTGTTTGTTCATGGGAAGACACGTCAGCAATCGTGCGCACGGGGCGGCGTTGCCGCTTGTTCGGAAGTGCTGCGCGTTGAACCTGCGGTGCTCTCTGATCGTCGGGGGTCAAGCTCTGGCCCACGCCTGCAGGCGCGATGGGATAGGGTTCCTTCACGGCAACAATGATCTCGACGATACGATCCGGCCGGAGTCGATGGATTCCGTGGCTGATGCCCGCGCACCCTGCGAATACGGTCGTGTCGTGATGGCGCCGACGCGATCTGCATCGAAATTCGCGATACCGGAGCAGGTTTCAAGGATCCCAAGCAGGCTTTTTTGCCGTTCTTCACGACCAAGCAGAGTGGAATGGGAATGGGGCTCGCCATTGCCGATCGATGGTCGAGTCGCATGGAGGACGTCTCTGGGCGGTCAGCAATGACACGCTCGGCGCGACCGTTGCTTGCACGCTCCGGGTCTGCAATGAATGACCGGGATCTGCGGGCTGCCCGCGATCTACACGATCGGCGGGGGATGGCGCCTGTTTGTTCAGAAGGCCACTGACGGCGAGCGGCAACGGCTCTCGCTGCCGCGACCCGTTCGACCACTAACTTGACGACGCCGCCCGTGATGGCGCGGACCGACGACGGAATGTCGCCATGGCCGGTGACAAATCCGATCGGCGGATGCGCTTCACGGGAAGGCTGCCGCTGCCCCTGGCGCTGCCGCTCGCACGTCGCGCCTCGCGCCTCGCGCTCGCGACTGCGTAGCGCATCCGTCCATTGCACGATTCCTTGGGACAATTCCGCGGCTCCCGGGCTGGCTAGGATGGCTTCGCTGTAGGCGAGCAGCGAGGCGGAGCGGGACTGATGCAGGGTCGAGCCGAAAGTGAGATCTATCTGGTGCGCCACGCTGAGACAGCCTGGAGTGTCACCGGCCAGCACACGGGAGCGACCGACCTGGCGTTGAGCGGGCGCGGCGAGGAGCAAGCGCGCCGACTGAAGGCCAGGCTGCTCGGCCGGAGCTTCGCGCACGTACTCTCGAGCCCCCTGCAACGTGCGCGCCGTACCTGCGAGCTCGCGGGGTTTGCCACACACGCTTCGCTCGACCCGGAGCTCGCCGAGTGGAACTACGGCGACTATGAGGGACTCACGACGGCGGAGATCCGGCATACCAGGCCGGGGTGGGTGTTGTTCCGTGACGGCTGTCCGGGAGGCGAATCGGTCTCGCAGCTCGCGGCTCGCGCAGACCGAATGGTCTCACGCCTGCGTACCCTGCAGGGCCGCGTTCTCGTCTTCTCCAGCGGGCATCTGCTGCGCGCGCTCACGGCACGGTGGCTCGGGCTTTCGCTCGAGATCGGCCGCGCGCTGCTGCTGGAGCCCGCCGCGGTATGCGTACTGGGCTATGACCACGGCGGCGCCGACAGCGCAATCCGCCTGTGGAACGACGCGCCGTGCTCCTAGAGCGTAGCGCCGTGGAAACATCAGCAAACATACAACGCGCGGGTATTCTCGTGAAGCCAACAGAAACTCTTCATCGCAGCGGCCAGAGCCTCTGGATCGATAACATCACCCGCGGGCTCCTGACGAGCGGCATGCTGGCGAGCTACATCCGCGAGCTCTCGGTGACCGGCCTTACCTCCAATCCGACGATCTTCGATCACGCGATCAAGAACGGAACCGCCTATGATGAGGCGATACGCGCACGGCTAGCGGACGGTTTTTCGGGCGAGCAACTGTTCTTCGAGCTCGCGCTCGAGGACCTCACGGGGGCCGCGGATCTCTTTCGCGAAGTGCATGAGCGCACATCGGGCGTCGACGGCTGGGTCTCGCTCGAGGTGTCTCCCCTCCTGGCGCGGGATGCGAGCACGACGCTGATCGAGGCGATAGACCTGCATGCGCGGGCGGCACGCCCGAACCTATACATCAAGATTCCTGGTACACCCGAAGGACTCGCGGCCATCGAGGCGGCGATCTTCGCCGGAGTACCGGTCAATGTGACCCTGCTCTTCTCACCCGCGCAGTACCTGGCCGCCGCGGAGGCGTATCTGCGCGGCATCGAGCGGCGGATCGACGCAGGGCTGAATCCGAATGTCGCGTCGGTCGCTTCCGTCTTCATCAGTCGCTGGGACGTTGCCGTCGCCAGCAAGGTACCGGCATGCCTTGGCAACAGGCTGGGAATTGCTATGGGCTGCGCTGCCTACCGCGCATACCTCAAATCCCTGTCATCGGCACGCTGGCGGCGGGCATGTAACGCAGGTGCGCGGCCGCAGCGGTTGCTCTTCGCGAGTACCGGGACGAAAGACCCCAACGCCGCGGACATCCTCTATGTCAAGGGACTCAATGCGCCCTTCACCATCAATACGGTCCCCGAAGAGACACTGAAGGCGTTCGCGGACCATGGCGAGCTGGATTCGGACTGGAGTGCGGACGGCACGGCGCCCGCGGGGGTGCTCAGGGAATTCGGCCAGGCGGGCATCGACCTCGATGCGCTCGCAGGCCGGCTTCAGGACGATGGGGCTGCGGCTTTCGTTGCATCGTGGAACGATCTGCTGAGCGTCATCGCACGAAAGAGCGCTGCGCTGCAAGCGCGGACCGGGCGGGCTGCCTCATAGCTTCCGCTTCTGCCTCGAGAGGAACCCATCATGACGAGTCCGGTGCCCTTGCTTCCTGAGCGGATCGCGTGGAATGCGCTGCAGGCGCACCACACAACGATCGCGACGCGCCAGCTACGCGAGCTCTTCGCGAAGGATCCGACGCGCGGCGAGCGCTTCGCACTCGAGGCCGCCGGAATCTATCTCGATTACTCGAAGAATCGCATTACCGACGAGACGATCGAGCTCCTGGTGCGGCTTGCCGAGGAGTCCGGGTTGCGTGAACGGATCGATGCCATGTTCCGCGGTCGAGCCATCAATATCTCCGAGCACCGGTCTGTGTTGCACGTTGCGCTGCGCATGCCGCGCGGCACATCGATCGTCGTCGACGGGAAGGACGCCGTTTCACAGGTGCACGCGACTCTGGACCGCATGCGCGACTTCGCCGATCGGGTGCGTGCGGGAGATTGGAGCGGATACACCGGCAAGCCCATCCGCAACGTCGTCAACATCGGAATCGGCGGCTCGGATCTCGGCCCCGTCATGGCCTACGAGGCATTGCGCTTCTACAGCGATCGGAAGCTGACGTTCCGGTTCGTCTCGAACGTCGACGGTACCGATCTCGTCGAGGCGCTCCGCGACCTCGAGCCGGCGGAGACGCTCTTCATTGTCTCCTCGAAGACTTTCACGACGCTCGAGACGATGACCAATGCCCGTAGCGCGCGAGCGTGGTCGCTGGCGGGACTCGAAGGCGATGAACGGTCGGTCGCGCGCCACTTCGTGGCTGTGTCCACCAATGCCGCGGAGGTGGCGGAGTTCGGCATCGACACCGCGAACATGTTCGAGTTCTGGGACTGGGTGGGCGGACGTTACTCGATGGACTCGGCCATCGGTCTTTCGACGATGCTCGCGATCGGGCCGGCACACTTTACGGCGATGCTCGCAGGGTTTCACGAGATGGACGAGCACTTTCGCACCGCCCCATTCAACCGCAATCTGCCCGTGCTGATGGGGCTGCTGAGCGTCTGGTATGCGAACTTCTTCGGCGCGCATACCGTTGCGGTGCTGCCCTACGAGCAGTACCTGAAGCGCTTCCCGGCTTACCTGCAACAGCTCACGATGGAAAGCAACGGTAAGCACGTGACTCTCGAGGGCCGGCGGGTGAGTTACGACACGAGCCCCATCTACTGGGGCGAGCCGGGTACGAATGGCCAGCACTCCTTTTATCAGCTCATCCACCAGGGGACCCGTCTCATTCCCTGCGATCTGATCGCGTTCCTGCGCCCCCTGAATCCGCTCGGATCACATCACGAGCTACTCCTTGCGAACGTTCTCGCGCAGGGCGAGGCCCTGGCATTCGGGAAGACCGCGGACGAGGTGAGAGCGGAGGGATCGCCGGATTGGCTCGTCCCCCATCGCACGTTCGAGGGCAATCGACCTTCCAACACCCTCCTGCTCGATGAGCTCACGCCGGCGGCGCTCGGCCGTCTGGTGGCGCTCTACGAGCACAGTGTGTTCACGCAGGGGGTGATCTGGGGGATAGATTCCTTCGACCAGTGGGGTGTGGAGCTCGGCAAGGTACTGGCGAAGTCCATCCTATCCGAGCTCGCCGGCAAATCGCCGGCAACGCATCCACGCGACAGCTCGACACGCGCGCTCATCGGGCGGATCGCCGCGCGCACTTGATCTTTCGAATCGGTCTGACATAGGAGAGCGGGATATGCAGCTCGGAATGGTGGGTTTGGGTCGAATGGGCGCGAACATGGTCCGCCGGCTCATGCGCAAGGGTCATGAATGCGTCGTCTTCGATGCCTCACCTGCCGCCGCCCAAGGGCTGATGCGGGAGGGAGCGCTCAGCGCGGACTCGTTCGCCGACCTTGCGCGTCGCCTGCACAAGCCGCGAGCGGTCTGGCTCATGGTCCCGGCAGCCGCGGTCGATGCAACGATTGCCAGCCTCGCGCCGCACCTCGAGGCGGGAGACGTTCTCATCGACGGCGGCAACTCGTATTACGTCGATGACATCCGCCGCGCCCGCGAGCTCTGCCCGCGGGGGATCCACTATGTCGATGTGGGGACGAGCGGGGGCGTATGGGGCCTCGAGAGAGGATACTGCATGATGATGGGCGGCGAGGTCGCACCCGTGAGGCGGCTCGATGCGATCTTTGCGAGTCTCGCGCCCGGACGCGGCGACATCGAGGCAACGCCGGGCCGGTCACGTCTCGACACCAGCACGGCGGAGCAAGGCTACCTTCATTGCGGGCACTGCGGCGCCGGACACTTCGTGAAGATGGTCCACAATGGAATCGAATACGGTCTCATGGCCGCGTTCGCGGAGGGGCTCGACGTACTGCGAGCGGCCAACGTCGGCCGGCAGCACAGCGAAGTCGACGCGGAGACGACCCCCCTTCGGGATGCGGAGTACTACCAGTTCGACATCGATCTCGCGCAGGTCGCGGAGGTCTGGCGCCGGGGTAGCGTGGTCACCGCCTGGCTGCTCGATCTCACTGCTGCAGCCCTGCATGCGAATCCGAAGCTCGAGGGCTTTGCGGGACGGGTCTCGGACTCCGGGGAAGGCCGCTGGACGGTCAAGGCCGCGATCGACGAGGGTGTGCCCGTTCCCGTGCTGAGTGCCGCGCTTTACGGGCGCTTCAGCTCCCGCGGCGGTGCGCTCTTCCAGGACAAGCTTCTTTCGGCGCTGCGCAACCAATTCGGTGGCCACCAGGAGAAGCCCGCGGCCTAGCCGCGAGCGGGAGATCCCATGAGTGAGCTCGATTGCGATGCGCTGGTGTTCTTCGGCGCGACCGGAGACCTCGCGTACAAAAAGATCTTTCCGGCTCTGCAGGCCCTCGTACGGCGAGGGGCCCTCGACATTCCAGTCATCGGTGTGGCGAGGAGTCCCTGGGGACTCGAGGAGCTCAAGGCCCGGATGCGCGAAAGCCTCGAGCGGCACGGAGGTGTCGACCCCGGCGCGTTCGCGAAGCTGAGCGGTCTGCTGCGCTATGTCGGCGGCGACTATGCCGATGCGGCCACCTTCCGGGCGATCAAACAGTGCCTCGGCCCGGCGCAGCGGCCGGGTCATTATCTCGCCATTCCGCCGCTCTGTTTCGGTGCGGTCGTCGAGCAGCTGGGCGCCGCGGGCTGCGCCCCGCCCGGCGCGCGCGTCATCGTCGAAAAGCCTTTCGGGCGCAGTCTCGAGTCCGCGCGGGCCCTCAACCGCGTTCTGCTCGGTACGTTCGATGAGACACGCATCTTTCGCATCGATCATTACCTCGGAAAGCGTCCGGTTCATAACGCGCTCTTCTTCCGCTTCACCAACCCCGCGTACGAATCGCTCTGGAGCCGGCAGTACATCGAAAGCGTCCAGATCACCATGGCGGAGTCATTCCGCGTCGATGGCCGCGGCGCGTTCTATGATCAGACCGGCGCGATCCGCGACGTGGTCCAGAATCATCTGTTTCAGGTGCTCTCGAATCTGCTGATGGAGCCGCCGGCGCGCACCGACAGTGAGTCGATCCGCGACGAGAAGGTGAAGGTTCTGAAGTCCGTGGCAACGCTGCGGGCGGGCGATGTCGTGCGCGGCCAGTTCCGTGGATACCGCGGTGAGAAGGGAGTGGCCCCGCAGTCGCAGGTGGAGACCTTCGCCGCCGTGCGGCTTGCGATCGACAACTGGCGCTGGCAGGGCGTGCCGGTGTTCATCCGCGCGGGCAAGGCACTTCCCGTGACGTGCACGGAGATCGTGGCCCGGTTGCGGCGGGCTCCGCCGATTCTCAACGCGGACCCCAAATCCAACTACCTGCGCATCCGAATCAGTCCGGCGGCGGAAATCGCATTCGGTCTCAACGTGATGGATCGCGAGGAGACCGGTATGGGAGAGACCATCGAGCTTCTGGCCAGCCGCAGCGCGGGTGCGAACGAGCGCGATGCCTACGAACGGGTGCTCGGCGATGCGCTTGCGGGCGACCGTACCCTTTTCGCGCGCGAAGACTACGTGGAGGAGGCCTGGCGAATCGTCGACCCGATCCTCCAGGGGGAGACTGCGGTCCATGCCTACGAACCCGGCAGCTGGGGCCCGGCGGAGGTTGCTGCGCTCACTCCGGCGGGAGGTTGGTACGAACCCGTGCTCGGGACGGGGTCGTCACGATGAGCAGCCTGCAGAAGAGTCTCATGACCGACGCGCCGATGGAGCAGCTGTCGATCAATACGATCCGGACGCTCGCGATCGATGCCGTGCAGGCAGCCAGCTCAGGGCATCCCGGTACGCCGATGGCGCTCGCGCCGCTGGCGTACACGCTCTGGAACCGAGTGATGCGTTTCGATCCCGGCGATCCGCTCTGGCCGAACCGCGACCGCTTCGTACTCTCGAATGGTCACGCGTCCATGCTGCTATGGGCGATCCTGCATCTGACCGGTGTGCAGGGGACGAACGCCGCGTACGAGAAGGTCGGCGGACCCGCGGTGACGCTCGATGATATCAAGCGCTTCCGGCAGTGGGGCAGCAAGGCACCCGGGCATCCGGAATACCACCTCGTCTCCGGTGTCGAGACCACGACCGGGCCGCTGGGGCAGGGTATCGCGACGAGTGTCGGCATGGCGATCGCGGAACAATTCCTCGCCGAGCGGTACAACCGCCCCGAGCTCGAGATCTTCAATTACCGGATCTACGCAGTATGCGGGGACGGCTGTCTCATGGAAGGCATCGGCTCGGAGGCGGCCTCGCTCGCGGGTCACCTCGGGCTCGATAATCTTTGCTGGATCTACGACAACAATCGCATCACGATCGAGGGGAATACCGCGATTACGTTCACCGAGGACGTCATGGCGCGGTTTCGTGCGTACGGCTGGAACGTGTTGCGCGTGGATGATGCGAACGACATCGAGCGCATACAGGCGACTTTGCGATCGGCACGCGATGCGCGCGGGCGGCCCACACTCATCGTGATCGACAGCCACATCGGCTACGGATCGCCTCACAAACACGACAGCCCGGAAGCCCACGGCGAGCCGCTGGGTGCGGAAGAGGTGAGGGCGACCAAGCGCAGCTATGGCTGGCCCGAGGAGACGCAGTTCCTGGTGCCGGCGGGTGTCCGCGAGCACTTCGCTGCGGGTATCGGCGCGCGGGGCGCAGCGGCGAGTCACGCCTGGCGGGAGCAGTTCGAGCGCTATCGCTTGGCGTATCCCGCGCTGGCCGCGGAAATCGAGCAGATGCAGCGACGGGAGCTGCCGCAGGGCTGGGCTGAGGACCTGCCGGTCTTCCCGGCCGATTCAAAGGGAGTTGCCGGGCGCGATGCGGCCGGGGCAGTGCTCAACGCGCTGGCCCGGCGCATTCCGTGGTTGCTCGGGGGCTCCGCGGACCTCGGACCCTCCAATCGCACGACGCTCACCTTTCCGGGCGCGGGAGATTTTCAGGCGAAGAGCCGCGGGGGCCGCAATCTGCACTTCGGCGTTCGCGAACATGCCATGGCCGCCGTCGTCAACGGAATGACACTCTCGAAGCTGCGAGCATTCGGCGCCACGTTTTTCATCTTCAGCGATTACGCACGGCCCGCCATTCGCCTATCGGCGCTCATGGAGCTACCGACGCTCTTCATCTTCACACACGATGCGATGGGCGACGGCGAGGATGGTCCGACACACCAGCCGATCGAGCATCTCGCCTCGTTCCGTGCGATTCCGGGTCTGACGGTATTTCGTCCCGGGGACGCGAACGAGGTCGTCGCCGCCTTTCGCTGCGCGATGGAAGCGCCGCACCGCCCGGCGGTGATCGCGCTGTCACGTCAGCCGCTGCCAACGATCGATCGCGGGCGATATGCGAGTGCGCAGGGAGTTGCACGCGGTGCCTACGTTCTCGCCGACGCGCCCGGAGGAACCCCGCAGGTGATTCTCATCGCGACCGGCAGCGAGTTGCAGTTGGCGATTCGTGCGCACGGGAATCTCGTGGCGGAAGGCATCCGCTCACGTGTGGTCTCGATGCCCTCGTGGGACCTCTTCGAGCAGCAACCGGCGAGCTATCGTGACCAGGTCCTGCCTCCGGCTGTTGAAGCGCGTATCGCGATCGAGCAGGCGTCCACATTCGGCTGGGAGCGCCACGTCGGACCTCGAGGCCGAATCATCGGCATGCACACCTTCGGCGCCTCGGCCCCCCTCAAGGAGCTCGATCGCCGTTTCGGCTTTGCACCGGATTCCATCGTCGCCGCCGCAAGGGCACTGATCGCTGAGCTCGCGCCGGCACCTCCCCGGCGGTGATCCCGCGTCATCTCTCAGGACGCCGATTCGTCAGGGTCGGTCCCCCTGGCAGGACCGCTACCATGGGGTACGGCGATATGCATCCGCGGACGTCCTGCGCACACATACTCGGTTCGGTCGAGTTCTTCGACCGCTTCGATTGCGAGATTCCATGGCATCGAGCCTCTCCTCCGGCCATGGCACTTCCATTCAACATCCGGCCCGCGCCTTCAAGAGCCAAGAGGGCCGCGCTCCGGAAAATGGCGTCCGTGGGCGAGGAGTGTGGTCCAGTGTCAGGAGAATCCAGCCGTCATTGCGCCGCGATGGTCGCGAGACTCGCGGCGGCGCTACGCGAGCCGGACGCGCGTATCACCAACATCGAGTCGGCAATCGCAAAGTCCGGCGTATCCTTGCGCGATATCTCGCTGCACTTCGGCGGTACGCGGGAGTTGATTCTTGCGATGGCTTCGGAGCTGGCGGACAGGATGGCAGCTCCCCTCGCCGCACTGTCGGTGACTGCGGATTTGCGCGCGCGCCTTCTCGAGTTCGGCGAGCATGTGCTCGAGCTCTGCGCCACCTCGCATTGGCGCGGTCTATATCGGATCGGCGTCACCGAGTCCATCCGCAAGACTGAGCTGGCCCGAGAGCTCCATGAGGCCGGGCCGGGGAAACTGGTGCAACATCTGGCGGCGTTTCTTCGCATGGCGCAAGAGGGGGGAGCGCTCGGCGCCGGTGATCCACTTCTTCTGGCTGGCCATTTCCTGTCACCGCTTATTGCCGCTCACGACCCGGTAGACGGCTTGATGCCCGGATCCCCGCCTGGCGCGGTCGCCCGCGGCACCTATGTCCGCAATCTGGTGGATCTTTTTTGCCATGGCATCAACAGAACGAGGCAACTGTGCTGAAATCGCACCGCAATGTGGCCCGAAATCTCGACGATGCTGCCACCGCGCCGCGTTCCGGGCGGCCGCGCCGGCGCGCGCCCGACGACCGGAGAATTCTGGTCATCGACATCGGCGGATCCCACGTCAAGTTCCGGTTGGGGGCGCACGGCGAGATCCGCAAGTTCGTTTCCGGGCCGGGCATGACGGCTGCGGTGATGGCACGCAAGGTCCGCAAGCTCGCCGAGGGTCTGCCGTACGAAGCGGTTTCGATCGGATATCCAGGGCTCGTGCTCCGCGGCCGCATCGCCGCCGAGCCCTTCAATCTCGGGCCCGGATGGGTCGGGTACGACTTCGCGAAAGCTTTCGGCCGGCCGACGCGGGTGATCAACGATGCGACGATGCAGGCGTTGGGCAGCTACGCCGGAGGTCGAATGCTCTTTCTCGGCCTGGGCACGGGCCTCGGCGCGACATTGATCCTGGACGAGACCGTCGAGCCGATGGAGATCGGACACATGCCCTACAAGCATGGCCGCACCTTCGAGGACGAGGCCGGTGAGCGCGGTCGCCGGCGGCTGGGCAATAGGAAATGGCGCAAGGCCGTCGCTGACGTGGTGACGCGGCTCAAGGACGCTCTGGAGGTCGATTATGTCGTGGTCGGTGGCGGCAATGCGAGACGCTTGAAGGAGCTGCCCGAGGGCGCGCGGCCCGGCGATAACCTCAATGCCTTTACCGGCGGGCTGCGCATGTGGGCCGGCCTCGATCATCCGGCGATTGGCGCGAAGCGGTACGAGTCGTGCTGAATCGATCCGGCAAGGCGGCGAGGGCTGTGAGGCCTGGCGTGGAGGATCCGCGTTCTCAGGCCCGAATCGTGGCTGACGAGTTGTCCACTGAGGTGGACTGCCACGGATCACCGGTGAGCATCCCCGCCGCGAAGTGGTGGGTGTGTTTCGTGCCGGGCTTGCAGAAGCAATGGTGGCATCGCTTTGCGAACAGGAGGCACCAGCACGTGTTTGCGATACGAATGCTGGCGGACGGATCCTGGCTCCTCGTGGAATCCTGGTGGACGAGAATGCTGGTGAGCGTCCTGACTCCGGATGAGGCGCTGAAGTTTCTGCGCTGGGGCGCCTCCGGAGACATTCTGCAGGTACGCGAGGCGGTGCCCGGAAGGGGGAATCAGTTGCGAGGATGGTCCAACTGCGCGGTCATGATGGCCTTCATGCTCGGTCGAGCGTATCGGACATGGACTCCGCACGGCCTCTATCGCCGCCTGCTCGCAGAACCCGGTGTCCATGCGATCGATCTCATTCGACGGCTCCCACGGTACGTCCGTCTTGCCGCCGCCCGCGAGGTCGATCGGGCTTTGGAGGCGCTCGAGCTCGGCGAAGGTCAGGCACTCAGACCCGTGCTGCTCATCCTGGGCACCGCCATCCTGAAAGGCTTGACGTCACCGTCGGCGCTCGCGCTGCATCGGGCTTCGATCTCCGAATCCGGTCGGTTCGCCGCCGCGGCTGAAGCTTATTGGAGATATGGTCTTCCGCAACGGGCGATCGAAGCCGTCCGCAATGCGCTGCAGCAAGCGCGGATCCGCGGCGAGATCGATATCGAAGATCCCGGACTCGCTGCCAGCCAGTTCGTGGCGATGCTCCGTGGGGACATTCACCTGGAAAGCCTGTTCGGGTTGCGCAGTTGTCCTGATATCAGCGAGATACGTCTTCGTGTCGAGTCCGCCGTCGATCTGTTCCTCGACGGCGCCGCGCTCGAAGAGTCGCAAAAGCCCCTGACCGTGCGAAGCATTCGCAGGCTGTGTCAGGGTGTGAGTCCCCCGCCAGAAGTTCTCCTGCCGGGCGCGAAGATAGCCTGAGAGTGCGATCATGGTGCAATCCAGCGCTGAACTGAGACGCTTTGCCGATGCCGATACTCTGGCAAGGACCATCGCGGGCGAGATTGCTGTCCGATTGACCCGCGCCTGTGCGGATCGAGGTCGCGCCGCGCTCGTGGTGTCGGGCGGCCGCTCGCCGGTCCGTCTGTTCGAAGAGCTGCGCAGACAACCGCTCGACTGGAGTCGCCTGTTCATCACTCTCGCCGACGAGCGCTGGCTCGATGCGAGTGCAGCCGCGAGCAACGAGCGCTTGGTGCGGGAGGCGCTGCTGCGTGGGAAGGCTGCGGCCGCGCGTTTCGTCGGGCTGAAGAATCCAGCGTCCTCCGCCCGCATTGGCGCGGCGACCTCGTGGGAAGCGCTTGCGAGCGTGCCGCGGCCTTTTGATGTCACCCTTCTTGGCATGGGCGATGACGGACACACGGCTTCCCTGTTCCCGGGTTCCCCGGGCCTCGGGGAAGCGCTCGAGGCGTCCGTGCCCGCCGGCTGCGTCGCCATGTGGTCACGGAGCGCTCCCCACGAACGAGTGAGTTTGAACATGAGCGCGCTCCTCGAATCCCGCCATATCTCGATTCTCATCCTCGGCGAGGAGAAACTCGCGGTGTATGAGCGCGCTCGTTCACCGGGTCCGGCGGAAGAGATGCCCGTGCGCGGGATACTGCGTCAATCCCGCGTTCCCGTGCAGGTCATCTGGGCGCCGGCGAAGTCAGCAGGATGCGATCTCGTCGTACCCGCGCCCAATAGAACCGAGCCGCCGACCGATTCTCAGGCCAAATGCGCTCCGGTAGAAGCGGGTCGCCTTCTGAAGATCGTCGACGTCGATGTTAGCGAGGAATTGCATGAGGGCTGTCGCTCGCGCCGTGAGTGGCGCGCGAACTTCGCGCATGGCCCAGGCCCCCGGCGATCTCTCGGTCACATTGCGCGATCTCGCGACTGAGCGCGGTTGCGCGTTCGACGCCCTCGGCATAACTCGCGGTCAGGCCATGAAAGATTCCGAGCGCCTGGCCGTACCATGCCCTGGCCTGTCGCCAGGCGGACAGTCGCTCGGCGCCCGACGCCGACTCGCGAGCGGCGAGCGCCGCGTAAGCATCCCCGAGGGTGGACTGCGCGCCCGCTTTGGCGAAGCGAAATTCCGCGCTGACCATTGACTCGCCGGGAGCGGTGGTCATTTCCTGCAAAGCGGTGTGCAGCAGCGGTATGGCGCGCTTGGGTTCGTGCCGATCGATGGCCAGCTGTGCCAGGCCGGTGAGGGCTTGCGCCGCGTCGACGCGGTACTCTCTCACCTTGGGGTCCGAAGCAACCAGCATGCGAAACCGCGAGAGCGCCGCCTGATCGTATGGTTCAGCCTGCCCGTACTGACCCATGTCCGTGAGCACTCCGGCGATGTCGAGGTTGCTGAACGCCTCCAGATGCATGAAATCGGCGTTTTCCGGAGCGGTGGCGGCCAGTTGCCGCAGCAGTGTCTGTGCGCTGCGGTCCATTGCGAGCGCGGCCTCATACTGCTTGCCGGCGGCGAGTATCTCGCCCAGGCGGCCGTCAGCGAGCGCCAGACGACGTAGTGTCGAGGGATCGCCCGGCGCAGCGGCCGACAATGACCGCAATCGCGCGGTGGCTGCACTCACCAGATTCAGCGCCGCCGGCTGATCCCCTCGGATCTTGAAGAGCTTGTAACCGTAGTCGAGGGCAGCCAGGGCCGCCAGGTTCTGGTACGCACGCTTGTCCGGGAATGCGGAAGCCAGCGACCGGCTCTTGTCGACCGTTTGCTTGGAGTACGCCAGCGCATCGGTTGGATCGTCCAGGTTCCACGTAAGATCGCTCAACTTACCGTAAGCAACGATGACGTTCTGCCGCGCCTCTGTATTCGACGGCTCAGTCAGCAGACTCTCCTGCCACAATGCGAGGGCCCGGCGATAACTGCGCAGGGCCGCGGAATAATCCCCTTCGTTCGCCTCCAGTGCCCGACCCTGAAGATCTCCGAGCCGAAGATAGGCAGCGGCGAGGTCCCTCTGCAGACCGGCATCGCCCGTGGCCTCCCGTGCGAGGCCGTCGAGGTACCTCAGCGCCGTAGCGATCAGGAGTCGGCGGCTGCGGGCGGCACCTGGCAGATCGCGAATGGAGTCGTGGATGTCGAAGATGAGTGAGTCCGCCAGTTTGCGCACGTCATCGAAGCGCCGTTGTGCGAGTGCCCGCTGCCTGTCGGCAATCTGCGCTTCACGCACTGTCATCACGAAACCCACGCCCAACGCGAGGGCGATCAATGCCGAGGCGGCCACGGCGGCGGCGTGTCGTGCCACGAAGCTCGTCGTCCGGTAGCGGAGCGTCGGCCTGCGGGCGGCAACCGGAAGATGCTCGCGGTGCCGGTGAATGTCATCCGCGAACTGCGCGACCGTCGCGTAGCGGCGTTCGGGCTCCTTGCGCAGAGCCATCAGCACGATGTTGTCCAGATCTCCCCGCAACTGCCGGCTGAGCTTTTCCGGGGATTCCTCGCTCATGGAGCTCGCCGCCTTTTGCCGCCGCGTCAGCACGCTCGGCCGTATCGGAGCCGGCTCGAGCACGGCGGCCGACGTCTCGGTTAGCGGCCGCTCTCTGCCGGGATGGGGCTTCTGCCCGGTCAGTAGCTCGTAGAGGACTACGCCGAGCGAATAAACATCGCTCGCCGCCGAGACAGGCTCGCCCTTGAGCTGCTCGGGGCTCGCGTAATCCAGCGTCAGAATCCGTAGCGACTGGGTCGTGGCGTCAGGGTGCACCGGGATGGCGCCCGGCTCCAGGATCTTGGCGATACCGAAGTCGAGCAGCTTCGGTGCTCCCTCCGCGGTCACCAGGATGTTCGTCGGTTTCAGGTCGCGATGAATCACTGCATGCTGATGCGCGTACTGCACCGCCGAGCACACCTTGAGGAACAGGTCGAGGCGCGCCTCGATGCCCAGTCCTTGCCGGTCGCAGTATTCGGTGATCGGCGTCCCTTCGATCAGCTCCATGACCAGATACGGTATGCCATCCTCCGTGGTGCCGCCGTCGAGCAGGCGCGCTATGTGCGGATGCTGGAAGGATGCCAGGATCTGACGCTCGGTCCGCAGCCGCTGGCCGACGAAATCGGCATCGGTACCCGCGCGGACCAGCTTGATAGCGACCTGGTGCACGTACTCCCGGTCGGCGCGCAGAGCCCGATAGACTTCTCCCATGCCACCGGAACCGATCTGTTCGATCAGCCTGTAGGGGCCGAGTCGCCTTCCGGCATGCCGATTCTTCGATCGTGAAGCTTCGATTGCGGCCGCGGCCGGCTGCTCGAGGAAGCTACTGCCGGCCCGCTCGTCGGACGCGAGGAGAGATTCCAGCTCAGCCCGGAGGGCCGGGTTCTTGGCACCGACGCGATCGAGGTATGCCGCGCGCATGGGCGCGCTGAGTGCCATCGCCACCTCCAGGCCGAGTTTCACCTGCTGCCAGCGCTCAGGGTTCTCCACCGCCATGCCGAAGTCCCCGCATCATTTTTGGTCGTTTTCGGGTCGGCGTCCGCACTCGCTCCGCCGCCTCGGCCCGATGATCTCAGGAATCGGCCGATTCGAAAACTGCCGGCGAAGCGCGCGGGCGGCTGGAATATGTTTAACGGCCGATGGAGCGTGAGGGAAATCGTGCGGCGAGCCAGACGGTGCCGATCGCAGAGCAAACTCCCCAGCCGACCTCCGAGACGCGCGAGAGGAACATCCGCTGCGCAGTATCGATATGCGGTACGAGGAGAATGATGGTCGCGGTAATACCGGCGAGACGGCCCGCGGTAGCTACATTGACTACCCAACAGGCTGCCATCGCGAAGACGACTGCCATGCAGTAAATGAGCAGACCCTGACCGTGCGCGAGAGATGCGCCGACTCCGGTAATGCCACCGATCGCGGCACCAAGAAATTGATCGCGTGCGGTCGACTCGGTTGCACGAAATTCCGTCTGTACCACGGCAATCGCCGTAATCGCGCTCCAGAAGCTCTGGCCCAGCCCAAGCGCGTGCGCGGGAAGGTAGGCGACCAGTGCGGCGCACGCGGATAGGATTCCATGGTGGCCACCGGCAACCGTGCGCTGAAGGAGCGGGACGGCCCGTCTGAGAGCCGTGAGACGGACGTTGAGGTCCGTCACCTCATTCTGCGCGGGGTTGTAGTGGTCGGCGGGTGCGTGTGAGCGATCGCCCTTCATGACCGGCTGCTGGCGGTGCGCGCGTGCTGGCGCGTGCTTCAGGATCGCCGGCGAAGCCATCGCTCGTATTGGGCATTCGCGCTCTCGAAAGTCAGATCGTGCCGATGCCCGTGGCTTGCATGCGCTGTTGCCCCAGCAGTTGACGCCATTCGATGCGGTTCTTCGAGCGCGCGTTCAGCTGCCGAGCTAAACTTACGCGAGGCAGACTGGATCCGGGTCTTCGGGAGGCTACATGAGCGTTGAGCTCGTCGCGGCGCGCTGCATCGTGCGCCCGTTTGTTGCGGCCGACGCGCCTTCCATCGCCTCTGCCGCAAATGATCGCAGCATTTGGCTGCAGCTGCGCGACCGCTTTCCGCATCCCTATCATCTCAGCGACGCCGAGGTGTGGATCGGTCGCGTCGGTTCGCTCGACCCACCTGAGGCCTTCGCAATAGTCGTTGACGGGCGTGCCGCCGGCGGTGTGGGGCTCGAGCTGATGACGGACGTCAACCGCCGAAGTGCTGAAATCGGGTACTGGCTGGGCACTGAGTTTTGGGGTCGTGGAATAGCAACTGAAGCGGTCGCTCTGGTTAGTGACTGGCATTCAGTGCGCTCGGCCTCGTGCGAATGTTCGCCCTCCCATTTGCCGGGAACAGAGCGTCCCGACGAGGCCTCGAGAAGGCAGGATATGCCCTGGAAGGGATCACCCGGTGCAGCGCAGTCAAAGACGGCGCGATACTCGACCAGTGCATGTATGCGCGCGTGAGCTCCGCCGCTGAACGATTCAGACCATAGCGCCTGAGGCGCCTAGCCGCACTCGAATCTTCGTCAAGAGGCGAACCATGATTGACCTCCCTGCCCGCGCGGGACTGTTCCCGGCACCTATTCTCGTCCTCCTCTGTCTCTGGGGCGTGGGGACGTCCTCTGGCGCAGCCGCCGCGGCGTCACCGACCGCGCCCGCCGCGCACCTGTGGCCGAGCTGGGCGGGCCCACCCGAAGCACTCGTCAATCCCCCCGGCACGGCAAGCCTGTCGCCCGATCGGCTACGTGCGGTGTGGGCCTCTGCGGATCGCCATAGCCTCCTCACTGCGACGCGTAGTGGACCCTCCGCTGAATGGGGAGCACCGGATCGATTGCTGTCGACACGCGGCGCCATCGGGGACGTCGTCGTCTCGCCGGACGGGCAACGCATCGCCTACGAAGACCTGCGCACGTGGCTCGACAACGGAAGCGCGGCCGACCGATGGCAGCTCATCGGAGTGTATGACCTCGGGAGGCGGCAGACAGGTTACGTAGACCCCGCCTTCGACGTGGATTCCGATCCGCGCTGGTCGGCGGACAGCAGGCAAATCACATTCACGCGGAGCATCGATGGCCTCGATGCGAGTGAGCTGACGCGCGCGGTTTCCTTCCCGGCCAGCGGCGCCTGGCAACCGCCGCCACTACGACCGTCGGAGCGTTTCACCATGGCCGCCATCCTCGCAACGCCTTACATGGAGGCGCTGACGCCGTCGGGCGACGGGCTCTCGGTGGCGTACCTGACGCGTGAGGCCGAGAGCCGCAATGTATATTTCCTCCGCGTTGGGCAGCAGGCACGCCGGATCGTCGACTATCCGGACGACGATGGGCGAGAGTTGTCTGCATTGGCCGTTTCGAAGCACGGTGACGCCATCGCCTACGTTCGAGGCGGTCGCGTGAACCGGCATGGCGATTCGCCGAACCCGCGCTCCGTTCCTGTGCTGCCTCAGCAGCAGGTGTGGATCATCGGGACCGATCACGATGCGCCGCGGCTCCTCGGCGCGGGCAATGGGCCGATTTTCACGCCCGATGATCACCTCATCCTGTGGCGGGCGAACGGAATGGTCATGGCTGCCGAGCTCACCTGGTCGGATCACCGCCTGCTGGGCGTTGGTGAACCAAAGCCGTTGCTCTTTGGCCCGCACTCCGGCATGCGGTTCTCGCCGGACGGAAAGAAGGTCGCGTACGAGCGCGGCGACGCGATCGAAATCCACGATTTCGCAGCGCACACGACCACGGTGATTCCGCACGGCCATGATGTCGACCGCGGGCCTGTCTGGTCGCCCGATAGCCGGCGGCTGGTATTCCGGCGCGAGCCGGCCGACTCACCAGGCCTCGAGCGCAACTGGTGCGGTGCGGGAGAGCGCTACTGCGGGCCGATGCGCTCGCAACAACCGTGGGCCCTCTGGACCGTCGCGTTGTCGGACCCTGTTCCGCGCCGCATCTGGCAGGCGAAGACCGGAGTCGGCTCGGTCTACTACCCGCTCGACCAGAGCTATAGCCCGGGACAGTTCGGCGACGAGTTGTTTTGGTCCGCCGACGATCGCATCGCGTTCGTCTGGGAAGGCGATGGTTGGCGCCACCTGTACGAAGTGCCCGCCGCGGGAGGGCAGGCGACCTTGCTCACGCCCGGTAATGGGGAGGTCGAGACGGCTGCGATGTCGAAGGATCGTACACGGCTCTTCTATGCGACGAACATCGGTGACCTCGGACGGCGGCATATCTCGAGCGTCGGGTTCGACGGCTCTGCTGCTACAGCGCTCACGAGCGGCGACAAGAGCCAGTGGGCACCGATTCCGCTCGCCGGCGGCCGCCTGGCATACCTCGGCGCCGGCTGGGCCGACCCGCCTCGGCTGTACGTGCGCCAGGCAAGCGGCGCGACGCGCGGCGCGGCTCTCCCGCGAGTGCCGGTCTCGTTCCCCGGGAAATTCCTGGTCAAGCCCGAGCTCGTCGAATTCCCCGCCTCGGATGGCCAGGAGGCCTTTGGACAATTGTTCGTGCCGCAGAACGCCAACGGCTGCGCGATCATCTTCTCGCACGGTGGGATCCGACGTCAGATGCTACCCGGCTTCCATTACATGGAGGCCTATAACTATCTCTACGAAATGAACCAATACCTCGCGAGCCGCGGGTGCGTCGTACTCTCGGTCGAGTACCGCAGCAGCATCATGCGTGGTGAGGCATTCCGGAACGCGCCTGGCTGGGGGTTCACCGCGAACACCGAGATCCGCGATTTCGTCGGCGCGGCACACTACTTGATGGGACGGAAGGACGTCGATGCCGGGCGCGGCGTGGGGATTTATGGTCTCTCATGGGGCGGGTACATGACGGCCGAGGCGCTGGCCCTTCACTCCGATCTCTTCAGGGTTGGATTCGACATGGCTGGGGTCCACACCGCCCCGGATCCGGCCGGCTTCGCGCACTCGGCCATTGGCCGGCTGGACAGCCTGACATCGCCGCTCCTCCTGATACAGGGCGACGACGACATGAACGTCAACTTCGACGACGGAATCGTCCTCGCGCGCGCGATGCGGATGCGCCGGCCGCAGGTCGAGTTCGTGGCGCACGCGGTGCCGGGGCAGACACACGAGCTCTCGTTGACCTACCGGCGTCTCGTGAAAGTGTACTCCGAAGGAAGCGAGTTCCTGCTGAGCCATATGGGAGTCCACTGACCACTCTCGTGAGCAACATAGGCGACCCGGTGGCTCATCATCCAGGAGGACGCGCGTCGTGGGAAGCGCCGTCACTCTTTTGCGTGAAGATCGAGACGATCAGTGCCACGATGAAACCTCCAATTACTCCGGTGATCAGGGTGATGACGACTATCCCCACAGGCGTCAGGATTGGCGCTGTGATGGACAGGGCGTGTCGCGCTTGCTCGCCCGTTATTCCCCGCTGCTCGAGAGCGGCCTGCTGCATCCGCAGCGCGGCGGCGAAATATCCGGTGTTGATATACGTAACATAGACGTAGAGGATGACGCACTTCACCAGGGACGCCACGGTCGCGAGCAGCGTGCCAGAGCCGAGACCCTGTGCATACGTCATCATACCGTCGTGGGTTCTCTTGAACTCCCGATGCGCCAGGGTCATGAGCACGATCAGCAATGCCGCAGTGACCAGCGTCGCCACCCAGTTGTGCTGGAAGGCGGCCAGTAACATCGCAAGAAATATGATGAACGAGAGCACACCCTGAATCAGCCCGTACTTCGCTGCAATGGCGCTGATGCCGGGCGTCCGTTGTTCGCTCATGTGCCGTAACCTCCGGTCTGCGATTTGCTATGGGACCGCGATGTCCGTTGCAACTATAGCCCAGCGGGCATATGCGGCGCCCCATGGTTGCGGCGTAACTGGTTGATTGTCAAAACGAAATAATGATGGGCGGCTTCTTCACGAAGCCGCCCAGTGGCCAACAGCACCCGACACTATCACGCCGCGCCATCGAGCGGCGCCCCCGGCGACCTGCGTCGCAGCTCGCTCCGGGCTTTTATCCCATCGACGAGCCGCGATGGGGTGCGTGTCCGAATAGCCCGGTTTTGCCGGACACTCTCGATGCGGATGCGGCGCAATCCGCCAGGCATCGTCCATTCGATCTCATCGCCTTCGCGATAGCCGAGAAGCGCAGTCCCTAGCGGCGCGAGCACGGACAAGCGGCCGGATGGCAGGTCCGCTTCGTGCGGGTAGACGAGCGCATAAGTCCGCGCGGCGCCCGACCCGAGGTCGCGCACACACACCCGCGAATGCATGGTGACCACGTCCGCGGGTACCTCGTCGGGAGCGACGGGCACCGAGCGGGCAAGCTCTTCCTCGAGCCTGTCGATGTGCTCCCTGTCTCTCATGAAGTGTGCTGCCCGGTCGCGCACCAGCGCGTTGAGGGGCCAGAAATCCCGGTCGGTCACGATGATCGTTCGCAAGCTCATCTCAACTCTCCTCTTCACTGCACTATCTGTCCCGATCATTTATAGACACGGCTGGCACTTAGATCCATTACCATTAATGGACGCAACCCTTCCAGAAACTGCAATGGTCATGTCCGACGTCCGCCGCCTGAATTACCAGCATCTTCTTTACTTCTGGATGGTCGTGCGCGAAGGCAGCATCGCGCAGGCGTCCGAAGCGCTCCACCTTTCCGCGCCGGCCATCAGTGCGCAGCTGAAGACCCTCGAGGGCCGCCTGGGCGAGAAGCTCCTGCAAAAGTCCGGCCGCACACTCGTTCCAACCGAGGTCGGCCAGGTCGTCTATCGCTACGCTGAGGAAATTTTCGGTCTCGGCCGGGATCTGCTGGCCACGCTGGCGCAGCGACCCACGGGTCGTCCGCTGCGCTTCGTCGTCGGTATCGATGATGTGCTCCCGAAGGAGATCGCATATCGCCTGCTCGATCCCGCTCTCAGAATCGCGCAGCCGGTGCGTCTCGTGTGCCACGAAGGCACGCTCGAGCGGCTGACCGTGGACTTGGCCGCGCACGACGTGGACGTGGTGCTATCGGACGCGCCGATGTCTCCGCGATCCGATGTTCGCGCTTACAACCATCCGCTGGGTCGGTGTGACGTGCTGTGGATGGGACCCAAGGCGGTGGCCAAGAAGCTGCTGCGCGGTTTCCCGCAGTCCCTGGCCGATGTCCCGATCCTCCTGCCGACTGACGACACCGCCATCCGCCGATCCCTGGATCAGTGGCTGGATCGGCGTGACGTGCGGCCGATCCCGGTGGGGGAGTTCGAGGACTACGCGCTGCTGCGCGAGTTCGCGCGGGCCGGTCACGGCATCGCCCCCGTACCGGCCGTGCTCGCCGAGCAGTTTCAGGACCGCTACGGGTTTGCCACCATCGGCCGAGCCGAGGGGGTGGAGGCCCAGTTCTTCGCGATCTCCCTCGAGCGCAAGATCAGGCACCCCGCGCTGGCCGCGGTGATGGAGCAGGCTCCCGCGATTTTTCAACTCGGCGCCCGCTGACTTGGGTGACGGCTGCCCGCGCCGAGCCGGGCAGCCGCTGCGGGCGAGGCGAGCGCGGGACTCGGCATCGGTGTGAGGGAGGGCTACAGCGCCCCTGTTTGCGTCGCTGATCGTGCTGTTCCTGCCCGAACGCGGTTTTCGCCACGCCGGGTCGAGCGGGTCGGCGCCATCGACTTCCCTTACCCCGATTCCGTAGCGTGACAGCATCGATCGGCGCATCGGCATGCCGCATTGAGACGGACCGTCGTTCCGGTAATGGTAGGGGCGGACGTCAGTCCGTGATGACGGATACGGATTGACCGGGACGCGCGGCCTCGTGGTACAAGTCATCAAGGTAGCGGGCGATCTCTTGCGCCGTCTGGATTCCCTCAGGGATCGCGTGGTCGTTAACCCTCCTTCGCTTCCCGGGCGCAATGCGGTAGGCGATCCACTGGTCCGCCTCCCGACGGACCTCCAATTGGAAGCGTCCATAAACGTCAAATTTCATGGTCGTCCGCGAACTCCATCGCTCGACTTCTCAGGGATCCTGAATACAGGACTCTCAGGATCTCGCTGCAGCAGCCGGGTCGTGTGCATGGGGCCTTCTCCGACCAGCATGAGGAGACAAGGCCCGGTGCTTTCCTTGGCGCCGTCCCAGTGTACGGTATTGGCGATGTCGGTCACGAAGCTGCCCGCGGGAATCGGATACATCTTGTTCGTGTCATAGGTGGTGCTCGCGCTTACCCACCAGGTTCCGGAAACGACGTAGACGTACCGGTCGGTCGAGTGAAAGTGCGGTTTGCTGTGATGACCCGGTAGCCATTTGATCAGCACGCCGTAGATGCCGGGCCTGGTGGGGTCTCCAAACAGGAGCGACTCTCCCTCCCCGTTTTTCCACCTGATGTCCTTGCCGAAGACGACTCGAACATGGGTTGGGTCGGGTAGGGGGATCGACCTCGTGGTCGGCCCGCTTTGGGTCAGGACTTCGGTGTTGTTCGCGAGATCATCGGCAGGCACCGGGCGAACGAACAGGAAGCCGAAGAGCGCGGCAATACCCATTCTTATCAGGGTATACATTGGCAGTGTCCTCAGCGCGGGTAGACTATCGGCGAGTGGGAGTGCCCGAAGAGTGTCCATGAAATGATCTTTTTGCAACCGAACTGGGTACTTGCGTTCGTTTGTGCGTGCACGTTTTACGGCGCCGGGGGACTCGAAGCGCGCGATGGCGCGCGGGATAACCGCATCTTGTGGGTCGGGCTGTCGCTTGCGCTGTCTGCACTCACCATCCGGGTATTTGGCGGCGGCTGGTTGTCCGTCCTGCTCGCTCAAGCAGGGCTCTTCGTCGCTATCGGAATTTTCAGAGCGGTACGTGAATCAAAGAGCAGCCTGAGGAGATCGGACGACTCCTAGCGCTTGGCCAATCCAGCCAAAGTTTCGACCACTCAGCTGCGCGAAGACAGGACGAAACGGTTGCCTTCCGAATCGCGCATCACCGCGAAAGTCCCCCAGGGCTGTCGGGCCGGGAGCGATTCGAATTCCACGCCGCGCGCGCTGAGTTGGCGATGGGTGGCCTCCACGTCATCACAGGCGAGCGCGCCGCTGAACCGCTCGCCCACCCTGTGCTCCTCGCCCGGCGGAGTGAATAGTACGAAGCGGGTATCGGAATGGCCGACGGCGAGCTCGATCCAGCGCCGGTCCGGACCGAAGGGCTGATCGGTGACCAGGCGAAAGCCCAGTTTCTCCGTGTAGAAGGCGAGCGCCCTGTCCTGGTCGCGCGTCGGTACACTGACGAACTTGATGCTGGTGATCATGGGCTCTTCCGCGGTTCTTGTGGGGTGATGATGCCGCGCCCGGCTCCAGCCCGGTAGGCGTTCTTTATATACTATAGTCATGAAGACGTCGCGGGCACTGTCGGTTGACCTCTATGTGCTGGACTCGCTCATGGCCGACCTCGTCGGCCACGACCGGCGGCCCAGCGCTTACATTTTGTATTTATCCCTGCTGCGGCTCTCCGCTCGCGCCGGGGCCGTCGGTATCAGCTTGCAGGGTCTCGCCACCGCGACAGGTCTTTCGAAGACCGCGGTGCAACGGTCAGTGACTCACCTGAGGGGTCGCGGCCTCATAGCGGTGCAAAGCAACGGTCCAACGCAGGCGCCACGCTACGAAATTCTTCAGCCATGGCGGCGCTGAAAGGATCAGGCAATCAAGCGGTTAATCACGGAGTGGAAATCCGAGCGGCGCGGGAGCAAACTGCCGCCACGCTGCCGGCTGCGCTCGGCTTTCAGGGGTCGCGACATGTACTCGAAGGTTGCCGCTGAGTTCCTTGGTACGTTCTGGCTCGTCCTCGGAGGCTGTGGGAGCGCAGTGCTGGCAGCCGCCTTTCCTCAGCTCGGCATCGGCTTCGTGGGAGTGGCGCTCGCATTCGGGCTCACCGTACTCACCGGAGTGTATGCCCTCGGACCCATTTCCGGCGGACACTTCAATCCCGCCGTCTCTGTTGGCCTCTGGACCGGCGGACGCTTCCCTGGGTCGCACGTCGTGCCGTACGTGGTGGCGCAGGTGGTCGGCGGCATCGCCGGCGCCGCCGTGCTCTATCTCATCGCGAGCGGCAAAGCGGGCTTCAGCCTCGCGGGCGGTTTTGCTTCGAACGGGTATGGAGCGCACTCGCCGGGCGGATACTCGATGTTGTCCTGTGCAGTCTGCGAGCTCGTCATGACGTTCACGTTCGTGATCGTCATTCTCGGCTCGACGCATCAGCGCGCGCCCGTCGGCTTCGCCGGCATCGCGATCGGGCTCGCGCTCACGCTGATTCATCTCATCAGCATCCCCGTGACCAACACTTCGGTGAATCCCGCGCGCAGCACCGGACCGGCGGTGTTCGCGGGAGGCTGGGCGATTGCGCAACTCTGGTTTTTCTGGGTTTTCCCCCTCCTCGGGGGAGCCGTCGCCGGCGTCGTCTACCGCACCTTATTTGAGGGAGCTCTCCTCGAGCCGCCGATCAGCGGACGCCAGGCCGAAATGCGCTGAGTTGATCCGCGAAGGCCGCAGCCTTCGAAGGTGAAGACGCATCAAGGAACATAGAGTGCGTCGCATGGCGCGGGTCGAACGCCGCGAGTTTAGTGCGTTCCGCGCTCTGCCTCCTCCCGCAGCGGAGTGATGCGGCGTCTGGCATACCAGAAACTCCAGGCTGTCATCGCGCCGAGCACCGAGTAGCCGATGATCGGCCCGACGATCAGGTAAGTCTTGATCGATAGCGCGAAGACCAGCGCGCCGCAGGCGGCCGATTGTCCGACCAATGCGATGCCCCAACTCAGCGTCATCCGCATCATGACGCGGCGGAAGCCCGGATCGTTGCTGAGTGTCTCGAACCCGCCGGCCTGCTCTGTCGCGTCGCGCTGCATGTGGGCGCGTGTCAATTGGTAGATCAGTGGCTTGCCGATTGCCGCCGACCCGAGGAACAGCAGCCCGATCACGGCGCTCACGAGCTGCTCGCGCAGCTGCAGAAAACGGACCCCTCCGCCGCCGATGAAGGCGAGCAGCGAGAGCACGATGCCGGCCAGCACCAGCAAAGAGAGAGCGTCGATGCGACGCCGTCGCAGGAACTCGAGGAGGCTCCAGACGAGTGGAGGCGCCGATGCCGCCATCAACGCATTGAGGTCGCCCAGCCGGTTCCGCGTGGCGCTATACACCACGAACGGCAGTGCGAAGTTAACGGCGATTTCGAGCCCGGCCTCGCGACCGCGGGTCCGGGCCCAGGTCAAAGCGTCCGCGATGCGGTCGGCCGTGGTTGTCATGGCCGTCAGTACTCCTCTTCGGCCATCCGGCCATGCTTACGTGAAACGCGACCCGGTGGAAGCGGGGCAGAGAGTATAGATCACGGATATGATGTGCCAATCCCGGCATCCATGATTGAGGCGTAAGACAGCATGCCGAACGTATCGATTTCCCGGGGACCAGGAGGCGCGATGACGGAGACGGTCACACTTGGACGGGTCATCCCGATCCTTCGAATCTTCAACCTTGCGAAAGCGGACGAGTTCTACCTGGAATATCTTGGCTTCAAGGTGGACTGGGACCATCGCTTCGATGACGAAGCTCCCCTTTATCGGCAGATTTCCCGTGGGGATCTTGTCCTACATCTCAGCGAACATCACGGAGACGGTAGTCCCGGTATACACCTTCGCGTCATGATGCGGGGAGTCGACGCCTTTCACAAAGAGCTGATCTCGAAGAAGTACCGTTACATGCGGCCCGGATTGGAAAAGACCCCTTGGAAAACGCTCGAGACAGGCGTTATCGACCCTTTCGGAAATTCGATTCGCTTCTGCGAGCCGACCGATCATTGCGCGGCGCAGTGACCTGTCGCAAGCATGGCTCTGGGCGTGACAGACATTCCCGGTCCGTGCTCGATCATCGGGTTGGACGTCGGTGGTACCAAGACTGCGTGCGTGGAGGGGATGTGGAGGATGGCGCGGCCGCGTTTGCCATGGCGGAAGAGCTCGTGACACGCGAGGGCCGGGCCTTCGTGCATCCGTTCGAAGGCCCGAATGTCACACTGGCAACGGCAACGGTCGGACTCGAGCTCCCCGACAGTCTCGCGCCGCCGCTCACGCTTCCCTACAGCTTTGGTGTCTGCCGCGACCGGATCGACGAATTGGTCATCGTGGAAGATGATGACTTGCGCAGGGCGATGGCGCTCATATTCCACTCGTTGAAACTCGCCGTCGAGCCGGCTTGCGCGGCAGCCGTGGCCGCACTGACCGGTCCCTTGCGCTCAGTGCTGGCGGGGAAGCGGGTCGGTCTCATATTCTGCGGCAGCAATATCGATCTCGCCACGTTTTCCGCTCACGTGCGCAGTGTGCTGCAATAGCGGCCGATCACTTTTCTTGGGAGTCATCGCGTGCAACGTACCCTACTGATCAATGCCCGGGTTTTCGACGGTTATAGCGCCGATTGCCCGGAAGGCATGCAGGTGCTGGTCGAGGATGACCTGATCCGTGAGATATCCGCGAAGCCGATCAAGGCGCCCGAGGCGCGGGTTCTCGACCTCGCGGGTCGCACGCTGATGCCGGGTTTGATCGATGCCCATATCCATGCCTATGCGTCGGATGTGAGTGTCCAGAAGATCGATCTCGCGGGCGATCCGTATCGCACGGCTCACGCGATGCGAATGCTGGGATTCGCGCTCGATTGCGGATTTACCGCCCTGCGGGACATCGGCGGCGGCGATTACAGCTTGTGGCGGGCCATCCAGGACAAGCTCATCCGGGCGCCGCGCTTCTTCTATGCCGGCAAGGTCATCTCCATGACCGGGGGCCACGGAGACATGCGCCAGATGAGCGAGCGTCACCACACACAGGGCTACTGCTCCTGCGGAGATTTCAACTCACTCAGCGTCATCGCCGATGGAGTGGACGAGGTCCTCAAAGCGACGCGCGAGGAGCTTCGTCGGGGGGCGCACTGCATCAAGATCATGGGCTCGGGTGGCGTTGCCTCGCCGACCGATCCCATCTGGATGAATCAGTATCGGGAGGATGAGATCCGCGCCATCGTCAATGAGACGATGGAGCGGCGGACCTACACGGCCGCGCACTGTCATCCGGCGAGCGCCGTGCGCCGCTGCGTGGAGTTCGGTGTGCGGTCCATCGAGCACGGTACGCTCATCGATGACGAGACTGCGCGCTTCGTGGCGGAGAAGGGCGCCTTCGTCGTCCCGACGATGGTGATCATCTTCGCCCTGGTCGAGCTCGGGCGCAGGCTCGGATTCCCGCCACAGAGCCAGGAGAAGGCGGAGTTCGCCTACAAGCAGGCACTCTCCGGGATGGAGTCGATGCGCAGGGCGGGCGTCAGGATCGGCTTTGGAACGGACCTGCTCGGGGAAACATACGTGCAGCAATGCCGGGAATTCACGATTCGCAGGGAGGTCTTCACGCCGCTGGAGATCCTGCGCCAGGTCACCTCGACCAACGCGGCCCTCCTGCAGCACGAAGGCAAGCTCGGCTGCGTCAAAGAGGGGGCGCTCGCGGACTTGATCGTCGTCGATGGCGACCCGCTCGAGGACATCGAGCTGCTTGCCGCCCAGGGGCGCAATCTGCGGGTCATCATGCGCGCGGGCGAGCTCGTGAAAAATGAGCTTCATTGAGCGAGCGGAACAGCGCATATGGCCGATCTGTGAAGCACGCCGGAGCATAGTCTTCAAGGCTGGGTGTAATAGTCGAGGCGCACCCAAAGTCCAATCCGCTCGGAGCGCGCGAGACTACCTCGATGTGGCGAGCCTTACGAACCGGGTTCCTCTTGTTCGTGCTTCTGGTCGTGGCCACTCAGGCCTGGATCGAGCGGTTCAGCACCACTCGCTGGCAGCACACGGTCTACGTCGGCGCGTTCCCGGTCAGCGCCGATGCGAGCCGCGTGACTTCGGACTATGTCGCGCAGCTCGATCAGCGAAAGATCGCTGAGGTCAGCGAATTCGTGAAGACCGAGGCCAGTCGTTACGGAGTAGATGTGGACGAGCCGATCGAACTGCATCTCTACCCACCCCTGGCATCGCCGCCACCGGCGCTCGATTCAGGCGCGGGCGTTCTCACACGAATCGTCTGGAGCCTGAGGTTGCGTTATTACCGTCACCGCATGCTCGCTGCGGTTTCTCCCCGCCCTCAGATAGCCATGTTCCTGCTTTATCACGACCCGGCGCACGCTCCGAGTCTCCCGCATTCGGCAGGGCTCCAGCGCGGGCTGACCGCCGTAGTACACCTGTTTGCGAGTCGCGCGCAGGAGGCGCAGAACCGCATCGTGATGGCCCACGAGCTGCTGCATACCTTCGGGGCCACAGACAAATACGACCTGTCTACCGGCCTGCCGAGGTACCCGGAGGGGTTCGCCGACCCGCAGCTCATTCCCCGCTATCCGCAGCACCTCGCGGAGATCATGGCCGTAAAGATGCCGCTCAGCGTTGCCGAAGCACGTATGCCGGACGGTCTCGAAGACGAGCGCGTCGGGCCGGTAACGGCGCGCGAGATCGGATGGGTCAGGCGCTGAAATAGCCTGAGCTCCGGCCTGTTCACGGCGATCATGCAGTTATCCGGCCAACGACGCGCGTATCGCGTGTCTCCTGCACGGCGCCGACGATCCGTGCAGGTCCCAGGGTAAAGGCGAACTCCAGCTTCACGCCCCAGCCCGTGCGGATCTCGGCCGCGTCGCGGTCTGCTGGCATCAGCAGGTAAATCGGGTCGTTAACAGATGCGTCGACTCGCAAGCGGAAGTCATGAAGTGTCGACACACGGTGCACCTGGACGTCGGTCAACGCGACTTTGGTGAGCTGGCTCAGGTCGGAGCTTTCGCAATTGGGTGCTCCGGGCTGCGTCATGTTGCGGATATTGTAGAAAGTTATCTGCCGCGCCAAACCTCCCAACCATGGCAGGGCGAAGGGTGGTTCCGCCTCCGATGGGGAGGCTCGGTCATTCCGATCGGCGGACCAGTGAGAGCTGATGACTTTGATCGCTCGTACCGGTACGGAGGTCGCTTCGGGCAAAAGGCCGCTGCGGACCAGGCGCATCTCGTGCGCGCCGAGCTGGATGTGAGCCATCTTTTTGGGAAAGCCATATATTTCGCGCCCGACGGCCATCGCCGTGTCGTCATCGACATAGAGGGCGATCGGGTAGAGCCCCATTCTAGCGATCGGAGTAAGGCCTCTTTCCCGAACGAACGCCGCAAGCAACACTTCGTTATACCTGTAGCGCGCGCCGCTTGGGTCGCATTCAGCGTGCACATCCTCGTGACGCAAGGCTGCGAAAAGCAATCTGCCGGCAAGTCCGGGGAACAGTTTCAGACGAGGAGAGATCGCTGCAGCCAGACGCTCGGGGTTCGCATCCAGAAGGAAAACCGATGCGGTGGAGCGCGGGAAGTGGTACGGCGGCGGTAGCACGAGCGATGCGCTGCGCGGCATCCCGGCGAGCCGCCGCGCTGGCACATTTTCCCGTGAGGTCAGGGCGCGTGCGGCGATGAGGGCGGCGACCTTGATAGCACCCTCCGCCGCCGCCTCCATGCAGGGTAGAGCGAACTCATTACGCACCCACGCGCCCGCGAGGCAGAGGTTCTCGAGCGGGCTTTGATGCGGCGGCCGCAAAACCAATTCACCCGGCCGGGTCAGGAGGTATCGGTGGCATGATTCGCGATTGCGCCTCAGGGCAACGTGCATGTGCGCCGGGTCATCCGGGATGCTGAAGCCTGTGTCCCTTAGCCCTTTGATGAAACCTGCCTTGATGACCTCGTCCGGAACGTCTTCATATCCCCGCTCGGGGCCGGTCGCGATGATCTCGTGCCGCAGTGGAAGTTCCTCCGGCGGTCGCGTCGCACGCACCCGCGTGATCGGGCAGAGGATCCCGAAAGGCTCCGGCATGCCGGTGACCATGCTGTCGATTCCCTGTGGCACAGGGTCTTCCTTGAACCAGGCCTGGATGGAGAAGCTCGACACCGTCTGCAGTTTGCGCGCGTTTCGAAAATAATCGTGCTGGGACGCAATCGCGCCAAAGTTCACCTGCTTGAAATCCTCGAGGCCAAGCGCAAGGACATATTCGTCCGCCTCGACCGAATCCCTGACTTTCGTAGCCTGATTCTCGAAATCGAGCCCTACCACCCGGGAGCCGATGTCGTCCGTGCGAACTCGGGTGAGCTTCTGGTCGAACTCGATCCTGCCACGGCAGCAGTCCGTGAAATAGCGTTGCAGCGGGGAAATGATGCTCCCCGTCGCGGGCAGGTTGAAGTAGTAGTGCCAGCGCTTGGAGAAGATCTTGTAGATCGACTCGAGTGCGACCGCCGCCGAGAGCTCCGACGGTGCGTTGAAGGCGGCTTCGTAGAATTGCCGGAAGAACCCGCTTTGCAACACCGACTGAGGCATCCCGTGCCTGAGCGCCAGCGCCCGCAGATCCCACTGATCGTAGGCGTCGAAGACACCCGAGCCCTTTCGCTTGACATCGAGCATCAGCTTGCAGATCGCAGGGGCGGCGGCGAGCAACCGCACCTTCTGGGCCGCCGTGAATCCGCGGTAGGTCGCCGGCCAGGTTTTGAGGTCGAAGCGGTGAAGCGCGCCCCGCTCGCGGATGAAGATATGCTCCTTGCTGCGGGTCAGGTTCTCGTATGCACCGACTTTTCTCAGTATGGGCAGAACATGATCATAGAAGCCGAACAGCGCATGCAGGCCGTGCTCCACCGGGTATCCATGCTCGTTCCAGCTGGCCAATTGACCCCCAATCATCGTCTTGCTCGCGGCGCAGTACAGCGTGATCGCAGCATCCGGTAGCTTTTCGCGGAGCGTTATCCCGGCCACGAACGAGGCTATCCCGCCTCCGACGATTGCAATTCTGAGAGGTGGGGAATCGTGTGTCGAGGGCCAACCCATAAGCTTCGCGCAGCCACTCCGAGACGGGCTTTGCATCTAATAACCGGAAACGGAGCGGAAACCCGCCAGGCACTTGACCGGGCAAGTGCGCGGAGGGCTTTGGGAGGTGCTCAGCGGGTGGCCGCTGAGGCAGAGATCAAGCGTCTTTGGCGGGTTTGAGACATTCGACACCGTGGCGCAGAGTCCTTCCGTTGCGCTCAGTGGAGAGTGCGCAGGTGGCGGCCTTCCGGCACGTCTCGCAAGATGAAGGAGGGCTCGCCATTACGGAGAAGAATGCATCCATGGCATCAACTTTGTCGGCGCCCTCACGAAGCTCGGTAGCGAGGAGGCAGCCTCGGTATTGACTGCGAATTTTCTCGGCCTGATTCCGAGGTTCTTCTCCTCCGGCGCTGAAGAGAGCCTGCGAAGTCTCAAAGCACTGTCGGGCTTGTGTTTTGGATCCGAGCCCTCTTCCGAAGACCAATACAGGATGCTGGTGTACAGCGTCACTGTGCCTCCTTACGTCCGTCAGGCTTTGCTCTCGCGCGCATTCGACAATGACGATTTGCTGCCGAAGCTTCAAAAGCCGCAGGGAGCTTTCGCATCGGACCACCTCGTATCGGTAGGCCTGCCTGGCCGCCATTATTGGTTCGTTTGCCGCGGCGGAGATTTCGGGTAGAAATCAGCAGTAGAAGTAGTCGGGAACTACAAGACCATTGGTTAACCGCGAGATGGGGAGCGATTTGACTGCTGCTATCCCAGGGGTATCATTGGGCGCGCCAGTTTTTGCGACAAACATATATACCCCTCATTTCCGCGAACACTGCGATGCGGTTCGAGGGCGACACTCGGCTCGAGTGGGACCTTGCGGATCAGCGCGTCCGCTCGTGGCCCGCTCGTCCGGCCGGTGCCAGGGATGGGTGGATGAGCGCTACTGAGCTCATCCTGCGTGGCGCGAGCTTTCTACTATTGCGAAATACCGCGTTGATGATAGGGGTTTACGATGGAAGGCGCGAAAAAGGAGACCATTGTCCTCGCCGTCGCGATGTCCGTGCTTGCCTACGTGTGCACGCAACCGGCGAACGCTCAAGCCCGGCCGACGGTCGACGAATCAGCCGGAGCTTACCTGGGCCGGTGGGACTTGACCGTAAGAACTCCGACCCGCGAGCGGCCGTCGTGGATCGAGATATCCGACGACCACGGCAGAATCAGCGGTCTCATGATCGGGCTTTGGGGCCACGCGACGCCGACGGGCGAGATTCGAATCAAGAGTGGCGAGATTGAACTCGCCGTGCCCCAGGACGAAGGCTTTCCCGACGGGACGCAATTGCATGGCCGGCTCGCTGGAGGCGAACTCGTGGGCACCGTGACAGCGCCCAACGGAGCCTCATGGGCATGGACCGGTCATCGCGCGCCGTCACTCGAAGGGAGGGGAGCACCTAAATGGGGCCACCCCGTCCGGTTGTTCGATGGCAAGGATCTCGCCGGCTGGTCGTTCGCCGATCCGACTCAAGCGAGCGCCTGGAGCGTCGAAGGCGGCGCGCTAGTCAAGCACGGCCGGGGCTCCGAGATCGCCACGATATCCCGGTTTCGCGACTTCAAGCTGCACGTCGAGTTCAAATGCGCTCCGATGGCCAACAGCGGGGTGTACCTGCGCGGCCGTTACGAAGTGCAGATCGAGACCAACGCGGCGCAGGAGCCACCGAACCGCCGTATGGGGTCGATCTATGGATTCATCGCGCCAGACCCCGCGCTCCCGGCCAGGCCGAATGTCTGGCAAAGCTATGACATCACGCTCGTCGGGCGAACCGTCACGGTCGTCGAGGATGGCCGGGTGATCATCGACCATCGCGAGATTCCCGGGATTACCGGCGGTGCTCTCGATACGGATGAAGGTTCCCCGGGGCCCATTTACCTGCAGGGCGCCGAGGACGGACGGGTGGCGTTTCGCAATATCGTGATCACGCCTGCGGAATAGTCGCCTTTAAACCGGCAAGAAGCGAACGAAGCCCGGCCTCACAGTTTAGTACAAAGGGGATCCGAATGGATAAGCGCGAAATGTCCCGTCGTGAATTCGTACGCCGCTCGACCGGGACCGGGATCGTGTTGGCCGCATCACCTTATTTTCTGCAGGCCCAGCCGGCAGGCGGGGCAACGCCGATGGTTGCCGCGAGCGACAGGGTCCGCTTCGGCATGATCGGTATCGGTATGCGTGGCTCCGGTGTCCTGGATACCTGCGTGAGGCTCCCCGGTGTCGAGTGCGTGGCTGCCTGCGACCTCTATGACGAGCGCCACACGCTAGCCAACGAGATCATCAGCGGCGCGACGGGCAAGACCGTGCCGACGACGCGGCGCTATCAGGATCTGCTGGACAACAAGGAGATCGACTGCCTCGTCGCGGCCGTTCCAGACCACTGGCACAAGAAAATCGTCGTGGATGCCTGCAATGCCGGCAAGGACATCTATTGCGAGAAGCCGATGACACACGAGGTTGAAGAGGGGTTCCGGATGATCGATGCGGCGCGCAAGAACGACCGCATCGTGCAGATCGGCAGCCAGCGCCGCAGCTCGATCACCTTCGCGAAGGCGAGGGAGCTCATTCAGCAGGGCGCCATCGGCGAGGTCCACTACGTCCAGGCAATTCTCGGCCGAAACTCGCCGTGCGGAGCCTGGGTCTATGCACCGCCGCCCGATCTGTCACCGCAGAACCTCGACTGGAAAACCTGGCTCGGCGATGCGCCCAGGCGGCCTTTTGACCCCATTCGTTTCGCGCGCTGGCGCGCCTTCAGGGACTACGGCGAAGGCATGCCCGGCGATCTGTTCGTTCATTCCCTCACCGGCGTTCACTTCGTCATGGGCTTGGATGCACCGCCGGAGCGGGCACTGAGCACCGGTGGGCTCTTCTATTGGAAGGACGGACGCGAGTACCCCGACGTGATGACGACGCTCTATGAATATCCGAATCTGCGCGTCGCCGTTCTGATGACGCAATGCACCGAACAGGGGGAGGTTACCCGCTTCCTCGGCACGCGCGGGATCATCGAGATCCAGGAGGAGGGCGGACAGATGACGCTCACTCGCCAGGACGGTCAGGACGATGCACCCTGCTACTACGACACGGGCTATCCACAGAAGATGCGCGACGCGTACGAGAAAACCTGGCACGAGAAGAACGATCCGAAGCCGGGATCGGCCAAGCTGATCGAGGGCAGCGAAACCTATATATTCCCGCCCAACTACGACCCCGTCGCCGATCATTTGTGGAATTTCTTCCAGTCGGTGAAGACGCGGCAGCCGTCGGTTGAAGACGCGGTCTTCGGTAATGCCACGTCAATCGCCTGCCACATGGCCAACTACTCCTACTTTCACAGGAGCGCTGCGGTCTGGCAGGCGAGCCGCAAGCAGATAACGGCCTAGTGGCGGTATCCTCCGGCGATTCTGCGCCGAGTCCCGGATATCCGCAAAGGGCCCGGTCGTTCACCGGGGCGGCAGCTCACAACGACTTCAAGAACTCCACCAGATCGCTCTGCTGCTGGCGGGTAAGACCGAGGTTCATGCATCCGTTGTAATGCTGAACGACGGCGTCCAGCGTTGCGAAGCGCCCATCGTGATAGAAGCCGCCTTTGGCATGGGTCCAGAGACCCTTGAGAGGCGAGGTGCGGTAGCGATGATCCGGAGCACGGTCCGCCTGGAAATCATCGACGCAAATCTCTGTCGGGGTATGCATATCCCAGCCGGGCTCGGTGTAGAGTGGAGGGACGTGACAGGTGCTGCACTTACCGGCGCCTGAGAACACCGCTTTCCCGCGCTGAGCGGCGCTCATATCGAAGCTGCCCTTGGGCGCGCGCGGAGCAGGGATCGAGAGCTGATAGAATTGCAGAGCAGCCAGCTTTCCCGTGACCAGGTCCGGCTCGTTGTGGAGCTTCCCGAAGCCCTCGCGTGCGGCGATCGGAAATTGGCTCGCGTCGTCGAGTCGCGGATCGAAAAAGCTCCCCTGGCCATGCATTTCGAGGGTGGCTACGAATGCGTTCCAATATGGGACCGAGCCCCACCCGGTCCAGGTATGGAGATTCACCCCGGCGAGTCCGAATGCCGGAGGAATCAGTACGGAGGCATTACCCCCATCGGGGCGAAACGCTTTGCCATCCAATATGAGCTCGGCGTCGAAGTGTCCCGGACCCCAGCTGTTCAATACCTTGATCACGGTTGACACATCGACCCCCAACAGGTCGGCAATCGGCGCCAGGTTCGGCGCGAGCGCGACTATGGCACCGACGTTCAGGTCCCGGTTGGCCCATCCGTCCAGGCGATGCCCAATGCCGGGGCCGAAGGAGTTATCGACGGTCGAGTGGCAGAGCGCACATTGGATGCCGACGGAGCGCAGCGTGCCGTGGTCATTGAAGAAGCCCGTGAGGCCGACGACCGCATTGTCCTTGAGTAGCGTCAGGGTCGTCGCCGGATCGTCGAGGCGTACTCGTCCCGCGCGAAGCGCGGCCGTGAGCTCGGACGGCAGTGCATCGACATCAACCTTGAGTCCTACGGCGAGCGCGGTTTTTGGGCTGACCCCGGGACCTACGCCACCGAGAGTCGCACCCTCTATCGCCTGATCGAGCCCGAGCGTCCCGCCCCACCAGGCTTCATCTCCAAACGTGTCATAGCGGAATGTCCTTTTGCCTTCGCTCAGCATTTCCCGTGCGTGGCCCGCGAGATTCCTGTCAGTCATTCTGTCGGAATCGCTCGCAGCGGCGGTTTGCGCGAACGCGCCGATCGCAGCGATGAGGCCCAGGCTGCCCGCGGTCAGGCGCAGGCGTTTGAACGCATTCATAGCAGCCCTCCTCAGGCTTTGTGATGCCACCGAGCGGAGTCTTTAGCAGACGTACCTAAGCCGCTTACCTGCTGAAGAGGTAGATGTCATCGTAGGGCGCGGCGTTCCGCGGATCCATCGCCGCTATGCAGTTGCTGCAGTCGCCATTTAGGTCACTTGCGCCGGCGGGTCGGCCGGCTGATGCGGCCGCTGGGGAGGCTCCGGCGGGCTATCAGGCGGCAGGCCGACCAGCCTCGCCCGGGCTGATCGGTTCGAGGCGGCCTTTCGGCGGCCGGGAAGGCCGGCGGGGCCGGTACCGCCGTAAAATCTTGAGTTGGATGCAGGATCGGTAGAAGATCGTCACCTGGATCGCCGCAAGGGCGACTCAGGACCTGACTGCGGACCGAGACGAGCTACTTGATCATCAAACTCCGCCATTGAGAGATGAACCATGAACAATCGGAATATGGCGCTACAAAAGTGGTCGCCGCAAACACTGAGCCTGCTGCGCATCGTGGCGGCGCTGCTATTCCTCCAGCATGGCGGTGCGAAACTCTTCCATGTCCCATATCAAGCGATGTTCGCCCATCTGCCTCTGATGTCATTGCTGGGCATCCAGGGGGTGATCGAGCTCGTCGGCGGCGCGCTGCTGGCTATCGGACTGTTCAGCCGCCCGGTTGCCTTCATCCTCTGCGGTGATATGGCGGTTGCGTTCTTCATAGCGCATTTCCCGAGGACCTGGTTACCCATCCTCAATGGCGGTGACCTGGCGGTCCTGTTCTGCTTCACGTTTCTTTATCTGTGGGTGGCAGGTCCCGGCCCCTGGAGCCTCGATGCGCTGTTTGGCGGGCGGACCTCGAATGAGAGCCGCGCGACCGGGTGATTCCCCCCGGAACGCGCGGATCTCCTGGTCCTCGAGCCGGTTTCAGATCCTCAGTCTCGAGGACCAGACCGCCATCGCGGCGGTTCTCCCTTTTTGTAGCAGACCGCCAGGAGCAGACCCACCATGGCGGCGGTGAAGCCCAGATGTGCATAGATGTTGGAAGGAAGAACGTAGCGGATCGCCGTCATAAATGCGGCAAACCACAACACGAGGACCAACCAGCCTTGCCACGTTCCGGGTAGACCCCAGCCCCATCCGTAGCGCTTTGCGGGAAACCAGTACCTCCGCTCCGTCGGGCCCATACGGAAATTTCGCGACCGCGACTCGCTACTTACCCAAAATCCCGATGATTTCGGATGCTGCCTTGTGTACTGCCGGCAGGTCCTTCTTGTCGATCCCGCGACGCGCGATTGTGAGTGCGCGGAGCGCCTTCGAGTGCGATTCAGACCCCTTCGGGGCGTCTCGGAGCGCGCCATCGCCCATACCCTTGCAGGGATCGCCCGCCGCGGCATCGAAGCCGGCACCGTGTGGCCCGGCCAGGCAGTTGATCACATGGTGCAGATGCATGGTCGCGACCGCCACGCTTTGCGAAGCTACGGAGAGCTCCGCGTGTTTGCTGGCGGCGCTCAGTTCCTTGGCCACATCGCCACCCTGGGCCAACGCGGTAGATGAGAGAAGCAGTGTGCCCAGCAGCGCCATCAAGGACATTAACGAACGTTTCATGGGAACCTCTTATTCGGTCGGGGCAGCGGCGAGTGCCTTAGCGGCTGCTTACCATACCGCCGATCGAAGGTTGCCAGCAAGGCCGCGTAAGGGAGTTCCGTAAGGGTGGGGGGCATGACCTACAGCGCCCTGCGGCACCAGACTGAAGCGCCCGAGCGTACTGAGCCCGATTATCGCTCGATGGGACTTCGGGTCGGCGCGACCCGTCGGCAGTTGCCACAGATCAAGAATGATTTCCTGCGGAGCACCGACCGGGGGCTCCTCACGACCGGCGAGCGGATGGTCGCAAGCGCAGCCATCCGCCTCGGAGTATAGCCTGGAGCATCTGCGCAATAGGGGCGCGGCACTGCTGGAGCGCAACGTGTTCAGTGACCCGGGTTCGCACGAGTGCGTCTCCAGGCGGCCGGACTCTCTCCCGCGAAGCGGCGAAACATCCTGGTAAAATGCGGCTGGTCGGCGAAGCCACACTCGACCGCGACTTCGCTCAGTGTCGCCTCGGTAGACAGCATGAGTCCCTGCGCGTGCTCCAGTCGGCGGCGGATGATGTATTGATGTGGGGAACTGCCGAACCTGTGGCGGAAGGCGACAATGAAGTGAAACGTACTCAGGCGGGCGAGGGCAGCGAGATCACTGTTTCTGATGGGCATGGCCAGATTCGCTTCGATATGTGTGAATACTTGCGGACCTGCCATGGTGCAAGACCCTGCGCCGCGCCGTTCTCCGAAGCCGGCGCTGATTCATTGGCAACTCCCCGCAGGATGGCCTGTGCGCGCTGCAGGCAGGCCGCAGCAATGCTGCGTTTGTCGTGCAGCGTCTCATCGAGTGCGGTTGACAGCTCAACGACCGCTGACTGAAGTCGATGCAGTGAAAGCAAAGTGGCCTCGGCCATTTCGCCGCTCACGGGCAGCGCGGTCGTCGCGTCGGGATGGGTCTCGCGGGGATCGATGGAAGAAGTTGTATGCTCGTCGTACATGCAGCCGACTCCGAATTGCGCGGACATAAACCTCTCTCCATCGACTACGGCGATCAGCGCACGTTGGGACAAGATCGTCAGGCGCGCGAGCGCATCATTGCGACCACTCGGGAACTGATTAACACACCGGGGCAGTGCAACACACATGCCAGTCGGGCAAGTCACGCAGGCGCGACATTCGATCTCATAAAGGCCTGTTCTTATTGAGCCGCGATGGTCAATCGTCAGTGGTGGCGCCATGAGAATTCGGCGTCAATTCGCGCGACCACGAGATCTCGTTGCGGAAAGCGCCGGTGACTGCCATTGCCTGGGCAACGCTTAGGCTTGACATCGAGCCGGCGGGGAAGCAGTTTGCTAAGTTCTAGCGTCGCCGGAGGTCAAGGGAACGACGGTAGACCGGTGACGGAGGGCGGTCGCCGGCAAAATGCTGCCGGCGCCCGGGTGTATCGCAACGGACGCACGCATCGTCCAGTCTCGGTGCAGCAGAATTCGTTATGAAAACCGCTAGAGCTCCCGTTGCTTGCGCCGGTTCTCATCTTTTTGAGGCGCGTCACGTCTGTGCTTTCTTTCACGATCTGGACGAAGAATACCGGGTGCTGCTTCCCTTCCTCCGGGAGGGGTTCGCGAGCGGTGACCGAGCCTTCCTCGTCGTAGATCCCAAGCTGCGGGAAGAACATTTGCGGCGGTTGCGCGGCGCCGGCATCGATGCCGCCGAATCGGAGCCCACCGGGCAGCTGAAGGTGTGCGATTGGTACGCTGCCCATCTCCAGCAGGGTTATTTCGATCAGCACCGAATGATCGATTTTCTCGAGGAGGCGCTCAAAGAAGGAGCGAGGCAGGGTTTCCCGTTGAGTCGCTCGATTGGACACATGGGGTGGGCGCTCGAGGACCCGCCCGGCGTGGACGACTTGGTCGAGTATGAGGCCAGATTGAACTATATGTTGCCGATGTATCCCGACCCCATCATCTGTGTTTACGACCTCAACAGGTTCAGCGGGGCGATCGCCATCGATGTTCTGCGTACTCATCCATGGTCATCATCGGCGGCACTTTGCAGGAGAACCCGTTTTTCGTGCCGCCGGATCAGTTCCTGCAGCAAATACGCGAGCGCCGGGCAAAGCAGGGGCATTAGAAGCGCGCCGCGACCCACCATTGAACCCGGAGAGTCGAGCGACGCACCCTGAGGTAATGAGCCTCAAGGCGTGCATCAACGATCTGATCAGCATGGTCGCATTGTCGGCCATCTGGGTGGCCGGGGACTCGTCCAACATCGTCGGAACGCTGCTCGGCGCGGTTCTTCGGATGCTGAGCCTTGAGTTCGCCTATGCGTGCGTAATCACGGAAAAAGAGGACGCCGCGATTGAGACCGTCCTGACGGCGGAGCCGAACACTTTGACATCTCGGCCTGGACAAGTCCGTGAGTGGCTCAATCATTGCCTGGGAGATGACGTGCGGAGGTGGCCCTCGCTTCTGCGGAGCACCATGGAAGGGCGGGAAATATCGGTTGTGCCCGTGCGACTTGGGGTACACGGTCAGCTCGGGATCCTGGTCGCAGGATCGTGGCGCGTGGAGTTTCCGACGCAAACAGAGAGGCTTCTCCTCAATGTGGCCGCGAATCAGGCAGTGATCGGGTTGCAAGAGGCGAGGCTTCTGAGCGAACAGAAGCGCGTCGCCAAAGAGCTCGATCGGCGCGTCGCTCAAAGGACGGAAGAGCTGGCGATCGCAAACGGGGAGCTCAGAAGGGAAATTGCGGAGCGCCAGCGAGTGGAGGAGGCGCTTCGCGCGCTGCAGCAGCAGCTCGAGTCCCACAATGCGTACCTGAAGGAGGAAGTCGACAGTGCCTTGAGCTTCGGCGGGCTGGTCGGCCGGAGCGGCGCGCTTCGCCGGGTCCTGCAGCAGGTCGAGGACGTTGCCTCGACTGACGCGACAGTCCTCATTACCGGAGAATCGGGTACTGGCAAGGGACTCGTGGCGCGGGAGATTCACGCACGCGGACTGCGATCACAGGAGCCGTTTGTGCGCGTGAATTGCGGCGCAGTCCCGCGCGAGATGTTCGAGAGCGAGTTCTTCGGGCACGTACGCGGCGCGTTCACGGGCGCGGTGCGCGACCGTCCGGGGCGGTTCCAGATCGCGAATGGCGGGACCATTTTTCTCGATGAGATTGGTGAATTGCCGCTCGATCTGCAATCCAAGCTGTTGCGGGTGCTGCAGGAGGGCGAATACGAGCGCGTCGGCGACGACGTTACTCGCAAGGTCGACGTCCGCGTGATCGCTGCCACCAACCAGAATCTGGGAGAAGCGATCCGCTCGCACCGGTTTAGGGAAGATCTGTTTTACCGGTTGAACGTGTTCCCGATCCACCTGCCGCCGCTTCGCGCGAGAAGGGACGACATCCCGCTTCTGGCTGCTCATGCCGTTGCGGAAATATCGAAGAGGCTGCGGATACAGCCGTCTGCATTGACGCAGGCGGACGCAGCTCGGCTCCAGGAATACGACTGGCCCGGCAACGTCCGCGAGCTGAACAACGTGATCGAGCGGGCCGTAATTCTCTCGAAGGGCGCCCGACTCCGGGTGGATATCGCTATCGCGGATTTGCCTTCGGGCGCGACGTCGATGCTCGACGTGGCAGAGGTCATTCTGACGGATCACGAATTTCGAGAGCGGGAGCGCGCGAATCTGATGAAGGCACTGCAGCGTGCCGAGGGCCGTATCTATGGCGAGGGCGGTGCCGCTGAGCTGCTCGGGATCAATCCCACCACCCTCGCATCGCGGTTGCGCGCGTATAAGATCAGCACGGCAAAGGCGCGCTGATCCAAGGTACATCCCGCCGTGGCAATGTACTGGTCGGCCGACAGGCGCTGATCGAATTCTGCTGGTTCAGTTCGGCTGGGCTGGACCGATCCCTTCAGGGCGCATATTCGCGGCTGTGGTCGCAGCTGCGGTTGCCGCTCCGGGCAGGTCGCGGCTCAGGGCCGTGAGGGTAGGCGCGGGTTCGGTGACCGCCGCGTTGTCGAGATAGCGGCCGAAAAAGACCAGGTAGCGCCGCCAGCGGTCCTGGATGTGGTGCGGTTCGACGAAACCGTGGTGCTCGCGCGGATAAGTGACGAACTCTACCGGCACGTGGCGGTCCGAGAGGGCGCGATAGAATTCCTGCTGCTGCGCGATGGGAACGCGGTGGTCTTCCATGCCCTCCAGGATCATGGTCGGCGTCGTGACATCTTCGACATACTTCATCGGCGAGTGATCCCAATATTCAGCACGCAGATCCCAAGGGTCCTTATTCTTAAAGAAGAGCTTGAGATAGCTGTAAATGTCGGTTTGCGAATAGAACGGGTAAAGATCGGTCAGGCCCGCGCCGGGTGAGATAGCACGAAAGCGGTGAGTGTGCGTATCGATCCAGTAGCTCATGTAGCCGCCATAGGACCAGCCGAACTCGCCCATGCGGTTGGGGTCGGCCCAGCCCTTGGCGATGATCGCGTCCACGCCGCTCATGTCATCGTGGAAATCGCCGCCACCCCAGTCGTTTTCGTCGGCAGTGGCAAAGGCCAATCCGCGTCCGCTGGAGCCGCGGAAGTTAGGCTCCAGCACCAAGTAACCGTTAGCCGCCAGGATTTGCTCGGTGGGGTTGAAGCTGAGCGTCGTCGCGCCTGTGGGTCCGCCGTGGGGATTGAGCAAGAAGGGGTACTTGCGCGAGGCGTCAAAGCCGACCGGTTCGGTGACTACGCCCTCGATCTCCATGCCGTCGGCGGAGCTTTTCCATTTGAGCACGGTGGCGTTGCCAAGCGCGTAGCTGGCCAGCCAATGATTCTGATCGGTCAGGGTGTGGAGCGCGGTGAAATCAAGGTTGGCGCGGAAGACTTCGGCAGGATGCGTGGGATCGCTCCAAGTGCCGATGGCGAAGCCGCCATCGGGGCTGATGTGGTCGATGCGAACGTCGGCGGCTTGGCGGCTGATGCGGCGCACTGAGCCGTTCGCGACATTCACAGCGAAAACGGCCACGGCCTCGTGGTCGACGGTGCTGAAATAAATTGCTTGGCCATCCGGCGCCCAAACCGGGGTTCCAGCGCCCAACGGGAACGTCAACACGCGCGGCGCACCGCCGGCGGCGGGAACGAGATACAGGTCCGCATCCACTTGCTGCCGGATCTGCTCCCCCTTGGGCGTGGCGAGGAAGGCGATGGTTGCGCCATCGGGGGACCAGCGGGCGTCCGAGATGTAGTCGGCGGTGGAACCAAGCAGGCGCATATGACCGGTCTGCAGGTCGAGTACATATTCGGTCGTGCGGCTGCCGTCTTCCAGCGCGGGCGTTGGGCGGGTAACGAACAAGACTTCATGGCCGTTGGGCGACCACTGCGGATCGCTGACGGTGAAGTCACCGTTGGTGAGCTGTCTTGCCTTGCCGCTGGCAATGTCCCACAGCCAGAGCTGTGACAGCACCGGGTCGTGATCCACAACGGCCGCGTCGACATGATCCTTCATCTCCAGCACATGGGCCGGGTCCGGTTTTGGGCCCGCCACCAGGAGAAGCGACTTGCCGTCGGGCGAAAAGGCGAAGGCTTGCACGCCTCCGGGCAGCGTGGTAACCGGCCAAGCCGACCCGCCGTTGGAGTACATGAACCAGACCTGGGGTTTGGCGCTCTCTCCCGTGGCCGCGGAGCGGATGAAGCCGAGCTTACTGCCATCGGGCGACCAGCGCACCTGCGTGGCGCTCTCATCGCCGCGCGTGTACTGACGTGCCGCGCTCGCTGGGCCAGTGGCGGATGTGACCCAGACTTGCGTCACAGCCTTCCAGGGCTTGCCCTTGGATTCGAGAGTAGTCTGGACTAGATAGGCGACACTGCTTTTATCCGGTGAAAGCACCGGCGAGGAGACTTTGGCGACGCGTAGCGCCGCGTCGGTGCCGAATAACAATTTGCCATTTGCATTCCGCGCCGCCTGTTGCGCGCTTGCCGTGGGACCAAGACCGAGCAGGCTAGCGGCGGCAAGGAACAGAAGAGGGCGTTGCATGAGGTCTCCTGAGTATCCTGCACTAGGTGGCAGCATGAAGCTATCATGCCGTGTGCTTGAATCTCAACTGGTTTTGTGTTTGTCAATCAGCTGACCTCGTGCTGCGACGGTGCCCCGGCTCTTGATTGCTTCGGCGCAAATGAAGGGATCTGTTGCGTGGAGGCCATCCCACGAACCAGCAATGGGCCACTGGAATACAACGGGTCACCGGAGCGTCTTTTCTGCGGCGCCTGTACCGATGCGGGACCCTCTCCACACTGTCACCGGAGTCGCAGCCTCGCTGCCCGCGTCCGAACCTGTATCAGCCAGGTCTCGCGATGACTTACGACGACCGCGTCAGCTCATACTGACAGATGTTCACGGTCGTCGCGACATTCAGCGAATCTATCGCACCAGTCCCGGCGATGGTGAATGGCGCTGCATTCATTCCGCTGAGGGCCTCGCGCGGTAAGCCCCTTGCTTCATTGCCGTAGATGTAGCAATCGAAGTCACGAAACTCCGGCGCGGAGATTGGCTTACCGTGCAGATCGAGGCTCGCAATCCGACCGAAGCGCCCCGGGAGGGCTTGCAAGGGCACATCGAGTTCCACAGGTACATGAAAAATGGCTCCCATGCTGGCGCGCACCGACTTGCCGTTGTGCACGTCCACACTATTGGGACTGAGCAGGCAGCGGAAGCCGCCGAACCAAGCGAGCGAGCGCAGGATGGTGCCCAGGTTTCCCGGGTCCTGGATCTCGTGAAGATAGATGGCGCGCTCACCGGGCTGTTGGGCGGGTGCCGCGAGTAGAGGCGCGACGGCAGCAATACCCTGCGGTGAACGCGTCTCGCTGAGCTGCGTCATGTGACGGGAATTGACTACGTGAATTGGGAGCTCGCTCCTCCAGTGCGCATATTCCCGCGTGAGGTAGATTTCGCTGGCGCGAAGTCGCGGGTCGTGAATCGCAGCCTTCTGGAGCTCCTGCACCAAATGCTCGCCTTCGAGCAGAAAGCAGCTGAACTGCTCGCGAAACTTCCGCTGATGCAGCTTCTTGATGTCTTCGAATTTCACAAAAGGTTCCGTGCGACTGCTTCGGCGACCTTGATGCCATCGACACCCGCAGAGAGGATGCCGCCGGCATAACCGGCGCCTTCTCCGCAAGGGTACAGCCCGCGCACGTTGAGACTCTGCAGCGATTCAGGGTCGCGCGTAATGCGCAAGGGCGAAGAGGTGCGGCTCTCCACGGCGGTGAGCACGGCGTCGTCTCGATCAAAGCCGCGGATCTGCTTGCCGAACGCGGGCAATGCCTCGCGGATGGCGTCGATGGCATAGTCCGGCAGGGCCTTTGACAGATCGCCCAGGCGGACGCCCGGAGTATAGGAAGGAATAATCTCCCCGAGCTCCGTGGAGCTCATACCGCGCAGGAAATCTCCGACCAGCTGTCCCGGCGCGCAGTAGTTGCTACCGCCTGCAAGATAGGCCTTCGATTCCCAGATTTCCTGGAGCTCAACGCCCGCGAGCGGTCCTCCGGGAAAGTCCGGTTCAGGGTTAATCGCGACCACGATGCCTGCGTTGGCATTGCGCTCGTTGCGTGAGTACTGACTCATCCCATTGGTGACCACACGTTCCGGCTCGGAAGTGGCGGCGACCACCGTCCCGCCGGGACACATACAGAAGCTGTAGACCGAACGTCCGTTGCGGGCGTGATGTACCAGTTTGTAGTCGGCGGCTCCCAGTTGCGGGTGACCGGCAAAACGCCCGAGGCGGGCGGCGTCGATCAGCGACTGCGGGTGCTCGATACGCAGACCCAGGGCGAACGGTTTGGGGTCGAGATGGACGCGCCGGTGCTCCAGCATGCGGAAGGTGTCGCGGGAGCTGTGCCCCAGCGCGAGCACCACGTGACGGCTCTTTAGAGTCTCCCCGCCCGCCAGCGCGACGCCTTCGATCTGCCCCCGTTCGATGAGCAGATCGGTAACCTTGCTCTCGAAGCGCACTTCACCGCCGAGGGAGATGATCTCCTCGCGCATCTTCGAGACGACACCCGTCAGGCGAAATGTGCCGATGTGCGGCTTGCTGACGTAGAGAATTTCCGCCGGCGCACCGGCACGCACGAACTCCCGCATCACCTTGCGGCCATAGAATTTCGGATCTTTGATCTGGCTGTACAGCTTGCCGTCGGAAAACAGGCCCGCGCCGCCCTCCCCAAACTGAACATTCGACTCCGGTGTGAGCGTGTTCTCGCGCCACAACGCCCACGTGTCGCGTGTTCGGCGTCTTACGTCGCGTCCGCGTTCGAGCACAATGGGCCTGAATCCCATTTGCGCGAGCAGGAGCGCTGCAAATAATCCGCATGGGCCGAACCCGACGACCAGCGGCCGTTCCTCGAGTTGCGCCGGGGCTTGCGCAACCGGGTGATAGCTCGTGTCCGGTGAGACGCCGACCTGACGATCCCGCAGCAGGTGCTTGAGAACGGCGACCTCATCGCGCACGGTGACATCGACGATACAGACGAAGATGATGCCACTGTTCTTCTTACGCGCATCGTAACTGCGCTTGAACAGATTGAAATCGAGCAACTCGGCGGCCGGGATGGCGAGGCGCCGTAAAATGGCCTGACGCAGCGCCTCAGGCGTGTAATCGAGCGGCAGCGGCAGCTCGTTGATGCGGATCACCGGCGTCTTCCTGGCCGGTAAATCCGGCAGAGGAGTAGAATCCGGGGATTATAACCCGTCGTCCCCCTGAAAGATGCCCCGGACGAAAAGCAGCGCCAGCTGGCTCTCCCGCCATCTCAGTGATCCTTTTGTCAAGCAGGCACAGAGGGACGGCTATCGTTCGCGTTCGGCCTACAAGCTGATCGAGCTCAATGAAAAGGACAAACTGATCCGCGCCGGCATGCGGATCATGGACCTGGGCTCCGCGCCCGGTGGCTGGTCTCAGGTTGCCGGCAAGCTCGTCGGCGAAAAGGGACGAGTGCTCGCGACGGACATTCTGCCGATGGACGAGGTGAAGAATGTCGATTTCATCCAGGGCGATTTTACCGAAGAGGCCGTCGTGCGGCAGGTGCTCGACTGGCTCAGCGGCGCAAAGTTCGATCTGATCATTTCCGACATCGCGCCGAACATCAGCGGAATCGATTCGGCCGATCAGGCGAGGTCGATCTACTTCCTGGAGCTGGCGCTCGATACGGTATGCAAGACCTTGAAGCCTGGTGCGAGCTTCGCCGCCAAGATGTTTCAAGGATCGGGGTCGGATCAGTACCTGAAGGAGCTGCGGACGCACTTCGCGAAGGTGCTGATCCGCAAGCCCGCGGCCTCGCGCAAGGAGTCGCGGGAGGTATATCTGGTGGCCAAGGGGTTCAGGGGCTGAAATGAAGTGTCTCTTGCGTGCCGCCTACGCACGCAATGCCGCTGTCGCGGGTCCTTCGACTGGAACAAGATGATCGTCAAACAGGTGCTAGCCTCTCCGGAGAAACGACCGGCGCGCGGGTGTCTCATTTAGTGCTGGCTGAAGCGATGTGGGTGCTGGACGAAGTTACCCGTAAAGCTGGTCATGTTCCGCTCGGAATATTCGACCGAAATCTGGGGAAGACGGCAGGCGCCTCGCTACTGTAGGTAAGCAAAGCGGATCTACTCCGGTCACCCGGACCACCGGAGCGTGGTGCGCTGGTGCTTCTGGGAAAGAGCGGTGGCTGGGGCCAGGGTATTTGGGTGGTGGGCCTGGAAACTGCGACAGCGGTCTTGCTTCAAGGGTCCGAGGGGGGCGCTGCCATCAGATATGCTGGTCGCAGTCGGAGTAGCAGCGCTTGGCCATAGTTGCCGCTCACCAGACTGATCGATCTTGCGGAGGCATGAGACGTTGGCTAAGACGATCTAGTATCCGGGGATCAGCGCCGGCAATTGCTACATGAATTCCACCTTGCCAATTGCCCTTTGTTCTTTCCTTTGCTCTTTTTTGGTTGGGGACATGCACGCTGCTTGGACTTTTGTCGGCTGGTATAGGTTAATGAGGCGATATCCAGACAGCTCAGAAGCAGCCTTGCTTACGCTGACAAATCAGTTGGGATCGCGGGGAGTCGTTGGAATGCGTGGTGCTGCGCCTAAGCGTCTGCACTTCGGGCCTTAGAATCGGTCTCCTGTGGCTCCTGCCGCTGATCAAGCAATTCACAGTGGCTTGCTGGACGTTAGACGTAGCAACGCGATTTCGGCTTGACGTATCGGGAATGGAGAATACGGATTACGATTTAGTCACAACGACCGAGGAGAGGTTCATGCGAACGACTCACCTCTTTGTTCTGGTGGCTACCCTCATTTCAGCCTGGCTACCGAGCCGCGCCATCACGGGACCGACGTCGACCGCAAGCGCAGCCGCACCGGCACACATCACGATACTCTACGATGCTTTCGGCAAGGATGCGACCATGACCAAGGATTGGGGCTACGCCGCGCTGGTGGAGATCAACGGCAAGCGTATTCTTTTCGATACCGGTGACGACCCGGCGATCCTTGCGAAGAACGTGAAGGCTAAGGGCGTCGATCTCACCAAACTCGACTTCGTAGTGTTATCGCATCGCCACAGCGATCACGTGGGCGGACTCACCTATCTGCTCAAGGTGAATCCACGGGTCAAGATTTATGCACCAAAGGAGGGCTTCGGTATTTTTGGCTCTGACCTGCCCAGTACGTTCTATCGCAAAGACAATTCGCTGCCCGTTGAGATGCGCTACTACAACGGCGCGCCGCCTGAGACAATGCGTTTTGGCACCGTTTTTCCCGGGGCCAACATTTACCTGATCGACAAGACCTCGGAAGTGGCCTCGGGCATCACACTGATCGCCTTGGTATCGGATGCGCCGGGAACGAAGGAACTGAAGGAGCTATCGCTAGCCATCAATACGCCCGACGGCATCGTGCTGGTGGTGGGGTGTTCACACCCGGGCATCGAGACCATTGTTGCGGAAGCAGTCAAAATCAATCCCCGCATCCACTTCATCGCCGGGGGATTCCACTTGGTAGCAGCCCAGGACGCAGCAATCGAAAAGGTTGCCACCAGCCTGCGTGATACCTACAAAGTCGACTACATCGCCCCCGGCCACTGCACCGGTGAACCAACCTTTGCCGCGCTGCAAAGGATGTTTGGCGAACGCTATCTCTATGCCGGATTGGGCATGACGCTGAGAGTTGGCACCGTAATGCGCGCCAAATCCCGACCAGCGCCGCCTTAAACAGAGATGATTTGCGCAGTTATCGAGAGCTGCTCGCCTCAAGCGATGATTTTGAAGGCGGCGCTCCGCAAACTGTTCGACTCGCGCAAGTCCGATAACGGCCACATAGGATGAGCCGTGACCCCCCTCCGCAAAGCAGACATCCCGTAGGACCGCTTGGCCAACCGAAAGTGCTTTCAATAGCCCGGGACCGGCCGCTCGGAAGCGTACATTGGGACCAGCTGAGTGCGCGTCGCTTCGTGAGCATGTCACGCAAGGTCGAGCAACAGACTCCAGCAAGGCGAACTGTCGCCTCCAGGAGTCACCGTCACCGCGCCGACTTCGATTCTGAGTGCTGGGGCTTTTTATGGTGGGCGCGGCACGTGGTATGGTTCCAGCCGCTGAGTCGCGAATGATCGTGCGTGGCAGCTGTAGAGTGCCGCTGTTCAGCTGCGCTGAGGGGGCATATGAGCGTGGTACCCATTGAATCGGAGAGCGAGGTCTGGGCGAGGTGGCAGGGACACCTCATCAACGGCGAGTTTTCTTTAGGACGCTATGTCGGTAGCTCGGATCACAGTGGCGTCTTCCTCACTGAGTCTGCGGTCCGACATCCTTCCGTAGTGGCGATCAAGCTCGTTCCCGCCAATCGAGACCTGGCCGAATCACTACTCCCCAGATGGAAGCGGGCTGGCAGCCTCGCTCATCCTGGACTGCTTCGCCTGTTGGAGTGGGGCGGGTGCCAGCTGGACGGGTTGCCCCATCTGTACGCCCTCATGGAGTACGCCGAGCAGACTCTTGCGCAACTGTTGCGGCACCGCGCCCTGACGGACACAGAGGCGCGAGAAATGCTGTTGCCGATACTGGACACGCTGGCATTCCTGCACGGCCAGGACCTGGTTCAGGGCCAGCTGAAACCAGCAAACATCCTGGTCGTGGGAGATCAACTGAAGCTGGCAAGCGACACGATCCGTCGCGTCAATGCAAGTGCGAAGAGCACCAACACATTGCACGTGTACGATCCTCCGGAAGCCCGTCGTGGCAGCACATCCACTGCCGGAGACATCTGGGCGCTCGGCGTGAGCCTCTTCGAAGCGTTCACTTGCCGTGCGCCTTCGGGCTTGGGCGAGTGCAAGGAAGCTATGGTGCTGCCGGCCGATTTCTCCGAGGAATTCCGGGACGTTGTGACCCGCTGTCTGAGCCCCCGCCCGCAGGAACGCCCCACCGTGAGGGAGCTCATAGCCTGGGCGCGCGGGCGATCGGCGGGGCCTGCACCGGCCGCGACTATTCAGCAGGCGGCGCTCGTGCTGCCAGACCCGGCATCGGCGCGGACTGCACCCCCGCGGGTCGCTCCCGAAGCGGCGCGCCCCCCGCCGCCCATGGCACGGTCCGTGAAGCCGCAAGCCTTGCTTGCCGTGATGCTCGGAGCAATAGTAATTCTCCTGCTCGGTTGGACGGGAGTGCGCATGTTCAGAACGGACCACACTTCCGCTTCGCCTTCACCTCATGCTGAAATTCGCGGAGGATCACGGTCGCGTACTCCGAGCGCCGCCGCGTCCGCGGGAGCACAGGTGCTGGCGCCTGTCTCTGCTATACCTCCAACAGCGTCGGGCCGGAGCGGCTCGGCCGAGTCGCAATCGGTGCTCCATGAGGTGATCCCTCACATTTCGTGGAAGTCCCGTCGAACGATCCGCGGACACATCCAAGTATGGGTGCGAGTCATCGTCGGTCGGGACGGTTCGGTATTTGCCGCCCGCGCTGTTCGAACCGGACCGAGCAGGTATTTCGAGCGACTCGCCATCGAGGCGGCCAAGAAATGGACGTTTCCACCGGTGGACACACCGTCCCGGCGCCTAATGCAGGTTCGGTTCACCTTCAGTCACGACGGGACGACCGGGCGTGCGGTCACGCTCGAATAAGACTGCGGCAGAGGGTTGATAGCTCACTCAAAAGCGGTCGCTGGCATTTGAGACTTACGGCACCGTTTGGTGTTGACGTGGCTGGCGATTCTTCCGCAGTAGCGAATATTCGTTGCCTAAGTGGTACAGTCCACAAGCCATATCAATAGAGCAGACTTGCTTGATTTGTCGAGGCGAATACTCGTAGCGACCAGGTCTGGCTTTCTATAGCGTTCGACGTATATCCGATGCACGGCATTGGCTGCAGTCGGCCAGGGGACTAAACCGCTCGCGCGGTAGGGGTGGCTTCGATCGGGGGCGGTGCCGGATGTGAGCTCTTTGGCGTTGTTCCGTAAGTTGGGAAGGGAGGCAATCCGCCTCTGTTCTCAGCCGGAGCACTACTATGAG
>DASUKK010000006.1:0-147844 GCA_036278795.1 Steroidobacteraceae bacterium | reverse complement strand
CTCATCGCCTCGACCATCTGGCCGGAGCTGACCACCATCCAACAGCCGATTGCGCGCATGGCGGCGGAGGCCATCGACATGTTGGTCGCTTCCGTCCGCGGTGCCCGCGGCGCGAAGCGGCGGGCACCCGCGCAGGACGGGCGGCTGCACCGGCTGATCCCGCATGCGCTGATCTCGCGCCAGTCGGCGGCTGCGCCGAAGGCTGCGCAACGGGCTTGACAGGGGAGCGCCGGTGCGAGATGGTAGCGCTACCAGATTCCCTGACACCGCCTCGGCAGGTGGCAGGCCCAGGAAAACCCGTGAGCGCCCCGGGAGGGCGGCCCGATGCTCGATTCTCTGCCGCGAGACTGGCGCCAGGCGACGCTGCTCGGGCGCCTGCTCACCCGCGAAGGACCGACTCCCATCCTCATCCGCCGCGGGCGGGTACTGGACGTCTCGGCATTTGCCGCGACCACCGCGGAGTTCGCCGCCCGCTGGCGAGGGGAGCCGGACGTGCCGGGCACGGATCTCGGCGACCTCGCAGCGATGCCGCTCACGCCGGCCTGGGAGCGCCGGGACGAGGAGCAGCGGCCCACTCTGTTATCCCCGGTGGATCTGCAATGCCTGAAGGCGTGCGGTGTGACGTTCGCGATCTCTGCGCTCGAGCGGGTCATCGAGGAGCGTGCGCGGGGCGATGTCGGGGCGGCGCAGAGCGTTCGCGACGCGCTGGAGCAACGTGTCGGGACACAGATCAGCGCCGTACAACCGGGCTCTCCCGAGGCCATGCGCCTCAAGGATGCGCTGCTTGCCGCGGGACTCTGGTCGCAGTACCTGGAGGTGGCGATCGGACCGGATGCCGAGGTCTTCACCAAGGGTCCGGTACTCTCGTCCGTCGGCTGGGGCGACTGGATCGGCGTGCGCTCGGATTCCCGGTGGAACAACCCCGAGCCCGAGGTCGTGCTGATCTGCGATCCGGCGGGACGCGCGGTCGGGGCGACGCTCGGCAACGACGTCAACCTGCGCGACATCGAGGGCCGGAGCGCCTTGCTCCTCGGCAAGGCGAAGGACAACAACGCCTCGTGCGCGATCGGACCCTTCATCCGGCTCTTCGATGGCGGCTTCACCCTGGACCACGTGCGCGCGGCGGAAGTCACGCTCGAGGTGCAGGGCGAGGAAGGCTACGTGCTCCAGGGCGCGAGCTCCATGCGGCTCATCAGCCGCGATCCGCTCGAGCTCATCGGCCAGACCATCGGCCGCCATCACCAGTATCCGGATGGCTTCGCGCTCTTTCTCGGCACGATGTTCGCCCCGATCGAGGACCGGGAGACGCCAGGCCTCGGCTTCACCCATCAACGCGGCGACCGGGTAAGGATCGCGAGCGAGCGGCTGGGGACTCTCGAGAACCGGGTCACCCATTGCGAGCACGCACCTCCCTGGACGGTCGGCATCGGCGCGCTCATGCGCAATCTCGCCGCCCGAGGCCTATTGACATGAGCCGAGATCCGCGCCCGAAAGCAAGCCAGAGAGCCGGCAAGGGCCGCCCATGGCCGGGGGGATCGCAAGAGTGAGTGGGCTGGCTGCTGCACGCGTCGCAGGCGATTTGCGGCCCATTGACCAACCGCGTGCCGTCGCGCGGGCGCAGTACCCGAGTCTTCGGGGCAGGCGCGTGGTCGTCACGGGCGGCGGCTCGGGCATCGGCGCGTCCATCGTCGCGGCCTTTGCGCGCCAGGGCGCTGCCGTGGCCTACCTGGACAACTCCGTGAAAGACTCTCGCGACCTCGAGCGCTCCCTCTCCACGTTGGATTCCCCGCCGCGCTTTCACGCCTGCGATCTGCGCGACCTCGACTGTGTGCGCGCGACGCTCGGCCAGTTGGCGGAAGAGGGCGGAGGTCCCATCGAGGTCCTGGTGAACAACGCCGCCAACGACGACCGGCACAGCTTCGAGGGCGTGACGCCCGAGTACTGGGAACATGGCCTCGCCGTGAACCTGCGGCATCTTTTCTTCTGCGCCCAGGCGGTCACTCCGGGCATGAAGGCGGCGGGCGGCGGCGCGATCATCAATTTCGGCTCCGTGTCCTGGCACCTCGGACTCGCCGGACTCTCGGTCTATCAGACCGCGAAGGCCGGGATCGAGGGCATGACCCGCGCGATGGCGCGCGAGCTCGGCGCATACGGCATCCGCGTGTCCTGCGTCATTCCGGGCGCCGTGCGCACACCCCGGCAGATGCGACTCTGGCACACGCCGGACGAGGAAGCGCGCATACTTGCGCAGCAATGCCTCAAGGCCCGGGTGGAGCCGGAGGATGTCGCCTCGGTCGTGCTGTTCCTGGCTTCCGACGATGCGAGAATGTGCACCGGCCACGAGTACTTCGTGGACGCGGGCTGGAGATGACTTAACTCGATCTGGGGGTTTCCGATGAACAAGGGTAATCCGGGCCTCGTGGCCGCGCTGACGGTCGCGGCGACTTTGGGAGGCTTGCTGTTCGGTTACGACACGGCGGTGATCTCCGGCGTGACCGATGCGATCACCCACAACTTCGTGCTGCCGCGACATCTGGCGGAGAACAGCGCGAACATCCTCTCCGGGCTCGCGATCTCGATGGCCCTGCTGGGCTGCGTCATCGGCGCCGGCGTGGCAGGTCCCCTCTCGACGAAGATCGGCCGCAAGGGCGGGCTCATCATCGCCGGTGTCCTCTTCTTCCTCTCCTCTCTCGGGGCCGCCTATCCGGAGTTCTTCTGGAGCATCTTCGGCGGCACGGGTTATCACGCTCTGCCGGCCTTCGTCGGCTACCGCCTGCTCGCGGGCATGGCCATCGGCATGGCCTCCATGTTGGCGCCGATGTACATCGCGGAAGTGGCGCCCCCGGCCTCGCGCGGCATGCTGGTCACCTTCCAGCAGATCGCGATCGTGGTCGGCATCACGCTGGTCTACTTCGTCAACTGGGCGATCCAGCAAGGCCACACCCGCGATTACCTGATGACCACCGCTTGGCGGCACATGCTGGCCTCGGCGGCCATTCCGGCCGCGCTCCTCATCATCTTCATGCTCATGGTGCCCGAGACACCGCGCTTCCTGGTGCTGAAGGACCGTGACGCGGAGGCGCTGTCGCTGCTCAAGCGTCTGGTCGGCGAGTCGGAAGCGCAGTCGACCCTGCAACAGATCAAGGCCACCCTGGTGGAGCACACCCGTCCGCTCCTGAGCTTCGGCGGGCTGGTGCTGATCGTCGGCATCATGCTGTCGGTCTTCCAACAGGTCGTCGGCATCAACGCCGTGCTCTATTACGCGCCCCACATGTTCGAGAACATGGGCGCCTCGACCAACCAGGCGCTGTGGGATTCGGCGATCTACAGCGGCGTGACCATGACCGTGTTCACGCTGATCGCGACCTTCACGGTGGACCGGATCGGGCGCAAGCCGCTGCTCGTCGCCGGCGCTCTGATCATGGCCGCGGCCATGATCCTCCTCGGGATCCTCTTCGACCGGCATCTGGCCGCCGCGACGGTCGGGCAGGCCGGCGGCTCCGCGGGATCCTCCTACATCGCCCTGGGGGCGGTGGTCGTCTACATCCTCGGGTTCTCGTTCTCCTGGGGCCCGGTGGTGTGGGTGATGCTGTCGGAAATCTTCCCCAACTCCATCCGCGGCAAGGCGATGTCGATCGCCGTCGCAGCGCAGTGGATCATGAATTTCGTCGTCTCGACGACTTTCCCGATCATGGACGGCAGCAGCTACCTCAACGCCCAATTCAACCACGGCTTCGCCTATTGGGTGTACGGCGTCTGCGCGATCCTGGCCGCCCTCTTCGTCATCCGCTTCGTCCCGGAGACCAAGGGTCGTCCGCTCGAGTCCATCCAGGAGCTCTGGCACGGCCACAAGCCGCAGGATGCGAGCCTCGTCAGGCCGCGGGCGGCGGAGTAGGACGTGTGCCTCAGGAAAGGATCACGCTGGCCGACGGTGACCTGAGGCTCGAGCTCCTGCCCGAACTCGGTGCCGCGGTGGCGACGCTGCGGTATCAGGGACGCGATGTGCTGCGGCCGACGCTGGAGGACACCGACGATCCGTTCGAGACGGCGGCGTTCGCGCTGGTGCCATTCGCCAACCGCATCGCGGACGGGCACTTCCGGGTGGGCGGGCGCGAGGTCCGCATTCCACGCAATGCGCCGGGGCAGGCGCATCCGCTGCACGGACACGCCTGGCGCAAGCCCTGGCGTGTCGAATCGAAGGCCGCGGACCGCGTGGTGCTCGCCTTCGAGCACCCCGCCGACAGCTGGCCCTGGCACTACACCGCCCTGCAGACCCTGACACTGCGCGCAGACAGCCTGGAGGTGGCGCTCGCGGTCGAGAACCGCGATACGACACCCATGCCCGCCGGGCTCGGCTGGCATCCGTACTTCCACAAGGGGGCCGGGGCGCAGCTCAAGGCGCACGTCGAGGGCGCATGGCTCACGGACGAGGAGTTTCTGCCGGTGCGGCTCGCCCACGGCACGCGCTTCGGCCAGTGGGGCCGCGGGGACGCGCTGGCCCGGGAGGAGCTGATCGATCACTGCCACACGGGATGGCCCGGCGTGGCGGAGATCCTGCTGCCCGAGGAGCGCCTGCGCCTCGCGCTCACGGCGAGCCGCCCGCTGCGCTGGCTCCATATCTATAGCCCGCCGGGCAAGGACTTCTTCTGCGTGGAGCCGGTGAGCCAGATGCCGAACGCCGTCAACCGCTCCGCGCCGCCGGCCATCACCGGCCATAAGCTGCTCGCGCCGGCGGAGCGCTTCGATGTGCGCGTCACCTTGAGCGTGGTCAACTCCGACAACTGAAACCGTTGCGGTATGCTGTGCCCATGGAAGCGAGGCACGTGAGCAAAGTGGGCGCCGAGCTCGGCGAAGGCCCGGTCTGGGTCGAGCGCGACTCGGCACTCTGGTTCGTCGACATCAAGGGGCGGCGCGCCCACCGCTGGCATCCGGTCAGCGGCGAGCACCGCTCCTGGACGGCGCCCGAGAAGCCCGGATTTCTCGCGCCGCTGAGCGGCGGCGGCTTCATCGTGGGCCTGAAGACCGGGCTGCATCGCTTCGACCCGGAAGCAGGCGAGTTCGTCCACCTCACTGACGTCGAGCCACACCTTCCCGACAACCGTCTCAACGACGGCTCGGTGAGCCCCGAGGGGGAGCTGTGGTTTGGCTCCATGCACGACCCGGAATCCGAGCGGAGCGGTGCCTTGTACCGTCTGGATGCGAACGGTCGATGCGTGGTCCTCGATAAGGGCTACATCATCACGAACGGCCCGGCGTTCAGTCCCGAGGGGCGCACGTTCTATCACACCGCTACGGCCGATCGAACGGTCTACGCCTTCGACAGGCCGGAGCCGCACGCTCTCACGCGCAAGCGCGTGTTCGTGCAGATAGAGGACGGCGCCGGCTATCCCGACGGCACCACCGTAGACCAGGAAGGCTGCGTCTGGATCGCCCTCTGGGGCGGCTGGGGCGTGCGCCGGTACTCACCGGAAGGCAACCTCCTGGCCACCGTGCGCCTGCCATGCGCCAACGTGACGAAGATCGCCTTCGGCGGGCCGAGTCTGCGCACGGCCTACGTCACTACCGCCTGGAAAGGCATGACGCAGGAGGAGCGCGCGGCCCAGCCTCTGGCCGGGGATCTCTTCAGCTTCGAGGCGCCGGTGCCCGGACTGCGGCCGGTGCAAGTCGGGGAGTAACGGGCGCATGGCGGCGATCTATTCGGACTTGAAGGGGCAGGTCGTGCTGATCACGGGCGGCGGCTCGGGAATCGGCGAGGCGATCGTGCGGCAGTTCGCGGCGCAGCAGGCCAAAGTTGCCTTCATCGATCTCGCCGTCGAGCCCTCGCGCGCACTGGTGCGCGAGCTCACCGAGGCCGGCACGCCGGTGCACTTCGAGCCCTGCGACCTCACCGACATCCCGGCGCTGCAGCGGTCCGTGGCGGCGATCCGCAAGCTCCTGGGACCCATCCATGTGCTGGTCAACAACGCGGCGCACGATGAGCGCCATCCCACGGAGGAAGTGACCGAAGCTGTCTGGGACAGCCGCATCGCGGTCAATCTCAAGCACCAGTTTTTCTGCGCCCAGGCGGTGATACCGGACATGAAGGCCGCGGGCGGCGGCGCCATCATCAACCTGGGCTCGATCTCCTGGATCATCGGCCAGGGCGGGATGGCGGCCTACACCGCCTCGAAGTCCGCGGTGTTGGGTCTGACACGCTCTCTCGCCCGCGACTTCGGCCCCTACGGGATCCGCGTCAACGCCGTGGCGCCCGGCTGGATCATGACCAAGCGCCAGCTCGAGAAGTGGGTGACGCCGGAAACGGAAGCCGAGATCTATGCCCGCCAGTGCCTGAAGCGCAAGCTCGAGCCCGCCGAGGTGGCGAAGTTCGTCGTGTTCCTCGCCTCGGAGGAGGCGAGCGCGTGCACGAACCAGCACTACATCGTGGATGGCGGGTGGGTGTAGGGGATCAGCGCATCCGGCGCCAACAGACGGGAGCCCTGCCGTCCCGTGACTTCCAGCGGCCGCGGGGGCATACTGATGCCAGTCATGGTTTCCCTCATCCACCAGATCGGATCGATTACCTGCCCGGCTTTCGCCGAAAGCCGGGGCTGCCGTGCGCTCGATCCAGATGAAATCCCGATGAGGAACCGATCCCATGACCCAAGAACAAGCACTGCTGGAGGCGCCTGAAGAGTGCGCCACGCAGGCGCTCTGCCTGCGGGTCAGCGCTGACGCTGATCCGGGCGCACTAGCCCGCGTCCTGACCTGTTTCCAAACCCTCAACATCGTGCCACGCCGCGTCATCGCGGAGCATGGGACGACGGGGACGTTGTACATCCGTATCGACGTCACGGGCCTGACGGAACGACATCTTTCGCTGATTGCCGCCAAGATCGGGCAGGTGCCCTGCGTCGGGAACGCGTACTGGCACCGTCTGTAGCAGACCTTGGCTGCGCGCGGTGGCCGAGGTACGCTGCGCAATCGCAAAAGAGGTCCGGAACCCAGGGTGAAAGCGCTCATCATCGGCAGCGGCCTGATCGGCACTGCGTCCGCTTATTTTCTCTCCCGCCGCGGCTGGGAAGTCACGGTTCTCGATCGTCAGGAAAGCCCGGGACAGGAGACGAGCTTCGCCAACGGCTCGCTGCTGACACCCAGCATGACCGAGCCGTGGAACGCGCCCGGGAGCTGGCGGATGCTGCTCAAATCCCTCGGCCGCTCCGACTCGCCGCTGCAACTGCGCTGGCGGACCCTGCCGGCTCTCGCAGGCTGGGGAACCGGATTCCTGCGCAACTCGGGCGCCAAGAGCTACGAGCGCAACTCGGTCAAGAACCTGAAGCTCGGACTGTATTCGCACGAAGTGTTGGCGGGTTTGCGCCGGGAGACAGGCATCGAGTATGGCGCCGCTGCACGCGGCACGCTGCGGGTCATCCGTGATCGCGCAGCGCTGGAGCGCGCAATCGAGTGGGCGGAAAAACTGCGGCCGGACGGCCTGACTTACCGCCGTCTGAGCGTTGACGACATCCTGGCGTTGGAGCCGGCGCTGGCGCCGATCGCAGGGCAGCTCGCGGGAGGCATTCATTACCCGGTCGATGAGATCGGCAACGCCTACAAGTTCACGGTCGCTCTCGCGGATCATGCCCGCAAGAGCGGCGTGGAGTTCCGTTTCCGCACTCCCGTCACCGGCATCGAAGTCCGTCTGGGCAAGGTGACGGCGGTGCAGAGCGGCGGCGAACGCTTCACCGCGGACCGTTATGTGGTCGCCGCCGGCAGCTACAGCCCGCTGCTCGTGAAGCAGCTCGGAATCCACGTGCCGGTCCGCCCCGCCAAGGGCTACTCGCTGACTTTCGAGCGCCCCAAACTCGACCCGCCACTGCAGCTACCCGTCTCTGACGACGACTTCCATGCCGTCGTGGTGCCCCTCGAGAACGTCATCCGGGTCGCAGGAACCGCGGAGTTCACCGGTTACGACCTCTCACTGCCCGAAGTGCGGATTCAGAACCTGATGACACTGGTGAAGCAGGTGTTGCCGGCGGGAGGATTCGAGCGGGCGAAGGCGAAGGCATGGTGCGGGCTGCGTCCGATGGCGATGGATGGCGTGCCGATCATTGGCCCGACGCCGATCGGCAATCTCTGGCTCAACACCGGGCATGGACACCTCGGGTGGACGATGGCCGCGGGCTCGGGACAGCTCCTGTCGGATCTGCTGACGGGAGGCTCGCCGCGGGTCAATCCGGACTCGTACGCGCTCGCGCGATTCAACGGCGCGTAATGAGGATGAGTCGTCGGCTCCCACGGCGGCGAGGAGGGATGCGCCATGCGCGTGCTGGGCGCCGCTGAGATTCGCACGCTGGCGCCGATGCCGCGCCTCATCGAAGCCCTGCGGGAGGCCTTCCGCGATCCCCCGCAGTCCGCCGTGCGCCAGATGGCGCCGATTCCGGGAGGCAAGGGCGACCGGCTGCTCCTCTACATGCCGGCGTTCGACCGGGCAGGGGGCGGCGCGATCAAGCTCGTCACCATCTTTCCGGACAACGTGGAAAGGGGCTTACCGACCATCCAGGCGGCTCTACTGGTGTTCACCGAGACAGGCACGCCGGTGGCGGTGCTCGATGGCGCCATGGTGACGCGATTGCGAACGGGTGCGGCGTCCGCCCTCGCCTCGAGTTATCTCTCGCGCACCGACAGCGAGCATCTCGTAGTCGTCGGCACGGGAGCGCAGGCTCCCTACATGGCGCTCGGCCACTGCGCCGTGCGCCCGATCCGGCGAGTGACCGTGTACGGCAGGCATGAGGAGCGGGCGAAGGTGGCGGCTGCCGAGATCCGCTCCCTGGTGGGTGGCGAGATCGAGGTCAGCATCGCATCCGCTCTCGACAAGGTCGCGCCGATCGCCGACATCATCTCCTGCGCGACCAGCAGCGTGCAGCCGGTACTTGCCGGGGAGTGGCTGCGTCCGGGCACGTTCGTCGATCTCGTGGGCGGCTTCTCGCCGGACAAACGGGAAGCCAACGACGAGGTCGTGCTGCGCTCGCGCCTGTTCGTCGATACCTGTGAAGGGGCGCTGGCCGAGGCCGGAGACCTCATCCAGCCGCTGCAGCGCGGTCTCATTGGCCGGGACCGTATAGAAGGAGAGCTTTCTGACCTGGTGGCAGGCCGGGCCGCGGGAAGGCGAGGGGCGGATGAGATCATACTCTTCAAGTCCGTGGGGACTGCGATCGAGGATCTTTGCGCCGCAAAGCTCATCGTCGCAGCGGCCGCGGAACAGGGTTCGGAAGAGAGTCAGAAATGACAGCCGACACTTTCGCTGTCTCTCCCGTTGAGGCAAGCTAGCCGGACCAGTAAAAGAATCCGGCTCGCTCGCCTCCACGGCCGGCGTAGCCGGCACAGAGCGAAGGACGACAGGGGAGAGAGTATGCGAGCCTTGCTAGCCGCGGTGCTGGCCGTCAGTTTGGCCGCCTGCGGCGGCTCCGGGTCGGGGAGTGGCTCGGCGGGTGATCCCGCTCCCCCGCCGCCGCCGTCGCCATCGAGCATGCAACTGGGTACCACGCAATTCAGCGTGAGTGCCTACGCGCAGAATCTCGCGCCGCAGCCGGTTTCGGTCCCTGTCACGATAATCCAGGCACCGGCCACCGAATTCAGCTATCGAGTGAGTACTTCGGGCACGGCGGTCTCGAATGCCAGCTTCTCGTGGCAGTCGTCAGCGAGCGGCACGGTCACAGTGAGTTTTCCCAGTCCCGGGACCCTCGGGCCGGGTACGTATCAGGGCAGCGTGCAGATATCGATCTGCCAGGATGCAGCCTGCACACAACCCATCGGTGGAAGTCCGGCAACTATCGATGTGACCTATGTGGTCAATGCCGGTGCGCAGCCATCCGCGAGCTTCACCGTGCAGCAGGGGCCGGCGGCGATTACATCGCCGTTGTTTACTTCGCAAACGACCGCAATCCTCGCCGATTTTTCTTTCTACGTCACCGATTTTCCAAGCAGCGGCCTGTGGCTCCAAATCACACAGCCGGTCAATGGCCTGGTGACCAGCGCCGCCTTCCAACCATTTGGCGGACCCACCGCGGTCATCGGCCTCACGTTGAAAAGCCCCGCCGCACTCGGGCCGGGTCTGTACAACACCAGTGTCTCCTTTACCCTCTGCTATGATTCCGCCTGCGCGGATCCGGTACCAGGCAGCCCCGTGACCGAGCCGCTGGTATTTACCGTCTCCGCCACGGCGGGTCGGGAGTTCACGAGCCAAAGCATCTCACTGCCTGGCGTGTCGGCACTCGCCTGGGATGCAACCCAGCAGCAACTGTATGCCACCACGGGCGCTGGCGGCACTCCCGCGGACTCGCTGGTACAGCTCGATCCGGCGACCGGCACCGTTGGATCCGCGCTGGCGTTCCCGGTGGCGCTCACGGAACTGGCGGTGTCGGACGATGGGCAGTATGCCTACGTCAGCTCGAGGGATCAGCCCACTATCTATCGGGTCGCACTGCCGTCGATGACCTCTGACCTGCAGATTGCTCTGGGCTCCAGCTCGATCGGCGGCTCCAGTTCGCTCGGTCCCAACACCGTGTATCAGATGCGGGTCGCACCAGGTGCTGCGCAAACACTCGCCGTGTCGCTCGATGTCTCTGGCGGCACGGCCTACAGTACCGGAGTAGCCATCTTCGACGGTGCGACAGAACGAGCGAATGTGTTGCCGCCGCTGAACTCTCTGGGCGGCCCTGCATCGATCGCCTGGGGCGACTCCGCATCGACGCTCTACGCCTTGCGTACTGCTCCCGCCACTCCGTCGTACTTGAGTGAACTCGACACCGTGAGCGTGGCCGCGAACGGGCTCTCGGTTGCGGGCGCCTACCCGCTCAGCCCAAGCGATCCTGTGACGCATATCTTTTACGCCGCCGGGCGCCTCTACGGCTTCGATGGGGTCGTACGCGATGCAGGGAGCGGCGCGACCCTTGGTACGCTGTCGATCCCGAGTGGTTACCAGGTCATCACATTGATGCCGGATCCTGGAAACTCGCGAGTCATCTTTCTGACCCATGAGCTCGAGAGCGAGCATCTGGTGCTGTTCTGCTTCGATGCGAGTACGTTCGCCATGACCTCAGTCGCCGACCTGGGATACGACGAGTCTCCCGGCCATCCGCTCAATATGGTCTTGTGGGGGACGAACGGCATTGCTTTCGACTACGGCAGTAATTCGGTAATGGTGTTGTCGGGAAGCTTTACGGCCGCGCCGTAACGGCGGTGTCGGTGACGGCTCGAGCGGCCTCTCCCCGGACCTGAGGTCGGGGCATGGGCGGCGCGGGTTGGGTGATATTATTCCCTCCAAGTCCGCAGGCGCCGCGATCGAGGATCTTTGCCCTGCAAAGCTCATTGCGGCAGCGGCCGCAGACCAGGGTTTGGAAGATAAGACATAAGGGGAAAGCTCGTGCAAAGAGACATTCGTGACACCGCCCTCTATAGGGAAACTGAGTCCTTGTACGGGACGTTTCGCCGGCCGGGCAGCGGCCTCATCGCCGACGCCTCGGAGATCTCGGCGCACGGCACCCGGGCGGTTTTCACGGGCACCATGGTCGACGCCGGGAACGAGGCGATATCCCGCGTCTGCCTGACGGACCTGACGAGTGGCGACACCCGCGTCCTGACCTTCGGCCCCAACACCGACCGCTTGCCCAAGCTCTCGCCCGACGGGAAGCACATCGCCTTCCTCTCCGACCGGTGCAGGCCGGGCGATTTCCAGCTATATCTCCTCGATGCCGACACGGGGGAATGCCGGGCCACCCCGCCCGTAGACGGCTGGGTGGAATATATCCAGTGGTCGCCGAACGGCCGCCGGGTCCTTCTCGCCGTCGCCGGGCACGGAGCGGACCTGTCGGCGGCGCAGGGCGCCGCGACGACCAAGACGGCCGTGCAGGACCTCCCGGCCTGGCTGCCAGCCGTCGACACGGGGGAGGAGGCGTACCGCTGGCGGCGCGCCTGGGTCTACGACCTGGAAGAGAACCGCGTGAGCCGGTTCAGCCCCGCGAACAGCAATATCTGGGAGGCTGCCTGGTGCGGCAATGATGCGATCACGGCCATCGTCTCGCCCGGGTCGAGCGAGCAGCTCTGGTACACCGCGCGCCTCACGGTCATCAAGACGGAGGGCGGCGCCAGCCGCGACGTCTACAGGCCGCAGGATCAGCTCGGCTGGCCGAGCGGCTCCCCCTCCGGCAGCCACATCGCGGTCGTGGAGGCGCTCTGCAGCGACCGCTGGGTCGTGGCGGGTGACCTCAGGATCATCGACACCCGCAGCGGCGAGGTGAGCAAGGTCGCGACCCAGGGGATCGACGTCACCCATACGGAGTGGCGCTCCGACCGGCAGCTGCTGCTCGCCGGCCATCGGGGCTTCGAGACGGTGGTGGCGCTCTACGATGTCACCCGGGGTGAGCTCGAGGAGGTCTGGCAGAGCGAAGAGATCACGACCGGTGGCTTCTACAGCACCATCGCGGGCTTCGGCGAGGCCGGCGATTGCGCGCTCGTGGGGGAGGGCTTCAAGCGCGCGCCGGAGATCGCCGTGATCCGTCGGGGGAGGTATCAGGCGATCAGATCTTTCGATCCCGGGGCAAAGGACGCCCTCTCTGCGCTCCATAGCGTCGAGAAGGTGCAGTGGCAGGCACTGGACGGCCTGGAGATCCAGGGCCTGCTGCTCAAGCCCTCAGGCACGGCTCCCTATCCGCTCGTCATGATGGTGCATGGCGGCCCGGTGTGGCATTACCGGCCGTACTGGATGGGCCGCAGGAGCATCGGGACACTGATGCTGCTCAAGCGCGGTTATGCCGTTTTCCTGCCCAATCCGCGCGGCAGCACCGGCCGCGGGCAGGCGTTCGTGCGGCCCGTGCTCGGGGACATGGGAGGCGCGGATACCTACGATTATCTCTCCGGCCTCGATCACCTGACCGAGCGAGGCATCGCCGATCGTGCCCGCCTGGGCGTCACGGGTGGCAGCTACGGCGGCTACATGACGGCGTGGCTGATCACTCAGGACCCGCGGTTTGCAGCCGCGGTCGCGGTGTCTCCGGTCACCAACCAGGTCACGGAGCATCTGATCTCCAATATCGGGCACTTCGTGGCGCTCTTCCTCAAGGACACCTATGCCAATCCCGGCGGCAAGTATTTCGATCGCAGCCCGATCATGCACGCGCACAAGACGAAGACGCCAACGCTCTCCACCTGTGGTGCGCTCGATCGCTGCACGCCTCCCGAAGAGGCCGTACAGTTTCACAACGCCTTGCTGGAGAACGGAGTCAAGTCGGTGCTGGTGACCTACCCGCAGGAAGGTCATGGCGTGCGCAAGTGGCCGGCCACGGTGGACTATGCGGCACGTCTGGTGGGGTGGTTCGAGGAGCACATGCCGGCCGACCCGAGCCGGTGAGCCAGCCTCCGTTGCGACGCATCTGCAAGAACCCGGACAGTCGGTAACTCCAGACTATCCGGTTTTCAGAGCGAAGCGCGATATGCAAACAACAAACATGAGGGGCGATGCCGCCCATTGACGGCTGCGAAGGGTTCACTTTCAATGCTCCAATCCGTTTAATTCGTCTTATCCGACGCCCTCTGCTCGGATCCGAAGAAGGTTTCACCGGAGACTGCCATCTATGAAAGCAGCCAAGGCGCTCGCACCCATTCTGCTGCTCGCCGCCGCATCGGCTATCGCCTCGCCGAAATCCCGGCCGATCGACTATCCCGTGGCTCCCCGCGATCAAATCAGTGACGATTACTTCGGCACGCGCGTGGAGGCGCCCTATCGGTGGATGGAGGACATGCAGAGCCCCGCGCTGCACGCCTGGGTCGATGCGGAAAATCGGCTGACGGACGGGTATCTCGCGAAGATCCCGGTGCGGGGCTGGATCGCAAAGCGCCTGACGCAGCTGTGGAACTATGCGAAGGAGACGACCCCCGCCCAGGTCGCGGGCAGCCGCATCTTCTTCCGGCGCAACTCGGGCCTGCAGAACCAATTCGTGCTGTATGTGCAGGAATCACCGTCCGCAAAAGCACGTGTCCTGATCGACCCCAATACGCTCTCACCGGACGGCTCGGTGGCGCTCATCCGCTACGCACCTTCGCCCGACGGGCGGTACCTCGCCTACGCCCTTTCGGAGGGCGGTTCCGACTGGGAGACGCTTCATGTGCTCGATGTGTCGACAGGCCATGAGCTCCCGGACACCGTTCACTGGGTGAAATTCTCGAATATCGCCTGGACGAACGACGACAAAGGGTTTTTCTACTCGCGTTATCCGACGCCGCCGAAGGGCAACCGGATAAACCAGCAGGTCATTGATCAGCAACTCTATTTCCACTCGATGGGGCAGCCCCAGAGCGCGGACCGGTTGATCTACCGGCGGCCGGACCTGCCGCGCTGGATCATCGAGGGGGACGTGAGTGAGGACGGCCGTTACCTCTTTGTTTCGCTGGTCAACGGTACGGCACCGGAAAACGAGCTCTTCTATGCCGATCTCGGCAGCCCTGATCGACCCGACGTCACCGCGAAGCTCGAACCCCTCTATACCCGCAACGATGCGCAGTACGCCGTTGTTGGCGTGCGCAACGGAACCCTCTATCTGCAAACCACGCTGGACGCGCCAAAGACTCGCGTGGTGGCAACCAGCCTTTCGGATCCGTCGCCCGCACACTGGCGCACGATCATCCCGGAGGGCAAAGGGGTGATCGAGGAGGCGGATCTGGCCGATGGGAATCTCATCGTGGAGTCCCAGATCGACGCCACCAGCCGCCTCACCCTCTACACGACTGACGGGAAAAAGCTCCGCGACCTGCCTCTGCCGACTCTGGGCACCGTCGGCGCGCTGTCCGCACGCAACGATTCGAATGACATCTACTTCGGATTCACCTCGTACCTGTACCCGCAGCGGATCTACCGCTACCGGGTGCAGCAAGCGAGTACGAGTACGGTATTTTCGCCGCAGGTCCGCTTCGACCCGACCCGCTACGACACGAAGGAGGTCTTCTACCCGTCAAAGGATGGTACGCGGGTGCCGCTGTTCATCGTCGCCCGTAAGGGCGTGAAACTCGAAGGCCGCAATCCCACGGTTCTTTACGCCTATGGCGGCTTCGATATCACGATCATGCCGAGCTTCGATCCGATGCTGCCCGTGTGGCTCGAGCTGGGGGGTGTGTACGCTGTCGCCAATCTGCGGGGTGGCGGTACTTACGGGGAGAAGTGGCATGAAGCCGGCATGCTCGGGCACAAGCAGAACGTGTTCGATGATTTCGCCTGGGCCGCGAAGTATCTGATCGCGCACCGTTACACGAGCGCCGAGCACCTGGGGATCCAGGGGTACTCCAACGGAGGCCTGCTCACCGGCGCCTCCATCACTCAGAATCCGAAGCTCTTCGGCGCCGCCTATATCGGGCACGGCGTGCTCGACATGCTTCGCTATCAGGATTTCTCCGGGGGCGCGCTGTGGGCGCCGGAGTACGGCACGGCGAGCAGCGCGGACGCTTTCAAATGGCTCTACGCCTACTCGCCACTACACAACGTTCGCGACGGCACCTGTTACCCGCCCACACTGATCACGACCTCGTGGGACGATGACCGTGTCGTGCCCATGCATGAGTTCAAGTTCGCAGCCGCGATTCAGCGGGCCCAGTCCTGCGCGAATCCGATCCTGTTGCGGACCACGGGCGCGACGAGCCATACGTACATGCCGACGGACAAGCAGATTGCGCAGACCGCGGACGTGTGGGCGTTCGAGGGCTACAATCTGGGAGTGAGGAAGCCGCCCCGCAACGCGCGACCCGCCGTGGCCAGCCGTTCGCCATGAGTACGGGCAAATCTCTTTCCTGAGGCGTGCCGGCCACATCGGAAGGGTGCACATCGAAGTGTGATCAGTGGCAGAGCCATCAGAAACTGTCCAGCGGGGATTACTGCGTGCGGTCTCGCGCTGGCAGGTCGTAGGGCTGGCCGTCAACGATGTGGTCGGAAGCGGCATTTATCTGCTGCCGGCGGCTGTGGCGGCGCTGATCGGCGCCGTCAGTGTGTGGGCCGTGATGCTCGCGGGGCTGGCCGTGGCGTTGCTGGTGCTGTGCTTCGCGGAGGCATCGAGCTACTTCGATCAGCCAGGCGGCGCATACCTCTACACACGGGAAGCCTTCGGGTCTTTCATCGGATTCGAGGTCGGCTGGATGACCTGGCTGTCACGCGTAGCGGCGCTAGCTTCGCTCGCGAACGGTCTGGTGCAGGCGAGTGCCTACTTCTGGCCAGTGGTGGGTGACGGCTGGGTTCGCGTGGCGATGATATGCGGGGTGATCCTGCTGCTGGCCTGGATCAACATCAGGGGTGTGAAAGCGGGGGCCCACACCGCAGTGGCGCTCGCAATCGCCAAGATATTGCCGCTCACATTCTTCATCGTCGTGGGCGCATGGTTTATCGAGGGCTCGCGTCTTGGGCCGCCTCAACTGCCTCACGCCGGGGCGATGGGCCGGGCGACCCTGCTGCTGCTCTTCGCATACGGGGGTTACGAGAACACGTCTGCGGCGGCCGGCGAATACCGCAACCCGCGGCGTGACCTACCGTTCGCGCTCCTCTTCATGGTCCTGAGCGTGACGCTCATCTACACGGCTGTGCAGGTGGTAGCGGTCGGGACGCTGCCGGGGCTGGCGCAATCATCATCACCCCTGGCCGACGCTGCCGGACGGTTTGCCGGTCATTGGGGCGCCTGGCTGTTGACACTGGGTGCCATGCTGTCGATTCTCGGCATCATGGGAAGCTCCACTCTGACGGGGCCACGGTATCTATTTGCGCTCGCCTGCGATGGTTACGGCCCACATTGGGTAGCACGCGTGCATCGCAATTACCGTACGCCGGCACTCGCCATCGTGGTGCAGACGGCGATCGTCGTCCCCTTGGCGCTATCCGGCTCGTTTGTGTATCTCGCGACCCTTACGGTCATTTCGCGTTTGGCCGCTAATGTCGGAACGGCCGCGGCCGTGCCGATTCTGCGCCGGCGAATGGCCGATCGCACGGGCGCCCTGCGCTTGCCGCTGGGTCCTACGATCCCGCTCGCCGCCGTCGTGATATCCACGGCGCTACTGGTGAGTGCCGCGGCCGCGAATTTCATCCCGGTACTCGGCGCGCTCGCGATAGGCGCCGTGATCTATCATTTTCGGCAGCCCGCCGGCGATGACGACACGGCGGTTCGCCCCGTCAGTCGAATGTAAGACCTCACGATGCACATGGCCGCACGTCTCATACCGCCATCGGAAATGCGTATGCTCGGTATCATCGGCGGGACCAGCTGGCATTCCACCGTCGAGTACTATCGGCATATCAACGCGTCCATCAACGCGCTTTACGGCAACCCGACCAATCCCCCACTCGTTGTCTATAACCTGAACCAGGCGGGCATTCACTCGCTCCAATGCGAGGGGGCCTGGGACAGAATCGCAGATATCTACTACGCGACGGCATCGAGGCTGCAAGCGGCGGGCTGTCAGGGATTGCTGCTTGCCGCCAATACGCCCCACAAGATATTCGACAACCTTGCCGGCAGGATCGCGCTACCGATCCTGCACATCGCGGATGCCATCGGCGCGGCTTGCGCAGCGCTCGGTACCGTCGGCCTGACGGGCACGCTCTTCACCATGGAGCATGATTTCATCTCGCGCCGACTGCTCGAGCGTTATGGTGTCCAGACCCTCACGCCTGCCTCGGCCGCAGCCCGCGTCCGGTTGCACGATATCATTCAGAGGGAGCTCAGTCTGGGAAAATTCGAGCTCGAAAGCAAGCGCTTCATCCTCGACGAAATCGCCCTGCTCGAGGCCCGTGGGGCAAAGGCTGTCATCCTGGGCTGCACCGAATTACCCTTGATCATTGATCAGAAGGACCTGGCTCTTCCAGTACTCGACAGCACGCTGCTTCATGCCCGACTTGCCGTCGATTTCATTCTCGGCGAGGGAGCTGCTTCGGGAGGGATTGAGGCCGGGCAATAGCCGCTGGTCCGGCCTCGAGCTCTACGCTAAGAGCGGGTGCCGACTGAAAATTCAGCAGGCATCATCTCTTGCAGCGCGAGAACCGCGGACGCCACGTGTTTCTCAACGGTGCGCGGCTTGACGGCGAACGCGCTGGCGATCTCTTCGTAGCTATAGCCGCCACGCTGCGCGATGAAGATCTGGCACGTGCGCGGGCTGACGGCGCTCAACAGGCTCACGACGCCGTCTAGTTCCTGCTCTGCTGCAAGCGTCTGTTCCGGACCCGCGGAGGGATCGATCAGCGCGCCTAGGCGATCGAGCTTGTCGATGCTCGCGACTACGAGAAATTTCCTCAGCTCGCGCTGATAGTGATTGATGGCCAGATTGAGGACGATGCGCCGGAGCAGAGACTCGGCATCCTTCACGTGCGTCGAGAGCTGATATTCGAACAGGCGCAGGTGCGCCTCCTGCACAAACTCCTTCGCGACCTCGCGCGAACAGCCTCGTGCCCGGCACAGCTTGATCAGCTGCGCATACCTCGCCGAGACCCAGGTCATTGCCGTCCGGCGATGTCGTCGCCACGTCTCGCAGGCCCGCGCGCGCAGAATCTTGGCGACTGATCCATCTGACGTTCGCGGATTGTGCGATCGAAACCACAGGAGAGCTATTGTGTTGGTGCGGACCGGTTGCGGGTGCCGCAAACGTGCGAGAGACATTAGCCACGCGACTGCGAAAAATCGAGAACAAGCTCCGGTGGGCTGATCCGGGCGACACCTGAGAATTGCTCTTTTCATTGACGGTGGGGACGAAGACAGGTGTGTGTCTGAGCGTGACCTGTGGGCCCCGGATTCTAGATCGTGTCATGGGGGGACTTCTTGAAAATTTTGGGCCTGAGCGGATTGTAGCTAGACGGTGTTGTGTGGGTATGTGCGTGCGATAGGCAGGACGTGCCGTTCAGACGGCGGTGCAATAAGAATGAAGCAGCGTACACCGCGTGCATCAAACTCCATCTGCGGCAAATCCAAAACCAACTTCAGAGTGGGGCTCCTTTGCTCGCGGAATGTGTGATACTGGAGAGACATAACAGATATGGAGGAATTGCCTCTTGCATCTGAATTCGATTTACAAGCGTCCTCAGAGGTGGATCGAAATCATTGCGGCCCGAGAGCTTTGCACTGAAGCCCTGAGCTTGCTGGGGTTCGTGAGCGGAGGGCTGCTTATCAGATCCCCTCGAACTGCTCTTCGACCGACATTACCGTGCTCACCGGCGTTAGCCTTTGTCTCTGAGACAGCGCTGCGATCGCTTCCCATGAGACCGGTTGAAGAGGGGGGAAAGGGTGCGTGTACGCATCTTCAGCAGCAAAGGCCAAGTAGGCGGATGCCTCGGCAGCACAGCCGAGAAGAGCGAAAGGCGTCTGCAAGAACGAAAAGGGGTGTGCTGGGGCAGCCGATTCCCACTTCGTGTCGCTCCAGATGGCTGAGAACGGACTCCTGCAACCATCGATTTGAACCGCTTATGGTACATCTGTCCGTTGGTGCTCTAAGGGGAACCGAAAATCGGGCGATCAGGGTTCCCCAAATGCACTCTCATCCGTCTACATGCGAACTCGGGGCAGTGTAGTTATGGGTGCCGGCGACGGCGGGCCTATACGCAAGCGGGCCGTACCCGAGCTGCCTGAATTGCCCGAACTGGTGGGCGATAGGGCAGAGGCATCAGCGGCAGACCCGGACCGTCCGCAGGTGCTTGCAGAAATCTCCCGAAATCACCACAGGGCACTGGTGCGATTTTTGACGTTGCGAACTGGATCTGTGGAGGACGCGAAGGAGATCGTGCAGGAAGCCTACGCGAAGATGCTGGCCCTCGATCGCCCTGGGACGTTCAGCTTTCTGGCGGGATACCTTTGGCGAATTGCGGTGAATTTGGCCATTGATCGTGGGCGGCAGCGGGCGACACAAGAGCGCTACGCGCGCGCGGCTCTGTCGCAGGAGGAGACACGGGACGTTTCCGCGGAGACGATGGCTGAAGTGCGGGAGCGTCTGGCGATCGTTGAACGGGCAATCGGGAATCTGCCGGCGAGGTGCCACGAGGCCTTCAACCTCCACGTGCTGCAAGGTCTTACATTCGACGACGTTGGCCGCGAAATGAGCGTCAGCAAGCGAATGGCAAAAAAGCACGTCGCGCGCGCGCTCGAGTATCTCCAGCACTGCCTGGACCAGGCGGACGTGACGAGGGGATCGCGATGAGGGAAGGCAGGGGACTAGATTCCGTGGACAGCGATCGATGGTCACAGGCTTTGTCCTGGCACGAAATGCTGCGGAACGCAGATGAGAAGGAACTGGCCAATTCAGTCGGACGAGACTGGCAGCATTGGTACGCGGACGCCAAGAATCGTCGAATCTTCGATAGCATAAGCCGGTTGCTCGCTGGCCGAGATGAGTATCGCAAGCGGCGCCGACGGCGAAGAGCAGAACTTCAGAATGATTCATACGACCTCTCGGTTCCAATAGCAGAGTGGCGTAGCAAACAGGGTGCATCCTGCGGAAGCTGGCTGTGGTGGTTATTCGGTGGAATCACAGTCGCAGCGATAGGAGTACTAATCATCTTGTGGCCCCGGTCGTATGGATACGCCGGGAACGCCAGTCGCGTCGTCTATCAAACGAAGGTCGGGAGACTCAAAGACGTCACGCTCCCCGATGGCTCAAACATCATCCTTGGCGGTCGAACAGAGTTGTCCGTGATCTTCTCGCGGCAGCGACGCGCCATAAGAGTTCTCGATGGTCAGGCGTGGTTCAAGGTGACGCATGATCCGCACCGTCCCTTTATTGTCACCGCCGGCGACGGCACAATAACCGACATTGGGACTGAATTCTTAGTAACGCGCGACTCTGATCGAGTTGTCGTTACGGTAACAGAGGGGACCGTCGAAGTGTACGCACCGCCGCCTATACGACCAAAACTTAAGCGCGGCGGGAGACGCGATCCAATAATCGGCCTGGCTCCAGTCCGTGTAGGCCGAGGTGAGCAGCTTGCCTTCACCGACGCCGGAACATTGGGTCCACTAAAACAGACAGACCCTCACGCTGCCACGGCTTGGATCAACGGACGCCTCGTATTTGACAACCAACCACTGCGCTATGTCATCGATACCGTGAATCGCTATTCATCCAGGCGCATCATTATAAGCTCGTCGGCCGGCGCGCTTCGGTTTAGCGGAGTCATATTCGACAATGGAATTGCGGACTGGCTACAAAGTTTGAAGGCGGTCTTCCCGTTAACCGTAGAAGACCGACAAGCGGACGTGCTCATTCAAATGCGCTCTTCACTCCCTCAGATCAATGATCTCCAGCCTGGGAAACAGCCTCGGGCGCGGCCATAAGAAAATCAGACGACGGACGTGTAAGCGATTCATCTTCGATTGTCCGGGTTCCCCTTCGGCTCAGCAAACCGTCTTATTCGCGGAATCATAAAGCCTCCTTGGTGGATCGCCTAGGGTGAAGGCAGTACTCAAACGTTAGGGTAGATACTGCCCAGTCGTAACTGGGAGTCTTCCCTAAGCGGGCGTCACGCGCGAACTACATGATCGCGCCGCAGCGACAGATACAGAACAAGGGGAGACTCGTATGGCCTTGATTCGCGAAGTCCGCGAAGGCATCTGCACTTGTATGAGACGAGCTGTGCCGCGGCTCCATCTTTCAATAACCGCATTCCTAATCGTTCTGGCTCTGGCGGCCAGCGCTGTGGCTTATGCGGGGAATCTGGACAAAGTGGTCTTCTTCGACATTGAGGCGCAAACACTAGATGAGGCACTCCTGAAGTTCGGGGAACAGGCGCATGTGCAGATCAGTTTCGCATCGAAATCTGCAATGCGGATAAGAACAGAGGCGCTGAAGGGGCGCTACACTGGTCGCGAAGCACTGGAAAAACTACTGCGCGGGACAACACTACATTTCATAGAACACCGTAACGCCGTATCCATTGCGATTGGCGATGTCGCACCGGCTATTCGGGTAAAGCCTGTTGCGGAGGGGGATGATCCGCCTGACGAATCCACGCGAATCAGCACGGATGTCAACGGTTATAAGCAAAAAACAAGCGGCAACAGCAGAACGACAGAAGGCACTCGCGACGTTCTCCGTGAGGTCACGGTAACTGGTACGCACATTCAAGGGGGAGCGCTTTCAGGGCCCCTGATTAGTGTCACGCAAAAGGACATAGAGCGATCCGGATATACGACAGTCGGAGATCTAATTCGCAGCCTCCCAGAGAACTTTGGTAGCGGAAGTCCACAAACTGTCATTGGCTCTGCACCAAATGCAAATCAATCCCCTTCTGGAGCATCCGCTCCGGATCTCTTCGGGCTTGGGGCCGAATCTACGCTTACGTTAGTGGATGGTCAGAGACTTGCCGAAGATAGTATAACCGGTGCGGTCGATATATCCCTAATTCCCCTACCGGTCATAGACCATGTCGACGTCCTGACGGGGGGTGCGTCGGCAATCTATGGATCGGATGCAGTGGCGGGTGTGGTAAACGTTGTTCTAAGGCACGACTTCAACGGCAGCAAATCGACATTGCTGGGTGGGGGCACAACGGACGGCGGTGCCACCGAGCGATACTTCAATCAGATGCTCGGGAAGACATGGCGAAACGGTGGCGCAATCGTTGACTATGAGTTTGACAAACAGGACCCTATCCGCGCGCCTCAACGCGAAGCCACAAATTCGGCGGTAGCTCTTACCACTCCGTTTCCGGGTACAAGAAGGAATTCACTCTTTGTAAGCGCCCACGAAGGAACCGATAGCATATCCACCTTTTTTGACGGGCTGTATACCAGCAGGGTCTTACGTGCTGCCTTCTCAGGCGGCGCTCCTTATCCCGGCGAACGTGAGGAGGCAGATGTACATCAATATGCGGTGAGCGGAGGCCTGAACATCTCACTGCCATCTGGATGGCGACTCTCCGGGGTAGGGAATTTCTCGGAGCAGCGCACTCTCCAACAGTATACGCTGGTGCCTGGCGGAGCAACCCCGACCCTTCTGTACGAAGGGCAGATGAAATCCATTGAGAGTACGGCGACAGGGCCCGTCATCGCGCTACCATCTGGCACCGCTCGTGGCGCCATCGGAGTGGGGTACAGACTCGAGACATATAATGAGGCATCAGGCGCTGTAACGTACTTACGCGGCGCCCGCCGCAGGATCAAATACGCGTACGGTGAGCTAAATATTCCACTAATAAGATCATCTGACAGAACATGGCGACGTGCGATCGCGCTGGACGTTAGCGACCGGATCGAGCGCTATTCCGACTTCGGCAACGAGTCTGTTCCAAGGGTCGGTTTGGTTTATGTGCCAGCGCGTACCGTCACATTCCGCGGTACGTGGGGCGAGGCATTTCGCGCTCCGTCGCTGTTCCAGCTCTTTGACGAGCACGGACTGCTGTACTATCCGCTGCCAGACCCCATTTCACCAAATGGCCTCTCAGACATACTCGAGACAACCGGCGGCAATCCGGCGCTTGGGCCCGAGACGGCAAAAACCTGGACGCTGGGGATGGACTATCGCTCCAAGAGCGTGAATGGGTTAACTGCCTCGCTAACATATTTCGATCTTGCATATCGGCACCGTATAGGAAGGCTCTCTAGTCCATATACTGCTCTAACGGATCCACTAAACGCGCCATTTGTAACCCGTAATCCTTCTGCGGCGTACGTGGAGTCTCTAATCAACTCAGCGGACTACGTAACGAATCTCGTAGGTAGTCCTGTCAATGCTGGAATGGTGCCTGCCGTCGTGGCATTTACTTACGTGAATATCGCGTCAGAGGACCTCACGGGGGCAACTATTGGGTTCAAATATCGCAGAGCTCTGACGTATGGGGAGATTGAACCCTTCCTAAACTGCTCGGTGCTTGATCTTAGGCAGAAGATTGTTCCTGGGGCGGTGGAGGCGGAGATAAGCGGAATGGTATTTGAACCGCCGAAGGTTCGCGGTCGCGGTGGAGTCTCCTGGGTAAGAGGTCAATGGGGGTTGACTGGAATTCTGAATTACTCAGGCCGGGAAATTAACACCTACCAAAAATCGCAACCGCACGTCGCGTCATGGACGACAGTGGATTTCAATGTGGCGTTGCAACCAAAGTTGACCGAGGGATCATCTGGGCTGGAGATAAGTCTCTCGGTTGAAAACGCCTTTAATAGAAGTCCGCCATTTGTTCAATTTGATCAACACGTGCCAGGCATCCATTACGATCCGCTAAATGCAAATGTGCTGGGACGTGTAATACGAGTAAGCGCGTCTTGGCTATTCGAATAGCAGAATTCTATTCGGGAAGATTATGAACCTTAATCCTAGGCGGCGCGTCTGGATTGCCATACTGGCAGAAGTAATAGGCGGCTCAGCGGTTGCTATCGCAAATGGTGCGCAGTGGACAATTCCGGCTGTGGTCGACGTAAAGCGAATCGAGTCTGTCGCAGTTTCAGATTTGGGAGCGAAGGCTGCGTATGTCATTAAGGAGCCTTCGGTGGCAACCGATAGCGTGAATTATGCGCTTTATGAGGTGAGTCTCAATCGACGCGCGCAGCCAAGAAGGCTCCTTCAAGCGAAGTACATGAGAGACGTGACGCGAAGTCCGAGCCGAGGATACTGGACAGTTCTTGCAGATATTGGTAGCGGCGTGCAGTTGTACGACATAAAGGAGAATGTAATCGTGCCGGTTGCGAGTTCTCCTAACATAGTTACGGTGGGTGGTTACAGCGCGGACATCGCCGGATCTGAGAAGCCACATCGAGCGGGCATATTTTCATATGAGTGGTCACCGGATGGTACGGAGCTCTGGTACTCGACCTTTCGCGTGCGGGACGCGGCCCAGGCTAAAGTATTTATGGAGAGCGGAGTTGAGTATGATGACCGAAAGTACGGTGGCTTTGGGTTTCGGAACGATCCAGGGAAAATCCTAGGTCTTGAATTGCATGTAGAGAGATTGCACGGCGGAGGCAACCATATAGTCGCATTTTTACCTTTCGGACAGTTTACGAGTGCGCTAGATCTAAGACGCGACTTGGCATCTGCAATGTGGATGGCAGATTCCAGACACGTCGAGTATACCAGGAAGATGGTTGATCAAGCCGGGCGGCTTATCACCTCTAGTTGGCTGGTCGATGTAAGGACGGGTGCCCGGAGAGCTGCGCCTAAGGGGTCTCCTTGGTGGGTGTTAGCAGTGCCGAGTGCGGATGATCACGGATACTACTCGGTTGCCCAGGTGGGGGGCGTTAATCATCTGATCAAGTATGGAGCGGACGGTCGGGTGTTGAATGATGACGGTCGTACAGGAGCGTTGATGGTGGGAATGATGCGTGACTATCCTGGTGGCACTTGGTCAGACAAGGAGACGGGGGAGCAAATTCTGAGCGTCCTCTACCGACATCACATTGGATTGATGACATTACCCAAGTCGCCGGTAGGTCGGGCGTGGGCTGAAATCAGAGACAATTTGAACCCTTGCGATTTCTCAAGAGACTTGCGAATCGGTGTTTGCGTGGAGCAGAGTCAGACGTTACCGCCGGAATTGGTAGTTGTGGATGGGAAAAATGGGACGCGGTGGACAGTTGCCGAACCGAATAGGAATTATAAGGCGATTGTGGCACTCAAGGTCAGACCTGAACAATGGACGAACAAATTTGGACAACGTAATGATGGCTACATAGTGTATCCGCGGCAATTTCTGCCGGGACATAAATATCCGCTGATCATAGTTACGCACGGGGACGGAGCGATTAATACATTCGCTGATCAGGGTATGATCCAAGCGGATATTCCCGTGCAGGTGCTTGCGGAAGATGGTTACGTTGTCGTTGAAGCAAACACGCCCTGGCGGGGATTTGGATCTGGTAAGGCGGCTATGTACCAGTTCAATCGCCTGAACACGTCAATGAGTGCTGTAAGGCAGAAGGAGCGAGAGTTTATCCAGGAGCCGGTCGCGAGTATGGAAGCTGTGGTCGAAGCATTAGCGCAGTCGGGGGTTATAGATGCTGCGAAAGTGGGGATATCAGGATACAGTGAGGGGGCGCTTCTTAGCCTATTCGCGATGACTCAGTCCAAGGTGTTCAGAGTTGCGTCGATTGATGAGGGAGCGTCGGGAGCGGCTGCTGATGGGTACTGGGAGGATGGCTTTCGTAGCGCTCCGTTTATGTACCAGGCACTTTATGGGGGCAGTGCCTTAAGCTCTGACCCCCGAGTACTGAATGCGTACCGGCGCTTTTGCCCAGATTTTCGTGCCGCTTCGTTTGCCGGGCCGCTCCTTGAGCAAGTGGCAGCGGGAACGGCTAAAACAGCATTTGCCAGGCTCGTGTTTCTGCGAGAGGCGGGAATCCCCCACGACTTGCTGTTTTATCCCGATGAATCGCATGTGTTTTGGGACCCGCGAGCACGGGCCGCGTCGATGGAGCGGACTCTTGAATGGTTCGACTATTGGCTCCTCGGCAGACGAAGTCCCGCGCGGCAGAACGTGGTGGAATATCAGAGGTGGGATTCCATGAGGGATCTATACGAGAAGCGCTGTCCTGAGTGCCTTACCGGACTCGGCCCGTGGACCCCTTCCCCGCGTCGGCACAGTTCAGATCCGACAGTCTCCCGGACCAATTAAGCGTGCTACGGACCCACAGTTCCGCGGCTATGCAGGATAGGAAGGGAAAAAAGTTCGAAAGCTCAATGGGCTGCTGACCGTTCAGATACGGCTCTAGGGATGCGCGATTCAGAATGCCTTCCTGGGCTAGAATTCCTCCCAATAGGAGATCGCGGACATATTGCCTGCTTCTATGAATCGCCTCCAATAGGGAGAACGTGCTCTGGCCCTTCTGCAGCCGACCAGATATGTCGCTTGGAATTAAATCTGCAAACGCTGCTCGTTCGACTGCACGGTCGACTCCGGCATTTAAGTGTACATAGGATGGAATGCGAATACACAATTCTAGTAAAGGTTGCGACAGTAGGGGATGATGCTCATGGATCCGCTGTGCCGACAGCAGAGGACGGTGACGGTTGAGAACAGCACTGGCCGCGGCAATCTGCAGGCACTGCCCGGGCGGCATAGGCTTCTCGTGTGCCATCCAAGGGTGCACTGGATACTCGCGATATACCCGTGAGCGCGCTTCCACTGTGAGAAACGGCTGCTTGGAGGTGGGTACTTCTCCGAGACCGCGCAAGGTTAAGTGGAAGTCTTTCGTGTACAGAAGTTTTACTAGGTGCCAGTAGTTCAGCTTCGAAAGGCGGACGGCATCGCGCAACGACTTAAGCAGTCCAAGGCGGAAACCCCTAAGGAAGACGTAGTCTAATGGACCCACGGGGCTAGAAACCTGTAGGAACAAATGGTCGCCCCCCTGACCTGTCCAAATGCTGTCTGCGCCAAGTTGCCCCGCTAGCCCGTACAGGGGTGAGACATCGAGGAACCCGAGTGTGCCTGGTATGGTAGGTTTCGCAGTCAACGGCAGGTCAGTCAACGCTTCATCTATAACCTGCTCGTCGGAAATAATGGGGAGCTCGAGCAGTCTGAACTGTCCGATGGACGCGGCCAGTCGCGCGAACCTGCGTTCATCTTCAGCATGCTTTGCTCCGAATCTATTCACGCAAACTACGGTCGGGGTACTCTCACTTTGCGCGAGACACGCTAGGACGACCGTGGAATCGAGCCCACCGGAAAGGCTATGAAGGATTGCATCGTGCACGGATGCCCACGCTGTGACGCAGTATATGGCGGTGGATCTGACACTTTTAACTGCAGTCGGAAAGTCATTTACCAGCGGTCGTTGCAGAACGCTGTGAGGACTCCACGCGGGGTGTTCTGTATCGGTCCCCGCTGAAGTTCTGTGAAAGCAATCCCCTGCAAGAAGCTCGGTAACGCCTTCCAGTCCGGTATCCCGTATTTGCATTTGGCTTGAGCAGAGGAACGCGCATACGTAGTCGAAATTTATGCCGCTCGGAACTAAGTTGAGTGCATACAGAGCGGCCGGGTCGGAAAAAAACAAATCCACTTGTGAGTGTCGCAATCTGTAACACGGGAGCTTACCGGAGCAATCCCTAATAACAAGTGTATTGCTTCCTGTCGGGTCGCGCAGGAAGGCAACGTAACCGCCCCACAGTTCACGAACGAGCCACTGGCCGCGAGTCCGTATGATTTCGGTTGCCTCGGAATTTGATGGTGACCAAGCCCATCCGACGTGCCACTCATCCCGATTCATTGGAAACACGCGACCCAGAACCACGCCGAGGCCTTGTGGCAATTGATAGGCGCGCATCGCGCGACCGGACGGAGGGTTGTGTAGAACGATCACCCCATTCTCGCTCAGCGCAGCCTCATAGTTCGGGAAGGCGGCCCGAATTCCTATGAGCAGCTGCTGAACGGCTGCTGCGGACTCCGCTCGCGTGGGCTCCCAAACGAGCGCTAGGAATGGATACATGCGGAGTTTCCTATACCAGCATAATTGGCGTGTATTCTATGACGTGAGAAACACTATCATTTATCACTACAGTGCGATCCTGAAGCCAACAGTGCGCTTGGAATGGTTCGGGTATCAAGCCAAATACCCAGTATGGAAAAATTTTGAATCGCGCTAAAAAATGCAGGATGGCCAAGGAGTCGAACAGGCATGCGTTTGGTCGGCCAAAGAGCACCTTACAGGAGTTGAAAACTCCAACGAGAGTGCGCGCGCGGGACCAATCAGTTGAGGAAGGGCCACCGCATCGTCGACGATGCGCAATCACGGCCTCGATCGTTGACATCAGGGAGTGATGCGTCAACCGATTACGTGCCCAAAGGACGGAGCCAGCAACGGCAGGCGAAAACCTGCAGGCCGACAAAAAGTGCGGCGGGTTTAACGAGGTCAGGAGACTCTCAGTAGGCTGTGAAATTGCGTCTGGTCGTACGGGCTTTCCGAGAGTAGATGACCTAGTCAAAAGTCCTTGACTTAATAGATCATTGGCGACGGATGCTAGATCCGGAGGAAGCTCGTGACTGGCGGTTCGTCGGGGATCAACGGGCCAGCCAGACAGCCACGGTGCCAGACGTTCCATCGTCTCGCGGCTTATCGCCACGTATCTGTCAGATTTAGAATTCAGAAAAACGCAGTAGCGGCGATCCACGCAGATGTAGGAGTGGCCGTCGAGCGAGTAGGAAACAGTCATGACGCTCCCCCAGAAGTGGCTGCCGAGATTGGGGGGCGCGCAGCGGGTGCTGCACACCCCCCAAGACGCTCAGTGACTGAGCGCAAGTTCCACGATCACACCGACTGCGGCCCGGAGGGCTGGCCGCTGAACTCGGTCGTGATCACGGGGAGGCCGAGGGTCTTTTCTGTTACTGATCCGAGGTAAATGGTCATGGTCGTCTCCTAACTGTAGGTGTTGAACGCCGGCTGCGGAGTGGCGCCGTCGCCGCGCCGGCCGAAGTGAGGTTGCCGAGTGAAGCGCGCCTTGTCAATGGAGAATACTGCATCACGCCGCGCGCCGACTTTCATATACGTAGGAGTCTTTCTACTGGGTGCGGCGGTTCCGGACGAGCGTCACTAGAGGTGTGTGATTATCGGTGGAAAATCAATAATGTATGGTGGTGCATTGCGAGCGGAGCGAGTGGCAATTCATCGTTCAACCCGTTGATGACGAGGTGAGTTGGCAGGCGAGAGGGGACCTTTAGGAGCTATTTGCAAGGCTCAAGGGCAGGTACCGAAAGGCTCAAAGGCGTGATGTGCTGTGTAAATCTCGCGGGAGAGTTGGCCAGCATGACTTAGGGGAGAAGTGTTGGGCGTTCGGTGGAACTAGACGATTCCCACAAATGGACGCGGCAGCTATGTAGGTAGGAGCGGGGGTGGAAAGGGATGCGAGACGTAGTCGGCGGGTTCGATACACTGAGATAGGATAGCAAGGGCCTAGAGAGCGAGAGCGCGTGCTTGGTGGACGATGTGGCAAGGCGGAGTCCAGCCGTATGTGTCATGACCGCAGGAAGGTTGTCCTGGCCTGAGATCGATCGCGGCTTCCGGAGGCGCCAAGTGTATGTGTTGCCGTAGGGAGCGAGGGAAGCGCCCCTTATTCGATGTCGCGGTCAGGACGGCAGTGACTTCATAAACGGTATGCTGTAATCGCGATTAAGCCGAATTGCCGTGTCCAGGGAAAACGAGCTTTTGGCGAGATGGAAGTCACGGTTGCGTCGCGTGAAAAAAGCGGCAGAGTGATCCGGAACATGAAATCGCTTCCTCCAGAGGCTGTATGGGCGTGGCGCCTGGTGTGGCGAGAGTCGCAGGCGTTCGTTAGGGTTAGAGTATGGATCATTATAGGCCTTGTGATCGGCGGGGGCATATTAAGCGCAGCCAGTCCTATTGCTTTGAAGCTGGTTGTGGACAAGCTTACGGGCCCATTGTCGAATCGCGTGCCAATACCAGCCGGACTCGTGTGCCTGTATGTGCTTACTCTGTGGCTCACGAGAGTTGCTAACGAGTTTCGCGGCGTCGTCTTTGCGCAGGTGGAACAGCGCATCTTTAGCAAGTTGAGCGAGCGGCTGTTCTGGCATTTGATTCATTTGCCGCTGCGGTTTCACGCCGATCGCCGACTCGGAGCGGTATGTCAGGCGCTGGACAACGGTTTGCAAGGGTTACGAATCATCCTGCGTCACTTGGTATTGACGTATCTGCCGGTGATCGTAGAGCTCAGCGCGATACTGATCGTGCTCGTTCGTCTGGTGACTGCGCCATTTGTGATCCTATTTAGCGGCGCGGTAGTCTGCTATACGATGGGCTTTGTATATTCTGCGGCGTCTCTCACCAGGAAGGCGCGAGACGCTTCGGCATCTCGGATTGAGAGCGCTGCAGCGATGACAGACGGACTGCTGAATTACGAGACGATAAAATACTTCAACGCGGAGGAACTTGTCCAGGACCGTGTTGCCAGATTGCTCCGGCGGTCGGAATCGGAATTGGTGAAGTTTTATAAGCGCTATGCATGCAATGGGCTCGTGGTGGCGGGAATTTTTGCGGCCTTCCTTGCTTGCACTGTGTTCTACGCTGCCGAGCAAGTGCACCGAGGTCGGATGACGGTGGGTGATTTTGTTTTGGTCAGCGCCTATATGCTGCAGGTGGTGCGACCTGTCGAGATGATTGGAAATGCGATGCAGGGGATATTGAATGGTCTAGGGATGCTGGAGAACCTAGTTCAGCTATTCGGCGAGCCGATGGAGCAGGGTTTGTGTTGCGATGCTAGGCCAGTGGCGGAGCGATGGGTGGTGGAATTTCAGAGTGTGGAAGCGGCATACGAGGACGGCAGGAGAATATTGACAGATGTCAGTTTTACCGTGCCAGCGGGGAAAACTCTTGGCGTTGTTGGAGCGAGCGGCTCGGGGAAATCAACGATCGTGCGACTGCTGATGAGATTGCTGGAGCCGGAAGCTGGTCGAATCCTGCTCGGTGATGTGCCGATCTCGAGGATGGCTGTCGCGGAATTGCGCCGCTCAATTGCGGTCGTGCCGCAGGATACTATGCTTTTCGACGAGACAATAAGATTTAATATTGCGTTGGGTCGGAGTGGAGCTAGTGTTGAGGAAATCGAGAGGGCCGCTCGGATAGCCCAGTTGCACGATGTAGTCACGACCTTTGCGAACGGGTACGACACTGTGGTCGGCGAACGAGGAGTTAAGCTTTCGGGTGGAGAACGGCAGCGTGTCGCAATTGCTCGTGCCGTACTCAAGTCGCCCAGAATCTATGTATTTGATGAGGCGACCTCGTCGCTGGACAGCCCGACGGAAAGGGAGATTCTGCACTGTCTTCGCGAAATTGCGAGGTGTAATACAACTATCGTAATTGCGCATCGGCTGTCTACTGTGATACATGCTGATGAGATCATCGTGCTCGAGAATAGACGAATTGCCGAGCGCGGAACGCATTCTTCATTACTGCGGCAGAACGGCGCATATGCCGCGATGTGGAAGGCGCAGCAAGAGGGCGCTGTGGCGGCGTGACGCAGAGGCGGAGGGTTGGATGGGGACGCGTCGCTGTGGTAATTGGTTAGCTAGACTGGGAGCGCGCGCAGTTACGCGGTAGCAAGCGGTAGGATGCATACACGTGCTACTGAAGCGTGATGGTTTGGAGGTAAACATGTAGCCTTGGAGTACGGTGTTTGCTCACGACGCGCTTATGGATGGCGGTACTGCGCGGGCGGTAAAATCGGTGGAGCGCTCTCTCCTGGAGGACTCTTAAGGGATGTCAGGGAAGGGAAGAAGGCTCTGGGAGAAGCGCTCGGGCGAGTCATTGCGATGCACGGATAGCCGAAGTCGGAGACCGTCGATCGCGCCACGGAATTGATCCCGGAACGCTGACTGAATGAGCATATCGAAGGGGCGCCGCTTGCTCTTCGATCGCCCCTGGTTTTGATCGAACTTTGAACCAATTGTCGGCAGAGGGCAGACGGCGCTCTGATTCCGTAATGCACTTCAGTGGGAGTGATTGCATGAGCTTCCGCAGCCCACGGGTGGCGGCGAAAGGGAGTCATCTTCCAAGAGGCGGACGATACAGCTTTTCAAAGCCTCGCGGCGACGGGGACTCAGGATCGCCTTTGGAATGACGTACACTACTTTCTCGAGGTGGTCCTGCTCGTGGAAGAGGATCGCATTTGATGTACTGCGGACTGGTACATTTCGATAGGCGCGGCGGGTGCTCGCCCTTCCGCCCGGGGCCGTAATTAATGTCTCGTAGACCTCTCGCGGCGCAGGGCGAGACGGCTTATTCGCGATGGTGCGTGCGCGTGCGGCCATCTGATCGCGTTTAGTTTGATCAGCCCATTGTCTGAACAGTTCTACTCCCCAGCGCTCTCGGATGTCGTCGGAGGAAGGAAACGCGGCGACTATAATACTGGGAAGCTGCGCGAGCATCAGGAGACGAGAGACGGCCGGGCGTGAGAGAGCGAATGCGCGACTAACCTCTTCGTGAGAACTATAGGTGCGAGTGCGCAGCGCGCGGAGGAGAATCTGCGCCCGTACATAAGGGCTGTCTCCCTCCCTTAAGAGGTTCTCCTCGTACATTGCGACGTAAGCTTCGGCGTCGGTCATGTTGCGGACCTCGACGACTAAGTCACGGCGTAACGCCCGCGCAACGCAATGCCTCCTGGCGCCGCAAATTACCTCTATCTCGCAGTCGGGATCGTCCCGCACAGGGCGACCGAGAGCCGGCTGATGTTGGCCGTTTTTGGCGATCGATTCGCGTAGTGCTTTGCAGGAATCGTCAGTTAGCTGGTCGTCCGGCCGGCTGTGCTGAGTCCACAGTCGGCATCGGAATGGGCTTACGAGTCTACGTACTCCCTGGCTTTCTGGGGTCAGTTGTGGGCCGGTATCCCTGCGAGGTGCGGTGTCGCGGCTCATGATGTGCTCACTGTTTCTCTCTTGTGAGAGGACTGGTCGCGAAAAGGTGACGGCTCGACTTCTGCATTCAAGAGTCACCAGGGAAAAGAAGTGCCGATTACTTCCCAAAGGCGACGATTGTAGGGCTCGAAGAATTCTCTGAGCTGCGCTCTTGTTTCGGGCGTGGGCGACAGCCCCTCCAATGGATTATGGTTGACGACGGGAAGGTTATGCGGGAGCGAAACATTGGGAAGACCCAGGAACGTGTCAACGCGCTCTAGATAGGCGCTGCGGTCGTTGAAATACTCTGCGATGTCGAAGACGCGGACGTTATGTTTACCGAAGGTGTTTTGCCAGTGAGAGACTGATGTTGCGTATATTCCGTTCTGCAATGTGGGTCCAAAGGGCAATCGCACTTCTGGGAATAGTTCAATGGCTTTCTGGACATACGCAGGGAAGGTGGCCAAAAATGGTATTCTCCTTACTAACTGCGTTTCTGTGTGTAAGATAATCCACTTCCACTCGGAAAATATGAGATCGGCCGGGTTGCGCAGATTAATGATGATCTTCGTGTTCGGGCACAGTTCTGATAGCGTTGTTGGGATATCAGCAAAATGCAGATATGGTCCAATGAACGGACATAGGGTAACGCCGTGTCGTTGCGTGTGTCGTTTTACCGCTCTCAACGTGGGGTAGAACGGTCTCCAAGCCAGAGGGTCGGAGGACGAAAATTCCTTGACCAATGGGTGTAGAACGTTTGGATGAGACATTATGGTAACGGCGAGATCGCTGGTCCCGGACTTCGCTGGTCCAATGATGCAAAAGTCAGGGAGCACGCGCTCTTTGAGAAGTTTGCGTATCCATACGCGCCAGCGCGGTGGCGTCCCGAAATAATGCGTGAGAAATTGCCGTCGAAATATTGTGAAGCAAAGGAGCGCGATTCTTCTATATATGTCTGTCCGACCGACGTGGGTGTCAAGTCGTGATTCCGTCTGAAACTGGTAGTCAATGATCAGGCGCGATCGCCGACGAACTATATGCTTACTTACGACCGGAGACGCGGAAATGGGATCTGTTGGGAGACAACGCGAGGTGCCGCGGTAGTGCCAAAATGGTGCGGTCTTCTGTCGAGCAGAGTCACGGCGGCGTAATGCGCAGGCGAAGGGGAACACGTGGGTTATACTCAGACTACAGGGGGTGAAAGTGCAAAGCTTAAGCCCAGTCTCGATCTCAACCGGGAAAATGACAAAGCCAAGCTGCGTCGATACTGATCCACGTGGGACTCCAAAGACGGTCGTGTCTGGGTGGTCGAGTTCCGCGGCAGGGGTGGGATCCGGCTCGCGGCGAGGGGAGCGTTGCGCTGATTTTGGCGGTGTAGTTCGATATGCGCATATCAGGTACATCAGGTATTCGATCCATCCCTTCGATATGGCCACATCTCCTCAGCATGATCCGACACCTGTTGCTGTTGGCCGGCATGTGGGCGTCAGGCCGCTGTGAGACTCACGCACTACGTCCATAGTGGCCGGCTTTGAGGCATCATATCTAGCGTGCCCTCGACGGGCAGCCAACCCTGGATCGGATCGAGCCTGTGCAGCACGCTCACGTGGAATCGCGCAACAGGAGTGACGCGGCCCCTCCGCGTGTGACGCGACCTTATTTTCGCGTGCACGCCCTCGTCCTCACAGCTTGGCTTGGGCTCAAAAGTCATGCCTTTGTCTCGAGGCGGGTGGCGATGGCGTATTTGCGAAGCTTTTGAAACGGGCCGAGCTCGCGAGTAGTCGTCGTTAGGGTCGCGCCCGCCGGGGGCGACGTGGTTGAATCAGGGTCGAACAGCGACTCATGAGGCCCAGAGCTGATACCGAGATCGCAAGTTCGAGATAGCACAGTACACTTAGCCTCTTGCGTGCTCTTTAAGGGAAAGGAAATCCTGGCGCGAGCGCACGTGCGCAGTGGGATCATATTGGAGAGTCTCATCAGAATCGGCCGGCAGGGCGGATCTGGTCTGAAGCACGCGAACTGCCGTAAGCCAAAGGGCTGTACCGCCTCGAGGAACGTTGCAGTCAACAGGTCAGGCGACGGGGAGCTTGCCTCACCGCTCTCAGACAGTCCTTTAACCATGTCGAACGGATTCATAGTCCTACGCTCCATTCGCGCTTTCAGCGCACACCTTTGGTCCAACCAGGCTACCGCCCGCGCGAGCACGTCCATTCATCTGGGCATGCTCAATTTCCTGGACTGCCACTTAGGCTTCCAGAGTGTAGTGACAGCTTTGTTACGAGGCAGCCCGTCTTTGGACGGGTTGACTGTCCCATCCGAGAGGGTTAGATGGTGACTGGGGAGATTGGATCAAGAATGCAGCAATGAGGGGGAGCTCTCATGACTCGTGAGCAATTCATCGGAAACCTTGCGTCAGTATCCGGGGGTCTCGAGATCCCAGTTCACCGCAAAGGGAAACTGCTCGGGCTGCCGCGGAAATTCCATCAGGCGCTCGCGTTGGCGTACCTCCTGGATGCCTTGGGACAGCCCGCGCCCTCCAGCCGGACCCTACGGGCCTGGTATGGCGACGAGACTTTAGGGAGCCCGGAGGCAGCCAAGTGGATTTACGCGGTCACAGGGGCACTGCAGGATGCAGACCTCGAAACGCTTCATCCCAAGGAGCTCAATGCATTCGGGATCCGGCTAGTCACATTGGGCTCGATGGCGCATGCGGTGGCAGCGGACGCGAAACGCAAGACGCGCAGAAAACGCAAATCGCCGCACCACGACGTTGTCAACCCGTCTTAAGGAGGGGCGGCAGCGGATCTTGAACCCTGACGTGGCGGTTCCGTATCCAGCTTCCGAAAATCCTCGATCCTGGTTGTGACTCGAGCGCGCTAAACTCCCTCGCAAAAGTTGTGAGACCGGATGACGCGGTATGGAGATCGGCGTAAACTCAGAGTTGGCTGATCGATGTTGCTCCCGGCTGTGTCGCACGGACCGGGCAGGTGATGGGTATATAACGATTCAGGCGGACCGGTAACTATCCGCCCGGTACGGAGTGCCGCATGAGCAGCTCACCGACGATCGTGTATGTTGTGGACGACGATCCGGGGTTTGTGAAGGGGGTGGAGCTCCTCCTTCTGGACGCTGGCTTGCAATCCCAATCCTTCTCACTGGGGCAGGCATTTCTCGATGCCTATCCGAAGCTTCGCCCCGGCTGCATCTTCGTGGATCTCGTCATGCCCCATATGGGGGGCCTCGAGCTGCTGCAGCGGCTGCGCGCCGCGGGGTGTAACTGGCCGGTCATCATCCTGACAGGGCAGGGCAGCACGGCGATTGCAGCGGATGCGATCCGGGCGGGGGCGTTCGCTCTCCTGGAGAAGCCGGTCCGCGCTCTCGAGGCGCTGGCCACGGTGCGCAAGGCGCAGGCTTATCTCAACGGTTATGCAGAGCTGATGTACAACCATGAGGTCGCACAGCGTATACAGCGTCTCTCGCGCAGGGAGCGCGATGTATTCGATGGCGTTCTCGAGGGGCTGCGCAACAAGCAGATCGCGGGGAAGCTCGGGGTCTCGGAGAGTGCCATCAAGAGCGCTCGCCGCATGATGATGACTCGGCTGCGCGCGCGCTCTCGGGTCGAGCTGTTTGCACTCGCGATCCGCGGTGGCATGACCATCAAGACCCGGTCCTGAAGGGGCGCGCGACCTGCCGTCCGGCCAGGCGGGCCGTTGCGAATGCGGCGTCGCGAATTCGGGTGGAAAGCGGAACGTTACGACGCTTCGGCTTCTTGCCGGAAGCGCCCGCGGCCACAGGCAGCCGCACGGCGAAGGTCGCCCCGCGGTCCTGGCCGTCGCTCATCGCCTCGATCTGGCCGTCGTGCAGCTCCACCAGCATGCGGCAGATGGAGAGGCCGAGGCCGAGACCATTCTCTCCCTCGGCAGCGGGCTGGCCCTGCCAGTAACGCTCGAACACATGCGGCAGAGCCTGCGCGCAGATCCCTTTGCCGGTATCGCGCACCAGCAGCTCGACCCAGTTCTCGCGACGGCCGCAGTGCACTTCGATGCGCCCTCCGGCAGGCGTGTAGCGGATCGCGTTGGAGAGCAAGTTGGAGACGATCTGTTGCAAGCGGTCGGCGTCGACTTCGGCGGGGCCACTGTCGTTCTCCAGCTTGCTGACGAGACGGATCTCCTTGTGCGTGGCCGCCGGGGCGAAGGCCTCGATGACGCCCTCCACGAGCGGCGCAAGTGACATGTAACGATCGCGATTGACGCGCATGTGGCCTGCGGTCCCTCGGGCAACGTCGAGCAGATCCTCGGCCAACCGCCGCACGGTGTGGGCTGCACCTTCTAGAATGTCCAGCGCCCCCGACTCATCCTCTGTGTCCGTGTCACGCAGCCTTTCGATCCAGGTGAAGAGACAAGCTGCCGGATTGCGCAGCTCGTGTGCCAGCGCCGCGAAGAATTCCTCCCGGGCCCGGATCATCTGCTCCGCCTGGTTGCGCGCCTGACGCTCCGCTGCCCGCTGCCGGGCGGTGGCGAGCCGCGATTCGATCCGTGCCAGCAGCTCGTGGCGAGAGAAGGGCTTGACCAGGTAATCGTCGGCGCCCGCGCGCAGCCCGTCGACCGAGGCTTCCTCGCCCGCGCGGGCCGACAGGAAGAGCACGGGGATCTGGGCGGTCGATGTCTCGCCGCGCAGTCTGCGCACCAGCTCGAGCCCGTCCATCTGCGGCATCATGATGTCGGCGACGATGAGATCGGGCATCTGCCGGCGAACCTGATGCAACGCGGCGACGCCGTTGGGTGCCGTGTCCACCTGCCAGCGGCCCCGCAGCAGGCGCTGCAGATACCAGCGCATCTCCGCGTTGTCATCGACCACCAGGATGCGCTCCCGGGACGGGTCTGCGGCAGTGTCAGCCGATGTCGTATCGGGATCTTCATCGAGCCAGCCCAACGCCTCCTCGAGGTACGGCTGTGCGGCGTCCCCCGCGGTCCGCGCGGGTCCTTCGGCGGCAACGTGGTCCCGCGGCAGGTGAGCGCTTCCCTGCGGGATGCGCACCGTGATGGTGGTCCCGACGGCGCGCTTGCTACTGGCCTGTATCGTTCCGCCGTGCAGCCTCACGCGCTCTTTCACCAAGGACAAGCCGATACCCGTCCGCTCCACCGTGCGCGCACCGGGCGCCTCTATCGCGGCGAACCGGTCGAAGATTCGCGGCAGGTCTTCCGCCGAGACACCGCAGCCCGTATCCGTGACTTCGAGCTCCACTGCGTCCTGCAGGGCTCGGAGACGGATGCTCACCTGTCCTGCGAGAGTGAACTTCAGCGCGTTGGAAAGGAGATTGAAAACGATCTTCTCCCACATGTCCCGGTCGACATAGGCCGGCTGCGGCAGAGTGTCACACTCGACCACGAAGCGGATGCCCGCCTGCTCGAACACTGAGCGGAACATCGATGCCAGATCGCCGGTGAAGCTCCCGAGCTCGGTAGGCACATAGCAGGCATCCACCCGGCCGCCTTCGATGCGCGCGAACTCGAGGAGCGAGTTGACGAGCTTGCTCAGCCGGCTGCCGGCGAGGCGCGCGGTCGCGAGCAACTGGCGATCGTCCTGATCGAGTAAAGCGCTATCGAGCACCTGACGGAGCGGCTCGAGGACCAGCGTCAGAGGTGTTCTCAGCTCGTGGCTGACATTGCTGAAGAACGTTGTCTTCGCCCGATCGAGGTCGGCGAGCTCTCGCGCCCGCCGCTCGGCGCTCTCTCGCATACGGGCATTCGAGATGGCGGTCTCCACTTGCGCCGTCACCAGCTCGAAGAACCGCCGCGATTCCTCCATGGGGCGCATGGGGTTGACTCCCGTGACCAGAATGCACTTCGGCGCGTCGGCGCCGGCTTGCGCCAGCGGTATGACCACTGCCTGCTTCGGCATCACCTCCGGGCTGATGAGTGCCGGGCCGATGAGCTCGGACACCCCGTCGATCAACTGCGGCGTACGACCCGCGGCCGCGCCGGCGAGCCGCCAGGGATCCGCGCTCGGGTCCAGGCGGCCGACGCCGGGAACAGCGGTGGGAACGCGGCTCAGCCCCGTGCTCGCGACACTCTCGATGCGTGAGCCCGTGCCATCCAGCAGATAGAGGAGCGCGAAGGGGATGTCGCGGCGCTGCCCGCCAAGCGCCTGCGCCGCCAGGCGACAGGCGTCTTCAGCCGATTCCGCGGAGGCGCATCGGCTCGCCAGCAGCCGCAGGCAGTCCAGTTGGCGCCGGGCAATGACCTGGCCCGTATTCTCCGTGGCCGTGCAGAAGATACCGCTCGGATCGCCGTCATCGTCCGCCAGAGCGGCGAACGAGAAGGTGAGGTACGTTTCCTCGAGATAGCTGCTGCGCACCAACGGCATCAGCAGGTCCGCCTCGCCGGTCGGCCGGCCGCTCGAGAGCGTCTCGGCGAATCGGCGCTCCAGCACCGGCTCCCAGATCTCGCGCCAGACCTCGCGGACGGGACGGCCCAGCGCTGACGGGTGTCGCGCGGGCCCGCCGAGATTGATGAAGCCATCGTTGTAAACGTAGATGAGATCCGGCCCGAGACCCAGGGCGCTGGGAAAGCTCGAGACGAGGATCAGCTCCACTACGTTCCGCCAGGTGGCGGGCCAACGCGCTACCGGGCCGATCGACGTCCGCGACCAGTCGAACTCCTCGAAGCGCTTGGCCATCTCGCTCTTGTACCGTCGCATCCTCCATCTCCTTCTGGCATTTTTCTCGCGACGCCCCCCGAGCTTATCGCAGCGACACAAGGCCTGGTAGCTGAGGTAGGCAGGTATAAGACGGCCCGGAGTACGGTTGGTGAACCGTCCGCAAAACCGTCGGCTATCAGCGTCAGAGAGCTGGAGAATCGTCTAACTGTTTGAATTCATTGGAGGCCGGTAGTGACGGGGGATGTCACGTGTTGCCTTCACGCATCGCCAGACAGGGGGGTGCATAAGATCAGACAGTTGTCAACCCGTCTAAAGACGGGGGGGTATTGCTCCTTTTTCCCAGCCGTCTTTAGGTGCATTGACCCCTTCTGCGAATCGGACTCTCATGCCAGGGCGCGGTGATATGTAACGGGAGATACCATGGCAAGTCCCTGGAAGCGAGCCGGCGATCTGCAGGACCTCGCAAGTTATCCCCTCTGGATCCAGGAGATCGTCTCCGAGGTCCAGGGGCTCAAGGCCAGCGCGGCCGGCCACAGCCTCTTCCAGCAGATGCGCGATGCGACCCTGCCGGCCAGCGCGGTCGCCAACTTCTTCATCCGCGTCTGGCCGGTGATCGAGCAGTTTCCGCAGTACATGGGCCGCAACCTCGCCAAGTTGCAGTTCGGCAGGCCCGGCCATGGCCTGGCCCGCATCTTCCTGACGCGCAATGTGCGGGTGGAGCAGAGTCACGCGGATTACTGGGTCGCCTGGGCGGAGGCGAGCGGCGTGCCGCTCGATGCCCTGCTGCGCGGCTCCCCGGCCGCCGCGTCCGCGACCCTGTCGCATTGGTGTTGGTACATCTGCGATCACGGCCCGCTGGCGGAGGCCATGGCGGCGACCAACTATGCGATCGAGGGCGCCACGGGCGAGTGGGCGCAGCTCGTCTGCGCCTCGGAGACGTATGCCGCCTCGCTTCCGGAGGAAGGCCGCAAGACCGGCATGCGCTGGCTGCGGGCGCACGCGCGCTATGACGACAGCCATCCCTGGGAGGCGTTGGAGATCGTCGCCTCCATCCTGGGCGCTCATCCGGCCTCGCGGGAAGTCGCGGGGGTGCGGACCGCCATCGCGCGCAGTTATGAGTACATGCGGATGACGCTCGATGACTGCCTTCAGGACCGCAGCGACCTCGAGAGCGTACCGGCGACCCACGGGCAGGCGGCCTGACAACGGAGGCTGTGGCGGGCCGCCAAAGGGAGGCGTAGACTCGACCGCAACCGGCTGACGCCGGACTCGTTGGTTATGTCACTACGAGACATGGCGACTGAAGTTCGCCTGGAGTGAGCTCGGAATGAGCAGCCCACCGGCCAGGGTTTATGTTGTCGATGACGACACCGACCAGCGCGACGGCCTCGCGCAATCGCTGGCGGAAGCCGGCTATGAGCCCAAGGGCTTCTGCTCCGGCATGGAGCTGTTGGAGAGCTTTCCACGGCTCGTCCCCGGCTGCATCATCGCCGACATGGTCATGCCGGAGATGAGCGGCATCGAGCTGCAGCGCCGGCTGCTCTCCCTGGGCTGCCGCTGGCCTGTCATCATGCTCACCGGTCAGGCGAGCAAGCCCCTGGTCACCCGCGCGATGGAGGCCGGAATCGTCGCTTTCCTGGAGAAGCCCGTCCGGCAGATCGAATTGCTGGCCGCCGTGATCCGGGGGCAGGCGCTGCTGGCCGGTAAGACGGAGCCTGCCATCGACCCGCGGCTCGTGCAGCGCCTCAACAAGCTCACACGGCGGGAGCGGCAGGTGCTCGACTACGTCCTCAAGGATAAGCTCAACAAGCAGATCGCGGCGATACTCGGCATCGGCGAGACCACCGTCAAGAGTTATCGCAGCGCGCTGCTGAAAAAGCTCGGCGTGCACACCACCCTGGAGCTCGTGGTGTTCTCGCTGCGCGCCGGTCTCCTCGTCGTCCCGAAATCCTAGCGGGAAAATCCTAATGGTTGTCGCGCGGGACTCCGAACCGCTCGTCGATCTTCTGGTACTTCACCGCGGGTTTCAACACCATGCCGTCGCCGAGCTGCTCCACCATCCCCCGCTGGATCTCCTGCCAGGGCGTCTGCGATGGCGGGACGCGGTAGCCGTGGGCGGCCTCGAGGGCCTTGCGGCGCGCGGCGATCTCCGCCTCCGGCAGCAGCATGTTGACCTCTCGTTTTCGCAGGTCGACGCGCACGCGGTCTCCCGTCTCGAGGATCGCGAGTCCGCCGCCGGCGGCCGCCTCCGGAGAGGCGTTGAGGATGGAGGGCGAGCCCGAAGTCCCTGACTGGCGCCCGTCGCCGATGCAGGGGAGGGAGGTGATCCCCTGTTTGATCAGGTACGACGGCGGGCGCATGTTGACCACCTCCGCGGCCCCCGGATACCCGATGGGACCGGTGCCCCGGATGCAGAGCAGCGTGTGGCTGTCTATCCCCAACTCCGGGTTGTCGATGCGGCCGTGATAGTCCTCCGGCCCGTCGAAGACCACCACCCGCCCCTCGAAGGCGTTCGGGTCGGCCGGATTGCTGAGATACCGCTGCCGGAATTCCTCCGAGATCACGCTCGTCTTCATGATGGCGGAATCGAAGACATTCCCGCTGAAGACGAGGAAGCCGCCGTTGGGCTTCAGCGGCCGGTCGAACGGCCGGATGACCGTGGTCTCCACGATTTCCCGTCCGCGGCAGTTTTCCCCGATCGTGCGGCCGTTGACGGTGAGGGCACCCTCGCGGATGAGACCCTGCTTCATCAGCTCGTTGACGACGGCGGGCACACCTCCCGCGCGGTGATAGTCCTCACCCAGGTACTCACCCGCGGGTTGCAGGTTGACGAGGAGCGGCACCTCGTAGCCGTACTTCTGCCAGTCATCGAGCGACAGCTCCACCCCCATGTGCCGGGCGATCGCCGCCATGTGGATGGGCGCGTTGGTGGAGCCGCCGATGGCGGAGTTGACGACGATGGCGTTGAGGAACGCATCCCGCGTCATGATGGCCGAGGGCCGCAGGTCCTCGTGCACCATCTGCACGATCCGCTCTCCGGTCCGGTAGGCGACCTGGCCGCGCTCCCGATACGGCGCCGGGATGGCTCCCGAGCCCGGAAGCTGCATGCCGAGCGCCTCCGTCAGCGAGTTCATGGTCGTCGCCGTGCCCATGGTGTTGCAGTAGCCGGTGGAGGGGGCGGAGGAGGCGACCAGCTCGATGAACTTCGGATAGTCGATCTCGCCCGCGGCGAGCATCTGCCGCGCCTTCCACACGATGGTGCCGGAGCCGGTGCGCTCGCCCCGGTGCCAGCCGTTCAGCATCGGCCCCACGGAAAGCGCAATGGCGGGAATGTCGACCGTCGCGGCCGCCATCAGGCAGGCCGGCGTCGTCTTGTCGCAGCCGATGGTGAGCACCACGCCATCCAGCGGATAGCCGTAGAGCACCTCCACCAGCCCGAGGTAGGCGAGGTTGCGATCGAGGCTCGCGGTGGGGCGCTTGCCCGTCTCCTGGATGGGATGCACCGGAAACTCGATGGGCACGCCACCGGCGGCGCGGATGCCCGCGGCGACCCGCTCCGCGAGCACGATGTGGTGGCGGTTACAGGGCGAGAGGTCCGAGCCCGTCTGCGCGATGCCGATGATGGGCTTGCCCGATTGCAGCTCCTCCAGCGTCATGCCGTAGTTCAAGTAGCGCTCCAGGTAGAGCGCCGTCATGTCAGGGTTGGCCGGGTTGTCGAACCAGGCGCGCGAGCGCAGGCGGCGTCCGCCGCCCCCCTGGCCGTTGGAAGAGATCATTTCTTGGCTTGTCCTCGCTGCTTCTTGCGGGTGACGTCGATCCGGTTCACCCCGATGTCGATTACTTTAAGGATGGCGTCGGCCGCGGCCTGCTCTTCACCCGTCTCGATGGCGTCGACGATGGCGGCATGACCGTTGACGGTCGCCTCGTGGTCCGCCGGGTCATCGACCGGCGAGCTGTGGGCGAAGGAGGCGACCAGGGCCGTCTCGATGACGCTCGCCATGGAGCGCATGAGCGGATTGCCGGAGGCGCTGCCGATGGCCAGATGGAAGTCGAGATCCGCCTCGGCGAAGCTCTGGCGAGTATGGTCGGTGCGCGCCATCTGGCGAACGCACTCGCGCAGGCGTGCCACATCGGTAGGGGAGCGCCGTTGCGCGGCGAGCGCCGCGGCGGCCGGTTCGAGCGAGCGGCGAACCTCCGTCAGGCTCTTCATGAACTCATCGTCGAGGCCGAGTCGCACCCGCCAGGCGAGCACGTCGGCATCGAAGTAGTTCCAATACACCGGATCGCGCACGCGCGTGCCCACCCGGGTCTTCGAAATGACGAAGCCCTTTGCGGCAAGCGTTTTCATGACCTCACGCATCACCGTGCGCGAGACCTGGAAGCGCTCGATCAGTTCCGGCTCCGACGGCATGTTGCTTCCCGGGGCATACGCCCCCCGCAACAGCTCCGTGCCGAGGATGGCCGCGATCTGGTCGTGGCTGGATCTCGCCCGCTCGAGCGCCAGACGGCTCAGGCGCGGCATGGGCCGCGGCTCTCCCGAACGGGCGGCACGGTATTGGGCTTGTACGTTCATGGGGCGCGGACCCCGCTATCATGCGCCGGTACACCGGCAATTAGGGGTCATATAATATGACTATTCAGGGCTGGGGACAAGCCAGAGTCCTCACATGAACGCTTCCGAGCTCGTGCAGGTCTCGCGGCGGGGGCACACCTGCGAAGTGCGGCTGAATCGCCCCGAGAAGCGCAATGCACTCACATCTAATATGTACGAGACGTTGGTCGCTGCCTTCACGCAGGCGGAGGCTGACGACGACATACGCGTGCTGCTCCTTAGCGGCGAAGGCGCCTGCTTCACCGGCGGCAACGATCTCAAGGATTTTCTGAGCGCACCCGCGGTCGTCGAGCCCGATCACGTCATCGCCCGCTTCCTGCGGGCGCTGAGCGAATTCAGCAAGCCGCTCGTCGCCGCCGTTCACGGCCCCACCGTTGGGATCGGGGTCACGCTGCTGCTGCACTGCGATCTGGTGCTCGCCGCCGCCCGCAGCACCCGGCTCATCACGCCGTTCGTGCAGCTCGGGCTCGTGCCCGAAGCGGCGAGCACGCTGCTGCTGCCGCGGCTGCTCGGGTACCCGCGCGCGGCGCAGATGCTCTTTCTCGGCGAGCCGGTCGACGCGCCGACGGCGAAGGAGTGGGGACTCGTCAATCGAGTCGTGGACGATGAGGCGCTGCTGGAGGAAGCCCGGAGCCTCGCCGACGCGGTGGCCCGCCAACCCCCGGGCGCGGTTCGCGCCACCAAACGACTGCTGCGTTCCGGCGCAGGGACCGAGGTGTCGGCGCGCATACAAGAGGAGTTGCGCGTGTTCAGCGAGCGTCTGCGCTCTGCGGAGTTCGCCGCCGCCGCCCAGGCCTTCTTCGGCAAGTCGGCCAGCCGCGGCGGCGGAACCTGAGCCATCGCCGGACCGTTCTCTCGCGGTGCCTGTCACGCGAGATGACTCCGGAGTGATCCCCTCCGGCCCAGGGCAGGGCCGGTTGCAGTGGACGCTGAGCCGGCTGCGCGCCATGAGCGCGCGCGAAGTAGGCTTCAGGCTGCGGCGCAAAGTGCAGACAAACATCGAGCGCGCGGGCCTCGGTCTCGCGCAGCCGTCCGAGCCGGTCGGCGTCTGCGGCCATCCCTGGGTGTTGCCGCTGCCGCGCGGATTCGAGACGGAGCGCTACAGGCAGGCGGCGGACCGGATCCTCGACGGCCTGTTCGACGTGTTTGCGCTCGAGAACGCCCGGCTCGGCTTTCCGCCGCGGTGGAATGTCGATCCCAAGACCGGCATCGCGGCGCCGCTCGAGTTCGGTTTCGCGCTCGACTACCGCGACTCGTCGCGGGTCGGCGACATCAAGTACCTGTGGGAGATCAACCGCCATCTGGAGTTGGTCACCCTGGCGCAGGCGTGGCATCTGACCGGGCAGGAGCGCTACGCTCGGGGCGCCAGGACTCTGGTCGATTCCTGGCTGAGCGAGTGTCCCTACCCGCGCGGCGCCAACTGGTGCGCTAGCCTCGAGCACGCCATTCGCCTCGTCAACTGGTCCTTCGCCTGGCATCTGCTCGGCGGCGAGGACTCGCGGCTCTTCCACGGCGCGGCGGGGCGCGACTTTCGCGGCCGCTGGCTCGAGAGCGTCTACCGGCACTGCCACTTCATCTGCCATCACTTCTCGCGCCATTCCTCGGCCAACAATCACCTCCTCGGCGAGGTGAGCGGACTTTTCATCGCGGCCCTCACCTGGCCGCTCTGGCCCGAGAGCGCGCGCTGGTGCGCTGAGGCCCGCGCGGAGCTGACACGCGAGGCGCGGCTGCAGACCTTCGAGGACGGCGTCAATAAGGAGCAGGCGGTCTGGTACCACCACTCCGTGGCCGACATGCTGCTCATCGCCGGACTCGTCGCGCGCGCCAACGGCTGCGAGTTCGACGCGCCGTATTGGCGCGCGCTCGAGTCCATGCTCGAATTCCTGGCGAGCATCATGGATGTGAGCGGCGGCGTGCCCGCCATCGGCGATGCCGACCAGGGCGTGTTGCTGCGCCTGGTGCCGGCGGTGCCGGGGGCGCGGGACTGGCCCGGCGTCTACCGGTCGCTGCTCGCGAGCGGCGCGGTGCTCTGCAACCGTCCGGAGTTCCGGCTGAAGGCCGGCGAGTTCGACGACAAGAGCCGCTGGCTCCTCGGCGATGCCGCCGCGTCGCGCTTCCAAGCGCTCGATGTCTCGCGCGCCGGGCTACCGGTGCGCCGCTCGTTTCCGCGCGCGGGCTACTACATCCTGGGCGATGAGTTCGAGACTCCCGGGGAAGTGCGCATCGTGGCGGATGCGGGCGCGCTGGGGTATCTCTCCATCGCCGCGCACGGCCATGCCGATGCGCTCGCCTTCACCCTGACCGTGGGCGGCAAGCCGTTCCTCGTCGATTCCGGGACGTTCGCCTATCACACGGAGCGTGCCTGGCGGCACTACTTCCGTGGCACCTCTGCGCACAACACCGTCATGGTGGACGGGGAGGACCAGTCGCTCTTCGCGGGGGCCTTCCTCTGGCTGCAGCACGCCGAGGTGGCCGTCGACGAGTTCGAATGCTCACCGGGCCGCCAGTTGCTGGTTGCGCATCATGACGGCTACTGCCGGCTCAGCGATCCGGTGCTCCACCGGCGGACCTGGCGCTACGAGACCTCGAGCGCGATGCTCGAGGTCTGCGATGAGCTCCTGTGCTCCGCCGCACACCGTGCAGAGATCTTCTGGCACTTTGCGCCGGAGTGTCAGGTCGCTGTCGAGAACGGCTGCGTCGTGGCGCAGCGCGATGGGTTGCGTGTCGAGTTGGAGCCGCCCGACACCAGGTCAGTGACACTGGTGCGGGGACGCACGGTGGAACGCGCCGGCGGTCGTCCGCTGGGCTGGGTCTCGAGCGGGTTCGACCTCAAGGCTCCGGCGACGACCGCGGTCTATGCGGCGCGTATCCGCGGCGATACCCGACTCGAGTCGCGCCTGCGGATCCGCCAGGGCTCGCCCGGCGCGTGACCACCTCGCGGCCAGGCGCTTTCGCCGGCGCTGGCGCGGCGGGCGCGAAGAGCGCCTCGTAGGCGGCGAGGAGCTTCGGCGCCTCGTACGGCCAGGCGAGCTGGCGCTCCACCCGTTGCCGGCCGAACTGTCCCATCCGCTCCCGCAGCTCCGGGTGATCGAGGAGTGTGACGATCTTCGCGGCGAAGTCCTGCGCATCGTTCGGCCGCGCGTAGAGCGAGGCGTCACGCGCGGAGAAGCGCCCCTCCGTGAGCTCGAACTGCACGATGGGCTTGCCCAACGCCATGTACTCCATGATCTTGTTCATGGTGGACTTGTCGTTCATGGCGTTGACTTCATCGCAATTGACGCAGACATCCGCGGTGTTGAGCATCTCGAGCAGTGTCTGATCGGGCACACGGCCCAGGAACTCGACGTACGGCTCGAGCCGCAGCCGCTGCGCCAGGCGGCGCACGTCCTCGAGCGCAGGGCCGCCGCCTGCCAGCATGAATTGCACATCCTGCCGGCCCAGGTCCTGCACGATGTGCCGCGCCGCCTCGAGCAGATACGGAATCCCTTCCTGCGCGCCCATGACACCCACATAGCCGACCAGATACTTGCGGCCGCGCTTCCACTGCGGCACCGGCGGCTGGACCTTCAGGCGCTCCAGGCTCGGGCCCGAGCGCACGACGAACACCTTCTCCTGCGGCATGCGGCCGCGCTCGAGCGCGATGCGCCGGTAGCTCTCGTTGGTGGCGATGGAGATATCGGCCGTGAGGAAGGTGAGGCGCTCCGCGAGGCACACCAGCCGGTAGAGGAGGTCGCGGCGGCCGAACTTCGCTTCATAGAGCTCCGGATTGATGTCGTGGTGGTCGAAGAGGAAGCGCTTGCCGGCGATCGCCTTGTAGAGCGCGCCGATGAGGAAGATGTTGTCGGGCGGATTGCATGCATGGATGACATCGAAGCCGTGCCGCCGCAGCACCCTGAGGGAGAGCACGAGCTGCCAGAACAAAGAGGAGGCGTATTCCAACACATAGCCGAGCGCGCCCCGCGCCTCGATTGCCAGCGAATGGCGGTAGATGTGTATGCCTTGCAGGCACTCGTAGCGCGCGGTATAGCCGCGGATCGCGGGGCAGATCACCGCGACCTGGTACCCGTTCGCCTTGAGCGCCGTCGCTTCCTGCCAGACGCGCCTGTCGAAGGGCACGGGCAGGTTCTGGACGATGATGAGGACGCGTCTACCAGCAGATGCCGGCGTAATTGGCATGTCGTTCCTCGATCTGCCGGATGCGCACGAAGTCGATGACCAGTTGCTCCGGGCGCAGGTGCTCGGCGAGCCCGGTGAACTCCTCCCCCTTGTTGCCGATGACGATGACGTCCGCGTGCTCGAGCACCTGCTGCACCGAGGTGACCATGAGGCGCTCGATGTGCGGGATGCTCTTCATGATGTACTCACGATTGGCGCCCGTGAGCTTGGCGAGGTTGACGTTGCGGTCGTAGAGCCTCAAGTCAAAGCCCTTGCCGATGAGCCGCTCGATCACTTCGACGAGCGGACTCTCGCGCAGATCATCGGTGCCCGCCTTGAAGCTGAAGCCGAGCACTCCGACCTTCTTGCGCCGCGCGGCGAGCACCATGGCGATGCCTTGCTCGACCTGCTCGCCGTTGGAGAACATCAGCGAGTTCAGAAGCGGCGTCGACACATCGTGGCTGCGCGCATGGTAAGTGATGGCGCGCAGATCCTTCGGCAGGCAGGAGCCGCCAAAGGCGAAGCCCGGCTTGAGGTAGTACGGGGAGAGATTGAGCTTGGCGTCCTTGCAGAAGATATCCATCACCGCGTGGCTGTCGAGCCCCAGGCTCTTGCAGATCTTGCCGATCTCATTGGCGAAGGTGATCTTGGTCGCATGCCAGCTGTTGTCGGCGTACTTCACCATCTCGCCGACTTCGATCGGGCAGCGAATCACCGGTCCCGGGAAGCCCTCGTAGAGACTCTGCACGATGTCGCCGGAGCGTGAGTCGCTGGCGCCGATCACGGTCTTCGGCGGGTTGCGGAAGTCCGCGACCGCGGTGCTCTCGCGCAGGAACTCAGGGTTGTGGCAGACGCCGAAATCTTCCCCGGCCCGACGGCCGCTGGCGCGCTCCAGTGTCGGGATGGCGAGCCCCTTCGACGTCCCCGGCAGGATGGTCGAGCGCACGACCACCACGTGGAAGGCGCTTTTCTCGCGCAGCGCCGCGCCGATCTCGGTGCAGACCCGCTCGAGGTAGCGGAAGTCGAGGTTACCGTTGGTTTGACTCGGTGTCGGTACGCAGACGAAGGTGACGTCTGTCTCGAGGACTGCGCTCAGCGGGTCCGTCGTGGCTCGCAGCCGCTTCTCCGCCACGGCGCGCCGCGTCAGTTCCGCGAGCTCCGCCTCCACGACCGGCGCGCGTCCGGAGTTGATGAGCTCCACCTTCGCGGTGTTCGGATCGACACCGACTACTTCGTGGCCGCACTCGGCGAGACAGGCCGCTGATACCGCTCCCACGTATCCCAGGCCGAAAATGCTGACTCTCATCTTGTTCGACTGCACGCTCCGGAAGGCACTGCAGGAGGCAGTTCGCAAGAACCATTCCAGAGCGTCGCCCCGGCACGCAGGCGTGTTGGCCAACGGCGACGCTGAAGGTTGGCGCAGCGCTTGCAGCAATGAGCTCAGGCTAATCCGGACTTGTATTCATATGTCGACAGGGGGCATGATCATCCTGTTGTCACGGTCGCTAGCTATTCCTGCAGTCTGCAATGGAGGGGAAATCGAGATGACATCATTACCGCAGACGCACCAGCGCACTTTTACGGCTCAGGACAGTCGCCGTCGCAGCTTGCCCGTCGTCCCCAGCACGCCGGAGTCCTCCGGTAACGCCCGGGACCGCCTCAGGCAGGCTCTGCCCGCGGTCGACCCGTCAAACGCGTTCGGGTGTGTAGACTGGTTCTTGTATCCGGACCAGGTCGTGGGCCGGTCCGCGGCCGAGGTGCAGGTCGCGCGCGGCTGAGCTCAGCCGGGCCAGGCTCATGGGGCCTGCTCAGCGGGCGAGCGCCCGCAGTCCCAGCACCGTCGCCATTCCAGCAAAAGTCATGAGGAGCGAGGCGGCCACGTGAGTGGCCACCTCCGCTAGCGCCCAGAGCGCTTCGCCGCTCTGCAGCAGCCCCACCACCTCGGCCGAGAAGGTCGAGAATGTGGTGAGCCCGCCGCAGAATCCGGTGATCACCAGCAGCCGCCATTCCGCCGGCACGGCCGGGAAGCTCGCGAAGAACGCCACCGCCGCCCCGATGACGTAGCCGCCGATGAGGTTCGCGGCCAGCGTGCCGGGCGGCAACAGCGGGAAAATCGCATTCAGCCGATCGCCCAGCCACCAGCGCAAAAGCGCCCCGGCGCTCGCGCCCACACTGATCGCGACGATCGATTTCCACATGCGCCGACGCTGCCTTTCCGGGAGTGGCGCCTCGGTGGCGCACGGCCCTCAAAGCGGCAAAGGCTACGCCAACTCTATTGCAGCGACCAGCCGTGACTGACCACCCGCGCGAGGCCGATGAGCCCGTGCTTGGCCGTGACATAAGGGGCCTCGAGGACCGATGCTTCCTTCGAGTGGACGCACCCCATATAAATGATGCAGCCGCGCGCCTGGACGTACATATGCCGCAGCGCCGCCCAAGTTGCCAGAAACGCCCCATCGAGGTGGACGGCGAGCACCCGATGCCAATCGGCGAGCGCCAGCGTCTCGAGCGGGGAGATCACCTGGATGCCGGCGTTGCAGACGAGGATGTCTATGCGGCCGAGCGTCGCTACCGTGTGATTGATACCGGCATCCACCGCATCCTCGCGCGTGGCATCCCTCGCAATGGGGATGGCCTGGCCGTTCCGGGAGAGCTCCGCGGCGTCCGTGATGCCGCACCGCCGTCGAGATCGGCGATCGCGACCTGGCGCCCCCTCATGGAATGGGAGACTCCCCTATGGAGACGCCGCCCCCCGGATGGGCGGCGCGAGTTGGCCTCATCCGGGGGGCGACGCGGGGAACCTCTACAACACCTGCCGACCCTGCGCGATGGCGGCGTTGAGCTGCTGCTCGCCGGTCTGCGCCTCGTGGCTCAGGTCGTCGTAGACCTGATGCTCCGCGGCCGTCGGCATCTCGTAGGCGAGGCCGATGTTCGCGGCGAGATAGGCGAGGTGGCTGCGCAGCTTGGTCTCGTGCATCAGCGGGCCTTCGCTCGCGTGCAGGTCGAGCTGCACATAGCCGTTGATCGCCTGATCCAGTGCCGCGAGGGCGGCCTGTGCCCGGTCAGCCGTGATCTTGTGGCCCGCCACCGCGGCCTCGAGCTTCTGTCGGGTCGCAATGGCCTCGTTCAATGTCTTGTCCAGCGTGTCGAGGGTCGCATGGATCTGCATCTCGAGCGCGAGACGCTGCTGCAGAGCGTCAGGAGCCGGGTGCAGCCGCGGGTCGAGCGCCACGTCGAACGAGCGCTGCGACTTGCGCCCGTTGTAGTCGAGCATCACCGTGTAGCGGCCGGGGATCACCGTCGGACCTTGTGTGGAGTCCTCGAGTCCGCCGGCGGCGGCCGGCGCCTCGAATCCCGTGACCTCCGTGGCCTCCGCGTAGCGCAGGTCCCATTGGAAGCTGTTGGAGCCCGCAGTGATGGCAGTCAGTTTTTCGTCTGCCTGCTGCTTCGCCTCGATCGGCGTGAAGTTGTCACGCTGCGCTGCCGAGAGCTTCGGCTCCTTCGCCTTCAGGTGCAGCGCAAACGTACGGACCACGTGACCCTGATCATCGAGGAAGGTCAGGCTCACCGGGACCTTGCCGTGGTAGGTATCGGGCACATGGAAGAACACCGTGGCCCCGAACGGCGGGTTGGTGCCGACATCGTGCTGATACTTCGCTCCGGGGCTTGCGCCGTAGGCGTGGCTCAGCCAGGCCGTCTGCGGCGCATAGACCTGCACCTGGTCGGCGCTCACGGCCGGTTGCAGCGACATCTGTTCCAACAGGGCGAGATTGTCCAACACCCAGAACGCGCGGCCGTGTGTCGCGATCGTGACCTCCCCCTGACGCGTATTGATGGCGATGTCACGCACCTGCACGTGCGGCAGGTTCAGCGACAGGGGCTGCCAGTGCCCGCCGCCGTCGAAGCTCGTGAAAACGGTGCTCTTGGTGCCGACGAAGAGCAGCCGCGGATCGGAGGGGTCCTGCCGCACCGCAAGGACGTACTCATCGTCCGGAAGGCCGTTCGTCATGGCCGTCCAGTGCTGGCCGTAGTCCGTCGTCTCATAGACATAGGGATGAAAGTCATCCCACATGTAGCGCGAGGCTGTCAGGTAAGCCGTCCCCGCGGACTGATGCGAAGGCTCGATGGAGCTGATCTCGGCCCACTGCGGCAGGTCGGGCGGTGTGATCGCCTGCCAGCTCTTGCCGCCGTCGCGGGTGATGTGCACCAGGCCATCGGCCGAGCCGGCCCAGATCTCCTGCTTGTCGAGCGGTGAGACCGCCAGCGCCGAGACATCCGGGAAGACCTCCGCGCTCGACTGGTCGAGATCGATCGGGCCGCCGCTCGGCTGCTCGGTCGTCGGGTCGTTGCGCGTGAGATCAGGGCTGATCTCGCTCCAGGTGTGGCCGTAGTCATCGCTCTTGAGGACGATCTGCGAGCCGATCAGCAGCTCCCTGGGATCATCCGGGGAGAAGAGGACCGGATGGGTCCAGCCGAAGCGGTATTTCTGCTCCCCGGAGGAGGCCCCCTCCAGGTAGTCCGGCCAGGGGCTCACGTCGCGGTACTGTCCCGTCTTCTGGTCATAGCTCAGGAAGATGCTGAAGTAGCCGGCGCCGAAGGTGACGTCGGGATTTCCCGGCTGTGGGGCGATAAAGGTGCTCTCACCGTAGGCTACGCGATGCCAATCGCCGACGGGAATCATGCCTTGGGAGGTCGCGCTCGGGCCGGCGAAGGAGCCTTCGTCCTGCTGCGCGCCGTAGACGTGGAAGGGAAACTGCTCATCGAGCGCCACGTGATAGTACTGACCCGTGGGCTGGTTGTGATCTCCGCTCCAGGTCTTGCCACCGTCCGTGGAGACGGTCGCGCCGCCGTCATTACCCTCCAGGAGGATCTGCGGGTCGTTCGGGTTGATCCAGACGATGTGGTTGTCGCCATGGGGCGTGTGGAGCTTGGAGAAGCTCTTGCCGCCATCGCGCGAGACCCAGAGGGCTTCGACCTGCGGGACATAGACGACGTCGGCGTTCGTCGGGTCGGCGAAGATGCTCATGTAGTAGAAGGCACGCTGGCGCAGGCTCCCCTTGGAGTTGACGCGATGCCAGCTGCCGCCGCCATCGTCGGAGCGGAATATGCCGCCGTCCTTCGCCTGCACGATGGCGTACACCACCTGCGGATTCGCCGCCGCGACCGAGACGCCGACGCGCCCCAGCATCTCCTGCGGGAAGCCGGAGTTGTGGGAGATCTCCTTCCAGCTCGCGCCGCCGTCGGTGCTCTTGTAGAGCCCGCTGCCCGGTCCGCCGTCATCGAGCTTCCACGGGGTGCGATAGGCCTGCCACATCGCGGCGTAGAGGACTTGGCTGTTGCGCGGGTCCATCACGAGGTCGATGGCGCCCGTCTTGTCATCGACGTAGAGGATCTTCTTCCAGCTCTTGCCGCCGTCGGTGGATTTGAATACGCCGCGTTCCGGGTTGGACTTGAACACGTGGCCCATCGAGGACGCGTACACCACATCGGGGTTGTTGGGATCGACCACGATGGCGCTGATGGTATGAGTGTCCTTGAGGCCTGCGTCGTGCCAGTGCTTGCCGGCATCGTCGGAACGGTAGACGCCGTCGCCGGTGATGAACGTGCCGCGGATGTCGCTCTCGCCCGTGCCGACGTAGATCACCTTGGAGTTGGAGGGCGCCACCGCGATGGCGCCGATGCTGTCGCTGCTTCCGGGGAGTGTGTCGTCCGTGATGTTGGTCCAGCTCACGCCATAATTGGTGCTCTTCCACACCCCGCCGTCGACGGCGCCCATGTAGAAGAGGTTGCGCTGGGAGGGCACTCCGGTGATCGCCACGACGCGGCCCCCGATGGAAGGACCGATGGAGCGCCACTTGAGCCTGGCATCAGGCCCCTGGGAGGGAGCCGCGGAAGCGACGCTGAGCGCCGCGATGAAGAGTGCCGTCCCTGTCACCGCGAGCACCCGGAATGCGCGCGAGTCCGCCGAGCCGCTGGTGCCAGTCATGAGCTTGCCTCCCACGGCCGGCCGGTGCGGTCCGTCCGTGTAATTGTTTTTTCAGACGTGCCGAATGCGATACAGCATCATAGGGGAAGGCCGGGCGCGGTTTCCAGCCCGCGCTGGCGCTCCTCTCGGGCGCCCGTCGACGAGCCGTGCTCTTTCTGCGGTGGCGCAGATTGCGGCGTTGCGGCGATCGGGGCGCGCAACTCAGTACGTTACTTGCGGCGGAGGCAGCGTGACGGCGGATGCAGCATTGCTGTCCGGGTGACAGGCCGCTCGGTCGACGGCGAGCAGCGCCGCGCTGGTGTTGGCCGCCAGGGTGCGGGTGGGCACGCCGATGAGGGCGGAATCATACGGCTCGGTCACGATGATGTAGGGATACGTGCAGGCCACCGCGCCCCAACTCACCGGCGCGAGCACCGCCGGCCGCCAGTCGTGCTCGCGCGGGTCATAGGAGAATCGCCAGCGATAGGACACCCCCTGCGTGTGGAAGGTGAAGACCGCCGCGTGATTCCAGGTCTCCTGCAGGTGGTACCACTCCTCGACCGGGGCATATGGATAGTGGATGAAGCGGAAGTAGCTCATCGGGTCGCCGAGATTGCCAGCGAAGAGATAAGGGATGAGGCCCTGGCGGTCGAGCAGCACGAAGGCGCTCGCATGGCCCAGAGGCAGAATCGTGACGGCCGGCCGGGTGAAGATCGGCAGCACGAGCGCGCCGCGCGGAATCTGCGCCACGACCGTGCGATAGCGAGCCATCCAGGCGTTGTTCTTCTCGAGGTGCCAGCCGACATAAGCGAGGTTCACCGCGGCGAGCACTACGGCCGCCGCAAGGGCCGGTGCGCCCGCAAAGCCGCTGTCGGCGTTCCGCGTCGCGGCGTCGAGGTGCAACACCGCGAAAAGGATGAAGAGCACGATGAGGGGCAGCGCGCGCGCATCCACGTACGCCGCCCCGGAGTAGGTCGCGGGCAGGACGAGATAGACACCCAGAAACGCCACCGCGAGGGCGAGCCGCTCGAGCACGGCCGGCGCCAGCAGCAGCGGGGAGAGGAGCTCTCGGCGCACGGGCCACAGCAGGCAGAAGGCGAGGAGCACCGTCATCGGGCGGTTGACGCGTCCTCCGAAGCGGTAGAGCTCGCCCTGCAGCCCGTGGATCTTCTGTGCCACCGAGCCCCAATCGAGTGAGTAGATTCCCGGCGAGGCGGCGTGATGGGGTCCCGCGAAGACCGCGAAATAGGCCATGAGTAGCATGAGCACCGGCACGGCCAGGCGCATTTCCGTGCGGATGTTGGAGTGGCCGGCGACCGCGCGCACGGTTCCCGAGACGGCGAGGGTCACGGCGAGGAAGACGAGCACCGTGAGGTGATCGAAATATCCGGCGAGCAGAGCGGCGAGGTAGGCGAAGTAGAGGCGCTTCGACCAGCGGTCGCGCAGCGCATCGGCGAGAGCGATACAGACGATGAGAAGCGCGATCGCCAGGCGGAAGGCGGCGAAGCCCACGAGAAAGAACCAGTCCGTGGCCAGGTACAGGCTCACGAGGACCGCCAACGGCCGCGCCTGCGGCGCCAGCTTGTTGACATGAATGTAGTAGAGGAGGGCGCACGGCAGCGCGAGCACCAGGAGGTCGTTGAAGACGACGCCTCCCGCGGTCGTGCCGAGCGCTGCCACCAGGCTCGTCAGGATGAGGTCGTGCAGCAGGTACGGCACCGGCTGCCAGTGGAACGCGAAGACCGTGCCCCATTGCGCGCCATGGTGAAAGAGCAGGTCCGCGAGAACCTTGGCGCGGGCGAGATGGCTCGGAAAATCCTCGAACGGAAACGAGGTGAGGCGCGCCATCAGGGCGAGATAGCCCGCGGCGAGCAGCGTGGCCGCGGGCCAGCCGACGATGTTGACGAGTGTCGCGCGTGACCGACGCATCGGCAGCGGCGCCGGCGCGGTCGGCGGAAGGCGGGAAGGCTCCACGGGGGGAGTGCGCCAGCAAGATTCGATTCTCATTCCGGGCGCGCCGGGGGGTGGGGCGGGCATAGCCTTTGCTGCGTCTCTTTTTGATGCACGGCGGAGTATCCCAATCGGAACGTGAGGGGATGAAACTCGCCCGGGAGCCTGAGGCGTACCTCTGGACCAGGGGCGCGCCGCCGTGCGACGCGCCGGTGCGGCCGGTCGTCACCGATCTTCCGCCCATCATGGTCCTGGCCGATCATTTCGGCTACGCCGGCGGGGTGCGCCACGGCGTAACCACGTATCTGCTGCACGTGCTGCCGTTACTCGCCGCGGCAGGTATCGACATGACGGTTGGCTTCCTGCGGGCGCCGCACGCGGCGGCCGCCGACCTGTACGACCGCGGAATCCATCCTGTCTTCTTCGACGCGCCCAAGTGGGACCCAACTGTGCCCCTGCGCATCGCCGCGCTCGCCAGACGCAAGGGTGTGCGCCTGCTGCATGCAACGGGGGTGAAAGGGACTCTCGCCGCACGGATCGCCGCGCGGCTCACGGGCGCGCGCACGCTGTTGCACATGCACGATCTCAACGACCCTGGTGCGCTCAATCTCGTGCAACGGCTGATGGCTCAGCCGACGGACGCCGCCGTGTGTGTTTCGCAGGCCGTGTGCGAGTTGGCCGTGAAACGCTATCACGTGCGCGCCGAGCGTGTGCGCGTAGCGCGCAACGGCATCCCACTGGAATTGCTGCGCGATGCCGGCGCGGGCGCACGAAGCCGGGTGCGTGCGGAGCTCGGCATCGATGCCGGACAACCGGTGCTCGCCAGCATCGGACGGATGCACCCGGTGAAGGGGCACCGCGCCCTGCTCGCGATGCTGCCTGCCATCGTGCGCAGTTGCCCGGGAGCGCTGCTCCTGGTGATCGGTGACGGACCGGAGCGCGCGGCCTGCGAGGAGCTCGCGACGCGTCTCGGCGTGAGCGCGCACGTGCGGTTTCTCGGCAGGCGGAACGACGTTCCCCGTCTGCTCTCGGCCATCGATCTGGTGTTGATGCCTTCCCAGTCCGAAGGCCTGGGCCTCGCGGCCATCGAGGGACTTGCGGCCGCGCGTCCGGTGATCGCATTCGCGGTGGGCGGCCTGCCGGAGGTCGTCGTCGACGGGGTGAATGGACGCCTCGTACCGGCTGGCGATGGCCAGGCCTTCACGCAGGCCATTATCGAGACCGTACGCGATCCCGCTCGCCGGCTCGCTTACGCACGCGGTGCCGCCGCGAGCGCGCAGCGCTTCAGCCTCGAGGCGCATGTCCAGCGGCTCATCGACTGCTACCGGATGGCTCTCGCGCCCTGATCACCCCCCGAAAGGGGAGCCCCGCAAGCCGGCGTGGTAAATTAGGACCCCTGAGAAAATGGGGAGATCACCGGTGAATGCCTGGGACCAGAGCGTAAAAGGCGCAGTGCAGAGCAAACGGCCGGCGGGACCGCCTCCCGCGGCCCCGCACGACGGGGAGCCTTCGCACCCGGGGAGGACCCGCTCCGTGGAGGGACGGCTCCTGGCGCGACTGCTCGAATATCTCGGCAATCCGCCGCTCGAGTTCATCCTCTGGACCGGGGAGCGCATCGCCGCCGCCGGCGCGGCCATCGTGGCGCGGGTGCGCGTCTGCAGCCGCGCGACCCTGCTCGGCATCCTGGCCGATCCCCAGGTGCGCTTCCCGGACGCCTATAGCGAAGGACGGCTCGAGATCGAGGGCGACCTGGTGCAGCTTCTGGAGACGGTTTATCACTCCTCCCGGCGCAGCCCGCAACCCTCGCCGGTGCGGCGGCTGGTGGAGCGGCTGCATCGCCCGCACGTCAACACCCTGACCGGCTCGCGCGAGAACATCCACCACCACTACGACATCAGCAACGATTTCTATTCGCTCTGGCTCGGGCAGACGATGGCGTATACCTGCGCCTACTACCCGAATCCGGCGAGCACGCTGGATGAGGCGCAATACGCCAAGATGGATCACGTCTGCCGCAAGCTTCGCCTGCGTGCCGGGGAGACCGTCGTCGAGGCCGGCTGCGGCTGGGGCGCGCTCGGCCTGCACATGGCGCGCCACTACGGCGTCAAGGTGCGTGCCTTCAACATCTCGCACGAGCAGGTGGCCTATGCCCGCGCGCGCGCCGCCACCCTGGGAATGAGCTCGCAGGTCGAGTACGTCGAGGACGATTACCGCAACATCTCGGGCCGTTATGACGCCTTCGTCTCCGTCGGCATGCTCGAGCACGTCGGGGTCGCCAACTATCCCGCGCTCGGCCACGTGATCGCGCGCAGCATCGGCCCCCAGGGACGCGGCCTCATCCACTCCATCGGGCGCAACCGGGCGGCGCCGCTGCAGCCGTGGATCGAGAAGCGGATCTTCCCGGGCGCCTATCCGCCCTCGCTCGCGGAGATGATGCAGATCTTCGAGCCTTACGATTTCTCCGTCCTCGACGTCGAGAATCTGCGCCTGCACTACGCGCAGACGCTGCGCGACTGGCTCGCGCTCTTCGAGACCGCGAGCAGCCGCGTGCGCGAGATGTTCGACGAGAAGTTCGTGCGCATGTGGCGCATGTATCTCGCGGGCTCGATCGCCGGATTCACGACGGGGGCACTGCAGCTCTTCCAGGTGGTGTTCGCGCCGCGGGACAACAACGATGTCCCGATGACCCGCGAGCATCTCTATCCGCGCTGAGCCGCGATGCGCACCTGTGACGTCATCATCGTCGGCGGCGGGCCGGCCGGCTCGAGCGCCGCATGGAAGCTGAAGCAGGCCGGCGCCGAGGTGCTGGTGCTCGACAAGGAGCGCTTCCCGCGCCTGAAGCTGTGCGCCGGCTGGATCACCCCGGAGGTGGTACACGATTTGGAGCTGGACATCGGCGCCTATCCGCACCGCTTCCTCACGTTCGACAAGCTGCACATCCACCTGAAGGGCGTGCATCTGCCGGTGCGCTGCGTGCAGCACTCGATCCGCCGGGTGGAGTTCGACGCCTGGCTCCTCGAGCGCACCGGCGCCGAGGTGCTGGAGCATACGGTGCGCAACATCCGCGAGGAGGGTGGGGCCTACGTCATCGACGACGCGTTCCGCTGCAAATATCTGATCGGAGCGGGCGGCACGCGCTGTCCGGTGTACCGCAATCTCTTTCGCGAGTTGAACCCACGCGCCAGTGAGCTGCAGACCGTCACCCTGGAGCACGAGATCGAGTACGACTGGCGCGAGCCGGACTGCCACCTCTGGTTCTTCGAGCGCGGCCTGCCGGGATACGCCTGGTATGTGCCGAAGCAGAACGGCTGGCTGAATATCGGCATCGGCGGCATGGCGGAGCGCATCAAGGGTAGCCGCCGCTCCATCCACGACCACTGGGCGCTCTTCACCCGGATGCTCGACGGCCGGCTCGCCAAGGGCGCCCATTACGACCCCACAGGCTACAGCTACTACCTCCGCGGCCGCGTGGATGTGACGCGCCGGGCCAACGCCTTCATCGTCGGTGATGCCGCAGGCCTCGCGACGCGCGACATGGCGGAGGGCATCGGCCCCGCGGTGAGAAGCGGCCTCGAGGCCGCCGCGGCCATCCTGCACGGCAAGGAGTACCGCCTGGACGATGTCACCGGTGCGAGCCTGGGTGGGGGACTCGCGAGCCGGCTGCTCGACTGGGCGATGACCCGGGGAGCGGGACGTGCGGCGGCCCCGCCGGTCACGGCCTTCCCGGCCTAGGGTCGCTGCAACCGGAGGGTAGGCCTGGGAGTTACTGCTGGACTCCCCGGGATACCCCATGCTGCTGCCGCTCTCCATTCTCTGGCTCGCTCTGGTCACCTGGCTGATCGCCCGCGCCGTACGCCAGCGCAATGTCCTCGCGGGGGTGGCCGTCACCGCCCTCGATCCAGGCCGTACCGCGCCCAAGGTCGCCGTCATCGTCCCCGCCCGCAACGAGGCGGCGAACATCGGTCGCTGTGTCGAGTCGCTGTCGGCCCAGGACTATCCGCCGGATCGTCTGGCGCTCATAGTCGTCGACGACGATTCGAGCGACGACACCGCGGCGATCGTCACCGCACTGGCACGGCGCGATCCGCGCATCATCCTGCGGCACACTCCGCCGCTGCCGCCCGGTTGGAAGGGGAAGGTGCACGCCTGCTGCGTCGGGACGGCCGCGGCCCCTCCCGATGCACAGTGGCTCTGCTTCCTGGATGCCGACATGAGCGCGGCGCCGCGCGCGATCGCGAGCGCTGTGGCCGCCGCGTCCGATCGCAAGCTCGATCTCCTGACGCTCGCGCCGCGTCATGAGCTCGGGAGTTTCGCCGAGCGGCTGATGCTTCCCTGCGGACTCTATCTGCTCGGGTTCTATCAGAACCTGGAGAAGATCCAGGCCCCGGAGAGCGATGAGGTCGTGGCGACGGGCCAGTTCATGTTGTTGCGGCGCGAGGCCTACGACGCCGTCGGGGGCCACGCGGCGGTGTGCGATGCGATCTGCGAGGACTTCGAGCTGGCGCTGCTGCTGAAGCGCCGCGGCCACCGGGTGCTGCTCATGGATGGCAATCTCCTCTTGAGCACCCGGATGTACACGGGCTGGGCGACCCTCTGGCCCGGGTTCGCCAAGAATCTCATTCAACTCCTCGGCGGCTCGGTGCGCACCGTGCTGGCCGCGCCGGTGATCGTGGCGCTCGCCTGGCTCGCGGTGTGGTTGCCCCTCCAGGATCTCGCGGCACTGCTGCAAGGCGTGAGCGGCGCACCGCTCGCACTGGCTCTCGCGACGCTCGGCACGGCTGCCGTGATCGGGTTGCACGTCGGCGGCGCGGTGCACTTCAAGATCCCGTGGTGGTACGGGCTGCTCTTCCCGCTTGGATATACCGCGGGAGGAGTCATGGCACTCGATAGCGTCCGCTGGCGCATTACACGACGCGTCCATTGGAAGGGTCGCGTCTACAGCTCATGAAACCCGAGAAGCGCACCCAACATCCCGCACCTGACGCCTCGCCGCCCGGCGCGACGCACGGGCGGGTCGAGCGCTTTTCCAACCTGACGACCATCACCGTCGTCGTCGGGATCGTCGTCTTCCTTTATCTCGTCAAGGCGATCCTGTTGCCGTTCGTGGTGGCGGCCGTCGTAGCTTTCGTGGCGACGCCGCTGGTCGACTGGCTAGCGGTGCGCACGCGGGTGCCGCGCTGGATGTATGCGCTCGGCGTCCTCTTCGTGCTCATGGGCCTCGCGGCGCTGCTCGGCCTGCTCGGCGCGCCGCCGCTGCTGCGGGAGTTGCAGCGGATCGCCGGTGACCTGCAGGGGACCGTGACCGCCTTCGTGCGGGTGCTCCTAGGCAACCATACGTTCGACCTGATGGGCCAGAGGGTCGATGCCCCCGCGCTCGGCGCCATGATCGCCCACGAGGCGCAGGCGTGGATGGCCCAGGACGGGCGTGTCCTCGAGGTGGCCGCGGTGGGCGTCGCCGGCATCTTCGGCGGCATCCTGACGCTGGTCCTGCTCGGCTACTTCCTCCTCGACGCCCACCGCATCGGCCGCGGACTCGCCTGGCTCATCCCGCCGCGCTACCGCTCCTTCACCACTCGTGTGGGGGTCGAGCTCGAGCCGGCGCTGCGCCGTTACTTCATCGGCGTCGGCCTCGTGGTGGTGTACGCCTCGACAGTGGCCTACATCGGACTCGGGCTCGTGCTCAAGATCCAGCACGCGGTCTTCCTCGCCCTCATCACGGGCCTGCTCGAGCTCATCCCGTTCATCGGGCCGGCCGCCTCGGCGGTCCTCGCCGGGCTCGTCGCCGTGCAGCAGGCGTCCTCCGCCTGGAGCATCATGGCCTACATCATCTATGCCACGGCGCTGCGGATCTCCATCGACCAGTTCGTGGGTCCCCTGGTGCTCGGGCGGGCAGCCTACGTGCCGCCCGTGCTCGTGATCTTCTGCTTTCTCGCCGGCGGGCTCCTCTTCGGCATCGTAGGCGTGGTGTTGTCGGTTCCCGTCGCGCTCAGCATCAAGATACTGCTCGGCATCATCTACCAGGAGCCGCAGCATGGGGCGCGCTGAGGGAGAGCTGAAGTCCAGGCCGGAACTTTTGTGCTCTCCTGGAGTTTGGCTGATGTCGCCGGCCAGCAAGGAGCATCCTTGTCCGTCGAGCTTTCCGAGAAGCGCGGCCTGCGCGCGATTCATCCGGAACAATGGGTTTGGAGCCTCGACCGGTGGCTGCGCCGCTGGCATGGCATCTATGAGTTCACTGCGCACCGGGATTGCCTGTTCCGCGTGGAGCGTGGGCTCGCCGAGGCGAGCGTGTCGCTCTCGGACGGTGTGCGCGTGCGCTGCGGTGACCCGATCCTCAAGATTCACCTGTGGAACGAGCACATTCCCGTCATGCGCCAGGACGGGCCGACGATCGCCTGGGCGCGCCGCGCGAGCCGCGCGATCGAGACCTCCCTGCGCGAGCTCGCCCGCCACGTGGCGCAATGCAGAGAGCTCGATCCGATCGTGGCCGTGTGTGCCGACATGCGGTTGGCCCCGACCAGGCAATGCGCACAACTCACGCGGATCGTCGCCCGCTACGGCTTCGAGGCCGCCAAGGACTCTCGTGTCGGCCGCCCGGGACTGCTGCGCCTCATCGGTGAGAACATCCTGATGGTCATGTTGGTGCTGGCGACCAACCCCATTGCGTTTCGCGCAGGCGTCCTGCGGCGCGGTCACACCCGTGTCATCATTTCGCGTACCACGCTGCTGCGGTTGTACCGGCCCTGACCCCCGACAGTCGCGCTTGTGCCTTGCGGTTGACAGCGCTGCCGTCGTGCGGTGATGCTTCGCGCCATGACTGCTACGCTTTGGATCGGTACCCGCAAGGGTGCCTTCACGCTCCGGCTCAACGGCAGCCGGCGCGGGTGGAAACTTTCAGGACCGCAGTTTCTCGGCCACATCATTCATCACGTCGTCCAGGACCCGCGCGAGCCGAAGGTCCTGCTGATGGCGGCCAAGACGGGGCACCTCGGGCCCACCGTCTACCGCTCCAGCGACCGCGGCCGTACCTGGCGCGAGGCCACGCAGCCACCGGCTTTCCGCAAGGCGGCGGAAGGTGAGAAGGCGCGGGCAGTCGACCGGGTGTTCTGGCTGACACCCGGGCACGCCTCGGAGCGAGGCACCTGGTACGCCGGTAGCTCCCCGGCCGGGCTCTTCCGCTCCGAGGACGGCGGTGAGCGCTGGGAGCCGGTGGTCGGCTTCAACGACAACCCGATGAATCCCCAATGGGTGTCCTTCGGCACGCCGGACGGGCAGCTCACGCACTCGATCCTCATCGACCCGCGGGATCCGCGGCATCTGTACCTCGCGCTCTCCGGCGGCGGCGTGTTCGAGTCCACCGATGCCGGCGCCGACTGGCAACCCCTCAACGAGGGGTGCGCGGCCGACTTCCTGCCGGACCCGACCGTGCCCTTCGGACACGATCCGCATTGTGTGGCCCTCCATCCCACCGTCCCGGACCGGCTCTATCAGCAGAACCACTGCGGCATCTACCGCCTGGACCGCCCGGGGCGCCGTTGGGTGCGCATCGGCGAAGCGATGCCGAAGAAGGTGGGCGATGTAGGGTTTCCCATCGTCCTGCATCCGACGGACCCACAAACGGCATGGGTGTTGCCCATGGATGGCCAGACCGTGTGGCCGCGCACCTCCATCGCGGGCAAGCCCGCGGTGTATCGCACCCGTGACGGCGGCAAGACCTGGCGGCGTCTGGATCGCGGCCTGCCGCGGTCGCAGGCCTGGCTCACCGTGCTGCGCCAGGCGATGTGCTCGGACGGGCGCGGCGCGCGAGTGGGACTGTACTTCGGGACCACGGGCGGGGAGGTCTGGGCCGGCGCCAATGACGGCGAGAGCTGGCGCTGCATCGCCCGGCACCTGCCCGAGATCTACTCCGTGACTCACGCGGTGTAGGCGCCGCAGGCGCGCACGCCCATGAGTTGCACGGTCCGCATTCCGAGCCCCTTGCGGTCCTACACCGCAGGCGCCGCGACGGTCACGGCCGACGGCGGCACCATCGAGGAAGTGTTGGCCAGTCTGGAGCGGCGCTTCGCCGGCATTCGTTTTCGCATGGTGGACGAGCAGGCCCGCATCCGGCCGCACATCCGCCTGTACGTCAATACCGAAGAGGTGCAACAGCTCTCGCAGCCTGTTGGCGCGCGCGATGTCGTCCATGTGATCTGCGCGCTCAGCGGAGGATGAGCCGTGCCGCTCTCCGCGTCGGAGCAGTCGCGCTATCACCGGCATCTCGCTCTGCCGGAGCTGGGCAAGGACGGCCAGGAGCGGTTGAAGGCGGCGCGTGTCCTGGTGATCGGCGCCGGGGGACTCGGGTCGCCGGCGGCGCTTTATCTCGCCGCGGCAGGCGTCGGGACGCTCGGACTCGTGGACTGCGATCGCGTGGAGCTTTCCAACCTGCAGCGCCAGGTGCTGTTCGACACCGCCGCAGTCGGACGGTTGAAGACCGAGGCCGCCCGCGAGCGCTTGCTCGCCCTCAACCCTGAGATCAGCGTCGTCGCGCACACGCTGACTCTGCGTGCGGAAAATGTACTCGAGGTGCTGCGCGGCTATGACCTGGTCCTCGACGGCACCGACCGCCTGGCCACGCGCTACCTGGTCAACGATGCCTGTGTGCTCTTGGGCAAGCCGTTGGTTTCGGCGGCCATTCATCGCTTCGAAGGACACGCGATGACCTATCTTCCGGGGCGCGGACCCTGCTACCGGTGTTTGTTTCCGGCGGCGGAGGAGGGCGTCGTCGGAAATTGCGCCGAAGCTGGGGTGCTCGGCGTGCTGCCGGGCGTGCTCGGTGCGATCCAGGCCACCGAGGCGATCAAGATCGCGACGGGCGTGGGTGAGCCGATCGTGGGACGCCTGGTGACCTACGACGCCCTGGAGCTGCGCTTCGTCGAGTTGCCGGTCACGCGGCGAGCGGACTGCGCCGTTTGCGGCGAGCATCCCACCATCACGGCGCCGCGCGATGCGGCGGAGCTCTGCGACACGGAGGCTCTCGCCCAAGTGCGCCGGCTGACAGCATCAGCGCTGAGTGATCTTCTGGCATCCGAGCTCGACAGCGCCGGCCTCGTCCTCGTGGACGTGCGTGAGCCGCAGGAATTCAACACCCGGCATCTGCAAGGCGCACGCAACATTCCGCTCGCGGATCTCGCGCGGCGGTTGGGCGAGCTAGCGGGTGAGCGCACGCCCGTGTTCGTGTGCCGCAGCGGTCGTCGCAGCCTGATGGCATGCGCGCTCGCCTTGCGCGGCGGCATGGCGGCTCCCGCTCATCTCGAAGGCGGGTTACTTGCCTGGGCGGCAGACGTCGATCCGGCATTCGAGGTCGCTGCCGGCTGAGAGCCTGCGCCTGAGACCTCGCAGCTGAGCTCTCGCGGCTGAGACCCCGCGGCTGAGACCTCGCAGCTGACCTCGCGGCCGAGAGCCCGCTGTGAGCGCATGACTGAGAGCCGCGCGTGAGACCTGGCGGCTGAGAGTCAGCCCGGTGGCCTGTGGCGTGGCCGCCGCCGGGCGTTGCGTGGCCACAACAGAGGCCGCGCCTCACAGCCAAGCGCTATGGCCCCGGTACACACCTCCCCGAGACAGTGTATGCTTTGCGCCACTATAGGGGCCTGCGACTCGAGACTGCGGGGGTATACCGCAGCCGCAGGACCCGCGGGGAGGGGCGCATGTTGCGGAAGATTGGCATGCTCGGGGCGGCGGTGGCTGCCCTCGTTCTCGCTGGCTGCGGTGGCACCAATAGCCCGACCGCCACGGTGGCGACCTCCACCCAGAGAGGCACACTCGTCGTCAATCCGGCTTTGCGGGTGGCTTCGGTGAATGCCGCGGACTTCGCCGCGCAGCTCAATGCGACCGCCTCGGGCCCGCAGCTGCTGCAGCTCGCCGGCACACCCGCCTGCGGGGTGGACTTCTACTACATCCGCTACATGACGGTGGGGCCGGATAACTCCGCGCAGCCCGCTACGGCCGCACTGATGGTGCCCACGGGCGCCGCGGCTCCGTGCACCGGTCCGCGGCCCGTCGTGCTCTACGCGCACGGTACGACGACCGATCGGAACTACAACATCGCGAACATCAGCGATACCACGAACTCCGCCAATTCCGAGTCGGCCCTGATCGCCGCGGTGTTCGCCGCGCAAGGCTACATCGTCGTGGCGCCCAACTTCCTCGGCTACGACTCGTCGACGCTCGGCTATCACCCCTATGTCAATGGGGCGGAGAATGCGATCGTCATGATGGATGCGTTGACGGCGGCCCGCACCGCGCTCCTCAGCACGTTCACCCCGACCACCAGTGACAGCGGCAAGCTGTATGTCACCGGATATTCGGCGGGCGGCTACGCGGCGATGGCGACCGTCAAGGCGATGCAGGCGGCGGGTGTCGCCGTCACTGCATCGGCGCCTGCCTCCGGACCGTATGCGCTGGAGGCGTTTTGCGATGCGATATTCTTCGGCCAGGTGAACATCGGCTCGACGGAATTCGCGCCGCTGGTGACCACCAGCTATCAGCATGCCTACGGCAACGTGTACTCGCAGACGTCGGACGTCTATTCCTCGACGTACGCGAGCGGCATCGACACGCTGCTGCCCAATGTGACTCCGATCGATACGCTCTTCTCGAGCGGCAAGCTCCCGCAGACGGCGCTCTTCAACAGCACCACGCCGACCTCCGCGACCGGGATACCCCAGGTGGATGGCGCGGCCGACCAGCTACTCGCCAAGCCGGCGAGCCCGCCCTACAGCGCCGAGCAGGCGACCCTGTTCGGACTCGGCTTCGGTAGTCCTTACCTGATCAACGACAGCTTCCGCGTGGCTTACGTGGACGACGCGGTGATCAATGGCGACCAGGCGGAGATGACGCTGATCGGCGGCGGGACCCTCAATTCGGGCACCGTGGCGCTCGCAGCGACTTCCATGGTCGGGTTGCGCAAGGACCTGGCGTTGAACGACATGCGCGCTGGCGGGTGGTCCCCGCAGGAGCCGATGCTGATGTGCGGCGGGGATCAGGATCCGATCGTCTTCTTCCAGAACGCGCAGATCATGGCGGCGTTGTGGACGCCGTACGTGTCAGCCGGCCTCGTGAGCGTGCTCGATCTCAATGGGGCGCCGCAGGCCAACAGTCCCTTCGCGCCCTTGCAGGTCGCACTGCAGCAGGAGGAGGCACAGCTCGCCGCCGCCCAGGGCGTAGCCGCGGTCGCTTCCTTCCACGCCGCCGAGGCACCGTTCTGTATGGTGGCGGCGCGCGGTTTCTTTGCGCAAGTTCCGTAAGATCGGCGAGGGACGATCCATGCAGAAGAAAATCGTGACTTTGGCGCTCTCGGCTCTCGCGCTGGCCGCATCCGCGGCTCACGCCGATGAGGGTGGAGCGAACACTGTCCGGCTGGGCATGTACTTCGTACACTTCGACGCGAAGGCGGACAACATCACCGGCCCCTACGCCCCGCCGGGTCTCAATATTCACGCCAACAACGTCGAGACACTGTATGTCGCCTACGTACGCACGCTCTCGACTCACTTCAATGTCGAGCTCGCATTCGGCTATCCCCCGCTGACCAAGACGGAGGGGAGGGGGCCGGCGAAGCTCGGCTCCGTACCCTACAACGGTCAGGTCATCTCCACCGCCCGCTGGTTCTCGCCCTCGCTCGTGGTCAACTACGTCTTCGGCAGTGCCAATAGCCGACTGCGGCCTTACGTCGGCGTTGGCGTGAACTACACAAAGTTCCTCGCCCGCCAGTCGACGGCGTTGGGTAATGCCGCGAGCGGTGGCCCTACCTCGATCGCGCTGCCCTCGTCGGTAGGACCCACTGCGACGGCTGGACTGGCGTATGAGCTGGCGGACCGCTGGCACCTCTATGCGTCCTACTCGATTGCGCAAGTGAATTCCAAGCTGACGGCGAATACGGCCGGGATCATCCGCACCTCGGAGATCCACTTCTGGCCAAACACGCTCGTAATCTCGGCGGGCTATTCGTTCTGAGCCGCGCGCGGGAGTTTTTCCCGCCCGTGTAGCTCGACGTCCGCGGCGGCTCGGTCCGTCGCTACGGCGTGCGCCCCACGTTCCCTGCTTTGCCAGGATGCGGTATAAGAGGAGGGCTCGAGCCCACCTCAACACGAATGACCCGCGCGCGCCACAGCACCGGTACTCTGCTACGCCTCGGAGGGACCCGCGCGACCCGCGAGCGGCTCATCGCCGCGGTGCTCCTCGCGCTCGCGTTACGGGCGCTGATTCCCATCGGCTTCATGCCGGCGGGGGACGGGACGCTGTCGCTGATGATCTGCCCGGGCGGTTTTCCGTCCGCGCTGCTGCCACAAGGGGAGACGATGCGGGACGGCATGGGAATGCCCCTGCCGCAGCCGCATCATCCCGGACATGGCGTCATGGAGGACGGGTACTGTGTCTTCACGACGGGATTCGCTTCGGCGCCGCCGCCTCTGCTCGTCGTGGCGTTCGTGCTGCTCCTGGCGTGTGTGGGTGTCGTCATCACGCGTGTGGCGGCACCTGCCGGCGTGCGCCTCGTACACGTTCCTCAAGCCCGCGCCCCGCCCACGGTCTGATCGCAAATCAACGCTGAGCCATCCTGCGGCCCCGGGGCTGATCCCCGGTGTCGGTCTGCGCGTGAGCGCCGGCTGACGCGCCGCGAGCGGCTGTTTGAGCGATGCGATCAGGGTCGCCTGCGACCCGCGGAGAATTCGAGTGACTGAAATCCCGGCCGGTGGCGCGCGAGCGGCGCGCCGCCGCTCCTCTTTGCTCTGGGCGTTGAGCCTCGGGCTCCTGGCGGCGTGCGCGCTGCTTACCTCGCTGCCCACCTGGGCTGCGGCGTTCGGCAGCGTCAGTGGCATAGTCCAGGATGCGCAATCCAAAGCCGTGTCTGGAGCGCGCGTGCGGCTCGAGTCGCTGGCTTCCGGTGCGGTGCAAACGGCGCGGACCGACGGGCACGGCCGCTTCGACTTCGCGAACGTCGAGCTCGGTACGTACCGGCTCTCCGTCGCGCACGAGGGCTTCACCTCTTTCACGGAGGCGGTGACGGTAGAGTCCGGGTACTTTCCGAGCCCCCGCATCCTGCTCGTGCGCCCGGTCGAGCTGGCCGAAGTGACGGTGAGCGCGCTCGCGGAGCCACCTCCCGTGGTCGCCTCGGCGACGCCGATCACGCTGGTGAGCCAGAAGGACATCCAACGCACGCCAGGAGCGGATCGCAGCAACAGTCTCGCGATGATCACGAGCTATGTGCCGGGCGCGTACGTGGTCCATGACCAGTTGCACGTGCGCGGCGGACATCAGACGGCGTGGCTCGTCGACGGCGTGGAGATCCCGAACACCAACATCGGCAGCAACCTGGGTCCGCAGATCGATCCCAAGGACATCCAGACGCTCGGCGCCGAGCGGGGCGGCTACGAGGCGGACGAGGGAGACCGCACCTACGGCATCTTCAACGTGATCCCGAAGAGCGGCTTCGGCCGGGACAACGAAGGGGTGCTCGATGTCAGCGCCGGCAACTTCGCTCAGACCAATGACTATCTGAGCGTCAGCAGCACTACGGGCAAGTTCGCGTACTACGCGAGCCTCAACGGCAACCGCAGCAATCTCGGGATCGAAACCCCGGTCTCGCAGGTGATCCACGACGCCGAGCAGGGCTACGGCGGCTTCACCAACCTGATCTACCAGCCGAGCGACGGGAATGAGATTCGGCTGGTGGCGCAGTCGCGCGCCGATCAGTACGAAGTGCCGAATGCGCCCGGCGACAGCATCGACGACGTGCAGCGCGAGGCGGACACTTTCGCCGTGGCGTCCTGGGTGCACACGTTCGCGACCCAAGCCGTGCTGACGAGCTCGCTCCTCTACCACTACAACCGGGCCAACTACGACGGCGGACCCGGAGACGACCCGATCAGCACGACGGATCAGCGCTCCTCGACGTACGAAGGCGGGCAGGAGGACCTGCGCCTGACCATGGGCCGCCATCACATCAACATCGGACTCTTCGGTTTCGCGCAGCAGGACAACGAGCGCTTCCATCTGCTCTTCAACGGCGCCGGCGACGATCCGGACGAGGCCGGTGCCCCCCCGTTGACGGAGGCGATCGAACCGAGCGGCGGTCTGGCGGCCGCGTATCTCGAGGACACGTTTCAGGCCGCCCATTGGCTGTCCCTCTCGGCCGGGGTGCGCCAGACCCATTTCCAGGGCAATGTCACCGAGAACGCCACGGACCCGCGGTTCGGCGTTACCGTGGTCCTGCCGCGGCTCGACTGGGTGCTGACAGCCTCCTGGGGCAAGTATTACCAGGCGCCGCCCCTCGAGACGCTCGCCGGGCCGCTGGCGCAGTTCGCGAACAGCAGCGACACCGGCTTCCTGCCGCTGCCCGGCGAGCGCGATACCGAGCGTCAGTTCGGCCTGACCATTCCGCTCGCGGGCTGGAGCATCGAGGCCGACTATTTCGTCAACGAGGCGAAGAACTTCTTCGACCACGACGCGATCGGCAACTCCGATGTCTTCCTGCCGCTCACGGTGGAGGGCGCGCGGATCGAGGCCTACGAGCTCATGGTGCGCTCGCCGCCCTTGTGGCGTTTCGGCCAGGCGCATCTCGCCTTCTCCAACCAGACGGCCGACGGTTTCGGCGGCATCACCGGCGGCCTCACGGACTTCGAGCCCGGAGCCGGCTCCTTCGCTCTCGATCACGACCAGCGCAATACGCTCAACGCCGGGATCGATGCGAACCTGCCGCGGCGCTTCTTCGCCTCCGTGAACCTCTACTATGGTTCAGGCTTCGCCAACGGCGATGCGCCGCCGAGTCACCTGCCGAGCCACGCGGAGCTCGATCTCGCGGCGGGCAAGATGTTGAGCCGCGATCTTTCCCTGTCCGTCACGGCGCTCAACGTCACCAGCCGCCGCCTGCTCACCGACAACAGCCTGACCTTCGGCGGCGTTCATTGGAACTATCCGTTCCAGATCTACGCGGAGCTGCGCTACCGCTTTCATTACTGAAAAGGCGTCGCGTGGTGCACGCCGGTCGCCGAGGACCCGGCGCGCGGTCACGTAGAACAGCGGGATGAGGAGCAGGCCGAACACGGTGGCTGGATGTCGTTCGGCGTATGAGTCGACATGCAGAGGGTGCTCATGCCGAGTAGCCCGCGCGGCACGATCAGGAGGGATCGACCCGCTCTCTAGAGCGCCGCCAACCCGGGCGCTCGATGCAAACGCTCGGCACCGCTCGACTCCTTGGTCACGCGCGGCGCGTGCTGCGCCGCGGTGGCGCCCTCTCAGGCAGGGATCTCGACGCCCTGGCGCGGTCGGTCGGGATCGGTATGCGGGTGCTCCGGGGCCGCGGTGGCGACGGTCGCGCCGCGCTCGATCGTCATCTGCGCGCGCAGGCCGGGATGATTGTCGGCGAGCGTGAGCGAGCCGCCATGCAGCTTGGCGATGGCCTCCACCAGGCTGAGCCCGAGACCGACGCCCGGTGTCCCGCGGCTGGCGTCGCCGCGGAAGAAGCGCTGGGCCGCCCGCGGCATGTCCGCCGCCGGGATGCCGGGGCCGTCATCCGCCACTGCGACGGCGACCGAATCGTAGCTCGGTCGCGTCACCGCGATGTCGATGTGACCGCCGGCGGCGACGAACTTCAGCGAGTTGTCGATGAGGTTGTTGACCGCCTGCGCGAGCAGCACCGGATCGCAGCGGGCCGCCACCGTGCCGGGCTCACGGAACGAGAGAGTGAGACCCTTGAGCTCCGCGGCCGGAAGATAGAACTCCGCCGCCTTGCCGACGAGGTCGGCGACATCGGTCTCCACGAAGTTGGAGCGGCGCAGCCCCGCATCGATCTCGGCCAGCCGCAGCAGGGCGTTGAAGATGCGGATCACGCCATCGACATCCGCGACCGCGGCATCGATCTCCGCGAAGGTCTCCTCCGCCGCCGGCCGGGTGAGCGCGAGCTCCTCCAGCCGGGAGCGCAGCTCGGCGAGCGGCGTGCGCAGATCGTGGGCGATCGAGTTCGAGACGTTCGAGATCCCGTGCACGAGCTGCTCGATCTGCTCGAGCAGGCGATTGATCGTCTGCGCCAGGGTGTCGAGCTCATCGCCGCTGGAACGGACCTTGAGCCGGTGGCTCAAGTCGCCGCGCATGATGGCCGCGACGGTCTGCTGGGTGCTCTGGATGCGTGCGAGCAGCGCGCGTCGGATGAGCAGGGCGCCGAGGACGCCGGCCACCGTCAGCACCGCGACCGCGGCGGTGAGGCCGTACCAGAACCGCCGCTCGATGGGCTTGAAGCGATCGACGTCGCGGCCGACCAGGAGGTGATAGCCGCCCGGCAACGCGGTCAACACCATGGCGACCATCCTGCGCTTGCCGCGGAGGACGACCGGTAGCGTGTAGCTGCCCGCGGCCGTGGGAACGGAGCTCGGCCAGGAGCGCAGGTTGCCCGCGAGCGGGCGCCCGTCCGGCCCGGAGAACGACAGCATCCGCTCGCCGGCGATCTGCATGCCGACGCGCTCGGCGATGAAGCTCGTGAGCCCTGCCGGTCCGCGCAGCTCGAAGACATGCGACAGACGCTGCGAGTCCTCCTGCAGAAGCTCGAAGCGGAAATCCTCGATGGTCGCCTGCCAGGCGTAACGCAGCGGCGCTGCGAAGAGGACGAGTGCCGCGAAGCCCAGCAGGACGTATCCGGTGGCGAAGGTGGCGGCGGAGGAGCGGATGACGCGGCTCATGTGAGGTCCCGACGTCGGATTATGCCTCAACCGGCGCCGGCTGCCGGCGAGGCCTCGGCGCTGATCATGTAGCCGGCGTTGCGGACGGTGCGCAGCAGCTGACGCTCCGCATCCGTATCGATCTTCTGCCTGAGCTTACTGATGTGCACGTCGACGACATTGGTCTCCGGGTCGAAGTGATAGTCCCACACGTTCTCCAGCAGCATGGTCCGGGTGACGACCTGGCCGGCGTGGCGCATCAGATACTCGAGGAGCTTGAACTCGCGCGGCTGCAGTTGGATGGCGCGCAGGCCCCGCCAGACCTTGCGGGCGAGCAGATCGATGCGCAGATCGCCCACCTCGAGCGTGGTTTGCGCGGCATCCTGGCGCACCCGCCGGCTGAGCACATCGATGCGCGCCAGCAGCTCGCCGAAGGCGAAGGGCTTGGTGAGATAGTCATCGCCCCCGGCGCGCAGGCCGCGGATGCGCTCATCGACATCGCCGAGCGCGCTCAGGATGAGAATGGGCGTGTGATTGTCCGCCTTGCGCAGCGCATCGATGATGGCGAGGCCGTCGATGTTGCCCGGCAGCATGCGGTCCATGATGATGGCGTCGTACCGCTCGCTGACGGCGAGGAAGAGCCCATCGCGGCCGTTCTCGGCGTGATCGGTGGTGTGGCCCGCCTCCTTCAGTCCCTTGGTGAGGAATCTCGCCATCCGCTCGTTGTCCTCGACGACGAGAATCTTCATGACTGCGACTCGATGGCCGGATGGCTGTGCGCCGGGATCGTCTCGGACGGCAGCGGCACCTGCGCATGACCGCGCCGCCACCAGCCGGTCAGGCGGGTGTTGAGCCGATCGAGGTAGAGATAGATCACCGGCGTGGTAAAGAGCGTGAGCGACTGGCTGAGGAGCAGTCCGCCCACCATGGTGTAGCCGAGCGGCTGGCGCAGCTCCGAGCCGGTGCCGCGGCCCAACATCAGGGGCAGGGCGCCGAGCAGCGCCGACATGGTGGTCATCATGATCGGCCGGAAGCGCAGCACACAGGCCTTGCGGATCGAGTCCATCGGGGAGAGGTGCTCCTCGCGCTCCGCCTGGATCGCGAAGTCGACCATCATGATGCCGTTCTTCTTCACGATGCCGATCAGCAGGATGATACCGACCAGCGCGATGATCGACAGGTCGAAGTGGAAGGCCATCAGCATGAGGAGAGCGCCGACTCCCGCCGACGGCAGTGTCGAGAGGATGGTGAGCGGGTGGATGTAGCTCTCGTAGAGCATGCCGAGGATGATATAGACGACCACGATGGCCGCCAGGATCAGGTAAGGCTCGCTCGCGAGGGAGGCCTGGAACGCCTGCGCCGTGCCCTGGAAGGTCGCGGTGATCGTGGGGGGCATGCGCAGGGCGTCGGACGCCTCCTGGATCGCATCGACCGCCTGGCCGAGGGAGGCGCCGGGCGCGAGATTGAACGACAGGGTCACGCAGGGGAACTGGTTCTGGTGATTGATCGAGAGCACCGTGGCATGGTGGGTGTCGAACTTCACCAGGGTCGAGAGCGGCACCATCTGTCCCGTGAGCGGCGAGCGGACGTAGAGCTCGCCGAGGCTGTTCGGGTCCTGCTGCAGTTTCGGCGGGATCTCCAGGATGACGTGATAGGCGTTGAGCTGGGTGAAATACTGGGTGATCTGCGCCTGCCCATAGGCGTCGTACAGTGTCTGGTCTATCAGTGAGACCGGGATGCCGAACCGCGAAGCCGCGTCCCGGTCGATGTCGATCTTGAGCTGCGTGCTGTTGGTCTGCTGGTCGGAGGCGACATCGGCCAGCTCGGGAAGCTTCTTCATCTCGGCCAGCATCCGCGGCGCCCACTGGCTCAGCTCGGTGAGATCCTCGTCCTGCAGTGTGTACTGATATTGCGTGCGCGCGGTTCGTCCGCCGACGTTCACGTCCTGAGAGGACTGCAGATAAAGTGTCGCGCCCGGGACCTTGGCGATCTTTTTGCGCAGCCGCCGGATGACCTCATCGGCGCTCGCCGTGCGCTGATCCCGCGGCTTGAGGCTGATCATGGTGAAGCTGTTGTTCATCGGATGGCCGCCACCCAGGAACACCATCGAGCCGGCGACTGCCGGATCCTTCGAGACGACCTTGAGGATCTGCTGCACCGACTTGTTCATCTGTGTGAACGACACGTCCTGGGGGCCGTCGGTCAGGCCTTTGATGAGACTCGTATCCTCCTGTGGGAAAAAGCCCTTGGGCTCGATGACGTAGAGCGCGCCAGCGAGCACGATGGTCATCGCGAACACGAGCAGCGTCTGGGGCTGATGGCGCAGCACGAAATCGAGCCCGCGCTCGTAGAGCGCCAGCGCCTTCTGGAAGACCCGCTCGCTCGCCTCGTAGAGGCGGCCATGGCGAATATGCCGCTCATCGCGCAGGAAGAGGGCGCACATCATGGGGGACAGCGTGAGCGAGACGAGGGCGGACACCACGATGGTGAGTGTCACGGTGATCGCGAACTCGCGGAACAGGCGCCCCACGATGCCGCTCATGAGCAGCAGCGGGATGAACACGGCGATGAGCGAGAGGCTGATCGACATGATCGTGAAGCCGATCTCGCCCGCCCCCTTGAGGGCCGCCTGCAGGGGGGGCATCCCGGCCTCGATGTGCCGGTAGATGTTCTCCAGCATGACGATGGCATCATCGACCACGAAACCGACGGCGATCGTCAGTGCCATCAGCGAGAGGTTGTCGAGACTGTAGCCCACCACGTACATCACGGCGCACGTGCCGAAGAGCGCCAGCGGCACCGTGATGCCGGGAATGACGGTGGCCCATACGTTGCGCAGGAAAAGGAAGATCACGAGCACGACCAGCGAGATGGTGATCATCAACGTGTATTCCACGTCGTGCACCGACGCGTTGATGGTGACCGTGCGATCGGCGATCTTCGCGAGCTTGATGGCCGGCGGCATCGAGGCCATCGCGTGCGGCAATATGGCCTCGACTCGCCGCGCCGTCTCGATGACGTTGGCGCCCGGCTGCTTGAACACCATCATCAGCACGCCCGGCTTGCCATTCTGGTAGCCTGCTGCCTGCGTGTCCTCCGGCCCGCGCACGGCCTGGCCGATGTCGCGTATCCGCACGGGCGCGCCGTTGCGGTAGGTGACCACCACGTCATTCCACGGTTTCGCGGTGACGAGCTGATCGTTGTCGTAGATCGCGAAGCTGTGCATCGTGCCGTTGATGGCGCCCTTGGCGGCATCAACCGTGGCTGTCTGGATGACGCTCGCCACATCCGTGAGCTGAATGCCCATGTTGGCCATCTTCGCAGGGTCGACCTGCACGCGGATGGCCGGCTTCTTCTGGCCGCCGAGCGAGACCTGGCCTACGCCCGGGATCCGCGATATCTGCTGGACGAGGATGTTCTCCGCATAGTCGTCCACGGTCGTCAGCGGCAGCGTATCCGAGTGCACCGCATAGATGAGGATGGGCGAGTCGGCGGGATTCTCCTTGCGGTAGTGCGGCGGCCTCGGCAGGTTCTTCGGCAACTGGCCGGCCGCGGAGTCGATCGCGGCCTGGATGTCCTGTGCCGCGGCGTCGATGTCGCGGTTCAGATCGAATTGCACGGTGATGGATGTCGACCCGAGCACGCTCTGCGAGGTGAGCTGCGTCACCCCGGGGATCTGCATGAACTGGTATTCGAGCGGTGTCGCCACCGCCGCGGCCATGGTCTCGGGACTCGCGCCGGGCAGGTTCGCGCTCACGATGAGAGTCGGAAAGTCGACCTGCGGCAGCGGCGCGACCGGCAGCATCGGAAAGGCGACGAGCCCGACGAGGAGGATCCCCGCCATCAGGAGCGAGGTGGCGATGGGCCGCTTGATGAAGGGGGTGGAGATGCTCATGAGGCGGGGCGCCCGGAGGCGCGCGCCGGCGCGCCGAGCGTTGCGGTGGGTTGCCTGGTGGGGCTGTCCGTCACCCGCACGAGTGTGCCGGGCTGCAGCCGGAAGGCGTTGCTCGTCACCACCTGCTGCCCCGGCTCGAGCCCCTGGGTGACGACGGCGAGCGTCTCACTGTTGTTGGCCACAGTGATCGGCTGCGCCGCGACGGTGGAATCCGGCCTTACGATGTACACGAACATGCCGTCCGGTCCGCGTTGCAGCGCCGCGGCAGGTATGGTGAGGGCGTTCTTGTCCGTCCGCACCAGCAGACGCAGGTTGACGAACTGTCCGGGCCAGAGTTTGAGCTTCGGGTTGGGGAAGATGGCCTTCAGGCGAATGGTTCCAGTCGTCGGATCGATCTGGTTGTCGATCAGCTTCACCGTACCGCGATCGAGCTCCTTCTCCTGCGACAGCGCCACGACCTGCACCGGTCCGGCCGACATGGCGTCGGCAACCGGGCCGAGCGCGTTCTCCGGCAGTGTGAAGACCGCCGTAATGGGTTGCAGCTGCGTCAGCACGACGATGCCGTCCGTATCGGTGGAGTGCACGATGTTGCCGGGATCGACCTGGCGCATCCCCGTGCGGCCGTCGATGGGCGCGGTGATCCGCGTGTAGCTCAGCTGCGTCGCGGCGCTCTCGATCGCCGCCTGGTCGGCCTCGATCTGCGCCTTCATCTCACCGACCAGCGCCTTCTGGGTGTCCACCTGCTGCTGGCTCGCGAGCTTCTTCGGCTCGAGGAGCGCGTAGCGGGCGAGGTCTTTGCGCGCGTCCGCGAGTTGCGCCTCGTCCTTCGCCAGGGCGGCGCGTGCCCCATCGAGCGCGGCCTTGAACGGACGCGGATCGATCTGCGCGAGGAGCTGTCCGCGCTTGACCTGGTCGCCCTCGCGGAAGGCGACGTTGGTGAGCTGGCCATTCACCTGCGCGGTGACTTTCACCGTGTAGAACGCCTGCACGGTGCCGAGGCCCTCGAGGTAGACGGGCACGTCCCGGCGCGTGACGACTGCGGTGCTCACCGTCACTCTGTCGGGGCCGGCATTGCGCTCCGGGCTGGCCTGCGCCGGCGCGAGCAGCCAGGCGAAAAACGCGGTGGCGGCGATGGCCGCCGCGCCCAGCACGAGCCGTGTGCGGCTCAGTCGGATCGGAAGTGTCACGGCGAAAGCCTCAAAACAGCCTGCATCTCAATGTCTCTGGTCATCGCTCCAACCGCCGCCGAGCGCGTTGTACAGACCGACGAGCGCCGTCAGGTGCGCCAACCGGGCTTGCGCGAGCGCGTCTTCCGCGGAGAAGAGGCTCGTCTCGGTGCCGAGCACCGTCAGGATGTTGATCACCCCGGCGTGAAACTGGTCCTGCGCCATGCCGTAGGCGCCGCGCGCCTTGTCGGCGGCGATCTGCTCGCGCTGCAACTGATTGCCCGTGTCCTGCACCGCCGCGAGAGAATCCTCCACGTTGCCGAACGCGGAGATCACCGCCTTATGATAGTCCGCGAGCAGCTCGTCGTAGCGGGCCTTGCTCAGGCGGTACTCGCCGAACACCGCGCCGCCGTGGAAGATCGGCTGGGTGAGGCCGGCGGACAGCGAGAACGCGCGGCTGCCAGGCTCGAGCAGTGACGAGAGGGCGCTGCTCTCGAACCCGCCCGATGCAGTGAGCTCGATCGTCGGGAAGAACGCTGCTCTCGCGGCGCGGATGTCGGCGTTGGCGGCGATGAGCTGTGCCTCGGCGCTCGCGACATCGGGACGGCGCGCGAGCAGCTGCGACGGCACGCCGGCAGTGACCGGCGGCGCGGAAATGGCTGCGAGACTCGCGGCCGCGACATCGAAGGACTGCGGCGTCTGCCCCGTCAGAATGGCCAGCGCATCGGTCTGCTGGCGCTCCTGCTGCTCGAGCGGCGGGATGGTGGCCGCGACCGTGGCGACGACCGTGTCCTGCTGCGCCACATCGAGCGCGTTCGAGGTTCCGGCCTCTTCGTCGGTCTTCAGACCCTCGAGGGTCTGCTCGGCGCTGGCGAGATTCGCGCGGGCGATGCGCAAGCGATCGCGCAACGCGAGGACGGAGAAGTAGGTATCCGCGATGCTCGACATCACGGTCAGATCGACGGTCTGGCGGTCATAGCGGCTCGCGTTCGCGCTGGCGAGCGCGGCGGAGCGGATGGCGCGGTTCTCGCCCCAGAAATCCAGCTCGTACGCGGCGTTCAGGCCGGCGGTGAACTCGTTGAAGAGCAGGGCGCCGCCGCTCGAGGGACTGATCTGCCGCTGGCGCGAGCCATTGCCGCTGGCATCGAGCGAGGGCACGAGCGGTGCGCTGCTGATGCGCACCTGCGCGTCCGCTTCCCGCACTCGCGCGATGGCGGCGGCGAGATCGTCATTGGCGGTGCGCCCCGCCGTCAGCAGGTGTGTGAGCTCCGCGGAATGAAACCCATTCCACCAGTCCGCCGATGGCCACTCCTGGGGTGCGGTGGCCGCGGCGGCAGTCTTCCATGCGGCGGGCGGCGGGATGCTCGGCCGGCGGTAGCGGGGTCCCAGGCTGCACCCGCTCAGCGCGAGCGCCAGCACCACGGTCCCGGCGCACCAGCGCCTCGGCCGACGAATCATGCGCACTTGGACCTGGCTCGAAACCACGGCGCATGATCGTGCGGGGCCCATTGAGCCCCCGTGGGCGAATCATTAAATCCAGTTAATGCGAAGGCCTGTCGATCCCCGCGCAGGCCGCGAGGGGAGGTTTGCAGACTGACGTAATAACGCGTTATAACTCATGCCATGAAAGTGCGCGTGCGGCGTATCGGCAATTCACTCGGTGTTCTGCTGCCGAAGGCGACGCTCGAGGCTTGGGGAGTCGCTGAGGGCGACGACCTCGATCTCACCGAGCGCGGCCTGGGTCCGCGCCCACGAAGCGGCTTTTCCCACCGGGAGCTGGATGAGCTGCGACGCTCGATAGCGCTGGCGGTGGTAGAGCGCCACACGCCGCGCGAAATCCGGGCTCAGATCCTCGCCAACCTCCACCGCTGGAAGCAACAGGGTGTCTGGGGCCGCGCCTATGAGGAGTGGCGCGATATTGCTTCTGACAACGACGACGGCCGGCTTTTTGCGGTGATGCTGGGACGCGACGAAAGGGCGGTGAGAATGCGGCAATCCGCGCCCTTCGTCGGGTTGCTGCCCAAGGAGGAAGTCCGGAGGCTGAATGAAAAAGCAGCAGGTTGATCACGTGTTGCGCGCCGCCGGCGGCATCACTGGCGGGAACGTTTTCATCATTGTCGGCAGTCAGGCCCTGCACGGAAAACATCCCGATCTGGCGGACGAGATTCTGACCTCGTTCGAGGTGGATCTCATCGCGACAGGGCGTGTCGACCGCATCGAATGGCTGAACGTCATTGGGATCGACTCGCAGTTTCACGAGACCTATGGCTACTATGCCGATGCCGTAGATACGGATACGGCGATTCTGCCCAAAGGGTGGAAGGGGCGTTTGGTGCGCCTGCCGGCCGGGGACACCGATGGTGTCCGCGGCCTCTGCCTGGATCCGCACGACCTGGCGATCGCCAAGTACAGCGCCTTCAGGGAGAAAGATCTGGTGTTCACGCGCGAGCTCGCGCGTCGCGGAATCCTCTCTGAGGAACAACTCCTTGCCTTACTCGAGCAGACAAAGCTCGCCGACGAGCTGCGCGAGAGAATTCGCGCACGGATCGCCGCGGATTTCGCGCCCGTGGCGACGGACTGACCGCCCGGCCTAAAGCCACCCCTTGGCGCGCGCCAGGCGCGCCGCTTCGATGCGGTTCGCCGCCCCGAGCTTGCTGATCGCCTCGGAGAGGTAGTTGCGCACGGTGCCCTCGGAAAGGTGCAGCTCCGCGGCGATCTCCGCGCTCGAGCGGCCCTCGCCCGCCCGCCAGAGGATCTGCCGCTCGCGTTCGGTCAGCGGATCGGACTCGCTGGTCCAGGCCTCGGCGGCCAGCTCCGGATCGATGACTCGCTCGCCGCGATGCACGCGCCGCACCGCATCGGCGAGCTCCGCGGAGGGGCGGTCCTTGAGCAGGTAGCCCTTCGCGCCGGCATCGAGCGCGCGGCGCAGGTAGCCGGGACGCGCGAACGTCGTCAGGATGATGACCCGCACCTCCGGGTACCGGTCGCGCACCTCTGCCGCGAGTGTCAGGCCCGTCATCTCCGGCATCTCGATATCCGTGACCAGGACGTGGGGCTTGTGCGTGCCGAGCGCAGCCAGGGCGGCACGCCCATTGGTTGCGCGGCCGCAGACTGCTATGTCAGGTTCCGTCTCCAGCAGCGCGGCGAGCGCGCCCAGCACCATGGCCTGATCTTCCGCAATGGCGACCTGGATCTTGCTCATATCATGCACTTGCGCCGTGCGGAATTTCTGCCGTCAGCCGCGTGCCCCGGCGGGAGTCGATCTCGAGCCGCCCGCCCAGGGCCTCGACCCGCTGGCGCATCCCGCGAAGGCCGTTGCCCTCCTTCTCTATTGCGCCTCGTCCATTGTCATGCACGGACAGACGCGTCCGGCGGCTATCAGCCGCCAGCTCGAGCCGGCAGGTGGTGGCGCCGGCGTGCCGCAGAATGTTGGTGACCGCCTCGCGCAGCACGAGGGACAGAACTGATTCGAGCGCCGGCGCGAGACGCACGCTTTCGGCTTGCCACTCCAGGCGCACACCTGCCGCGTCCAGCGTGCGGCGGGCGCGCGCGATCTCCGCCGCGATCCCGTCCGCCCGATAGCCGCGGATCGCCTCGCGGACTTCTCCCAGGGCCTTGCGCGCGATCTGCTCCACCTCGGCGATCTCCTGCCGCGCGCGCTCCGTGTCGTTGCCGACGAGCTTGCCCGCGAGCTCCGATTTGAGCACGACCACGGAGAGGGTGTGGCCGAGGACATCGTGCATGTCGCGCGCGATGCGCTCGCGCTCCGCGATCGTGGCGAGATGCTCGATCTGCTCCTGCGCGAGGTTGAGGCGCTCGTTGGCGCGGACCCGCACCGCCCCGAAGAGGTTGCCGACGCCTATCGAGGCGCTCAGGAACGACATCATTCCCCACGCCCAGGCCGTCTGATGCAGCAGTATGCCTTCGGCCGCCGTGATCAAGGTTGCCACGGCGATCACGGCCCCCCCGAGGGACAGCGACTGCATCATGAATGGCGCGAAGGCGGCGACGTAGATGAGCATGCCGCCGGCGCCGGAATTGAAGGGGTAGTAGGCGGCCCCGAGCGCGGCGAGGGCGAGGAGCAGTGCCGCGCGCTTCGCGCCCGAGCGCACCGACATCAGCAGCAGGTAGATCGTCAGGAAGCAGGCATAGGCGCCCGCAAACAGCAGCCAGTAACTGCGCGTGTTGCGTTGGATCGGCTCGATGAAGAAGAACGCTGAATAGATGAGCCAGATGAGATTGAGAGGTCGCCACCCGTCTTTGTCGACGAAAAGGGAGCCCGGGCGCGTTACGGCTGGCGCTCCGGCCCGCACTACGGCCGGCGCTACAGCCGGCGTTACGGGCTGCGGATCGGTTGCAGGCCGCGGCGCGCCACAGCAGGTGGGTGGAGTGGAATCGGTCATCAGGCCCTGGCCTCGCTGCGCAGGAAGGTAATCCACGCCGCGGCCAGCATCAACACCGTGAAGCCGCCGAGCACCGCCCAGTGCACCCCCATCCCCGTCGCCGGCGCGAAGCCGAAGATGGCGAGCGCGATCTGCGCGAAGTGATACGTCGGCAGCGCCGGCGCCACGGCTTGCAGCCAGTGGGGCAGGTAGGACACGGGCATCCAGAAGCCGGAGGCGAAGGAGAGCGGCAGATAGATGAGATTGATGACTCCGGGACCGGCGTTCGGCGGCACCAGGAACGCGAGGAGAAATCCCATGGCGGCAAACGGAATGGAGCACGCAACCACGACGCTCGCGAGGGATACCGCCTGCGTTGCGCTGATGCTGATGCCGCCGAGCGCCGTGCCGAGCGCCATGAGGACGCTGGCGATGATCAGCCCGAAAGCGGCACAACTGATCACCTTGGCGCCGAGGAAGGCGAGACGCGGCATCGGGCTCGCTCTCTTCAGGTCGAGCCAGCCCTGAGCCCGCTCCATGGCGAGCACGAAGCCGATGCCGAAGAGGCACGCCGACACGACGCCCATGCACGCGTATCCGGCAATCAGGTAGAGCGCCACCGGCTTGCCGCGGTTGGCCGTACCGAAGAGCAGATAGAACATCACCGGAAAGCCGATGACCGAGAGTGAGTAGGCTCGCGTGCGCAGCAGGCGCGCGAGCTCGTACTGCGTCTCCTTCAGCAGGATGCGCAGCGGCCGCAGGACGTCGGCCGATTGCGCGGGGATGGCGAGTGTGTTGGCGCTCATGGGTGAATTGCTCCGGTATGAACGAATGCGTACCGCTCGATGAAAGATCTGCGGCAGGATCTGACGTCCGTCAGTCGTGGCCCGCATGGCCTCCCGTGAGGGCGAGGAAGGCATCCTCGAGCGGCGCGGCGCAGACTTCGAGCTCGCGCAGCGACGGATCCTCCAGCAGCAGGCGGCGCACGACCTCCTCGGGACGCTCGGCGTACACGACGATGGCGTCACGGTCACGCTGCGAGGAGATGACCGAGGGCAGGCTGCGCAGGTAGTCGGGCTCGAGTCGGGTCACACAACGGATGCGCCGTCCCGACACGGCATGCTTGATCTCACCCGGCGTGCCTTCGCGCAGGACCCGGCCTTTGTCCATGACGACGATGCGGTTGGCCAGTGCGTCGGCTTCCTCCAGGTAGTGCGTGGTGAGCAGCACGGACTTGCCGGCGGCGGCAAGGGCGCGCACTTCGTCCCACAGCCGCCGGCGGGCTTGCAGGTCCATGCCGACCGTGGGCTCATCCAGGAAGACGAGATCGGGGTCGCCGCAGAGCGCGAGGCCGAAGAGCACCCGCTGTCTCTGCCCACCGGACAGCTCGCCGAATCTGCGGTTCTCGATGCCTTCGAGGCCGGCCCGGCGCACGACGTCGCTCATGGGAAGGGGGCAGGGGTAGTAACTACGAAAGAGCGCGAGGTGCTCGCGCACGAGCAGCGCCTCCGGCACGCGGGCGACCTGGAGCATCGCCCCGATCCGGGTCCGCGCGTCGGCCGTGCGCGGATCCCGCCCCAGCACACGCACGCGTCCCTCGTCCGGCGAGATCAAGCCGAGCAGCAGGCGCACGGCTGTCGTCTTGCCGGCGCCGTTGGGACCCAATAGCGCGACGACCTCACCGCGGCGCAGCGTCAGGTCGAAGCCGCGCAACGCTTCGGTTTCGCCGTAGCGTTTTACGACGGATTCAAGAGTGGCGACCGCGCTCGCTGCGATGGACGTCGTTGCAACCGAGGCCGTGGCGTCGGACGTTATTAAGCCGGAGGTCGTTGCAGCCGAGGCCGTTGCAGCCGAGGCCGTTGCAGTTGAGGCCGTTGCAGCGGAGCCCGTTGCAGCCGAGGCTGTTGCATCGGAAGCCGTCGTAGCCGAGCCTGGTGCGCGATCGGCGGGGACGGCGCGAAGCGCCGAGCCGATGCGGAAAGTAGGGCGGGTCATCGACATAGGCTCATCTCCTGCCGCCTTTCGGTCTTTGGCGGTGGCGGCAGGATCGCGCACCGGCGCGTGCCGTCCCAGTGCCGCCCGTCATCCGTGCGGGATGACAACTGTCACCCGGCGGAACTACCATCGATTCCATGAAGATCTCGGGTGTCCCCTACCGCACGATCTGGCCGCTCGAGTCCAGGACCGTGCGAGTCATCGATCAGTCGCGGCTGCCGGTCGAGCTCGCCACGCGCGACCTCACGACGCTCGAGGACGCGGCTCACGCGATCAAAACCATGGTGGTCCGTGGCGCGCCCCTCATCGGTGCCACTGCAGCGTATGGGCTCGCGTTGGCATTGCGCACTGATGCCTCCGACCAACGGATCGAAGACGCCGCGAGAGCCCTAAGCGCGACGCGTCCGACGGCAGTCAACCTCGCGTGGGCCTTGGCACGAGTGCGCAGTGTCATTGCCCATCTCGAGCCGGAGCGGCGCTTCGAGGCGGCCTTCCGCGAAGCCGGGAACATCTGCGAGGCTGACGTCGAGCAGTGCCGGTCCATCGGCGCTCATGGGCTTGAGCTCATTCGGCGCCTCGCCAAGCCGCCTGCGCGCCGTGTCAACATCCTGACGCATTGCAATGCAGGGTGGCTGGCGTGCGTGGACTGGGGTACCGCACTCGCGCCGATCTACATGGCGCACGACGCGGGTATCCCTGTGCATGTCTGGGTGGACGAGACGCGGCCCCGCAACCAAGGGGCGGCACTCACCGCGTACGAGCTGGGCGCGCATGGCGTCCCTCATACCGTGATCGTCGACAACGTCGGCGGTCACCTCATGCAGCGCGGAGAGGTCGACATGGTCATCGTCGGCAGCGACCGCACGACTGCCTGGGGTGACGTTTGCAACAAGGTTGGAACGTATCTGAAGGCGCTGGCGGCGAACGACAACCGTGTGCCATTCTACGCGGCGCTGCCTGTGAGCACGATCGACTGGGTTCTGGAGCATGGCCGCGACATCGAGATCGAGGAGCGGCCCGCGGTGGAGGTCACCGAGGTGATCGGCCGCACCGCCAAGGGGGAGATCGGCAGCGTGACGGTCGTGCCCGAGGGCAGCGCAGTACTCAACGTGGCCTTCGACGTGACACCAGCGCGTCTGGTCACCGGCATTGTCACGGAGCGCGGGGTGTGCTCCGCGACGCGCGAAGGTCTGCTGAGCCTGTATCCCGAGCGAGGTCCTTCTAGAATCTCAGCCCGACCCTGACGGGAATGAAGTCGCTGCGCTGCCCGTGCTGGTTGAAGCGCATGTAGCGCGCCTCGACGAAGAACGAAGCGCCCTGTCCCAGGGAAAATTCGAGACCGGCACCCGCGTTCTCCGCGAACAGCATGCCCGTCGAGGTCCGCCCGACCCGCACGTGGGTGAGGAATTCTCCCCGCCTGCAGAAGTAGAACCCGCAAAGCACGCCGTCGACGATCTGCCGCTGATAGTAGCTGTCGCGGCGGTTGTACCAGCCGCCACCCGCGAGTAGATAGAGGCGCACCCCCCGGCTGAGGAGCGTGTCGAGCTCCACATCGGCGTCGCCGCCCCACATTTGCGTGTGCCCTCGGTCCACCGTCGTGCCGAGGCTCGCGGCTGCCTGGGCGAGCAGCGGCGGCCGGTCATGGAAGCGCGCGTAAAGCCCATCGATGCGCAGCGCGAGCGGCAGGTGGGAAGTCGGCTGCCAGGTGAGTCCGAGGCCGATGGTCGAGGCGCTGTCGAGGTCGTGCCGCAGGGATCCCTGGGGGAGGATCACTCCGCCAGTGAGCTGCGCGTGCAACGGCCGGTACTGGAAGCCGCTGAAGTCGTAGTACCGCGTCGTATACTGCGTGTCATGCTGACCGCTCTGCGCAAGCGCGGGCGTCACGGCGCCCAGCGCGACCAACACCGCAAGCAACCCGACTGACTTGCTCATGGCTCACTCCCTCGCCTACTGGAGGGTGGGATCTGTTTGACCCAGGATGACCGCCGCAGGTTCATTCGCGCATGCCCGTCCCGGCTCCCGCCATGCCTGTTCCCTGCGGCAGCGCAATCGGTTAAGGTGCGGCGGCATTGGGGGTCACCGAGAAGATCACAATCTTGAAAACGGCAGCACCGGCCGGCGCCTCGACGCTCGGCGAGTTCACTCTGCGCGGCCTGCTCATCGGGGCGGTCATCTGTGTGGCGTTCACCGCGGCGAACGTCTACTTCGGCCTCAAGGCCGGCATCACTTTCTCCACTTCGATTCCGGCGGCCGTCATCTCCATGGCGATCCTGCGCAGCATGCGCGGCGCCACCATGCAGGAGAACAACATCGTCCAGACCGTGGCCTCGGCCGCCGGCACGCTGTCCAGCATCATCTTCGTGCTGCCCGGCCTCGTGATCGTCGGGTGGTGGACGGGCTTTCCCTTCTGGATGTCGTTCACGGTCTGCGCGACGGGCGGCATTCTCGGCGTGATGTACACGATTCCCCTGCGGCGCGCGCTGGTCACTCAATCGGATCTGCCGTATCCGGAGGGTGTTGCCTGCGCGGAGGTGCTGAAGGTCGGCTGTCGTCAGCACAATGACGGCATCGGCAACGTCGATGCCGGTGCCGCGGGCCTGAAGGCCGTGGTATGGGGCTCCTTCGTATCGGCCGCGTTTTACATCATCGTCCAGACCCGTGTCTTCGCGAGCGACGTGGCACGTTACTTCCGCCTGGGCAACGATGGCGCCGCGACGGGCTTCGACTTCAGTCTCTCGTTCGCGCTATTTGCTATCGGACACCTCGTCGGAGTTTCCGTCGGCGTCGCCATGCTCGTGGGCGCGGTGATCGCCTGGGGATGGGGGATCCCGCACTTCACCGCACTGCACCCAGCCGCCGGCGCTGCGGCCGATGTGGCGCAGGCCGCGTGGAGTCACTACGTCCGCTATGTCGGTGCAGGCACCATCGGTGTTTCCGCTGTCTGGACCTTGGGAACACTGGTCAATCCCGTCCTGGGCGGGCTGCGGGGCGCAATGGCCGCTTCGCGCGCGCGCAAATCCGGCCAGGCGCATACGCTGCCGCGGACGGAACACGACATTCCGATCGGCGTGGTGGCTCTGGTCTCGCTCGTCTGCCTCGTGCCGATCGCCTGGCTCTTCTGGCACTTCGCGCGGATCAGCGGCCTCGGATCGGAGGCATTGCCGCTTGCGGTGGTCGGCGTGATCTTCGTGGCCGTGGTGGGCTTCCTCGTCTCCACCGTCTGCGGCTACATGGCCGGCCTCATCGGCGCCTCCAACAGTCCGCTTTCGGGGATCGGCATCCTGTCCGTCGTCATCATCTCCCTCTACCTCGTCGTCCAGGTCAAAGCGCAGCTGCCGCCCGGCGCAGGCAAGGCGCTGGTGGCGTTCGCGCTCTTCGTGACCTCCGTGGTATTCGCCGTGGCCGCGATCGCCAACAACAACCTGCAGGACTTGAAGACCGGCCAACTGGTGGATGCGACACCGGCCAAACAGCAGTGGGCGCTCGTCGTAGGCGTCATCGCGGGCGCGCTCATCATTCCTCCGGTGCTCGACGTCGTGAACCACGCCTACGGTTTTCTCGGTGCGCCCGGCGTCAATCCGGCGCACGCGCTGGCGGCGCCGCAGGCGGGGCTCATCTCAGCCCTGGCGCAGGGTGTCCTGCAGAACAACATCGACTGGAGCGCTCTGGCGGTCGGCGGCGCCATCGGCGTGGTCTGCATCGCCTTCGACGAGGGGCTGCGCCGCACGGTGAAGGGAGCCCGGCTGCCGCCGCTCGCCGTCGGACTGGGAATGTATCTTCCGACCATGAGCACGCTCATGATCGTCGTCGGCTCGTTCGTCGGCTGGGCCTTCGAGCGGCGCGCGGCCAAGGGACCGAAGCCCGAGGCCACGCAACAGCTCGGCGTGCTGCTCGCCTCGGGACTCATCGTCGGGGAAGGCCTCCTCGGCGTCATCTTCGCGTTCGTGGTCGGCTTCTCGGGCAATCCCGCGCCCATCGCCGTGGTCGGCGCCAGTTTCGACACCGCTTCCGTGTGGATCGGCGGCGTCGCGTTCGCGCTGACCGTGTGGGTCCTCTATCGTTGGATCTCGCGCCTCGGGCGCGGGTGATCCGATCGTCTCAGGTGGGCGCCGTGTGCCCGCTGACCTCGGCGCCCGTGCCTGCCGCGAGCCGGGCATAGGAGAAGACGGCGAGCGCGCCGAAGAGGCCCGTGACCACGAACGCCAGGCGGAAGTCGAAGGGCGTGAGGATGGGCGCGTGACGTAACAGACGGCTGAAGTTGAGGAGGAGGGCCGCGAGCGCGACACCCACACCGTTCGCGACCTGGATCGCGAGGGAGGAGAGGACGCTCGCCGAGGAGCGGTCCTCGGGCGCGATCTCGGCGAAGCTCATGTAGGTCACCGTCGAGAACTGCAGCGAGCGGCTGGCGCCCGAGAGGAGGAGGATGGCGCCGGTGAGGACGGCGGGCAGCGCGGGAGAGATCGAAGCGCAGGCGGCAATGCCGGCGGCGGTGATCGCGCCGTTCACGACGAGCACCCTGCGCATGCCGAACCGCCTGACGATCGGGTTGGTCACGATCTTCATCAGGAAGTTGGCCAGCATGTAGACGAGGAGCAGCAGCCCCGAGTCGAGCGGCGAGAGCCCGAAGCCGATCTCGAGCATCAGCGGCAGGAGGAACGGCGTCGCGCTGATCGCCGCGCGCGAGATGCCGCCGCCGGAGATGCAGGCCACGAAGAATGCGCGCCCATGCAAGGCATCGAGGCGCACGACCGGATCGCGCGCGGACTCGAGGTGCCGCAGCGCCAGGTAGCCCGCCACGCCGGCCGCGCCGAGGAGCGCGAGCACCGTCACGATCTCGATCCGCTGCCCGCCCGCGACATCGAACCCGTACGTGAGACAGCCCACGGCGATCGCCAGCAGCAGGAATCCCCGGGCGTCGAACGTGGTGCGCTGCTCGCCGCGATGGTTGGGAATGACAGCGAGCGCCAGAACGATGGCGGCGATACCGAACGGCAGATTGATGTAGAAAATCCAGCGCCAGGAGGCGGCGCTGGTGATGAACCCGCCAAGCGGCGGTCCGATCACCGGCGCAATCAGCGATGGCCAGACGAGCGCCGAGAGCATCTGCATGAGCTCGCGCTTCCGGGTATTGCGCAGCACGATGATCCGCCCGACGGGCGCCATCATGGCTGCCGTGCCGCCCTGCAGCAGGCGCCATGCGATGAAAGTGGCGAAGCTCGCTGCCATGCCGCACGCGATCGACGCGAGCGTGAAGAGCGCGATCGCGGCGCAGAAGAGATTGCGCGTGCCCATGCGGTCGGCGAGCCAGGCGCTCGCCGGGATGCACACCGCCGCGGCGAGCGCATAGGCGGTGATGCCTTCGCTCATTCGGCTCGCGGTCGTCGCGAAGCTCGCCGCCATGGCGGGCAGCGCGGTCACGATGATGGTGCCGTCGAGATTCTGCATGAACTGCGCGCAGGCGACGATGAGCGCAATCTGCAGCCCCGGCCGCGCGATCGCAGCCGTGAGCTCACGAAAAGAGGACATCCGGATAGTTTAAGCGCCACCTGCGGCGGCGGGGCACATCCCTGTGCACGATCGGCGTTGTGTTACTGCCCGGTGCCGGGCGATGCGCCGCCGATTGCCGCCGCGATGCCGTCGGCGAGCTGGCCGAGGAGGGCGCTCATGGCGGCGGCCTCGCCTTGCGCCGAGGACGCGCCCGCGGCGGTGAGGTGCACGGAACGGCGCAGCACGGGGTTGGACTGCGTTCCCTCGAGCAGCGTCCAGTCGGCATCGAGCACGACCTCGCCGCCCTGCGGCTGGAAAGTCAGGATGTCGACGACGAGGCCGCGGGCGCTCGTGGGCGCGGGCGATTCCGGCGCAATCACCATGCCGCTCGGCAGGCGGCTCGCCAGATTCTGAGTCAACACCCGGCGGATCATCTCGCCGAGATCCCCGGCCCACCGGTCCTGGGAGGAGATCTGCAGCTGATTGTCGCTCTCGCCGCGCACCATCGAGTTGCGATCGAGCGCCGGCGGAATGTGCACCGCATCGATCTTCACCGCCTTCCCGGCGCTGTGGTCCGCGGCGGCGCCGCCGCCGGGGGCCGGATCGAGAGCGAAGAAGCGTGTCGTCGGACTCGAGGCGCAGGCCGCCAGTGTCAGCAGCAGCAGCGCCGCCGCCAGTGGGGATTTCATGGGTTGTTCTCTCCTCTTCCCCGGATCAGAGCCTCCGGGTGCCGGTCGAGGTAATCGGCGAGCGAGCGCACGGCGCGCGCGGCCTCGGTGATCTCCTGCACGGTGTTGGTGACGCCGTTCTGAGTGGCGGTGCCGCTCATGATGTGGTCGGCCGACTTCGCGGTACCGTCGAGGTCGGCGGCGGCCCGGCGCAGGCTCTTGATGAGAACCGGCACCTGCGGTCCCGCCTTCGCGGTCATGCCATGGATCTGCTTCAGGGCGGCATCGAGCTGCACGATCGCATCCTTCAGTTTCGGTGAGGACGTCAGCGTAGCCAGATTGTGCGTCGTGTCGAGGGCATTCTGCGCGATGCGCTCGATCGGCACCTTGTTGATCCGATTGACGATGCTGGCGATGTCGCCGCCCGTGGCCACCGGAATCTGCGGCAATCCGTTCTCCCCCGTGAGCGGGCCCGTCTGCGCCTGGGTTCCCGGCACCAATTGCAGGCTCACCCGATAGCTGCCGACCAGCGGCGGATCGCGGGCGAGCCGTGCGCGCATGCCCTTACGGATGAGACGCTCGATCTCGCCAGCGACTTCGGCGGCGGTCGGCGCGTCGCGTGTGCCCTTGACATGGAAGAGCGACGGATAGAGGGCCAGCGTCGCGGGAGTCGCGAGGTCGCCCGTTGCCGGATCGTAGGTGAAGCCGACGTCCCGCACCTCACCGACGGTGAAGCCGCGCAGGGTCACGGGGTCCCCGCCCGCGAGGGCGCCTGCCTCGCTGTCGAGCGAGATCTCGTAAAGGAGCGGCCGCTCGGTGGCCGAGGGGTCCACGGGCGCGCGCTCGAGGCCGAGGAAGTGCCGCGCCTTCTTGCCGGGACCGGGGTCCATGATGATGGTCGGGCCCGAGAGCAGCGAGCCGAGCGAGGAGAGGTTGCTCAGCGAGGGATTGGCGCCCCGTAGCCAGAAGCGCGTCCCCGTCGTCAGGAATTTCGCCGCGTCCTTGTCGATCGATGCGCTCACGACGACGCCGGTGCCGTCCTGGGTCAGCTCGATCCCCGTGACGTGCCCGACCTGGGTGCCGCGCAGAACGATGTCGGTGTTTTCCTTCTTGAGGTTGTGGGCGTCGGTGAGGCGGATGGTGATGTCGGTGCCGCCGGCGAGTAGGCTGCGCGCGCCAAACCAGATGACGACGAGGAGCGCCGCGATGGGAATCGCCCAGATCCATCCCGGCCACCAGCCGTGGCGCACGCCGGCGTGCACCCGGTCCGGGCTGCCGGACACGCCGTGGCCGGCATTCTCAGGCTGCTCGCTCATCGCGCCCCCCGGGGGTCGGCGACGTCCCACATCAGACGCGGGTCGAAGGTCACGGAAGCCACCATGGTAAGGAAGGTCATCATCATGAAAGCGGTAGCGCCCCAGCCGGCGTCCTCCGAGCCGAGCGAGCCGAAATGGACGAGCGGCACGAAGAACACGATGGCGAAAGGATCGGTCTTGGACCAGCGGCCCATCTCGGCGATCACGCGCAGCACCTTGGTCTTGGTGACGAGGCGCTTGCGGGAGCGGCGCCAGACGGACAGGACGCACCAGCCCAGCGCGAAGATCTTGGCTGCGGGAGTCAGGATGCTGGTGCAGAAGATCAGCACCCCGAGCGGGTAGAGGTGCGCTTTGAAGAGGTCCTGCACCCCGGTCATGATGGTGTAGCGCACCTGCTGGCCGAGGTGGTTGGAGATGTTCATCGGATAGAGGTTGGCCGGAAAGATGAGCACGAACGCCGCGATGAGGAGGGCGGCGGTCCAGGCCGCCGCATCGAGCTTGCGCAGCCGCAGCCGGGCGCCGCAACGGGGACAGCGCTGGTGCTCCCGGGAGACGGGCTGCACGAGGTCGCAGCTGGTGCAACCCAACATCGGCTCCCCATGCGTCGCGCGCGTCTCCCCGCCGATGGCTCGCCAGACCGTGCGCGCATCGAGCGTCGCGCGCGAGAGCATGGTGAGAAAGGCGGCCGCGATGAAACAGGCACCCCCGAGCTCGATACTGACGTGCGCCTCATCGATATTGATCAGGCGGTAGTACCCGACGCAGCCGGCCAGAAGATACACGTCGATCATGGCCCAGGGATCGAGCCACATGGACCAGCGGAATGCGGGGCCGAGCCAGGAGGGGCGGCGGTCGAGCGCCAGCGCGCCGAGCACCGTCGAGAGCAGTCCGAAGCGCAGAAAAGGCAGGACGATGACGAAGAGCGCGCTGAGTCCCGCGAGCCACACCCAACCCCGTCCCCACAACTGAGCCACACCCGCGGCCGTGATGTTCTGCGAGTGCATCCCGAACAGATCGATCCGCAGCAGCGGCAGCACGTTGACCGGCACGAGCAGAAAGAAGGTCGCGAGCGAGCAGGCGAGCGCCGCGCCGATGCTGCGTCCGTTGGTCTTCTCGAGGTCCGTCTCGCAGCGGATGCAAATGGCCGTATCGCGCGGCAGCAGCCGCGGAATCTCCTCCAGAGTTCCGCAATCGGGGCAGGCGATCGTCACGCCGTTGGCGCGTAGCAACAGTGATACCCGAGCGGCTACCTTGCGGAATCGTGCGTCAATCTGGCGCCATTTGCATTGACTTTTGGCCTACATCACTTCAACAATGCTGCCTCGGCGCTTTGGAAAGGCCGGGGGGATGGGATGCAGCCGTATTTTCTCGCTTCGCACGTGTATCCGTGCATCAGCGGGCAACATGTGATCCTGATGGACCTCGAGCGCGACAAGTATGTTGCCGTCGTGCCCGCGCATCGGCTGGCTCGCTGGGTACGGGGTTGGCCCGTCGATGAGGTGCCGCCGGCCGATTCTCCTCCTGACGCTGACGGTAAGGCCGACGCTCTCGTCTCCCAGCTGCTCGCTCATGGGATGCTGGTGACCGACGCCCGCGTCGGGAAGCCCGCGGTTCCCGTGACCACCATCCGCCCGCAGCGCAGCCTGGTCGAGTTCGACCTCGATACGCGGCCGAAGGCGAGCGCCGGCCAGCTCTGGCGCTTCGGCGGCAGCTGCCTGCAGGCGCAGCTCTCCCTCAAGCTGCGTCCCATCCAGTCCATCGTCGAGGCCATGCGCGAGCGCAAGGCACAGCCGCAGGCCGGAGGCCCCGGCGCCGACCCGCTGCGGCTGCGCTCTCTCGTGACCGCATTCGCGCGGCTGCGGCCTCTCTTCTATACCCTGCGCTCCGCCTGTCTGCTCGACTCCCTGACGCTGCTGCACTTCCTCGGCCCCGAAGGCATCCACCCCGATTGGGTGTTCGGGGTCAAGACCGATCCCTTCGATGCCCATTGTTGGGTCCAACTGGGCGAGGTGCTGCTCAACGACATCCCGGACCGGGTGCGCCAGTACTCGCCCATCCTGGTCGTGTAGGGCGCCATGTTCCGCTACGTGGCCTTCGTGTGGAACGATCAGGACACCGCGGCGCGGGAGTCCGCGCGCCTCCTGTTGCAGCGCCATTCGGCGACGGGCCCGGAATGGCGCGTGGCGGTGCGCGCGGGAGGCATCGAGGTCCGCTGCGCGAAGGCGGGAAGCGACGCGTGCGCCGCGTACCTGCTCGCGGAGGAGGGCGGCGTCGTACTCGGGACTCTCTTCGCGCGCTCGCAGGAAGGCGTCTCGACGGCGGCGCCGTTCGCCCTGTCGGAGGCCGAGAGCCGCGCCATGCAGGACAGCAACGGCCGCCATCTCATCGAGAGCTACTGGGGACGTTACGTCGCCTTCCTCCACGATGCGCAGGCGCGCGCGACCTGGGTGCTGCGCGATCCTTCAGGCGGGCTGCCGTGCTACCTCGTGCGCTGCCGCGGGGTCGATGTCTACTTCTCCTGGATGGACGACATCGTCGATCTCCTCGATGCGCCCCTCGAGATCAACTGGTCCTACCTCATCGCGGCCGTCTGCTTCCTGCGGGAGCACTCCGCGGGCACCGGCCTGCGCGAGATCACCCAAGTGCTCGCGGGAGAGTGCGTCGAGACCCGGGCGGGCGCCTCGAAGCGTTTCTTCTACTGGGATCCCTTGGCCGTTGCCAACACTGACGTGATCGACGATCTGGATGCGGCGGTCGCGGCGATGCGGCAGTGTGTGCGCGACGTCGTCCACGCGTGGGCGACTTGCTACGACCATGTGCTGCTGTCGCTTTCCGGTGGCCTCGACTCCTCGATCGTACTGGCTTGCCTCAAGGACGCTCCGTCGCGGCCGCGTGTCACGTGTTTCCATTACTACCCGTTGGGCGCGGACCTGGACGAGCGCGCCTTCGCGCGCGCCGCCGCCGCCAAGGCGGGCCTGGAGTTGCTCGAGCGGCCGCGCGATTCCTCGTTCGACCTGCAGCCGCTGCTCACGATCCATCGGGCGCCGGAGCCGACCAACTACCCGTATTTCCTCGAGCACAGCCGGCTCGATGCGCAGCTCGCCGCCGAGCACGGCGCGGCCGCGGTGGTCATCGGCTACGGGGGCGATCAGCTCTTCTACCAGGAGCGTGCGGAATGGGCGCCCGGGGATTTCCTGCACCGCCGCGGGCTGCGCCCCTCGCTCCTGCGGGTGGCGCTCGATGCGGCGCAGATGGATCAGATCTCGGTCTGGCGCGTGCTGCGCGAGGCGGCTTCCGGCTATCTCGCGGACCAGCGGTGGAGTGTCCTGCAGGAGGCCGGACGGATGCGGCCGCTCCTGGTGCCCGCCGTGATCGAGGAGGCGCGGCGCAGCGCCGGCTTCCTGCATCCCTTGCTGCGCCATCCGCGCGGCGCGCCGAGCGGCAAGCTCTGGCACGCGCATCAGATCAGCCAGCCCTTCGATTTCTACGATCCCCTGGCGCGCGAGGGCGATGCGGAGCGGATCTCGCCGCTCTTCTCGCAGCCGGTCATGGAGCTGTGCCTGCGCATTCCAACCTATGTGCTGACCGACGGCGGCTGGGACCGCGCGGTGGCGCGGCGCGCGTTCTACGACGAACTGCCGCCGGAGATCCGCAACCGCAGACACAAGGGAGGAATCGAAGAGCATCTGCGTCTCACGCTGGAGCACAATCGCGCATTCCTGCGCGAGCTGCTGTTGGATGGCGCCCTGGTGAGAGAAGGCGTGATCGACCGCGGCCGCGTGGCCGAGGTGCTCTCCGGCAGAGCGACTCCCATCGGCACCGGCTCCGGTGAAGTGCTGGAGTATGCCGGCATCGAGGCTTGGCTCAAGCGCTGGGGTACGATCGTCCGCCGCGCCGCCGCCTAGGACTTCGAGCGGTGTCTCGCTTCGAGGGCCTGGAAAGTGGCAGACTCTGATTTCGCTCGCAGGGAATAATGGACTTGGGTCTGAGAGGTGTTCTCGCGCTGACCGCGCTTTGGATCCCAGCCGCCTGGGCGGCGGGCCCGATCGTCGATTTCAACCTGCCGGCGGAGCCGTTCACTCAGGCGGTGCTCGACTTCTCCCATCAGTCCGGGCTGTCGGCGATCTACGGTCTGACACCGGCGATGGACAAGCTCGTCACCCGGGCGGTGAAGGGGCGCATGGCGAGCTCCGACGCCCTGGCCCGGATGCTGCAGGGCAGCGGGCTCACCTATGAATTCGACACCGCGCACTCCGTAGTCATCCAGGCCGAGGGCGACGCGAAGCCCGATGAGTCTGTGGCCGCGCAGAGTCAGGCCCGGCCTGACGCCGCGGCCGCCGCGGCGCTCGAGATGGACCAGGACGCGCTCGAGCCGGTGGAGGTGACGGGAAGCCTGATCCGCGGTGTGCAGGGTGTGATCGCGCCGCTGGTGTACGTGAAGCGGCAACAACTCTCCGAGGCTGCCTATGCCACGGTCGAGGACGCGCTCTACAGCTTGCCGATCACCTCACGCAACGGGCCGCGTGAGGACCTGGGGTTGGACAACAACTACCAGTACGGGGCGGGCATCGATTTACGCGGCCTCGGTGTCGGTGCGACGCTCGTGCTCGTGGATGGACATCGGCAACCGCTCTCGGGGGGCGCGGGCGACTTCGTCGACGTCTCCACCATCCCGTGGAGCGCCGTCAAGCGAATCGAGGTGCTGCCGGATGGCGCATCGGCCCTCTACGGGTCGGATGCCGTCGCGGGCGTCGTCAACATCATCATGCGCGATGACTTCCAGGGCGCGGAGACGCAGGCGAGATATGGTACGGCGGCAGACGGCAGAAGGGAGCTCATGGCCGCGCAGCTCTTCGGGGCCCACTGGAGCGGCGGCCATGCCATGTTTGCGTACCAGTTCTCCGACGCGACGCCGCTCGCGGCGGCCGACCGTCCTTACGCCGCCAACGCGGACAAGACCCCCTACGGCGGCGGCAACTACGACAGCTACTACAGCAATCCCGGCAATCTCCTCGACCCGGCGACCCTGCAGCCGGCGTACGGTATTCCCGCGGGCCAGGACGGCAAATCGCTGACGACATCGCTGCTGACGCCGCAGATCAATCTCGCCAATCCCTACGCCGGTGCGGAGATCTTTCCGCAGATCGTCGCACACGAGCTCTACGCGGCGGGCGCGCAGAGTATCGGCAGCCGCGTGCAGTTGTCCGCGCAAGCCCGCTTCACGCAACGCAACACACTGGCCACCTACCTGCCGGCTCCGCAGACGCTCGTCGTGCCGCCGACGAACCCGTTCTACGTCAATCCGTTCCCCGGCACACCCTACACCCTCGAGGCCTACAGCTTCGCGCGCGACCTGGGTCCGACCACTTTCGCTTCCCGGACCCAGGTCTACGTGGGAACCGTGGGCGCGGCGTTCGAGTTGCCGGGGAAATGGCAGGTGAACCTGAGCGAGTCCTACGGGAGTCAGACGCTGCGCGACGATGAGTACAACGTGCCCGACGGCGCTGCCCTGACGGCGGCGCTGGCCGATCCCGATCCGGCGACCGCCCTCGATCCATTCGGCGATGGCTCCTTCACCAATCCCGCCACACTGGCCGCGATCCGCAGGGACTACCGGCTGCGCTCCACCTCGGGAATCGACTCGACCAGCCTGGTTGCGGACGGCCCACTGTTCGAGTTGCCGGCCGGCGAGGCCAAGCTCGCCGTCGGAGTGGAGCGCCGGGAGGAGACACTTGATCATGACGTGCCGGATCCAACGGATCCCGCCGAGCGGACCGTCCCACAGAGTTACGCCCGGCACGTCACCTCGCTCTTCTCACAGCTCGTGCTGCCCCTGGCGGGCAAGCCGCGCAGCCCGCACGCCGCGCCGGCCCTCGTGCTGAGCCTGTCGGGCCGCTACGAGCACTACAGCGATTTCGGCAACTCCTTCAATCCGATGGCGGACCTGCGCTGGCTGCCTCTGCGGGCCTTGAAACTGCGCGCGAGCTGGGGGCGGTCCTTCCGCGCGCCGAAGCTCGATGACCTCTACGACACCTCGGTGAACGCCGCAGGCCCCTTGGTCCTGTCCGATCCGCAATCGCCTTCCGGCCGCTCGCTCGTCCTGGTCGAGCAGGGATCCAACCCCGGACTCAGGCAGGAAACCGCCAGGACGTGGACGGCGGGGCTCGATCTCGCTCCGCCGTACCTCGGCGGTTCGACTCTCTCGCTGACGTACTACTCCATCGATTACGACAACCGGATCGCGCAGCCCGCGGCGGGCGATCCGTTCGACATCCTCATGCTGGGGCGCGAGTGGGCGTCGGTCATCACGCGCGATCCCACGCAGGCGCAGATCGCGGCCCTTTGCGAGAGTCCTTACTTCGAGGGCTCCGTGCCGAGTTGTCTGGCCAGCGCTCCCGCGGCCATCATCGATGGCCGCCTGGCCAACCTGGCGTCCACACGCACGTCGGGGCTGGACCTCGAGGCTCATCAGCTCCTGCACAACCGCGCCGGCAGCTTCGAGCTGGGCGTGTTGGGCAATTACGTCTTGCGGTACGACCAGGCCGTCAATGCCACGGCGCCGGAAACCGACATCCTCGACACGGCGGGCAATCCGCTGGCGCTCAGGACGCGCGCAACGCTGGCGTGGACTCGCCACGGCTCGCAGCGGCCGGGGCCGTTCCTGCAATTGGCAGTCAACTACAGCGGCGGATACCGCAATCCCGGCAGCACCCGGCTGCCGCGGGTTGCCGCCTGGACGACGCTTGACTTACAGGCCGCTTACCGCACCGGGAAGAGCGGCGGACTCGCGAGCGGCACGCAGGTGACACTCAACATCGTCAACCTGCTCAATCACGATCCGCCGTTCGTCGACAACCAGTTCGGCTACGACGTGTACAACGTACAGGCGCTGGGGCGCGTCATCAGCCTCAATGTCAGGAAGAGCTGGTGACTCAAAAGGCCTGAAACCCGCCGCCGTTGTCGGGTTTGGGTCCGAGAAACCCCCCCTGAGTATCCGACACTCTGCCCAGCTCCACCAATAGGGCGTCCTCGGGCGCCGTCTGATCCTGCGTCGATTGTAGGTTGGCCTCGAGCTGCAGCTCGCCGCGTGAGGGTGTGTTCATGACGACTTCGTTCCAGGTGTAGGATATGATCTACAAAGCGATATATTGGGCCAATGCAGGGGAAGGATGGTATCGCGGCGGGCACGGGCGTAAACCCGTCCTTGGGAGGGGGTATTTCAGTGGCCGGTGCATTTCAGTGCTAGAGGGATAGGGATTGGAAAAGAGCGACATGGGTGAGGTCAGACGCTTTCCCCTATCGGGGAGGACCGATGAGTTCGTAGAGCGGTTGTGCCGAACGCATGAGGCGCAGCTGCTGGCCTACCTTACCCAGATGCTGGGTAGGCCGGAGGTCGCGCGGGAGGTGGCCCAGGACACCTTCGAGCAGGTACACCGGACGTACCGGCCGGAGCAGGTGATGTTTCCGCGGGCCATGCTCTTCAAGGTGGCCACGAATTTCGCGCTGATGCACCTGCGGCGGCGGCGGCTGGAGAGCGCCATGATCATGGGCTCGGCGGGCATGGAGGAGGTGCCCGACCATCGCATGGGCCCTGACCGGCAGGTGATGGCGGACCAGATCGGCCAGCATTTGGCAAACGTTATCAAAGAATTGCGCCCTAATCTTCGAAATGTTTTTGTGATGGCCCACGTGCAAGGCAAGCCCCGCAAAGAAATTGCCGCCGCGCTCGGAATCTCCGAGAAGCGGGTCGACAAGCGCATGACCAAGGCCCTCAAGGCTTGCCGGGACCGCCTGTCCTCACAGGGTATCGACTTGGCGGAGGTCGAATGAATTGCCGGGAGCAATTGCTCGCCGCCATCCCTGGCGCTCGGCCTTCGGCCCACCTGGCGGCGTCCAAAGCCGCTTCCCGCGGCTTTGTCACGACGACGCGCAGCGGCGCGTCGGCCCCCGCGGGAGCGGGGGCGAGGCCCAGGAGGGCCGAGCATTGAGCGTCTGGGACAGGTTGCGACGGCGCCGGATCCGATCGCAGGCGGCGACCTGGCATACCCGTATCGGGAGGGGCCTGACGGACGCGCTGCGGTGCGCCTTCGAGACCTGGATCGCCGACCCGGTGAATGCCCGCGAATTCCACACCCAGCGGGCCCTGCTCGATGTGGCGATGGAGCTCAAGGGTCGGTCACGGGCGGACGTTCTGAACAGCATTGCGCAGTCGAAGCCCGCGTCTTCTCGGCTTTCCGGCCGCGTGGGACGGATCGCCTCCGGACCCGTGTGGATATCGGGCCTGGCGACGGCCGCCGGTGTGCTCACGATCGCGATCGGATGGTCGGCGCTGCGCAGCGAAGGATACGTCGCGCAGACCTATCAGACCGTTACGGGGCAAGTGCGCACGGTGGTCCTGCCGGACGGCAGCGTCGTCGGCCTCAATACCCAGACGCAACTCGAGTGGGTAGGGACTCCAACCGACCGCCGGGTGCGTCTGATCCGCGGTGAGGCGTACTTCCAGGTCGTCCACGATCCCAGCCGGCCCTTCCGCATCCTGCTGGCGCACAGCCAGGTGCAGGTGCTCGGTACCCGCTTCGATGTCTATCAGCTGGCGAACGGAGATGTCCGTGTCAGCGTGATCAGCGGCACGGTAGCCGTCGAGGGGTTGGACAGCGGGATGAGCGCTCCGCCTTCCTGGAGCAGGCGTCTCACCTCCGGCCAACAGATCGAGTACTCGCCGGTGGGCCTCGTCGCCGACGTCCATTCCATCATCGCACCGAAGGTCATCCGCTGGCGTGAGGGCATGCTGGAGACGCAGGGTGAGCCGCTGTCCGACTTCGTCAGCGATCTCAGCCGCTACACGACGAAGCGCATCGTCATCGCCGATCCACGCGCTGCCACGCAGAAAGTAGGCGGAGCCTTCAGCGTCCACAACATCGACGACACGCTCGATCGGCTGCGTCGGATCGCGCCCGTCACCGTCACTCACGAGAGCGGTGAAGTGATCCTGGGCTACCGGTCGGCGCCCGCCGTTGAGACGCCGGCGAACTCGCCTTGAGCCGTTTCGTGCATTAGCAGCTTTACCAGGGCTTTGGACCATCACCAACTACAGAGGATTACCAGTATGTTGATTCTTACAAGGCGCGTGGGTGAGACCGTCATGATCGGGGACGACGTGACCATCACCGTTCTGGGGGTCAAGGGAAATCAGGTGCGCGTCGGCATCAATGCGCCGAAGAGCATCGCGGTGCATCGCGAGGAGATCTACGAGCGCATCAAGAGAGAGCACGCCGCAGAGGCCGCCGAAAAGCAAAAATCCGGTTTCGCATCGTCTCCGCCCGCCTGACGGGGGGGTTAGGAGAGACGTCGCGGATGGACCCGAGGAGCCCTGGGGGACCGTCCGCGACCGTCCCGAACCCTGTTCCACGGCTGTTCCAAGGGGGGTTTCGACAGGATGAGCCGTGGCGGTTCCTCGCCCAGCGCAATCCCGGGGTGTTACCATCATGTAAAGCCCCGCCGCCTGAGAGGCGTCACCAATAACAATGCGCTACCAGCATTCGAGGGAAGAAAGCGCCGAGATCCTGCGCCGGGCGTTGCATCTCATGTCGCCCCACAAGGCCGGCTACCATCCGGTGAGCTACGCCGTGTGGTACGAGCACGCCGCCGACCTCAACCCGGGGCTGAGTCAGGAGCTCGATAAGCTCCTCGCCAGCGAAAGCCTGCTGTCGGACGCCGAGATCTGCCGGCTGCACGCCCTGCACATCGCCGGCCGCGACGTGCAGGCATTCGAGCTCGCGCAGAGTCAACTGCGCGCGGCGCTCGGCGAGTCGGAGAAGCAGGCCGTCCAGGCGGAAAGAACGGTGAAGCGCTTCACCGGCAGTCTGGATGATGCCATCCAGGAGGCGCGCCGGCACGAGCAGGACGGCAACACCCTCACCGGCAAGATGAGCAACGTGCTGGCGGAGGCTTCCCACCTGCAGGCCGCTCTCGCGATACTGCACCAGCAGCTCGCCCGGCAGCGCCAGGAGGTCGACGAGGTCATGGAGCGCCTCGAGCGCGCGCAGACCGAGCCGTTGCGGGATCCGCTCACCGGACTGAAGAACCTCCATGGCCTGCGTCGTGCCGTCGAGGCGCGCGAGAGCGAAGAGCTCACCGGCGTCGCGTTCCTCGCCGTCGACGTCGATTACTTCAAACGCGTCAACGACACGCATGGACACGTGATCGGCGACAAGGTGCTGGCCAAGGTCGCCGAGATCCTGAGCGAGAACCTCAAGGGCGAGGACATGGCCGCGCGCCTGGGCGGCGATGAGTTCGCGATGTTCCTACCAGCCCGGTCCCTCGACGATGCGGGCGCGCTCGCCGAGAAGATCCGCGCCAGCGCCACGCGCACGGTCATCACCCGCAACGACGGAATGCAGTACATCGGGGCCGTGACGCTGTCGATCGGCGTCGCCATCGGCGAGCCCGACGACACTCTGGAATCCCTGCGCCACCGCGCGGACGAAGCGCTCTACGATGCCAAGGACGCTGGGCGCAATCGCGTCGCGCTAGCCGCCGGCAACGCCGCCGACAGCTCGGCCGCGTCGTGACAAAACGGTACATGAATTGCTCCACTGCCCCACCCACCAACATGCAAGGGGCAAGTTCATGGCAACACGACAGTCGAAGACCGGCTCTCGCTCGGCCAGCCGCACGCGCGGCGCGCGCGGTGGCGGCAAACGTGCCGGGCGCGGCAGCTCTCATCCACGCTCGCTGAGCGCCGGCGCACGCGCTGGAAGCAACACCCCGCGCGCCGCCGCCAGCCGCCGCGGCTCGCAGAGCGGGCGCGCAACTTCCACCCGCGCCAAGCGTGGCCGCCGTGGCGACTCTTCCGCACCGTATGCGGTGAAGCTCTTGAAACAGGATCACCGCGCCGTCGCGCAGGCTCTGGAGGAATTCGAGTCCGCCGAGCACGAGGAGAAGCAGACCATCGCCCGGCGCATCTGCAGGATGCTCACCGTGCATACGCAGCTCGAAGAGGAACTCCTGTATCCCGCGGCGCGCGACGCATTGCGCGCCGGCGATGCGCACCTCGTCGCCGAGGCACATGTCGAGCACGAATCCGTCAAAGACCTCATCCAGCAGATCGAGCAGCGTGAGGAAGTGGACGAGGAATACGAAGCGAAAGTGGAAGTCATGGGCGAGTACGTGAAGCACCACGTCAGCGAGGAAGAGACTGAGCTCTTCCCGAAACTCCAGCGCTCCTCCCTCGATCTCGACGCGCTCGGCGAGCGGCTCGAGGCGCGCAAGATGGAGCTCACCGGCGGGGAAGCCACGGGCGATGGAACGCAGGAGGAAGAGGACACGGGCATGCGAAAGGGCATGCCGAGCGGCAGGTCTCGCGGTGGGGGCCGCAGCCATCGCTCCAGCGGCCTGCACGCCCGCAGACGCTAGTCGCCAGGCGCCGCGCAGCTACGGACTCAGGAGCCTATCAGGGCTCCCGGGCCCTCAACACTCGGGTACATTGACCGCCAGGCCGCCCTGAGAGGTCTCCTTGTAGATCGTCGACATGTCGGCGCCGGTCTGGCGCATCGTCGCGATCACGTGATCGAGGGAGACCTTGTGCGAGCCGTCGCCGCGCATCGCCAGCCGCGCGGCATTGATCGCTTTCACCGCGCCCATGGCGTTGCGCTCGATGCAGGGGATCTGCACCAGACCGCCCACCGGATCGCAGGTCAGCCCCAGGTTGTGCTCCATGCCGATCTCGGCGGCGTTCTCGATCTGCTCGTTGCTGCCCTGCAGCGCCGCAACGAGTCCCGCCGCGGCCATGGAGCAGGCGACCCCGACCTCGCCCTGACAGCCCATCTCGGCGCCGGAGATCGAGGCGTTGCGCTTGTACAGCATGCCGATGGCGGCCGCGGTGAGCAGGAACCGGATGATCCCTTCATCGCTCGCCCCGGGCTCGAATCGCTGGTAGAAGTGCAGCACCGCCGGGACGATGCCCGCCGCGCCGTTGGTCGGTGCCGTGACGACACGGCCGCCGGCGGCGTTCTCCTCGTTGACCGCGAGCGCGAAGGCGTTCACCCAGTCCATGGCATCGAGCGGTTTGGAGGGGCCGCTCTCCGTGAGGACCCGGTAGAGCTTGGGCGCGCGCCGGCGCACCTTGAGGGGTCCGGGCAGCACGCCGGTCTGATGGAAGCCGCGCTCGACGCAACCCTGCATCACTTGCCAGAGGTGCAAAACCCCCGCGCGCACCTGCGCCTCGCTCGCCCATGTGCGCTCGTTCGCCAGCACGAGCTCGAAGAGCTCGAGCCCGTTTTCCCGGCAGAGCGAGAGCAGCTCGGCGGCGGAGTTGAAAGGATAGGGCGGCTGCGCCCGCGCGGTCGCCTCGCGCGCCTGACTCTCCCCGCCGCGGACGATGAAGCCGCCGCCGATCGAGTAATACTCCTCCTCGCGCAGCGTCTTGCCGTCGCCCGAAGTCGCAGCGAAGCGCATGCCGTTCGGATGTCCCGGCAGTCTCTCGGTGCGCAGCAGCAGCAGCCCGGCCTTCTCGTCGAACTCGATCTCGTGCCGGCCGAGCAGGCGGATGCGACGGGTGGATCGGATGCGCGCCAGGGTCGGCTCGATGCTGTCGGGATCGACGGTCTCCGGATCACCGCCCTCGAGCCCGATGAGCACGGCGCGGTCGGTACCGTGACCGAGGCCGGTGAGCGCGAGCGAGCCGTAGAGGCGCGCGGTCACCTGTTGGGTCGCGGAGAGGAGCCCGTCGCGCTCCAGAGCGAGCACGAACTCCCGCGCGGCGCGCATCGGGCCCATGGTGTGGGAGCTCGACGGTCCGATGCCGACCTTGAAGATGTCGAAGACGCTCAGAGACATATTGATTGCAACCTCGTGGCCGGCGGTGCCGGTCATCTCTATATGCGGCGATTATCGGTCAAACGCCAGGGGGTCGCCTTTCTGGTTGCGACTTCATCGACCCCGCAGACGCCGCAGCTCCCGTCTTTGATGCTTGTCCGGGCGCACTTCGGGGCGGGGTGTCATGGCAGCGGCGAGACGCATCCTCTGTGCATGCTGTTCACGCCGTGCGCGACTGGCGTCCGTTTCCGTATAGCAGTTTACCGCCTCCTTGGCCGGTCCCCGGCGCTCCGGAATCGCCGCTACGTAGCATTCGAAATCGACCGCGCCTCGATTGAAGGCGATCAGGTCCCCTGGGCGAACGGTGTGCGAGGGACGTACCCGTGCGCCATTGACGTGGACTTTGCCGCCGCTCACGGCCTCGGCCGCCAGCGACCGGGACTTGAACAGGCGTACACCAAAGAGCCAGCGGTCGATGCGTGCAGCTCCCGGAGCACTGTCCGCGGCGTCGGCAGCCTCAGGCTCATCGTGGCGTCCCATAGGGCTCAGGAAACCTGTCGGCCGCCTTTGATGACTGCGCGGCAGGGATTGAAGCCGGTCCAGTAGCCGAGCTCTTCCAGCTCGCCGATGCTCCAGACGACGAAGTCAGCGGCTTTGCCGGCCGCGAGGGTGCCGCGCTGCTCCTGCATGCCGAGCGCGCGGGCGGCGTGCCGGGTCACACCAGCCAACGCCTCCTCGCACGTCAGACCGAAGAGTCGTGTCGCCATGCTCATCGCCAGCAGGAGGGAGCTGCCGGGCGCCGACCCCGGATTGCAATCCGTGGCGATGGCCATGCCAGCGCCGGCCTGACGCAGCGCCACCACGGGCGGCTTGCGCTCCTCGGCGAGACAGAAGAACGCTACGGGCAGGAGGACCGGCACGGTCCCGGCGGCGGCCAGCGCCTCGGCCTCGACGGCGGTCGCGTACTCCAGATGATCGGAGGAGAGCGCGCCGCGCCGGGCCGCAAGGAGGCTGCCGCCCAGATTGGAGAGTTGTTCCGCATGCATTTTGACGGGCACGGCGAGGCGGTCTGCCGCGTCAAAGAGTCTTTCCGCCTGTGGCACGCTAAATCCCACGCTTTCGCAAAAGATGTCGACGGCGTCCACGAGGCCTTCCTCGTGCAACCTGGGCAGCCATTCCTGGGCGACATCGTCTATATAGGCATCCGGCCGGCCGGCGTACTCGGGCGGCAGCGCGTGCGCGGCAAGAAAAGTCGTGCTGACCGTAACGGGGAGGGCGTGCGCGAGTGACCGGGCCGCCCGCAGCATCTTGGCCTCATCCGCCAGAGTGAGGCCGTACCCCGACTTGATCTCGACCGTGGTGACGCCTTCGGCGAGAAGTGCCTCGAGCCGCGGTAGGCTCTCATCGAAAAGCTGCTGCTCCGAGGCAGCCCGCACCGCGCGCATGCTGGAGAGGATGCCGCCTCCGGACCGAGCGATCTCCGCGTACGAGCGGCCCCGCAGGCGCTGCGCGTATTCCGCCGCCCGGGTGCCGGCGAACACCAGATGGGTGTGGCAGTCGATGAGCCCCGGGGTCAACCAGGCACCGCGCAGGTCGTGCGTCTCGTCCGGCTGGCAGCCTTGCGGCAGCTCGCGCTCCGCGCCCACCCATTCGATGCGCGGCCCCCGGCTGAGGAGAGCGCCGGGCGCAAAGCGGCCCAGCGCGGGCTCGCAGGTGGCAATCCGGGCGTTTCGCCACAAGTGCAAAGTCTCGGCCATGGCCATGGACGGGAATAGTACCGGTTCGCGGGGCTCAAGGTGTTTCACTACCGACGCCGTTTGGGTACAATGCGCCCCCCCACGGGCCTCGGCCGGGGGATCGACGGGTAGGGAGTCAGCCCGCCGACAGCGGTAAGAGCCAAAAAAGCCCCCCGAGGGGCTTTTTGTTTTTGTACCGGTCATTCGTACGGATTAGATGGGCCTTATGGCCCTTTTTGTTTTTTATGAGGACTATGTCGGCCACCTTGCGAGAGCGGCTCATCGCCCTCATTGAGCCCCTCGTCGGGCGGCTGGGCTACGAGCTCGTGGATCTCGAGCAATCGTCGGGCCGTGGCAGCGCCGTGGTGCGACTCTTCATCGATAGCCCCGAGGGAGTTGGGCTCACGGACTGCGAGCGGGTCAGCCGCGAAGTCTCGGCTCTCCTCGATGTCGAGGATCCGATACCCACCGCGTATACGCTCGAGGTTTCCTCGCCGGGATTCGACCGCGTGCTGCGCACGCAGGCGCATTTCGCGCGTTTCGTCGGCGCGCGGGTGGCGGTGGAGCTCGCCGCGCCGCGGGAGGGACGCCGGCGTTATACCGGCACGCTTCTTTCGGCGGACGAGGCGGGAATCGCGCTCGAGGTCGATGGGCAACGCGTGCCGGTGTTGTTTGCAGAGATTGGTAAAGCCAGGCTGACAAGCTAGCCTCGCGGGTTAGCGGTAGCCGCCAAAAAAAGCTGGCGAGAGGTGACAGTAGTGAACAAGGAAATCCTGATGGTCGTCGATGCCGTCTCCAACGAGAAGGGCGTCGACAAGGAAGTGATTTTCGAGGCGCTCGAGGCGGCTCTGGCCTCGGCTACCCGCAAGAAGCACGGCGAAGAGTGGGATGCGCGCGTCGCCATCGACCGCAGGAGCGGCGATTACGAGACCTTTCGCCGCTGGAAGGTGTTTGCCGACGACTCGACGGAGCTCGAGGCCCCGGAGCGCGAGCTGCGCCTGGAGGATGCTCACGAGATCGATTCGAAGGCCGAAGTCGGCGGATTCGTCGAGCAGCCGATGGAGTCGGTGTCGTTCGGCCGCATCGCCGCGCAGCAGGCCAAACAGGTCATCGTGCAGAAAGTGCGCGAGGCGGAGCGCCAGCAGGTCGTGGATGCCTATCGCGATCGCGTCGGGACGCTGGTGAGCGGTGTCGTCAAGCGCGTCGACCGCAACGGCATCTTCATCGACCTCGGTTCCAATGCGGAAGGCTTCGTGCCGCGGACGGACATGATTCCCCGCGAGCAGGTGAAGGCACAGGACCGCATCAAGGCGTTCCTCAAGGAAGTGCGCTCCGAGCTGCGCGGGCCGCAGCTCTTCCTGACGCGCACCGCGCCGGAGTTCCTGATCGAGCTCTTCAAGCTCGAGGTGCCGGAGGTCGGCCAGGGCCTGATCCAGATCCTGGGCGCCGCTCGCGATCCGGGCGTGCGCGCCAAGATCGCCGTGCGCAGCAACGATCCGCGCATCGACCCCGTCGGCGCTTGCGTCGGCATGCGCGGCTCGCGCGTGCAGGCGGTGTCCAACGAGATCGCCGGCGAGCGCGTCGACATCATCCCCTACAACGAGAATCCGGCGCAGTTCGTCATCAACGCCATGTCCCCGGCGGAAGTCATGTCGATCGTGGTCGACGAAGATTCCCATAGCATGGACATCGCGGTCGCGGAGGAGAAGCTCTCGCAGGCCATCGGCCGCGGCGGGCAGAACATCCGCCTCGCCAGTCAGCTCACCGGCTGGGAGCTCAACGTCATGACGGAATCCGATGCCGAGGCGAAGAGCGAGTCCGAGGCGAAGTCGCTGGTGCAGATGTTCATGAAGCAACTGGACGTCGATGAGGACGTCGCCACCATTCTCGCCCAGGAGGGCTTCTCGACGGTCGAGGAGATCGCCTATGTGCCGCAGGCGGAGCTCGCGTCCATCGAGGAATTCGACGAGGACATCGTCAAGGAACTGCGCAATCGCGCGCGCGATGTCCTGCTGACGCAGGCGATCGCGAGCGAGGAGACGCTGGATCAGTCGATGCCGGCGGACGACCTGCTGCTGCTCGAGGGAATGAGCCCGGATCTCGCGCTGGCCCTCGCGCGGCGCGGTGTTCGCACGCGTGAGGATCTCGCGGAGCAGTCGGTTGAGGATCTGAAGGACATCGAGGGACTCCCGGCCGAGGAAGCCGGCAAACTCATCATGACCGCCCGGGCCCACTGGTTCGAAGCGGGTCAGGCCTGAGGGTACGAAAAGTATGGCGGAAGTGACGGTTTCCCAATTTGCCGAGGTCCTGAAGGTACCGGTGGATCGGCTGCTCGTGCAGCTCGATCAGGCCGGCATCAAGGTCAAGGGCCCCGATGACCGCATCAGCGACGATGCTAAGCTCGAGCTGCTGACGCACCTGCGCCGCAGCCACGGCGGCGCGGAGAGCGAGCGGGACGCCGCGCCGCGCCGCATCACGCTGAAGCGCAAGACGCAAAGCGAGCTGAAGCTCGCGAGCGCCCAGGGGCGCGCGCGCACGGTCAGCGTCGAGGTGCGCCAGAAGCGCACCTACATCAAGCGCGACGTCCTCGAGGAGCAGGCGCGCCAACAGCAGGACGAGATCGACCAGAAGCGGCGCGAGGCCGAGGAAGTCGCCCGCCGCGAGAGCGAGCGCATCGACGCCGAACGGCGCGAGCGCGAGCGGCTGGAGGCGGAAAACCGCCGCCGCATCGAGGAAGAGGAAGCCGCCCGACGCCGGGCCCAGGACGAAGCCCGCCATCTCGCCGAGCAGCGGGCGCGCGAGGAGGAGGAGCGCCGCGAGCGCGAGCGCGAGGACCAGCAGCGCCAGGTGCAGGAGCGGGAGGCACAGGACCGCCGCCCGGCCGAAGAGGCTCCCGCTGCGCCGGAGCCGGCGCGTGCCGCCGCGCCCCCGCAGCCGGCTGCGCCGGCTGCGCGCGAGCGCCCGCCGGCGACGCCCGCGCCCTCCCGGGATCGTCCGGCGGCAGACGATCGCCACACTCGCTATGGCAGGCAGGAGCTGCACGTTGCGACGGATGTCAGCTCCCGCTACAAGAAGAAGCGGCGCGTCAAGTCGCGCGCCATGCCGAGCACCACCGACGGACGGCACGGGTTCGAGATGCCGACAGCGCCCGTCGTGCGCGAGGTCGGAATCGGCGAGACGGTGACCGTGGCGGAGCTGGCGCAGAAGATGGCGATCAAGGCGACCGAGGTCATCAAGGTCCTCATGAACATGGGCGTCATGGCGACCATCAACCAGCCGATCGATCAGGATACGGCGGTGCTCGTGGTCGAGGAGTTGGGTCACACTCCGAAGGTCCTCAGGGAAAATCAGATCGAGGAGGATCTGCAGGGCACGGAGCCACAGACGACGGACCTCGAGCCGCGTCCGCCGGTCGTCACCGTGATGGGCCACGTCGATCACGGCAAGACCTCGCTCCTCGACTACATTCGGCGCACGAAGGTCGCGGCGGGCGAGGCCGGCGGCATCACCCAGCACATCGGCGCCTATCACGTGGAGACCCCGAAGGGCGTCGTGACCTTCCTCGACACGCCGGGCCACGCCGCCTTCACGGCGATGCGTGCGCGCGGCGCGAAGGCGACGGACGTCGTCATCCTGGTGGTGGCGGCGGACGACGGCGTCATGCCGCAGACGGTGGAGGCGATTCAACACGCCCGCGCCGCGGGAGTCCCGATCGTCGTCGCCGTCAACAAGATCGACAAGAGCGATGCCGACCCCGATCGGGTGCGCACCGAGCTCGCCAAGCAGGAAGTGATTCCGGAGGACTGGGGCGGCGAGAACATGTTCGTCAACGTCTCGGCCCGTACGGGCGCCGGGATCGACGAGCTGCTCGAGGCCGTGCTGCTGCAGGCGGAAGTGCTGGAGCTGCGCGCGCCGCGCAACGGGCTGGCCGCCGGCGTCGTGATCGAATCGAGCATCGAGAAGGGCCGCGGCGCGGTGGCGACGATGCTCGTCAAGAAGGGTACGCTGCGCCTCGGCGACCCGATCATCGCAGGCTCCGAGTTCGGCCGCGTACGCGCGCTCTTCGACGAGAATGGCCGCCCGGTGGAGGAGGCTTCTCCCTCCATGCCGGTCGTGGTGCTCGGACTGTCCGGCGCGCCGAACGCCGGCGAGGAGATGCTCGCGCTCGAGAGCGAGCGTAAGGCGCGCGAGGTCGCGCTCTACCGCCAGGGCAAGTTCCGCGACGTGAAGCTCGCCCGTCAGGCGACCCGTGCCGAGGATGTGTTCTCGCAGCTCGGCGAAGAGAAAGCGGGCGTCGTCGCCGTGCTCCTCAAGGGCGACGTACAAGGCAGCGTCGAGGCGCTGCGCGAGGCGCTCACGAAGCTCTCGACCGACGAAGTGCAGGTGAAGCTCATCGCCAGCGGACTCGGCGGAATTACGGTATCCGACGTGCAGCTCGCGGCGGCGTCCAAGGCGCTCATCATCGGCTTCAACGTGCGTGCCGACTCCGGTGCGCGCGATGCGATGAAGGAGACCGGCGTCGAAGTGCGCTACTACAGCATCATCTACGAAGCCATCGATGACGTGAGGCAGATGATGACCGGCATGCTGCGGCCGGAGATCAAGGAGCAGATCGTCGGCATCGCGCAGGTGCGGGAAGTGTTCCGCTCCAGCAAGTTCGGCGTCGTCGCCGGCTGCCTCGTGACCGAGGGTTATGTCAGGCGCAACAATCCGATCCGCGTGCTGCGCGACAACGTCGTCATCTTCGAGGGCGCGCTGGAATCGCTGCGCCGCTTCAAGGACGACGTCGGCGAGGTGCGCGCCGGGACGGAGTGCGGCATCGGCGTGAAGAACTACCAGGACGTGCGTGTCGGCGATCAGATCGAGTGCTTCGCTCGTCTCGAGGTTGCCCGGACGTTGTAATGACAGTGAAGAAGGGCGGCTCGGGCCGGCTGCGCAAGATCGAGTCGGAGCTGCAGCGCGTGCTGGCGGAGCTGATCGCCCGCGAGGTCAAGGACCCGCGCGTCGGCAACGTGACCGTCACGGGCGTCAGGCTCTCCCCGGACATGGGGGCCGCGAAGGTGTTCTACGCGCCATTCGCCTCGCCGCATCCGCAGGAGGAGGTGCAAAGCGGCCTCACCCGTGCCGCCGGCTATCTGCGCGGGGAGGCGGGGCGGCGGCTCGGCCTGCGGCACGCTCCGCGGCTGGACTTCGTGTTCGATGACACCACGGAGAAGGCCGCGCGCCTGACGGGGCTCATCGATCGCGCGGTTGCCGACGATAGCTCAAAAGCAAATGAGTGAGCGGCCGTTCCCCGGGGCGCCCTCTCTTGCGTTGCCGGCGCTCAGTGGCGCCTATCCCGGCATATTGCTCCTCGACAAGCCGGCGGGGATGTCATCCAACGCGGCGTTGCAGCGGGTTCGCCGGCTGCTCGGCGGCTGCAAGGCGGGACACGCGGGCAGTCTCGATCCGCTCGCGACCGGCATGCTGCCGCTCTGCATCGGCGAGGCGACCAAGATCGCGGGTGAGATCCTTTCCAACCGCAAGCGCTATCGGTTCACGGTCGCTCTGGGCGCCCGGACGGCAACGGGCGATCGCGAGGGCCCGATCGTCGAGGAGGCGCCGGTGCCGACTCGCTGGCAGGAGGGACTCGAGGCGGCGCTGCGCGGATTCCTCGGTCCGGGGCGGCAGGTGCCGCCGATGTACTCTGCGCTGAAGCGCGACGGCCAGCCGCTTTATCGCCTGGCGCGCGCCGGCATAACGGTCGAGCGCGCCCCGCGCGAGATCGAGATCTTCGAGCTCGAGCCGGTGGCGCAGACCGACCAGGCCATCGAGCTCGACGTTCTCTGTTCCAAAGGGACGTACGTCCGTACGCTGGCCGAGGACATCGCGCGGGCGCTCGGCACCTGCGGACACGTCAGCGCGCTGCGTCGCAGTTGGGTGGAGCCCTTCGAGCAGGAAGGCATGGAGACGCTGGAAGCGCTGACGCGCGCCTGCGAGGAGGGGACGCCGCCGCGGCTCGTGCCGGTCGACCGGCCGCTCGGGCATCTGCCCGCCGTCAGCCTCGAGGCCGGGCAGGCCGCCCGGCTCGGCCACGGGCAGGAGGTCGTGCTGCTGCGCAGCCCGCCTCCGGGCCGTGTCAGGCTCTATGGCGGGGGGCGTTTTCTCGGGCTAGGGGAATCCGACGGCCGGGGAAAGATCCGGCCGCGGCGGTTGTTCACGGATCCGGCCTAAGGGCCGTGAACCGTGATGGATGGGTCCAGCATCTGCAGCGCGTGAGCGGCGTCTGTCATCCCAGTTCGCCGCAGCTGCTCGCCGGAGTAGGAGCGGTTCAGGGAATTGCACTGGCTCGACCCTGGCCGCAGCGCCTTGCCGTCGGCCGTGGAGCACCAACCCTGCGGAATGGCAGCAGCGGTGTGGCTCACGGGACGCGACGGCGTGGTGGAGCAGGCGGCCAGGGCTCCTGCGCTCAGGATGCCGATGATCAATGCTCTCATCATGACCCGATGAGTATAGGCCTAAATCGGTAAATAAAGGCCCGCAACCTTGTGGCGGAGGCATTACAGCGGGTAAAATTCCGCGCTTCCCAAAAGGCTACTTAAGACAGTCACTTAGGATTTTGGCGCAATGGCTCTTACCAGCGAGAAAAAAGGCGGCATCCTGACGCAATACCAGCGTGGCCCCGCCGACACCGGCTCCCCCGAGGTCCAGGTAGCGCTCCTTTCGGAGCGCATCAACGGCCTCGGCGAGCACTTCACGGCCCACAAGCGCGATCACTCGTCCCGCCGGGGCCTGGTCAAGCTCGTCAATCAACGCCGCAAGCTCCTCGACTATCTCAAGGCCACGAAACCGGCGAAATACCAGGAGCTCGTCGAGCGCCTGGGGCTTCGCCGCTAGTGTCTAACTTATCCGTCCCGCACAAGGCCGCATCACGCGGCCTTTGTGTTTGGCAGGAACCATTCTTTTCCCCGAGGACTCGACCTTGAGCGTTGTCAGCAAGTCATTTCAATACGGCCCCCACTCAGTCACCATCGAAACGGGCGAAATGGCCCGTCAGGCCGATGGCGCCGTGCGGGTTTCGATGGGCGATACCGTGGTGCTGGTCACCGCGTGTGCGCGAACGACGGCCGCGGCCGGCCGGGATTTCTTCCCTCTGACCGTCAACTATGTGGAGAAGACCTACGCCGCGGGCCGCATTCCCGGCGGCTTCTTCAAGCGTGAGGGTCGTCCGACTGAGAAAGAGACGCTGACCTCCCGCCTGATCGACCGTCCCATCCGTCCGCTCTTCCCCGACGGTTTCTACAATGAGGTGCAGGTCGTCGCGACCGTACTGTCGGTCGATCCTGAGATGGATCCTGACATCGCATCGCTCCTCGGCGCTTCCGCGGCGCTCACGCTCTCCGGCGTTCCCTTCAATGGTCCGATCGGCGCCGCCCGGGTCGGTTGGAAAGACGGCCAGTACCTCCTCAATCCCACCGCCAAGCAGCTCACCGAGTCGCAGCTACACCTGGTGGTCGCCGGCACGGAGCACGGCGTGCTCATGGTGGAGTCGGAAGCGAAGGGCCTGTCGGAGGAGGTCATGTTGGGCGCGGTGGTCTACGGCCACGAGCAGATGCAGACCGCCATCAAGGCCATCCGTGAGCTCGCCGCCGAGGCCGGCAAGCCGCGCTGGAACTGGCAGCCCGCCGCGGAGAACGCGGAGATGACGAGCGCTGTCGCGCTGCACGCTCAGGCGGCCCTGGCTCAGGCCTACACCATCACGGAGAAGCAGCAGCGTCACGCGCGCATCTCCGAGGTCAAGGCGCAGACCCTCGCCACCCTCACCGGCGGCGAAGCGCCGAAGTGGACGGCGGAGCAGATCGACGACGCCCTGTTCAAGCTCGAGAGCAACATCGTGCGCCAGCGGATCCTCAACGGCGAGCCGCGCATCGATGGCCGCGACACCAAGACCGTGCGGGCGATCAGCGTGAAGGTCGGTGTATTGCCGCGCACCCACGGCTCCGCGCTCTTCACCCGTGGCGAGACGCAGGCGCTGGTCGTGACGACGCTCGGCACCACGCGCGATGCGCAGATCATCGACGGCCTGGAGGGGGAGCGCCGCGAGCCCTTCATGCTGCACTACAACTTCCCGCCGTTCTCGGTCGGCGAGACCGGGATGATGGGCTCGCCCAAGCGCCGCGAGATCGGCCACGGCAACCTTGCGCGCCGCGGCGTCAATGCGGCGATGCCCGATATGGCCACGTTCCCTTATGTCATCCGGGTCGTGTCTGAGATCCTGGAATCCAACGGCTCGAGCTCCATGGCCAGCGTCTGCGGCACCTCGCTGTCGCTGATGGACGCGGGCGTGCCGATCAAGGCCCCGGTGGCGGGCGTCGCGATGGGCCTCGTCCTCGAAGGCAACCGCTACAAAGTTCTGACCGACATCCTCGGCGATGAGGATCACCTCGGCGACATGGACTTCAAGGTGGCCGGGACGAAGGATGGCGTGACCGCCCTGCAGATGGACATCAAGGTCGAGGGCGTGACGCCCGAGATCATGAAGGTCGCGCTGGACCAGGCGCGCGATGGGCGCCTGCACATCCTCGGCGAGATGAACAAGGTCATCAGCGAGCCGCGCGCCCGCATGTCGGAGTGGGCTCCGTCCATCATCACCCTGAAGATCGATCCGGAGAAGATCCGCGACGTGATCGGCAAGGGCGGGGCGGTGATCCGTCAGATCACGGAGGAGACCGGCACCACGATCGATATCGAGAGCGACGGCACCGTGAAGATCGCCTCCGTGAACGGCACCGCCGGCCGCGAGGCGCAGCGGCGCATCGAGCTGATCACCGCCGACGTCGAGGTGGGCCGCATCTATGAGGGCAAAGTGGCTCGCCTGATGGATTTCGGCGCGTTCGTCACCATCCTCCCGGGCCGCGACGGCCTCGTGCACATCTCGCAGATCTCCAACGAGCGGGTGGAGCGCGTGAGCGACAAGCTGAAGGAAGGCGACGTCATCCGCGTGAAGGTGCTGGAAGTCGACCGTCAGGGCAGAATCCGCCTGTCGATGAGAGACGTCGACGCGGCCTGAGGCCTGAGGCCTGAGGCCTAGGGCAGTATGAATTCCCGCAGGAGGGGCGACGGCTGTTCCCGCCAACAGCCCGTCGCCCATTCGAGTACGGTGACCGGCGCGGCACCTTCGAGCTCCGCGGGAGGAGAGAGGCCCAGGAGCTTGAGAACGTTGAGGATCTGACTGCCCGCTCGCCCTGGATCGAGCGCCGCCGAACGGCGGGATTTCGCAAGCTTGTCGCCGGTCCGCTCCAGCAGCAACGGCAAGTGCGCGTACCTTGGGCTCGGTAGCCGCAGGGCGCGCTGCAAGGCAATCTGCCATCCCGTGCTATCGAGAAGATCCGCGCCACGCACGACGTCGGTGATGCCTTGCAAGGCGTCGTCCACGACGACCGCGAGCTGGTAGGCGAATATCCCGTCACGGCGCCTCAAGATGACATCCCCCAGCTTGTTCATCGGGATGGCGACCGGTCCCTGGAAGCGGTCGTCGAAAGCAACCGTCTCCCGCTCGTCGATCCTGAAGCGTGTCGCCGTATCTCCGGGCTTGCGCGGGCCTTCGCGGCAGGTACCCGGATAGCCCGAATCCTCCGCGCTCAGCTCGCGGCGCGAGCAGCTGCACTCGAACGTATGGCCGGCGGCGCGCAGCGACTGCAGCGCCTCGTCGTAAAGATCGGTTCTGCGGCTCTGGTAAACGACCTCGCCATCCCAGAGGAGACCGAAAGCCTCGAGCGTGCGCAGCATCTCATCCGCGCTGCCCGGCACCACGCGGCGGGCGTCGAGGTCCTCGATGCGCACGAGCCAACGGCCGTCGCGGCTGCGCGCGTCGATGAAGCTGCCGACGGCAGCCAACAGGGAGCCGAGGTGCAACGACCCAGTGGGAGATGGGGCGAAGCGGCCGGCGTATGCCGGCCCGTAGTCCTTACCTGTAACGGTCGTCGCGGTCGCCGTACTGCCGCTCGCGCCGCTCGCGCCGCTCCTGCGCTTCGATGCTCAGGGTGGCGACCGGCCGCGCCTCCAGGCGCTTGATGCCGATCTCTTCCCCGGTCTCGAGACAGTAGCCGTAGCTGCCGTCGTCGATCCGCTTCAGCGCCTCGTCGATCTTGCGAATGAGTTTGCGCTCCCGGTCCCGTGTGCGCAGCTCCAGGCTGAATTCCTCCTCCTGGGTGGCGCGGTCATTGGGATCGGGGAAGTTCGCCGCCTCGTCCTTCATGTGCGTGACGGTACGATCGACCTCGACCATCAGATCGCGCTTCCAGCTGTTGAGGATCATGCGGAAGTGCTCGAGCTGCTCCTTGCTCATGTACTGCTCGCCGCGCTTGGCGATATAGGGTTGGACGTTGCGCGGACCGGCGAGGAGGCTTCCCGGCTCTGCGCCTTCGACCTCGTCCGTTTCGGCTGGGGAGGCGGTCACGGCCGGCGGCACGTGGATGTCGTCACGGGAATGGGCGGCGGGCGGCTTCGCGGCCTGGGATGTGGATTGGGCGGCCTTGCGCATCTCGGTGGTTGTTTCCGTAGTCGGTGGGGTGATGGGCGGCGCGGCCGCCGTGGGGGTCGATGCCCGGATCGGTGCGGCCGCCGTCTTGTGAACGTGGGCAGCCGCCACTTTGGCGCGCCCGACTTCCTTGCCGCGCTGCTCGGCCGGCGGCCTGTGATTCGCGGCGGACTTCTTCGCCGCGGGTTTCAAGGTTGCCGCCTTCTTACCCTTCGCGGACTTCGGCGCGGGCTTCTTGGCCGGCATCGTCACTCCTCAAAAGCATGAGCCTTGTGAAGGACGCGCGATTATACCGGCGTACCGGGGCCTGTAAATCCTTCATTGGCTAAAAGACGCCTGCGGCGCTTTAGCGGTCAACCGCCCGGCTTGTTCGGTCCCCGGCCCAGGGAGCGGCCCTGCGCCGCTTCGTCACTCGCTTCCGCGCGGCGGGAACTGCGGTTTCCAGTCCGGCTGCCGCCGTTCCACGATCACGCGGGTGTAGATGCCGCCGCGGACCTTGAAGCGCGCCTGCAGGCGCAGGAACCGCGGCGCGAGCGCGCGGGCGAGGTGGTCGGCAATCTCGTTGGTGACCGCCTCGTGGAAGGCCCCGCGGTCGCGGAACGACCAGATGTAGAGCTTGAGCGACTTGAGCTCCACGCACGCGCGGTCGGGCACGTACTCGAGCTCTAGCGTCGCAAAGTCGGGCTGCCCGGTCTTCGGGCAGAGACAGGTGAATTCCGGAATCCGCATGCGGATCGTGTAGTCGTGCTCCGGCCGCGGATTGGCGAAGGTCTCGAGATCGCTCGTGGGCTGTGAGGGCATGGGGATTTACTCTACTATAAGCGCTGGATCCGGGCATCCTGCCCGGCCCAGCGCGGTTGCAACCAAAGGCGCCGTTTTTTGGCTGCAACCTCCGCCACCTGCGGCGGCGGGACACGTGCCTGGGCTGGGGCTGTGTTGGTTTCGGGGGTAGTCATCAAGGTGCGGAAGACAGCATAGATGCGGCTGACCAAGATCAAGCTCGCCGGCTTCAAATCCTTCGTCGATCCCACGCAAGTCAGCTTTCCCAGCAATCTCACCGGTGTCGTCGGCCCGAACGGCTGCGGCAAATCCAACGTCATCGACGCGGTGCGTTGGGTGATGGGAGAGTTGTCGGCGAAGCATCTGCGCGGCGACAACATGGCGGATGTCATCTTCAACGGCTCGGCGGCCCGCAAGCCCGTGGGCGCTGCGTCGGTGGAGCTCGTCTTCGACAACTCCGATGGCAAGATCGGCGGTGCCTACGCGAGCTACAACGAGATCTCGCTCAAGCGTCAGGTCTCGCGCGACGGCGCCTCCGGTTACTACATCAACGGCGCGCGCTGCCGCCGCAAGGACATCACTCAGCTCTTTCTCGGCACGGGCCTGGGCTCGCGCAGCTACGCCATCATCGAGCAGGGCACGATCTCGCGCGTCATCGAGGCCAAGGCCGAGGACATGCGCGCCTTCGTCGAGGAGGCCGCGGGCATCTCCCGCTACAAGGAGCGGCGCAAGGAGACCGAGAGCCGCATCGCCGAGACGCGCGAGAATCTCGAGCGCCTGCAGGACGTGCGCGATGAGGTGGAGAAGCAGATCCGGCACCTGCAGCGGCAGGCCGCGACGGCGCGGCGCTATCAGACACTCAAGGACGAGGAGCGGCGGCTGACGGCGGAGCTGCTCGCGCTGCGCCTGATGGAGCTCGACAGCGGCGCCCAGGTGCACGACAGCGCCACCCGTGCCCGGGAGATCGAGATGCAGGCGGCGCTCGCGGACCAGCGCGCCGCGGAGGCGTCCATCGAGAGCCAGCGCACGCAGCACGGCGCGACGAGCGAGCGCGTCTCGAGCATCCAGGGCCGCTACTACGAGATCGGCGCGGAGATGTCGCGCCTCGAGCAGACGATCCAACATACCCGCGAGCTGCGGGAGCGCCAGCGCACGGATCTCGCCAAGACGCGCGCGACCCTGTCCGAGCTCGGCGCGCACATCGAGCGCGACGAGCGCCAGCTCGCCGAGCTGGCCGAAGAGATCGCGCGCTCGACGCCCGAGCTCGAGCGCGCGCAAGCCGCCGAGACCGCATCCATCGAGGCGCTGGAGGCGGCCGAGCGGGAGCTCGCCGCCTGGCAGGAGCGGTGGGAGCAATTGAACCAGGCCCTCGGCGCGGCGGACCGCACCACGCAGGTGGAGCGCGCCCGCATCGAACAGCTCGAGAACCAACTGCGGCGGCTCAAAGGGCAGGTCGAGCGGCTCACCCTGGAGCGCGGGACGCTCGAGGCGCAGGAGGCGAGCGAGCTCCTCGGCGAGCTGACCGCGCAGGAGTCGGAGGCGCGTGGGGAGAGCGAGTCGCTGGCCAATGCCCTGCGCGTGGCGCTCGAGCGCGTGCAGAGCGCGCGCGCCGGCCAGCTCGCCGCGGAGCAGGCTCTCGAGACCGCACGCGGTGAGCGGGAGCGCACGCGCGCGGAGTGCACCTCCCTGGAGGCCGTGCAGAAAGCCGCGCTGTCGGCGAGCGCCGGTCAGGCGACGGAATGGCTGGGCGAGGTCGGACTGTCGGGCCATACGCGTGTCGCGCAGACACTCGAGGTCGAGCCGGGTTGGGAGCTCGCGGTCGAGACCGCGCTCGGCGATTACCTCGAGGCCGTCTGCGTCGATCGGCTGGATGATCTCGCGTCACCGCTGGAGCGGCTGGCGCGTGGGCGTGTCGCGCTCGTCGAGGGCGCTACCGCAGGCGACGGGCCGGCTGCGGCCGATGATGGCGCGAGCTGCGGGGCGGCCGGCGCAGCGGCGGGAGCGGGTGCGTTGGCCGGCAAGGTGACCGGTCCGGCGCCGGTACTCGCCCAGCTCGCCGGCGTTCTCACGGCGGAATCTCTGACGGATGCCTTGCAGCGCCGCGGGACGCTCGCGGCCGGTCAGTCCGTCATCACCCGCGGCGGCGAGTGGCTGGGCCGCGATTGGCTGCGTGTCAGCCGCGGCGTGGATCACCATCTCGGTGTGATCGAGCGCGAGCACCGTCTCAAGGGTCTGCGCACCGCCGTCGAGGCGGCGGAAGAGCACGCCCGGAAAGCCGAGGACCGGCTTGCCGCGGTGCGCGACAGCCTCGCGCAGGCGGAGTCGGAGCGCGATGCGGCGCAATCCGGGATTCAGGCCGCGCACCGCCGCCATGCCGACATCACCGGTCAGCTCGAGGCTGCGCGCGCCCGGTCGCAGGAAACGGCTCTGCGCCGCCAGCGCATCGAGACGGAGGTCGCCGAACACGCGCGCGAGATTGCCGCCACCGAGGAAGGTCTCGGCCGGTCGGGGGACACGCTCGAGCAGGGACTCGCGGTCGGCTCGGATCTCAATCTGCGGCGCGAGGAGCTCGAGGGCGAGCGGGAGATGCGGCGGGAGGCGCTTGCCGGTGCCCGTGCGCGTGCGCAGGCGGCTCAGGTCGCCGCGCGCGATCTGCTCATCCGCATCGAGTCGCGCCGCTCGACGGAGACTTCGGTCAGAGTGAGCCTGGGGCGCATGATCGAGCAGCGCGCGCAGCTCGAGCGCAATCGCGAGGCGTTGGAAGCGGAGCTCGCCGGAGGCGATGCGCCGATCCTCGAGCTCGAGGCGCGTCTCAGCGAGGCGGTTGCCCGCCGGCTCGAGGTCGAGGCGGAACTGGCTGAGGCACGCGGCTCGCTGGAGGAAGCCGACGCCGCCCTGCGCGCGCTCGATGAGCAGCGCGTGCTCGCGGAGCGTCGTGTCGGCGAGGCGCGCGAAGCCATGGAGGCGGCGCGGTTTGCCGCGCAGGAGAACCGTGTCAGGCGCGAGGCGCTCGCCGAGCAGTTCGCGGAGACACGCTTCGAGCTCGCCGAGGTGCAGCAGGGCCTGGCGGCCGACGCGTCCCTGGAGACCTGGGAGGAGAGGCTGACCGAAACCCGGGCCGGCATCGAGAAGCTCGGCCAGGTCAACCTCGCCGCGATCGATGAGCTGAAGGAGCAGACGGAGCGCAAGGAATACCTGGATCGGCAGTTCACCGACCTGACTTCCGCGCTCGATACCCTGGAAGAGGCCATGCGGCGCATCGACAAGGAGACGCGTACGCGCTTCGAGGAGACCTTCGAGCGCATCAACTCCGGTCTCAAGGAGCGCTTTCCGCGGCTCTTCGGCGGCGGACACGCGTATCTCGAGCTCGTGGGCGACGATCCTTTGAACGCGGGCATCGCCGTCATGGCGCGGCCGCCCGGCAAGAAGAACAGCAGCATCCATCTGCTCTCCGGCGGCGAGAAGGCGCTCACTGCCGTCGCGCTCGTCTTCTCGATCTTCGACCTGAATCCGGCGCCTTTCTGCCTGCTCGATGAGGTGGACGCGCCCCTCGATGAGCACAACGTGGGCCGCTTCTGCGATATCGTGCGCGAGATGTCGGCCCGCGTGCAGTTCATCTTCATCACCCACAACAAGACGACCATGGAGCTTGCGGCCCAGCTTCTCGGCGTGACCATGCACGAGCCCGGTGTCTCTCGGCTCGTGGCCGTCGACGTCGACGAAGCGGTCCGGCTCGCAGCCGTCTGAGCCATCGGTGTTGCCCATGTCGGAACTACGCTGGACGCTGCTCATCCTCGGAGTGGTGTTCATCGCGGCGCTCTCCTGGTGGGAGCGCCGCCGGCCGCGCCAGGCCTTCGCCCCACGCCTGCGCGAGGGGGGACTCTCGCATGGCGACTTTCCGCACGGAGACGCTTACCGCACCGCGAGCGCGAGTCCGCAGTCGGCCGTTGGCGGCGAGCCCTGGATAGGGGAGTCGGGCCTCTCGGATGCGGCGTTGTCGGACGAGCCGCTCAACGTCGATACGCAGGGTCACGAGAACACCGCTCCTGGTCCGCTCGAGGACCTGCCGACCCTCGTCATTCCTGACGACGACGCTCGCCACGCGCTCAGAGCCGCGTGGGACGATCAGCCGCCCGAGCCGACGCTGATCGACCCGGAGGCGCAGGCAACGGTCGCAACGTTGGCGCCTGCCGAGGCGTTCGCGCCGATCCAACGCATCGAAGAAGTGGCGGCGCCGATCCGCGCGGAGGAGCCTGCCCTTGCGGACGAGGCGATCCGTGCGGATGAGGCGATCCGTGTGGAGGAGCCGATCCGCATGGAGGAGCCGATCCGCATGGAGGAGCCGGCTCAGCCCCCGGCGAGTCAGTCACAAGCACATGCGGCGGCGGAACCCACCCACGCGCCGGCGCCCGAAATTCCCTGGGCCGAGGGAGTGGGCGCGGTCAGGATCGTCGAAGCCAGTGAGCCGCCCGCCGAGCCCATCGTCGACTGGCCGCCGGAAGACTCCCGCCGCATTCTGGCGCTGCGGCTCGTTGCTCCGCAGGCGGAGCGCTTCGCCGGGCGCTCGCTGCGCCTCGCGCTGGCAGCGGAAGGCTTCCTCCTCGGCAAATTCGCGATCTTCCACAAGCCCGATGAGGCGAACCGCGCGGTGCTGAGCGCCGCGGCGCTCACCCGTCCCGGCGCTTTCGACCTCGAGAACATGGACTCGCAGCGTTACGGCGGCCTCAGTCTCTTTGCCGTGCTGCCCGGTCCGAAGGCGCCGCCGCAGGCGTTCGAGGAGCTGCTGTCGGCGGCACGCGGCCTCAACGAGCGGCTGGAGGGGGCGCTGCAGGACGAGCGCGGCGGACCGCTGACACCGATGCGCGTGGCGAGCATACGCGACAGTCTCAAAGCCGAAGCGGCCAACAGTGCGGCCGCTGCCGCACATGGCGGATGACGCGGCGGCGCGCGCGGCGAAGCTACGCGCACAGATCGCGCATCACAACCGTCTTTATTACGAGCTTGATCGGCCGTCGATTCCCGACGCGGATTACGACGCGCTCCTCGGTGAGCTGCGCACCCTGGAGCGCGAGCATCCGGAGCTCATCACCGCCGACTCGCCCACCCAGCGCGTCGGCGGCGCACCCTCGGGCAAATTTGCCAAGGTGCGCCACGCCGTGCCGATGCTCTCGCTCGCCAACGCCTTCGGTCCCGAGGATGTCGGCGGCTTTCTCGAGCGGGTGCGGCGCTTCCTGAAGCTCGATGCCGCCGAGCCGATCGAGCTCACCGCGGAGCCGAAGATAGACGGCCTCTCCCTATCGCTGCGCTATGAGCACGGCGTGCTGGTTCGCGGCGCGACGCGCGGCGACGGCACGGAAGGCGAGGACGTCACCGTCAACGTGCACCGCGTCAGCGACATCCCGAAAAAGATGCGCGGCCGCGGCGCGCCGGACGTCTGCGAGATCCGCGGCGAGGTCTACATGACTCGCTCCGCCTTCCTCAAGCTCAACGAGGAGCAGTCCGCCGCCGGCAGAACCGTGTTCGCGAACCCACGCAACTCGGCGGCTGGCTCGCTGCGCCAGCTCGATCCCGAAATCACGGCCTCGCGCCCCCTGCGATTTCTCGCCTACGCCTGGGGTGAGATGAGTGAGATGCCCGCGGCGAGCCAGTGGGAGATGCTGCACTGGCTGAATACGCGCGGTTTTCCCACCAATCCGCTGAGCCGCCTCTGCGGCTCCCTCGAGGAGCTGCTCGCGTTCCATCACGACATCGAGCTCGAGCGCGCCAGACTCGACTACGACATCGACGGCGTCGTCTACAAGGTGAACCGCCTCGATTGGCAACGCCGCCTCGGCTTCGTCGGCCGCGATCCGCGCTGGGCGCTGGCGCACAAGTTTCCCGCCCAGAAGGCCACCACGGTCGTGAATGCGATCGAGCTGCAGGTCGGCAGGACCGGTGCGCTGACGCCGGTCGCCAAGCTCGCGCCCGTCAACGTCGGCGGCGTGGTGGTTTCCAACGCCACCCTGCACAACGAAGACTACATCCGTGAGCTCGATGTCAGGGTCGGTGATACCGTCACGGTGCAGCGCGCCGGCGATGTCATCCCGCAGGTCCTGGGCGCCGTGCGCGAGAGCCGGCCCGCCGGTACCGAGCCCTTCCAGTTCCCCAAGACCTGTCCCTGTCCCCTGAAGACCGCCGTCGTGCGCGATGTGACCGCCGCCGGCAAGGAAGGCGCCATCTCCCGCTGCTCCGGCGAGCTTGCCTGTCCGCACCAGAAAGTCGAGCACCTGCGCCATTTCGTCTCGCGCCGTGCCTTCGACATCGAAGGCCTGGGCGAGAAGCAGATCAATCTCTTCTTCGAGCAGGGCTGGATCGCCGAGCCGGCCGACATCTTCACCCTGGAGCGCCGCAACGACGCCATTCGACTCGAGGAGCAGGAAGGGTTCGGCGAAGTCTCGGTGCGCAATCTCTTCGCCGCCATCGAAGCGCGCCGCACCATTGCGCTCGAGCGCTTCATCTATTCCCTGGGCATCCGCCACGTCGGCGAGACCACCGCCCGTTCCCTCGCGCGCGGCTACGGCGATTTCAGAGCCTTCCGCGAAGCCTGCCGGCATCTCGCCGAAGGCAACGCCGATGCCCGCCAGGAGCTCGACGCCATGGACCAGATCGGCGACACGGTCATCGAGAGCCTTACGGCCTATTTCTCGGAGCCGCACAACACCGGCATGGTCGATCACCTCGCGGCCGAGATTCGGATCCTCGAGGCCGAGCGGCCCGCGACCGAATCCCCCATCGCCGGCAAAACCATCGTCTTCACCGGCCGTCTGGAGCACATGACGCGCGATGAAGCCAAAGCGCTCGCCGAGCGCCTTGGCGCCTCGGTCAGCGGCAGCGTGTCGAAGAAGACGGACCTCGTCGTAGCCGGCCCTGAAGCGGGCTCGAAGCTGACGAAGGCCCAGGAGCTGGGCGTTCAGGTGCTCGACGAAGGAGTATTTCTGGAGCTCGTCGCCGAGCGCGCGCGCAAGTAGGCCGGAAAGCGTCCCGGGGCCCCGCTCTCGCGGAGCCCCGTGGTGCGCATCGAAGCTCTACATGCCGCCGCTGTTGCCCGACGGGGCGCTGCTGCCGGCCGCGGGTGCCGAAGCCGGCGCGCCGCTCTTGCCGCTGCCCTCGCTGTCGGACTTCGCATCGAGGTACGTCTCGACCTTGGCCTGCTTCAGCAGGTCATCGGTATAGGCGCGAAACTTCTTCGCCTCGACGACCTGCACCAGGCGCTGCTTCACCTGATCGAAGGGCGGCGGGCTCACGGGCCGTGTGCCGAGCAACTGGATCACGTGCCAGCCATACTGCGTCTGCACCGGCTGCGCCGTGTACTGGCCGTCCTTCAGGCCGCTGACCGCATCGGCGAATGGCTTCACCATGTGATCCAGCGTGAACCAGCCGAGGTCGCCGCCGTTGGTCTTCGAGGAGTCCATCGACTCCGCCTTGGCGAGATCTTCGAACTTCTCGCCTTTCTTCAGGCGGTCGATGATTTTCTCCGCGAACGGCTGCGTCGCGACGAGGATGTGCCGCGCGTGATATTCCGTCTGCGGCAGCTTCGCGATTTCGGCGTTGTATTCGGCCTTCAGGTCATCGTCCGTCGGGTGCTTGCCGGCCAGATACTTCTGCGACAGTGCCTGCTCGAGGACGTTGAGGCGCTCCATCTTGATGAGCTGCGCCGTGTCCGGCTGCTTGTCCAGGCTCTCCTTTTGCGCCTCCTCGGCGATGAGCTGGGCCCGGACCAGGTTGTCGAGCGCCTGCGTGCGCTGCTCCGGCGAGAGCTCGCTCGAGGTCTTGCCGGTGACCCCTTTGATGTAGAACTCGTAGAAATCGCGGCTGATGGGCGTGCCGTTGACGCTCGCGACCGCCGGTGAGGAGGAGCTGCTCTCGCTCGCGGTGCCCGAGGTGGACTTGGGCTGGCAGGCGGCCAAGGCCGCCAGGGCGATGGTGAGGCAGAGGATCCTGGGATACTTCATGGGGCTCTCGTTGAGTTGCAAGACGATGAGGTGCGACCGTGGGTTTCGCGCTACGACTCGTTGGGCGCATGCGCGATGATGCTCAGCGCGTGGATGCCGCGGCCCATCAGCGGCGCGACAGCCGAATAGACCATCCTATGCCGCTCGAGTTGCGGGCGGCCGGCGAAGGCCGGGGCTACGAGCGTCACCCGATAGTGGCCGCCCTCCCGTGCGCCCGCGTGGCCGGCATGGCGGGCGCTGTCATCGACCACGTCGATGGACAGTGGGGCGAGCGCCTGCTCTAGGGCGGCGCGAATCTCGCCGGCGGTGGGTGCGCGCGTACGGGTTTCCTGGTGGCTCTAAAAGGTCGCGTATCATAGCGTCTCTTGCACGAAAGCGAATCATTAAGCGACCCAGGGCCGCTCCCCGGGCCGCGAGCTCGAAAAAGCCAGTGCTGCGCGCCCGCGCAAATCCGGGAGCGATTCGCGCCAGTCTAAAATGAACCTCTACCTCGAGCTGCATCCCGTCACCCCCCAGGCACGCCTCATCCGCCAGGCGGCGGACATCGTGCGGCAGGGGGGTGTCATCGCCTATCCGACCGATTCCTGCTACGCGCTCGGCTGGCACATCGGCGACAAGACCGCCCTGGAGCGGGTGCGGCGGATCCGCCGCGCCGACCGGCACCACCATTTCACGCTGGTCTGCGGCGAGCTGGCCGAGATCGGCCGGTTCGCGCTGCTCGAGACCTGGCAGTTCCGGCTGCTCAAGGCGAGCCTGCCGGGACCGTATACCTTCCTCCTCAAGGCGTCCCGTGAGACGCCGCGGCGGCTGCAGCACGAGAAGCGGCGCACGATCGGTGTGCGCATTCCGGATCACCCGGTGCCGCGGATGCTGCTGCGCGAGCTGCGCGAGCCGCTCATGAGCTCGACGCTGATCCTGCCCGATGGCGAGGACCATACGCCACTGACGTCGGGACGCGACATCGCACAGCGTCTGCACAGCGAGATCGATGCCGTGCTCGACGGCGGCGACTGCGGTGTCACACCGACCACGGTCGTCGACTTGTCGGTCAGCCCCCCCGTCGTGGTGCGCGAGGGAAGGGGACCGCTCGACCGCATCCTCGGGCACCGCGCCTGAGCCGCCAATGTATACTGACGGTTTGAGGACGGCCGAGCGAAAGTGTCGATAGATTCCAACCTGGCGCTGAGCGCCACGGCTTCGGGGGGGCGCGTGCTCTCGGGCATGCGGCCGACCGGACGGCTGCACCTCGGCAACTACCACGGCGCGCTGCGCAACTGGGTGCAGCTCCAGTACCGCTACGAGTGCTTCTTCTTCATAGCCGACTGGCACATGCTGACCACCGGCTACGAGGACACGGCGCGCCTGCCGGAGTTCGTGCGTGAGGTGTTGATCGACTGGCTGGCCGCGGGCTTGAATCCGGGCGTCGCGACGCTCTTCATCCAGTCGCAGGTGCCGGAGCACGCGGAGCTGCATCTTCTGCTCTCGATGATCACGCCGCTCGCCTGGCTCGAGCGCGTCCCGAGCTACAAGGATCAGCTGGAGCAGCTCAAGGAGAAGGACATCTCGACCTACGGCTTTCTCGGCTATCCGCTGCTGCAGGCCGCCGATATCCTCGTTTACCGGGCGGCGCACGTTCCGGTCGGCGAGGATCAGGTGGCGCACGTGGAGCTGACACGCGAGGCGGCGCGCCGCTTCAACCATATCTATGGCCGCGAGCCGGATTTCGAGGAGAAGGCGGAGCGGGCCGTGAAGAGCCTGGGCGGCCGCAACACCACCCTTTACCGGCAGATGCGGCGACGCTTCCAGGAGAGCGGCGAGCGCGAGGCGCTCGAGCGCGCGCGGGCCCTGGTGCAGAGCAACAACCGCATCACCGTGGCCGACCGCGAGCGCCTGCTCGGATACCTGGAGGGTACCGGCGTCACCATCCTGCCGGAGCCGCAGGTGCTCCTCACGGAGACTCCGAAGGTCCCCGGGCTCGACGGCCGCAAGATGTCGAAGTCCTACGGCAACACCATCGAATTGCGCGAGGACCCGGAGTCGGTGACCAGGAAGCTGCGCGCCATGCAGACCGACCCGGCGCGGGCGCGCCGCACGGACCCCGGCGATCCCGACAAGTGCCCGGTCTGGGACCTGCACAAGATCTACTCCGACGAGACCACCCGCAAATGGGCGGCGGAAGGCTGCCGCTCGGCCGGCATCGGCTGCCTCGACTGCAAGCAGCCGGTCATCGACAAGATCGTGACGGAAGTGGCCGAGATGCGCCGGCGCGCGCAGGAGTACGTCGAGAACCCGGAGCTGCTGCGCGACATCGTGGCCGAGGGCGCCGAGAAAGCGCGCGAGGTGGCGCGCGAGACCCTGGAAGAGGTGCGTCGCGCGATGCACCTTCGCGCCGACTGAAGGCATCGAGCCATGGCCCATCCCAAGCCGGACCTGACCATCGTCGTCTCCAACCCCACGCCGGAGATTCATCTGGGCGAGCCGCCGCCGGAGCAGGTGGAAATGCCGTTCGCCGTCGTGAACGGCGAGCCGGTGACGGAGTTGCCGCGCGACCTCTACATCCCGCCGCAGGCGCTCGAGGTTTTTCTCGAGGCCTTCGAAGGGCCGCTCGATCTGCTCCTCTATCTCATCCGGCGGCAGAATCTCGACATCCTCGACATCCCGCTCGCCGAGATCACCAAGCAGTACATGCGCTACATCGAGCTGATGCAGGATCTGCAGCTCGAGCTCGCGGGCGAGTACCTGGTGATGGCGGCGACGCTCGCGGAGATCAAATCGCGGATGCTGCTGCCGCGGCCGAAGCTGACCGCCGACGGAGTGGAGGAAGACCCGCGCGCGGAGCTGGTGCGGCGCCTGCAGGAGTACGAGCGCTTCAAGCGCGCCGCGGAGGGAATCGACTCGCTGCCGCGGCTGGAGCGCGATGTCTGGGCGACCTCGGCGGAGCTGAAGGACCGGCAGGTGGCCCGCGTCCTGCCGCAGATCACGCTGCAGGAGATGCTGGTCGCTTTCCAGGAGGTGGTGGTGCGCGCGGAGATGTTTGCGCATCATCACATTCAGCGCGAGCGCCTCTCGGTGCGCGAGCGCATGGGCGATATCCTCTCGACCCTCGAGCGCTCGAGCTTCGCCGAGTTCGTGCATCTCTTCCGGCCGGAAGAGGGGCGCATGGGCGTGACGGTCACCTTCATGGCGATCCTCGAGCTGGTGCGCGAGGGACTGATCGACATCGTGCAGACGGAGCCATACGCGCCGCTGCACGTCAGGGCCGCGACACCGGCGCGCCGGCTGCGCGTGGTGGCCGACAACGAGGCGCCGGATGCGAGCGGCGAGCCGACAGCCGGGGCGCCGGCCGAGTCGGCTGATACGGAGGACGGGACAAGCGAATGAACGAGCAATATCTGCGCAATGTGATCGAGGCGGCGCTGCTCGCCGCGGGCCGGCCCGTGCAGCCGGCGGAGCTCATCCAACTCTTCGACGAGAGCGCGCGGCCGACCGGCGAGCAGATGCGTGCCGCCATCGATGCGCTCGCCGCCGACTACGCGCAGCGCGGCATCGAGCTCAAGGAAACCGCTTCCGGCGTGCGCGTGCAGGTGCGCCGCGAGCTTGCCGGTGAAGTCTCCCGCCTCTGGCCGGAGCGTCCGGCGCGGTACTCCCGCGCGCTTCTCGAGACGCTCGCGCTCATCGCTTATCGCCAGCCGATCACGCGCGGCGAGATCGAAGGCGTGCGCGGCGTCGCCGTCAATCCCAACATCGTGAAGACCCTGCTCGAGCGCAACTGGGTCCGGATCGTCGGCCATCGCGACGTCCCCGGCCGGCCGGAGCTGCTCGGCACGACGCGGGAGTTCCTCGACTACTTCGGCCTGAAGAGCCTCGATGAGCTGCCGCCACTTTCGGAGCTGAAGGCCATCGGGGACTTCAACCTGCAGCTCGACTTGCAGGGCGATGCGGCAAAAGCGGCGAAGTCCGACGGCGAGCCGGCGCAGACCCCTGCTTCGGGTCACGAGGCGGACGGACGAAGCGCCGAAGCGTCTGCGGACGCTGCCGCCGAGTCCGATGCGTCCGAAACGATCGCTGTCGCGCCGCCGACCGATGAGACTTTGCTCGAAGGGTCTCCCGAGATCGGCGGCGATGACGAGGAGGACGGCGAGGACGGAGACGAGTTGTCCGCCGAGGGCGGTGAGTCGCACGAGCTCGTTGCCGCGCCTCGCGACAACGGCTACTGATTCCGATGCACAAGCAGCGCGGCGAGCCCGAGCGGCTGCAGAAGGTTCTCGCCCGCGCCGGACTCGCCTCGCGCCGCGAGGCCGAGGACTGGATCCGCGCCGGTCGGCTCACGGTCAACGGGCACCCCGCTTCGCTCGGGGTGCGTGTCAGCCCCGATGACGAGGTGCGGCTCGACGGCCGGGTAGTCCACCAGCGCGCGCCGCAATCAGGCGGCCGTGTCTACCTCTATCACCGCTCGCCGGGCGAGAGCCTGGACACACCGCCTGCGGACGCTCCCGATGCAGTGCCCTTGCTCGCGCGGCTCCCGAGCCGCGCGGGGAAGCGATTCATGGTGGTCAGTCCCATGCCCCGCATCGATGGGGGCCTGGAGATCGTCTGCGGCGACGGTGAGCTGGGCGCCCGCCTGCAGCGCGCCGTGCGCGGACTGTCGAGTGAGCTCAGTGTCAGAGTGCGCGGCGAGCTCACCGGGCAGCAGATCGAAGGCGTTCTGTGCGGCGTGCTCGACAGTGGCGAGAAGTTGTTTGTGCTCGGTTGCGAGACCGCCGGCGGCGAGGGCGCCAACCGCTGGTATGCGGTCACCGTGCGCGGCGCGAGCGGCAAGGACGTGCGGCAGCTCTTCGAGCGCCAGGGCGCGATCGTCAGCCGGGTGCTGCGCACGCGGCTCGGTGCCCTCGCGTTGGAACGGGCGCTCGCGCGGGGGCATTTTCGCGAGCTCACGCGTGAGGAGATCGCAGGGCTGCTGTCTGAATCGGCGGGCCCGGAGGAGCCGGCATCCGCCGCGCTATCCCCTGACGGAGGCAGGCCTTCCCGGCGGCGCCCGTCAGCGCAGTCTCAGGGCTCCGGCCGCGGCCGCCCGCGCGGCTCGCCACGCGCGCCAGTTCGCGGCCGCCGCACTCGCGACTGAGGCGGCCGGCGGGTGCGGCAACGCTCGCTGCGCGCGCAGCGATGCCTGCCAAGCGAGCGCAGCCCAGACGAGAAGTCCGCGAGAGCCGCGTTGCGCGCTGGCGCAGAGGCCGCCGACCGTCGCCGCGAGCTGTTGGCGCAAGGCCTGATGGCGCGCGCGCAGGAGAGCTACCAGGCCCGGCGGCCAGGGCGGCGCCGCGAGCGCCTCCGGTGCGACGGCCGCCTGTTGCAGCTCATCGAGTGGCAGCCGCAATCTGCCGCGGCGGGCGTCAGGGACGAGGTGGCCGAGGAGCTCCAATTCGCACAGCGCGGCGCCGAAATCTGTCCAATCCTCCTCGGCCGGCGCCAGCGGCATGACCATCGCCGCGGCCCAGCGCCGGCAGTAAGCATTCAGCTCTTCGCGCCGCTCGAAGGTGGCGCCGGCGAGGTCCCAGGTGGCGGCGTCCGCAAGGCCGGAGAGCCCCGCGAGAGCGGAGTTGACCTGAATGGCGGCCGTGGACCGTTGCAAGTGCGCTCGCAGCTCCCGTGTCAGCGGATGTGCGGGGTTGCCGGCGGCGCAGCGGCCGAGCTCCTCACGCCACCATTGCAGGCGCGTGTGGGCCACGTGATGATCGACGCCGGATTTCAGGCTCGCGCCCACCTCCTGCTCGATGCCGCAGAGCGCGGCCAGCACCGGCTGTTGGGAATCCGTCGAGTAGAGCCAGGCGAAGAAGCGGGGGGTGTGGGCCTCAGGTTTCGCGGACATCGCTCGGCTCGGCGGCGGCGATGGGGCGCAGCGGCTGCTCGATGGCGCCGAGCTCCGGCAGCGCCGCATCGGCGGTGACGCCGAGATCGGGGAAGCGCCGCGCCTGGGGCAACACCTGGCGCTCGAGCGAGCCCACCGCCGAGTTGTAGGCGTCCACGGCGGCCCCGAGCCGTGAGCCCAACCGCTCGAGATGGCCCGTGAAAGACCCCAGCCTGCGATAGAGCTCCTGGCCCAGCTCGCGGATCAACTTCGCGTTCTCCGCCACGGCGGTCTGGCGCCAGCCGTGGGCGACGGTCTTGAGCAGCGCAATCAGCGTGGAGGGCGTCGCGATGATGACGCCCTGCTTGAGCGCCCCGTCGAGCAGATCCGGCCGCTCGGCGAGCGCCGCCGACAGGAACTGATCGCCCGGCAGGAAGAGCACCGCGAATTCCGGACTGTGCTCGAACTGTGCCCAATAGGCCTTGGAGGCGAGCTGGCGCACCCGGCTCTCGACCTGTTGTGCGTGCTTCTTCAAAGCCTGCTGCCGGCTCTCGTCGGTAGGCGCCTCGAGAGCCTCGAGATAGGCATCGAGGGGTGTCTTCACGTCGACCACGAGATCGCGCGAGTCCGGCATGTGTACGACGAGATCCGGACGCAGCGCCCCCTCCTGGCCGAAAAGGTGGAGCTGCTCCGTGAAATCGCAGTGCTCGCTGAGTCCGGCGAGCTCCACCAGCCGCCGCAGCGTGAGCTCACCCCAGCGCCCGCGCACTTCCGGGCGCCGCAGGGCCGTGACGAGGTTGCGGGTCTCCCGCTGCAGTTGACTCTGTCCGCTCGCCAGCGACTCGATCTGCGTGCGCAGCGCGGTGTAGGTCTCACGCCTCTCACGCTCGAGCGCGTGCGTCTGCTGCTCCGTCCGATCGAGGGCCGCGCGCAGCGGCTCGACGAGCTGCGCAATGGCGGCCTCCCGCTCCTTGAGGCTGCCCTGGGCGAGCGCCTGGTCGCGTCCGAGCGCCTCGCGCGCGAGCTGCAGAAACAGCTCGCTGTTGGCGCGCAGCGTCTCCGTGGCGAGGGAATCGAACGAGGCGCGCAGGCGTGCCTCCGACTGCTCGAGAAACGCGGCACGCTCGGCTTCCTGACGCACTCCGGCCTCCAGGCGCACGCGCGCGGCTTCGAGCTCGACGCGCAGCGACTCGATGCGCCGCACGGCGCGGATCTGTCCGAGCAGAAATCCCAGGACCGTGCCGAGTACGAGCGAGGCGGCCGCTATCGCGACGGGCAGCATGGGTTGGCTATGCCTGCACTCGCTCGAGGCGCACGAGATAGTTGACGGACGGATCTCGCGTCAGGCGGCACGTCTCGGTGTAGGGGTTGAGCTCGATGCCGGCGATCGCGCGCGGGATGAGGCCTGCGCTGCGCGCCCAGCGCGCGAGCTCAGACGGGCGGATGAGCCGGTCGTATTCATGCGTGCCGCGCGGCAAGAGCTTGAGCACGTACTCGGCGCCAATGATCGCGAGCAGGAAAGACTTGAGATTGCGGTTGAGCGTCGAGACGAACACCGAGCCGCCCGGGCGCACGAGGGAGGCGAGCGTGACGAGCATCTGCTGCGGCTGCGGCACGTGCTCCAGCATCTCCATGCAGGTAATGACATCGAAGCTGTGCGCGGCGTCTGCGGCCAGCTCCTCCGCCGCCGTCGTGCGGTAGTCGATGTCAAGACCTTCCTCGGCGGCGTGCAGCCGTGCCACCTCGACCATTCCGGGGGCGAGATCGATTCCGGTGACTGTGGCGCCTTGGCGCGACAGGGCCTCGCTGAGCAGGCCGCCGCCGCAGCCGACATCGAGCGCGCGCGCCCCTGCGAGGCGCGCATGCTCGGCGATGAACCCGAGGCGCACCGGATTCAGCAGATGCAGCGGGCGGAACTCCCCGTGCGGGTCCCAGAAGCGGTGCGCCAGCGCGTCGAATTTCGACAGCTCGCCGCGGTCGGCATTGGGCGGCAGCTCCTCGGACATGCGCATCATCCCTATATGCTAACATTCCCGGATGTCCGAGATCGCCCGAGAAATCCTTTCCGTCAGCCTCGAAGACGAGATGCGGCAGTCCTACCTCGACTATGCCATGAGCGTCATAGTCGGGCGTGCGCTGCCCGATGTCCGTGACGGCCTGAAGCCCGTGCACCGCCGCGTGCTCTTCGCCATGCGGGAGCTCGGCAACGAATGGAACAAGGCCTACAAGAAGTCCGCGCGCGTGGTGGGCGATGTGATCGGCAAGTACCACCCGCACGGCGACACGGCCGTGTACGACACCATCGTGCGCATGGCGCAGCCCTTTTCGATGCGCTACCTCCTGGTGGACGGCCAGGGCAATTTCGGCTCCGTGGACGGGGACATGCCGGCGGCCATGCGCTACACCGAAGTGCGCATGTCGCGCATCGCGCACGAGCTGCTGGCCGACATCGAGAAGGAGACCGTCGATTTCACGCCCAACTACGATGAGTCGGAGCTCGAGCCTTCCGTCCTGCCGACGAAGATCCCGCACCTGCTCGTCAATGGCCAGACGGGCATCGCGGTGGGCATGGCGACCAACATCCCGCCGCACAATCTCACGGAGATCGTCAACGCCTGTCTGGCGCTGCTCGACGATCCGGCGCTGCCGCTCGCGGCGCTGATGCAGCACGTGCCGGGCCCGGATTTTCCGACCGGCGGCATCATCAATGGCGCGCAGGAGATCGCGACCGCCTATCGCACCGGCCGCGGCCGGCTCTCGGTGCGCGCCCGGGTCAACATCGAGGAGGTCGGCAGAGGCGACCGGCAGGCGATCGTCGTCACGGAGCTGCCGTACCAGGTCAACAAGGCGCGGCTCATCGAGCGAATCGCGCAGCTCGTGCGCGAGAAGCTGATCGAAGGTATCGCCAGCGACGGCCTGCGCGATGAATCGGACAAGGACGGCATGCGCATCGTCATCGAGTTGAAGCGCGGCGAGGTGAGTGAGATCGTTCTCAACAACCTCTATGCGCAGACGCCGATGGAGACGGTGTTCGGCATCAACATGGTGGCGCTGCAGGACGGGCAGCCGAAGCTGATGTCGCTGAAGGACATGCTCGATGCCTTCATCCGCCATCGGCGCGAGGTCGTCACCCGCCGCACGATTTTCGACCTCGCCAAGGCGCGCGAGCGTGCCCACATCCTCGAGGGCCTCGCGGTGGCGCTCGCCAACATCGACGAGGTGATCGCGCTCATCAAGGCGGCGCCCGCACCCGCCGAGGCGCGCGCGGCCCTCATCGCCCGCGGCTGGGCTCCCGGGGCGGTAACGGGGCTCCTCGAGCGTGCCGGGGCGGTGTCGACGCGACCGAGCGGGCTCGCCGCCGGCACGGGGCTCGCCAACGGAGAATACCGGCTGTCGGAGGCGCAGGCCCAGGCCATTCTCGACATGCGCCTGAACCGGCTCACCGGCCTCGAGCAGGACAAGATCATCGCGGAGTACCAGGAGCTGCTGGTACGCATCGCCGACCTGAGCGACATTCTCGCCCGCCCGGAGCGCCTGACGCAGGTGGTCCGGGGCGAGCTCATCGAGATCCGCGACGCCTACGGCGATGCCCGCCGCACGGAAATCAACCGCGAGCACCTCAATCTCAGCACCGAGGACCTCATCGAGCCACAGGATGTGGTCGTGACTCTCTCGCATGCCGGGTACGCGAAGTCGCAGCCGCTGTCGGAGTACCAGACGCAGCGGCGCGGCGGCCGCGGCAAGGCCGCCACCGCCGTGAAGGACGAGGACTTCGTCGAGAAGCTCTTCGTCGCCCATACCCATGACACCGTGCTCTGTTTCTCGAGCCGCGGCAAAGTCTACTGGCTGAAGGTGTACGAGCTGCCGCAGGCCGGCCGCAGCTCCCTCGGCAAGCCGATGGTGAATCTCCTGCCGCTCGAGCCGGGGGAGAAGATCAATGCGCTGCTGCCCGTGAAGCAGTACGACGAGCAGCACTACGTGTTCATGGCGACCAGCCAGGGCACGGTGAAGAAGACACCGCTCGCCGCTTTCTCACGCCCACGCCCGAGCGGCATCATCGCCGTGGACTTGCACGATGACGACAGGCTGGTCGGTGTCGCGATCACGGACGGCGAGCGCGAGATCATGTTGGTTTCGAGCGGCGGCAAGGCCATCCGCTTCGCCGAGAGCGAAGTGCGGGCCATGGGGCGTGAGGCCGCCGGCGTGCGCGGCATCAAGCTCGGCGACGCTCAGGAGGTCATCGCGCTCATCGTGGTGGGACAGGGCGAGAGCCGCGGATGTGTGCTCACGGCGTCCGCTTCGGGCTATGGCAAGCGCACGCCCGTCGAGGACTTTCCCGTGCACGGCCGAGGCGGGCAGGGCGTGATCGCCATGCAGACCTCGGACCGCAACGGCACGACGGTGGCGGCGCTGCAGGTGCTGCCCGGCCAGGAAATCATGTTGATCAGCTCGACCGGCACCCTGGTGCGCACGGGCGTGGACGAGGTCTCGGAGCTCGGCCGCAACACCCAGGGCGTGCGGCTCATCCGCCTCTCCGAGGGCGAGCGTCTGGTCGGCATCGAGCGCATCGAGAGCCTGGAAGGCGAGTCCACCGAAGAGAGCGGCCCCGGCGAGAGCGACCAGCCCCCCGCCACCTGAGCGGCGCAACGGCACAATATATGCTCGGCTAGGGCTTCAGGAAGGCCGACGATAGCCGAGGTATGGAGCCGCTGCGTGCAGCTCCCGCCAGGGTAGAGCATCTGAGGGTGCGAAGGCCAGGATCCTCCCGCCTCGATAGGGCAGGGTTGCCGCCGCCGGTCGGGACGGCAGCCGGAGCTCCCACATGGGACCAAGGCTGGAAGCGGCATCCGAGTGGTGCCTCCAGCGTGGGGGGGAGATGGGGGCGCGCATGCGCGCCTATGACTGGTCGCGTACCCCGGTCGGCCCGGCCGTGCGCTGGCCGCGGCCCCTCAAAGTCGCCGTCGCCTTGTGCCTCAACTCGCGCTTCCCCATCACGATCCTCTGGGGACGCGAGCATCTCACGATGCTCTACAACGACGCCTACGTGCCACTCCTCGGCGCTGCCCGACATCCTGCAGCGCTCGGCGCGTCGGCGCGCGACTGCTGGCGTGAGGTCTGGCCGACCGTGGGTCCCATGATCGAGAGCGTGCTCGAGACCGGGGAGCCTACCTGGTCGCAGGACCTGATGTTGCCGCTCGAGCGCCGCCTGCCGCGCGAGGAGTGTTACTTCACCTTCTCGTACGGCGCCATCCCCGGGCACGCCGTGCCCGCGGCCGGTGTCTTCTGTATCTGTAAAGAGACCACGGAGCGGGTGATTGAAGAACGTCGATTGCGGACGCTTCGCGAGCTCGGCAGCGTCGCGTTGCTGGCGAGCTCAGAGGACGATGCGGCCGAGGCTGCCGCCCAGACCCTGGCGGCGAGCCGCGCGGATGTGCCCTTCGCGCTGCTCTATCTGCTCGATCCCACGTGGCGCCTCGCCCGGCTGGCCGGAGTGTCGGGCCTCGAGCGCGGCAGCCCGGCGGCGCCCGTCAGCATCGATCTGCAGGTACCCGAGCGCGACCCTTGGCAGTTGCGCGAGCTGACGCCCGGCGGACGGCCGCTGCTCATCGAGCATCTGGAGGAGCGCTTCGGCGACGCTCTGCGATCCGCCTTCGCCGGGGCGGCCCCGCCGCAAAGCGCGCTCGTCCTGCCTTTGAGTGTCGCCGGCAAGGCGTTCGGCTTCCTCATCGCCGCGGTGAATCCGCGCCGCGTATTCGATGACCCGTACCGTGCGTTCTTCAGCCTCGTTGCCGGCCACATCGCCACCGGCATCGCCGCGGCGCGGGCGATCGAGGAGGAGCGGCGGCGCGTGCGCGCGCTCGCTGAGCCCGCGCGCCGCACGCACGAGCGCGAGCGCGAGGACTTTCATGCCCTCTTCATACAGGCGCCCAACGTCTACCTCATCCTGCGCGGGCCCGAGCACATCGTCGAGCTGGCGAATCCCGCCGCCTGTCACGTGCTGCATCGGAGCCGCGAGGAGATGCTCGACCGGCCGCTCTTCGCGGCCGTGCCCGAGCTGCAAGGGACGCCGCTCGGGCCGACGCTCGATCGGGTGCTGCGCACCGGCACTCCGTACCAGGGGAAGGAGGTGTTCTCCGCGGTGCACTGGCGGGGCGAGGTCGAGCCTCGGGAGGAGTATTACAACTACGTATTCTGTCCGCTGCGCAGCGCCGAAGGCCGCGTCGAGGGTGTGCTGATCGATGCGTTCCCGGTGACCGAGGAGGTCATCGCGCGGCAGGAGATGGGTCGTCTGCGCGCCGAGGCGGAGGCGGCCAACAGGATGAAGGATGAATTCCTCGCGATGCTCGGCCATGAATTGCGCAACCCGCTCGCGCCGATGGTGGTGGCGCTGCAGGTGATGCGCCTGCGCGGCCTCGCATCGCGCGAGCAGGACATTCTCGAGCGGCAGGTGAGTCATCTCGGGCGGCTCGTCGACGACCTCCTCGATGTCGCGCGCATCACCCGCGGGAAGATCGAGCTGCGCAGGCGTCCGCTCGAGGTCAGCGAGATCATCGCGGGCGCGGCCGAGACCCTCGCGCCACTGCTGACGGAGCGCAGCCACCGTCTCGAGGTCGACGCGCCGGCCACGGGCCTCGCGGTACTCGCCGATCCGGAGCGGCTGGCGCAGGTCTTTCTCAACCTCCTTACCAACGCCGTCAAGTACAGCGAGGCCGGCTCGCGCATCGTGGTGCAGGCGCGGCGGCACGGCGAGCGGATCGAGGTCTGCGTGCGGGACGAGGGCATCGGCATAGCGCCCGAGATGCTCGAGAAGGTTTTCGAGATTTTCGTACAGCAGCCGCAGACGCTCGCCCGCTCGGCGGGCGGGCTCGGACTCGGGCTCGCGATCGTGCGCAGTCTCGTCGAGATGCACGAGGGAACGGTCAGCGCGCGCAGCGCAGGTCCCGGCCACGGGAGCGAATTCATCATCGACCTGCCGGCGCTCGATCCGCAGCAGGCGGCGGCCACCGGCTCTCTGCATAGCTGGTCGACCCTGGTTCCCGGCGGCGGCTCGCCGCAGCACTGAGAGCCATATACCGAAAAGTTATGAAGGAATAGCACGGGCCAGGGCCGCTCCCTGGCCCGCGGTGAAAGTCATGGGTTTCGCGGAAATCGTCTCGACGATTTCCGCCCATAAAGATTTCCCACTTGGTAGTATCAGTGATTCCCTGTTCCATCAGACCCTGAAGGGCATTCGTGCGCGTATTCAATTTCGCCGCAGGACCTGCGGCGCTGCCACTGGAAGTTCTCGAGCAGGCTCGCGAGGAGCTGACGGACTGGCGCGGCAGCGGCACGTCGGTGATGGAGGTGAGCCACCGCAGCAAGGCGTTCATCGCCGTGGCGGAGGAGGCCGAGCGCCTCATGCGCTCGCTGCTCGGCGTGCCGGCCGGCTACAAAGTGCTGTTCCTCCAGGGCGGCGCGACCGGCCAGTTCGCCGCCATCCCGATGAATCTCACCGCCCCGGGCGCCGTCGCCGACTACGTGAATACCGGCTCCTGGTCGAAGAAGGCGATCGGCGAGGCGAAGCGGCTGCAGGTGAAAGTCAACGTCGCGGGTGACGAGGCCGCCTCGAGCTACTGCACCGTTCCGGATGCGGGCGCGCTGAAGCTGACTGCGGGTGCCGCGTATGTCCACTACACGCCGAACGAGACGATCGGCGGTGTGGAGTTCCCTTACGTACCGCAGACGGGCGGCGTGCCGCTCGTCGCCGACATGTCTTCCACGATCCTGTCGCGGCCGATCGATGTCTCGAAGTTCGGGCTCATCTATGCCGGCGCGCAGAAGAACATCGGTCCGTCGGGTCTGTGTGTCGTGATCGTGCGTGAGGATCTGCTGGGCAAGGCCCGGCCGGACATTCCATCCGTGTGGGACTATCAGGCGATGGCCAAGGACGGGTCCATGCTCAACACGCCGCCCACGTTCGGCTGGTACATCGCGGGGCTCGTGCTCAAGTGGGTGCAGGCGCAGGGCGGCGTCGAAGCCATGGGAGCGCGCAACCGCGCCAAGGCCGAGCTGCTCTACCGCACGATCGACGAGTCCGGGTTCTACCGCAACCCGGTGGCGAAGCCCTGCCGCTCGTGGATGAACGTGCCCTTCACGCTGGCGCGCCCGGAGCTCGATCCGACCTTCCTCACCGAGGCGAAGGCGGCGGGCCTCGTCAGCCTCGAGGGCCACCGCTCGGTCGGCGGGATGCGCGCGAGCCTCTACAACGCCATGCCGCTCGAGGGCGTGCAGGCGCTCGTCGCTTTCATGAAGGATTTCCAGCGCCGCCACGGCTGACTCCATGAAGTACCGCATCCTGACTCTCAACAACATCAGCGCGCGCGGCCTCGAGCGCCTGCCGCGCGACCGCTACGAGGTCGCGTCGGGCCTGGAGCGGCCGGACGCCATCCTGGTGCGCTCGGCCGACATGCACGGCCTCAGCCTCCCGGATACCGTGCGTGCCGTCGGCCGGGCCGGGGCGGGCGTCAACAACATTCCGGTCGCGGACCTGAGCCGCCGCGGCATTCCCGTCTTCAACGCCCCGGGCGCCAACGCCAACGCGGTCAAGGAGCTGGTGCTCGCGAGCCTGCTGCTCGCCGCCCGCAACGTCTGTCAGGCCTGGGCATTTGCCCGTTCGCTCACCGGCGATGACCAGACGATCGACGAGACGGTGGAGAAGGGCAAGAAGAACTATGTCGGCTTCGAGCTTCCCGGACGCACGCTCGGAGTCGTGGGCCTCGGGGCGATCGGCGTCGAGGTGGCCAACTCCGCGGAGGCGCTCGGCATGAGCGTCCTCGGCTACGACCCGCAGATCACCGTGCAGCGCGCCTGGCAGCTATCCTCGAGCGTGGAGCAGGCGCTGTCGCTGGATGATCTCTTCGCCCGCTCCGATGCGGTCACCGTGCACGTTCCGCTCAACGATCAGACCCGGCGGCTGGTCAACGAGTCGCGCCTGAGGCTCATGAAGAAGGGCGGGGTGCTGCTCAATTTCTCGCGTCCCGGGATCGTGGATGATCCGGCCGTGGTCGCGGCGCTGGATGCCGGACGGCTGCACGGCTACGTCTGCGACTTCCCGACCAACCTCCTCAAGGACCACCCGAAGGTCATCACGTTGCCGCACCTCGGCGCCTCGACCGGCGAGGCCGAGGAGAACTGCGCCATCATGGTGGCCGACCAGGTGCGCGATTTCCTGGAGAACGGCAACATCCGCAACAGCGTCAACTACCCGGAGGCGGTGCTGGCGCGCGTGCCCGGCGCGACGCGCCTGGGGATAGCCAACAGCAACGTGCCCAACATGGTGGGACAGATCTCGACCTGCCTGGCGGAAGCCCGGATCAACATCGCGGATCTGCTCAACAAGTCGCGCGGCGAATACGCCTACACGCTCATCGATGTCGACGGCGCCGTCGGCGAGGATCTCCTGGGGAAGATCCGCGCCATCCCGGGCGTCCTCTCGGCGCGGATCGTCTGAGCGCACCTTCGTGGCCGCCCGGAAGACCTCTCGACGACGTAGCGCGGCCGCGCGGTCCGGTCTCCCCAACACGACGAAGCTCGAAGCGGTGCGTGCACGCATCGACTCCGTCGATGAGCAGATCCACCGCCTGATCAGCGAGCGCGCGAAGCTGGCGCAGCTCGTCGGCATCTCCAAGAGCCGCGACGGGCATACGGTGGATTTCTACCGGCCGGAGCGCGAGGCGCAGGTGCTGCACCGGGCACGGGAGCGCAACCGTGGGCCGCTGCGCGACGAGGAGGTGGTGCGCCTCTTTCGCGAGATCATGTCCGCCTGCCTGGCGCAGCAGGAGCCACTCAAGGTGGCCTACCTCGGTCCCGAGGCCACCTTCAGCCAGACCGCGGTGCTGACACATTTCGGACACTCGGTGCGGGCGTTGCCGCTGGGCTCCATCGATGAGGTCTTCCACGAAGTGGAGTCCGCGGCGGCGGACTTCGGCGTGGTCCCGATCGAGAACTCCACCGAGGGGACGATCAACCACACGCTCGACCGGCTCGTCGGCTCGCCGCTGCGGATCTGCGGTGAGGTGGAGCTGCGCATCCATCATTACCTGATGGGCAACATGAATGCGCTCGGAAGGATCGTGCGTGTAGCATCGCACCCGCAGTCGCTGGCGCAGTGCCGCGCTTGGCTGCAGGAGCATCTGCCGAGCGTCGAGCTCGTGCCCGCCTCGAGCAACGGCGAGGCCGCACGCCGCGCCCGCGACGAGCGCGGCACGGCTGCCGTCGCGGGCGAGACCGCAGCGGAGGTCTACGGCCTCAAGGTCCTGGCGGCGGAGATCGAAGACCGCGCCGACAACACCACGCGCTTCCTCGTGCTCGGGCGCAAGCTGCTCGCGGCCAGCGGTCAGGACCGAACGACGCTGCTCGTGTCCGTTTCCCACACCGATTCGCCCGGCGCGCTGCACCGGCTGCTCGAGCCCCTCGCCCGCCATCGTGTCAGCATGACGCGCATCGAGTCGCGGCCTTCGCACCGACGCAAATGGGACTACATCTTCTTCATCGACATCGACGGCCATGCGGAGGAGCCGCACGTGGCCCGTGCGCTCGAGGCGCTCAAGCGCCGCTCCTCGCTCTTTCGGGTGCTGGGCTCCTACCCGCGCGCCGTGCTGTAGAGTGGCGCGCATGACGGCTTCCGGCACAGGCGCATGCTATCGGGTGGAGCCCGGCGGTCAGATCGCGGGCGAGCTCACGGTACCCGGTGACAAATCGATTTCCCACCGCGCGCTGATGTTCGGCGGCCTCGCCGACGGCGACACGGAGATCACCGGTTTCCTCGAGGGCGAGGATTGCCTGGCGACGCTGCGGGCGCTGCAGGCGCTCGGGGTGCGCATCGAGCGGCCACAGCCCGAGAGGGTTCGCGTCAGCGGTCGGGGAATCGAAGGCCTGACCCGCGCCGGCACGCCGCTCGACATGGGCAATGCCGGCACCGCCATGCGGCTCTTCATGGGACTGCTGGCGCCCCAGGCGTTCGATTCCACCCTGATCGGCGACGAATCGCTGATGCGCCGGCCGATGGAGCGGGTGGCGGCACCGCTACGCCTCATGGGCGCCAGTATCCAGACGCACGACGGCCGTCCGCCGGTCGAGATCCACGGCACCCCGCAACTGCGCGCCATCGACTACACCTTGCCGGTCGCCAGCGCGCAGGTGAAGTCCGGTGTGCTGCTCGCCGGCCTCAGGGCGTTCGGCCGCACCCGGGTGACGGAGCCGGCGCCCTCCCGCGATCATACGGAGCGCATGCTGAGCGCCTTCGGCGTCGAAGTGCTGCGTGACGGTGCGACGGTGGCCCTCGAGGGCGGCCAGCGACTCACCGGCACCTCCGTGGCGGTGCCTGCCGACTTCTCCTCCGCCGCCTTCTTTCTCGTCGCCGGCTGTCTCGCGGCCGAGCGGGGCCTCCTGCTGCGCAACGTGGGGATCAACCCCACCCGCACCGGGCTGCTCGAGCTCTTGCGACTCATGGGGGCGGACATCCGGGTGCACGCCTCGCAGTCGGCAGCGGCCGCTGGCGCTGAGCCGGTAGCCGACATCGAGGTGCGCAAGAGCCGGCTCAAAGCCATTCGCGTACCGGAGTCTCTGGTGCCCTCGTCCATCGACGAATTTCCGGTGTTCTTCGTCGCGGCAGCCGCGGCGCAAGGGGAGACCCTGGTGCGCGGCGCGCTGGAGCTGCGCGTCAAGGAGAGCGACCGGCTGGCCGCCATGGCGCAGGGCCTCACCGTGCTCGGGGTGGAGAACCAGTTGCTCGAGGATGGCCTGTGGATCCGCGGCGGCGCGCGCTTCGGGGGCGGCACCATCGAGAGCCACGGTGACCACCGCATCGCCATGGCTTTCGCGGTGGCGGGGCTCGCAGCCCAGTCGGCGATCGAGATCCGCGACGTGGCGAACGTCGCGACCTCCTTCCCCGGCTTTCTGGACATTGCCCGCTCGGCGGGGCTGCAGATCGAGACGCAATGACCGACTCGGCGCCTGTCGTTACCATCGACGGGCCGAGCGGCTCGGGGAAAGGTACGATCAGCCGGGGGGTCGCGCAGGTCGTCGGCTGGCACCTCTTGGACAGCGGTGCGCTTTACCGTCTGGTGGCCTACGCGGGTTCCGACCAGGGCCTGGACCCCGCCGATCGGGAGGGCCACGCCCGGGTTGCCGCCAGCATGCAGGTGACCTTCGGCGTGGGCCCGGACGGCAGTGAGCAGGTTCTGCTGGCTGGCCGGGACGTCACCCAGGGCATTCGGACCGAAACGGCCGGCCAGGGGGCTTCCCGGGTCGCCGCCTGGCCGGGGGTCCGTACCGCGCTCCTCGAGCGTCAGCGCGCCTTTGCCCGCCCCCCGGGGCTGGTCGCCGACGGCCGGGACATGGGGACGGTCGTCTTTCCGCAGGCCCCCCTCAAGATCTACCTCACGGCCAGCGCCGAGGAGCGGGCGCGCCGCCGCCATAAGCAGTTGAAAGACAAGGGGTCCGGTGTTAGCCTTTCCGCCCTTTCGCGCGAGATCACCGAGCGGGACGCGAGGGATTCCACGCGGGCGGTAGCCCCCCTGATCCCTGCCCCCGACGCGGAGGTCATCGACTCGACCGGCCTTTCGATCGAAGCGGTGGTGGGTCGCGTGCTGGAGCTCGGAGCCCGGCGATCGCTGTGGCTCTCGCCCCGGGCCTGACGATCTCGCAGAAGGTTTTTCCTGGTCGGCGCGCAGCACGACGCGTGCGCCGCGTTTGTATCTGCCTGGGCCGCACGGAGCACGAGGCGCCAGTTTGCATGACGGCAGTGTCCGTCAGAGTACGACAGAGAGTATGACAGAAAGTTTTGCGCAGCTATTCGAGCAGAGTCTCGCCAACCAACGCATCCGTCCGGGGATGATTCTCACCGGGCTGGTGGTCGACGTCACACCCGACGTGGTGGTCGTCAATGTCGGTCTGAAGTCCGAGGCAGTCATCCCCGTCGAGCAGTTCAAGAACGAGCGCGGGGAGATCGAAGTCAAGTCCGGCGACCAGGTCGAGGTCGCTCTCGACTCGGTCGAGGACGGCACCGGCGAGACACGTCTCTCGCGTGAGAAGGCGAAGCGCGCCCGCACGTGGACCCGGCTCGAGGAGGCATTCAACAAATCGGAGATCGTCACCGGCATCATCACCGGCCGCGTCAAGGGCGGCTTCACGGTGGAGATCGACAACGTCAGGGCGTTCCTCCCGGGATCGCTCGTCGACGTGCGCCCCGTGCGCGACACCTCCTACCTCGAGAACAAGCCTCTCGAATTCAAGGTGATTAAGCTCGACCAGAAACGCAACAACGTGGTGGTTTCCCGCCGCGCCGTCGTGGAGCAGGAGTTCTCCGCGGAGCGCAGCGCGCTGCTCGAGAACCTGCAGGAAGGCTCGGTCGTGCACGGCACGGTCAAGAACCTCACCGACTATGGCGCGTTCGTCGACCTCGGCGGGATCGACGGCCTGCTGCACATCACCGACATGGCGTGGAAGCGCGTCAAGCACCCCTCCGAGGTGGTGAAAGTCGGCGACGAGATCGACGTGCGCATCCTGAAGTTCGACCGCGAGCGCTCGCGCGTCAGCCTGGGCCTCAAGCAGCTCGGCGCGGACCCGTGGGAGAACATCGCGCGCCGCTATCCGCCGCACACCCGCGTCTTCGGCAAGGTCACCAACATCGCCGACTACGGCGCCTTCGTCGAGATCGAGGACGGCGTCGAGGGCCTGGTGCACGTCTCGGAGATGGACTGGACCAACAAGAACGTCAACCCGGCGAAAGTCGTGCACACCGGCCAGGAGGTCGAGGTGATGGTGCTCGATGTCGACGAGGACCGCCGCCGCATCTCCCTCGGCCTGAAGCAGTGCAAGGCCAACCCGTGGAAGGAGTTCGCCGAGAACTACAACCGCGGCGACAAGGTGTCGGGTCAGATCAAGTCGATCACCGACTTCGGCATCTTCATCGGCCTGCCGGGCAACATCGATGGCCTGGTGCACCTCTCCGACATCTCCTGGGATGTGCCCGGAGAGGAGGCGGTGCGCAATTACCAGAAGGGCCAGCAGCTCGAGGCCATGGTGCTCACCATCGATCCGGAGCGCGAGCGCATCAGCCTGGGCGTGCGGCAGCTCGCCAAGGATCCTTTCTCGAGCTACATAGCGGACAACCCGAAAGGCACGATCGTCAAGGGTGTGGTCAAGGAAGTGGACGCCCGCGGCGCGATCGTCGACCTCGGCAACGGCATCGAAGGACAGCTGCGCGCCTCGGAGCTCGGCCGCGACCGTGTCGAGGATGCGCGCTCGGTGCTGAAGGTGGGCGACGAGGTCGAAGCGAAGTTCACCGGCGTCGACCGCAAGTCACGCGCGATCTCCCTCTCGATCAAGGCGAAGGAGGCGCACGAGGAGGCCGAGGCGGTGCAGAGCTACCGCTCCTCGGAGGCGGCACCCACGGGCACGAGCCTGGGGGATCTCCTGAAGGAGCACATCGGGGATCGCAGCTGATTCCCATGCCATCATGAGTCCCGGGGGTGGCCAGGCCGGCCGCCCCCGGGGTCCGGAAGAGGGTCGGGGGTGAATCAACATGACGAAGTCTGAGCTCATCGAGATCATCACGGCGAAGCAGAAACATCTGCCCTCCAAGGACGTCGAGCTCGCGCTGAAACAGATCCTGGAAATCATGAGCGACTCCCTCTCCACGGGAGATCGGATCGAGATCCGGGGGTTCGGCAGCTTCTGTCTGCACTTCAGGCCGCCGCGCCAGGGACGCAACCCCAAGACCGGGGAGGCGGTGGCGTTGTCGGGGAAGTACGTGCCGCATTTCAAACCCGGCAAGGACTTGAGGGAGCGGGTCAACGACGGGGCGGATAATCCCATTCGGGATTGACTCGTTCGATCTCCGGGGCATCGCTGGAGAAAGCCCCTGGCCGGGGACGCCGTAAATCCGGGCTCGCGGGCTCGCGCCCGCTGGCCTCATCCCTGGAGGCTCTCTTCCGTCGTCCCTGACTCCAGAAGCCCCGGCCACGGGCTTTCTCCATCGATCCCCCTCTCTGACGGCTCGGGCTCCGAGTGTTCTACCTTTTGCAACTGTGTAGCGCTATTGTGGCGGGCGTGATCGAGTTGCCTGCTTTGCTGCTTGCGCTGGCGTTCGTCGCCGTCGGCGTGGCGGCGTGGTACCTGGGACGACTGACGGGCGCGGCGCGCACGGTGCGGCTGCCGCGCGACTACTACGTCGGGCTCGATCACCTCATCAACGACCGGTTCGATCACGCGGTGGAGATCTTTGCGCGCATGGCGGCGGCGGACGGCGATGCCGCAGAAATTCAATTCGCGCTGGGCAGCCTCTTCAGGCGGCGCGGCGAAGTCGATCGCGCGATTGCGATTCACTCGCGCATGCGTGAGCAAGGAGGCCCGTCGTTTCACGACAAGGCGGCATTCGCACTGGCGCTCGATTATCTGAGCGCGGGCCTCATGGACCGCGCCGAGCGGCTGCTCGAGGAGCTCTCCGCCTCGCGCGAGTATCGCAAGGCAGCGCTCGATCATCTGGTGCGGATCTACGAGGCGCAGGGCGATTGGGCCAACGCGCTGAAGGTCTTTCATGCCCTGCCACACGCAGTGCAGCTCGAGCGTCGGCGGGTGGCGGCGCACTATCTCTGTGAGCTCGCCGAGCAGGCGCTGGTACAGGGGGAGGCGGAGCGGGCGCAGACGCTCCTGCGGCAGGCGCGCACACACCAGACGGACCTGCCGCGCGCGGATGTCCTGACCGCGCGCATCACCGAGCTCGCGGGGGATTCGGCCGGGGCATTGGCGCTCTACCTCAAGGCCCTGGAGGAATCACCGGAGCTGGCGCTCGAGATCATTCCCCGGGTGCTCGGCCTCTGGGGCAACGCCCGCGGCGCCGATGTCCTCACGGAGATCGCAGCGCGGCTGCGCCGCAA
>DASUKK010000005.1:0-34780 GCA_036278795.1 Steroidobacteraceae bacterium | reverse complement strand
GCGCCGACGGTTCTGCCGCCTTCGCGGATCGCAAAGCGCAGCCCCTCTTCCATCGCAATCGGGCTGATCAGCTCCACGGTCATCTTGATGTTGTCCCCGGGCATGACCATCTCCACCCCAGCCGGCAGCTCGATCGTCCCGGTCACATCGGTCGTACGGAAGTAAAACTGCGGCCGATACCCCTTGAAAAACGGCGTATGCCGCCCCCCCTCCTCCTTGGTCAGCACGTACACCTCACTCTCAAAGTGCGTGTGCGGAGTGATGCTGCCGGGCTTGGCCAGCACCTGCCCGCGCTCAACCTCCTCGCGCTTCGTCCCACGAAGCAGCACCCCAACGTTGTCCCCCGCCTGTCCCTGATCCAATAGCTTGCGGAACATCTCCACGCCCGTGCAGGTGGTCTTCTGCGTGGCCTTCAGCCCCACAATCTCCACCTCATCGTTCACCTTGATGATCCCGCGCTCGATGCGACCAGTCACCACCGTGCCACGCCCGGAAATCGAAAACACATCCTCCACAGGCATCAAAAACGGCTTCTCAATCTCCCGCTTCGGTACCGGGATGTACTTGTCCATCTCCTCGACCAGCTTCACCACCGCCGGCACCCCAATCTCGCTCTTGTCCCCCTCCAGCGCCTTCAGCGCCGACCCAATGATGATCGGCGTCGCATCCCCAGGGAACTTGTACGTCGTCAGAAGCTCCCGCACCTCCATCTCCACCAGCTCCAAAAGCTCCTTGTCGTCCACCATGTCGGCCTTGTTCATGAACACCACGATGTACGGCACCCCCACCTGGCGCGCCAGCAGAATGTGCTCGCGCGTCTGCGGCATCGGACCATCAGCAGCCGATACCACCAAAATCGCCCCGTCCATCTGCGCCGCTCCCGTGATCATGTTCTTCACGTAATCAGCATGCCCAGGGCAGTCCACGTGCGCGTAGTGGCGCTGCGAGCTCTGATACTCCACGTGCGCCGTGGATATCGTGATCCCGCGCGCCTTCTCCTCCGGCGCCTTGTCAATCTGGTCGTATGCCATGAACTGACCGCCATGCGTCTCAGCCATCACCTTCGTCAAGGCTGCCGTCAGCGTCGTCTTCCCGTGGTCCACGTGCCCGATCGTCCCCACGTTCACATGAGGCTTGGTACGCTCAAATTTCTCTTTGGACATGACTGCTTGCTACCTTACGAATCTCTGAAAAATCTCATTTCTTGATGATGCCGTCGGCGATGTTCGGCGGCACCTCGGTGTACTTGCCGAATTCCATCGTGAAGGTCGCTCGGCCCTGGCTCATGGAGCGCACGGTCGTCGCGTACCCGAACATTTCCGACAGCGGCACTTCGGCCGCGATGGCCTTGCCCGAGGGCGTCTCGTCCATTCCCAGGATCTGTCCGCGCCTGCGGTTCAGGTCGCCGATCACATCACCGGAGTATTCCTCCGGCGTGACGACCTCGACTCTCATGATCGGCTCCAGCAGCACGGGCTTGGCGCGCCTGAAGCCTTCCTTGAAGCCCATCGAGCCGGCGATCTTGAACGCCATTTCGCTCGAATCAACGTCGTGGTACGAGCCGTCGAACAGCGTGATCTTGACGTCCACGACGGGATACCCGGCGATGACGCCCGTCTGACACGCCTCCTGGATACCCTTGTCGACCGCCGGGATGTATTCCCGCGGAATGGTGCCGCCGACGATGCCATTGACGAACGTGTAGCCCTTGCCCACCTCGTTGGGCTCGAGCTTCAACCACACGTGGCCGTACTGGCCGCGGCCGCCCGACTGGCGCACGAACTTGCCTTCCGACTCCACTTTCCCGCGAATGGTCTCACGGTAGGCGACCTGCGGCTTGCCGACGTTCGCCTCCACCTTGAACTCGCGCTTCATGCGGTCGACGATGATCTCGAGATGCAGCTCGCCCATCCCCGAGATGATGGTCTGCCCGGATTCCTGGTCGGTGTGGACGCGGAACGAGGGGTCTTCCTTCGCGAGGCGCTGCAGGGCGACGCCCATCTTTTCCTGGTCGGCTTTGGTCTTCGGCTCCACCGCCACGGAGATCACCGGATCCGGGAACTCCATCTTCTCCAGGGTGATGACCTTCTCGAGATCGCAGAGCGTGTCGCCCGTGATGACATCCTTGAGGCCCACGGCCGCCGCGATGTCGCCCGCGCGCACTTCCTTGATCTCGTTGCGCTCCGCGGCGTGCATCTGCAGCAGACGGCCGATGCGCTCCTTCTTGGACTTGGTCGGCACGTAGACCGTGTCGCCGGAATTGAGCACGCCGGAGTAGACGCGGAAGAACGTAAGGTTGCCGACGAACGGGTCGTTGAGCAGCTTGAAGGCAAGAGCGGAGAACGGCTCATCGTCGCTCGCCTTGCGCGTATCGGGCTCGTCGCGATCGTTGATTCCCTTGACGTCGGGCATCTCGATCGGCGATGGCATGAACTCGATGATGGCATCGAGCAGGGCCTGCACGCCTTTGTTCTTGAACGCCGAGCCGCACAGGCACAGAACGATCTCGTTGCGCAGCGAGCGCTCGCGCAGGCCTTTGCGCAACTCCTCGTCCGTGAGCGCCTCGCCCTCGAGGTACTTGTTCATCAGCGCATCGTTGGCTTCGGCGGCCGCCTCGATCATCTTCGACCGGTACTCCTCGGCCAGCTCCTTGAGATTCGCCGGGACGTCGCGGTGCTCGAAGCGCATGCCCTGGGTCTCCATGTCCCAGTAGATGGCCTTCATGCGGATGAGATCGACCACGCCCTCGAAACTTTCCTCCGCGCCGATGGGGATCTGGATCGCCACGGGGTTGGCGCGCAGGCGGCTGCGGATCATGTCGACGACGCGCAGAAAGTTCGCGCCGGCGCGGTCCATTTTGTTGACGAACGCGAGACGCGGCACGTGGTACTTGTTCATCTGCCGCCAGACCGTCTCGGACTGGGGCTGCACGCCGGCTACCGAATCAAACAGCGCCACGGCGGAATCGAGCACGCGCAGGGACCGCTCGACCTCGATCGTGAAGTCGACGTGACCCGGCGTGTCGATGATGTTGATCCGGTGCTCGGGGAAGGTGTTCTCCATGCCCTTCCAGAAGCACGTGGTGGCGGCGGCGGTGATGGTGATGCCGCGCTCCTGTTCCTGCTCCATGTAGTCCATGACGGCCGCGCCGTCGTGGACTTCGCCGATCTTATGCGAGACGCCCGTGTAGAAGAGGATGCGCTCGGTCGTCGTCGTCTTCCCCGCGTCGATGTGCGCGGAGATGCCGATGTTCCGATAACGCTCGATGGGCGTCGCGCGTGCCACGGTGAACTGTCCTCTTGGGCCTTCCGTCCGTATGCTCCGCCGGGCGCTACCAGCGGTAGTGTGCAAAGGCCTTGTTGGCCTCCGCCATACGGTGGGTATCCTCGCGCTTCCTGACGGCGGCGCCGCGATTCTCGGCAGCATCCATCAGCTCGTGAGCGAGGCGAAACGCCATCGACTTCTCGCTGCGATCCCGCGCAGCCTCGATGACCCAGCGCATGGCCAATGTCTGGCGGCGCGTGGCCCGGACTTCAACCGGCACCTGGTACGTCGCGCCGCCCACGCGGCGAGATTTGACCTCGACGACAGGCTTGACGTTGTCCAGGGCGGTGGAGAGCACCTCGATGGCTTCCGGCCCCTTCTTGCCGGTCTTTTCCGCAATGCGATCGAGCGCGCCGTAGATGATGCGCTCGGCGGCTGACTTCTTGCCGTCCTTCATGACGACGTTCATGAACTTGGCCAGCATATCGCTGTTGAATTTCGGGTCCGGCAGGATGGTGCGGACCGGCGCCTGGGCTCGACGGGACATCGCTAAAGCCTCTTACTTCTTGGGGCGCTTCGCGCCGTACTTGGAGCGACCCTGCTTGCGCTCGCCCACGCCAGCGCAGTCCAGAGTCCCGCGCACCGTGTGATAACGAACGCCTGGCAGGTCCTTCACACGACCGCCGCGGATGAGCACCACCGAGTGCTCCTGCAGATTGTGCCCTTCGCCACCGATGTAGCTTGTGACTTCATATCCATTCGTCAGCCGAACACGGCAGACCTTCCGTAGCGCGGAGTTAGGCTTCTTCGGCGTCGTGGTATACACGCGCGTGCAGACGCCGCGCTTCTGGGGTGAAGCCCCAAGCGCCGGCACCTTTGTCTTCTCTGCCTTCGTCCGGCGAGGTTGCCGGATGAGCTGACCCGTGGTCGCCATTCTGTCTCCAAGATCCTACGTTCGAGCGCACTTGGGCGTCCTGATCCCTTCAGAAGCGCTTGTGCGGTGAGCGGCTGGAAGAAAGACCGGGCCGCCTGCTGCTCGCTCGGCGGCCCGGTTCGTATCTCTCTGTTTCCGATACCGGCGTGTGCGGGCCGGACCGAGAAAGGCCGGCGATTCTAGGTAGGGGGGCGGGGAGTGTCAACCGGGAAAGCCTGCGACGAGGGGTTTTCGGGGACCGCCCGTGCGCCCGTGACCGCCGAGATTGCGCCCCAGCAAAATCCCTGCGACGATGATGCGCACTTGCAGCCACTGCTGTTGGCGGCAGGAAGCTGCCTCCTTCACTCGTGTCCCGAGCTCCCGCTCTCATACTGGATGGCGCTCATCGCCTGGCCAGGCGCACAGCCTGGGCGCTGCTGCTGAGCGCCTGCTCTTCGCTGCCCTCGCTGGCCTTTGCCGCCGCCGACTCATCGCTGGAGGTGCGCGCCTTCGCCAGCGCCGTGGCCCCGGCATCCGCCGCAACGGTGGTCAGCGGCGCGCTCGACCAGAGCTTTGCAGCTCCGCAATCCCGCCCTTCGCTGCGCCAGACCGCCGGAATCCACTGGGTGAGACTGCAGGCCATCCGGAGCATCGCCGCCGCGCAGGTACCGGTGATCGTGGTGCGCTCGGCGCGCGATTTACATATTACGATCTACCCGCGCGGCACCGGCTCGCCCGCTGCTCTCGTGCGGGCCTCCGTGATGCCCGAGTTCGGCGCGACACAGGAGGCCGTGTTCCTCGTCTCCGGAGCGGGCCTGGCCGCCGGCCGGGTCTTCTACGCCCGCATCCGGGCGGATGAGCCTGGCTCGGACCGCGTGTCTTTCGCCCTGAGCACGTTTAACGCGGCCTCGGGAAGGGGTGCCCGGCATGGGCTCATGATCGCGCTGGCTTGCGGCGCGCTGGCCGCCCTGGCGCTCGCGACCGCGGCGATGTGGCTGGTGCTCTCGGACGAGCTCTTCATCCTCTACGCCGGGATGACAGGTCTGCAGGCGCTCTACCTTGCCTATTTCTCGGGCCAGGGTTTTCGCTGGCCATTGCTCGCCGCCGGCAGCGCGCTGGTGCCTTACGCCTGGAATGTTCCCGTCGCGCTGAGCGGCGCGATGGCGAGCCTCTTCGCCCGGGAAATCGCGGAGCTGCGCCACACTTCCCCGCGTGTCTATCGGGCGTTCGGCTGGCTGGCGCTCGGATTCGCTCTGCTGGCGGTAGCCAACGCCGGCGAGCTGATCGGCCTCGGGCAGATCGTGGTCGGCATCGGCAACCTCATGTTCCTCGGCGCCGGCGTCTTCGTGCTGGTGGTTGCCTTTCGCGCCTGGCGGCGCGGCAATCGCGCAGCCGGCTGGTTCCTCTTCGCGTGGGTGCTGCTCGAGACCTTTGCGATCGTCACCTCGGCGCGGCTTCTTTTCACACGCGCCGCGGCCGATGAGGCGCTTTTCTACTACGGGCTGCCCGGGTCGATGGTCGCCTCCGCCATTCTCACCTCCCTGGGCGTTGCCGACCGCCTGCGCCAGCAACGCCATGCGCTCAGTGAGGCGGAGCGCCGCGCGAAAACAGATCCGCTCACCGGCGTCCTCAACCGCCGCTCGCTGCTGGAGCAGCTCGAAGCGGCATGCCGTGCTTCGCGCGCGAACGGCCTTCCCATCGCGGTGCTGTTTCTGGATCTCGACTTCTTCAAATCCATCAACGATTCCTTCGGGCACGCGGCCGGCGACGCGTGCCTCGCCGCGGTCATTCCGCCGATCCAGGCGGAGCTGCGCCAGTCGGACATCATCGGCCGCTATGGCGGCGAGGAATTCGTCGTCGTACTCACAGGCGCTGATGCGATGGCCGCGGAGCCGATCGCAGAGCGCATCCGTCAGCGGGTGTCGGAGACGCTCATCCAAGGGCATGGGTCCCCGATTCAGCTGACCTGCAGCATCGGAGTGGCGAGCAGCGTGCCGCTCGGCGTCTGGGGAGAGGCTCTCATCGCACACGCGGACAGCGCCGTTTATGCGGCCAAACGGCTGGGCCGCAACCGCGTTCAGGTGGCGATCGATCTGGCGGCATAGCCTGACAGCGCAACATTGTTGTAGGCTTCCCACTACCTCGCGCTGAAACAGGCCGTACGTCACGGCGTCGGCGCGGGGAACGTGTTGTGCTACCTTCGAATCCTGCCTCGACCGCGGAGAAGACTGAAAAATGGGGTCCGGTTTCCTGGCGAAGTGGGCCGTGGGGCAAGGCAAGCGCCCCCGGCTGCAATCCATCGCGTGGGCTTGCTCCTTCTTTGTCGCCTCGGCCGCCTGCGCCGCGGCGCCCGTACATCTGGCCTCCATCTCCCGCAGCCACCATCATCACGTGCATCACCGCCGCCGCGGGACGGCCGTGCAGCCCAATCTGCGCTCCAGCGAGGCTCTGGTGCTGGACACCACGAGCCACAAGGTGCTCTACGCCAGGCGTGCCGACGTACCGGTTCCGATCGCATCCATTACCAAGCTGATGACCACCCTGGTGGTCGCGGAGGCGAAACAGCCCCTGGATGAGGAGCTGGAGGTGACCTCGGCCGATCGCGCCATCGGTCGCGGCGCGTACTCCCGCCTGGCGGTCGGCACCCGGCTCAGCCGCGCCGAGCTCTTTCACCTGGCCCTCATGGCTTCCGAGAATCGGGCCGCCCACGCGCTGGCCCGCAACTATCCGGGCGGCGTCGCGGCCTGTGTGCGTGCGATGAATGAAAAGGCCCGGGAGCTCGGCATGACGCACACGCATTACGCGGAGCCGACCGGCCTCTCCAGCAGCGATACTTCGACTCCCGAGGACCTCGCGAAGCTGGTCATGGCCGCGGCCCAGAGCCCCGTCATTCGCGAATATTCGACCAGCCGCGGCTACACCATCCGCTCCGGCCGCCACATGGTCGCCTACCACAACACCGATGCGCTGGTGGACCGCAGGTCCTGGCACATCGTCGTGCAGAAAACAGGCTTCACGAATGCCGCCGGGCATTGCCTGGTGATGCAGGCCGTCATCGACCATCGGACCGTGGTCATGGTGCTGCTCAACTCCTGGGGAAAGTACACCCGCGTGGCGGATGCGCGCCGCGTCGCACAGTGGATGAAGGCGAAGCCCGCCCACCACGCGGTCCGTCAGGTCGCGAGCCGCGCCTGAAACAGGTCATCGGCACCTGAGCCTGCAACGCTTCATTGCCGCGCAGGAGCCCGTCATGGAGCGGGTACTCGCGGAGCTGCGCGCCGGCCGCAAGACCAGCCACTGGATGTGGTTCGTGTTTCCGCAGATCCAGGGGCTGGGACATAGTCCGATGGCGCGGCGTTACGCCATCGCCTCACGCGCCGAGGCCGAAGCCTACCTTCACCATCCGATCCTGGGACCGCGACTGCGCGAGTGCACGGGGCTCGTGAACGCGGTCGAGAGACGGAGCATCGAGGAGATCCTCGGCTCCCCGGACGACCTCAAATTCCGCTCGTCCATGACGCTCTTTGCGCACGCCACACCCGACAACCAGATCTTCCTAGACGCCCTCGCCAAGTACTTCGGGGGTGAAGTGGACCCGCTGACTCTGGAAAGGCTCTGAGTCAGGCGGCAAGATCGTCTGCTTCACCAGAGGAGCAGGACGATGCGCACGCACGAGCAGACTGTCCAGGGCCAATTCGATCCCCGGGCCCACGCCTACGCGCATAGCGCCGTGCACTCCGCCGGCCCCGATCTCGATCGGGCGGGGTCGCTGGTCGCTCAGGCGGCGCCGTGTCGGGCGCTGGACATCGGGTGTGGCGGCGGGCATCTCGCCTTTGCGCTGGCGCCGCACGTCGCACGGGTCGTGGCGCTCGATCCCTCGCCCGGCATGCTCGCGACGGTGTCGCGGGCCGCTGCGGCCCGCGGACTCAGCCAGATCGCTACCCAGTTGGGCAAGGCGGAATCGCTGCCGTTCCCGGACGCCGCCTTCCCGCTGGTGTGCACCCGGTACAGCGCGCACCACTGGACACGCCTGGAGGCCGCGACGCGCGAGATGGGCCGCGTGCTGGCAGCAGGCGGCCATGCGCTCGTGATCGATACGCTCGGCCATGAGGACCCGCTCGTCGACACCTTCCTGCAAAGCATCGAGCTGCTGCGCGATCCCTCGCATGTGCGCAATCGCTCGGCGACGGAATGGCGTGCATTGCTGCGGGCCGCCCAGATGATCGAGCTCGAGCACGCCGATTGGCCGACGCGCCTGGAGTTTGCCTCGTGGGTGGCCCGGATGGAGACGCCCGCCGACCGCGTCGCGGTCATTCGCTCCCTGCAGGAGGGCGCACCGCGCGAGGTCCGCGAGGCGCTGCAGATCGAGCCCGACGGCTCCTTCACGATCCGCACGGGACTCTTCTGGCTGCGCAAGCCGCCGGAGGACGGGCCCGGTTGAAGACCGGCTGCACCCCGGAGCCGTCTGCCGCTCGTATAGGTAGAGGTGGAAGCCGATCCCATGAGCCTGCCCGCGGTTGTGAGAAGCCTGTCCGACTCCATCGCATCGGGGGCAGGCGCGGGCCAGCCACCGGCGGAGCCGCCGACCGCACTGGCGCGTGCGCAGCGGGGCGAGCTCGGCGGATTCCGGGAACTGATCCGCGCCTACCAGGACACGGTCTACAGCCTGGCCCTTCGAATGCTCAAAGTGCCGCAGGACGCCGAGGAGCTGGCGCAGGACGTCTTCGTGTCGGCGCATCGTCACCTCGGCAAGATCGCCTCGGAGGCGCATTTTCTCTTCTGGCTGCGACGGACCGTCTGCCATCGGGCGATCGATCGGCTGCGGCGGCGGCCTGCGCTTGCGCCGGTGCCCCTCGACAGGGCGCCGGAGCCGGCAACGGCGGAGACAGGCGCCGATCCTCTGCTCGAGCGCTGTCTGCGTGACCTGGTCCTGCGGCTGCCGCCCGTGCCGCGAATCGTGGTGCTGCTCAGGTATCAGGAAGACCTCGATCCGCCGGAGATCGCGCGAACCCTCGGCGTGCCCCTCAATACGGTGAAGAGCCACCTGAAGCGCTCGCTGGCGCTGTTACGTCGCCGCTACGAGGAGCTGCGGCAACCCACCTCGCCGGGAGGCCAGTCATGAGTGACGAGTTCGAGCGGGCGCTGCAGCGCGCCCTGCGCCCCCAGGGTCCCGCGAGGGATCTTTGCGGGCCGATCGTCGTGCGGCTCGACGCCGATGCGCCCGCGGAGGTGTCGGTGGATGCGCCCGCTGATCCGCCCGCGGCTATGCCAGCGGATGTGCCGGCGCCGGCACCCGTCGTTCGGGCCACCTTGCTGCGCCGCCGCGTAGTCCGCACCCGCTGGCTGCCGGCCGCGCTGGCTGCCTGCCTGGTCGCGGGAATCGCCATCGTTCAAATGCGGCAACACGCTCTCGATGTTGCGCGCGCGAATCACGCTCGGGCTCAGCTCCTGCAGGCGCTGAGCATCGCCAGCAGCAATGTCAACATCGTGCGCGCGGCCGTCGCGCGCGAGGAAAATCCCGACACCTGATGTCTCCGGCGACTCGCTGACGAACTTGCTCTTTGGAGATTGCAATGCGACTGCGACCCATCACCCTGGCGTGCGCGCTCCTGGCGCTTCCCGCTCTCGCGGCCGCGGCGGACCCGGGCCGCCTGCAGCTGCCGGATTTCTCCGCCCTGTCGAAGAAGGCGACACAGTCGGTCGACATCTCGCTCGGTCCTTCGCTGCTGCAACTGGCGAGCGGCGTCATCAGTGACGACGGCAACGGCGACACCAACGCCGCGGCGGTCAACGACCTGATCAAGGGCCTCAAAGGCATCTACGTGCGCAGCTATACGTTCGACCGGCCGGGGGAATATTCCAAGGCCGACGTCAAAGCGCTGCAGTCGCAGCTGCTCGCGCCGGGCTGGATATCGGTGATTTCGACACACGACCTGAAGCAGGGGAACGATGTCAACATCTACCTGCGGCGCGACGGCGATCACACCGATGGCGTCGCGATCATCGCGGCGCAGCCCCGCCAGCTCACGATAGTCAACATCGTCGGCGCCATAGATCTCGCCAGGCTGGCGCGTCTTCAGGGGCAGTTCGGGGTTCCGAGAGTGGGAATCACGGTGGACGGCCAGGCGAGAGACGGCGCGCCGGGCACCCGGGCTCATTAGCGCGCCGGATCAGGGCAGTCGCTCCGGGCGATCATCGCGCCGGTCGTGCATGTGATCGAACAGACCGCCGTCCGGCGCGATGTGGCCGATCTTGCACGCGGGGATCGGCAGCACGTACAACACCACCGCACAACGGTCGTTCAACCGGATGAGCAGGCCGCCTTCGGGCAACTCCTCCACCCGTTGGATCCCATGCCGCGATCGCGGACGACGCGGGATCACTCGAAGGCGGTCCGTCGCGACATCATCAGAGACCTCAGACAACCCGCTGGAATGAGGGCCATGCCGATCATGGCGAGCGCGCGCACGAGCTCTTGCGGAAGGTTTCTGGTGCTGAAGCCGATTCCCGCGCTGATGAGGCCGGCGGGCGTCCCGCCGGTCAGGACGAAGCGCACGTTCATCTGCGCCGCGAAGAGACAAAGCACCACGATGCCCGCCAGCAGCCAGCGAAACGCGATACGCTGCCGGCCGGCCAGCACGCCGAATCCGATCGCAACCGCGGTCGGCGTCAGCCACAGCAATAGCGCGCTCGCCAGCCAATTCATGCCATGGGTCATGGGCGCCGGAATCCTGATGTGGTGCACCACCGCCGGCAAATGGCTCGAGATCGCGATCAGCGCCAGGATCACCGCGCTGAACACCGTCGCGAACCCGAGCAGCGGGGCGAGCACGTAGCCCGAACGCCACCTGTACGCCCAGCTTCGCAGCTCCTGCTGATGCGCATAGCGCTCGATGAGCATCGCATGGCTTCCCAACGCCTCATCGGCGCTCCGCGCAGCCTGGCCCGCAGTCTCACCGCGAGCGAGCGCCTGTTCCATGAGCTGCCGATGGTGGCATTCCAATTCCAGGGCGGCGCGCCGCGCGTGGCGCAGCGCCACGCCGCGGCGGATCAATTCGATCTCGAGCAGCCGGAAACGATGCTCACTCATGGCTCGAAGCTCCGAGGATCCTCTCGACTCCCTCGCTCACGCGGCGCCAGCCGGATGTCAGCCGCTCGAGCCGCCTGCGGCCCTTCGGCGTGATCCTGTAATAGATCCGGGTGCGGCCGCCCGCGAGCTGCTCCCGTGAGCGCAAGAGGCCGCGCGCTTCCATCGCGTGCAGGGCGGGATAGAGCACCCCCTCGCCGAAACTCAACGCCCCGGCGCTCACCACCTTCAGCGCCCGGGCAGCCTCGTACCCGTACATCTCCCGCTCCGCGAGGAGGCGCAGCACCACGAGCTCCGGGATGCCGGACATCAGCGCGGGGTTTTTGTCGCTCATGACGCCAACTATACCTCGCATGCCGAGGTATACAAGTGGGCGCGCAGCCAAGCTACACTGCCGAGGCTGTCCGTATGAGGCGAGGCATCGCGAGCACCACCCATGCCTGAGCTGCTACCCACGCGCCCTTGGGCGCAATTGCCCTGGCTGACGTTGGTTTGCGCCTTGCCGCTTTGCGCAGCTTCCGCCGGCGCACGGGCGCAGAGCACGCCCGCAGGCCTTCGAGCTTGCGCGACGGAGTCTGACGCGAGCCGCCGCCTGGCCTGCTATGACAGGGAAATGGGGCGCCCCTCGGCTGCGCCCACTCGGAGCACCCAGCCCGCGACTGGCCCGGCACCGACGCGGACCCCGCAGCCCGCGCCTGGCCTGACGCCCGCGCGGGGCGCCACGTCCGCAACTGCGCCTGCACCTGCGCCCGCACCTGCGCCCGCACCTACCGTGGCGGCCTCACCCACCAACTCAGAGCGGCTGGCGCCCACCGGCCCAGAGCGTCCCGCGCCCGTCGCGGCACGAGTGCAACACGACGATGTTGCGACGCCGGCGGCGCCAACGGTTGCCGGCAACGAGCCCGCCCCGCCCCAGCACACGTCGCGCTGGAAAATCCTCTCCGCCATTTCCGGCGGCGACTGGCATATGACGGCCCAGGTCGCGCGCCTGGAGCGGTCGCCGGACTCCATGGTTCTGCATCTCGACAATGGACAGGTGTGGCGCCAGGTCGGACGCGCCTCGGGCGATCTCAGCCTGCGTGAGGGCGACAGCATCACGATCGAAAAGCACCTCGGCTCCTACTGGCTGTCGTCCCGCTACGTTTCCAACATGAAGGTGCGGCAGGAGCCTCAGAGCTGAAGCACGCCGGAGATCCCGCCGTACACGCCCAGCCCCGCCGTCAGGATTGACACGGCGACGACCACCCATGCGTAGGGACCGCGCAGACGATGCTCGGGCGGCAATGCCTTGAACGCCAGCGCCACCAGAAAGCCGAGCACCAGCGGCAGCATCAGGGCATTCATGACCTCGACCCCGATGTTGAGCGCGACGAGGTCCGGCACCAGAGCGACGACGATGGCCCCTCCGATGACTGCGGCCGCATAGATGCCGTAGAACCACGGCGCTTCGAGCGGGTGGTGCTCGAGGGAGTGGCGGTAGCCTGTGACCTCGCCGAAGCCCCAGGCGGAGGCGAGCGACACGACGATCGCTGCGACCATGCCCGCGCCGATGATGCCGAGCCCGAACACCAGGCGGCCCACGTCGGGTCCCAGCGCGGGCACCAGCATCTTGGTGATGTCGCCGACGCTGTTCAGGCTAGCGGCAGCATGGGTTTTGCCCATGCTCGCGGCGGCTGCGATCAGCACCGCCGCCATGACCGCCTGGGATATCACGGCGCCGACTGCGGTATCACACTGCGCGTGGCGGTAGTGCCCGGGACGCAGTTTCTTGTCTGCGATCGCAGACTGCTGATAGAAGATCATCCACGGCATGATCACCGCGCCGATGTTGGCGGCGACCAGATAGAGATACGCGCTGTTCCTTATCGGCATGTGGGTAAGACCGGCCGCCAGCTCCGCGGCCCGCGGATGGGCGCGCCACGCCACCACGAAGAAGGCCAGCTCGAACAGCCCGAGCGCGATGGCGACACGCTCCACACGCCGATAGCTTCCCGTCAGCACCACGGCGAGCAACAGCGCGGTCGCGATGCTCAGGCTGACAGCACGCGACACACCGAGGAGCTCGCCGACACCGGCCACGCCGGAAAACTCCGTGATCAGAGCGCCGATCGTCGCCACGCCGAGGCCGGTGACCGACACCCAGGCCCAAGCGCCGCCGAACGTGCTGCGGATGAGCTCTCCGTGCCCTTTGCCGGTGAAAATGCCGAGACGAACCGTCAGCTCTTGCACGATGTAGAGCACCGGCATCAACAGCAACTGCAGGAGCAGCAGTTGGTATCCCCATTGAACGCCGCTCTGTGCGGCTGTGATGATGCTGCCGACGTCGGTGTCCGCCAACATCACCACGAGCCCCGGACCCATGACGGCGAGGAATACCTTCCACCCCGGGACGGAGAAGCGGGATTGCCTCAGAACCTTCGCCGCCTGGTCGTCCAAAATCGCCGACCTTCGGCCTCAGGCGCCGCGGATAAGAATAATTCGCATTTGCAGATGAGCCTAGCAGCGGGCGGAATCCCAAGCAAGGACCACCCCACCCAGCAGAGAGCCAAGCCACAGGCTACGCTCGCGCCGCGCGCGTAGACTGCCGGCATGAGTGCCATGTTCCGCTCGAAGGTCGACGGCAAGTTCAAGTGGCTGGCGCTGCTGTTGCCCGGCGCCGCGCTGGCGGCCCTTTTCACCACCCCACGCGGCAGCCCGATGCTGTGGCTACCGGTGGGGCTGGTATTCCTCGCCGCGCTGCTCGTCTGCTGGATCCTCTTCGCCACTTACTACGAGCTGCAGGCGGACGAGCTCGTCGCTCATTGCGGGCCTTTCACCTGGCGAATCCCCCTGCGAGAGATCACCCAGGTCCGGGAATCGAGCAGCGTGCGCTCCGGTCCGGCACTCTCCATGGACCGCCTCGAGGTCGTCCATCTTGGGGGACGGGTGCTCATCGTCTCACCGGCCGACAAGGCGCAATTCATTGCGGCAATACAGCGCCGGGCGCCCCAGCTGCGCGCCTGAGCCGGCTGCCCGGGCCACGTTCCCGCCATCTGCGCTCCGGCCGGCACTGCGCCTGCAATTGCTGTCGAAATCGGCCGAGGCCATCCGTCTACGGTAGGTATTGACCCGGCGCAACCCCAGGAGGTGCTCATGAGACTCTACGAATTCGCCCCGACCCGCTCGATTCGCGCCCGCTGGATGCTGCAGGAGCTCGGCATCGACTTCGAAGCCGTCACCGTGAGCCTGCCGGCGGGAGAGCACCGGTCCCCGCAATACCTCCAGATCAACCCGGCTGGCAAGGTGCCCACGCTGGTCGACGGCGATCTCACACTGACCGAGTCCGGTGCCATCGTTCTCTACCTGGCGGAAAAATACCCCGACCGCGGCTTCATGCCGCGCGATCCGCGCGAGCGAGCCGAAGTCTACCGCTGGATGCTTTTCGCCATCACCGAGCTCGAACAGCCGCTCTGGCGCATCGCCAGGCACACCACCCTCTATGCCGAGCATGAGCGCCTGCCGGCCGAGGTGGCCCTCGCCCGCCGCGATTTCACCGCCATGGCTGCAGTGCTCGAGAATCACATGACAGGCAGGACCTTCGTCGCCGCCGACCGCGTCAGCGCCGCCGACTTCATCGTCGCCTACACGCTCGACTGGGGAGGCGAGGCCGGCCTGCTGGGAGAGTTCCCGGCGTTGCGCGCCTATGTGGAACGCATGTACGCGCGTCCGCACGCGCCGCAGCGGATCGCCGACATCTTCCGCGCCATGGGCTCTACCCCGCCGTCCCGCGCGGCTTCTCGCTGAGCTCGCGCGGGACGTCGAAGGCGATGAGTCCGGTTACTCCGGCTTGCGGAACTTATAGATGAATTGATCCGTGTGGCCGCGGATCGACGGGTCGAACACCTTGTTGGTGTGCGGGTCGCTGGCATTGTGCAGGACGTCGCTCTCGCCCACGAACTCGAACCCGGCCGACATGATTTCCTTCTTCGCCGCCTCGGGATCGATGCGGTGCAGGGTCGAGGTGTCGCTGAACCCGGACCCGGCCGGCGCGACGTGATCCAGGACGAGGAAGATGCCGCCCGGCTTCAGGGCCTTGTAGACCTGCCGGTCGAAGTCGGCGACGTTGAGTCCCGGCACGTTGTGCAGGTCATGATAGTTCTGCGATGTCCAGACCAGGTCCACCGGCTTGGGCACCGTGAAGTCCGTGAGCGGCTCGAGCAGCACGGTGATGTTGTGATGATAGTGTGCATCATCCGCGATGGCCTGGACCTTGGGCGGCGTGCCGGCCTTCTTCGGCGGCGGCCCGACCGCATAGACATGACCGTGGCTGCCGACGGCCCGGCTCATGATGCGCGTGAAATACCCCGAACCGGGGAAGAGCTCCGCGACCGACATGCCGGGACTCAACCCCGCGAACGCCAGACAGGCTGCGGGCTTGCGCAGCGCATCCCGCTCGCGGTCGGCGCTCGGCCGCGCCGAATCGGCCACGGCCGCGGCGATCGCCTTCGAGGTGTGCATGGCGGCACGTGCTGGCACGGCAGCCAGTGCCAGGGAGCCAGTCATCAGTCCGGCGGCAGCAAACAAGGCTAGACGGCTGCGCGGCCTCGTCCCTGCGCCTCGCCGTTGCTCCGCCCATCCTGGGCTTCGCCCCGCGGGGGGCGCCAAGCGCTGGCGCGCTTGTCGTCGCAGATCGCTCCCGGCGATCTGCTCGGGCCGGCTTGCGCCGTCCAAAATTGTTCCTGACAATTTTGTCATCTGACGTCTCCCGCGACAGAGTCGCTGAGGGTTGGGGTTAATGGATCTCCGGCGGTGCGGCGACCGAGATCGGCTTGCCGGCCGCGAGCGTTGGCGCTCCAGCCTGGTAGGCAGCCTGATCGTAGGCCGCGACATCCCCCGAGAGCAGCGAGTTGTAGGCAGCGAGCTTGGCATCCAGCTCTCCCTTCAACTCCTCGCCGATGGCCAGCAGCGGCGCGGTGGGCGCCTGCACGCCGAGGCTCGCAAGCACGTTGGCGTCCATATCGAGCGCATCGTGCAGGTCCGTCAGCTGGTGCAGGCTGTCTTCCATCACCTTGTGCTGCACTTTGGGCTCGTAGACGGAGTCCTTGAGCTTCCCGAGCTCTTTGTCCAGCGCTTCGCCGCGGGCGAGCAGGGGCGCCTGCGACTTCGCGAGCTCACGGTCCGCGGGATCGATGCTGTTGGCGGCCGTCTCCATGGTCTTGCGATAGGCATCGAGCTGCGACTGCATCGCGCTGATGCGGTTCAGCATCCTATCGAGCGCATCCATCTCGGAGCGTGCTGCGAGAGCGAGCTGCAGCGAGCGCTTTTGCGCCTCGGGTGCGGGCTTCTGATTGGGATCCGCGATCACGGTCGCGTTGGCTGTCTCAGTGTGACCGTCGACGGTGACGCTGACCGAGTACGTTCCCGGCAGCACCTCGGGCCCGTGCGATTGCGCAAACGCGGGGGGCTTGCCCTCCAGGGGCTCCGCCTCGAAGTCCGTGCTGGTTGCCGGATCGTAGGTCATGTCCCAGACATAGCGGTTGACACCATAGCCGGACTCGCCGTAGCGGGTTGCGATCAACTGGCCGCTGCGGTCGCGGATCTCGATCTTCACCGGCGTCTGATGCTGTGCCTTCTGTTGCTTATCGGCCTCCAGCTTCTTCGGCAGGCTGTAATCGATGATGACTCCATCCGGCGCGTTGGTCGTGACGAACGCGGGTTCCGCCCCTTCGCCCCGGCTCCAGCGCTGGAACTGGACGCCGGTGCCCGGCGTGAACAGCTTCACCTGCTTGGGCACGGCATTGGGGTCCAGCTGCGCGACGGCCGCGAAGTGATCCAGGACCCAGAGGCCGCGCCCATGGGTCGCGAGCACGAGATCGCCGCGGACGAACTTCAGATCGAAGACCGGTACCGTCGGCAGGTTGGACTTGAGCTGCGTCCACCGTCCGCCGCCGTCACGCGAAATCCAGACACCCCTCATGGTTCCGGCCGCGAGCACCTGGCTGTCATCAGGATCGGCACGCACGACCATCACCGAAGCATCGGACGGTAGGCCGCCGGCGACGGAGTGCCAGCTGTGTCCGTAGTCGGTCGTCCCATACGCATAGGGCTTGTCGTCGCCCAGCTCGTGCGCGTCGATTGCGACATAAGCCGTTCCCGGATCGGAGGGCGAGATGTCGATCTGATACACGCGGGCCCAGGCAGGGGCGTGCGGCGGAGTCACCTTGCTCCAGCTGCTGCCGCCATCGCGGGTGACGGATACGACTCCATCGTCGCTGCCCACCCAGATGACGCGCGGATCGCTCTGCGCGACCTGGACCGACAGCAGAGTGTCGTAGGTCTCTGCGCCCGACAGGTCGTAGTGGATCGGGCCGCCCGAGTTCTGTTGCTTGGACTTGTCGTTGCGCGTCAGGTCGGGACTGATTGTCTTCCAATTCAGGCCGCCGTCGGTCGACTGCAGCAACACGTTGCCGCCGATGTAGACGGTGTTCGCCTCCCGCGGATCGACCGCGATCGGCGGCGTCCAGTTGAAGCGGATCTTCTGCTCTGACGTGGGGATGTCGTTGACGAACCCCGGACCGTGCAGATACGGCATGATGAAGAGCGACCGCTTGGTCTTACGGTCAAACCGAGTGATGGCGCCGTCCTCGGCGTCAGCGTAGATGATGTCCGGATCTGAAGGCGCGGGTACGGTGTATTCGCCGTCGCCGCCCACCACCGTATACCAATCCTGGCCGGAAACGACGTTGTCAGCCAGCGTCGACGAGGGTCCACACCAGCCGCTGTTGTCCTGAAGGCCGGTGCAAAGAGTATACGGAGTGCGGGTATCGGCCGCGACCATGTAGCCTTGCTCGATCGGCAGCCCATCGAGGAAGCGCCAGGTCTTGCCACCGTCCTGCGACAGATAGGCGCCGCCGTCATTGCCCTGGATCATGCGCTTCGCGTTCGTGGGATCGATCCACATGGCGTGATGATCGACGTGCACCGACTCATCGATGACATGCGCCGTCTTGCCGCCGTCGTCCGACTCCGCGAGCTGGAAGCCGAGGAAGTAGACGCGGTTCGCATCGTCGGGCGCCACTACGAGAGTCGTGAAATAGAACCCTCGGACGTTGTAGGCGTGATTGTCCGAGACCTGGTGCCAGTGGTCACCCATGTCATCGGTCGCGAACAGCGATCCCTTGCCGATCGGCGCCTCGAGCAGCGCGTAGACGCGCTCAGGGTCGCTGGGGGCGGTCGCGAGACCGATGCGGCCAATGGTGCCCGTGGGCAGGCCCTGGCGCAGCCGCGTCCAGGTCTCACCACCATCGGTCGAGCGCCAGACTCCAGAGCCAGGGCCACCGTCATGAAGCGTCCACGGCTGCCGCATCGCCTGCCAGGTCGCGGCGAAGATCACCTGGCCGTTGCCGGCCTGCATCGCCACGTCGATGGCGCCCGTGTGATCATCGACGAAGAGTGACTTCCGCCAGATCTTGCCGCCGTCGGTCGTCACGTAGACACCGCGGTCCGCGCTGGGTACCCATTCTTTGCCGAACGCGGCGACCACCACGTGATTCGGATCGTGCGGATCGATGACGATGCGGGCAATCTGGCCCACGTTCTTCAGTCCCATCGAGCGCCAGGTCGCGCCGGCGTCGGTCGACAGGAAAATACCCGCGCCGGGGATCACGTCGTTGCGGATGTTCGCCTCGCCGGTGCCAACCCAGACCAGGTTGGGGTTGGATGGCGCAACCGCGATGGCGCCGATCGAGCTGGTCGACGCGTGCTTGAAAATCGGCTGCCAATTCAAACCACCGTCGGTCGTCTTGAACACGCCGCCGCCGGCCGCGCCGACGTAGTAGACCTGAGGATTGCCGGGAACAGCCGCCTCTGCGGCAACGCGGCCGCCGGCGATCGCCGGACCGAGATTGCGAAATTTGAGGTGTGCAAAGACGTCCTTGGGCTTCTCGGCCGCCTTGCCGCCGGCAGTAGCCGCAACGGCTGCACCCACACAACTCAGGGAGAGCAGCACCGCGGCCGCTCTCAGGAAGGAAGGACGCCTCATGATCAATTCCCCGGTGGCGCCGGAGCATGGTAACTCTCGGCGCGTTGCATTTCAGATACGCGGACGCTACTGATGAAATGCCCAGGACGCAACCACTACGCGCGGTAGTAGCCGGACAGTGGCCGGACGATCAACGTTTCGTCGCACGCTGGTGACGCTTGGTCGCAACCGCTCTTTCCCGGTAAGCTCGGCCATCATTGGCGGATCCTTGGACGGAATCATGTCGCTCGTCCGCGGACTCTTTGACCGGCTGCTCCTCATCTGTGCCGTGGTGGCCGGCGGCCTCGTGCCCGGCTTCATCGCGCAGTATCGGCAGCGCCTCGGCGGCCGACTCGATCAGGCGCAGCTCGACCTCGCCCCGTGGCAGAAGATCGCAGACCGGTATTTCCACGGCGACCTTACCCAGCTCATCCGATATCACCTCGCCAGCAAGGATCCCACGTTTCATTCGGAGGGGGCCGCCATCAGCTCGCTCGTGAGCACGGTGCAGCACCTGCAGAGCGAGGCCGCGGCGCTGCACGGCAACCTCTTCCAGCAGATCGCCTATCTGACGCTTCATACCGACCCTGGCATCGCCCGCGCGACGCTGGGTGACTGGGTGCCGACCTTCGGCCTCTCTACCGATGGAATACTGTTCGCGCTGATATTCGCCCTTGCGCTATGGCTCGTGTTTCAGGCGGGCTGGTCGCTCACCGCGGCGGGCGGCAGGCAGCTATCGACGCGTCTGAGACGTCCACAGCCGCTACCTTCCGGAAAGGCCGCAGATCGGCGGTAGGGGGGCGGGCATGTTCTCCCGGATGACGTGCTATTTCGTCTTCTCGCGAATTGCCCGCAGTTCTTTCGCCGCCAGCTGATCTTTTTCGCGTCCCAGTGCTTCCTTGACCCGGATCAGATCATTGAGCGAAATGACGCGACAGCGCCGGCCCGAATCAAGACTGAAGCGGCCGGTGAGAGCTCTCGCCCTCACCGGCCCATGGGTCTCACCGTCCCTGCTAGTGAATGTCCGGCACCGCGGCCACTGTGATCGGCTTTCCGGCTGCGAGCGTCGGTCCGCCCGCCGCAAAGGCGGCCTGGTTGTACGCTGCGATATCGCCTGAGAGCAGTGCGTTGTAGGCATCCAGCTTGGCGTCGAGCTTGCCCTTCAACTCCGTTGAGATTGCTAGGACTGGTGCGGAGGGCGCCTGGTCGCCGAGGCGCGCGAATCCGAAGGAGTTCCTCTGGAGCGAGCCCTGCAGATCGGCGAGTTGGTGGATGCTGTCCTCACTTGCCGTGTGCTGCACTTTGGGATCGTAGACGGAGTCCTTGAGGTCGCCGAGCTCCTTGCTGAGCGCCTCGGCTCGGGCGACGACTGGCGCCTGCGACTTGGCGAGCTCGCGCTCGGAAGCATCGATGCTGTTGGCTTCCGCAGCGACGCTCTTGCGATAGTCACTGAGCTGCGACTGCATCGCGGTGATGCGGTTCAGCATTCTATCCAGCGCATCCACCTGCGCGCGCGCCTCCAGGGCGAGCTGCAGCGAGCTCTTTTGAGTGGCAACATCCGGCGGGTGATTGGGGTCCCCCATCACTTGCGCATTTGCCGTCTCGGTGTGGCCATCGGCCGTGACGCTGATCGAGTATGTTCCCGGCAGGGCCTCGGGGCCCCCGCGCCGCTCGAACTCAGGCGCCTTGCCTTCCAACGCAGGCTTCTCGAAGTCGAGGCTGGTCGGCATGTCGTAGTGCATGTTCCAGACGAAGCGGTTGACACCGTATTGCGCCGGCCCATAGTTCGTCGCGATCAACTGGCCGCTGCCATCGCGGATCTCGATCTTCACCGGCGTCTGATGCAGGGCCTTCTGCTGCTTGTCGGCCTCCAGCTTCTTCGGGAGGCTGTAGTCGATGACGACGCCTTCCGGTGCGTTCGGCGTGATGAAATCCGGCACCGCGCCCTCGCCGCGCTCCCAACGGCGGTATTCGATACCGGCGCGCGGCGTGAAGAGCTTGACCTGATCAGGTACCGCGTGCGGATCGAGCTGCGCCACCGGAGCGAAATCATCCAGGACCCAGAGGCCGCGGCCGTGGGTCGCAAGCCAAAGATCTCCACGCACGAACTTCACGTCGAAGACCGGCATCGTCGGCAGGTTGGACTGCAATTGCGCCCACCGTCCGCCGCCGTCGCGCGAAATCCAGACCCCCCGCATCGTGCCCGCCACCAGCACCTGTGGATCGTCCGGATCGGCGCGGACGACCATCACCGACCCGTTCGTCGTCGGGAGGTTGCCGCTGATCGCACGCCAGCTGTGTCCGTAATTGGTCGTCGCATAGACATACGGCTTGTTGTCGCCCTGCTGGTGCGCATCGAATGCGACGTACGCGGTTCCAGGGTCGGTCGGCGAGACATCGACCTGGAAGACACGCGCCCAGGCCGGGGCATGTGGCGGCGTCACCTTGCTCCAGGTGTTGCCGCCGTCCCGCGTGACTGACACGAGCCCGTCGTCGGTACCGACCCAGATCACGTTCGGGTCGCTCTGCGCCACCTGGACCGAGATGATCGTGTCGTAGGTCTCGGCGCCGGAGATGTCGTAATGGATCGGCCCGCCCGGGAGCTGTTGCTTCGATTTGTCGTTGCGGGTCAGGTCCGGACTGATTGGCTTCCAATTGCGGCCGCCATCGGTGGACTTCATCAGCATGCTGCCGCCGAGGTAGACGGTATTCACGTCCTTCGGGTCCACGGCGATCGGCGAGGTCCAGTTGAAGCGGATCTTCTGCTCTGAAGCCGGCAGATCATCGACATACGCGGGGCCGTGCAGGTACGGCAAGCCGAAGATCGAGTCGTGGGTCTTCAGATCGATCCGTCGGATCGCGCCGTCCTGGGAATCCGCATAGATGATGTTGGGGTCCGACGGTGCGGGTACGGCGTATTGACCGTCTCCACCCGCAACCGTGAACCAGTCCTGACCGGAAACGCCTTTGTCAGAGAGCACGGACGACGGCCCGCACCAACCGTTGTTGTCCTGAAGGCCCGTGCAGACGTCGTAGGGGGTGCGTGAATCAGCCGCGATCATGTACGTCTGCTCGATCGCCATGCCATCCAGGAACCGCCAGGTGTCGCCGCCGTCCAGCGAGAGATAGGCGCCGCCATCGTTGCCCTGGATCATGCGCTTCGGGTTCGTGGGATCGATCCACATGGCGTGGTGATCGACGTGCACCGACTCATCGATGACGTGGGCGGTTTTGCCGCCATCGTCCGACTCCGCCAGCTGGAAGCCCAGGAAATAAACACGGTCAGGATCGTCGGGCGCAACCTCGAGGGTCGTGAAATAAAAGCCGCGCACGTTGTACGCGTGGTTGTCCGAGACTTGCTGCCAGTGATCGCCGAGATCATGGGTGACGAACAGCGTTCCCTTGCCGATCGCCGTCTCGGTCAGCGCGTAGACGCGCTCCGGATCGCTCGGCGCGATCGCGAGACCGATACGGCCGACGGTGCCCGTCGGCAACCCGCCGTGCAGGCGCTTCCAGGTCTCACCGCCATCCGTCGAGCGCCACACGCCCGATCCGGGTCCGCCGTCATCGAGCGTCCACGCCTTGCGGCTCGCCTGCCAGGTCGCGGCGAAGAGCACCTGGCCATTGCCCGGCTCCATCGCGACGTCGATTGCCCCGGTGTGATCGTCGACGTAGAGCGCTTTGCGCCAGCTCTTGCCGGCGTCGGTCGTCACGTAGACGCCGCGATCCGTGTTTGAATCCCAGGCGTGTCCCATTACCGCGACGACTACGTGATTGGGGTCGTGCGGATCGATGACGATGCGGCCGATCTGGCCGACATCCTGCAGACCCATTGCCTTCCAGGTCTTGCCGGCATCAGTCGACAGAAAAATGCCCGCGCCGGGGAGCACGTCGTTGCGGATGTTCGCTTCGCCGGTCCCCACCCAGACGATATCGGGATCCGAGGCCGCCACCGCGATCGCGCCGATCGAGCTGGTCACCTCGTGTTCGAAGATCGGCTTCCAGTTCAAGCCGCCGTCGGTCGTCTTGAACACACCGCCGCCACCCGCGCCGACGTAGTAGACGAGCGGGTTGCCGGGGACGCCGGCTACCGCAGCCACGCGCCCACCGGCGATCGCAGGGCCGAGATTGCGGAATTTCAGTTGCGCGAAGACGTCCTTGGGCGTCTCCGCTGCCGGCTTGGCCGCCTTAGTCGCCCCGACAGCGACTGCAGCGGAGCTCACCGCAAGCAGCACGGTGGCCGCGCTCGTCAGAAAGGAATGTCGCCTCATCGCCCGCTCCCAGTGATGCCGGAGCACGGTGACTCACGGCGAGTTGCACTGGGCAAGGGACGCTACTGATGAAATGCTCAGGACGCAACCGCTGCGGGTGCTAGTAGCCGCATGCCGCTGACGCTTGGTCGCATTGTCGTCATATGCTGCGCGCAGGACCTACGGGGTTCGCCAAGAGGCGAACCCCGTACGCATAGCGGCACTGCGCCGGAAAAGAAGCAGAAGGCTTTGTCAGCCCGCCGCGCTCTCCGACTCCTCGCTGACTCCGCCGCCCGACTCCTCGGTGTCCGGCATGCCGCCGCCCACGTCCATGAAGCTGCGCCGCTCGACGCCTTCGGTCTTCTTGCGGCGCGAAGCGTGCGCCGCGAAGCCCGTGCCGGCCGGGATGAGACGGCCGACGATGACGTTCTCCTTGAGGCCGCGCAGGTCGTCCTTGAGACCGCGCACCGCCGCTTCCGTCAGGACGCGGGTGGTCTCCTGGAAGGAGGCCGCGGAGATGAAGGACTCCGTGGCGAGAGACGCCTTGGTGATGCCGAGCAGCACCGGCTGCAGAGCGGCCAACGCCTTGCCGTCCTGCTGCGCGCGATCGTTGATATCGAGCGCGCGGGCCCGGTCGAGCTGCTCGCCGCGCAGGAGAGTGGTCTCGCCCGCGGCCTGCACCTCTGTCTTGCGCAGCATCTGACGGATGATCACCTCGATGTGCTTGTCGTTGATCTTCACGCCCTGCAGACGGTAGACGTCCTGGATCTCGCGCACGAGGTAGTTGGCCAGCGCCTCGACGCCCTGCAGGCGCAGGATGTCGTGCGGGTTCGGCTCGCCGTCCGCGATCACCTCGCCGCTCTCGACCGTCTCGCCCTCGAAGACGTTGAGCTGACGCCATTTCGGGATCAGCTCCTCGTACTTCTCGCCGTCATCGCTGGTGATGATCAGGCGCCGCTTGCCCTTGGTCTCCTTGCCGAAGCTGACGGTGCCCGACTTCTCCGCGAGAATCGCCGGGTCCTTGGGCTTGCGGGCCTCGAAGAGATCCGCCACGCGCGGCAGACCGCCCGTGATGTCGCGGGTCTTCGACGACTCCTGCGGGATGCGGGCGATGACGTCGCCCACCGATACCCGCGCGCCGTCCTCCAGCGCAACGAGCGCGCCCGAGGGGAGCGAGTACACGGCCGGGATCTCCGTGTTGGCGAAGGTCACTTCCTTGCCCTTGTTGTTGACCAGCTTGATGGTCGCGCGCACGTCCTTGCCGCCGCGCTGCTTGGTGTCGAGCACCACGGTGCTGGAGAGCCCCGTGACCTCGTCCACCTGCGTCGTGACGGTGAGGCCGTCGATGAAGTCCTGGAACTTCACGAGGCCCGCCACCTCCGTGATCACCGGATGGGTATGCGGATCCCAGGTCGCCACGACCTGCCCGGCAGCCACCTGATCGTTTTCCTTCACGCTGATCATCGCGCCGTACGGAATCTTGTAGCGCTCGCGCTCGCGGCCGAAGTCGTCCACCACCCCGATCTCACCGGAGCGCGACACGGCCACCAGATGGCCCCTCTCGTGCTGCACGGTCTTGATGTGATGGAAGCGGACCAGACCCTTGTTGCGCACTTCCACGCTGCTCGCCGCCGCGGCCCGTGAGGCCGCGCCGCCGATGTGGAAGGTGCGCATCGTGAGCTGCGTGCCGGGCTCACCGATCGACTGCGCGGCGATGACACCCACCGCCTCGCCGATGCTGATGATGCGCCCGCGGGCGAGATCGCGCCCGTAGCACTGCGCACAGACTCCATAACGCGTGCGGCACGTGATGGGAGAGCGGACCTTGATCTGGTCCACGCCGTCATGCTCCAACCGCCGCACCAGCTTCTCATCGAGCAGCGTGCCCTTGGCGATCAGCACTTCCTCGGGGCTGCCCGGCTTCATGATGTCGTCGGCCAGGACGCGGCCGAGCACTCGCTCGCCGAGCGCTTCCACCACGTCACCGCCCTCGACGAGCGGAGTCATGTTGAGGCCGTTGTCGGTGCCGCAGTCCGGCTCCGTCACGACGAGGTCCTGCGCAACGTCCACCAGTCGGCGGGTCAGATAGCCGGAGTTGGCCGTCTTCAGCGCCGTATCGGCGAGACCTTTGCGCGCGCCGTGCGTCGAGATGAAGTACTGCAGGACGTTCAAGCCCTCGCGGAAGTTCGCGGTGATCGGCGTCTCGATGATGGAGCCGTCAGGCTTCGCCATCAGGCCGCGCATGCCGGCGAGCTGACGGATCTGCGCGGCGGAGCCGCGCGCGCCGGAGTCGGCCATCATGAAGATCGAGTTGAACGACTTCTGCCGGACCTGCTGGCCCCTCGAGTCCTGCGCCTCTTCCGAGCCGAGCTTCTCCATCATGGCCTTCGCCACCTGATCGTTGGCGCGTGACCAGATGTCGACCACCTTGTTGTAGCGCTCGCCGTTGGTGACGAGACCGGAAGCGTACTGGTCCTGGATCTCCTTCACCTCGCGGTCGGCGGAAGCGACGATCCGCGTCTTCTGCTCCGGGATGACGATGTCGTCGATGCCGAAGGACACCCCTGCGCGCGTGGCGTAGTGGAAGCCCGTGTACATCAGCTGGTCGGCGAAGATGACCGTCTCTTTGAGGCCCAGCGCGCGATAGCACGCGTTGATGGTCGCGGAGATCGACTTCTTGGTCATGTCCTGGTTGATGAGGTCGAAGGACAGCCCCTTCGGCAGGATCTCGAACAGCAGCGAGCGGCCGACGGTCGTGTCGACGACCCGGCGCTTCTCCTCGAAATCACCGCCCGGGACTAGACGCAGCGTCTCTTTGAGGCGTACGCGCACCTTGGCCTGCAGGTCCACCGACCGGCTCTCGTAGGCGCGGTGCACCTCGTGGACGTCGGAGAAGAACATGCCTTCGCCGCGGGCACCGATGCGCTCGCGGGTCATGTAGTAGAGGCCGAGCACGACGTCCTGCGACGGCACGATGATCGGGTCACCGTTGGCCGGCGAGAGGATGTTGTTGGACGACATCATCAGCGCGCGCGCTTCGAGCTGGGCCTCGAGGGACAGCGGCACGTGCACGGCCATCTGGTCGCCGTCGAAATCCGCGTTGAAGGCGGTGCAGACCAGCGGATGCAGCTGGATCGCCTTGCCCTCGACGAGCTGCGGCTCGAAAGCCTGGATGCCGAGACGGTGCAGCGTCGGGGCGCGGTTGAGCAGGACGGGATGCTCGCGGATCACTTCCTCGAGGATGTCCCACACTTCCGGTCCCTCGCGCTCCACCAGACGCTTGGCGGCCTTGATGGTCGACGCCTCGCCACGGAGCTGCAGCTTCTGGAAGATGAAGGGCTTGAAGAGCTCGAGCGCCATCTTCTTCGGCAGGCCGCACTGGTGCAGGCGCAGCTGCGGGCCGACCACGATGACCGAGCGGCCGGAGTAGTCGACGCGCTTGCCGAGCAGGTTCTGGCGGAACCGGCCCTGCTTGCCCTTGATCATGTCGGCCAGCGACTTCAGCGGCCGCTTGTTGGTGCCGGTGATCGCACGGCCGCGGCGGCCGTTATCGAGCAACGCATCCACCGCCTCCTGCAGCATGCGCTTCTCGTTGCGCACGATGATGTCCGGAGCGTTGAGCTCCAGCAGACGGCGCAGGCGATTGTTGCGGTTGATGACGCGGCGATAGAGGTCGTTGAGATCCGACGTCGCAAAGCGTCCACCGTCGAGAGGCACGAGCGGACGCAGGTCGGGCGGCAGCACCGGCAGGACGGTCATGACCATCCACTCCGGCTTGTTGCCCGACTCGATGAAGGACTCGATCAGCTTCAAACGCTTGGAGAGGCGCTTGAGCTTGGTCTCCGAGGAGGTGCCCGCCATCTCTTCCCGCACCTTGCCGATCTCGGCCTGCAGGTCGATGGTGCGCAGCAGCTCGTAGACGGCCTCGGCGCCCATGCGGGCGTCGAACTCATCGCCGTGCTCCTCGATCGCCTCGAGATACATCTCGTCGGTGAGGAGCTGGCCGCGCTGCAGCGGCGTCATGCCCGGGTCGATGACGACAAACGCTTCGAAATAGAGCACGCGCTCGATCTCGCGCAGCGTCATGTCGAGCATCAGCCCGATGCGCGACGGCAGCGACTTCAGGAACCAGATATGGGCCGTCGGGCTCGCGAGCTCGATGTGGCCCATGCGCTCGCGGCGCACCTTGGACTGGGTGACCTCGACGCCGCACTTCTCGCACACGACGCCGCGGTGCTTCAGGCGCTTGTACTTGCCGCAAAGACACTCGTAGTCCTTCACCGGCCCGAAGATCTTGGCGCAGAAGAGTCCGTCGCGCTCCGGCTTGAACGTGCGGTAGTTGATGGTCTCCGGCTTCTTCACCTCGCCATAGGACCAGGCGCGGATCATCTCCGGCGAGGCGAGTCCGATCTTGATCGAATCGAACTGCTCCACCGGCGCATGCTGCTTGAAAAGCTTCAGTAAATCTTTCATCGATGAGTTCCCCATGGGCTGCGCCCAGACTCCAACGGGGTCGGTTGCACCGGCCCCGTCCGAATAGCGGCGCTGCGCGCCGGAAGAATTCGAACTCGCGTCTCCATCAATCCTGCTCGAGCTCCATGTTGATGCCGAGCGATCGGATCTCCTTGACGAGCACGTTGAAGGACTCCGGCATGCCGGCGTCCATCTGGTGATTGCCGTCCACGATGTTCTTGTACATCTTGGTGCGCCCGTTCACGTCGTCGGACTTGACCGTCAGCATCTCCTGCAGCGTGTAGGAAGCGCCGTACGCCTCCAGCGCCCAGACTTCCATCTCGCCGAAGCGCTGGCCGCCGAACTGCGCCTTGCCGCCCAGCGGCTGCTGGGTGACCAGACTGTAGGGTCCGGTGGAACGCGCGTGCATCTTGTCGTCGACCAGGTGATTGAGCTTCAGCATGTACATGTAGCCCACGGTCACCGATCGCTCGAAGCGCTCGCCGGTACGGCCGTCGTAGAGATACGTCTGACCGCTCGTCGGCAGGTCTGCGAGCTCCAGCATCCGCTTGATCTCCCTCTCGCTGGCACCGTCGAACACTGGTGTCGCCATCGGCACGCCATTCGACAGATTCCGCGCCAGCTGCTTCAGATCGGCGCCGTCCAGGCTGTCGATCTCCTCACGCTGACCGCCGGTCTCGTTGTAGACCTGCTTGATGAACGAGCGCAGCTCCGCCTCCGCGGCCTGGGACTCGAGCATCCGCCCGATCTTCAGGCCGACGCCCTTCGCCGCCCAGCCGAGGTGCGTCTCGAGCACCTGGCCGACGTTCATTCGCGAGGGAACGCCCAGCGGATTCAGCACGATGTCGACCGGCGTACCGTCCTCCGTGTACGGCATGTCTTCCACCGGCACGATGGTGGAGATGACGCCCTTGTTGCCGTGCCGGCCGGCCATCTTGTCGCCCGGCTGCACGCGACGCTTCACCGCGAGATACACCTTCACCATCTTGAGCACGCCCGGAGCGAGGTCATCGCCGGCCGTGATCTTGGCTTTCTTGTCCTCCAGGCGCTTCTCGAATGCCTTCCGCTGCAGCGTCACGCGCTCGGAAGCCTGCTCGAGCTGCGAGTTGGCATCCTCGTCCTCGAGACGGATCTCGAACCACTCCTCGCGCGGCACTTCGTCCAGGTACTCCGCCGTGATCTTGGTCCCGGCCTTGAGCTTGCGGGGACCGCCCGCGGCGCTCTGTCCGACCAGCATGCCGCGCACGCGCTGGAAGAGGTCATCCTCCAGGATGCGCTGCTGGTCCGCGAAGTCCTTGCGGACCCGCTCGATCTCGGCCTTCTCGATCGAGAGCGCGCGAGAGTCCTTCTCCACGCCATCGCGCGTGAATACGCGCACGTCGATCACGGTGCCGTCCATGCCGGGCGGCACACGCAGGCTGGTGTCCTTCACGTCGGACGCCTTCTCGCCGAAGATGGCGCGCAGCAGCTTCTCCTCCGGCGTCAGCTGCGTCTCCCCCTTCGGAGTGACCTTGCCGACCAGGATGTCGCCCGCCTTGACCTCCGCGCCGATGAAGGCGATTCCCGCCTCATCCAGCTTGGCCAGGGCGGCGTCGCCGACGTTGGGAATGTCGGCGGTGATCTCCTCGGGACCGAGCTTCGTATCGCGGGCGACGCAGGTCAGCTCCTCGATATGGATCGTCGTGAAGCGGTCCTCCTGGACCACACGCTCGGAGATGAGGATCGAATCCTCGAAGTTGTAGCCGTTCCAGGGCATGAACGCGACCAGCAGATTCTGGCCGAGCGCCAGCTCTCCCAGATGCGTCGAGGGACCATCGGCGAGCACGTCGCCGCGCGCGATGGTATCGCCCGCATTGACCAGCGGACGCTGGTTGATGCAGGTGTTCTGGTTGGAGCGTGTGTATTTGGTGAGGGTATAGATGTCCACACCCGGCTCACCCGCGATGGTCTCCTCGTCATTGACCCGCACGACGATACGCGAGGCGTCCACGGAGTCCACGATGCCACCGCGTCTGGCCACGACGGTCACGCCAGAATCGATCGCGACCGGGCGCTCCATGCCGGTGCCGACGAGCGGCGTCTCCGAGCGCAGAGTGGGTACGGCCTGACGCTGCATGTTCGAGCCCATGAGGGCGCGGTTGGCGTCGTCATGCTCCAGGAACGGGATGAGGGATGCGGCCACCGACACGATCTGCTTCGGGCTCACATCCATGTAATTGATGCGGTCCCGGGGCATGAGGGTGAACTCATTCTGGAACCGGCACGAGACCAGCTCGTCCTGCAGCTCGCCCTTGGGACCCAGGCTCGCGTTCGCCTGTGCGATCGCGAAGTCGCCTTCCTCGATCGCCGACAGGTAATCGATCCTGTCGGTCACGGCGCCGCCTTCGACCCGCCGGTAAGGCGTCTCGAGGAACCCGTACTGGTTGGTACGGGCATAGACCGCCAGCGAGTTGATGAGGCCGATATTCGGACCTTCCGGCGTCTCGATCGGGCACACACGGCCGTAGTGGGTCGGGTGCACGTCGCGCACCTCGAATCCGGCACGCTCGCGCGTGAGTCCGCCGGGGCCCAGCGCGGACACACGCCGCTTGTGGGTCACCTCGGAGAGCGGATTGTTCTGGTCCATGAACTGCGAGAGCTGCGAGGAGCCGAAAAACTCCTTCACCGCCGCCGCCACGGGCTTGGCGTTGATCATCTCCTGAGGCATCAGCGGCTCGGTCTCCGCGATGGTCAGGCGCTCCTTCACCGCGCGCTCGACGCGCACGAGACCGACACGGAAGGCGTTCTCCGCCATTTCACCGACGCTGCGTACGCGGCGGTTGCCCAAGTGATCGATGTCGTCCACCTGGCCGTTGCCGTTACGGATGTCGATCAGGACCTTCAGCACATCGATGATGTCGGAGGTCTCGCCGTACTTCTCGACCATGCGCTTGGAGGCCTCGTCCGTGCGGCCGCCGAAGTACTTACGATCGTAGAGGATGCCGGAGCCTGTGATTTCCTGGCGGCCGACGCGGCGGTTGAACTTCATGCGGCCGACGGCCGAAAGATCGTAGCGCTCCCCGTTGAAGAAGAGATTCGCGAAGAGGTTTTCCGCGGCATCCTTGGTCGGCGGCTCACCAGGACGCATCATGCGATAGATCTCGACCAGCGCCTCGAGGCGCGTCTTGGTCGGATCGATGCGCAGTGTGTCTGAAATGTACGGGCCGCGATCGAGATCGTTGACGTAGAGGGTCTTGATCTCGGTGATGCCGGCTTCGATCAGCTTCTCCACGGAAGCGGCGGTCAGGACCTCGTTGGCCTTGGCGAGGATCTCGCCGGTCTCGGTATTGACCACGTCCTGCGAGAGGATCTTCCCGTAGACGTATTCGCGCGGCACGCGCAGCTGCGTGACCTTGGCGTCCTCGAGCTGGCGCACGTGGCGCGCGGTGATGCGGCGGCCTTCCTCCACGATCACTTTGTCGCCGACGCGGATCTCGAACGTCGCGGTCTCACCGCGCAGCCGCTGCGGCACGAGCTGCAGCGCCACTTCCTCGCGGCCGATGTAGAAGGTGTTGGTATCGAAGAACGTGGCCAGGATGTCGGCCTCGTTCATCCCCAGGGCGCGCAGGATGATGGTGACCGGGAGCTTGCGCCGGCGGTCGATGCGCGCGAAGACGCAGTCCTTGGGGTCGAACTCGAAGTCCAGCCAGGAGCCGCGGTACGGAATGATGCGCGCGGAGAAGAGGAGCTTCCCCGAGGAGTGGGTCTTGCCGCGGTCGTGATCGAAGAACACGCCCGGGGAGCGGTGGAGCTGGGAGACGATCACCCGCTCCGTGCCGTTGATGATGAAGGTGCCGTTGTCGGTCATCAGCGGCAGCTCGCCGAGATAGACCTCCTGCTCGCGCACGTCCTTGACGGGCTTCTTCGCGCCGGCCGCCTCTTTGTCGAGGACGATCAGGCGTACCTTCACGCGCAGCGGCGCGGCATAGGTGAGCCCGCGCAGCTGGCATTCCTTGACGTCGAACACCGGCTCGCCGAGCCGGTAGCTCACGTACTCGAGCGAAGCGTTGCCGGAGTAGCTCGTGATCGGGAACACGCTCTTGAACGCAGCGTGCAGACCCACGCTGTCGCGCGCGTCCTCGGGCTTCTCAGCCTGCAGGAACGAGCGATACGAGTCGAGCTGGATGGCGAGCAGGTACGGCGTGTCGAGGATGCTCGCCTGCTTGCCAAAGCTCTTGCGGATGCGCTTCTTCTCGGTGAAGGAATAGGCCATCGGGGGTTCACCTCAGAACGGAATAAAAGGGCATCCAGCCCGATACACAGGGCTCGCGCCGAAGCGCGAGCCCTGCTTGGTCCATCGCACGGCGCATGGCGATCAAGGCTTACTTGATCTCCACTTTCGCGCCGGCGTCCTCGAGCTTCTTCTTGATGGCGTCGGAGTCGGCCTTGGAGACCGCCTCCTTGACCGTCGAGGGCACACCCTCGACCAGGTCCTTCGCTTCCTTCAAGCCGAGGCCGGTGATCTCGCGGATCACCTTGATCACGGTCACCTTCTTGTCGGCCGGGTACTCCTTGAGGATGGCGGTGAATTCCGTCTTCTCCTCCGCCGGAGCGGCGGCGGCGCCGCCACCCGCACCCGGGCCCGCAGCCACGGCGACGGGCGCCGCGGCGGTGACGCCGAACTTCTTCTCCATATCGGAGATGAGCTCGACCACCTCCATCAGGGTCATCTTGGAAATTGCATCGAGGATTTCGTCTTTGCTGACAGCCATGTTGGGTCTCCGCAAATTGATTTCAAGACAAGTCGGCTAGGCGGCGGCCTGCGGCTTCTGGTCGCGTACCGCGGCCAGAGTACGGGCGAGCTTGGCCGGCGGCTCCGCAAGCGTGGCGACGAACTTCTGGATCGGTGCCTTGAGCACCCCCAGCAGCATCGACAACGCCTGTTCGCGCGTCGGCAGGCTGGCGACCTTGTCCAGGTCCCCGCCGGGCAGCACCTGCCCGCCGAGTGCCACCAGAGTCGCCACCAGCTTGTCGTTCGTCTTCGCGAAGTCCTTCACCAGGCGCGCGGCGGCGCCGGGATCGTCCTTCGAGAACGCGAGCACGAGCGGCCCTTTGAGCTTCGGTCCCACCTGCTCGAAAGAGGTGCCGGCGAATGCCTTGCGCGCCAGCGTGTTCTTGACCACACGCATGTACACGCCCTGCGAGCGAGCCTTGGAACGAAGCTCCGTCATCTGCCCGACGGTGAGTCCGCGGTATTCCGCGGCCACGACCGACTGGGCTTTGGCGGCTACTTCGGCCACTTCGGCCACCATCGCCTTCTTGTCTTCCAGGTTGAGTGCCATTCCTTCTCTCCTCTCGGGTGAGAAGATCATTACGAAAGAAGCCGCCGGTCTTCCCGGGGGGCTTCGCCATGGCGACCTTCTCGCGGAGCCAGAGCCTCAGCGAAGAGCGGTTCACCATCTGCGCAGGCGGTCATTAAGAGGGGCTTCCCCTCGCCTGCGGTCTTCGATGATGGCCACGACCCTTTTCGGAGCCGCGGCCCGCACCAAATCTCTACAAACTCGCCTGATCGACCGCGATCCCCGGCCCCATGGTCGAGGACAGGGTCACACGCTTCAGGTACTGACCTTTGGCCGAGGACGGCTTCGCCTTCTGCAGGTCGGCCACCAGCGCAGCCAGGTTTTCCTTGAGCGCGGCGACCTCGAAGCTCGCCTTGCCGATCGTGCAGTGCACGATGCCTGCCTTGTCGACGCGATAGGTCACCTGGCCGGCCTTGGCGTTCTTCACCGCCGTGGCGACATCGGGCGTCACCGTGCCGACCTTGGGGTTCGGCATCAGGCCGCGCGGCCCCAGGATCTGGCCGAGCTGGCCGACGACGCGCATGGCATCGGGACTGGCGATGACGCGGTCGAAATTGATCTCGCCCGCCTTGACCTTCGCCGCCAGGTCTTCCAGGCCGACGATGTCGGCGCCGGCGGCCTTGGCGATCTCCTGGTTCTTGCCCGAGGTGAATACGGCCACGCGCACCGTCTTGCCCGTACCGTTGGGCATGACCGTCGAGCCGCGCACCTGCTGATCGGACTTGCTGGCGTCGATACCGAGATTCACGGCGGCATCGACCGTCTCGTCGAATTTCGCCTTGGCGAACTCCTTCACGAGCTTCAGCGCCTCTTCGATCGGGTACTGCTTGCCGGGAGGGAGCTTGTCTTTCCAAACCTTCGCACGCTTCGCGATTGCCATGATCAGCCCTCCACATCCACGCCCATGCTGCGCGCACTGCCGGCGATGGTGCGCACGGCGGCCTCGAGATCCGCGGCCGTGAGGTCCGGCTGCTTCGTCTTCGCGATCTCCTCGAGCTGTGTGCGGCTGATCTTGCCGACCTTGGCGGTGTTCGGCGTGCCGCTGCCCTTCTCGATGCCGATCGCCTTGCGGATCAGCACCGAGGCGGGCGGCGTCTTCATGATGAAAGTGAAGCTGCGATCCGAGTACACGGTGATCACCACCGGGATCGGCAGCCCCTTCTCGACCTTGGCGGTCTGCGCATTGAACTGCTTGCAGAACTCCATGATGTTCACGCCTTGCTGGCCGAGCGCCGGCCCGATCGGCGGCGAGGGATTCGCCGCCCCCGCGGGGACCTGCAATTTGATGTAGCCCTGAATCTTCTTTGCCATGTGTGCCTACCTGTGGGTGCAAACGCCTCGAGGCTTGCGCCTGTCCGGCTCCCCTACGGGCTCAAACCTTTTCCACCTGGGAAAAGTCGAGCTCGACCGGTGTCGAACGCCCGAGAATCTGCACCGCCACCTGCAGGCGGTTCT
>DASUKK010000004.1:0-2175 GCA_036278795.1 Steroidobacteraceae bacterium | reverse complement strand
GAGGCTCGACGCAGCTGCGTACGCGGAAGCCGCTGCCTGGGTCGGCGTGCCCGCGGCGGTTGAGATCTCCCGGTCGGGCGATGGCGCCCACGTGTGGACTTTCTTCTCGGAGCCGGTAGCCGCCGCCGACGCGCGTGCCATAGGCGCTGCGCTGCTGCACGAGGCGATGGCGATCCGCGGCGAGATGGACATAGAGAGCTACGACCGTCTCTTCCCCGCGCAGGACTACCTGCCGCGGCGCGGCTTTGGGAACCTGATCGCGCTGCCGCTGGAGGGCAGGTGCCGTCAGAATCGCACGACGTTGTTCGTCGATCCGGCGACGTTCGAGCCCTACCAGGATCAGTTCGCGTACTTGTCATCGCTTGAGCGGATGACCCGCCGCGACGTAGTCGAGCGCGCAGAAGAGCTTCAGCCGCCGACGGTCGGCCCTGCGGTCCGACTGCACAGATCTCCGCTAGCTTCTGAGCCTCCGCCGCCGGACGTCATCAAGGCTGAGCTGAGCGGCATGCTGGCGATCCGCCGGGCCGGGCTGCCACCGAGCCTGCTGTCATCGCTGAAGCACCTTGCGTCACTCCACAATCCCGAGTTCTACAGCCGGCAGCAGATCGGGCTGAGCGTCTGGGGCGCGCCGCGGATGCTGCGCTGCTACTCGGAGTCCCTGGACCTGCTGTTCCTCCCGCGCGGTGTCGCCGAACGTGCCGCGAAGCTGATCGAGAAAGCGGGCAGCCGCCTGGCGATCACCGATCTCCGCAGCGCACCGGGCAAGCTGGAGATCGAGTTCACCGGCACGCTGCGGGCAGAGCAGCAGGCCGCGGTAGACGCCGTCGCCGCCCACGAACTCGGGGTCCTCGTCGCGCCGCCCGGCGCGGGGAAGACGGTAATGGGCTGCGGCGTGATCGCCCGGCACAAGGTGCCGACACTGATCCTGGTCGACCGGACTCCCCTGGTGGACCAGTGGAAGGAGCGGCTGCGGGAACACCTGGGCCTCGGCCCCAAGGACATCGGCCAGCTCGGCGGCGGCAAGAAGACGAAACTCACCGGCCGGATCGACCTGGCAACGCTGCAGTCACTCACCCGAGCAGAGGACCCGGCAGCGATCCTTTCTGAGTACGGCCTGGTCATCGTAGATGAATGCCACCATGTCGCGGCCCGCACGTTCGCGCGGGCGATCCAGTCGATACCGGCCCGGCGCTGGCTCGGGCTCACCGCGACGCCGAAGCGCGCGGATGGCCGCGAGGAGGTCATGTTCATGCACTGCGGGCAGGTGCGACACAAAATCTCGAGTGCGACGGACCTTATCCAGGAACTGCATGTTCATCCGACTGCCACCACGATCCGTGACGACATCGACAGCGACACGCCCGGCATCCTTCAGTCGATCATCATCCCGGCCCTCGTGTCGGACCGGATCCGCACCGCGCAGATCATCGATGATGTGGTACACGCGATCAGGCGGGGCCGCAACTGCCTGGTGATGGCGGGCCGGACCGAGCACGTCGACCAGCTCGCCGCAGAACTGAACGCCCGCGGCCTGGCGCCGATGGTGCTGCACGGCTCCATATCCCCGGCAAAGCGGCGTGCCATCCTAAAGCAGCTCGCGGACTGGGACCCCGTACACGCGCGCGAGCCACTGCTGCTGGCGGCCACCGCCAGCTACATCGGCGAAGGCTTCGACTGCCCAGCGCTCGACACGCTCTTCCTGTGCTCACCGTCCTCCTCGGAGTCGATCATCACGCAGAACGTCGGCCGGATCATGCGTGACCTGCCAGGGAAGACGACGGCCGAGGTACACGACTACGCCGACACCAGAGTGCCCATGCTGACCCGCATGCACGGGAAGAGGCTTACCGCCTACAAGAGGATCGGCTTCACCAATCCGGTGACTGGCGAGATCCCGCTGTTCCCCGGCACCGAGATGGCCGCCCCAGCGCCAGCGCGCCCATCCAAACCCGCTGCCGCCACGGCAGCGGAAGTCAGGGCGTGGGCAAAGGAAAACGGTCTCGACGTCCCCGCCCGCGGCCGGCTGCGCCCAGAGATCTGGGATCAGTACCGCCTTGCGCATCTACCGTAGCCGCCCACATCCCTTGCGCTGCGGGAGGCGCTCGTCTGGGAGCGATCGTCGGTTGGCAGTGTCAGCAGTCAGGCAAGCCACCCGAAAGACCTGCACGAGATGCT
>DASUKK010000003.1:0-218829 GCA_036278795.1 Steroidobacteraceae bacterium | reverse complement strand
CCAGCTGAACTACCACTCCGCTGCGGGTGGTGGGTGCTGAGGGGATCGAACCCCCGACCCTCGCCGTGTAAAGGCGATGCTCTCCCAGCTGAGCTAAGCACCCTGGAGAGCGCGCTAGTTTACGGCATCCTTGAGGGCTTTACCAGCCTTGAAGCCGGGAACTTTACTCGCCGCAATGTGGATCGTCTGTCCGGTTTGCGGATTACGTCCGGTCCGTGCAGCACGTTGTTTCACTGCGAAAGTTCCGAAGCCGACCAACACTACCTGATCGCCGCTCTTGAGGGCGTTGGTAATGGAACCCAATACTGCATGCACTGCACGATCTGCATCGGCATGGGTAAGCTTGGTGGCTTCAGTCACCGCATTGATCAAATCAGCTTTGTTCATGATGTTGTATCCCCTGGCCTTCAGTTGGTGAGTGAGGAAGCATCCCCGTTCGGGGATTAAGTAAACATGATTCAGGTTACGTATCCAAGGTGGAAACGTCTGCCATTTCGGCGCATCCGAAGGTTATACAAGCGCCTGCCTGTGCTTGTCAACTTGCAATCCTCAATGCGCACGCACGGCATCCGGCTCGGTCTTGCCGGCAACGACATCGGCTTGTACTGTCGCATCGGTTACCCCATCGGTCGCTTTGACCTCAGGCATGTGTTGCAATGCGATTTTCAGCACATCGTCAATCCAGCGTACCGGGCGGATATCCAGCGCATCCTTGATGTTCTTGGGAATCTCCGCTAGATCCTTTTCATTCTCCGCGGGAATCAGGATGATGCCCAGACCGCCACGATGCGCCGCCAGCAATTTTTCCTTGAGTCCACCGATCGGCAGCACCTCGCCACGCAAGGTAATCTCGCCGGTCATCGCCACGTCCGCGCGCACCGGAATATGCGTCAATGCCGAGACCAGCGCCGTGCACATGCCGACGCCTGCGCTCGGCCCATCCTTCGGAGTGGCGCCTTCCGGCACATGAATATGTACGTCGTATTTCTGATGAAAGTCCGGCTCCAGACCAAGTAGCGCGGCATGACTGCGCACCACGGTCATCGCAGCCTGGATGGATTCCTGCATCACCGCACCAAGCTGCCCGGTATGTATCAATTTGCCCTTGCCCGGCACCATGGTGGCTTCAATGGTAAGCAATTCGCCGCCGACTTCCGTCCACGCCAACCCGGTCACCTGACCGACCTGGTCGTGATCCTCGGCGCGTCCGTAGCGGAACCGCCGTACACCCAGATAGTCGCCGAGATTTCCCGCATCCACTTGCAAGCGGTCATCGGCCGGTTTCAACAGCAGGCTCTTGACGACCTTGCGGCAAATCTTGGAAATCTCGCGCTCCAGGTTTCGCACCCCGGCTTCGCGGGTGTAATAGCGGATCACATCGGTGATCGCGGCATCGTTGATGACCAGCTCCTCAGCCTTGACGCCGTTATTCCGCATCTGCTTGGGCGCCAGATAATGCGAGGCGATGTTGACCTTCTCATCCTCGGTATAACCCGGCAAACGAATCACTTCCATGCGGTCCAGCAATGGCGCAGGAATGTTCAGGCTGTTGGCGGTGGCGACGAACAGGACTTCAGAGAGATCGAAATCCACTTCCAGATAATGATCGTTGAAAGTGTTGTTCTGCTCGGGATCGAGAACTTCAAGCAGCGCTGAAGAAGGGTCGCCGCGGAAGTCCATGGACATCTTGTCAATCTCATCCAGCAGGAACAGCGGATTGCGCACGCCGACCTTGGACATGTTCTGCAAGATTTTGCCCGGCATCGAGCCTATGTAGGTACGCCGATGACCACGTATCTCAGCTTCGTCGCGCACTCCGCCCAGCGACATGCGCACGAACTTGCGATTGGTGGCGCGAGCGATGCTCTGCCCCAGTGAAGTCTTGCCCACACCGGGCGGGCCGACCAGACACAGGATCGGGCCTTTCAATTTCTGTACCCGGTGCTGAACCGCCAGATATTCGAGGATGCGTTCCTTTACCTTGTCGAGACCGTAATGATCTTCGTTCAGGGTCTTTTCCGCGGCTTCGAGGTCTATCAGTGCGCGAGTCCGTTTCTTCCACGGCACATTGACCAGCCAGTCTATGTAATTCCGCACCACGGTTGCTTCCGCGGACATCGGCGACATCAATTTCAGTTTATTGAGTTCCGAGCTGGCTTTCTCGCGTGCATCTTTCGGCATGCCGGCCTTCTGGATCCGGCGCCCCAGATCCTCCAGCTCATTGGGAGCGTCTTCCAGTTCACCCAGTTCCTTCTGGATCGCCTTCATCTGTTCGTTCAGGTAGTACTCGCGCTGGCTCTTTTCCATCTGCTGCTTGACGCGACCACGGATGCGTTTCTCGATCTGCAGGATATCTATCTCACCTTCGATCAACGCCATCACGTGTTCAAGGCGTTCGTGCACGTCCTCGATTTCGAGAATCTTCTGTTTCTCGTCCAGTTTCAGTTGCATGTGCGCGGCAACGGTATCGGCGAGGCGTCCCGGCGAATCAATGCCCGCCAATGAAGTCAGTATCTCGGGCGGAATCTTCTTGTTGAGTTTCACATACTGATCGAACAAGGAGAGCGCGGAACGCATCAGAACATCCATCTCGCGTTCGTCGTAACCGGCTTCGGTGCGAATCACCGTCACCAGCGCGGAAAAGAACTCACCGTCGCTGACCTGCATGATGCGTGCGCGGTCACCGCCCTCAACCAGCACCTTGACGGTACCGTCCGGAAGTTTCAGTAATTGCAGGATGGTGGACAAGGCACCGACACGGTAGATGTCCTTCTCTGCGGGATCGTCCACTTCGGGGCTTTTCTGTGCCACCAGCAGAATCTGCTTGCCGGCCTGCATCCCGTGATCCAGTGCCTTGATGGATTTATCGCGCCCGACAAATAGTGGGATAACCATGTGGGGATACACCACCACATCGCGCAATGGCAATACCGGGACCAGCATCGGCTGGCCTTCTAGCAAATCGGTCTGGCTGGTTTCACGTGTCACGCGGATTCCTTGGAGTGCGTCAGTGGCTCGGAGAAAGCGCGCGGGCTTGCCGGCCCGCAGACAACATGATGAGGACGAACGCGCCGGCTTTCAATAGCGGCGCCGCCATTCACTCAGTCATTTGATGAGACAGCGCGCTGTTTGGTATCGCGCTCATAGATTATGTAAGGCCGGGTGTCGCCGCCGATGACGGCTTCGTCTATCACCACCTTGGCGACATGCTCCATGGAAGGCAGGTCGTACATGGTGTCGAGCAGGACATGTTCCATGATGGTGCGCAGACCACGCGCGCCGGTCTTGCGCTCCATGGCCTTGCGCGCCGCGGTGCGCAGGGCATCCTCCCTGAATTCCAGTTCGCACCCTTCCATGTTGAAAAGTTTCTGGTACTGCTTGGTAATTGCGTTTCTGGGTTCGGTGAGGATGCGTACCAGTGCGCTCTCGTCCAGTTCATCGAGTGTCGCCACCACCGGCAGGCGGCCAACGAATTCCGGGATCAACCCGAAACGGATCAGGTCTTCCGGTTCCACATCGTGCAGCACTTCACCGACGTTCTTGATCTCGCTGCGACCCTTTACCTCGGCCATGAAACCAATGCCGCTCTTCTCGGTACGATTGCGAATGATCTTTTCCAGTCCGGCAAACGCACCCCCGCAGATGAACAGGATGTTGCCGGTGTCAACTTGCAGGAATTCCTGCTGCGGATGTTTGCGTCCGCCCTGCGGCGGTACCGATGCGACCGTGCCCTCGATCAGTTTCAGCAATGCCTGCTGTACACCTTCGCCGGACACATCGCGGGTGATGGAGGGGTTATCGGATTTGCGTGAGATCTTGTCTATCTCGTCTATATACACGATGCCGGTCTGCGCTTTCTCGACATCGTAATCGCATTTCTGCAGCAGCTTCTGGATGATGTTCTCGACATCTTCGCCGACGTAACCCGCTTCGGTCAGGGTGGTGGCGTCCGCAATGGTGAACGGCACATTCAGCATGCGTGCAAGCGTTTCGGCAAGCAGGGTCTTGCCGGAACCGGTCGGGCCGATCAGCAGGATATTGCTCTTGGCCAGTTCCACATCGTCCTTGTTGCGGTTGCCGCGCACTTCCAGGCGCTTGTAGTGGTTGTACACTGCCACCGCCAGAATCTTCTTGGCGCCTTCCTGACCGATCACGTACTGATCCAGAACCGCCTTGATTTCCTGCGGACGCGGCAATTTGCTGTGCGCGGTCTGCGCCTGCTCCTGCATCTCCTCGCGGATGATGTCGTTGCAAAGCTCGACGCATTCATCGCACACGTACACGGACGGCCCGGCGATGAGCTTGCGCACTTCGTGCTGGCTCTTGCCACAGAAAGAGCAATACAACAGCTTGCCGCTTTCGTCGCCTTTGCCGCGTGTCTCGTCTGCCATTTGCTGCTACCTCGGAACCCGCATGGGGAACACTATGGGGGCTTTTGCGGGTGGCTTCAATACCCGCTCAGGATTTGGCCGGAGCCAGCCGCCGGTCCAGTACCGAGTCAACCAGCCCGTAACTGACCGCCTCCTCCCCGCTCATGAAGCGGTCCCGGTCTGTATCCTTCAGTATCTGGTCCATGCTCTGGCCGGTATGCTTCACGAAGATGGCATTCAGCCGCTCACGCAGGTAGAGAATCTCCTTGGCCTGGATCTCGATATCCGATGCCTGACCCTGAGCCCCGCCGTGGGGCTGATGGATCATGATGCGGGAATGCGGCAGGCTGTAGCGTTTGCCCTTGGCCCCACCCGCCAGCAACAGTGAACCCATGCTGGCGGCCTGGCCCACGCAGATGGTCGAGACATCCGGTTTGACGAACTGCATGGTGTCATAGATGGCGAGTCCGGCGGTCACAACGCCACCCGGCGAATTGATGTATACGCTGATATCCTTGTCCGGATTTTCCGATTCCAGGAACAGCAACTGGGCAAGCACCACATTGGCGACGAAATCGTCAATCGCTCCCACGATGAATACCACCCGCTCCTTGAGCAGCCGCGAGTAGATGTCGTAGGAACGCTCGCCGCGCGCAGTCTGTTCAACCACGATGGGAATCAGATTAAGCGCCTGTGTCTCCGAAGAATGACTCATGTTCCGTGCCGCCTTCAATGTTGGTGGTCGTGCTCGTCGAAATGCATCAGTTCCTTGAACGTGGCCGGTTTGTCGGTGACCTCGGCCCGGGCGATCAGCCACTCGACAGCCTGATCTTCCAGTACCACGGATTCCAGTTGCCGCATGGCTGACGCATTGGAGCGCAGGCTGCGTAACGCTTCGCCCGGGTTGCTGTAATCCGTCGCCATGCGTTCCAGACGTTGTTCGACCTGCCGTTCATCCACCCGCAACTGCTGGTCGTTGATAATCTCGCCGACGATCAACCCCAGGCTGACCCGACGCCGGGCCTGTTCCTCGAACAGATCGCGTGGCAATTCAGAGGCCTTCTTTTCGTCACGAATACCCATGCGCGCCAGCGCATCCCGTTTCAGACGCTCGATCTCGTCATCCACCATTGAGCCAGGCAGATCCAGTGAATTCGCTTTCAGCAAGGCGTCCAGTACCTGATCTTTCAGCTTGCGCCGGATGGTGTCCGCCATTTCGTGGCGCATGTTATCGCTCACTTCCGAGCGCAATTCGGCGATACCGCCTTCGGTGATACCAAAGCTCTTGCAGAACTCATCGTCCAGCTCCGGCAGTTTCCTGGCTTCCACCCGATGCGCCTTGACCTTGAAGCGCGCGGTTTTCCCGGCTACCTCGCTGGACTGGTAATCGTCCGGAAAATGCACGTCGAATTCACGCTCTTCACCGGCGCTGATACCAATGATGCCGTTCTCGAAATCTTCGAGCATGCGGTTGGCGCCGATCTCCACCAGTGTCTGCTCGGCCTTGCCACCGGCAAACGGCTGACCATCAATGCTGCCATCGAAATCCACCTGCACCCGGTCGCCCCTGGCGGCAGCGTGCTCAACGGTTTCCCAGTCAGCGCGCTGAGTGCGCAGGTTCTCGAGCATCGCATCAATATCGGATTCCTGCACTTCCGCTACCGGACGCTCCAGCTTGATGCCTTCCAGCCCTTGCAGCTTGAACTCCGGATACACCTCGAAAACGGCGGTGAATTCCAGATCCTTTCCGGGCGCATTGTTCACGGAATCAATCCGCGGCCCGCCGGCCGGGCTGAGCTTCTCCTGCACAAATGCATCGTTGCAACTGCTCTGCAACAGATCCGTCACCACCTCGGATCGCACCTGCTCGCCGAAACGTTTCCTGACAACATCAAAAGGAATCTTGCCGGGACGGAATCCGTTCAGTTTGGCGCGCTTGCCGAGCGAGCGCAGGCGCTCCTCCACTTCGCGCTCGACGCGCTCCGCGGGCACCTGAACTTTCATGCGGCGCTCAAGGCCGCTCGTCTTCTCGATTGAAACCTGCATGGATCTCTCTACCTCGTGAATCAGAATTCAATGGATTGGCCGCCGCGGCCGCATGTCAGAAACTGGTGCGAAAGGAGAGACTCGAACTCTCACGGGTTACCCCACTGGCACCTAAAACCAGCGCGTCTACCAGTTCCGCCACTTTCGCGTCCTTGACCAGCCGGCCACATGCCAAAGAGAATGGTCGTTTTTCCAAAATATATCAATGGGTTGCGATCAGCTCACCGGTTCGGACGGTACGGCAGAAACGCCCTCGGACGGCATTATACAGACTCCGGGGTAGAGGCAGACGGCCTCAAAAACAAAGCAAAACACGGGTTCAAACCCGGTCATGCGACAGGCTGAATTTGAAGCGCAAGCTGGGCTCGTGGAACCGATGGGGATTCGGAACGATAACGATAAAGATAATCAGGAAACACAGGATCCGGAGCGGACTCCGCGGATGCGCTCAATCGCAAGTGCTTGATTTATCAAAAGCCCTCTGGTGGGCTGTGTAGGGCGAAACCGGTGATGATAGCGGCATGCCGCTCCGGCTGAGCGGGCGATCAGGGATGACCTTCCTGGACTTTTTGTGCGCAGCAGGATTGCGCAGCGCAAAAGCGAACCGGAAATGCTCCGGAAGCGGCCTGAAACAAGAACCCTCTGGTGGGCCGTGTAGGAGTCGAACCTACGACCTACTGATTAAGAGTCAGCAGCTCTACCAACTGAGCTAACGGCCCACCAGAGGGTTCTTTGCCTTTGATCCCGTCCCGAACCTGAAACTGGGGTGGACGATGGGGCTCGAACCCACGACAACCGGAATCACAATCCGGGGCTCTACCAACTGAGCTACGTCCACCATCGCAACCTGAACACTCGCTCCCGCCTGTCGCGCGAAATGGCGCGCCTGGCAGGAGTCGAACCTGCGACCGCCGGCTTAGAAGGCCGGTGCTCTATCCAACTGAGCTACGGGCACGCGGACTGTCGCCCACTCGCCCGCACGCGCGCCCTCCTGGCCTCGTTGCCAGGCATCATGCCTTGTTGCTCGGCCTCGTGCCATGGTACCCGGCATAGCGGCCTGCCAGACCCGCCGCACGGGGGCGCGCATCATACGGAACCGGCCGTGGAAGCGTCAATTTGGGTTTATTCTTGCCGATCCATGTCCCGCCGATCCCGCAAGCCCACCCACACCCATCCCCCAGCCCCTCCCGCTGCCCGTGCAAACGGCGCCGGCAACGGTCGTGGCGGGGAGGCCCGCGAGGTCGAGTGGCAGCTTACGGCTCCCGACCTGGGCGCCGTGCGGCGCTGGCTCGAACGGCACTCTCTCCTGGATCACGTGCGGATCGAGCCGCTGCCCGCGCAGCAGCTTCACGATACGTACCTGGATACCGAGGACTGGCGCGTCTTCCGCGCCGGATTCGCGCTTCGCCTGCGGGATAAGGATGGCCACGTCGAGGCGACTCTGAAGGGCCTGCGCTCCGCGCGCGAGGACGTTGCGGATCGACGGGAAATCACCGAGCCGCTCTCGACCGGCACAGCCAAGGCCCTGATACGCGCCACAGGACCCGTCGGCAGCCGCGTCCGCGATGTCGCGGGCATAAAGCCGCTTCGGACGTTGTTCGACGTCCGGACGTCGCGGCAGCGGTTCGCCGTGCGCAGCGGCAATGGCGCAGCCATCCTCGGCGAGATCGCTCTCGATGAGGCGCGGTTCTCGCGCGGCCAGCACCACCGCCGGCCCCTGGTCCTGACCCGCGTCGAGCTGGAGGCCGCCGGTCCGGACTCAGTCCCGCTCGAGCAGCTCGTGCAGCGGCTGCGCACCGAGTGCGAGCTGCACCCCGCGCGGGAAAACAAGTTCGCTGTCGGCTTGCGCTCGGCTTCTCTCGAGCCGCCGCGCACGGCGCGGCCCGACCGGGACGCGGATCAGGTGGGCACCGTCATTGAGATCTCGACCCGCGCGGGCGACTTCGCCGCCGCATCGCTCCAGCGGCTGCTGCAGGAGTGGCAAGCCAACGAGCCTGCAGCAAGGCTCGGCGAGGGTCCTGAGCCCCTGCACAAGCTGCGGGTGACCGGCCGCCGCATGGACACGATCCTGACGCTCTTTCGTGCCTGCCTCCCCGCAGGCCTGCGAAGGAGCCGGCCGACGCTCAAGCACCTGCTGGACGCGCTGGGCGCCGTCCGAGACGTGGACATTCGCGTCGAGGCGGTGAATGCATTCCGCAGCGGCCTTTCCGAAGGCGACCGCCCTGCCTTGGAGCCGCTGCTGCAACACCTCGCATCCGAAAGAGCTCGCGCGCGATCTGCCATGCTGCGCGCCTTGGACGCGGAGCCGACGCGCCGCTGGCTCGATTCCCTGGCCGACCTGGTTGCCAAGGCGACACCCTCGGGGCCGTCCCAGTCCCCGCGCGACGAGCCCGCGTTGACAGTCGTGCCCGCCTTGATCCGCAAGCGCTTTCGGAAGTTGCGCAAGTGCGCCCGCAGACTGACCCGCGAGTCGTCGATGGATGAGTTTCACGAGGTTCGGATACGGACCAAGAAGCTGCGCTACGCTCTCGAGCTCGTCGCCCCCACCTACGGTAAACCGGCGAAGGAGATGCTCGCCGCTCTGCGCGATTTCCAGAGCAGACTGGGCACACAACATGACGCGGACGTGACCGCGCGGTATCTGGCACGACTCGCGGCCCGCCCGCCGGTGAATTTCGCAGCGGCCGCACTCTTCCTGATGGGCAGGATGGCGGAGCGGCGGGCGCGGGAAGCCACCCGCATCGGCGGGAAGGTCGAGAAACCGTGGCGGCGGGCGCACGGCAAGCGGTGGAAGGCCCTGCGCACCCGAATGCACGAGCTATACGACGATGCATTTGAAAGCAACAGCAAGGCGGGCGGCAGAGACTGGGGCGCGGGCCGTCAGGCCCACGGCAACGGAAAACCCACCGCCGCTCAGGGCTCACCCGCGTTCCGCCACGTGAACGGTATCAGAGCATGGAACTCCTCATCCTTCGGCACGCCATAGCCTTCCCGCGGGACCCAAAGCGCTGGCCGGATGACGGCGAGCGCCCGCTGACCATGGAGGGAATGAAGCGCGCGCGACGCGCCGCTGCGGGCCTGAAGCGCATCGCCAAACAGCCGGACTTCGTCCTGACCAGCCCGCTGGTACGCGCCCGCGACACCGCGGCGATCTTCGCGCAGGCCGCGCACTGGCCTCACGCTGCCGAATGCGCAGCGCTCTGCCCTGGAGGTCCGCCGGAAGAGGTGCTCGAGATCCTGCGCCGTCGCGGCACGAAGGCCGACTGTATTGCCATCGTGGGCCATCAGCCCCACCTCGGCCGCCTGCTGGCTCTATGCCTGCGCGGCGACGCTCGCTGCGAGGCATTCGAGCTCAAGAAAAGCGCCGTAGTGTGCGTGCAATTCGAAGGGCCGCCCCGCGCCCGTCAAGGTGCGCTCACCGGGCTCTTCCCGCCGCGGGCACTGCGAAAGATCTAGCGCTGCCCGTGCGGCGTTCGTTGTGAATCGCCGCCGCGAAACAGGGTACAGACCCTGGGACGTTCAATGGAGGGACAAAATTGATGTCTGAGCCCACCAAGAGTGACGAGACGCAAATTCGAATCCTGCTGGAAGCCTGGGCGGACGCCGTGCGCAAGCACGACCTGCCCGCGATCCTCGCCCATCACGACGCCGGCATAGTGATGTTCGACCTACCGCCGCCCCTGCAGTGCAAGGGAATCGCGGAATACGAGCAGACCTGGGGCCTCTTCTTCCGTCACCACCAGCCCGGAGTCGCCTTCGATCTTGAAGAGCTCGAGGTGACCGCTGGCCAGGACGTGGCGTTCGCCGTCGCAATCATGCGCTGCGGACCCAATTCTTCCAGCAATCCCGCGGACCAGAACGGCTTCCTGTTCAGACTGACAGTGGGCCTGCGCAAAGTCAGCGGGGAATGGCGCATCGCGCACGAGCACCATTCCGTTCCCGCGACCGATTAGCGCCCTCCGAAGTCAGTTCGAAAGCTAGTCGGTAAGCCAGGGCCGCTCCCTGGGCCGCGAGCTGAATCCCGTCACACGGCTGGCCGCGCAGGATGCCGACTTAGCGCACTCAGACTAGTGCGCACCGGCGGCGGCTTCCTTGCCCGCGCCGCCGGCCTTCGACGGGCGCGCCAGCCACACGACACCGGCCAGGATCACGAAGAGGAATCCCGACACGTAGAAGATGTCGTTGGCGGAAAGCATGTAGGCCTGGTTGTCGACCAGGTTGTTGAGGAGCGCGTAGCCCTGCTGGCTCGAGAACCCGCCGGCATGCAGTTGCCCCATAGCCTGCGTCATCGCGGCATTAGAGCCGGTCAGGTGCTCCACCAGTTGCGCGTGATGCAGCGTCGCGCGCCGATCCCAGAGCGTGGTGGTGATGGAGGTCGCGAAAGAACCGGCAGTGATTCGCGCGAAGTTCATGAGACCCGAGGCCGCGGGAATCCGGTCCGCGGACAGTCCGGAGAAGCCAAGGGTGAGCAGCGGGACGAAGAAGGTCGCCAACGCGGCGCCCTGGATGAGCGTCGGAACCAGCAGGGTGCGGATGTCCGCCTGCGTGTTGAACCACGAGCGCATGAACATCACCAGCCCGAAGACTAGGAACGAGCTGGTCACGATCCACCGCGGATCGATGCGCGTGAGGTTACGGCCCACGAGCGGCATCAGCAGGATCGCGAGCACCCCCACCGGCGCCAGCACGACACCCGCGAGCGTTGCGGTGTAGCCCATGTACTGCTGTAGCCACAGCGGCAGCAGCACCACATTGCCGAAATACAGGCCGTAACCGACGAGCATCGACACGGTGCTCACGGTGAAATTGCGTCCCTTGAAGAGGCTCAGGTCCACGATCGGATGCTCGTCGGTCAGCTCCCAGACGAGGAAGACCGCGAATCCAACCAGCGCGATGATGGCCAGCGTCACGATGAACGGGGAGTTGAACCAGTCGAGATTCTTGCCCTTGTCGAGCAGGATCTGCATCGCGCCGACCCAGAGGACGAGCAGCCCCAGGCCGACCTTGTCGATCGGCAGGCGCGCCGTCGGAGTCTCACGGCGCCGATAGATCATCCAGGTCACGACGACCGCCGCGATACCGATCGGCACATTGATGTAGAAAATCCAGGGCCAGGAAATGTTATCGGTGATCCAGCCGCCGAGCACCGGCCCGACCACAGGAGCCACCAGCGTGGTCATCGACCAGACCGTGAGCGCGGCGCCCGCCTTCGCCTTGGGATAGCTCGCGAGCAAGAGTGATTGCGACAGCGGAATCATCGGGCCCGCGACCAGTCCCTGCAGCGCCCGGAATGCCACCAGCATCCCGATGGAGGGCGCCAGTCCGCACAGGAAAGACGCCAGCACGAAGAGCAGCGTGGAGGCGGTGAAGAGGCGCACCTGTCCGAGGCGGCGGGTCAGCCAGCCGGTGAGCGGCATGGAGATGGCGTTCGCGACGGCAAAGGACGTGATCACCCACGTCCCCTGGTCGGGCGAGACGCCGAGATCGCCTGCAATGGACGGAATCGCGACGTTGGCGATCGACGTGTCGAGGACGTTCATGAACGTCGCGAGCGAAAGCGCGATCGTGCCGAGTGCCAGCGCGGTGCCCTTGAGGCAGGGCTGGCCCGCGGGCGCCACCGCCGCAGGCTTTGGCTCCTGCGGCGGCAGATCCTGTCGATCCCTGATGACTGCGCTCATGGTGAAACCCTTCGGGGAAGTGGGCTGCGCCGGTCCGCCGCGTTACTCGCTCAGCGCGACCGGCGAAGCGGACGGCAGGGGCGCGGCCAGGATCCGCGACTCGTTGCCGAGGCGCGCCGCGACCCGGTGAGCCGCATTCGATCGGCTCCCGCTGACACCCGGCTCGTTGGCGGCAATGATCTGCTGCACCACATCGTCCGCCCGGGCAGCGACGGACTGGAAGACGTCCGTCGAGTAATCGCGGTCGTTGTTGGCGACCTGGGGCAAGCGCTGGCCGCTGTCATCCCGCACGTTGACGTAGGCCTTCATGGAGAGGCCGATCTGCAGCGGATGCTGCGCGAGCTCGCGCGGATCGAGCGCCACCCGCACCGGCACACGCTGCACGATCTTGATCCAGTTGCCGGTGGCATTCTGCGCCGGCAGCAGCGAGAAGGCCGAGCCTGTCCCCGCTCCGAAGCCGACGACCCGGCCGTGGAATACCACGCCGCCGCCATACAGATCGGAGGTCAGCGTGACCTGCTGCCCGACCCGCATGGAGTCGAGCTGCGATTCCTTGAAGTTGGCGTCGACCCATACCTCGTTGAGCGGCACCACCGCCATCAGCGGCGTTCCGGTGCTGACACGCTCCCCGAGCTGCACGTCACGCCGGGCGACGAACCCGGATACCGGCGCGGGCAGGACCGTGCGCGCATAGTTGAGGTAGGCCGCATGGACGGCCGCGGCCGCATCACGAACGGCGGGGTTGCTCTGGACCGTCGTCCCGTCGACCCATGCCCGATTCGCAGCCAGTTGCTGCTGCGCGGCCGACAACGCCGCCCGCGCCGCTTTCACGGCATCATCGGCATGCTGCAGCTCCTCCTCCGAAATCGCGCCGCTGCGCTGCAGCCGCGCGCGGCGGTCATAGTCGCTCTGCGCCTTGGCCAGTTCCGTGCGGCGGACCTGCACGTTCGCCTGCAGCTCCGAAGTGGTCGAGAAGAGATTGCGCACCTGACGCACCGTCTTGGCGAGCTGAGCTTCCGACTCCTGCAGCGCCACTTTGGCATCCGCCGGATCGAGGCGCACCAGCGGCTGTCCGGCCTTCACGAACTGTGTGTTGTCCGCGCCGATCCCCACCACCGTGCCGGATATCTGCGGCGTGATCTGCACCACGTTGCCGCTGACATAGGCATCGTCCGTGTAGACGGAGTAGCGCAGGTCGCGATCCCAGTAGACGCCGTAGGCGGCGCCGAGCACGAGGAAGCCTCCGACAATCACGGTGAGCCAACGCACCCTGGGGCTCTTCCAGAGCGAAGGCTTTGAAGTCTCGTCGCGAGTCGTCATGTCTCAGGTCTCCCGTTCACCATTGCCGTGGCTAAGAATGCCTAGGCAACTTTCAATCGTTAAAAAAACAGTCCGCCGTCCTAGGCTGCGTTCTCCAGCATGCGCCCGAGCAAGCCCTCGAGCTGCCGCGCATCCGCGCGGCTGAAGCCGCGCAGGAATCGATTCTGTATCGCCATCGAGATCTCGCGCAGGCGCGGATAGACGGCGCGCCCCTGCTCGGTCAACTCGAGGTACACCAGCCTGCGGTCCTGTGGGCAGCGCGCCCGTCGGATGAGGCCTTTGCTCTCGAGGCGATCGATCATGCGGGTCATGGCTCCCGCGTCATACGACATCTCCTTGCAGAGATCGGAAGCCGACTTCTTGCGCTCCGCAATGGCGAGCCGCGCCATCACGATGAACTGCGCAGCCGTCACGCCGATGTCGGCCACATGCCTGTCGGCCGTCAATTCCCGATCCAGCGCAGCCAGTAACTCCGTGCGGACCTGGCCGACCAGATGAGCCACGCATCTGCAGGGCTCGTAGGTTTCACTGTCGTAAATGCTGACCAAGATCGCTCTCCGTGAAAATCTCCCTGATGGGAGATGGTGCGCACTATAGTTGCCTAGGCTGTCTTTGTCAAGGCTTCTATTGCTTGGGCAATCCATGGGTTGCGAAACGGCGCACGCCCCAGCTTGACGGACACGGCACGCTGCCCGCGGACGCCGGAGGACAGACGGCTCGATACCGCAGGGAAAAAGGAGGGATGGTCGGGGCAGCCGGACTCGAACCGGCGACCCTCTGCTCCCAAAGCAGATGCGCTACCAAACTGCGCCATGCCCCGGCCGGGAAGGGAAGCTTCGCCGCAGGAGAAGCTTCGTCCCGAGGATGATATGCGAGAATGCCCGCCCCTCAAAGGCCTGGGAATGGCATTCGCAATGACGGCGCAGCTGATCGACGGCCGCAGCTTGGCGGAAGCGGTCAAAAATCAGGTCCGCGGCAAGATCGAGGCTGCGCTCATGCGCGACGGCCGGCGGCCCGCGCTCGCCGTGGTCAAGGTGGGCAACGATCCGGCCTCCGAGGTGTATGTGCGCAACAAGCGCCGGGCCTGCGACGAAGTGGGCATCCGCTCCGTGGCGCACGACCTGCCCGAGGAGACCTCGGAGGCGTCACTGCTCGCGCTCATCGATGATCTCAACGGCGACGCGGACATCGATGGCATCCTGGTGCAGCTGCCCCTGCCCGGCCAGATCCAGCAGACCGCGGTGATCGAGGAGATCGACCCGGTAAAGGACGTCGACGGCTTTCACCCCTATAACGTCGGGCGTCTGGCGCAACGCATTCCCGTCATGCGCCCCTGCACGCCCTTTGGGGTCATCAAGCTGCTCGAGCACATCGGCGCGCCATTCAAAGGCCAGCACGCCGTGGTCGTGGGAGCATCCAACATCGTGGGCAGGCCGATGTCGCTCGAGCTGCTGCTGATGGGTGCGACGACGACGGTCTGCCACCGCTTCACGAGCGACTTGGAGCTCTACGTCCGGCAGGCCGACATTCTGGTCGTCGCGGCCGGCAAGCCCGGGCTGGTTCCCGGGGAATGGATCAAGCCGGGCGCGATCGTCATCGATGTCGGGATGAACCGGCTCGAGAACGGGCACCTCGTGGGCGACGTGATGTTCGAGTCGGCCCGCGAGCGCGCGGGCTGGATCACGCCCGTACCCGGCGGGGTGGGCCCCATGACGGTGGCCATGCTGATGTACAACACCCTGGAGGCCTATCACCGCCGCGGCGAGCTGGCGCGCCGATCGGGGTAACACGCGCGCGCCGCAATCGGTGCCGGCAAACTCAGGCGCGGCGCCAGACCGTCGCGATGGCCGCTCACGAGAGCGCGCGCACGACGGGACTCTACGATCGCCGCGACGATCTGGTCAGTCTCGATGAGGTCGAGAGGATCGTAATCTGAGATCTACGTGCAGGTTGAGCGAAGAGCGCCGATTGACCGGCGCGCCGGCGATTTCGGTGCACGCGCACTCGGCTCAGCGCGCGCGGGCAACTTAAGCCGGCACGCACTTCACGCAGCGCGAGGGGTAGACGTGGACGCGATCAAATACATCCGGACAACCGAGCTGTCATGGTCCGAACCCGGTGGTCAATGGTCAGGACAGTTTCCCGGATGTACGTGGAAGGATTTGAACCGTACCGAGAAGTCGGAAGCATCCCTCTGGCGCCTTGACCCTGATCATGGCGATCAGGAGCATGCGCATTCCGGCGGCGACGAACACATTTTTGTTCTCTCCGGGGAATTCGAAAGCGGCGGAAAGCACTACAAAGCCGGCGACTACATTTTCCGCCCCGCCGGCGTGCCGCATCATAGCCACACGGAAACGGGCGTTGAGATGCTACTTATCTTCGTGCGTCCTGATCATCGGGCTTGCTTAGGGCCCAGCACGGGATGGTACCGGCCGCCACCACCACGCATCCGGAAAGAGCTTAGCAGGCCAATAAATCCGTTTCCTGCGGTAGGGGCGGCGGTCCTGAGAATCGCGAAGCAGGAATTCAGGTGGCTCGAGGGGCTTTCCGGATAGTTCCGACGCCTTCCGCAATCACGGGGTTCCACCGACGCTGTCGTGCTGCCCGATAGCGGATACTGTCGCGAGGGGCACCCCGCTCGACCGTAATCCGTGAAAGGGTCTCCGGGAGTCGGAGCGCCTGTATCGGAAGCTGTTCGCCCGGTAGGCGCGACAGACGAGCTTCGACTTGCTTCGGAAACAAGAATGGCGCAGCATATGCCGTAGCATATGCTAACGAGATTTACCTCCCATGGACCCTCTTCGACGAGTGCGAATCTTCAAAAACGGCCGCAATCAGGCCATCCGTATCCCCCGCGAGCTCGAGCTCGACGCCGCCGAGGCGACGATCCGTAAGGAGGGCAAGCGCCTCGTCATCGAGCCGGTTGCACGTCCGTCGTTGCTCGATCTCGTCGCCACCTGGAAGCCTCTCGAGGTGCGTTTCCCGGAGTTTCCCGATGCACCCCCGGAACCGGTCGAGCTGTGAGCCGCCTCGGTGTCACTCTATCTGCTCGACACGAATATTCTCACCGACCTGATCAAGCATCCCGACGGTCGCGTTCGAAAGCGCATCGCTGAGGTGGGCGAGGAGAATCTCTGCACCAGTATCGTCGTCGCTTGTGAGCTGCGATTCGGTGCGCGCAAGAAAAACGCCCCGGCGCTGACGAAGCGGATCGAGCAGCTCTTGCAAACCATCGAGGTCTTGCCGCTTGCAGAGGACGTCGACCGCACCTACGCCGAGGTGCGTACGGCACTGGAGAAGAAAGGCCGTTCGATCGGGGCCAACGATCTGCTGATTGGGGCCCACGCGCTCAATGAACGCTGCGTGTTGGTCACGCACAACGGGTCGGAGCTCGGCCACATCGCGGGCTTGAAGATCGAGGACTGGCTGGCGCACTGAGCCGGTCAGGTAGGGCATCGAGATCACAGCTCGTCAACGAGTTGCTCATTTCGGGCCCCGAAATCCTCCAGAAACCCGAATGCGAGCTCGCGGCCGTTGCGTGCAGGTGTGCGCGTCAGGGTGTAGGTCTGCCAGGCAGGACCAAGTGTCGACGAAGACCCGCTGCACGGCTTCGTTGCGGAGGCTTCGGCCAGGTACTAGTTCTTGCGGCTGGAGATGTAGGGGACGTCGGCGTGACCGGTGCCGGCCCGGGCAAGCCAGCGTCTCATGGCCTTCTGCCGGCGCCTCGCTCGGCGATGCGCTTCGACCCACTTTGAAGATCGGCAACCAGCTGCGGCTGCTCCTCCTCGGGCAGACGCCGTGCCTGTTCCGGGATTTCTTCAAGAATATTTCGGGAGGTACCCATCGGCAAAGAGCTTACCGCATTTTCCCGGACCACCGGCGCTCATGCCCTCATGACTGAGGCTGTAAATGGCGTCAATAGCTGACTTTGAACGTCGGGGAATCTTCCGGCCGGCTCTTGCGCGGGTCGTAGAGGCGGGTGGTCGCGATGTTGGCGTGCCCGAGCCACTCCTGCACCTTGGCGATGTCGGCCTCGTGCTCGAGCGCGTTGGTCGCCGCAGTGGCGCGCCGCGCATGCACGCCAATCGCAACACCCAGCTTCTTCGCGTAGCTCAGCACGAGCTTGTAGATGCCGTCGCCGGAGAGCGTCCGGTGAAGCTCGCCGGTGCGGTTGTTGCGGATGGGACAGAACAGAGGGCCGTATTTCTCGTGCGCATGACCGGAGGCCTCGAGGTAGTCGGTCAGAAGCTCCTGGGTGCCGGGATGCAGCGGAATGTGTCGCGTCTTGCCGCCTTTGCCATGCACTCGCAGATGCGGCACGCCGCGGCGGGAGTGGACGTCATACTGCGTTGCGGCGTTTCATCTGCTGCAAGCGCATCGGCACCGGCGTTTGTGCCTCGCCTTTCTCGATGAGATCATTCAGCGTATGGCGCTGCGGCGCTTCTGGTTCACTTCACTAGAATTCGCCGGAAGGCGTGAGCAGGTTAAGGTTGATGCTGAGCCACGCCAGAGTCAGGCAGGCCACAGCCAGCGCGACGGACGACAGCTTCAGGTACCAGCTGCGCTTGCAGTCTCTCGAGCTTGAAACAGCGTTCCACACCGCCACGATTGCACCTAGACAGCCAATCAAGGTCGCAGCCTGCAGGAGCCGCACCCAGTGGTCGAGCCGGCCGTCCAGCCAATCGAGATGGGTCCTCACCGTCGAGATCAGGATCATCCACCCAATTGCCGCGATGAGATCGACTACTGCGGTCGAACGGGCGATCCGGAGCAGTACTGCGGCGCGCCCGGTCAAGAGGTACCGGTGCCCATAGTGGCGACGAATCAGGGCCGTCGCAGGCCATGCCACGACGACGAGCGCCAGCACGCCAAGTGCGCCGTACAGCAATGGCCGCAACCAGCCCGCATTCATCTGCGCAGGAACCGGCTGGAACTCCGAAACAGGCGGAGCGTCGTCGGTCGCGAATGCGAAGACCTTCCCGCCCCTGACCAGCGCGGCGAGGCGTGCCTCTCCATCGACTTCCTGCCACACAAACGGCCTGATCTCGCGCCAGCGTTTGACTGCGCCCCCGGGAGTCTTGAACGTCGGAAAGACGATGTCTCCATTGGGCAGAGCGCGCACGCTGTTCTCACTTAGCAGATAGGCCAGCCTGAGAAAGCTCGAGTCGCTGCGCCGACTATTGATGTACATTCCGACCATTTTGGCGGCATCGGTCTTCGCGCCCGGATAGGTGGCCGGAGGCGGCGCCCGGGACGGAAAATAGCGATCGGTGAATCGGTGAAAGAGCTGGCTTCTCAGTCTACCTGCGGCGCCGTTGCGCCCGAAGCTGTTGACTGCCACGAAGAGCCCCACCCCTTCATCGAGAAACAAATGCAGGTCCGCCTGGAAGCAGACCGTGGCCCCCGCATGGCCTATGATGGCGTAGCCATTGCGGTCCTCGTGATAGAACCCGAGGGCCATCCCGGGCAGGCCCGGGATCGGCGTCCAAGCCGTGGCGTGCATCCTCCTCGCAGTCTCGGGTTGGAGGAGACGGACGGATCCCAGAGAACCGTCATTCAAATGCGCAAGCATGAACACTGCCATGTCGGCGCCTGTCGAGGACAATGCGCCGGCGGGCCCGGCATTGACAAATACCAGAGGGTGAGCAGTCGGCTCACCCGAGACATATCCAGAAGCCATATTTGCCTGCAGTGCCGACGGCAGGGGTTGCAAGAACGTCGAATGCAGCATGCCAAGCGGCGCAAGTATGTGCTCCTGGACATACCGCTCGAATGGTTCGCCCGACACACGTTCCACAACATAGCCCGCGACCGCGGCAGCGTAGTTCGAATAGGCGGGAACTTTCCCCGGCGGATAAATCCGCTGCGGAATTGCCCGCCTGACATACTCGCGCAGCGACAACATCGCTTCTGGACGTGTGGTAAAAAGCCTGTTGAGGCTGTCCTCAAACCCGGCGCTATGGGTCATGATCAGCCGCAAGGTCGCCGGCCTGCCATCGCGCAGAGGAATCTCAAAATCGAGATAAGCGTTGACATCCTTGTCCAGGTTGAGTTTGCCGGCCTCGACCAACTGCATCACCGCAGTCCACGTGAGTAGCTTCGAGATGGAACCCAGGCGGAATAGCGTCTTATCGGGATCCGCGGGCACCGCCTTGTCGACGTCGGCGAAACCAAAGCCTCGTTTCGTCAGAATCCGTCCATCCTTGACCACGACGACCACCCCTCCGGGAATGTCACCCGTCGCCATCGCGGAAGGCATGTATCCATCGAGCCATGCGTTGACGTCCGCGGCGTTGAGCTCATGGGCCGCCAAAGCAGCAGTGCAGTGGAGGACCAGTGAGCACAACGGCAATAATTTGATCAGCCGCATCGGTGTAACCCGATGGGAGTTCCGGCAACGGACTTCAACCTGTCCACAGTCGACCAGGCGGATCCGATCATCAGCTGCCAGGCGACGCCTGGTCTCAAAACCTCGACACGGCGGGCTAGCATGCAGGGGTAACTGCGCCAAGATACAACAGAATGTCGAATGCTTCGCCGATCGTCAGATGGAATACGTTGCTCCCTTGGCCAATTTGGTGCGCCTCATCGAGCCAATTGACGACCGGTACGGGGGCTGTCCGCAAATCGAGCAGAAAGCTCGGCACATGCAGCTCGCCCGCAATTCCATCCATGGATTGCGGTGGCGCCGGGCCCAGTGTCCCGGAATCAGGGCAGCCCCAGCTGCCACCGCCGATCAGGTTGCCAATCGTAACGAGCCGTGGACCGAAGCGCCGCCGCAGATACGTTCCTGCCACGAATTGCCTGGACCCGTTCGGTAAGAAGCCGGCCGTCCCGATCGAAGTCGCGCTCAAGTGGTAGCGCGATGCATAGATGAGAACCTTTCCGGATGCGCCCTCCTGCCGGACGATCCAGTCCAGATTGTCGGCCTGGGCTCGATCGCGCACATCGGATGCCGCAGACAGGAAGCTGACAGGAGCGCTGGGGAATCTGACAGGTGGGCGCGCGGGCTGCCAGTTCACCGGCATCTGGCGCAACCAGCTGTCGGCCTGACGGGCGCCGATCGCGGCGCGATAGGCCCACGTGTAGTCGCTCGCGGAGCTGGCGGTCACGTAGACGCCCTCGCGCCGCTCCAGCAGGGTAACCAAGTCTGCGATCGTCGCGGTGAGGGCGTCGCGCTCCGCCTGACTCAACTCATCGTACCCGGGAGCGCCCGGTGGCCGCGCCAGATCGAACCGGAGCCGGTCGAGAGTGGATCCCAACCGCCGCTGCAGCGCGGCCGCGGAAGCGGGATCGACGCCGGACAGATATGTCAGTGCCTCGCGCAACGCGGTGTCCATGCCTCGCTTTGCCCGCGCATTGCCCGGGCTGCCGGGAACATCGAAGCCATAGAAGTTGATTTTACGAGTGTGGCGCGCATCGGCGTTGTAGTCCCGGAGCCAGCGGACCAGCGCTCGATTCTGCGGCAACCGGCCGAATGTCCAGCTGAATCCGTTCGCCATGACGTAGGACAGGCTGCCAGGGCCCCCCCGCACATAGTCGTGCACGACCCGGCCTTCGACACTGCCCGATTCGATGGCGATTGCGGTGAAACCCCTCTGCTCGACGAGATACCGGAACAGCTCATTGCGAAATTCCAGAGGCTCGGCGCCCCCGTGGACGCCTTCGCTGAGGGCAACCAGCTGCGCATTGCCTATCATCTTCGCGATGGACTCAAGCTCCCGCCGGGAAGGAGCGGCAAGCGACAAAACGGGCATCAGGGACGCGCGCGCCCACTGGAGAAAGGCAGCTCGGCCCGACGCAGGAACGCTTGCAGGCTCGCTGGCCCGCGATTGCGGCGACAGGCACGCGACGAGCAGTACCGACGATACCAGCGCTGCATGCAGCCGCGGCAGCCAGACCCCTCCGGCAACGGGCAATCCACCGCCCCGGCGCGAGCAGACTCGAGCGACGTTCTTCACGCCGAATCTGCAGTCGGAATAGTCTCGTGCGGCATCAGAATCGCTCGCTCAGCGAAATCCCGAGCGTCCTGGGCTGAAACACCGAAGCGGCGAACGGCGCGGAATAGCCGTTGAGCGCGAGGGAGCTAAGCATCGTCAGTGCGTGCGAGTTAGCCACATTCTTCACATAGAATTGCAAATCACACCCGCCCCGGCTTATTCCGGCTCGCAGGTCAACTGTGTCATAGGCACGCAGCGTGGGCCTCTCGTAGGCGGCTGGAGCGGAGCTCGCAAAATTCGTCCGGCGATCGCCCTGATGGCGGAAGGTGGCGCCGACGAAGCCGCTTAATGACGAGGAGATCGGGAAATCGTAGTCTCCGGTGGCGTTCATCGAGAAGCGCGGGACATACGGGAGTCGGTCCCCGGCCTTCCCCTTGATGCCAGGCGCATCCGTCGTCAGGTGTGCGTCGGTGTAGGCAACGTTTGCAGACAGATTCAGGCCCCGGATCGGCGCCCAGGTCACCGCAGCCTCCAATCCTGCGCTTCTGGCTGCGGCTCCGTTGCCAATCGTGGACACACCGGAGAAGACCTCCGCAATCTGGATATCACGCCATTCGATGTCGAACACCGACAGTTGCAGAGTCATCCGCTGCCGCAGCAGTGAGGCCTTGTAGCCGACCTCGTAATTCGTCAATGTATCCGGCTTGAACGTCCTCGGCACTCCCAGAGCGGCCTGCGCCGCGGTCACCGTGTTGGGCCCTCCCGGCCGATAGCCAGATGCGACCCGCGCGTAAACCATCGCGTCGGGCCCCAGTTGGTACCTGGGGGCGAGGAGATACGTAACGCTCTCGTCGGACGAGACTCCATTGTTTATGCTCGTGCCCCCGGCGAGCACTCCGCTCGATGGCTCCAGGAACGATTGGTCGTTCGTTCCATAGCGGACGCCCGCCAGCACATCAAATGCCGGCGTAAAGTGATAAGTCAGGTCGCCGAACCCGGCATACTCCGTGTAGCGCGAGTTCATGGCGACGTCGAAGAGGGCAATCCCGGGTAGGGCCGGCTGGCCCGTTGAAATATGGAAGGGATTCAGCGTTATGACTCTGTCGCTGCTTTCGTGGGTGAAGAAGAAGCCGCCCTGCCACTCCAGACGCTCGGCGACGGGCGAAGCGATCCGCAACTCCTCCGTTACCTTGTTCTCGCGCAATAGCGCTGGGCTTCCCAGGCCCAGGTCGGCAACGCCGAACGCCGCACCCAGTGCATCTCCAAAGTAGCTGGTCTCATCGACCAGAAGAGCATTCCGCAGGGTTTGATAGCTCGTGATCGACGTGAGGCTGGCCCATCCTAGATCGTCGTTCACGGTCGCACTGTACAGGCGGTCCTGGATCTGCAGGCGCTCATCGAGAAAGCGCTTTTGCTGCAGGGGGCCCACGATTGGCGTCAGATCCGCGTTCACGTCCTCATCCGAGCTCCCATCAGTCGATGAGTCGTGAATCAATGCTGACAGCCGGACCGAAGCCGCCTCCGTCGGCTTCCAGAGCAGCGCGGCGCGCCCGCCGCTCACGCGGGCCGCGTTTACGCTCGTCTGCCGCAGCTGGGGATCGTCGATGTAGCCTGGATCGTGGCGGCTGAACGCGCTCAGAGTGAATCCGAGCCTCTCCCGAATCAGCGGACCATCGATCATTGCCCGGACGCCGTAGCCGGAACCACCCCCATCGACCAAGCTGCCGTCGGTCTCGACTCTACCGGAGAATTCCTGCAGGCTCGGCGGCATCGTCACGTATTTAATGAGGCCTCCGAGGGAGCTCGCGCCGTACAAGGTGCCCTGCGGCCCTCGCAGAATCTCCACGCGCTGAAGCGAAGCCGGGTCCAGATCGGGCGCGATCCAGCCGCCGATCGCCTGCGCCGTCGACGAGCCAAACGGCGAGTCATCTATGTACGTGCTAACAGTGCTGGAATTCACGCTGCCCGTGGTTATGCCACGAAGGATGATCTGGTTTTGCCCGGCCTTGTCCGAGGTCAGATTCAATCCCGGGACCATGGGCGCGTAGTCCGCCAGCCGAACCGCGTGCTGCCGTTCCAACGTGGAGGTCTGCAGGGCTGTGACCGGAATCGGGGCCTTCAGAAGCGGCTCCTTCCGCTTCTCGGCGGTGACGACGACTTCCTGAAGCGCCACTGTCTCGTCCCGATCCGCCGCATGACTCGAGTCGCCCCCCATTCCACCGACGGCGGACGGAGAGCGCTGGAAGGCAGGGGAATTGTTTTGCGCAAATCGCAGCTCAGGCCAAAATGGCTTCTCCCGTCCACCCGTGCCTGCCGCGGAGGCCTCAGGACCTAAGTCTTCGGAAAAGGAGCCGGCAGCGGCAGCGATCGGAATGATCGTAATGGCGTTATCTTCGAGGTAGCGGTAGGTGAGCCGCGTACCGTTCAGCAATCGTGTCAGGGCCTCATCGAACGTCAGATCGCCCGCAGCGCCGTTGGTCCGTTCATCCTTGACCAGATCGCTGCGGTAGACCAACTGGACGTCGCGGTCCTTGGCGAGGACCGTTAGCGCCGGAGCGAGCTGCTGCGGTGCAATATTGGTCGGTTGCCGGATCGCGGCGACCGCGTTCTTACCGGACGTAATGCTGACAAGGCTCAAGCACGTTATCGCCACAGCCGCCGTTGCACGCATGACCACCCCCCAGTCCCCCAAGAGACTTTGTATGCAGACTGCCGTTGCACTCAACGGCTTCATTTAGCTAAAGAGCGGGGCCATGCGAAAAGTGAATACCCGTTCCGCAGGATTTGCTTCCGAGCCACGATCCGGGTCTCTGAGAACCTTGTCTCGGAATGAGAACTCTCCCGTGCCGGTGGTTGAGTCAGACGGGTTTGAGAATGGTGGCCTGGAAATCACCGTCGTCTCCCGATGCGGATCTCGGTTCCCGTTTCTTCGATACTGATCCCGGGCTGCGTCCGCAGGAATTTCAGCAGCAGCGACGGATCGACGGACGAGAAAATTCCGGTGATACGAACGCTAGCGAGTCCTGGGTCTGTGATCACGATCTGGTGGGCATTGTAACGGTTGAATTCCTCGACGACATCGGCCAACGACGAGGAGTCGAACACGAGCTCGTGGCGCGTCCATGCGGTCGCGGCTGCGACATTGACACGCTTGAGGATGTCAGCCTCAGCGGAACTCCACGTCCGGGACGACTCGACGGTGGGAACGGTGAGCTGCTCTCCAGTTTCGACGAAAATCGCATTGCCGCCGCTTCGTGGAGCATACGGCGCGGGTGCCGGCTGCGGCGCATTTGAGGGATTGACGATTCCGGCAGATTGCGTGCCGCTCCGCAACCGCAAAGTACTCGCACGGACCGAGACTCTGCCTTCGACGACCGTGACGACCGTCCCGGTCGGCTTTCTGTAGACGTCGAATTGCGTGCCCACGTCGCGGACACTGGTGATTCCGCTGTGGACGATGAAGGGCCGCGCGGCATTGTGGGCGACCTGGAACAGCGCCTGGCCCTCGAGCAGATCCACGTCGCGGCGGGACTCCGTGTAGCGGATGCGGACCCGCGAGTGGGAGTCGAGCTCGACAGTCGAGCCGTCCGCCAGAGCAACGGTACGCTGCTCACCGATGGCCGTCGCGTAGGTATCGCCGCTGAACTGGTGCCAGATCGTAATTCCCACGAGCGCCGTCAGGAGCATGGCCACGAGCGCAAGAGGCCTCTTTCGCGTGCCTAGGAGAAGCTCATATGCAGCGGCTCCCGGACGATGAATCTCGCTCCTCACACACCCCTTCCTTGGCGGCGCGACGAGAGCTGTCGCCGCCTCTGCCGTCATTGGAGAGAGCCGACTCTCGTCGTTCGGTCCTTCTTCGTCCGACGCGGCGATGGGATGCTCGAGGGAATCCGGCGGCTCGAGCCGCTCCGCTCCCTGCGGATCACGGAACGGAGACCGGAGACGGGGCTCTCCCTTCGTGATTTGGACGGCGTCATCCAGAGACAATACGTTGTCCTCACTGCGGGCGCGCGCGATGAGCAGTTCCGCTGGAGGATTCCAGCCCGGATCGAGCGCAGGCACTTCTTCCCAGACGGCGGACATTTCGAGATACGCCCGCACGTGCTGCGGAGAGGCGCGCAGCCAGGCGTCGAACTCCCACTTCTCCCGCGCGTCGAGATCTGCTCCGCGGTGCTTGACGAGCCACTGCGTGGCTTCCTTGTAGATCTGAACGTTCATGACTGTCTCACTACTTCTTGTCCCGTAGGTACTCTCGGCAGTGAAGCAGTGCCTTGCTCAGGTATTTCGCCGCGTTCGCGCGCGAGAATCCGAGCTGTCGGCCGATCTCCTCCAGGGAGTACCCGTCACGCCGGTGGAGGAGCAGTACCGCCTGCGCCTTCGCCGGCAGCTCCCTCAAGGCACCTTGCAGATCCTGGAGCCGCTGTTGCACCTCCAACTGGGCGACGGGGTCGTCACGCGGCGCGGATTCCATTTCGTCTATCAGCGCCGTGATCTCGACAGCCTCGGGTGCCGTGGCACGACGCAGGAGGTGCTGGTGCAGAACGTGAAAGGCGACCATGAAGAGATATGACTCGGAACTGCGGATGGTCTCGTGGCGATCAATGCGAAGGAGCCGCAGATAGACCTCCTGAACCAGATCCTCGACGTCGGCTATACCATGGCGCAGCCGCGACGCCAGGAACCGACGCAGCCGATTCCCATGCTGTCGTTCCAGGTCTGCAACGAAGGCCTGCTTATCGCTTGAGATCAAGTCATCTCCACCGTGACGTTCAAGTCCATGAAGATCAAGAGCCGCGGCGGCGAAAAAACGAATACCTCGACCTGAATGAATTTTTGACGTTTCGCACTGATTAGCCTCAGAGTCCCATTAAAATCAGTAACTTGGAGTGGACGATCCCGCCCGAGTTGGGAACTCCACGCCGCGGCGTATCCGTCAAGGCCGCGCGCAGCGCGCTCGCGAGCACGGGCCTGGAGGCCCGCGCGGAGGCCTTACGGATGCGCCGCGGTGTGGCACCAGTGGGACGAGAGGCAAGCCCGCCCCTTCCAGTACGTCCGAATGTAAGGGCTCATGCGCCTTTGGAAGAACTGTCGAGGGCCGCGGCGAAAAAGCGGCCGCATAAGGAAGGCGGCATGACGCGATTGAGGGGAACCCTATTATGGGTGGAGGGGCAGGTATCGAACCAGTCACCCGCCCCGTTACAAGCGCCGATGCAGCAGCTCGTTAACCTCACAAGCTGCCGCGTCGAACTCCCGGAGGGCACACTCGATTTCCTCTTGCACCACTTGATATCCGGCAGCGGTCTATCCGTTCGACCTTGGCGATAAAGAATCTGTCCGCCATCGGTGTCGGTAATCGGACTCAGGCGCGGCGCCAGACCGTCGTGCCGTCCGGCTTGTCCTCCAGGACGACTCCCGCGCGAGCCAGCTCCGCTCTGATCCGGTCCGCTTCCGCCCAGTTCTTCGCCTTGCGGGCGGCGATCCGCGCTTCGATGCCCCGAGCGATCTCCGTGTCCGTCAGGGCCGCGGTCGCCGCAGCCTGCGACCCACCCTGCGGGATCGCTTTCGCGCCCAGAGAAAACCACTCCTTCGGAGTCACGGTGATGCCGAGCACGCCCAGAAGTGAGCGCAGCTCCGCAGCCAGCGCAGTCGCGCGCGCGCCATCCCTCGCATCCTTTGCGCTATTGAGCTCGCGAGTCAGTGTCTGCAGAACCGCTATGGCTTCCGGCGTGTTGAAATCATCGTCCATCGCTTCCTGGAAACGGGCGGTATGCTGCGAGGCGGGCGCTGTGGCCGCCGCAGACTCCGGCAGCTCCCGCAGCGCCGTCATGATCCGCCCGAGCGCCGCATCCGCCTGCTCGAGCTGCTCGAGCGAATAATTGATCGGCCCCCGGTAGTGACTCACCAGGAAAAAATAGCGCAGCACCTGCGGATGGCGCACCGCCTTCGCCAGCACCTCGCGCACGGTGAAGAAGTTGCCGAGGGACTTCGACATCTTCTCGTTGTCGATGTTGACGAAGCCGTTGTGGATCCACATCTCGGCGAAGCGGTCGCCGGTGGCTGCGCAGGTCTGGGCGATCTCGTTCTCGTGGTGCGGGAACTTGAGGTCGAGGCCGCCCCCATGAATGTCGAAATGCGAGCCGAGCAGCGCCACCGACATGGCGGAGCACTCGATGTGCCATCCCGGACGGCCCTTGCCCCAGGGCGAGTCCCACGCCGGCTCGCCCGGCTTGGCGTGCTTCCAGAGCACGAAGTCGAGCGGGTCGCGCTTGGACTCGTCGACCTCGACCCGGGCGCCGGCGCGCAGGTCGGCGAGCCGCTTGCCGGACAGCCGCCCGTAGCCCTCGAACTTCGCCACCGCATACATGACATCGCCGTTCGGCGCGACATAGGCGTACTCACGCTCGATCAGCTTCTCCACCATGGCGATGATGGCCGGCACGTACTGGGTGGCCCGCGGCTCGAAATCCGGACGCACGACGCCGAGCGCAGCGCAATCCGCGTGCATCGCGGCGATGAATCTGCCGGTGAGAGAGTCGATCGACTCGCCATTCTCCGCCGCACGCTTGATGATCTTGTCATCGATATCCGTGATGTTGCGCACGTACGTGACGCGGTGGCCGCGATAGCGCAGATACCGGCTGACGACATCGAACACGATCATCATGCGCGCATGGCCGATGTGCATGTAGTCGTACACGGTCAGGCCGCAGACATACATCCGCACCTCGCCGGGCGTGAGGGGCTGAAGCGGCTGTTTCTCTCCCGTGAGCGAGTTGTGGATGCGGATCATGTCGTGCGTCATGGAGCTGGAAGCGGCCGGCATCAGGCGAAGCGCGCGAGCCGCGTCTGAGCCGCCCCCGCGGGCATGGCCTTGAGGAGCGGGGCCAGCTCCGGCCCATGGCTGAGTCCCGTGAGCGCGAGACGCAGTGGCATGTAGAGCTCCGCGCCCTTCTTCCCGGTCGCCGCCCGCACCGCCGAGGCGATTGCCGGCAGGTCGCCGCTCTGCACCGCGGCCCGCGCCGCGGCCGCGAAGAACGTGCCGCCGGCCTTGCGCACGATCTCCTCGCCCTCGGGCTCGAGCGACGGGGGCGGCCCGAAGACGATGCGCGCCCAGGGCTGAGCATCCTGCGGCAGTATCACGTTCGGCTGGACCGCGGCGACGAACGCCGCGGCGGCGGCCTCGCTGAGCCCCGCTGGCAGCACCGGTGCCAGCCACGCCCGCGCCTCGTCGGCCGGAAGATGATGCGCCGCCTCCTTCTGCCACACACGCAACTGCTGCGTATCGAAATGCGCCGATGCCCGTCCGAGGTGCGCCGGGTCGAACGCGTGGGCCATGGCCTCGAGATCGAGCAGGCCGTGCTCGGCGCTCGAATGGCCGAGGCGAAAGAGGTGATTGCGCAGGGCTTCCGGGCGATAGCCGCTGGCGCGAAACTCGCGCACACTCGTCGCGCCGTGTCGCTTGGACAGGGGCGCACCGTCGGCGCCCAGGATCAGCGACACGTGACCGTAGCTGGGCGCAGGCAGTCGCAGCGCCTCGAGGAGCAGCAGCTGCCGCGGCGTGTTGGCGAGGTGATCCTCGCCGCGCAACACTTGCGTGACTCCCATGGAGGCGTCATCGACAGCATTGGAGAAGAAGAAAGCTGCGGTGCCATCGGCGCGCCGGATGACGAAGTCTCCGATGTCATCCGACAGAAAGCTCTGCGGGCCGTGGACCCGATCCACGAACTCGATGCGCCGCCCCGCGGGAACGCGATACCGCAAGGTGGCCGGCAGGCCCTGCGCCCGCTTGGCGCTGCGCTGCTGTGCGGACAGCTCGCGGCAGGTGCCGGCATACCGCGGCGGCCTGCCGGAGCCGAGCTGCGCCCGCCGTGTCGCTTCCAGCTCGAGGGGCGTGCAGAAGCAGGGATAGACGGCATCCTGCAGCTCCAGCGCCTCGAAGAACCGGTCGTAGAGCGCGCCACGCCGCGACTGGCGATAGGGCCCGCGGTCATCCTCCCGGTCCGGTCCGGCATCCCAGTCCAACCCGAGCCAGCGCAAGTCTTCGAGCATCATCGCCAGGTGCGACTCCTGGCTGCGCTGTGCGTCCGTGTCCTCGATCCGCAGCAGGAAGCGGCCGCCAGTCCGCCGGGCCAGCAGAAAGTTAAATAGCGCCGTACGCGCGTTGCCCAGGTGCAATTCGCCCGTCGGGCTCGGCGCAAAGCGCGTCACCGCGCCCCGATCGAACCCCGCGGGAGCTGTGCTGTCCATTTCGGTCATGCCGGCAATGGTACGGGGTTTGCCGCGAGAGCGACATCGCCCAGCCCCCGAGCCCCCGGCGCTGCTAAGATTCGCGCTTCAACGACCTGCGATGGAGACCAGATGCGCGCCCGGCACCGGACCCTGACACTGAGAACCGCCTTCGCCCTGGCGGCCGCCTTCGCGTGCGTCCTCCTCGTCCAGCCCGCGGCGCACGCGGATGACCCGACCCCCTCCAATCCGGAGGTGCGGGTCACCACGAACATGGGCAGCTTCGTCATCGAGCTGCGGCCCGATCGGGCGCCGCTGACCGTGGCCGACTTCCTGCGCTACGTGCGCGAGGGCTTCTATACCAACACCCTCTTCCACCGCGTGGTCACCAACTTCGTCATCCAGGGCGGCGGCCATGTGGCGACACCGCCTTACGACTTGAAGCCCACGTATCCGCCGATCGACAACGAGTCCGGCAACGGCCTGCAGAACAAGCGCGGCGCCGTCGGTCTGGCGCGCGCTGCCGGCCCGCACACGGGTAACGCGCAGTTCTACATCAACCTGGTCGACAATCCGGAGCTAGACCCCCTGCCGACGCGTTGGGGTTACGCGGTATTCGGGCAGGTGGTGCAGGGGATGGATGTGGTCGACCGTATCGGCGTCGTCCCGACCGGCGCTTTCGGCCCCTTGAAGTCCGATGCGCCGCTGAAGCCCGTCATCATCCAGAGCGTCGAGATCATTACTCCGCCACAGCTCTCCGCGCCGGCGCCGAGCACACCGTCAGGCGCGCCGCCAGCGGCAACGCCGCCCTCCGGCAGCACGCCGCCGTCAGGTACGCCGCCGTCGGGAACATCCCCATCGGGAGCCCCGCAGTCGGGATCACCGCAGTCCTCGCCGCCACCCGGCAGCCCCCAGACGCCACCCGGATCGCCGACACCCGCGAGTCCGAAGCCGGCCACGCCGCCAGCGGCAACGCCCCCGGGACCGCCGCCGGCAACACCCCCGTCCGCAACGGGTGACAAGTCCGGCGTGGCGCCGCCGTCACAGCCCAAGACGCAAGCGAAAGAGGCCGACCAGCCTGACGGCACTTCGCAGCCGTAATGGCGCTGTCGGACCCCGCAGTACCGCGGGCTCCGAGCTCGATGGATGCTCGATACCTCTTCGTGTCAGACGTGCATCTGGATGATGCATCCCCGGAGGCACAGCGCCAATTCCTCGAGTTCCTGCGCACGCACGGCGCGGGTGCCCGGGCACTCTACATTCTCGGCGACCTCTTCGAGACGTGGATCGGCGACGATGATGCGGGGGGCGAGCGAGCAGCGGTCCTGGCCGCATTGCGGAAGCTGACCGGAAGCGGCGTTGCCTGTTTCCTGCTGCATGGCAACCGCGACTTTCTCATTGGCGAAGACTTCTGCCGCCAGACTGGCTGTCAGCTGTTGCCCGACCCCGTCATTGCGGATATCGATGATGAACGAGTACTGCTGACGCATGGCGATGCGTTATGCACCGACGATTACCCCTACCAAGAGCTGCGCAGCATCGTCAGGACGCCCGACTGGCAACACCGGTTCCTCCGATTGTCATTGGCCGACCGGCAGCTGCTCGCCAACGAGGCGCGCGCCGGCAGTCGCGCGCATACCGCCCGCAGCATCCCGAAAATCATGGATGTCAACGCCGCGGCAGTGACCGCCGCTTTCGCGACTGCGCGCGTTCGCCGGATCATTCACGGCCACACGCACAGGCCCGCCGTGCACGATGCGCTGGTGGCGGGCCAGCCCGTCCAGCGCATCGTGCTGGGCGCTTGGTATGAGCAGGGCAGCTATCTCGTGTACGAGAGTGGACGTTACGAGCTGCGGTCCCTGCCCCGCTGAGCGACCTACTGTCCGGAAGGCGGTGGCGGCGGCGCCCCTGAGTCGGGGTGATGGTGCCACATCCCCTTGGACCCGTGCATATCCATGGAGCCGTGCATTCCGTGCATGCCCATCATTCCCCGCCGCATGAGAAACCGCCGATGCCGCTCGGGCGTGAGCAGCTCGAGTTTCTTCATCTGCGCGGGGCTCAACACCTGACCCAGCTTGGTGACCGTCTCGGTATGCGCCGCGCGGCGCGCGTCCACGGCCTGCTTCATGGCCGCACGCATGCGCGAGCGCTCGGCCGCAAAGACGGCCTGCACCTGCTGTTTCTGCGCCGGTGTCATATCGAGCAGCACCGCCAGGCGGTCCATTCGCCGCTGGGCCATCTGGTCCCGTTCCTGCTGCCACTTCTGCTGCCACTGCTGGTGCTTGGCCTGCCAGTCGGCAGATGGCGCGCCGGAGGCGGCAGGCGCCTGGGCAAATGCCGTCCCCGCGGCGAAGAGCACTGCAAGCAAGACAACACTATGCTTGCTCGGTCTCGTCCCTGCGCCGAGCCCTCCGGGCCGGCTACCGCCGTCCAAAATCGATCCAGACGATTTTGTGATCATCGACCGTACCCCTGTATGGGCTTGACTGAGCAACACTGTAGCGGAGCGTCGCCAGAGGTGCCGTAAGCAACTTTTACAGTGCGCCGGTCGAGACTCAACGACTGTAAGGAATCCTTAAGCGGCGGCTGACGGGAGCCGCTTACCGGCGACGCGGCAGCGTGAGCCGGGCCTCGAGCCCTCCTTCCGGACGATTCTGCAGGATTAGATAGCCGCCATGCGCCTGGGCCACATCGCGTGCAATGCTCAGCCCGAGGCCGCTACCGCCCGTATCGCGGTTGCGCGAGGACTCCAGCCGGTAAAAGGGCTCGAACACCTTCTCGAGCTGATCCGCGGGGATCCCCGGGCCGTCGTCGCAGACGCTGATTTCCAGTCGCCCCCGGTCCCGCACCAGGATGTGCGCGCGACTGCCGAACTTGACGGCGTTGGCGACGAGGTTGGTGATGCAGCGCTTCAACGCCTGCGGCTTACCTGGCAGTGGTCCAATCGCGTGCCCCTCCACCGTGACGTCCTTGCCCATCTCGACGAACTCTCCACGCACGGTCTCGAGCAGCAGGCCGACATCGACAGGCTCCAGGGCCTCCTCGTCATTGAGCCCGCGAAAGAGCGCCAGCGCGCCGCGCACCATGCTCTCCATCTCGTCGAGCTCCTTGCCGAAGCGCGCCTGCAGGGCCGGATCGTCGATCTGCGTCTCCACCTGGAGGCGCAACCGCGTGAGCGGCGTCTTGAGGTCATGCGACATCGCCGCTAGCACGCGCGTACGGCTGTCCAGGTAGCGGAGCAATCGATCCTGCATCGTGTTGAAGGCGCGGGCCGCGTGACGCAGCTCACGGGCGCCCCGCTCTTCCAGTTTGGGCTGGCGGACACTGCGCCCGAGATTGTCCGCCGCACGCGCGAGCCGCGACAGCGGACGGGTGATGCTGCCCGCGGCGACGTACAGCGCGATGACGAGCACGGCTACGAGCAGGATCAGATTGACCAGCAGACTGTGCGTCAGCGGCGCTCCGGGCGAGACACGCGTCACGCGGTAAATGAGAGTCGAGCTGTCAGGCAGGCGGACGGAGACGTCATACGACTGCGTGGGTCGATCCACCGCCGGTCCGAAGAATGGCGATGGAATGGCAATGACCTGTACCAGCGGCGCCGATGCAGGTTGCACCGTCACTTGATAACCGCTGCCCAGCTCCTCCCGGAGTTGCTGCTTCAACGGCTCCTCCATGTCCGCGACGAAGGGCAACTGGATGAAGATGCGCGGCCACGATCCGGGGCGCGGAAGGGGTCGGGACTGTATGGGCTCGGCCCCGATCGGCGGCAACAGCAACAACCTGCCGGGCGAGTGGCCCGCGCTGGGCCGCAATCCCCGCCGCTCGCGCCGTAGGGTGAGACGTGTGGCCTGCTCCTTCATCCGCTGCAATGTCCCGGCGCGCTGCTCGGGCGGCAATTGCTCGAGAAGCAGGGTCGCCTCGGTGATGCGCCGCGACCAGTCCCGCACGCTGCTGTCGAGCACGAAGCGCTCGCGGTCGCGCGCGAAGAGATACAGGCTCGCCGCCTGCGCCAGCACGACCGCGATGATCAGGGCCGCGATCAGCCTGCCAAAGAGGGACTGCGGCCAGAGTGAGATCCGCATGGGAAAATCGATGTCTTCAGGCGCTCTCGACGGGCACGCCGATCACATAGCCCTCACCATACACCGTCTTGATGATCTGCGGCGCGCGGGCATCGTCGCCCAGGATCTGCCGCAGGCGGCTGACCCGCACGTCGATGCTGCGGTCGAAGGGATCCGCTTCCCGCCCGCGCAGCAGCTCCGTGAGCTGGGCGCGCGACAGCACTCGGTTGCCGGCGGAAAGCAGTACCGCCAGCAAACGGTACTCGGCACCGCTCAGGGAAACGTCCTTACCTTCAGCGTCCGTGAGAGTCCGTCGGGTCGTATCGAGCCGCCAGCCGCCGAAGGAGAACGCGCGGACCAACTGCGGGTTCGGGTCCCGGGGCGTATGCGCCGCACGCCGCAGCACCGCCCGGATCCGCACCAGCAGCTCCCGCGGATTGAAGGGCTTCGGCAGATAGTCATCGGCGCCGATCTCGAGCCCCACGATGCGATCGACATCCTCGCCGCGCGCGGTCAGCATGATCACCGGAATCTGCGAGTGGGTGCGCAGCTCCCGGCAGAGGGTGAGACCGTCCTCGCCCGGCAGCATCAGGTCGAGCACGATCAGGTCCACCGGCGCCCGCTCGAGGACGCGGCGCATCTCACGGCCGTCCGGCACGGCCGTGGTGCGAAAATCGTTCTTTTCCAGATACTGACTCAACAGCGAGCGGATCTCGCGGTCGTCGTCGACGATCAGGAGGTGGGGACGGTCGGTCATCGCGAGAAGATAACGGTGCTGCGGACGGGTGTTGTAACGAACTGTTATTTCTGCGGTGGACCGGAATGGAAGCGCAGCTGCACATCCGGTGTCGTGGCGAGTCCCGCCTCGTGCTCGGCGAGCTCCCGCAGCCTCTCCCGCCACTGCGGGGCCGCCGCCTGCCGCGCGAGCTCGAGGTATTGCTCGAAGTGCCGCGCCTCGGACCTGGCGAGCTGCGCGTAGAATACGCTCACCTCGGCCGGCAGACGCGGCACGAGCAGGCCAAAGCGCTCACACGAGCGCGCCTCGATCAGCGCCCCTGTCAGCAGCAGATCGAGCTTGCGTCCCGGATCGGCCGTGCGCAGCTTCGCGCGCAGCCCCGCGGCATAGCGTCCCGGGCGCTGGCGCTCGAATGGGACCTCCAGCGCGATCATGAGCTTTTGCACCTGCTCGAAGTGCCGCAGCTCCTCGCGCGCCAGGCGCGACAAGGCGGCCGCCAGCCGGCGGTCCTCCGGGTAGGTGAACATCAGCGCGAGAGCCGTCGATGCAGCCTTCTTCTCGCATTGAGCATGATCGTTGAGGAGCTCCCGCCAGCGATCGGCCGCGGCCTGTACCCAGGCATCGGGCGTGGGGCTCGCCAGAATACCGGGCTCGCCGTCATTCATGGGCCGAAGCCGACTCCCGGAACCGCTCGAGCTGCCGCTCCAGCGCCTCAGCGGCCGCCAGCGCGCTCGGGAAGCGCTCTGCGGGCTGCTTCGCGAGCAGCCGCTCGAGCAAGGGCTGCAGACCGTCGAGGCCCGCCGCGAGCTGCGGGACAGGCTCCTTGCGGTGCTTGTAGATCAGCGCCATCGGACTCTCGGCGCGGTATGGCTTGCCGCCTGTCAGCATCTCGAAGAGGATGACGCCCAGGCTGTAGAGGTCGCTGCGCGCATCGGTAGGCTCGCCGTGCCCCTGCTCCGGGCTCATATAGTGAGGCGTGCCGAAAATGAGCCCACGCTCCGTGAGGTCCAGCCGCTGCGCCGCATCCTTCGAGAGCCCGAAGTCGATCAAGGCGATGCTGCCGTCCTCGCGCAACATGACGTTGCCGGGCTTCAAATCGCGATGCACGACGCCGTCCGCGTGCAGCGCATCGAGCGCCCGCGCGATCTGCGCTGCGACACGCACAGCCCAGCGCGGCGCGATCTGCGATTTCATCCGCCGGCGCAAATCGCCGCGCGGAAAGTATTCCATCACCAGCCAGGCGTGCTCATCGCTCACTCCGAGGTCGAAGAGCTTCACGATGCCCGGATGGCGGATGCGCTGTGCGATCTCGTATTCCTGCAGGAACCGGAGAAACGAGTCCGACGCCTCGCCCTGCTCGGGTACGTCACGCACCACCTTCAACGCGACCAGCGAGCGGTTCTCGAGGCGTTCGGCGAGAAAGATATCGGCGCGTTTGCCGGAGGCCACTTGGTGCACTCGCCGGTAGCCACGGACGAACGCGGCGCCGAAGCACTGCGACTCCGGCACGGCGCGCGGGTCGCGGGGGCTGGGCTTTTCGTGAGGCATTCCGGCTCGCAGTGACGGGTCTCGGCGGGTTATATCACGCCCACGCCGGCGGCAGCTTCAGGCCGATGACGAGATCCGCGACGTTGGTTCCCGTGGGACCCGTACTCACGAGCGCACCCGCAGCGGCGAGCGCCGTGCCGGAATCCGCCCGCGCCAGACAGTCATCGGGGTCCAGTCCGGCGAGCGCCACGCGTGCGCACGTCTCGGCATCCACCAAGGCCCCCGCCGCCTCCGTCGGGCCATCCGTCCCATCCGTGCCGACGGCGAGCAGCGCCAGCTCCGGATAATCCTGGAGGAGCTTCGCGGCGGCGAGCGCGAGATGCTGGTTGCGTCCGCCGCGACCCGGACGGGGCGGCAGATGCACGGTCGACTCCCCGCCCCAGATGCGGACCTGGGTGTTGCCGATGAGGAGCTGGTGGGCGAAACGCGCGGCGAGCCTCGTCGCTTCGTCTGCGAAGCGCTCCTGCGCGCGCTCCACCGTCAGCCCGCGCTGCGCGGCCGCCGCGGCAACAGCTTCCATCGCGTCATCCACGGAGGCGATGATCTGCCGATCGATGCCGTCGCCGCCGCGATCTGCGGGACCGAGCAATCCCGAGCCTATGACCGCGGGGTCGTCGTCCGGGACATCCGATATGAAGAGGGCCCGTGCCTCGCGGCCGGCAAGCAGGGCAGCGAGGCGCCCGCCTTTGATCCGCGAGAGCCGCGCCCGACGCGCGTTGAGCTCATCGATCTCCATGCCGTCCGTGAGCGCACGCACCGAGAGTTGCGCCAGATCAGCGAGCGAGACGCCGGCCTCAGGCACCTCCACCAGGCTCGAGGCGCCGCCCGAGATGAGAAAGAGCGGCGACACCGCCGCCGGCAGCCCGCCGACCCAATCGAGAAGCCGCTGTCCGGCGGCGAGCGAGCGCTCGTCGGGAACCGGATGGGCGCTCTCGTGCGTCTCCACCCCCGGCACCGCCAGGAGCTCCGCAGCGAGATGTCCGCCCTTCGTGATGACCAACACGCGCTCGAGGGAGCGGCCCAGCGCGTCGGCGGCCCCGAGCGCCATGGCGCCCGCCGCCTTGCCGACCGCCGCGGCCCACACCGGCGCATCACTCGGCGCCGGCCGCCTGAGCAGCGCCTCGCGCACACAGCGGCGCCCGTCGACTCTTTCGAGTCCGGCGTGAAGCAGCTCTAGCAGCAGCGCGCGCCGAGGTCGGTCGGAAGTCACCCTAGTTGGCCATCGATTGATGTCGACCCCGCACCACAGGGACATGCCCCGCCGCCGCAGGTGGCGGAGGTCACGGGCAAAAACCGCGCTTTTGCCCGCGACCGCGCTTCGTTCGCGCAGGATGCCCGGATCCGGCGCTCAGACGAAAGCCTAACCGCGGATCACCTTGAGCAACCGCCGGTCGCTGCGCAGCTTCTTCGCCTCGTCCGAGCGCTCGAGCTGCAGGCGCTCCAGGTACTCCGGTGTCACATCGCCGGTGACGTACTCGCCGGAGAAGCAGGAGGTGTCGAACTCCTCGATGCGCGCATCCTCGTGCTTGCAGGCCGCGATCAGGTCCTCGATGTCCTGATAGATCAGCCAGTCCGCGCCGATGAGCCGCGCCACCTCGTCGACCCGCCGTCCGCTCGCGACGAGCTCGCGAGCCGCCGGCATGTCGATGCCATAGACATTGGGGAAGCGCACCGGCGGCGCCGCGGAGGCGAAGTACACTTTGCGCGCGCCCGCCTCGCGGGCGAGCTCGATGATCTGCGCGGAGGTCGTGCCACGCACGATCGAGTCGTCAACCAGCAGCACGTTCTTGCCGCGGAACTCCAGATCGATGGCGTTCAGCTTGCGGCGCACCGATTTCTGCCGCTCGTCCTGACCGGGCATGATGAAGGTCCGGCCGATGTAGCGGTTCTTGATGAACCCTTCGCGGTATTTGACGCCCAGACGCTGCGCGAGCTGCAGAGCGCTCGTGCGGCTGGTGTCCGGGATCGGTATGACGACGTCGATGTCGTGGTTGGCCCGCTCGCGCACGATCTTCTCCGCCAGACGATCGCCCATGCGCATCCGGGCCCGATACACGGAGATGTTGTCGATCTTAGAGTCCGGGCGAGCGAAGTAGACGTACTCGAAGATGCAGGGGGTATGGCGCACGCTCGCCACGCATTGGTGCGAGTGCAGCCGGCCGCCCTCGTCGATGAACACGGCTTCGCCCGGGGCGATGTCACGCACCAGGCGGAAGGAGAGGCTGTCGAGCGCCACGCTCTCCGAGGCGAGCATCCACTCCGGGCCTCGTGGGGTGTCCCGCTGCCCGAGGACCAGCGGACGGATCCCATTGGGGTCGCGGAAGCCCAGGATGCCATGCCCGATGATCATGGCCACCACGGCATAGCCGCCGCGGCAGCGGCGATACACGGCATTCAGCGCTGCGAATACGTCGGCCGGAGTGATGCGCGGCGTGCCGATGCGCTGCAGCTCCGAAGCGAAAACGTTGAGCAGCACCTCGGAGTCCGACGTCGTATTGAGGTGCCGGCGATCCTCACGGATCAACACCTCGGCGAGCTCCGTCGCGTTGGTCAGATTGCCATTGTGGGCGAGGCAGATGCCGTAAGGGGAGTTGACGTAGAACGGCTGCGCCTCCGAGGCCCGGTCGCAGCCGGCGGTTGGATAGCGGACATGCCCGATGCCGGCGTTGCCTTTGAGCTCGACCATGTGGTGCTGCTGGAAGACATCGCGTACCAGCCCGCTGCCCTTGCGCACGCAAAGCTCGCCATCGCCGGAGGTGGCGATCCCGGCGGCGTCCTGCCCCCGATGCTGCAGCACGGCCAGCGCGTCATAGATGCGCTGATTGACCGCGCTCGTTCCGACGACACCGACGAGTCCGCACATAGTCCTACCTCAGAGAGCCCGCGCCGACCAGCACGCGCAAGCCGTTGGCCACCGAGTCACCATAGGGGATCAGCATGGAATGCCGCCACCACACCTCGCCATCGAGCTTCAGCAACTGCGCCAGGATGACGAATACCCCGATCAACACCACGCCACGCGCCGCGCCGAAGAGAAATCCGAGAAAGCGGTCCATGCCGCTGAAGATCGAGAGACGCACGTAGTGCGAGATGATGGCGCCGAGCGCCGCGCCGCAGAGCAGGATGAGCGCGACGATGATGACGCGCGCCGCCCAGGGCCGCACGTAGTTGGCCGCGAGCAGTCCGCCCAAGTGCGGCTCGATCATGTCCGAGAAATGCCAGGCGACGAACAGCGCCACGATCCACGTGCCGAGGGCGATCGCCTCGCGCAGGAAGCCGCGCACGGCGCCAACGATCGCCGACACCACGACGGCGGCGATCACCACATAATCGGCTATGTTCATGGGACAGGGTGTTGCGAGGACGCCCTCTGAGGACCGTTAGCGCAAGGGCGAGGGCCCTAGGTAACCGCGGCGGATTGTACAAGAGCGTGGCCTCCGAGACACGAGACCGCGAGCACGAAATGCACCGGGAAAGCCCTTTCGCCCGGAAACGCATCACCTTGCCGGAAGAAGCTCGCCGCGGTGCCCGAGCGCCCGCAACCGGGCGGCCAGGCGCTGTGCGCCGGCCCGATCATGCGCCGGACCCGCGCGCACCCGCCAGAGGACGCGTGAGCCCGCATGCGCCGGGGACACCGACATGTGAAAGCCCTTGCCCGCGAGCGAGTGTGCCAGGCGATTCGCGTTCCGACGGCTGGCAAAACTGCCTAGCTGCACCACCCATCCTCCTGCAGAGGCCGCCGCACGGGCCTCTCGCACCGGCGGATGTGCGGGCACTTTCGCGACATGCAAGTCCGGTCCATGCGATTCCGGGGCGTGCGTGGCCCGTTCATGCGATTCCGGCGCGGGCCCGGGGCTCTGGCGCGAGACTCGTGGAGCCTCCGCATGTGCCGTGACGGCCCGGGTAGACGGCGCCTGCCGCGGCTCGCTGCCTTCCGTGGCGTTTTCCGCGCCGCTCTCGGCGGCTGTCTGTGTGGAGCTCTGCAGAGCGCTGGCCTGCGCCGGCTGCGCAGCCGACTGCGCCGCGGGCGTGGCAGGCGCGGCGTCGGCCGGGAGCGGCGCGCCGAGTGTCAGCGTATAGGAGCGAAGGGGCGCCGCTGCCCGCGTCGCAGATGCGGCGGGCGCGGACCGGGTCCGGATCGGTCCGGTCAGCAGCTCCGGAACCAACAGCACGATCAGCGCCACGAGAATGATGGCGCCCGTCAGTCGCTCTTTCACCGGGCCGAGTATACCCCAAGCCACTCGAGCGCCGGCCCGACCGTGTGCACCGAGCCGCAGACGACCACGCGGTCACCCGCTCGCGCTGCCGCGCGCGCCGCCTCGCAGCCGGCAGGCACCGACCCGGCGAGAATCGGATCGTGCACGGTGGGCTCGAGGCGCCGCGCCAGCTCCGCCGCGGAAACGCCCCGGGGACCTTCCAGGGTGCAAAGGACCCAGCGATCCAACGCGTGAGCCAGCGCCCGCGCGATGGCCGGCGCATCCTTGTCACCCAGAATGCCGACGACGGCGAGCGTCCGTCCCTGACACGGGCGCTCCTCGAGCTGCGTGGCCAACACCTCGGCGGCGGGCGGGTTGTGCGCGATATCCAGAATCCACTCGATCGGTCCGGGTACGATCTGGAATCGGCCCGCGAGCCGCACCTGTCGCAGCGCCGCCGCCACGGTATCCGCATCGAGGTGCGCGATCATCTGCGCCGCCACTGCGCAGCGCTGCGCGAGAGCCTCCAGCGCCGCGAGCGCTGTCGCCGCGTTGCGGTACTGGATGGAGCCTGCGAGGGCCGACGGCGGCAGATGCCGGAGGTCGAGACCGGAGCCCCGGTAATTCCAGCGGGGTCCATCCGCGTCCGGCGTCACCTGCCAGCGGAAGTCCTGCTCCGCCACGATCGGCTTCGCCCCGACTCGCTCGATCGTGGAATACACGCTCGCCGGCATGTGCGCCGTGCCGAGCACGGCCGGCCTGCCGGCGCGGAAGATGCCGGCCTTCTCGGCGCCGATCGCCTCCAGGGTGTCCCCCAGCCAGTCGCGATGATCCAGGCCGACCGAGCAGACCACCGACACGTCCGCATCGATGAGGTTCGTGGCATCGAGACGGCCCCCGAGCCCCACCTCGAGCAGAGCGAGCTCGACACGGCGCTCCGCGAACAGAAGAAGCGCCGCCAGAGTGTTGTATTCGAAGAAAGTCAGGGTGGTGCCGTCGCGCGCCGCCTCGATGCGCTCGAAGGCCGCGACGATGGCCGCATCGTCCGCCTCCACTCCGTCGATGCGGATGCGCTCGTTGTAGCGCAGGAAATGCGGCGAGGTGAACAGCCCGACCGACCGGCCCGCCGCGAGAGAGAGCGCCTCCAGATGCGCGACGGTGGAGCCTTTGCCGTTGGTGCCGCCCACGGTGATGACGGCGGCCTGCGGCCGGTCGATGCCGAGCCGCCGGGCCACCGCACCGACGCGCGCCAGGCCGAGGTCGATCGACTTCGGATGCGCCGCTTCCTGCAGCGCCAGCCACTGCGCGAGCGATCGGGTCACGGGCGTCGGATGCTTACGCGGCAGCCGCCGGCTGTTTCATCAGCATGCGCAGGAGCGAGGCGATCCGCTCACGCATGTCACGGCGATCGACGATCATGTCGAGCGCCCCGTGATCGAGCAGGAACTCGCTGCGCTGGAAGCCCTCTGGCAGGGTTTCGCGCACCGTCTGTTGGATCACCCGGGGACCCGCGAACCCGATGAGCGCGCGCGGCTCCGCCAGATTGAGGTCGCCGAGCATGGCGAGACTCGCCGACACGCCGCCCGTCGTCGGGTCCGTCATGACGGAGATGAAAGGCAGATGCGCCTGCGCGAGCCGCGAGAGTGCGGCGGCGGTCTTCGCCATCTGCAGGAGCGAATAGAGCGCCTCCTGCATGCGGGCGCCCCCGCTCGCCGTGAAGCAGACGAGGGGCTTGCGATGCTCGATGCAGTGATCGGCGCCGCGCTTGAAACGCTCCCCGACCACCGAGCCCATGGAGCCGCCGAGGAATTGGAACTCGAAGGCACAGGCCACCACCGGCAGCTTCTCGAGCGTGCCGGCGAGGACGATGAGCGCATCGGTCTCCCCGGTCGCCTTCTGTGCCTGCACCAGCCGATCCTTGTACCGCTTGCTGTCGCGGAACTTCAGCGGATCCTCCGGAGTGATCCGCGCCCCGATCTCCTCGGTCGAGGCCGGATCGAGGAAGCGCTCCAGACGCTCGCGGCCGCCGATCCGCATGTGATGGCTGCACTTCGGGCACACATACAGATTGCGCTCGAGCTCCGCGCGATAAAGAACGGCATCGCAGGCGGGGCATTTGATCCACAGGCCCTCCGGCACCGAGCGCGTACGGCGCTCGGTCTTGATGCGCGAGGGCATGATCTTCTCGAACCAGGACATGAGAGCCGCCTAGGGTGGAGATCCAGGCATGATGATAGCGTTTTCGTGCTCCGGGTCGCGGTTCTCGGCGGATACGGGCAGCCCGAAGGCGCCGGGATAGCGCACGTGCCAGAGATAGAGGCCCGCCGCGGGCGCCGTGGGTGCGCTCAGCCGCCGGTCGCGTCCGGCGAGCACTTCCGCCGCCCAGGAGGGCGGCGCATCGCCCTTACCGATGCGGATCAGAAGCCCGGCGATGTTGCGCACCATGTGATGCAGGAAGGCGTTGGCCGTGGCCTCGATCGCCACCCAGTCGCCGCTGCGGGCGACGGTGAGGCGCTCCATGCGGCGGATCGGTGATTTCGCCTGACATTCCGCGGCGCGCAAAGCGGTGAAATCGTGTTCACCCTCGAGCGCCGCGGCCGCCTGCGCCATGCGCCCGGCGTCGAGCGGGCGGTGGACCCACGTCGCCCTGGAGCTCAACAGGCCCGAGCGGGAGGCGCGATTGAAGATGAGGTAGCGGTAGGTGCGCGCCTCCGCCGAGTAGCGGGCGTGAAAGTGCGCGGGCACGGGCCGCACCCAGGAAATGCTGATGTCGCGCGGCAGCTCGGAGTTGGCGCCGAGCATCCATGCCCGCATGCTGCGGCTGGCGGTCGTATCGAAATGCGCCACCTGCCCGCGGGCGTGAACTCCGGCATCGGTCCTGCCGGCACAGACCAGGCTCACCGCTTCGGCAGCCACCTTGCCGAGGGCGGTCTCAGCCAGCCGCTGCACGGTGTCCGCCGAGCGCTGACTCTGCCAGCCGGCGTAGCGTGTCCCCTCGTATTCGAGCCCGACCGCAATCCGCGTCACGGATCTCAGGCTACCCGGGCAACGACTCCATCAGGCGCTCCGCTTCCTGACGCTGCGCCGTCGAGCCCTCGTGCATGACTTCCTCGAGGATGTTGCGCGCGCCCTCGGGGTCGCCCATGTCCATGTAGGCACGGGCGAGGTCGAGCTTGGTGCCGACCTCACTCATGGTGACAGGCTCGAGGTCCGGCAGCGCGAGGTCCTCCGCCGACAGCTTCTGGGTCGCCGTGAAGGCCGCGTCAGGCACTGTGGCCGTACCGACATCGAGGTCGAGACCGATGCCGTTCGTGGCATGACTCGGCGTTTCGTGCGCCCCGTCCTCTGCGGCGCCAATGTCGTAGTCGACGCTGCCGGCATCGAGGGCGGCCAGCCGCGAGGTCGCGCCGCCGTCGTGGCCATTCTTGCGGCCGTCGTCCTCCGACAGCACCGCCTCGAGCTCGGTCTCATCGATCTGCCAGGCGTTGGTGGTGCCGGTGGGCTCCGGTGAGGGCTCGGCGGCGCGATGTCCCGCCTGCTCGATGATCCGGCGTGAGTGATCATCGAGTCCCGCAACCAGTGTCGGCCCCTCCGCTGCGGCTTCGGTCGCCTCGCCGGACTGCTCGGCCGCCTCGAACGCCCCGAGGTCGAGCCCCAGGTCGTCGATGGCCAGCTCCGCGGTCTGCTCGCCGCCACTCTGCTTCAGGGCGGTCTCCACCTTCTGCCGGATCGTCGGCTGCTCCGAGACGTGCAGCGCGGGCTGCTCGATGGTCGGGCCTTCCAGCTCCGTCCCGAACTCGCCCGCCTCGTCGGCTCCGGGCATGGTCGCCGTCATCTCGCGCGTGGAGCCGGTGGCGCCGTCCACGAAGTGCGTGTCGGTCAACGCCATGTTGCGATCGGTGGCGGTGCCTGGCTGCTCGACGGTCACACCGGTCTCGTGGTCTCCGAGTGCCGATCCAATATCGAGATCCAGCCCCTGGGAATGCTGACCGGTGCGTCCCGAAGCGACGTCGAAATCGAGGCCACCGTCGATGCCGCTTTGGCCTCCGGCAAGGTCGAGATCGACGCCGGCCGAGGCCGCGCCGCTCACGGCCGCGCCGGCCGCGAACAGCGGATCGTCCGGCGCAAGCTGCTTGCCCATGATCACGATCTTTTCCCACTCGCCCGGCGCAGCCTCGCCGCGGGTGTCGGCCAGCTCGCGCGCGGTCTGCAGGAACTGCTCCTTGTTGCCCCAGACGAAGAAGACCTCGAGGAGCTTCAGCTTCAGGTCTCGCCGCTCGGGCTCGCGCCCGATGGCGATGCGAATGAGGTCCGCAGCCTGGTCGTACAGGCCGTAGGCCATGTGGAAGTCGGCCTCGGCCAGCGGATCACCCTGATCCAGGTTGACTGCCGTCTCCGTGCTGATCGTCTGATCGCCGGTGGTGACGTGCTTGGCGGCTACGGGAGCCGCGGCCGCGGCAAATTTCGGCCGCTCGTGTGTGCCGGTCTCCTCGACGACAAATGCGTCGTCTTGCTCGGCACTGACCGGGCGCATCGAGGCCGTATCGCCCGTCGACGGCTCCAACCTTGTATAGGGTGACGGCGTCGATCCCGCCGCCGCTAGGCGGCCGAGCGAGTCATCGAGGTCCGACTGTCGGCGCGAGCGCAGGACGCGCGAGGCGACATAGCCGATCAGCGCCAAGACCACGATGGCGATGGCCCACCAGTAGCTTGCAAGCGTGTCTAAGAGCGAGGGCCCCGACGTTGCCTTGAATGGTGTGGGCTTGCTGACCGGGTGCTGTGCCACGTGCGACGCCGGTGTCGGCGCATGCTGTTGCACCGGCGGAGTCGCAGCGACGGGCGGCGCAGCCGCGGGCGTCGGAGGCGGCGCTTCCGCAGGCGTCGGTGTGGCGCTTGGCGGCGGGCTGGCCTGGGCCGGAGGGGTGGAATTGGCGACGGCCGGCGGCGGATTGGCCGGGGCGCCGGCGGCCGGCGGATTCTCCGCGGGCGCAGGCTCCCCGGCCTGCTTCGCGGCTAGCTGAGCCTGCATGTGCGCAAGCTGCGCGTCCTTCAGCTCGAGCAGACGATGTTCGCTGGTGAGTTGGGTCTGAAGACTTTGGACCTGCGCCTGCAGCGCCTTCACGTCAGCGTTTGCAGAGCCGGCCGTGGCGGATGCGCCCGAAGCGCCGGCGCCGCCTTCGGGGGCGACGAGCCGCAGCCTTCCGGCACCGCTCGCCGTGCTGCCGGCCTCCTGTGAGCTGCCGCGCCAGGCGGCGTACTGGCGTCGGATTTCCGCAAGGGCGTCCGCGCTCGAGATGGCGGCGACCCTCGCGCTGTCAGGCATGCGCAGCACGGCGCCGGAGCGCAGCAGGTTCATGTTGCGCTCGAAAGCGGCGGGGTTCGCCCGGTAGATGGCGACCATCCAGGCTCGAGTGGGGCCGGAGCCCAGTCCCGCGCCGCTCATCCGGTTGGCGATGCCCGAGAGCGTCTGGCCACGGCGGACGACGAGCGAGTGCGGCTCGCCGCTGCCTGCAGAAGAACCCGTGTCGGACGACGCCTGCGCGCCCTCAGATGAGGTTCCGGCCGCAGGGCCGGGAGGCGAAGGCTGCGCCGCAGGCTCTTGCGAGCGTGCAATCTCACCCGCGCGCTGCGCCGTACCCGTGGCGGCCGGCGCGACCTGCTGACTGGCCGCCTGCGACTGATTGGGCACGTACACCGGCGGATCGAGGAGCACGGTGTACTCCCGGATCAGATGGCCGCGGTCCCAGTTGGCTTCGACCAGCAGGGTCAGCACCGGATCGGTGATGGGCCGATCGGACGAGAGCTCCACCACTTCCCTGCCGTCGGCGGTATGCACGGTCTTGACGTGCACACCGCTCATGAACTGCGGCCAGTTGAGGCCGTAGCGGGCAAAAGTGTCCTGGGAGGCGAGCTGAACCTGCAGGTTCTGCAGCGCCTCCGGCGTAGCGTCTAGCAGCTCGATCTGCGCCTTGAGGGGCTGATCGAGCGGTGAAAGGAGACGGATGTCCCCGAGGCCGAGGGCGAACGCCGCTGAGGGCACAACCAGCAGCAACGCCACCGCCCGGCTTGAGCGTTTGGCGACCATTACGACACCCCGGAAGGCATCAGTGAGTGGAATAATTCGTAAAAACAAAAGGATGGCTGCATCTTGGCAGTCTCATCCAATCGAGGCGGCAATATAACTTAATTGGGCGGAAAGCCAAAGAGACCGCAGCACGGGATGAGCGAATTGGCGACCATGACCCATAAGTTAAGTCCGACTGTCGATGGCGCGATATTCCCGTATCTGCCGGACATAAACTGTGTCGCCGATCACCGTCGAGTAATGTCCGGGGTCGTGGAGCGGACATCGGCGTTCTGAGCCCTATGGCGCAGGTAATGGTCGAGGAGAACGATCGCCAGCATGGCCTCCGCGATGGGGGTGGCGCGCAGGCCGACGCACGGGTCGTGACGGCCGGTGGTGACGATCTCCACCGGCTGGCCGGCGGTATCGACCGTGCGGCCGGGCACCTGGATGCTGGAGGTCGGCTTCAGCGTGAGGTGGGCGATGATGTCCTGGCCGGAAGAGATTCCTCCCAGAATGCCACCGGCGTGGTTGCTGGCGAACCCCTGGGGCGTGAGCTCATCGCGATGCTCGCTGCCGCGCTGGGTGACCGCGCCCGCGCCTGCACCGATCTCGACGGCCTTGACGGCATTGATGCCCATGAGCGCTGCGGCGATGGCGGCGTCCAGGCGATCGAAGACCGGCTCTCCGAGGCCGGGGGGAACACCGGCCGCGATCACGGTCACCCGGGCGCCGATCGAATCGCCCTCCGAGCGCAATTTCCAGATGAGCGCCTCGAGTTCCTCGACCCGCGCAGGGTCGGGGCAAAAGAAGGGGTTCTGATAGGCAAACGCCGGATCGCGCGCCTCCAGGACGAGCGAGCCCACTTGACTCAGGTAGCCGTAGATCCGCACGCCGAGCCGGGTTGCCAGATATTTGCGGGCGATCGCGCCCGCCGCGACCCGCATCACCGTCTCACGGGCGGACGAGCGTCCTCCGCCGCGGTAGTCGCGCAGGCCGTACTTCTGCTGGTAGGTGTAGTCCGCGTGCCCGGGACGGAAGCGTTCCTTTATCTTCTCGTAGTCACGCGAGCGGGCATCGGTATTCTCGATCAGGAGCCCGATCGGCGTGCCGGTGGTGTGCCCCTCGAAGACGCCCGAGAGGATGCGGACCTGATCGCCCTCGCGGCGCTGGCTGACGAACTTCGAGGTGCCGGTGCGCCGCCGGTCGACATCCTGTTGAATGTCTTCCTCCGACAGGGCGAGTCCCGGCGGACAGCCATCGACGATGCAGCCGAGCGCCGGGCCGTGGCTCTCGCCGAAGGTCGTGACCGTGAAAAGCCTGCCGATCGTGTTGCCTGACATGTCGTGGGCTACCTGCCAAATTGCTCCGCAGTGAGGAGAAACACCCCGCCGCCGCCGCGCTCGAATTCCAGCCAGAGGAAGGGAAGCCGCTTGAACGCCCGGCGCACGGCCGCCTCGGTGTTGCCGACTTCGACGATCAGCAACCCGCCAGGACGCAGATGTCCACCCGCTTCCCGCAGGATGACCCGCACGGAATCGAGGCCGTCGCGTCCTGCGGCGAGCGCGAGTGGCGGCTCGTGACGATACTCGGGCGGGAGTCCTGACATCTCCCGCCGCCCCACGTAAGGCGGATTGGCGACGATGATATCGTAGCGCTCGCCTGCCAGCGCGCTGAAGTGATCCGAGCGAATGAGGCGCAGGCGCCGCCCGAGACGGTGACGGCGGACGTTGCCGGTGGCGACCTCGAGCGCCTCGGCCGAGATGTCCACCGCATCGATGCGCGAGCGCGGAAAGGCCTTCGCGCACGCGATCGCGATGCAGCCCGAGCCGGTGCCCACATCGAGGATCCGGCGCACCCGACGGTGATCTATCCATGGCGCAAAGCGCCTTTCGATGAGCTCCGCGATCGGCGAGCGTGGGATGAGGACCCGCGGATCGACATGAAACGCCAGTCCGGCGAACCACGTCTCGCCGGTGAGATACACCGCGGGAATGCGCTTCTCGATGCGTTGCGTGATGAGCGCGTCCACACGCCCGACGTCGCGGCTGCCGACGCGCCGCGCGTAGAGCGCACGGTCACCGGAATGCGGCATATTCAGGGCATGCAGCACCAGGGTGGCGGCATCGTCCCTCGCGTTGTCGGTCCCATGCCCGAAGAAGACGCCCGCGCGCCGCAGGCGCCGCGCACCGCGCTCGATCAGGGCCAGGACGGTCGGGCGGCTGCGCCGGGCTTGCGCCCGCGTCCGCGGTGAGCCGCCCCCGCGGCGTGTGTGGGATAATTCTCGCATGACCGCTCGACTCTTCTGGGTCCTCGTGGGCCTCGGCGCCCTCTGCGCCGCGCTCGCTGGCTTTCTGCTGGCCGCGAAAATTGACAGCTCCCGGCCGGTGCTGGCAAGCGGCACGTGGCTGTCCGAGGCCAGACCCGTGACCGACTTTCATCTCATCGACAGCCAGGGCCGGCCCTTCACCCGGGCGGCGCTGCTCGGCAGGCCGACGCTGGTGTACTTCGGCTTCACCCATTGCCCGGATGAGTGCCCGGATACCCTTGCCGCGCTCGCGCGGATCAAGAAGCAGGCGGCGGTGTCGGGCCTGCGGGTGCTCTTCGTGACGGTGGATCCGCAGCGCGACACGCCCGCGGTGATCGCCGCGTATCTGGCGCATTTCGACCCGAGCTTCCTCGGCCTCACCGGCGATCCCGCCGAAATCCACCGCCTCGCCGCCAGTCTCGGGATCGGCATCACCCGCATCGACCTGCCGGGCGGCGGCTATGACTTCGACCATACGCAGGCGATTCTGCTGTTCGACTCCCGCGCGCGGGAAGTCGGCGTGTTCACGCCTCCTTTCGATGCGCGGCAGCTCGCGCAATCCCTGAGCCGCGTCGCGCCGGAGCTGCGCGCGGCAGCCTGACACCAGCATGGATGGCGCAACCCCTCCGCCGGAGTCGCCGACGCTGCGCGCGCGCCTCTTCGTCGCGATGCAACATCTTTTGCCGCAGCATTTCCTGTCGCGGCAGATCCATCGGCTGGCCCGCAGCCGCGTCAAGCCGGTCAAGAACGCGCTGATCGGCTCGTTCGTGCGCCATTTTCGGCCCGACATGAGCGATGCGGCGGATCCCGAGCCACGCGATTATCCGAGCTTCAACGCCTTCTTCACCCGCAGCCTGCGACCCGGCTCGCGTCCTTGCGATCCCGACCCACGGGCGCTCGCCTGCCCCGTCGACGGCACGGTGAGTCAGATCGGGCGGCTGGACGGCTCGATCCTGCTGCAGGCCAAAGGTCACCACTATTCCGTCGAGGCGCTGCTGGGGAATGCACCCGGCTGGGCACAGCGCTTCGCCGGCGGGTCGTTCGCCACGCTGTATCTCGCCCCCTACAACTATCACCGTATCCACATGCCGGCGGCCGCCACCCTGCGCGCGGCGTGGTTCATCCCCGGGAGGCTCTTCAGCGTCAACACGGTGACCGCCGCGGCCGTACCGGGGCTCTTCGCGCGCAACGAGCGGGTGATCTGCGCGTTCGAGGAGGGACCGCTCGCCTTCGCGCTCGCGCTGGTCGGCGCGCTCTTCGTCGGCAGCATCGCGACCGTCTGGCATGGCGATGTGACGCCGTGCAGTCCCCGGCGCCCGATGGAGCTGCCGCTCGACACGGGACGCGCACCGATGCGGCTCGAGCGCGCCGCGGAGCTGGGGCGGTTCAACATGGGATCCACGGTGATCCTGCTGCTGCCGCCGGGAGCGGCGCAGTGGCTGCCGGAGCTGCGGCCGGGCTCGCCGGTACGCGTCGGCCAGACCATCGCCCGGCTGGGCCCGCCATGAGGGGCGCCGGCACCGCCGGCACGGATTGGCGACCCTCCGCCGCGCCCGAGATGTTGCGGCTGCGCGCCGCGCTGCTGGCGCGCGCACGGGGCTTTTTCGCCGACCGTGGCGTGCTGGAAGTGGACACGCCGATGGTGGTCAACTCCCCGGTGACCGACGTGCACATCCACACGGCGCGCGTAACGCTCGAGGCGGGTCTTCCCGGCAGCCCGGCGCCTCCGCCCCACTTCCTCCACACCTCGCCGGAATACGCCATGAAGCGCCTCCTCGCGGCGGGAGTCGGCGACATCTATCAGATCTGTCACGTGGTGCGCGGACTCGAGCGCGGCCGCCTGCACAACGCCGAATTCACGCTGATCGAATGGTATCGCCTGGGATACTCGCTCGATGCGCTCATGAGTGAGGTCGAAGCACTGCTGCGCGCGCTTCTCGGCGCAGCCGCCGCCGCCCGCCTCAGCGTACGATTGAGCTACCGCGAGGCCTTCCTGCAGGAGCTCGCGCTGGATCCTTTCACGGCTTCCCGCGAGGAGCTGTTGGCGCGAGCGCGCCAGGCGGGGTTCAATGGCCTCGCGGGTGACCGTGATGAGTTGCTCGAGCTCTTGATGGGCACCGTCGTCGGACCGCGGCTCGGCCAGAGCGCGGTGACCTTCGTGCACGGGTATCCCGCCAGCCAGGCGGCACTGGCGCAGCTCGATCCGCACGATCCGCGCGCCGCACAACGTTTCGAGCTCTACTGCGACGGCATCGAGCTCGCCAACGGCTTCCACGAGCTGACGTGCGCCCCTGAGCAGCGCACCCGCTTCGAGCGGGATGTCGCGGAGCGTCGCCGGCTTGGGCTGCCCGATGCCACCCTCGACGAGCGTCTGCTCGCGGCGCTCGAGGCCGGCCTCCCCGACTGCTGCGGCGTGGCGCTCGGCTTCGATCGCACCCTGATGATCGCGGCGGGCGCGCAGCGCCTCGACGCAGTCCTCCCTTTTCCAATCGAAAGAGCGTAGATCGGGCCAGTCATGACCTACACCAGCCAACCCCACGACTTCTCCGACAAACGTGCCGGCTACGAGCATCTCGCCGCACAACTTCACGGACTCCTCAGCGGCGAGGCCGACGCAATCGCCAACGCCGCCAACACCGCGGCACTCATCTTCGATGCGCTGCCCGATGTGAGCTGGGCGGGCTTTTATTTTCTACGTGGAGGCGAGCTGGTCGTCGGCCCGTTCCAGGGAAAGCCCGCATGCGTGCGCATCGCGCTCGGCCGGGGTGTGTGCGGTACGGCCGCCGCGAGACGGGAGACATTGATCGTCCCGGACGTCAACGCATTCCCGGGACACATCGCCTGCGACGCCACTTCGGCGTCGGAAGTCGTGGTGCCGCTGATCGCGGCGGACCGGGTGGTAGGGGTTCTGGACCTCGACAGCGCACGACTCGCGCGGTTCGATGAGATCGATGCGCGAGGTCTGGAGAGGCTCGCCGCGCTTTTCGTGCAGGCGAGCCGCCTGGAGGATCTGCTGTAGCCGACTGCCCGGTCGACTGCCCGTTCGACTGCCGGCCTACTGCTTGGCGCGCGAGACGTACTCGCCGGTGGCGGTGTTGATGCGGATGACTTCGCCCTCGTTGATGAAGAGCGGCACCCGCACCACGGCCCCGGTCTCGAGCTTGGCCGGCTTCTGGCCGCCGGTGGCGGTGTCACCCCGCAGGCCGGGGTCGGTCTCGACGATCTTGAGCTCCACGTGCGCGGGCACGTTCACCACCAGCGGCTCGTTGTTCCAGAGGGTGACGATGCAGACCAGGCCCTCCTTCAGCCACTGCGCATTGTCACCCATGGCCGACTTGCCGGCCGTGTACTGCTCGAAGTTGTCGGGCATCATGAAGTGCCAGAAGTCGCCGTCCTGGTAGAGGTACTGCATCTCCGTATCCACGACGTCCGCGGCCTCCAGCGACTCGCCCGATCTGAACGTGCGCTCGATGGTCCGGCCGGTCTTGAGATTGCGGACCTTGATGCGGTTGAAGGCCTGGCCCTTGCCGGGCTTGACGAACTCGTTGTCGACGATCGCGTACGGGTCGCCTTCGAGCAGGACTTTCATGCCCGAGCGGATCTCGCTGGTGGTGTAGCTGGCCATTTCTTTCTCGCGGCTGGGGCGGCAGAATGCGCGGCCCCTCCTGCAGGAGCCTTTCTGACTTGCGACGCTTCGACCGCAGCACTGAGAGCTGGCAAAAGTCGCGCCTCTTGCCGGCGGGATCGCAGCTACGGTCCGAAAAAGCGCCGCAGGCGACTTTTTCCCATTGATGAAGGGCCGCGTATGATAACGGCATCGGTCCACCCCCGCCAGCTCGAGTCTCGGACGTGGCAGCAGGAGCTCGCCGAGGCGATCACGAGCCCGGAGGCGCTCGCTGCCGCACTCGGCCTCGATCCCCATGCGGTCGCGAGCGCGCATGCCGCCAGCCACCTTTTCCGCCTGCGCGTCCCGCGCAGCTTCGTGGCCCGGATGCGCCGGGGCGACCCCGATGACCCGCTGCTGCGCCAGGTACTGCCGGTGGCCGCAGAGCTCAGCGACGACTCCGGATACGGAGCGGATCCGGTCGGCGAGCACGCTGCCCTGCGCGCGCCGGGACTGCTGCAGAAATACCGCGGCCGCGCCCTTCTCATCACGACCCCGACCTGCGCCGTGCATTGCCGTTACTGTTTCCGGCGCGAGTTCCCGTACGCGCAGCAGAGCGGGGACGCGCCGCGCTGGAGCGAGGCGCTCGCCGAGATCGCTGCGGACCCTTCCCTCGAGGAGATCATCCTGAGCGGCGGCGATCCGCTGTCCCTCGGCAACGCGCGTCTCGAGAGCCTGACCCGGGCGCTGTCCGCCATCCCTCACGTTCACCGCATCCGCGTGCATACCCGCCAGCCCGTGGTGTTGCCTTCGCGCGTCGACGAGGGCCTGCTGCAGTGGCTGCGCACGAGCACCCTGCCGATCGTAGTCGTGTTGCACATCAACCATCCCAACGAGCTCGACACGGAGCTCGCGGCCGCGTGCGCGAAGCTGCGCGCCACCGGGGTCACCCTCCTCAACCAGTCGGTGCTGCTGGCCGGCGTCAATGACGACGCCGGGGTGCTCTCCGAGCTGTCACTGCGCCTCTTCGAGGCCGGGGTGCTTCCTTACTACCTGCACGTACTCGACAGGGTGCGGGGTGCGGCACACTTCGCCGTTGCCGATGAGCGCGCGCAGACCCTGGCCGGACAGCTGGCCGCGCGACTGCCGGGATATCTAGTGCCGCGGCTCGTGCGCGAAGTACCGGGGGCACCGGCAAAGATCGGTCTTGGGGCCACATTCTGAGACGTGCGACAACCGGGCACGCGCCGGCCCGGTGCTAGAATTTTTCCCCGCCCCAGACCGGCCGCATTTCCGGAGAGCGCCTTGACCGAGCAGAACGCCGTTCCGCTCATCGTACTTTCTCCCAGCCGGGATCCGGTCGAGGCCATCAACAGCATCCTGCGCCGCGCGGGCCACGCGGTGCACTGCACGTGGATCCCCGACCTGGGAGATCTCCCCGACGCGCTGCCGCAGATCAACCCCGAGCTGCTCATCGACGTGCCGGGAGCCGAGCATCACCTCAAGAGTGTCATCGATGTGCGCGATCAGGTCGCCCCGACCGTCCCTGTAGTCCTGGTGGCGGAAGCCGTTGACGAGGGGATCATTGCGGATGCGATGGCAGTGGGCGCGCGTGACGTCGTCTCGCTTTCCAACCCCGCGCGCCTCGCCGCCGTGATGGCCCGCGAGCTGCGGGCCTTCCGGCTGGAGCGCGCCCTCACCTCCACGCTCAAGTCGGCTCACGACGCGCGCAACCAGCTGGAGAGCGTGCTGCAGCGCTCCAACGATGCCATCGTTCAGGTGCAGGAAGGCATCGTCATCGATGCCAACCCGGCATGGCTCGAGCTCTTCGGGGTCAAGGATTCTCTGATCGGCCATCCGGTGATGGACCTCTTCGACGAGGCCACGCAGCCGGCTCTCAAGGGAGCGCTGGCCGCCTGTCTGCAAGGACGTTGGAACGACCATGCGCTCAAGGCGACCGCTCTGCTCCCCGACGGCAAGACCATGGCGGTGGAAGTCGTGCTCGCGCTCGGCGATCACGATGGCGAGCCCAGCGTACGGCTGGTGTTGCCCGCCAAGCCGCGCGATGAGCAGAAGCTGGTGGAGGAGCTGAGCCACGCCGTCCACTCGGACCATACGACCGGTTTCCTGCATCGGCGTGAGCTGATGGAAGCGCTGCAGGCACGCCTCACAACCGCGAGCCACGGCGGCAAGCGCTGCCTCGCGCTGGTCAAGCTCGACAAGTTTGCGACCGTGGAGCGCGATGTCGGCGCCGTGGCCAGCGAGGACGTACTGACGGGGATCGCAGCTCTCCTGAAAGAGACGCTCTATCCCAACGAGATCGTTGGTCGCTTCGGCGGCGTGCGTTTCCTCGCGCTACTCGAGCGCGGCAACGAGAACGACATCCAGGCGTGGGGCAAGCAGCTCGTCGCGCGGGTCCAGAAGCACGTGTTGCGTGTCAAGGACAGGACCGTCGCAGTGACTTGTACGGTGGGACTTTCGGTCGTCCCTCCGACCACACCCCAAGTTGACGCTATCGTGGCGGACGCCATCGAAGCGTGCGGCAAGGGTGTCAAGCAAGGCGGTAACCAGGTCCTGACTTCGGGGCGGGCCGACGTCGATAACCGCGTCCAGTCCTACGATCAGGTCTGGGTCAAGCACATCAAGGCGGCGCTCATGGAGAATCGCTTCCGCCTGGCGCAACAGCCGGTGGCGAGCCTGCAGGGCGACGATCCGCAGATGTGGGACGTGTTCGTGCGCATGGTGGACCCGCAGGGCAAGGAGGTGCTGCCGGCCGAGTTCATGGCCGCCGCGGAGCGCAACGACCTCTTGAAGAACATCGACCGCTGGGTCGTCGGTGCGTCGCTCTCCTTCGCCGCGCAGCGGCGGCCGCAATGCCTCTTCGTGCGCCTCTCCAAGGACACGGCGCGGGACGCAACGTTCGTCGATTGGCTCGATGGGCACATCCGCTCGACGCGCGCGGAGCCGCAGCGCGTCTGCTTCCAGGTGACCGAGGAGGTGGCGGCGAACTTCCCGCAGGTGCGGGTCCTCGCGGGCGGCTTGCGTCAGCGGGGGTTCCGGTTCGCCCTCGAGAGCTTCGGCTCCGGCCGCGACCCGCACGGCCTGCTCGCCTCGGTGCCGCTCGATTTCATCAAGGTCGACGGCGCGCTGGTCCAGGGACTCGCGCGCGATTCGCAGCTGCAACAGCGCGTGCGTGTCCTGGTCGAGTCGGCGACCAAGCGCACCATCCACACCATCGCGGAGCGCGTCGAGGATGCCAACACCATGGCCGTGCTCTGGCAGCTCGGCGTGCAGTACATCCAGGGCTACTTCGTCAACGCGCCGGAAGAAGTCGTGATGGGCTGACTGTTGGTTGATTGGCGGAAACAGGCCTGCGGCCGTTTCCGCGAGCGCGCCCCTTTGCTCGTTCGATCCCGCGGGCCACAAGATCGCCGGGAGCGATTTTGGACGCGCAGCGGCCCCGAAGGGGCGAGGCCCAGGAGGGGCCGAGCAACGGCGGCCTTGGCCCGCTCCATGGATCGCTTTCGGGCTAGCTCGCGGAAGGCAGTACCGTCTCCAGCCGGTCCACTTTCCGCGGCCATCCGCGCGGCAATACTGCGCCGCGCTGGGCGCGCTGGCCGCGGTAGGACTTCAGATCGCCCCACTCGAGCGTCTTCTGCTTCTCGCCCGCCCAGAGCACGAGCGAGCCTTTCGGCGGCACCACGGCGACGCCGCTCATCAGCTCCTCGCGCGCGGCGGCCTTCTTGCCCGGGATGTCATAGAGCTTGTTGCCCTTGCCGCGCGGCATCTCCGGCACGTCGCCCACCGGGAAGGCGAGGAGCTTGCCTTCGCTGCTCACCGCCACCACCAGCGATTCCGGCGAGGACACGAGCGCCGGCGGCAGCACCATGGCGTTGTCCGGCACGTTGAGGATCGTCTTGCCGGCACGCCGGTCGGTGATCAGCTCCTTCAGGCGCACCGTGAAGCCGTAACCCGCGTCGGTTGCGAGCAGCCAGAGATCTTCCGGCTCTCCCATCATGACGCCGGCGAACTTGGCGCCGTCGGGCGGGTTGAGTCGGCCCGAGAGCGGCTCTCCCTGGCCGCGGGCCGAGGGCAGCGAATGCGCCGGCAGCGAGTAGGTGCGCCCCGTGCTGTCGATGAACACCGCCGACTGCAGACTCCTGCCGCGAGCCATCGACTGGAACCCGTCGCCGCTCTTGTACGACAGCGAGTGCGGATCGATCTCATGGCCCTTCGCCGAGCGGACGAAACCGCCGGTCGACAGCACCACCGACACCGGCTCGTTGGGAATGAGGGTGGTCTCGTCGATCGCCTGGGCGGCCTCGCGCTCGATGATGCGGGTGCGCCGCTCGTTCCCGTGCTTCTCGGCATCCTCACGGATCTCGCTGGCGACGAGCTTCTTCAGCTTCGCCTTGCTCTTCAGCAGCGCCTCCAGGTCCTCGCGCTCGGCGGCGAGCTGCTTCTGCTCCTCGCGGATCTTCATCTCCTCGAGCCGTGCGAGATGGCGCAGACGGGTGTTGAGGATCTCCTCGGCCTGCTCGTCGGAGAGCTTGAAGCGCTTCATCAGCACCGGCTTCGGCTCGTCCTCGCGGCGGATGATGCGGATCACCTCGTCCAGGTTGAGATAGACGACGAGGAGGCCTTCCAGGATGTGCAGCCGCCGGCTGACCCTCTCCAGCCGGTGCTGCAGCCGCCGCGTGACCGTGCCGATGCGGAAGTCGAGCCAGTCCGTCAGGATGGATCTGAGCCCCATGACGCGCGGGCGTCCATCGAGGCCGATGATGTTGAGGTTGACGCGGTAGTTACGCTCGAGGTCCGTGGTGGCGAAGAGGTGGTTCATCACCTCCACCATGTCGACCCGGTTGGAGCGTGGCACCAGCACGAGGCGCACCGGATGCTCATGGTCCGACTCGTCCCTCAGATCCTCGACCATCGGCAGCTTCTTCGCGCGCATCTGCTCGGCGATCTGCTCCTGCACGCGGGTCGGCGAGACCTGGTAGGGGAAGGCGGTGATGACGACGTTGCCCTCCTCGATCTCGTAAGTGGCCCGCGCCTTGAACGAGCCGACCCCCTTCTCGTAGAACTCCTTGAGGTCGGTGCGGGGCGAGATGATCTCGGCCCCCGTCGGCAGGTCGGGCCCCTTGACGTGCTTCATCAGCGCCGCGGTGGTGGCTTCGGGATCATCCAGCAGGTGAATACAGGCGGCTGCAACCTCGCGAAGATTGTGCGGCGGAATGTCCGTGGCCATGCCGACTGCGATGCCGGACGTGCCGTTCAGCAAGAGGTTGGGCAAGCGCGCAGGCAGCATCACCGGCTCTTCGAGCGTGCCGTCGAAGTTCTGCGTCCAATCCACCGTACCGTGCGCCAGCTCGCCGAGCAGCACGTCGGCGTACTTGGTGAGCTTCGCTTCGGTGTAACGCATGGCGGCGAACGATTTGGGGTCGTCCTGCGAGCCCCAATTGCCCTGGCCGTCGACGATCGGATAGCGGTAGGCGAAGGGCTGCGCCATGAGGACCATCGCCTCGTAGCAGGCGCTATCGCCATGGGGATGGAACTTGCCGATCACGTCGCCCACGGTGCGGGCGGACTTCTTGTGCTTGGAGGCGGCGGAAAGCCCGAGCTCGCTCATCGCGTAGATGATGCGGCGCTGTACCGGTTTCAGGCCGTCGCCTATGGCGGGTAGCGCACGGTCCAGAATGACGTACATCGAGTAGTCGAGGTATGCCTTCTCCGTGAACGTCCGTAGTGGTTGGCGCTCTACGCCTTCGAAATTGAGTTCCTGGTCTTGCATTGCAGAGTACTTACACCTGTACGTCGGCTAGGTTGCCCTTCTGCTCCAGCCATTCGCGGCGGTCGCCGGCGCGCTTCTTGGCCAGGAGCATATCCATGAGCTGATCGGTGTTGTCCTTGCCGTCGATCGTGAGTTGCACGAGGCGGCGTGTGCGCGGATCTATCGTGGTCTCGCGCAGTTGCGTGGGGTTCATCTCGCCCAGGCCCTTGAAGCGGGTGACGGTGGGCTTGGCGCGTGGATTTTCCTTCTCGATGCGCTTCAGGAGCTGGTCGCGCTCGCCGTCGTCGAGGGCGTAATACACCTGCTTGCCAGCATCGATGCGGTAGAGCGGAGGCATGGCGACGTGCACGTGTCCGTTCGTCACCAACGGACGGAAGTGCCGCAGGAAGAGCGCACAGAGCAGAGTTGCGATGTGCTGGCCGTCGGAGTCGGCATCCGCAAGGATGCAGACCCTGTGATAGCGCAGCTGGGTCAGATCCTGGGAACCGGGGTCTACCCCAAGGGCGACGCTGATGTCGTGCACTTCCTGGGAAGAGCCGATCTCACCGGGCTCCAGCTCCCAGGTGTTCAGGATCTTGCCGCGCAAGGGCATGATGGCCTGGAAGTCTTTGTCACGCGCCTGTTTGGCCGAGCCGCCTGCGGAATCGCCCTCCACCAGGAAGAGCTCGGAGCGGCGCGGGTCCTGGCTCGCGCAATCGGCGAGCTTGCCGGGCAGCGCGGGGCCACCGGAGATGCGTTTGCGCACGACGCGTTGGGCGGCCTTGGCGCGCTCCTGGGCGTTGGCGATCGCAAACTGTGCGATGCGTTCACCGGCGTCGGGATGGCGGTTGAGCCAGAGCGCTACGGAGTCGCGCGCGAAGCCCTCGACGAGCCCGGCGGCATCGCGTGAAGCCAGCCGCTCCTTCATCTGGCCGGCGAACTGCGGCTCGTGGATCTTCACCGAGAGCACGTAGCTCGCCTTGTCCCAGACGTCTTCCGGGGTGAGCTTGACACCGCGGGGCACGAGGTTGCGGAACTCGCAGAACTCGCGCACCGCCTGAGCGACACCCGATCGCAAGCCGTTGACGTGAGTGCCGCCCTCGGTGGTCGGGATCAGGTTCACGTAGCTCTCGCCGATCGCGGTCTCGGCGCCGGGCGCCCACACCAGCGCGAAGTTCACCGCGTCGCTCTCCTCCTCGCGCTGGCCGGTGATCGGCTCGTTCGGCAGCCGCTCGTTGTCGGCCAGCTCTTCCAGGAGGTAGGCGCCGAGGTCGCCGGTGTAGAACCACTCGTCCTTCTCGCCGGTGGCCTCGTTGGTGAAGGTGATGCGCAGGCCGGCGCAGAGCACGGCCTTGGCCTTCAAGGTGTGCTTGAGCTGCGGGATGGAGAATTTGTCGGAGTCGAAGAACTTGGGATCCGGCCAGAAGCGCACCGTGGTGCCGGTGTTGCGCTGGCCGACGGTGCCGACCGCTTCCAGCTTGGAGTGGACTTTGCCGTCCTTGAAGCTGATGTTGTATTCCTTGCCGCCGCGCTTGATCCAGCACTCCAGGTGCTTGGACAGAGCATTGACGACGGAGACGCCGACGCCGTGCAGGCCGCCGGAGAACTTGTAGGTCTTGTCGGAGAATTTGCCGCCGGCGTGCAGCCGGGTGAGGATGAGCTCGACGCCGCTCACCTTTTCCTTGGGGTGGATGTCGACGGGCATGCCGCGGCCGTCGTCGGCAACTTGCAGGGAGCCGTCCTTGAAGAGCGTCACGTCGATCTGCTTGCAGTATCCGGCGATCGCTTCGTCGACGCTGTTGTCTACGACCTCGTGGGCCAGGTGGTTGGGCCGCGAGGTGTGGGTGTACATGCCGGGGCGGCGGCGCACGGGCTCCAGGCCGCTCAGGACTTCTATGTCGGAGGCATTATAGGAACTGTTCATCAGGGAGGAATCGCTCAGGGATTCGCTAAAGGCGGGGATATTACCTGATGCGTCCCCATGTGGAGTGGTCTCACCTGTGGAACGGTCCTGCCGCTGGAATGCTTTCACGTCCGGAGTGCATCACAAGAAGGCTCTTGGCCAGAACGCCGCAAGTACGTCCATGTAGGCTCGCGGATCGCCGTCCTGGCGATCAGCGTCTGGCCAAGAGCCTTCTTGCGCTGCGCTCCTAATTCAAGTCCGCTACGAGTGCGGCTCGTGTGGACGACGGGACGGGATCGATGGAGTGGCGGTAATGATCGTGATCGATGCCGGCGGCCAGCACTGCTCCGCTCTTCAGTGCGAAGATCATGGCGGGGGTGAGCTCGAAGCGCAGGAAGTGCACGGAAGAAGTCTTCTCGGTCGTTTCGCGCTCCAGGTCTTCGTCGGCGATTGCATACACACGGTCGTGGCCGTGCGCTTGTACCCAGCAGCGGTCCTCGAGACCGATGAGCTGCGCGAGCTGGCGCTGACGCTCGGCGACGTCGGGGAATTCGATGAGCAGCGTGACCTTCCAGTTGCTGCCGTCGGGAATCAAGGGGTTGTAGGCGTCGAGCTCGTCGCGGATGCCTTCGGGCTCGAAGATGCGCTCGGCGCGCAGCATCTCCTGAACCTGGTACTGCATGGTCAGCCGGTCTTCGAAGGACCAGGTGACGTTCGGGCCAATGGCGAGCTTGCGATCGCGCTTGTGCTCCAGCACTTGGGCGCGGAAGGCGGGGCGCTCGCGCGCGTAGCGCTCGAGACTCATGAGATCGGCAGGGGTCAGCTTGTCCATGAAGTGCTCCGCATGGAACTACAGTCCGTAGGCGAGCCGCAGGAGGGTGAGCGGGTGCTCAGGCTGCCGGCCGCCCTCGAGGCCGCTCTGGATCTGCTCGCCGGCCATGGGGCAGTCGCTCGCATAGTGCTCGGCGGCGGCGGACTGGACGCGCTGGATCACGGGACGGCCGATTTTCAGCGAGGCGGCGCGGAATTCCTTCTTCACTCCATAGGTGCCGTTGTGTCCGGAACAGCGCTCGATGGGCTCGACGGTGGTGTCGGGAACGAGACGCAGCACATCGCGGGTCTTCAGGCCGATATTCTGCACGCGCAGATGACACGGCACGTGATAGCTGACCTTGCCCAGCGTGCGCTTGAAATCGGTGCGCAGCAGGCCCGCGCGGTGGCGGTGCATCAGATACTCGAAGGGATCGAAGATGCGCTTGGCGACGCGCCGCACGTCGGCGTCGTCGGGAAACATCAGCGGCAGCTCCTGCTTGAACATCAGCACGCAGGACGGAATCGGAGCGACGATGTCGCGGCCCGAATCGATCGTGCGCATGAGCTGTGGGATGTTCTGCTCCTTCAGGCGCGCGACAGCCTCGAGGTCGCCGAGCTCGAGGCGGGGCATGCCGCAGCAGCGCTCCTGCGCAACGAGCGTCACGGGAATGTCGTTGTGCTCGAAGACCGCCACCAGATCCTCGTTGATCCGTGGATCGTTGCGGTTGCCGTAGCACGTGGTGAAGAGCGCGACTTTACCGGTGGTCTCGGGAGTCGGGACCGCTTTGACGCCCTCCGCCTCATCCAGGCGGCGCAGGCGCTTGCGCGCGGTTCGGGAATGGTACTTGGGGACGGGCGCCGTCCGATCCACGCCGAGCGTCTTCTCCAGCACCGCGCGGCCCGCGGCGGAGTGGTTGACGGCGTTGACAACCTCCACGATCACCGGGATGCCGGCGATTTTTCCAACCGTGTCGGTCGCCGCCAGCGCACGATTACGGAAACTGACGCCTTCCTTGCTGGTTCGCACCGCCTTTGCGCGCAACATCAGATGCGGGAAGTCGACGTTCCAGGGGTGAGGCGGCACGTACGGGCACTTCGTCATGAAGCACATGTCGCACAGGTAGCAGTGGTCGACGACCTGCCAGAAAACCTTCTTGTCGACCGAATGCACCTCGCCGGTGTCGGTGGCATCCACCGCATCGAAGAGTGTGGGGAACGAGTTGCACAGACTGAAGCAGCGGCGGCAGCCGTGGCAGATGTCGAAGACGCGCTCCAGCTCCTGGGTGAGCGCCGCCTGGTCGTAAAAGCCGGGGTTTCGCCAGTCGATCGGGTGGCGGGTGGGCGCCTCGAGGCTGCCCTCGCGGCCGGGAACCGCCCGCCTCGATCCGATTCCGGGATCAGTCTCGCTCATGGTGCAAATGCCCCAGCGCAATTCTCCCCAGGCACATGGAATGTGCCCCGCCGCGGATCCTCGGGCAAAAAACCCGCGCTTTTTGCCCGAGGCGCGCCGGGCCGGGCAGGGTGCGACGCATGCGTCGCACGGGTGGCCATGAAGGGCCACCCCCGGGCTTGCGCGACGCAGGGACTGCGCAGCGCAATGCCCGGATCCAGCGCTTTAACCTAGATCCCTTCCAGGGCCTTCTGGAACCGGTTGGCGTGCGAGCGCTCGGCCTTCGCCAGGGTCTCGAACCAGTCGGCGATCTCGGAGAAGCCTTCGTCGCGCGCCGCCTTCGCCATCCCCGGATACATATCGGTGTACTCGTGGGTCTCGCCGGCGATCGCGGCTTTCAGATTGAGCTTGGTATCGCCGATCGGCAGGCCGGTGGCCGGGTCGCCTACCGCCTCGAGATACTCGAGATGGCCATGCGCATGGCCGGTCTCACCCTCGGCCGTCGAGCGGAAGACCGCCGAGACGTCGTTGAATCCCTCGACATCTGCCTTGGCTGCGAAGTACAGGTACCGGCGGTTCGCCTGGGACTCGCCCGCGAACGCGTCTTTCAGGTTCTTCTCGGTCTTGCTGCCTTTGAGATTCATGCCGCTCTCCTGTCTTAGACTGGGTCTAACGAGGGCTGCGACTGTAAGCCCGTGCTGTCGGCGCGTCAATCACGTTGACCGGCGCTGCCACGCCTGTATAAGGTCACATTTTATGTCCGACGCCAAGATACCGGATTTCGAGCAGGCGCTAGCCGAGCTGGAGGCGCTGGTCGCCCGGCTGGAGCGCGGCGACATGCCCCTGGATGATGCTTTGAAGACCTTCGAGCGAGGCGTCGAGCTGACGCGGCAGTGCCAAGGCTCGCTCAAGGCAGCGCAGCAGCGGGTGGAGATCTTGCTGAAGCGCAATGGTCAGACCGAAACCGAATCCTTCACCGTAGCCGAGTCCCAGGACGGGACAGCCCCGTCGAGCAGATAATAATCCGCCAAGATCCTGTTGCAGGTCCGCAACATGAGAGACCAGAAAGTGCCCCTGCGCGCCAGTGTAAACTGCTACAAATGACTTCCCCGCCCAACGCTTACCCGCTGCTCGATGCCATCGAGTCACCCGCGGACCTCCGCCGCCTGCCTGTGGCGAAATTGCCCGAGGTGGCCCAGGAGCTGCGCCAGTTCCTGATCCATACCGTCAGCACGCGCGGCGGCCATTTCGCCGCTGGCCTCGGCGCGGTGGAGCTGGCCGTCGCCCTTCACTTCGTCTTCGACACGCCGCACGACCGGCTGGTCTGGGACGTAGGTCATCAGGCCTACCCGCACAAGGTGCTGACCGGGCGGCGCGACAGCCTGCACACCATCAAGCAGCCCGGGGGCCTGGCACCCTTCCCGACGCGTTCCGAGAGCGAGTACGACACCTTCGGCGTCGGTCATTCCAGCACCTCCATCAGCGCGGCGCTCGGCATGGCGGTTGCCGCCGGCCGTCTGGGCGAATCACGCCGCGTCGTCGCCATCATCGGCGACGGCGCCATGACGGCAGGCATGGCCTTCGAGGCGTTGAATCACGCCGGCTCGCTGCCCGCCGACCTGCTCGTCATTCTCAACGACAACGACATGTCGATCTCCGAGAATGTAGGCGCCCTCTCCAACTACTTCGCCGCCGCCCTCTCCGGCCGCGTCTATCGCCATCTGCGTGAAGGCGGCAAGAAAGTGCTGAAGCCGATCCCGCCCATATGGGAGCTGGCGCGCCGCTCGGAGGAGCATCTGAAGGGCATGGTCCTGCCCGGCACGCTGTTCGAGGAGCTCGGCTTCAACTACATCGGTCCCATGGATGGCCACGACGTGCGCGCGCTGGTGAGTACGCTGCGCAACGTCAAGAAGCTCCGCGGCCCACAGTTCCTGCACGTCGTCACGCGCAAGGGCAAAGGATATGCGCCCGCGGAGGCCGATCCGATCAAGTGGCACGGGCCGGGCCCGTTCGATCCGGTCAGCGGCACGATCTTCAAGGAAGCCGCCTCCGGACCTTCCTACTCGCAGATCTTCGGCAAATGGCTCTGTGACATCGCGGAGCAGGACCCGCGTGTTATAGGCATCACTCCCGCGATGCGCGAGGGCTCCGGCCTCGTCGAATTCTCGAAGCGCTTCCCCGACCGCTACTTCGACGTTGCCATCGCGGAGCAGCATGCCGTCACGTTCGCTGCCGGACTCGCAACGGAGGGATTGAAGCCCGTCGTAGCGATCTACTCCACCTTCCTGCAGCGCGCCTATGACCAGCTCATCCACGATGTCGCCCTGCAGAACCTCCCGGTGCTCTTCGCGGTCGACCGCGCGGGTCTCGTGGGGAGCGACGGCGCGACGCACCAGGGAAGCTACGACCTGTCCTATCTGCGCTGCATTCCCAACCTCGTGATCATGGCGCCGAGCGATGAGAACGAATGCCGCCAGATGCTTTATACCGGCACCACCCTGTCGGGGCCCAGCGTCGTGCGCTATCCGCGCGGCACCGGCCCCGGCGTACCCCTCGAGAAGGCGTTCACCGCCCTGCCCGTCGGGCGCGCGCTGATGAAGCGCGAGGGCCGCTGCGGGCTCGCGCTCCTCGCCTTCGGCCCGCTGCTGGAGCCGGCCACACGCATCGCGGAGCGCCTGGACGCCACCCTGGTCAACATGCGGTTCGTGAAGCCGCTCGATGAAGCCCTGATCCTGGAGCTCGCCGGGCGCCACCGCGCCTTCATCACGCTCGAGGAAAATGCCGTGCAGGGCGGCGCCGGCTCCGCGATCGCCGAGCTGCTCGCCGCCGAGGGCCTGTCCGTCCCGCTGCTGCAGGTCGGCATCCCCGACCGGTTCATCGAGCACGGGTCCCGTGACTCCTGCCTGGCCGCTGCCGGCCTCGATGCCCAGAGCCTCGGCGCCACGGTGGAGCGCTGGTGGTCGCTGCAGCCCCATGATCGGATTCGGTCGGTCGGCAGCGCCTGAAGGTTGAAAAAGCAACCTTCTGCCCGGATCTAGGCACATACCTCGACAGAGATAGGTGCGTCCCGCACTGATCCGGTAGGCTTTATTCATGACCCCACCCGCCAACGCGAAGACGACCCGCCCCTTTCTGGCCGAAGTCGAGGACGTGCAGGGCCGGACGGATACCCGCCGGCTGCCCATCAATCGCGTCGGCATCAAGGAGATCAGGCATCCGGTGCGCGTGAAGGACCGCTCCGCCGGGGAGCAGCACACCATCGCCACCTTCAACATGTACGTCAGCCTGCCGCACAATTTCAAAGGCACGCACATGTCCCGCTTCGTCGAGATCCTGCACACCGAGCGCGAGATCTCCGTCGAGTCCTTCCGCGCCATGCTGGCTACCATGACGGAGCGTCTCGAGGCCGACGTCGGCCACATCGAGATGAGCTTCCCCTTCTTCGTCATGAAGCGCGCGCCCGTCTCCGGCGTGGAGAGCCTGATGGACTACCACGCCGGCCTCATCGGCGAGCGCCGCGGCGGCCACACCGAAATGTGGGTCAAGGTCGTCGTGCCGGTGACGAGCCTGTGTCCCTGCTCGAAGCGGATCTCGGCCTACGGCGCCCACAACCAGCGCTCGCACGTGACCATCACCGCGCGGCTGCGCGACCACATGTGGATCGAGGAGCTGATCGAGATCGCGGAGAGCGAGGCGTCCTGCGAGCTCTACGGGATCCTCAAGCGCCCCGACGAGAAGTACGTCACCGAGCGCGCCTACGACAACCCGAAGTTCGTCGAGGACATGGTGCGCGACGTCGCCACCCGCCTCAACGCGGATGATCGGATCGCCGCCTACGTGGTGGAGTCAGAGAACTTCGAGTCCATTCACAACCACTCGGCTTACGCGTTGATCGAGCGCGACAAGGACTCCGCGGAAGCCTGAGCGTCGGCCAGCGGCAGGCTGACGATCGCCCGCAGTCCGGGCGCATTGTCCTCCAGCGTGAGACGCGCCCGATGCAGGCGCGCGATCGCGGATACCAGCGACAGCCCGAGGCCACTGCCCTCGAGGCCCGAGCGCTGACCCACCCGCGCGAACGGCTGCCCGGCGCGCTGGCGCTCCTCCGTCGCCATACCGGGTCCGTCGTCGCTGATGATGAGCTCGACGCGATCGGCGAGCCGCTGCACCGCCACTTCGATCCGCCCGCCCGGGGGCACGTACTTCAACGCGTTCTCCAGAAGGTTGGTGATCAGCTGCGCGAGGAGCTGACGGTTGCCGTCGACGATGGCTCCCCGATCGGCGCGGCCCATCAATCTCAGGTTGCTCTCGCGCGCCACCGGCTCGAAGAGCTCGACGAGCTCGTCGGCCAACTCGCCCACGTCCACTGGCGCCGGTGAAGCCAACGGTGCACCGGACTCGGCGAGCGCGATTTGCAGCAGCGTCGCCAGCGTACGCTGCAGCCGGTCGACTTCCCGCAGCGCCGACTCGACCGGCTCGCGAATTCCCGGTTCCAGCGCCGGCAGTCGCAGCACCGCATCCATCCGTGTCCGCAGCCGATGCAAGGGGGCGCGCAAATCGTGAGCGACGCTATCGAAGGTTGCGCGCAGCGTACGGGTCTGTTCCTCCAGACGATCCAGCACACGATTCACCGAAGTCGCCAAGGCATCGAACTCGTCGCTGTTGCCGACCACGGGCAGCCGGTGTCCCTGCTCGCCGGACATGATCCGCACGCAGGTGACAGTGACATCGCCGACGCGGCGCGCGAGTCGGAAGCTGAAGGAGAATCCCGCAATCGCCGCCGCCAGGATGGAGAGACCAATGCCCCACAGTGTCGCGATCTGAAACGTCCGCACATACCGGCGGTCCTGCGACATGTCGGTGCCGACGAGGAGCCAATCCCCGTTCGGCAGCTTGCGCACGGCGGTGCGCACGGGGTGCACGGAGCGCTGTCCCGGCTCGATGGACTCGATGCGAAACTCCGGCCAGGGGTCCGTCGGCGCGCCGTCGAAAGGCCAGTTGGTGACGTTGCCGGCGAGGCGCTCGAACTTGGGGTCCGCCAGCATGTAGACCGCGCCGATCCGGCCCCAGCTGTCGATGCGCAGGTTGATCTCCTCGGTCACCCCGGGGATGCCGCTGCGCACGTACTCGTTCTCCAGGCTCTTCAGCTCCGTGCCGATGATGAGGTCGACATCGCCCTGGATGATGCTCTGCGTCAGGAGGTAGGTGCTGCCGAGGGTGACGCAGACGGCGAGCGTGACGAGGAGCGTATAGCCCATCGACATCCGGAAAGCCGAGGTGTTGAAGAGCCCGGCCCAGCGCCGCGCCTCCTTCATTGCTCGGCCCATCCTGGGCCTCGGCCCGTCGGCCCGGCGCTTCGCGCCGTCATGACAAAACCGCCGGGAGCGGCTTTGGACGCCGTCGGGCGGACCGAAGGCCGAGGCGCAGGGATGGCGCCGGGCAATCGCTCCCGGCGATTCATTCTTCCTCCTCCTGCAGCACGTACCCTGAGCCGCGCACGGTATGGATGAGGGGGCGCTGCGCGCCGCGGTCGACCGCCTGGCGCAGGCGGCTGATGTGCACATCGACCAGGTTGCTCTGCGGATCGAAGTGCAGGTCCCAGACGCCTTCGAGCAGCATGGTGCGGGTGACCACCTGCCCCTCCCGCCGCATGAGGAACTCGAGCAGCTTCTGCTCGCGGGCGGTGAGCTCGATCTCCTGTCCGCCGCGCGTCACCTTGCGGGCGAGGAGATCGAACTCCAGATCTGCCACCCGCAGCACCGTCGATTCGGCCGCGCTCGGGCGGCGGCGCAGCAAGGCCTCGATGCGCGCCAGCAACTCCGCGAATGCGAACGGCTTCGTTAGGTAGTCATCGCCGCCCGCCTTGAGGCCGCGGATACGATCGTCGACGGTGCCGAGAGCGCTCAGGACGAGTACCGGCGTCGCGAGCCGTGCCCGCCGCAACTGTTGGATGATGCCGAGGCCATCGATGTGCGGCAGCATCCGGTCGGTGACGATCAGGTCGAACTTGCCGGCGAGGGCGCGGGACAGCCCCTCACGCCCATCGGCGGCGTGATCGACCGTGTAGCCGCTCTCGCTCAGGCCCTTGACGAGGACCCGCGCGGCCTCGGTATCGTCCTCGATGAGCAGGATGTGCACGGCCGGGAATGTACAGCAGCAGGGGCTGCCGCAGCCATTGCCGGCGATCGTACGGGGTCAGCCCGTGGCGGAAGAGCTCGCCTGCTGCTCTACGCCCTGGAGGCGCCCGATCAGTGTGCGCAGGAATACCCGGTTGAAGCGTAGCTGGCAGGAGGCCGAGACCTGCTCGAGCAGGGTGGAGCTGACCTTGAGCACCGTCACCGCGCTCGCGGCGCGGATGGTGGCGGTCCGCTTGGCGCCGGGCACATAGCTCGCCTCGCCGAAGCAGTCGCCGGTGTCGAGGGCGCCGATGCGCCGCCCGTGTCGCTCGACCGCGCAGCCGCCCGAGACCAGGATGTAGAAGCGATCGTCCATCTCGCCTTCCTTGACGATCTCCTCGCCCTGAGAGTAGTCCTGCCAGCTGCTCGCCCGCAGCACCTCCCAGATCTCCGCATGGGAGAACTCGTGGAAGAACTTGAGGCGACGCAGGACGCCGAACTGCTCCTGCCGGTCGATGCGCGCGTTGGCCTCGCGCAGCCGCTGATGTACGCGGGTCAGCTCCGCGGCGAAGTCGACGCCGCTCTTGTGCCGCTTCGCCGGATCCTTCTGCAGCGCGGTCGCCACCACATTCTCCAACTCCTCGGGCACGTCCTTGCGCAGAGTGTGGATGGGAGGCGGCGTGGCGTATACGATCTGGTGCAGGAGCTTCTGCAGGTTGCCGGCGCGGAACGGGCGCGAGCCCGTCAGCAGCTCGTACATCACCGCGCCGAGCGAATAGAGATCGGAGCGGTTGGTCAGCTCGAGGCTCTGCACCTGCTCCGGTGACATGTAGGAGGGGCTGCCCGCGATGCCCTCGATGCGCGAGATCTCGGAATCCGACACCAGCGCGATGCCGAAATCGATGATGCGCACGTCGCTGTCCTGCGTGAGCATGATGTTGGACGGCTTGATGTCACGATGGATCACGCCCCGCGTATGAGCGTAGTGCAGTGCCTTGGCGCACTTGAAGATGATCTCGACGGTGTCGTCGATCCGCAGGAGATTGTCCGGACGGCAATACGCCGCCAGGGTGCGCGCGCCGTGCACGTGCTCCGTCACGATGTAACAGTGGTCGCCCTCTTCACCGGCATCGTAGATGGGCAGGATGTGCGGGTGCTGCAACATCCCCACCAGATGCGCCTCGGACAGAAACATCTTGCGCTGCACGCGCGAGCGCTCGGCGTCCGCGCCCGGATCCACGTTGTAGACTTTGATCGCGACGTCGCGCCCGTAATAGGCGTCGTGCGAGAGGTACACCACTCCGGTGCTGCCACGGCCCACTTCCTTGATGACCATGTACTTGCCGATCCTTTCCGGAATGCCGCGCGCGGCGGCTTTGGGCAAGGGAGTGGGTCCTTTGGCGGATGCGGGCATGTGTCGCGACAGGTCGTGGAACGCACGAAAGGATACGGACAGAAGCCGCGCGCGACTGTGATGCATTCCCTTCGGGCCGACGATCCCTGCTCGCCGGGCCGTCGCCGCTTCCCGACGACTTGACATAACCGACGCTCAGGTCGAAGTCAGGAAATGATCGTAGCCGGAATGCGAGAAGCTGATCACGGCACCGTCGCGAAGAACGTCCGCGCCGGCGGAGGCGCGCACCGTACCGATCCGCGTGTAGCCCCATCGCTCCGGGGGCAACTCCGCCAGGAGTCTGCCGACGTGCGCCGGCCGCACACTGAAGCAAAGCTCGTAATCATCTCCACCGGTCAGCGCGAGCTCGCGCGCGCGCTCCTCACCCACCGTGCTCAGGAGCGCCTCAGAGAGCGGCACCGCGTCATAGCTGATTTCCACGCCGCAGCCGCTGGCGCGCGCCAGCTTGCCCGCATCGCCCAGCAGACCATCGGAGACGTCGATGCAGGCGCTGGCGTAACCGCGCAGGCGCTCTCCCAGCGCCACCCGCGGCGCGGGGTAGAGGAAGCGCTCGCGCAGATGCGCCGCGGCCGCTCCCGAGGCGGCCAGCCTGCCCTGCTCGATTGCGAGGCCGGCGGCTGCGTCGCCGGGCGTTCCCGACACGAAGAGCGCATCACCCGCCCTGCCGCCGGAGCGCAGCAGCGCGGCCGACCGCGGCACGTGTCCCAGCGCCTGCACGGTGATGCAAAGCGGCCCGGAAGTCGTGTCGCCGCCGACGAGCGCGATCTCATGAGCGCGCGCCAGCGCCGCCATGCCCGCGGCAAACTCCGACAGCCAGGAGTCGTCGGCTCGCGGCAGCGTCAGCGCGAGCAGAGCCCACGCGGGGCGTGCGCCCATCGCCGCCAGATCGCTGAGATTGACCGCGAGCGCGCGATGACCGATGGACGCGGGCGGTGAATCGTGCGGGAAGTGCACCCCGGCGACCAGCGTATCGACGGCGGCGACCAGCTCCGCGCCCGCGGGACACTCGAGCAGCGCCGCGTCATCCCCCACTCCCAGATGCACATCGGCGCGCTTCGCACCGCAGCCGCGGAAGTACCGGTCGATGAGCTCGAATTCCGAGAGTGACACGCGCTCAATGCTCGTCGGGACGCAGCGTCCGCGCCGCCCGATCCAACACCGCGTTGACGTATTTGTGGCCATCGGTGGCGCCAAAGCGTTTCGCCAGGGTCACCGCCTCGTTGATGGCCACGCGATAGGGCACGTCCTGCCGATCACGCAACTCATACACACCGATCAGCAGGACGGCGTGCTCGACGGGATCGAGCAGCGCAGGAGTCCTATCGAGCCACGAGGAGAGCTGCGTGTCGAGCGCCTCGCGCGAGCGCCAGACACCCTCCACGAGCTCCCGGAAATACTCAGGGTCCGCCCGCGGCATGTCCTCCGCGTCGTGGAACTCCTGGATGAGGTCCTGCCAGGGGCACTCGTTGAGCTGCCAGCGATACAGCGCCTGCAAGGCGAGCTTGCGCGCGACCGAGCGCTGGCTGGAGAGCGTGCGTGCGGAGGGCTCGGTGGGCATCGTCAGGTCTTCCGCCGGTCGCGCTCAGGCGGAGAGGCTTGCCATGAGGCTCGCCATCTCCAGGGCGGCCAGCAGGGCCTCGCCGCCTTTGTTGCCAGCGGTCGTGGCCGCGCGCTCGAGAGCCTGCTCCACCGTCTCGACGGTGAGAACCCCGAAGATGACGGGCACACCGGTCTCCAGGCTCGCAAGCTGCAAGCCGCGCGCACACTCGCCCGAGACGTACTCGAAATGCGGCGTATCGCCGCGAATCACGCAGCCGAGTGCCACGACGGCGTCATAGCGACCTGAGAGCGCGAGCTTGCGCGCGACCACGGGCAGCTCGAATGCGCCCGGCACCCGCGCCACCAGCAGATCCTCCGGTGGACCGCCGCGCTCCAACCACGCCGCCGTCGCGCCCTTGAGCAGACTCGCGACGATGAAATCGTTGAACCGCGCCGCGACGATGGCCACCTTGCGGCCACGCGCGGCGATCTCCCCCTCGAGAACGCGCGGTGCGCTCAAACATCCTCTCCAACATAGCTGTCGATTTCCAGGCCGAATCCGGAAATGCCATGGATCTGCTTCGGCGCCGACAGCACTCGCATGCGCCGCACACCGAGATCCTTGAGGATCTGAGCGCCGACGCCAAAGGTCCGCAACACTTCGCCGTCGCGGCGCGCGGCGCGCGCACCTGACCCGCCGGCGTCCGGTTGCACATCCGCGGCGCTGGATGTTGCGAGGGACCGCACGGAGTCCAGCAGGTCACCCGAAGATTCGCGGTCACGCAGGATCACGATGACACCGCTGCCCGCGCGGGCGATCCGCTCCATGGCGGCCCGCAGCGTCCACGCCAGGGGATCCCCCCGGATGCCGAGAAGGTCCCGCAGCGGATCCACCACGTGGACTCGAACGAGAGGCGGCTCCTCGCCCCGCAGCTGCCCGCGAGTCAGGGCCAGGTGCACCTCCTGACTGACACGGTCTTCGTAGGCGTAGAGCGTGAACTCGCCGAGCTCCGTCTGTACGGGCTGCGCCTTGACGCGCTCGACGGAGCGCTCGTTGCGCAGCCGATAACGGATGAGATCGGCGATGGTGCCGACCTTGAGGCCATGCTGCTGGGCAAATGCCTCGAGCTGCGGCCGCCGCGCCATCGTGCCGTCATCGTTCATCACCTCGCAGATGACGCCCACCGGCTGCAGGCCGGCCAGGCGGCAGAGGTCCGCGGCCGCTTCGGTATGGCCCGTGCGCACCAGCACGCCGCCGCGGCGGGCGCGCAGCGGAAAGATGTGGCCCGGACGCGCGAAGTCGAGCGGCTTCGAGCGGATGTCCGCCAGAGCATGGATAGTGGTCGCCCGGTCGCCCGACGACACGCCCGTGGTCGTCCCGGCGCGCGCGTCAACGGATACCGTGAAGGCGGTGCGGTGCGATTCGCTGTTGGTGGCGACCATCTGCGGCAGCTCGAGGCGCGCCAGACGGTCCTCCTCCATCGGGACGCAGATGATGCCGCTCCCGTGGCGGATCATGAACGCCACCGCCTCGGGCGTCGCCAGCTCCGCCGCCATGATGAGGTCGCCCTCGTTCTCGCGGTCTTCGTCGTCCATGATGAGGACCATGCGCCCAGCCCGGAGGTCCGCCACGATCTCCTCGACGGAATTCAGGCCGGGAGAGCCCGTCGGGGAGACGGACTTGCCGGAAAGGGGCAGGACTTTGGACATAGGGACGCCTCGACGTAGGTATCCCAATTATACCTGCGCGGTTTCCGCCCCCTGGGACCGAATGCCTAATGCGCCTTTGCGCGCTGCAGCAGAGGCAATACCGCCTGCTCCAGGGCCTGCTCGGAGACCCCGGAAGGCCCCTCGGCCTGAAGCTGTGCGCGGATCACGCCCTGGCCGTCGATCACGTAGGTGATCGGGACCGCGATGGGGTCACCGAAGCCGTTCACGCTCGCCTTGCTCGCCAGCGCTCCCGGATAGCTGAACTGCTGCATCACCTTGTGCACGGTGGCGGCGTCCGGCGGCTCATCGATGCTGAGCCCGAGGAGGTCCAGGCCGCGCGAGTGGTAGCGGCGGTAGAACTTGTCGAGGGTCGGCATCTCGCTGCGGCAGGGCGAGCACCAGGTCGCCCAGACGTTCACCAGAACCACCTTGCCGCGCAGCTTCGCCAGGTCGAACTCATGACCATCGAGCTGCGGCACGATGAGCTGCGGCGCGGGCTGTCCCACTGCCGGCGGTGCCGCCAGGAGCGCAGGCGGCGCGGCCGCCAGCAATGTGGCGGCCAGCAACAGCCGCCACCGGGAAAGCGGCGGGAATGCCCGGGACAGCGGCTTCGGCATCTGGGGACTCCGGCGGAGAGATCGGCAGCCATGCTGCCACACCGCGGCGCCGGCGCGGTGCGGACTACCTCATCGTGGCCGCCGCTGGTCGAAAGTAAAGATGCGACGGATCGAAGCGTTTTCTCGCGCAGCAGTTTGGGCACCAGTGCCCAACCGTGGCAAGCTCAGGCGGATGCGCAGGTGGAGGTACACAGAGTCATGCTGACGGCGATTCGCATAGTTTGCAGATTATCTTCGAAGTTGTTGCTCGGCAGCGCACTCGCGTGCTGCCTGGTATTCGCCCCGACCCCGGCTCCTGCCGCGTCCGCTGGCGAGCCGTTGGCGCAAATCCGGGCATTCCGGGCCGCTCACGAGCGCGAGATCCTGAATGAGCTCGCGCACCTGCTGGCCATCCCGAACGTCGCCAGTGATCGCGGCAACATCCGGCGCAATGCCGAGGCGATCGCGCACATGTTGCAGCGGCTGGCTTTGAAGCCCCAGCTCCTGGAGCCGACCGGGGCGTCCGATGTGCCCCCGCTCGTCTATGCGCAATGGAAGGTACCCCATGCAAAGCGCACGCTGGTCCTTTACGCCCATTACGACGGCCAGCCGGTCAATCCCGCCGAGTGGGTGACGCCGCCCTTTACACCAACCCTGCGCACGGCACCGGCAAACGAGGGCGGCGCGATCATTCCCCTCAGCTCGCCAGACGCGACCCATGATCAGATGCGGCTGTATGCCCGGGGTGCCGGAGACGATAAAGCGGGCGTCATGGTCATTCTGAGCGCGCTCGAAACGTTGCGAGCGCTGCATCGCGACCCGACGGATAACCTGATCATCGCGTTCGAGGGCGAGGAGGAAGCCGGGTCACCGCACCTAGGTCAGATTCTGCGCGACCACCGTGCGCTCTTCCCTGCGCAACTATGGGTCATCTGCGATGGGCCGGTGCACCCGTCGGGACGCGTCGAGATCACCTACGGCGCGCGTGGCGACATGAACGCCGATCTCACGGTATACGGAGCCATCCGTCCCCTGCACAGCGGTCACTATGGCAACTGGGCACCAAACCCCGCTCTGCGACTGGCACGGCTGCTGGCTTCAATGAAAGACGACAAGGGGCATGTCACGATCCCCGGCTGGTACGACGGCATCGCGCCCCTTGGAGACCGGGAGCGGCGCGCGCTGACGGAAGCCGCCGAGTACGATGGGATGATCCGCCGAGAATTGGAACTGGCCGCCACGGAATCCGATTGGTCCCTGCCGCAAGCCGTGATGCTCCCGTCACTGAACATCAATGGCATGCGCGCGGCGAACGTAGGCGCGGAGGCTGCCAACGTCATCCCCTCCACCGCGACGGCGGTGTTGGATATGCGCCTGGTCGTCGGCAACGACCCGCACAAGCAGTTCGAGAATTTGCGCAAATACGTCCAGTCGAAGGGCTACTACGTGATTGACCGCGAGCCGACGGCGCAGGAGCGCGTGGCACATCCGCTGATCGCGACCCTTAAGCTGAGGCCGGGCATATACGCCGCGGCCCGCATGCCGATGAGCGATCCCTTCGCGCTCGCAGTCGCCGCGGGAGTCCGCACAGCGGCGAGCCAGCCGCCCCTCGAGATGCCGAGCTCCGGCGGCAGCCTGCCGCTGTCGGTGATCAAAGAGGCGCTCGGCACGCCGTCGATGGTCGTGTCGATCGCCAACTACGACGATAATCAACACGCGGCCAACGAGAACCTGCGTCTCGGAAACCTGTGGAACGGCATCGACATCTACGCCGCAATGCTGCTGCATCCGTGAGCGGCTCTGGAAGCTACTGAGCGAGAGGGAGTTTGCCCATGGTCTGGTCACGTGGCCGACTGAGCCGGATATTCCGCGTGAAGTCGTACGGACCTTGCCGCCGAACTTCAACCTGATCGCCCGGAATCGGCAAGAAGCCTCTCGACATATCGAGCAATCTGATCGACCTCCACATTCACGCGGCTTCCAGTGCGCAACGCGCCAAGTGTCGTCACCGCCTGAGTATGTGGAATGAGGTTGATACCAAACCTCTCCCCCTGCACTTCGTTGACCGTGAGGCTCACACCATCGATCGTGACTGACCCCTTGCGGGCGATGTAGCGGCTCAGGGCGGAGGGGACCGAGATCTCGATGCGCGTCGAACGCGCATCGCCGCTCAACGCCACAATCTCGCCCACGCCGTCCACGTGACCGGAGACCAGATGGCCGCCGAGCGGATCGCCGGCTTTGAGGGAGGGCTCGAGGTTGACTCGCGAGCCAGGTGTCAGATCGCCGAGCGTCGTCAGCGACAGGCTCTCACGCGACACGTCGGCGGTGAATGAGCGATCGTGAAGCTCGACGGCGGTGAGACAACAGCCTTGCACGCAAATGCTGTCACCCACGTTGATCCCGGAGGGATCGAGTCGGTCGAAGGCGATCACCAGACGGGCGTCTCCGCCGCGCGTTTCACGGCTCACCACCCGGCCGACATCCAGAACGATTCCCGTGAACATTCGCTAAGCTCCTTTTTCCATTATGGAGTGACGCTCCGGGCGTAAACGCAAGCGCACATCCTCACCAATCTGACGAGTCTCCACGACCGTAAAGCCGCGCGCATCCGGCAGATCGCGAATCTCCTCGATCTCGACCAACGGCCGCGCCTGCGGCCCGAGCAGTTTGGGTGCGATATAGATGATGAGCTCATCGGCGAGGACCTGACTCAGTAGCGCCCCCGCGACGCGAGGTCCCGCCTCGACCCACAGCTCGTTGATCTCCCGGGCGCCGAGCCTGTCGAGGACCGCCGGCAGGCTCAGGCGCAGCGTGCCCGCGCCGGCCGCTGCGCGGGGCTTCGCGGCCGGCACTTCCTCGATTGCGGCACCGCGCGCTACGAGCTGAGCGCACCGGCCGGCCAGCTCGGCCTCATTCTCGGTCTGACCTGCCGCCGTCAAGATCAGCACGGAACCCCCGGTCGTCAGCATTCGTGCGTCTGGCGGGGTCTGTAATCGAGCGTCGAGAACGACCCGCAGCGGCTGCAGGCGTGCGCGCCCAGAAATGACATTCGGCAGCCGCACGTCGAGTCGAGGATCATCCGCGAGCACCGTCCCTATACCCGTCAATATCGCCGAGCTACGTGCGCGCCAATATTGCACGTCCTCACGGGCCGCCGGGCCGGTGATCCACTGACTCGCGCCATTCGCCAACGCCGTGCGGCCGTCGAGGCTCATTGCGAGCTTCACTCTCACCCAGGGCCGCCCCGTGCGCATGCGCTTGAGGAATCCCGGATTGAGCTCCGCGGCTTGCGCTGCCAGCAGGCCGGACTCGACGATCACGCCCGCGCGCCGCAGCGCCTCTGCGCCCTGGCCACTCACTCGCGGGTTTGGATCTTCCAGTGCAAAGACCACGCGTGCCACTCGCGCAGCGATCAACGCATCCGCACACGGAGGCGTGCGGCCCTGGTGACTGCACGGCTCCAGCGTGACATAGGCAGTTGCGCCGACAGCACGGGCTCCGGCCGCTCGCAAGGCGTTGACCTCAGCGTGAGGCTCACCCGCTCTCTCGTGCCAGCCCTCACCGACGATCTCTTCACCCTGGGCGATGACACAACCGACGCGCGGATTCGGATGCGTCGTCTCGAGACCGCGCTCGGCGAGCTCGAGCGCGCGCGTCATCGCGGTCCGGTCAAAGTCGGCGGACATCGGCCGCGCGCCTCATTTGCGTCGCTCCTCGGGGCCAGGCCCGTCGGGCGAGGGCGGCTCCGACGGCAACAGTGAGAGCTGATCGCGATCCTGCGCGGGCTGTCGCTTCCCAGGACGCTTCGCCGCCGGCGGGGGCCGGCTGGCATCGCGCTGATCACGCAGCTTGCGGATCTCCTCGTGAAAGGCCTCCACGTCCTCGAAGTGCCGGTACACGGAGGCGAAGCGCACGTAGGCCACTTCATCGAGTTGCCGCAACTCCTCCATGACGAGCTCGCCGATCACGCGCGATGCGACCTCGCGGTCGCCCAGCAGGCGCACCTTGTGGGCGATGCGGCTCAACGCCTCATCCACCTGCGCCCGCGGCACGGGACGCTTCTCCAGCGCCTTCTCCATGCCGGAGCGAAGCTTGGATTCGTCGAAGGACTCGCGCGTGCGATCGCCTTTGACGACCGTGGGCATGACCAGCTCCGCGGTCTCGAAAGTGGTGAACCGTTCGCCGCAGGCGAGGCACTCGCGGCGGCGGCGGATCTGACGCCCCTCGCCCGCCAGGCGGGAGTCGGTGACCTTCGTCTCGATGTGGCCGCAGAATGGGCAGTACACGGAAGTACCCGCTCGGACCGCAGCCCTGCGCGGACCGGACCCTACTCGCCGTACACGGGGAACCGCCGGCAGAGCTCGAGCACCTGACCCTTCACCCGTTCCACGACGGCTTGCTCGCCGCCGGCATCCAACACGTCGGCGATCAGATCGGACACTTGCTCGACCTCTTGCTCCCTGAAGCCGCGCGTGGTCGCGGCCGGAGTACCGATTCGCAGGCCGCTCGAGATCGCGGGCGGACGCGGATCGTTGGGCACGGCGTTCTTGTTCACCGTGATGTTGGATCTGCCGAGCGCGGCATCGGCCTCCTTGCCGGTGATCGTGCGGCCGATGAGGCTCACCAGGAAGAGATGGTTGTCGGTGCCCCCGGAGACGATCTGATAGTCCCGGCGCGCGAGGCGGGCGGCCATGGCGCGGGCGTTCGCCAACACCTGCCGCTGATAGGCGGTGAATTCCGGCTGCAGCGCCTCGAGCAGCGCCACCGCCTTGGCGGCGATGACGTGCATGAGCGGGCCACCCTGCGTACCCGGGAAAATGAGGGAGTTGAGCTTCTTGGTGATTTCCTCGTTCTCACGCGCCAGGATCAGTCCGCCGCGCGGCCCGCGCAGCGTCTTGTGCGTGGTGGTCGTCACCACGTCGGCATGCGGTACCGGATTGGGGTAGATGCCCGCCCCGACGAGTCCGGCGACATGCGCCATGTCGACCACGAGGTATGCGCCGACGCTCTTGGCGATCTCAGAGAAGCGCGCCCAGTCGACCACCCGCGAGTAAGCGGAGAAGCCGGCGATGATCATCTTCGGGCGGTGCTCTTCTGCCAGCCGCTGCACCTGCTCGTAATCGATCTCCCCCGTGTCGGGACGAATGCCGTACTGCGCGGCACGGAAGAATTTCCCCGAGAAGTTGACCCGCGCCCCGTGCGTGAGGTGTCCGCCGTGATCGAGGCTCATTCCCAGGATGGGATCGCCCGGCTGCACCAGGGCCAGGTAGGCGGCGGCATTCGCCTGCGAGCCGGAATGCGGCTGCACGTTGGCATAGGCGGCGCCGAAGAGCTTCTTCGCCCGATCGATGGCGAGCTGCTCTGCGATATCGACGTATTCGCAGCCACCGTAGTAACGCTTGCCCGGATAGCCTTCCGCGTACTTGTTCGTGAGCACGGAGCCCTGTGCCTCGAGCACCCGCGGACTGACGTAGTTCTCCGAGGCGATGAGCTCGACGTGATCCTCCTGACGGCGCCGCTCGCCCTCGAGCGCGCGGCTGAGCTCGGGGTCGAAGCTGCGGATATCCAGGCTCATGGGGAACATTCGGGGGAGTCCTGTCGATGGGGCGGAAGGAGGTGGGGATTGTACCGGATGGCCCGCGGGGTTGACTGGCCCGCAGACGACGACGGCCTGTTCTGTGGCGACAGCCGGGCGAGCCTAGGCTGCCAGGCTTTCCACGACGGAATTCCATGCGCTGGCGAGATTGGGGCGCGAGTATCCGCCGCCGCCGAGGGCCAGCACGCGGCCGTGCCCGAGCCGCTCTGCAAGGGCCGCCAGATCGCCCGCCGCCCGGGCATGGGCGCGCGGCGTCAGGCGCAGATGCGTCAGAGGATCCCCCTCGATACTGTCCGCGCCGCATTGCAGGATGAGGAACTCCGGCTCGAAGCGCTCCAGATGCGCGATCACCTGCGGCCAGAGATCGCCGAACACGGCGTCGTCCGCCCCCGGCGGCAGAGGCAGATTGAGTTTCGTGCCCTGGGCATCTCCCCGGCCTGTCTCCTCCGTCGCGCCGGTCCCCGGGTACAGGTAGCGGCCATCCTCGTGCAGGTCGGCGAAGATCACCGCCGCATCACTCTCGAAAGCGTAGAAGACGCCGTCGCCGTGATGGGCATCGATATCTATGTAGGCGACCCGCCGCAGCCCGAACCGGCTGCGCAGCAGCTCGATGGCGACTCCACAGTCGTTGAATACGCAAAAGCCGGCGGCGTGATCGCGCGCGGCGTGATGAAGGCCGGCGATAGGCACGAAAGCATGACGGAAGTCGCCCGCCATGATGCCCTGGGCCGCCGTCAGCGTCGCACCCACTACACAGGATGCGGCCTCGTACACACCACGGAAAGCGGGCGTATCGCCCGCATCGAGATAGCCCTGCCCGCTCGCGGAGCGGTCGCGCACGAAGTCGAGATAGCTGGCCGTGTGGAACGAAAGCAGCTCCTCGTCCGTGGCAGCGCGCGGCTCGAGTACGCGCACCTTGCGATCGAGCGCCCGCGCCCCAAATTCCCGCAGGAATGCTGCATGACGGTCGGGCCCGAAGGGATGGCCGTCACCGAAGCCGTAGCGCGCGAGACGCTCGCCGGCGATCACCACCACTTTGTCGGACATGTGTGCCCCTCTGAGATCCGCTTTCGCGAGTACGGGTACCCCAGGAAACTCGAAGGCTAACACAGCCGGGCAGAGCCCTGCCCAAGAGGCGCCAAGTCGATGATAATACTCGGCCGCAGCCTCATCTGAGCTCGACAGGAAATGGCCCAGTACATCTTTACCATGCAGGGGGTTGGCAAGGTCGTCCCCCCGAAGCGCGTCATTCTGCGCGACATCAGCCTTTCTTTCTTCCCCGGCGCCAAGATCGGCGTGCTCGGCCTGAACGGCGCAGGCAAGTCCACGCTACTCAAGATCATGGCGGGCATCGACAAGGAGATCGACGGCGAGGCACGCCCACAGAGCGGGATCCGCGTCGGCTATTTACCCCAGGAGCCGCAGCTCGACCCGGCAAGTGACGTGCGCCGCACGGTCGAGGAAGGCATCGGCGAGACCTTCAGACTGGTCGAGGAATTCAACCGGATCAGTGACCGCTTCGCGGAGCCGATGGAAGAGGAGGAGATGAACACCCTCCTCGAAAAGCAGGCGAAGCTGCAGGATGCCATCGAATCGGAAGGCGGCTGGGAGCTGGAACGCAAGCTCGAGATTGCGGCCGATGCGCTGCGCCTGCCGCCGTGGGAAGCGAAGATCGGCACCCTGTCGGGCGGCGAGAAGCGCCGCGTCGCGCTGTGTCGATTGCTCCTCTCCGCCCCTGACATGCTGCTGCTCGATGAGCCGACGAATCACCTCGATGCGGAATCGATCGCGTGGCTCGAGCGCTACCTGGAAGAGTACCCGAGCACCGTCGTCGCGGTGACACACGACCGCTACTTCCTCGACAACGTGGCGGAATGGATCCTCGAGCTCGATCGCGGACACGGGATCCCCTGGCACGGCAACTATTCCTCGTGGCTGGAGCAGAAAGAGCAGCGGCTGAAGCTCGAGGAGCGCGAGCGCGAGGCGCTGCGCAAGGCACTCGAGCACGAGCTCGAGTGGGTGCGTCAGAACCCCAAGGCCCGCCAGGCGAAGAGCAAGGCCCGTCTGCAGCGATACGAAGAGCTGGCGTCGCGCGAGTTCCAGGAGCGCAACGAGACCAACGAGATCTACATTCCTCCCGGTGAGCGTCTCGGCGAGCTCGTGATCGAGGTCAAGGGGCTGCGCAAGGGCTACGGCGACCGCCTCCTCATCGACGGGCTCTCTTTCTCTTTGCCGCGCGGCGGCATCGTGGGCATCATCGGTCCCAACGGAGCGGGCAAGACGACGTTGTTTCGGATGTTGACCGGCGGCGAGAAGCCGGATGCCGGCGAGATCCGCGTCGGACCCAGCGTGCGGCTGGCGTATGTGGACCAGTCGCGTCACGCGCTCGATGACAGGAAAACCGTGTGGGAGGAGATCTCGGGCGGCCTGGACATCCTCAAGGTCGGAAGCTACGAGACACCTTCCCGCGGCTATGTCGGGCGGTTCAACTTCAAGGGCTCCCAACAGCAGCAGACGATCGGCGAGCTCTCGGGCGGTGAGCGCAATCGCGTCCATCTCGCCAAAGTGTTGAAATCCGGCGGCAACGTGCTGCTGCTCGATGAGCCGACCAACGACCTCGACATAGAGACGCTGCGCGCGCTGGAGGAGGCGCTGCTCGGCTTCCCGGGCTGTGCCGTCGTCATCTCCCACGACCGCTGGTTCCTGGATCGCATCGCGACCCATATCCTCGCCTTCGAAGGCGACTCCCAGGTCGTCTGGTTCGAGGGCAACTATCAGGAGTATGTCGAGGACTTCAAGCGCCGCAAGGGTGAGGAAGCCGCGCAACCGCACCGCATAAAGTACAAGCCTCTCACCCGTTGACGCGGCCTGAGACCCGGCCTTGCAAGCGCGGAAACCCGAGGAAGCTCACTCGCCTGCACCGCCGGACGGCCACGAAGGCGAGGGCCGTGGCCTGCTGCGCTGGATCGGGCCGCTGGCTGCGCTCCTGGTATTCGGCGCGGTCGCCTATGTCCTGCATGGTGAGCTGGCGCGCCTGCACTTCAACAGGGTCTTCGCGCACCTGCAGGCGATACCGCGCCGGCACGTGCTCGCGGCCCTCGGCTTCACCGCCGTCAGCTACGTGGTGATAAGCGGCTATGACGTCCTGGCGCTGCGTTACCTGCGCAAGCGCCTGCCCTACGGGCGGATCCTCTTCACCTGCTTCATCGCCAGCGCCTTCGGCCATACGCTCGGCTTCTCGGCCTTTACCGGCGGGGCGATCCGCTTCCGCCTGTATGCCAGCGCGGGCATCACCGCCGTCGAGGTCGCAACGATCGCCGCGTTCGTGAGCCTCGGGATCGGCATCGGCCTCGCCACCCTGGCAGGCATTTCCCTCTTTCTATCGCCCGGGCAGAGCGCTGCCGTCATGCATCTCGGGCACGATCTGACCTTCGTCGTCGGCGCGTTGCTGCTCGCCGCGGTGCTCGCCTATGCACTGTGGTCGGCGACGTCGCGCGGCGTTCTGGAGATACGCGGCTGGGCGCTGCGCGCGCCCGGTCCCACGATCGGACTACCCCAGGTGGCGCTCGGCTTGATCGATATGAGTCTCGCCGGCTCGGTGCTCTGGTGGCTGCTGCCCTCCGGCGCGCACATCGGCTTCATCCCCTTCATCGGCACCTACGCCATAGCGATCATCGCCGGAATCGTGAGTCACGTGCCGGGAGGCATCGGCATCTTCGAGACTCTCATGCTGCTCATCCTGCGCGGCATTCCCGCCGAGGCCCTGCTCGGCTCCCTCCTCGCCTATCGCGCGATCTACTACCTGGTGCCGCTGCTCTTCGGCGCGGTGCTCTTCGGCTACAAGGAGCTGAGCGCCAATCGCGCGCATCTGGCGCGTGCGCGTGAGCGGGCCGCGCTGTATGTCGCGCCCGTCGCCCCGCAGATCACCGGCGCCCTCACCTTCCTCGCCGGCACGGTGCTGCTCGTCTCCGGAGCGACGCCGGGAATCAACTCGCGGCTCGCGCTCCTGCATCGCTTCATCCCGCTCGCGGTGTTGGAAGCCTCGAACCTGGTCGCGAGCGTCATCGGGCTCGGGCTCCTGGTGCTGGCCCGCGCGCTCTTTCGCCGCGTCCGGGCCGCATATTCCATATCGTTCACTCTGCTCGTCTGCGGCGTGATCACCTCCCTGCTCAAGGGGCTTCGTTACGAGGAAGCGATCGTTCTCGCGCTCGTGCTCGCCGTTCTGGCTCTCGGCGAGCGCGCGTTCTATCGGCCGACGGCGATTCTCGACGAGCGCTTCTCCCCCGCCTGGGTCGCGAGCATCGCGGGAGTCATCATCCTGTCCATCTGGATAGGCTTCCTCGTCTACCGCAACGTGCCGTACTCCGATGAGCTGTGGTGGACCTTTGCCCTGCACGCCAATGCGCCGCGGATGCTGCGCGCCTCGCTGGCCGTCATCGTGCTCGGGACCGCCTACCTCATGCTGAACCTGCTGCGCCCGGCGCGGCCGGAGCCGGCGGTTGCGAGCACGGAGGATCTCGTACGCGCGCGCGCCATCATCAATCGCTCCGACCACAGCCTGGCGAATGCCGCCCTGACAGGCGATAAGCGGCTTCTTTTCAATGACGCGTCGGATGCGTTCCTCATGTATCAGGTCGCCGGCCGCAGTTGGATCGCGCTCGGCGACCCGGTCGGCTCTCGCGCCGGGGCGGAAGAGCTGGTCTGGCGGTTTCGTGAGCTTTCCGACCGTCACGGAGGCCAGACGGTCTTCTATCAGACGGACGCCGAGCGGCTCTCGTTGTATGTCGATCTGGGGCTCGCGCCGCTCAAGGTCGGTGAGGAAGCGCGGGTTCGGCTCACGGATTTTTCCCTCGACGGACCCACTCGGGCGGACCTGAGGCAGGCGCACCGCCACGCGCTGCGCAACGCGCTGACCTTCGAGATCGTGCCGGCCGGAGGCAGCGATGCCTTGCTGCCAGAGCTGCAACGGATTTCCGACGCCTGGCTCGCCAGCAGGGCGACCGGCGAGAAGCGCTTCTCCGTGGGCTACTTCTCGCCGCAATACCTGCGGAGATTTCCGCTGGCGCTGGTGCGCGCCGCGGGCGAGCCGGCCGCCTTCGCCAATCTCTGGGCAACGGATACCCGCGCGGAGATCGCCGTCGATCTCATGCGCTTCGGTCCGGCGGCGCCTTCGGGAGCGATGGATTTCCTCTTCATCGAGCTCATGCGGTGGGGGTGCGATCAGGGCTACGGCTGGCTGAACCTCGGCATGGCCCCGCTCTCGGGTCTCGACCGACATCCGCTCGCGCCCGCCTGGCACCGCGTCGGCAATTTCGTATTCCGCCACGGCGAGCATTTCTATAACTTCGAGGGGCTTCGTCGTTACAAAGCCAAGTTCGATCCGCACTGGGAGCCCAAGTACCTCATCGCCCGCGGCGGCATCGCCTTGCCGCGCGTGCTCATGGACGTCTCGATCCTCATCGCCGGCGGCGTCAAAGAGCTCTTCGCCGCGTAGTTTGAGCGCGGGATCCTGGCTGATATGACATAACGTGTGATTCGGAGGTGATAAAGCTCATCCGCTGTCGCCGATGAGCTACAATCCAGGGTGACGGGTGCGCTAGAAGAAGAGGCCTCCTGAGACCCAGGAACCCCCGTCGTCCGCGCAGCATGCCCATCTATATCGACCAATCGAGCCGACTCATCAACAGCCAGGAGAAGACCCTGGCGCTGACGTGCCCGCATTGCCAGGTCGTAGCTCACGTCACCGTGAGCGCCGTGCCGCGCTTCGAGGACCTGCAGACCGTTCGGCCCGCGCAGGTCGGCATCGTCTACCGCTGCGATGCCTGTCACGCGCCGATATTCCTGCGCTTCAGCGTGCGCATGTACGCGGCGAGCCGGATCGAGCTGTCGCCGCAATTCGCCGAAGTCGAGCGCGCGCGCGAGAAATTCTCCTTCACCTACCTTCCCGAGGAGGTGGAGCTCCTCTTCCGGGAGACCCTGACCTGCTTCTCGAGCGGCGCCTTCAACGCCTTCGCCTCGATGTGCCGCCGCACGGCGCAGGCGGTGTTCGCGGATCTGGGCGAAGCGGGCAAGCTGCGCCTCTTCGATGAGCTCAACGAGGTACGCGAGCTCGCCGCGCTCTCCGCCGACACGTTCGCCAAGCTGAAGGGCATACTCTTCGGCACCGCGAACGACCCTCGCCCCAACATCCCGCTTCTCGATGGCCACGAGGCCGGCATCGCGCTCGAGGTCATGAAGGACCTCCTCTACGAGGCCTACGTCCGCAGGGGCAAGCTCCAGCAGGCCATGTTGGTGCGCCGCTTCTTCCTCGATGAGACGACCCAGACGAACATCACACCTTTGAGCAACGCGGGGTAGTGCGAAAGCAAATAGGGGTAGAATATGTCACGGGGCTGGCCGCACGAGGCGGCGCAGCCGACTTCGGGCCAAATATTAAAGCGTGAGGCTCTGTGGCCGATAACCCGGGCATGTTCGACGGGGCCGACACAGTCGTTCTGTACGAGGAGCTCGCCTTCCAGGACGTGCTCCCCGTCCTGTGGCTCGCCTCCGCCGCGGCGCCCGACCCCGATGCCGCCGCCAGCCTCACAGAGCGCAACCTGCAGTTGCTGCAGGCCTGGGACGCCATGCAGGAGCATGGACCGGTGGAAAAGCCGGACGAGAACAGCCCCTACGCGGCCGATCTCATGCGCCTCGAGCGCAAGATGAATCTCCTCCTCGATCTCGTCGGCCAGATCCTGGCCACGAACCGCCCCCGCCCCAAGCCCGGCTACGTGCGATTCAATGCGCTCGGCGCCGTCTGGCGCGGCTCGCCGCCTCTGCCGGAAGCCGGCGCGCAGGGCATCCTCGAAGTCTATCTGCACGACTGCCTCGCGCAGCCGCTGCGCCTTCCCGGCCGCGTGACGAACGTCACACCGGACGGCAACGTCAAGGCACGCTTCAGCCCCCTCGGCGAAGCGGTTGCCGACCTCATCGAGAAGATGGCATTCCGGCGCCATCGTCGCCAGATCGCAGGCACCCGCACGGTCCGCGCATTGAAATGACCGCCGCTTGATTGTGACAGCAGTCACGCGACCTCGAGCGAGGCTGTCTGCTCTTGCACACAACCGGACGCGCATCACAGCTCCGGCTCCCCCCGCCGCGCACCATGCACGATCAAGAAGAGCACGCAGTGGTCACGCGGGAGTCTAAATGTCGGCAGCGCAATCTTTCCCGGGCTTCGCACCGGGCACCGACGAGAGCGCACCGTCCGACCTGACAGGCTTTCCGGCCTCCGCAGCGCGGTTTCTGACCGGCAACTCGGCGGCGATTCGTGAGATCAACGCCCTGCTCCGCCAGGTTGCGGGACACGATTCCACCGTGCTCATCCTCGGCGAGTCCGGTACCGGCAAGGAAGTCGCTGCCCGCGCGATTCACGACCTGAGCCCGCGGCGCAACCGGCCGTTCGTCGCCGTCAATTGCGGCGCCATTCCATCGGAACTGCTCGAGTCCGAGCTCTTCGGCCACGAGAAGGGCTCCTTCACCGGCGCCATCGCCGCCCGCAAGGGCCGCTTCGAGATCGCCGAGGGGGGCACGCTGTTTCTCGATGAGATCGGCGACATGAGCCCCACGATGCAGGTGAAGTTGTTGCGCGTGCTGCAGGAGCGTGTATTCGAGCGTGTAGGCAACCACGTGCCGATTCGATGCAACGTCCGCATCATTGCGGCGACGCACCGCAATCTCGAGGAATCCATCGGCCGCGGCGCCTTCCGCGAAGACCTCTTTCATCGCCTCAATGTTTTTCCCATCGACATGCCGCCGCTGCGCAAGCGTGTCGAAGACCTGCCGCTGCTCGTGCGCGAGCTGGTGGCGCAGAACGTCTCCGGCGGCCGCAGCAAGGTGCAGCTCGCACAGCGCACCCTGGCCGCCCTGGCGCTGCACCCGTGGACCGGCAACGTCCGCGAGTTGGGCAATCTCATCGAGCGGCTGTCCATCATCGCCGGCGGACGCATCGTGCAGATCGAGGATCTGCCTGTGAAGTATCGCCCGCCCGAGGGTTGGGTGTGGGAGGAGCGGCAGACGGAGCGCACGGATCCGGAAGCGGAAGCCGGCGAGGAGCGCGTCCTCGACGACGAGGAGACGCTCGGTCTGCTCGAGACCGGTGCGATCGGCATGCCGGTGAGTCCGCCGCCTGGCTCCGAGTCCGATGCGCTGACAACACTGCCCGAGGCCGGCATCGACCTGCGGGCACACTTGCTGTCGATCGAGCGCGCCCTGGTCCAACAGGCGCTCGACAGAGCCAACGGCACCGTTGCGCACGCCGCGCGCCTCCTCAATCTGCGCCGCACGACGCTCGTCGAGAAGCTGCGCAAGCTCGGCATCGAGGCCGCGACGGAAGTTTGACGCCGGGGCGGCAGATTCCTGCCGCCAACGTGACACCGTTCACGCTTTCCCGCCGGTTTTCGCCCGGCACGCCTTTTGCACCTTCCCCCACGACGAAGGCCCCGCAGTGGGAGGTTGGATGTCTGAGACTGACGAAACAGCGTTGGCGCGGCCCGCCGACGATGAGCCGTGCGCGCGGCGCGCCGAGCCGGTGGCATGCGCCCCGAGCTCCCGGCGTCTCGTCGATCTCGCGCGTCGCGTCGCGTTGAGCGACTGCACGGTGCTGGTGGTCGGCGAGTCCGGCACCGGCAAGGAGGTCCTGGCGCGCTACATCCATCGCCGCTCCCCCCGCGCCACGCGGCCGTTCGTCGCGGTCAACTGCGCAGCCATTCCCGAGAACATGTTGGAAGCGATGCTCTTCGGCTACGAGCGCGGCAGCTTCACCGGCGCGCATGCCGCGCACGCGGGCAAATTCGAGCAGGCCCAGGGCGGCACGCTGCTTCTCGATGAGGTGACGGAAATGCCGCTCGGACTGCAGGCCAAGCTGCTGCGCGTCCTGCAGGAGCGCGAAGTGGAGAGGCTCGGCGGCCGTACGCCCGTCAGCCTCGATGTGCGCGTCATCGCCACGACCAACCGGCGCCTGCGCGAGGAGGTCGCCGCCGGCCGCTTCCGCGAGGACCTCTACTATCGCCTCAATGTATTCCCGCTCGCCATCGCGCCGCTGCGGCTGCGCCGGGACGATGTCCTGCCGCTCGCGATGCAGCTCCTGACCGCCCGCTGCCGTCCCGGTGAGCCGATTCCGGCGCTCGGCGCCGAGGCGGCTCATCTGCTCCTCACCTACGCCTGGCCGGGCAACGTGCGCGAGCTCGACAACCTCCTGCAGCGCGCGCTCATACTGCTGGCCGGACCGGTCATCCGGCCCGAGCACATCCAGTTCGAGCTCGCCAACGAGACGGCGCAGGCGTCCACGGGCGCCAGCGCGGCCCTCGCCACCTCGCCGGAAGCGATCCGCTCGCTCGCCGGCTCGCTGGTGCAGGCGGAGCGCGATCTGATTCTCGATGCGCTGCGCACCCATCAGGGCAGCCGGCGCGAGGCGGCCGAGCGCCTCGGCATCAGTCCGCACACGCTTCGCTACAAGCTCGCTCGCCTGCGCGAGGCGGGCATCGAAGTACCGGCGGCCTGAGGAGGTCCACCATGAGCCAGATGGAAATCGACCGCGTTCTCGCCCAGATCCGCTCCCTCTCGACGCAGGTGCGTCCCAACGCCTCGCCGCCCGCGGGCACGCAGGGGAGCGCGCCGAGCGACTTCGCCACCCTGCTGCGGCAGGGAATCGATCAGGTGAACCAGAGCCAGCAGAGCGCCACGCAGCTCGCCGACGCCTTCTCGCGCGGCACTCCCGGCGTTGAGCTGCCCCAGGTAATGGTTCAGATGGAGAAGGCCACCGTGTCCTTCCGGGCCCTGACCGAGGTGCGCAACCGCCTCATCAGCGCCTATCAGGACATCATGAACATGCAGATGTAACGAGACGGATGTAACCCCATATCATGGCTGCCGACTCCGCCACTGTCTCCAATGGCCTGGCCAACAGCCTGACCAACGGTCAGGCCAACTTGTCCGCCAACATCGGCTCCCTGCCCGCGAGCCTGCGGCCGCTGCTGCTGTTGATCGGCATCGCCGCCGCAGTCGCGGCCGGCGTCTGGATCGTGCTCTGGTCACGCGGTTCGACCTACAGTCTTCTCTACGCGAATCTGTCGCCACAGGATGAAGCGCAGGTCGCACAGGCCCTCGACTCCGCGCAGATTCCCTACAAGCTCGAGGCGGCCACGAACGGCATCGAGGTTCCGGTCGAGCGCCTGGACGAGGCGCGCCTGAAGCTCGCCGGACAGGGCGTCACGGACAGCGACAGCTTCGCCGCCCTGGAAAAGAGCTCCGGCTTCGGCGTCAGCCAGTTCATGGAAGATGTGCGCTACCAGCACGCGCTGGAGATGGAGCTGGCGCGCACCATCGCGAGCCTGCAGCCCGTCGCGAGCGCGCGGGTCAACCTGGCGCAGCCGCGGCAATCGGTGTTCGTCAGCGACAACCGCACGGCGAGCGCCTCGGTCTTCGTGCGGTTGAAGCCGGCATCGACGCTCGAGCCCGAGCAGGTGCAGGCCATCGTCAATCTGGTGGCTTCGAGCGTCCCGAATCTCTCCCCCGGACAGGTCACCGTCGTCGACCAACAGGGGCGTCTGCTGTCCGCCCCCAACGGCCACGATGCGTACGCCATGGATGAGCGCCAGTACGACATGGTCCATCGCATGGAGACCGACTACGCGCGGCGCATCGAGGCGCTCCTCAGCCCGCTGGTGGGACCCGGCCTGGTCCATGCGCAAGTGGTCGCCAGTCTCAACATGGGCGTCAGCGAGCAGGCCAAGGAGCTCTACACACCCAACAGCCAGATCGTGCGCAGCGAGCAGCTCTCCGAGCAGAGCGCCGGCGGCTCCGGCACCGGCGGCGTGCCGGGCTCCCTCTCCAATGAGCCGCCCGCGCCGGGCGTGCTCACACCGCCTGCCGCGCAGTCGACCGCCGCCGCTCAGAACGGAGCCGCCCCGGCGAGCGCGGCCGCAGGAGCGCAGAGCACGGCCCGGAACGGCGGTGCCACGAACGCCGCGGCCGGCACACCCGGTCAACCGGCAACACAACCAGTCGGCGGTAGCGTCGCGGCAATACCGGGCGATAAGGCGCTTTCGCGCGACATCACTCGCAATTACGAGATCGACCGCACGCTCAATTATTCCAGACAGCCGGCGGGAACCATCCGCCGCTTGACGGTTGCCGTACTGATCGGTGATCGCAGCGTGACCGGGCCGGATGGCAAGGTGAAGAACGTCGCGCTCGACGCGCAGGAGCTGGCGCGCGTGACCCAGCTCGTCAAGGACGCTGTGGGATTCGACGCGTCCCGGGGCGATAGCGTCAGCGTCGTCAATGAGTCACTCGATACCGGCAGCGCGCCCGCGCCTGACGGTACCTTCCAGGCACCGCCGCTCTGGCAGTCACCCTTCGCCTGGAGCCTGCTCCGGATCGTGGCCGGCCTCGTCGTGGTGTTGGTGCTCGTCCTGTCCGTGCTGCGCCCGTTGGTGCGCACTCTGATCACCCCCATGCGCCTGGCGCCCGCGGGGCCGCAGCCTCTGCAGGCTGGCGCCCCGGGCGCTGGGCCGGCGGCCCTGCCCCCCACTCACAAGGAGGCGGCCGTGAGTGCGGTGACGCACGAGCAGCAGCTTTCGCAGGCGCGCACGCTGGTGAACCAGGATCCAAAGCGAGTCGCGCAAGTCGTGCGCGGCTGGGTGGGCGGCGATGAGTGAGCGTGCCGACCGGCGCGAGGCCGCCCGCAGCGGCACGGAGCGCGCCGCCATCCTGCTGCTGACGCTCGGCGAGAACGAGGCCGCCCAGGTGCTCAAGCACATGGGCGCGAAGGAGGTGCAGCGCATCGGCACCGCGATGGCGAAGCTCGCGAACGTCTCGCGCGAGGAAGTGCACGGGGTCGTCTCCGAGTTCACGCAAACGGTCGAGAGTCAGACTTCGGTGGGCGTCGGCGCCGACGAGTTCCTGCGCAAGGTACTGGTCGATGCCCTGGGACAGGACAAGGCCGCGAGCATCATCGACAGGATCAACATCGGCCGCTCGACCAAGGGCCTGGAGGCGCTGAAGTGGATGGACTCGCGCCAGGTGGCCGAGCTCATCCGGCTCGAGCATCCGCAGATCATCGCCATCGTGCTCGCATACCTCGATCCTGATCAGTCGGCCGAAATACTGGCGCACATGCCCGCGAACACTCGCGCGGACGTGGTCGCGCGCATCGCCACGCTCGACGGCGTGCAGCCGAGTGCGCTCACCGAGCTCGACGACATCATGGAGAAGCAGTTCGCCGGCAAGTCCGCCGGCAAGACCTCGTCATTGGGCGGCGCCAAGGCGGCCGCCAACATCATCAACTTCCTCGAGCCGAGCCAGGAGAGCGCGCTCATGGAGCAGATCGAGAAGAGCGACGAGGCGCTCGCCGCACGCATTCAGGATTTGGTCTTCGTCTTCGACAACCTGATCGACCTCGATGACCGCAGCATGCAGGAGCTGCTGCGCCAGGTGCCGGCGGAGAAGCTGCTGCTCGCCATGAAGGGCTCGGACGACGGACTCAAGGACAAGATCTTCAAGAACATGTCGCAACGCGCCGCCGAGATGCTGCGTGACGACCTGGAGGCGAAAGGCCCGGTCCGCCTCTCCGAGGTAGAAGCGGCGCAGAAGGAGATCCTGCAGATCGCCCGCAAGCTCGCCGAAGCCGGCACCATCGCGCTCGGCGGCAAGGGCGAGGAATATGTCTGAGGTGCGCCGCAGCCTCACCGCCGCGGGCGCCAGCGTCGAGCGCTGGCGGCTGCCGGAAGTCGAAGGTCCCATCATCGGACGCTCGCTCGAGGATCGCCGGGCCGCGGCCGCCGAGGAATCGGTGCGGCGTGCCCTCAACGAGGCGGAGACTCGCGGCTACGAGGCCGGCATGGCCCGCGCACGCGCCGAGACGGGTACGCGACTCGCGGCGCTCGAGGAGCGTGTGAAGCGTCTCGACGCCGCCCTGCACCTCCTTGCCCGGCCGCTGGAGCAGCTCGACGCCGAGATCGAGGAAGATCTCGCGCAGCTCGCCTTGGGCATAGGCAAGCAGCTCGCGCGGCGTGAGCTGCGGATCGAGCCCACGCAGGTGATCGCCATTCTGCGCGAGTCGCTGGCGCTGCTTCCGGCGGTGGCGCGCGAGGTGCGCATCCACCTGCATCCGGACGACGCCGCGACGGTCCGGGAGCACCTGACCGTTCCCGCCACGGAGCGTGCGTGGACCATCGTCGAGGACCCGACTCTGTCGCGCGGCGGGTGTGTCATTCACAGCCAGTCTTCCCGCATCGATGCCCGACTCGAAGCGCGTATCGCGGCCGTGGCCGCCAGTGCCCTCGGCGATGATCGTGCGGCGACACGCGAGGAAACATGACGGGGACGGAGACTCGCACTACGTCCCCCGATCTCGCTCACGTCACAAGGTGGCGTGAGGGGCTGCAGCGCCGACTGCGTGCGGTGCAGGAGACGGAGCCGCCCGCAGTGGAAGGGTCGCTCACCCGCATGGTCGGGCTGACGCTCGAAGCTGCAGGATGCCAGGCGTCCGTAGGTGATTACTGTGACGTCATTGCCGGCGACGGCTCGCGCACGGCAACAGAGGTGGTCGGCTTTGCCGGAGATCGGCTATACCTCATGCCGTCAGGCGACGCGCATGGACTTGGACCCAACGCTCGCGTCATCCCGCGCCAGCGCGCGGGGACCGTCCGCGTGGGCCCCGAGCTCCTTGGACGCATCGTCGACGGCAGCGCCCAACCGCTCGATGGTCTCGGCCCCCTTTCCTGCAGCGCGTCCGTACGCCTGACGGGTCGTCCAATCAACCCGCTGTTGCGGCATCCGATCAGTGAGCCGCTCGACGTCGGAGTCCGCTCTATCAACTCCCTCCTGACCATCGGTCGTGGCCAGCGCGTAGGGCTCTTCGCCGGCAGCGGCGTCGGCAAGAGCGTGCTTCTCGGCATGATGGCCCGCTACACCAGCGCGGATGTGATCGTCGTGGGGCTGATCGGCGAGCGCGGCCGCGAAGTGAAGGAATTCGTCGAGCGCATCCTGGGTCCCGAGGACCGCTCGCGGGCCGTGGTCGTCGCCACGCCCGCGGATCATCCGCCGCTGATGCGCTTGCACGGGGCGTGGCTCGCAACGGCAATCGCCGAATATTTTCGCGACCGCGGCGCGAGTGTGCTGTTGCTGATGGATTCCCTGACCCGCTTCGCCCAGGCGCAGCGCGAGATCGCGCTCGCCATCGGCGAGGCGCCGGCCACCAAAGGCTATCCGCCGTCGGTGTTTGCCCGCCTGCCGCAGCTCGTCGAGCGCGCGGGCAACGGCGCGACAGGCTCCGGCTCCATCACCGCGTTCTACACCGTCCTCACCGAGGGCGATGACCAGAACGATCCGATCGCAGATTCCGCCCGCGCCATCCTCGATGGTCACATCGTTCTCTCGCGCCGCTTTGCCGAGAGCGGTCACTATCCGGCGATCGACGTCGAGGCCTCGATCAGCCGCGCGATGCACGAGATCACCTCGGGCTCGCATCTTGCGGCGGCAAGGCAGTTCCGCCAGGCGCTCTCGACCTATCAGCAGCACCGCGACCTCATCGCCATCGGAGCCTACCAGCGCGGCAGCGATCCGCGCGTGGATCAGGCGCTTGCGCTATGGCCGCGCATGCAGCGCTTCCTGCAGCAGGACATGCGCGAGCGGGTCGACCTCGCCGCGAGCCTCGCCGACCTCGATCAAACTCTCTCCGAGCCAACTCCCAAATGAAGAAGACTGAGCGGATCGGCATGGTACGGCGCGTCGTCGAGACACACGAGCGGCGCAAGGCAGAGGCGCTCGCGGCATGCGAGAAGAACGTGCTCGCTGCGCAAGCGAAGCTCGACGAGCTCGAAGCCTACCGCGCCGCCTACGTGCGGGATTTCACGCGCCGCGCCGGGTCGGGCATGAACGGCGCGGGCGTGCGCGAGTATCAGGTCTTCCTCAGCCGGCTGGACGAGGCGCTGCGGCATCAGGCGCACACCCTCTCGCAGGTGCGCCTGCAGCGCACCGCGGAGCTCGAGAGCTGGCGCGATGCGGCGCGGCGTGCGGCGGCCGTCGGCAACCTCGCCACGCATTGGCAGGAGGAGGAACGGCTGGCTGCGGACCGGATCGAGCAGAAGGAGAGTGACGAGCGCTCGCAACAACTCTGGTCACGTCGGACGATCGTCCATGGCAGCTGATTCCTTGCTCTCGTTGTCTACGATGCCGGCGGCGGTGTCCGCCGCCTCGGCACCCCCGGCCCCGGCCGGCTCGGCCGCGGCGACTGCCGCGAGCTCGCCTGCGACCCGCTCAGGTGCCGGCGGTGACGGCTCCGCGAGAGTTGCTTCCTCGACGTCGAAGCCGACTCAGTCCTCGCACGGCGATTCGTCCGCGAGCCACTCCAGCACGGCGCAGTCCGGCGCAGACCACGCCGGCAAGGCCCACTCCGGTGCGGCCCACTCCGATTCACGCCGCCCGAGCCCATCCGGCAAGACGCAGTCCGCGAAGTCCGGGACGCAAACCGGCAGCTCCCGACCCGGACGTCGCACGACTCGTACTTCCAGCACGTCCCAAGACTCTTCCACGGATTCGACGGCACGGTCCGCGACCAGCGGCGACGATTTCTCAGCGGCACTTGCTCAGTCGCTTGCAGCAGCCCCCACGGATGCCACGCCGGCCAACACCGCGGCTTCCAAGGGAAGCACCACGGCGAGCACGGACGAGCCATTGAGTGCGTCTGCCACCAAGCACTCTGCGGCCGATCCCGTATCTGCCGCGATGACGCTACTCGAAAATGCCTTGGCCGGTGCGCTGGCCGGCGCGCTGGCCGGCGCCATGGGCAGTGCGGCAGGCGGTGTTCCACCTTCGGTCTCCGCCACCTCAGGCGCTATGTCAAACGCCATGACAACTTCCTCCGGGATCGTCTCCGCACAGACTGCTGCGGCGGCCACGGGCAACGATGCGGCCGCGGCGCTCGACACCCTTTTCGCCCAGGACCTCGCCGGCGGTGCGCAAGCCGCCGGCTCGGCTCCCGCCCCTGCGCATGGCTCGTCCACGACCCCCACGGCGACGGCGACCGCGGCCGCTGCGGCCCTCACGGCTGCCCAACTGACCGCAGGGTCGGGTGTCGGACCGCAGCACACGCCGCCTCCCACTGCGATGACAGTGAGCTCGCCTGTCGGCTCCAGCGCCTGGACGGACGAGCTCGGGGCCAAAGTCACGTGGCTGGCGCACCAGGGAATCCAGTCCGCCTCCCTGCAGCTCTCTCCCGAGCATCTCGGGCCCATGCAAGTCACTATTTCCGTGCACGACGGCCAGGCGAGCGTCTGGTTCGGCGCCGCGCAGCCGGACACGCGCACGGCGCTGCAGCAATCGCTGCCGCAGCTCCGTCAGCTTTTCGCAAGTCAGGGACTCACACTGGCCGACGCCGGCGTCTCGCGGGAATCTCCCCGCGGTCAGGATCGACAGCGGCTCACGCGGACAGGATCGTCGGTTTCCGCCGTCTCGGCCGTCAACCTCGAGAGCTCCGCGGGCAGCGCGTCGATATCGGGCGGGCTCGGTCTCGTCGACACCTACGCCTGAGTACCTCAGCCCCTGTCAATAAACCGTCGCCTCATCCGACTGCGACGCGTCTCACACTCCTGAACTGCGCCCAAACGCTTACACATCAGTGACTTAGGCGCGTTCTGACACCCATGGCATGGCCGTTGCACCTGCAGGCCACAAAGCAACAGGCGCATTTGCGCCGTGCCACCGCAGGAGACGACAGAGCGATGCCCGATGTATCTGCCCTCGCCCAGGAGGAAACCGCAGCCGGCGCCGCAGCGTCCACACCCGGCAAGCGCCGCCTTCCGTTGCTGGTCATCAGCATCGGTGCGGCGGTGCTCATCCTCGGCATCGGCGCCGCGCTGATGCTCACTCATGCTTTCGGCGGCTCGACCGCCGCCCACAAGAAAGCCCCCGCGGCGCATGCGCCGGCCGGCCCACCGCTCTACCTCGCGCTCGATCCGCCGTTCGTCGTCAACTTCCAGGCCGATCAGCTCGTGCGCTTCCTGCAGGTGTCCGTCGAGGTGATGTCGCGCGACCAGAAGACCCTGGATCTGCTGAAGAGCAATGATCCGGTGCTGCGCAACGACCTGCTGATTCTCTTCGCCAACCAGAAATACACGGTGCTGTCCACGCCCGAGGGCAAGGAGCAACTGCGCGCTCAAGCGCTCACCGCCATCCGCAAGGATCTCGTGCAGGCGGGCGGCGATCCCAAGCTCGTCGAGGCCGTGTACTTCACGAGCTTCGTGATGCAGTAGCGCAGCCCGCCGCAGACAAACATGAGCCAGGAAAAGATTCTCGATCAAGCCGAGATCGACGCACTGATCCACGGCGTCGATACGGGCGCGGTGAGTACCGAAGCGCCGCCCGCGCCCGGTGAGGCCCGCTCGTACGACTTCAACAACCAGGTGCGGATCGTCCGCGGGCGCATGCCCACGCTCGAGATGATCAACGAGCGTTTTGCCCGTCTCAACCGCGTGAGTCTCTACAACCTGCTGCGGCGCTCGCCGGAGATCTCGGTCGGCGCGGTCGAGATCAAGAAGTTCAGCGAATATGTGCACACGCTGCACGTGCCGACGAGTCTCAATCTCGTGAAGATCAATCCCTTCCGCGGCACGGCCCTGGTCGTGCTCGATCCGAAGCTGGTGTTCGCCGTGGTCGACAACTACTTCGGCGGCATCGGCCGCCACGCCAAGATCGAGGGCCGTGAATTCACGGCCACCGAGCAGCGGATCATTCACATCGTGCTGCGCAGCGTCTTCGCCGACCTGCGCGAGGCCTGGTCGCACGTCGCCCCCATCGAGCTCGAGTACCTGAACTCGGAGATCAACCCGCATTTTGCCAACATCGTGTCGCCGTCGGAGATCGTGGTCGTCACCAGCTTCCACATCGAGCTCGACGGCGCCGGCGGCAACCTCCACGTGACCATGCCCTACGCCATGATCGAGCCGCTGCGCGAGATACTCGATGCGGGCGTCGCGAGCGACCGTGTCGAGAAGGACGAGCGCTGGATGATGTGCCTGCGGGACGAGATGGAGGATGCGGAGATCGAGCTCACCACCATTCTCGGACGCTCCTCGGTCACGTTGGCGGAGCTCCTCAATCTGAAAGCCGGCGACGTGTTGCCGTGCGATTTCACCGGCAAGGTGACGCTGGTTGCCGAGGACGTGCCCGTATTTCGCGGCGGCCTCGGCATGTCGCGCGGCCGCCAGGCGGTGAAAGTGCAGGAGCGCATCCGCCGCGCCAAGTCCGGCGCCGAATCCCCGGCCGCCGCGGTCAAATGATGAAGCCAAGCAACGAGAGCAATTGAGGTCATTCCCCATGTCCGCCAATCCTGCCGAGGCACGCCCCGCCGAGCTCCATGAGCTCACCGAAGAAGGTGGGCCGGGAGCCAGCCGCGACGTCAACCTCGAGGTCATCCTCGATGTCCCGGTGACTCTCTCCATGGAGGTCGGCCGCACACGCATCCCCATCCGCAACCTCCTGCAGCTCAATCAGGGCTCGGTGGTCGAGCTCGAGCGCGCTGCCGGAGAGCCGTTGGATGTCTTCGTGAACGGAACGTTGGTCGCCCACGGTGAGGTGGTAGTCGTCAACGATCGCTTCGGCATCCGTCTCACCGACGTCATCAGCCCGGCAGAGCGTCTGCGCAAGCTGAGATGAGCCATCTATTCGCCGCTCCGCACGCTGCAAGCACCGCAGCGCCTGTCGGCGCCGGCGGCCTCGCCTCGGTCACCTTCGCGCTGCTCATCGTGCTCGCCGCGATCTTCGCGGTGGCCTGGCTGGCGCGTCGCGTGCGCGGCATCGGCAATCGCGTCGGCAACGCCATCGACGTGCTCGCCGATGTGCCCCTCGGCCCCAAGGAGCGCGCGGTGCTGCTCAAGGTCGGCACCGAGCAGATCCTGATCGGTGTCGCCCCGGGCCGTGTCAGCGCCCTGCATGTTCTGCGTGAGCCCGTGGAAATCGCGAAGGGCTCCACGGCCACGAGCCCGACCGCCACTTCGTTCGGCGCCTTGCTCAAGCGGAGCCTGGGGAAGTGAAGGCATCGCGCAGGATTCTGCCGTTCGCGCTGCTGACGCTGCTCCCCACGGTGAGCCTCGCCGCGCCCGGCATTCCCGCTTTCAGTGTCCAGACTGCCGCGGGCGGCGGCCAAACCTACACTCTGACGCTGCAGGTGTTGGCGCTGATGACGGCGCTCACCCTGCTGCCCGCCATTCTCCTCATGATGACGGCCTTCACCCGCATCGTGATCGTTCTCGGGATCCTGCGCCAGGCGCTCGGAGCGGGCCAGACTCCGCCCAACCAGGTGTTGCTCGGACTCGCGCTTTTCCTGACCTTTTTCGTCATGTCGCCGGTCATCAACCGCGTCGACCAGGTCGCCTATCAGCCCTATGCCGCCGGCAGCATCGACGGCCCGACCGCGCTGACGCGCGCCGAGGCGCCGGTGAAGGAATTCATGCTGCACCAGACGCGCGAGAGCGATATCGCCACCTTCGTGCACATCGCGGGCGGCAAGGGCTATGCCGCGCCGCTCGACGTGCCGCTGAGCGTGCTCGTCCCCGCGTTCGTGACCAGCGAGCTCAAGACCGCATTCCTCATCGGCTTCCTGCTCTTCATCCCGTTCGTGATCATCGACCTCGTGGTGGCGAGCGTGCTCATGTCCATGGGCATGATGATGGTCTCGCCGGTGCTCATCTCCCTGCCCTTCAAGCTGATGCTCTTCGTGCTGGTCGACGGCTGGGCACTCGTCATGGGCACGCTGGCGCAGAGCTTCTATCACTGATTCGAGCCACACGATGACACCCGATACCATCATGACGATCGGCAGCCGCGCCCTCGAGATGGCGCTTGCCCTGGCCGCGCCGCTCCTGCTGGCCGCGCTCATCACCGGGGTGGTGGTCGGCGCGTTCCAGGCCGCCACCTCTATCAACGAGATGACGCTGTCCTTCATCCCGAAGCTGATCGCGATCTCCCTCACCCTCGCTCTCGCCGGCCCCTGGATGCTGAAAGCGCTGGTCGGATACACGCGCGAGCTCATCTTGAGCATTCCCGGGCTCATCAACTGAAATCGCACCACCCGGATGCCATGATCACCGTGACCGCACAACAAATGGATGGCTGGCTCGCCGAGCTCTTCTGGCCGTTCGTGCGCATCGGCTCATGCTTCATGCTTGCCCCGGCGTTCGGCGCCGTGACGGTGCCCATGCGCGTGCGGATCATCCTGGCAGGCGCCGTCGCGCTGCTCGTGGCGCCCCTCGTCACGATCCCTGACGTGACTCCGTTCTCCGCCGCCGGCGTCCTCATTACCGTCCAGCAGGTGATCATCGGCGCGGCGCTCGGGTTCTCACTCCAGATTCTCTTCGATGCGGTCTCGCTGGGCGGGGAGCTCGTGGCCAACAGCATGGGCCTCTCGCTCGCCTTCAACCTCGACCCGCAGAACGGCGCCAGCACACCGACCGTCGGCCAGCTCTATACGCTGCTCGTGACCCTCATCTTCCTGGTGCTGGACGGGCATCTCGCCCTCATTCGCACTCTCGTCGACGGGTTTCATACGCTGCCCATCGGCACCAGCGGGCTCGGTTCCAACGGGCTCTGGTCGGTGGTGAACTGGGGCTCGGAGCTCTTCTCGGGCGCGCTCATCGTGGCGCTGCCCGCCGTGACTGCTCTACTCATCGCCAACCTCGCCTTCGGCGTCGTGAGCCGCGCCGCTCCGACCCTCAACATCTTCTCGGTGGGACTGCCAGTCTCGCTCGTCTTCGGGCTGCTGGCCATGATTGCGGGCCTGCCCGCGCTGGAGTCCAGCTTCATCCGTCTTCTCGCCGCGGCGCTCGGATTCCTGCGCCGCTTGAGCGGAGCCTGACACCGTGGCCGAGAACGACAACGAACAAGAACGGACCGAACGGCCGACAGCCAGGCGCCTGGAGAAGGCGCGGGAGGAAGGTCAGGTCCCCCGGTCCCTGGAGCTCAGCGCCGCGGCGGTGCTGCTCGTCACCGCAGGAGGGCTGCATTTCCTCGGGGGATCCATCGGCGCCTCGCTCTTCGACATCATGAAATCGGGGCTGAGCGTCAGTCCCGCCGAGGCGGTCGATCCGGGTCTCGCGCTTTCTGCCGCGTCCTCCGAGCTGCTGCGCGCGCTCATCGCCTGCGCCCCGCTCCTCGGCCTGACGCTGATCGCGGCGCTCGTGGCACCTCTTGCACTCGGCGGCTGGAATCTCAGCCTGGGCGCTCTGGCGCCTGACTTCACGCGGCTCGATCCGATCGAAGGCTTCGGCCGTTTCTTCTCCGCGCGCGGCGCCGTCGAGCTCGGCAAGGCCTTCGGCAAATTCCTGGTGGTCGGCCTCGTTGCGATGGTGGTGTTGCGCAAGCAGTCGCCGCACCTTCTCGCGCTCGGCGCCGCGCCGCTTCCCGCGGCAATCGCACAGGCCGCCAACCTCGCTTCGGACGCCTTGCTCGCCGTGTCGGCCGGACTCGGTCTCATTGCTGCGATCGACGTACCCTGGCAGCTCTGGCAGTACACCCAGAAGCTCAACATGACCCGCGACGAGATCCGCCAGGAATTGAAGGAGAGTGAGGGCGCGCCCGAGGTCAGGATGCGCATTCGGCGCACTCAGCGGGAATTTGCCCGCCGCCGCATGATGCAGGAGATTCCGAAGGCGGATGTCGTGGTCGTCAACCCGACGCACTTCGCCGTGGCGCTGCGCTATGACGAGGGTCGCATGCGCGCGCCGCTCCTCGTCGCCAAGGGCACGGACCTCATCGCCGCGCGCATCCGCGAGATCGCGACCGAGCATTCGGTGCCCGTCTTCGAGGCCCCGCCGCTGGCTCGAGCGCTCTACCACAATGTCGAGATCGGCAGCGAGATACCGAAGACGCTGTACGTGGCCGTCGCGCAGGTTCTCACCTACATCTATCAGCTCAAAGCGGCGCGCACTTCAGGGGCGCGGCCGCCGGAGCCTCCCTCGATCGACCCCGGCATCGATGCCGTCCGCCACTGATCCATGACCACAGCCAGCACGACATCGGCCCCCCACCTGCCGACCTGGCGGGACCTCCTGCGCACCGGCATCGGCGTGCCCGCGGGCGTCCTCGCCGTGCTCGCCATGGTGATTCTGCCGCTGCCGCCGATGGCACTCGATGTGCTCTTCACGTTCAACATCGCACTCTCGATCGTCATCGTGATGGCGGTGTTCTACGTCGCGCGCCCGATCGAGTTCGGCGTCTTTCCGACGGTCCTGCTGTTGGCGACGTTGCTGCGACTCGCGCTCAACGTCGCCTCGACCCGCGTCGTCCTGCTGCATGGCTACAGCGGCCCGCAGGCGGCCGGCCACGTCATCCAGTCTTTCGGCGAGTTCGTGGTCGGCGGCAACTTCGCAGTCGGCGTCGTGGTCTTCATCATCCTGACGATCATCAACTTCGTCGTGGTGACCAAGGGCTCGGGACGCATCTCCGAAGTCAGCGCGCGCTTCACCCTGGATGCCATGCCCGGCAAGCAGATGGCGATCGATGCCGATCTCAACGCGGGCCTCATCACCCAGGACGAGGCACGCACCCGCCGCGCCGAGGTTCGCGCCGAAGCCGATTTCTACGGCTCGATGGACGGCTCGAGCAAGTTCGTCCGCGGAGATGCCATCGCGGGGATTCTGATCCTGCTCATCAACATCATCGGCGGACTCGCGATCGGCACCGTCGGGCACGGGATGGCGGTGACGGACGCCGTCCATACCTACACCCTGCTCACCATCGGCGACGGCCTGGTGGCGCAGATCCCGGCGCTCCTCCTCTCGACCGCCGTGGCCCTCATCGTGACCCGCATGTCGCGGCCGCAGGACATGGGCGGCGAGCTGCGCCGGCAGCTCTTCGGCAACCCCAAGGCACTCGGCGTGGCGGGGGGGCTGCTGGGCGTGATGGGACTCATTCCGGGGATGCCGAACGTCCCCTTCCTCCTCATGGCCGCGCTTTGCGGCTCGATGGCCTACCTCATCAACAAGAGGCGTGCCGCGGCTGCCGCGGTCGCCGCCGCCCCGAAGCCTGCGCCGCAGGCGCCCGAGACGCGCGAGCTCACGTGGGAAGACGTGCGTCCGGTCGACCTCGTCGGCCTCGAGGTCGGCTACCGCCTCGTCTCGCTGGTCGACAAGCGGCAGAACGGCGGCGACCTGCTCGGCAGAGTGCGCGGCGTGCGCCGCAAGCTCTCGCAGGAGCTCGGCTTCCTCATCCCGGCGGTGCACATCCGCGACAACCTCGACCTCGCGCCCAACGTGTATCGCATCAACCTGAGCGGCGTGCCGGTCGGAGAGAGCGTCATCTATCCCGACAAGGAGCTCGCGATCAACGCGGGACGCGTCTTCGGTCCGTTGCAGGGCATCGCCACCCGCGATCCCGCCTTCGGCATGGAGGCGGTATGGATAGACGCCGCGAGCCGCGACCATGCGCAGGCGCTGGGCTACACCGTGGTCGACCCGAGCACCGTCATCGCCACCCATCTTTCCTTCGTCATCCAGTCACACGCCAACGAGATCCTCGGACACGAAGAGGTGCAGCAGCTCCTCAACGGGCTCGCGAAGAGCGCGCCGAAGCTGGTGGAGGATCTGGTACCGCGCGTCCTGCCGCTTTCCGCCGTGGTGCGCGTGCTGCAGAGCCTGCTCGCCGAGCGCATCCCCATTCGCAATATCCGCACCATCATCGAGACGCTGGCGGAGCACGCGCCGCGCTCGCAGGATCCGACGGCGCTCTTGTCCAACGTGCGCATCGCCCTCGGCCGCCAGATCGTGCAGGACATCGCGGGCATCGCCGCGGACCTTCCCGTCATCACTTTCGAGCCGGAGCTCGAGCGGCTGCTCTCCGGCTCTCTCGCGGCCAACTCCACGAGCCCGGGCCTCGAGCCCGGACTGGCGGAGCGGCTGCAACAGCGCGTCGCCGACGCCTCGCGGCGTCAGGAGGCCTCGGGCGAGGCTCCGGTGCTCCTCGTGCCGCCGCCGCTGCGCGCGCAGATGGCGCGCTTCCTGCGCGCGGCGCTGCCCAATCTCCACGTGCTCGCCTGGAATGAAATTCCCGACAACCGCAAGGTCCGCGTCGTCACCGCGGTCGGCAGGTAATACATGAAGATCGTACGACATACGGCCCAAGACATGCGCCAGGCTCTGCGCTCCATCCGCGAGCAGTTGGGCGAGGAGGCGGTGATCCTCTCCTCACGCCGCACGGCCGAGGGAGTCGAAGTCACCGCGGCGGTGGACTTCGACGCCGGCAGCCTGGAGGCCGCCGCGGCCGCTCCGGCTGCCGCGGCCGCTCCGGCTCCGACACTGGCTCCCGCTGCCACTCGCGCAGCATCGATGGCACCGAGTGCGGAACCGACGGTTTCAGCGGCGCCGGCGCCTCCACCCTTGTTCGATCCGAAGCCGGAAATGCAGTCCGACGCCATGGGCAAGGAGCTGCAGACGCTGCGGCGCATGCTCGAGACGCAACTCGCACAGCTCGCCTGGAGCGAGCGAGCGCGCCGCGCACCCGTGCACGTCGAGCTCCTGCGCGAGCTGACCGAGATCGGCATCGCGCAGGAGCTCGCCGAACACCTGGTCAGTCAGCTCGATGAGCGCATCGACCTCACCCAGGGCCGCCGCTTCGCCATCGCCGGCCTGTCGCAGTACCTGCTGGTGACCGGCGACCGCTGGCTGGAAGCCGGCGGACGCGTCGCCTTCGTGGGCGCTACGGGTGTCGGCAAGACGACGATGCTCGCAAAACTGGCCGTGCGTTGGATCCTGCGACATGGTCCGAAGGACCTCGCGCTGGTGGCTTCCGACACCGTACGCATCGGCGCACAGGACCAGATGCAGGCCCTGGGGCAGCTCCTCGGCGTGCCGGTACACGTGCCGGAGCGCTTCGAAGCCCTGCCGGATCTGCTCACTCGGCTGGAGCGCCATCGTCTGGTGCTGATCGACACGCCGGGCTCCAGCCTGCGCGACGCGCAGCACGCGGCGCGTCTGGCAGTGCTCTCCAACTGCGCTTCGAAGCTGGAAACGGCGCTCGTTCTGGCCGCGAGCACGCAGGCGGGCGCGCTGGAGGAAGCCGTGCAGCGCTTCCGGCCCGTGAACCCGGCCTCGTGCCTCCTCACCAAGCTGGACGAAGCGGCGAGCCTCGGCGGCGTCCTCTCGGTCCTCATCCGCGCGCGGCTGCCGCTGTCCTACACGAGTGAGGGTCAGCGCGTACCCGAGGACCTGCGGCCCGCCAGGGCGCTGGAGCTCGTATCCCAGGCCGTACGGCTCGCCAAGGCGAGCGGCGCGGCCGCCGACGAAGATCTACTGCGGCGACGATTTGGAAGGCTGTCACATGCGACGACCTGAGCTCAGTCTCATCAACAACTCCAAGCTGGAAACCCTCGGCCAGCCGGTGCGGGTGATCGCGGTCACCGGCGGCAAGGGCGGCGTGGGCAAGACGAGCGTCTCGGTCAATCTCGCCACCGCCCTGGCGGCCGCGGGCCGGCGCGTGGTGCTGCTCGATGGCGACCTGGGACTGGCCAATGCCGATGTCTTCCTCGGCCTCTCGCCGCGGTACACGCTGGCGCACGTGCTCTCCGGGGAGCGGACCCTGGACGAGGTCATCATCGAGGCGCCGCAGGGTTTCCACGTCGTGCCGGCGGCATCGGGCGCGGCCGACCTCGCCAGCATGGGCGCCGCGGAGCACTTGGGCCTCGTACGCGCCTTCAGCGCGCTCGCGGCGCGCCTGGACGTGCTCATCGTGGACACGGCGGCGGGAATCGCGCAGGGGGTGCTACAGTTCTCCCAGGCCTGCCAACACGTGGTCATCGTCATCTGTGACGAGCCGGCCTCGTTAACGGACGCTTATGCGCTCGTCAAGGTCCTGAGTCGCAATCACGGTGTCGGGCGCTTCCGGGTGCTCGTCAACCGGATCCGCGCGCCGGGCGCCGGCGCGGAGCTTTTCCGCCGCTTCGAGCGCGTCACGGCGCGCTTCCTCGATGTCGTGCTGGAATTCGCAGGCGAGATCCCCGAGGACGAGTACCTGCGCCGCTCGGTACGCGAGCAGCGTCCGGTGCTCGAGGCCTATCCGGCGAGCCCCGCGGCCCGGGCGTTCAAGAAACTGGCGACCGCGGCCGATACATGGCCAGTGCCGCCCGGCCCCCGCGGGAACATCGAATTCTTCGTGGAGCGGCTGGTGAGACGGAGCCCGGTGCGGCTGGAAGTAGTGCCATGAACGCGGCGAGCGCATACGGCGCACGCCGCGCGGACGAAGCGAGTGAGCTGGTGACTCGCCATGCAGAGCTGGTGAAGCGGATCGCTTACCACCTGGTCGGCCGGTTGCCGCCCTCCGTCGAGGTCGACGATCTGATGCAGGCCGGCATGTTGGGGCTGCTGGAGGCGGCTTCGAACTACGCGCCGAATCGCGGCGCGAGCTTCGAGACGTATGCCGGCATCCGCATCCGCGGTGCGATGATCGACGCCCTGCGCAAGCTCGATTGGGCGCCGCGCTCGGTGCATCGCAAGGCGCGCGCCGTGGCGGCCGTGGTGCAGGAAATCGAGCGGCGCACGGGACGTGACGCACGCGACACGGAGATCGCGGAACGGCTGGGAGTGCCGCTCGAGGAGTACCACTCCATCGTGCAGGACGCGGCGAGCTGTCGCCTGGCGACACTCGACGACACGACGGCGGCGGCGGCCGAGGGTGCGGCCGATCCGTTCCGGGAGACCGCCGAGGACGGATTCCGCGAGGCGCTGGCGCAGTCGATCGACGGACTGCCGGAGCGGGAGAAACTGGTGATGTCGCTCTACTACAGCGAAGGACTGAACCTCAAGGAGATCGGCGCGGTGCTGAAGGTGACCGAATCGCGCGCCTGTCAGCTCCACGGGCAGGCGCTCGTGCGGCTCAAGGCGCGGCTGGCGGATTGGCGTGACGGTACGGCCGGCGCGAGTGCAACGAGACGAGGCAGGCAGTGAGCAAAGATCTGAAATTCCTGGTGGTCGACGACTTCTCGACCATGCGGCGCATCATCAAGAACCTGCTGCACGACCTCGGCTACCCCAACGTCGCCGAAGCGGACGACGGCAAGACCGCCTTGCCCATGCTGCAGGCGGGCGGCTTCGATTTCCTCATCACCGACTGGAACATGCCCGGGATGCCCGGGCTGGAGCTCATCAAGGCCGTGCGCGCGGACACGAAGCTCGCCAAGATGCCGGTCCTCATGCTGACCGCGGAAGCCAAGCGCGAGCAGATCATCGAGGCGGCGCAGGCGGGCGTGAACGGTTATGTCATCAAGCCCTTCACCGCCGAGACACTGAAAGAGAAGCTCGACAAGATCCTCGGCGGGGGAAAGTGAGATAGATCATGTCGAACTTCCAGATCATGAAGTTGGAATACGGTGCCTGCGTCGAGGCTCTCTCGGAGGCGCTCCGCGGCAGTGACGAGGCGGCGTTCTTCACTGCCGTCGACCACATCGTGCGCATGCGCGAGCCGCAGACGATCACCGAGATCCGCAAGCTCACTGGCGACCTGCAGAAGGCGCTCGAGCGCTTCAGCATCGAGTCGCGCCTCGCTGACATCGCGGAGAATGAGATTCCGGACGCACGGACGAGGCTCACGCACGTCATCAAGATGACCGACGACGCCGCGCACCGCACCCTCGATCTCGTCGAGAAGTCGGGACCGCTCGCCGAGCGCACTTCGCGCGAGGCGGGGGCGCTCATCGACTCCCTGAAGACCTACCGGGAGCGTCCGTCGGGCGGCAGTGGCTTCGAGAGCGCCGTACGCGCCATCGATGCGTTCCTTCCGGTGGTTCGGGCGGTCGAGGCATTCCTGCCCCACGTGCGCACCGATTCGGACCAGATCCGCAAGAACCTTGCCGACGTGCTGCTCGCGCAGGGTTATCAGGACCTCACGGGCCAGATCATCCGCAGCGTCATCAAGCTCGTCGGGGAGCTGGAGGAAACACTGGCCAGCCTCACCAAACTCTCTGGAGATGTAGTCGAGCATGCCACACTGGGCGAGAACCCGGACAAGGGTCACGGACCGGTGGTGCCCGGAGTCACGCGGGGCGATGTCGCCTCAGGCCAGACAGATGTCGATGAGCTGCTCTCGGGCCTCGGCATGTAAGGGGCGGCGATGGATATCCTGAGCATCGTCGGACTGGTGCTCGCCGCCAACGCCGTCCTGCTCGGCGCCGTGCTGCGCGGCGCCGGTATCATGGCGCTCGTCTCCACCGAGGCGTTCATGGTGGTGGGTGTCGGCACCATCGCCGCGACGTGCATCCAGACGCCGCTGCCGGTGATGAAGCATGCCCTCAAGATCTTCCCCTGGATCGTGCGCCCGCCGTCGCGCGACGGAAGTCAGCACATCACGAAAATCGTCGAGTGGAGCAACACCGCGCGCAAGCAGGGCTTGCTCGGCCTCGAGCCCCTGATCGCGCGCGAGAGCGACCAGTTCGTACAGAAGGCACTGCAGCTCGTGGTCGACGGCAGCGAGCCCGAGGCCATCAGCAATGCAATGTTCGTGGAGCTCAGCATGCGCGAGCATGCGGACATCGCCGCCGCGAAGATGTTCGAGGGCGCGGGCATCTACTCGCCGACTCTCGGCATCATCGGCGCGGTGCTCGGCCTGATGGCCGTGCTGCAGAATCTCACCGACCCGGCCAAGCTCGGCGCCGGCATCGCCTCGGCGTTCGTCGCCACGATCTACGGCATCAGCCTCGCCAACCTCTTCTTCCTCCCTGTCGCCGCGAAGCTCAAAGGCATCATCCAGCGCCAGACGCAGATCCGCGAGATGATCATCGACGGCATGATGAGCATCGCGCAGGGCGAGAATCCGCGGGCGATCGAGGCGAAACTGCAAGGATATCTCCACTAGGAGCTCCACATGTCCCGCAGACGCAGAAAGCACCAGGAGGAGCACGAGAATCACGAGCGCTGGGCGATTCCATACGGCGACCTGCTGACGCTGCTGCTCGCCTTTTTCGTCGTCATGTACTCCATCTCTTCCGTGAACGCCGGCAAGTACCGGGTTCTTTCCGACTCCCTCTACGCCGCGTTCCGCGGCGAGCCGCGCACCCTGGAGCCGATCCAGGTCGGCCACAAGCGCGCCGGCTCCGGCGCCGACATCCGCGTCAGCATCGTGCAGCAGGCGATGCTCAAGGGCCAGCCCCGGTCGCTCCTCGCCCCGGTCCCGCTCGCCATCGCGACTCCGAGCCCGCTTTCGTCCTATCACGACAGCCTGCCGCCGCCAGGCAACACCAATGGTGTCAAGGCCGCGACGGGCCCCGCCGAAGACGCGCAGGCCCAGGCGGCCGCAATCATGCTGACGCGCGTGGCCGACGATGTCGCCAAGGCGATGGCGCCGCTGGTGAAGAAGAATCTCGTGGTCGTCAGGCGCAAGCAGTCCTGGATCGAGGTCGAGATTCGCACCGACATCCTCTACCCGAGCGGCAGCGCGCAACTCTCCCCGTCGGCCGTGGGCATCATCCGCCGTCTCGCCGATGTGCTCGCGCGCTTCCCCAACCCGGTCCGTGTCGAGGGGTTCACCGACGACGTGCCGATCCGGACCGTGCAGTTCTATTCCAACTGGGAGCTCTCCGCCGCGCGCGCCGGCAGCGTCGTGCACGTGCTTTCCGATCGCGGAGTGGCGCGCGACCGGCTTGCGGTCGTCGGTTTCGCCGACCAACATCCGGTCGCGAGCAACAGCACCGCCGCGGGGCGAAACGCCAACCGCCGCGTGACGGTCGTCATTCTCTCCTCCGAGCCCGGTGCGCCGGGAGATCCGGCCGCGATGCCCAACAGGGAGTCGGTCGCATCTAGTGGCACGGTTCCTGCACGATAACTCCTGACGCCCGGCGCTTCGCGCCGGTTTTCCGACACGGTCGGCGCGTCATGTGACTTGCATCACAGGAGCTCTCGCGCATGACCCTCCCTTCCGCCGAATTCCTGCTCATCGCGGGACGCGCGGTGTTCCTCGTCTTCTCGTTCGTGATCGCCGCGATCAGCTTCACCGGCTGGCGGCGTGCGACGCGCCGGCAGACCGCCGAGGTGCTCGCGCAGACGCAGCTCGTGTTGCAGCGGCTGGCGGAGCTCGAGGCGCGCGTGGACGCGACACGTTCCGCGGTCGCCCGGCTTGGCGAGCGCCTGGACCGCCCCGTCGCTCCCGATGCCTCGCGGGCGCCCCCGCCCGGTTATCAGATCGCGATCCGCCTGGCGCGCGGCGGCGCGAGCCGCGAGGAGCTGATGACGGGCTGCGGACTGACGCTCGCCGAGGCGGAGCTCGTCAGGCGGCTGCACGGACCGCACGCTGCGGAACTGCGTCAAGTTTCATAGCGCTTCATTCAAGAGCCGCGTCACACGGGCCGATACCGGCGCTGTACCGGCAGTCATGCCCCGAATCCGCGCGCCAACCAGATTATGAAAACTCGCAAGCAGAAGGGTCCGGTGAGCCAGCGCGCGCGTCACCAGACGACGAAGCGCGGCCCGGCGCGCAGCCGCGGCAAGGCCGCATCCTCCATGCGTCGGGCGGGGAGTCGCCCGCGCGACGACGGAACGCTGACACTGGGAGCGGATTGCACCGTCGCCGAGGCCGACGAGCTGAAATCGACGCTCGCAAGCCGGGTGGCTGAGTCGGGGCCGGTCACACTCGATGTGAGCGCTCTGCAGCGCATCGACGCCGCGGGACTGCAGCTCCTTGCCGCCTTCGTGCGCGACCGCCGCGCGGCGGGCCGCACGGTCGCATGGTACGGCCGGGCATCCACCCTCGAAACGGCGGCCCAGCTCCTCGGCCTTCATCAAATGCTCGAGCTTCCCGCAGAGGGTGGCCGATGACAGTCGACCTGACACAGTTTCACGACGCATTTTTTGAGGAAAGCTTCGAGGCGCTCGACGCCATGGAGGCGGCGCTCCTGAAGCTCGATGTCGGCTCGCCCGAGCCGGAGCTGATCAACACCATCTTCCGCGTGGCGCACTCGATCAAAGGCGGCAGCGCGACTTTCGGCTTCACGGAAATCGCCTCGTTCACCCACAGCCTCGAGACTCTGCTCGATGAGCTGCGTAGCGGGACGATGCCCGTGACGGTGGCCTTGTCGGACCTGCTGCTGAAATCGGTGGACGTCCTGCGCGCGATGTTGCGCGCGGTGCAGGCGAAGCAGCCGATCGACACGCAACGAGTTTCCGACCTGCAGTTCGATCTGGAAGTCGCGATCGCGGGCAAGGGTGCGCCGACCGCGGCTGCGCCCGTCCCGGCCCCCGCGGCGGGCGGTGCCACCCTCCCCGCCGCAGCTCCCGATGTGCCCGCCGCGAGATCACCTGGCTGGCGAATCCGTTTCCATCCCTACCGTGAGTTGCTGGCGCGCGGCAATGACCCGCTGCGTATGCTGCGCGAGCTCGCCGCGCTCGGTGAGCTCGCGGTGCGGGTCGACGCGCAGATGCTGCCGCCGCTCGCCGAGATCAACCCGCAGGACTGTTATCTCGCGTGGTCACTCGAGCTTCCGGGCGAGGTCAGCGAGGAAGCCATCAAGCAGGTGTTCGAGTGGGCCGAGGGTGACTGCGACCTGACGATCGAGCGGCTGTCCGGCGAGGCGGGCAAACTCCCCGCGAGCCCGCAACCCGCGGCCGCAATGCCGGTGCCCGCACCGGCACCTGCGACAACCACGCCGACGCAGCTCGCCGCGCCCCGGACGTCATCCACGGCGCGAGCAAGCGCCACAGCGCCGACCGGTGCCACCGCGGCACAGCCGCCCCGCGCGGAATCGCCGGCGAAGGCCGAGGCATCGCTCAGCGGTTTCGGTGATTCGGGCTCGATCCGCGTGAGCGTCGAGAAGATCGACGAGCTCATGAATACCGTCGGGGAGCTCGTCATCACCCAGGCGATGCTGAGCCAGCTCGGCTCGCACTTCGACGGGCCGGACGCGGAAAAACTGCGTGGCGGCCTCGCACAGCTCGAGCGCTACATGCGCGAGCTGCAGGAAAGCGTCATGCGGGTACGCATGCTGCCGATCAGCTTCGTCTTCAGCCGCTTCCCGCGCATGGTGCGCGACCTGGCGCAGCGCCTGGGCAAGCAGATCGAGCTCAAGCTCACCGGCGAGCAGACGGAGCTCGACAAGACAGTGCTCGAGAAGATCGGCGATCCGCTGGTGCACCTCGTGCGCAACTGCATCGACCATGGCATCGAGTCGCCGGACGCGCGGGTCGCCGCCGGCAAGCCAGCCGAGGGCACCGTGCATCTCGACGCCTGTCACCGGGGCGGCAACATCGCGGTGGAGGTGACCGACGACGGTGGCGGTCTCGACAAGGAGCGCATCCTGGCCAAGGCCCGTGCGCGCGGTCTGGTCGGCGCCGGCGATTCTCTGACGGACGCCGAAATCCACGAGCTGATCTTCCTCCCGGGATTCTCCACCGCGGAGAAGACCACGGATGTGTCGGGCCGCGGCGTGGGCATGGATGTCGTGCGCCGCAACGTCAAGGAGCTCGGCGGCAAGATCGACCTCTCGAGCGAGCCCGGGCGCGGCTCGCGCTTCACCATCACCCTGCCGCTGACGCTCGCCATCGTCGACGGCCAGTCCGTCGCGGTCGGCACGGAAACTTACATCGTGCCGCTCATCTCCATCGTGGAATCGATGCAGCTCAAGGCGACCGGCGTCACGCGTCTCTCCGGTCAAAGCGAGGTGCTCTCCTTCCGCGGCGATTACCTGCCGATCATCCGGCTGCACGAGCTCTTCGGTGTCGAGCCGCGCTCGCGCGCGCTGCACGAGGGACTGGTGGTGGTCGCCGAAGGCGACGGACGGCGAGTGGGCCTCTTCGTAGACGATCTGCTCGGGCAGCAGCAGGTGGTCATCAAGTCTCTGGAAGCCAACTACGGGCATATCGAGGGCGTCTCTGGCGCGACGATCCTCGGCGACGGCTCGGTGGCACTCATTCTCGATGTGCCGGGGCTCATCCGCGCCGCGTCCATGCGGGCGGCGGCGTGAGGCTCACGGCGGTGAAGACGAGGCAGCACACCTATGACCACTAACGGATCCCACCAAGTCCTGACCTTCGTGCTCGGCAATGAGACCTACGGGGTCGACATCCTGCGCGTCCAGGAGATCCGCGGCTGGTCCGCGGTGACCAAGATCCCCCACGCTCCCGCTCATGTGCTGGGCGTGCTGAACCTGCGCGGCTCCATCGTTCCGATCGTCGATCTGCGGATGCGCTTCGCTCTCGAGCGCGCCGAGTACACGGCCGTGACGGTGATCATCGTGATGTCGGTCAACACACCCGCCGGCCGGCGTGATTTCGGGGTCGTCGTCGATGGCGTCTCGGATGTGGTCGACGTCAACTCCGCCGAAGTGAAGCCGGCGCCGGAGCTCGGATCGCGCTCCGCCACGGACTACATCCGCGGCCTGGTGTCGGTAGCCGAGCGCATGGTGGTACTGCTCGACATCGACCGCCTCATCGGCAGGGATCTCGCCCTTTCCGCCGGCGTCGACGGCGAAGAAGCGCTGGCCGCCAGCGCCGCCTGATGGGAGACGGAATACCAATGAGCGTCACGAGAAACATCATCGAGGAAACCCGCGAGGTCATCAGCGCGGCATCGCAGGGCGACCTCACGCGCCGGCTCGATACCCGCATGGACAGCCCCGAGCTGCGCACCATGGCCGAGGGGATCAACACCCTGCTCGAAAGCATGGCGGGCATCGTCCGCGGCATCAAATCGACCGCCGCCGACGTGAATCGCTCGGCGGACGAGATATCCGCCGGCAACGCCAACCTCTCGCGGCGCACCGAGGAGCAGTCCGCGTCGCTCGAAGAGACCGCCTCGTCGATGGAAGAGATGACGACCACCGTCAAGCAGAACGCCGACAACGCGGCGCAGGCGAGTCAGCTCGCCCTCGCGGCCCGCGATCAGGCGGAGCGCGGCGGCGTCGTGGTGAATCAGGCCGTGGCGGCCATGTCGGATATCAAGCAGTCCTCGAAGAAGATCGCGGACATCATCGGCGTGATCGACGAGATCGCCTTCCAGACCAACCTGCTGGCGTTGAATGCGGCCGTCGAGGCCGCCCGCGCCGGCGAGCAGGGCCGCGGCTTCGCGGTGGTGGCGAGTGAGGTCCGCAGCCTCGCCGGCCGCTCCGCGACGGCCGCCAAGGAAATCAAGGGACTGATCCAGGACTCGGTGCGCAAAGTCGAGGACGGCTCGGCCCGGGTGACCCAGTCCGGCCACACTCTCGAGGAAATCGTGGCCTCGGTGAAGAAGGTGTCCGACATCGTGGCGGAGATCGCCGCCGCCTCGCGCGAGCAATCGGCCGGTATCGAGCAGGTCAACCGCGCCGTCATGCAGATGGATGCGCTCACGCAGCAGAACGCGGCACTCGTCGAGGAAGCGACCGCCGCGGCGCAGGACATGGCCGGCCAGGCCCGGGACCTGAGCGAGAACATGGGCAGCTATCGGATCGCGCAGGAAGCCGCTCACATGCTGCCTCCCGCGAGAGCCACACCCATGGGAGCTGTGCGCGCGGCGCGCAGCGCCTGAGTCCACCTCATGAATAAATTGGCGCTCAACCGTCTGAATCTCTGGCAGAAGCTGGGAGCTCTGGTCCTGGCGATGTTCGTGCCGACGGTCCTGGTCGGATTCTTCTACTTCACCGCCATGGCCGGCGACCTGAGCCAGGCCCGCGGGGAGTTACAAGGCGTTCACTTCCTGCAGGCCATCGTCTCGGTCGAATCGAACCTGCTGACGCACGGCGCGCGTGCGTTCGTCTTCGCAAGCGGGGACGCCCCGCGCCGTGCCGCCGTGGTATCCAAGCAGCAGGATGTCGAAGCCGCGATGCGTCACCTCGAAGAGGTCGGCAGCCGCCTGGGGGAGGTTTACGGAGTCAGCGACGATCTCGCCACTCTGCGCTCGCAGTGGAGCGCGCAGGCTAGCGCGACTCTCGGACAGTCGGCCTCCCAGATCGCAACGGCCAACGCCGCGCTGGTCGAGCGCTTGAATCAGCTTTCCGCAGCCGTCACGACCGGCTCGCGGGCCGCCTCGGATCCCGACCGGACGACCCATACTCTGCTCGCGATAGGCTCCGACTACGCACCTGCGGCGCTGGCCCGCTCCGACACCATGCGCCGCTTCGCGGTCGATGCGGCGGCCAAGAGCTATCTGGGCGGCGATGACCGGATGGGCATCGCCATCTACCGCAGCCGCGTGCAGTCCAGTCTGGACCGCATCGCGTCCGGGCTCGCGACGCTGCCGCCGGAAGTGCGCGCGCCGCTGCAGAAGGACTTCGACTCGGTGGTGCAGCTCTTCGGGCAGTTCGGCGGCGTGATCGACAGCCAGATCGTCAATGCCTCCAGCATGAAGACCAGCGGCGGAGTCATCTACGACGCCGGAATCCCCGCGAGTCACGCATTGCAGAAGCTTTCCGACGACAGCCTGAAGGCCGCCGCCTCCGCGTTGGGGGCACGCGCCGCCGCAGTCGCGGCGCACCGCAATCTGACCGGCCTGCTCGCCCTGCTGGCGCTGGGCGGCGCGCTGCTGCTGGCCAGGCTCGTGCGGGTCTCCCTCTCGCGCCCCCTGACGCGCGCGATCAAGGTCTTCGAGCACATCTCCCAGGGCCGTTACGACAACGAGATCCAGACCCGCCGACACGACGAGGCCGGGCAGGTACTGCGCGCGCTGGCGGCGATGCAAGAGCAACTGCGCGGGCAGATCGAGAACGAGCGCGCCGTCGCCGCGGAGAACTCGCGCGTTCGGCACGCGCTCGACAAGGCTTCCACGTGTGTGGTGCTGGCCGACGACCAGCACCGGATCATTTATCTCAATGAGGCCGCGCAGGCGACCTTCGAGCGCAACGCGGCGGAAATCCGCACCGCGCTGCCGGCCTTCGATCCCACACAGTTGCGTGGCTCCGGTCTCGAGGCGCTGTCCGCCGATCCGGCCGAGGAACGGCGCATGCTCGAGGCGCTCAGCGGCGAGCGGGTCGAGGAGCGTACCCTCGGCGGCCTTTGCTTCCGCACCGTCACCAATCGTGTGAGCGGAGAGCGCGGCGAGCGGCTGGGCACGGTGATGGAATGGACTCCGCGCACCCAGGAAGTGCGCGTGGAGCAGGAGCTCGAAGGCGTGCTCACCGCGGTCAACGGCGGCGATATGACACGCCGCATCGATCTCGCGTACAAGTCCGGGTTCTTCGCGGCCCTGGGCGCCGGCGTCAATCGTCTCACCGAGAACCTGGTCGAGATCGTCTCGCGGGTGAAGAGCGCCGGGCGCGAGATCGCCCTCGGTGCCGAGGAGATCACCGCGGGAAACTCCAACCTGTCGCTGCGCACGGAGGAGCAGGCCTCCTCGCTCGAGGAAACCGCCTCCTCCATGGAGGAGATGACGACGACCGTCAAGCAGAACGCCGACAACGCGGCGCAGGCGAACCAACTTGCCGTTGCCGCGCGCGATCAGGCCGAGCAGGGCGGCGCCGTGGTCGGCAGGGCCGTGGAGGCAATGTCGGGTATCAACGAATCGGCCAAGAAGATCGCGGACATCATCGGCGTCATCGACGAGATCGCCTTCCAGACCAACCTGCTGGCGCTCAACGCCGCGGTCGAGGCCGCGCGCGCCGGCGAGCAGGGCCGCGGCTTCGCCGTGGTGGCGAGCGAAGTGCGCAATCTCGCCGGCCGGTCCGCGACCGCCGCGAAAGAGATCAAGAGCCTCATCGAGGACAGTGTCAGGAAGGTGGAAGACGGCTCGGGGCTGGTGACCCAGTCCGGGCGCACGCTCGGCGAGATCGTCACCTCCGTGAAGAAGGTCTCCGACATCGTCGCCGAGATCGCCGCCGCCTCGCGCGAGCAGTCCTCCGGAATCGAGCAGGTCAACCGCGCGGTCGTGCAGATGGACGAGCTCACCCAGCAGAACGCGGCGCTGGTCGAGGAGGCCACGGCAGCCTCGCAGTCGATGGCCGGACAGGTGCGGGAGCTCAATGACATGTTGGCCCGCTACGACCTCGGAGCGCAGAGCGCCGCTTCCCCGGTCGCGCAGACCGCGAGCACGGTCAGGACCGTCCCCCAGTTCGCGCAGCAGAAGCCGCGGTCGGACTCCCGCCGCGCCGCCGGCGCGGGGGGCGAATGGATAGAGGTCTAGAGGTAATTCCATGCAACTTCTCAACCGTCTGAAGCTCTGGCAGAAACTGGCGTTCCTCGTCGCCGCAATGGCGGTGCCGACGGCGCTGCTCGGCGTGTTCTACCTGAGCGCCGCCAACAGCCAGGTCGCGCAGGCGCGCAGCGAGCTCTCGGGCGCGGGCTACGCGCACGAGGTGGGCGCGGTGCTGGCGGATGTCTCCAACCACCGCAGCATCCTGTTTGCGGTGCTGACCGGCGACACCGTGCGCCGTTACGAGCTCTCCACGTCGGAGCTGTCGATCGACAAGGAGATGGCCGACATCGACAAAAACGACGCGGCCGCCGGAACGCAGCTCGGGGTTGCGGACGACTGGCAGGCGATCAAGGGCGACTGGCAGCATCTGAAATCGGGTGAGCTGAAGCTGTCCGCCGACGACGCGGTCGCGCAGCACGATGCGCTCATCGCGCGCATCCGCAAGCTCGGCAATCTGGTGGAGGAGCGGTCGGGACTCAACGTCGACCCCTCGCCGCAGACCGCCTCGCTCATCCAGATCGCCACCCGCGACGTCCCGGGCGCCCTCATCGCCTCGGGCAACGTGCAGTGGTATGCGACGCGCGCCAGCATCAAGGGCTACCTCGGCGGTGATGACCAGATGGCGCTTCACCTCTACCACGACGAGGTGGTCGATGACTTCGCGGCCTCGGAGCGGGATCTGAACGGCGCGCCCGCGCAGGCGCGGGCGAAGATCGCGCCGGCCCTGCAGACCGCGCGCGCCGCATTCGACAGCTCCTACGCCGTCGTCGAGTCGCGGATCATCAACGCGCAGAAGATGACCATCACGACCGCGGAGCTCTTCGCCGACTCGCGCGCGATCAGCTCGAGCCTGCAGAGCCTGTCGGACCTCGGCTATTCCGCGATGAACGTCGCGGTGCAGCAGCGCCTGTCTCAGGTGACGACCTGGCGCAACCTCACCGCCGGCATCACGATCATCGCCCTCGGCGTGGCGCTCGCGCTCTCCTGGCTCATCACGCGTTCGCTCGCCACGCCGCTCGCGCAGGCGATAGAGGTGTTCGGCGGCATCGCCGCCGGCAAGTATGACAGCACGATCGATCTAACCGGGTCGGACGAGGCGGGACTGGTGCTGCGCGCCCTGGACGACATGCAAGGCAAGCTCCGTACTCAGATCGAGAACGAGCGGCTGATGGCCGCGGAGAATGCCCGCGTACGCCAGGCGCTCGACAAGGTATCGACTTCGGTGGTGCTCGCCGACGCGCAACACCGGATCATCTATCTCAACGACACGGCAAGCGCCACCTTCGGGCGCAATGAGCACCAGATCCGCGTCAGCCTGCCCGGGTTCGAGGCGCAGAAGCTGCGCGGCACGAGTCTCGAGGCTCTCGCGGCCGACCCGTCCGGCGAGCGGCGCGAGCTCGATGCCCTCGCCTCCTCGCGCGCCGCCGAGCGACAGCTCGGTGCCTGCATATTCCGCACGGTCACCAGCCCGGTGGTCGACGAGGGCGGCGCGCGGCTCGGCACCGTGATGGAATGGACCGATCGCACCCAGGAGGTCGCGGTCGAGAAGGAGATGCAGGGCATGCTCTCGGCGGTGGTCGCGGGCGACCTCGCCAGCCGCATCGATCTGGCCGGCAAGACGGGCTTCTTCGAGGGCATGAGCCGGGGCGTCAACCAGCTCGCCGACAACATGGCCGAGGTGGTCTCGAGGGTGAAGCGTGTCGCCGCCGATGTCCATCGCGGCGCCGACGAGATCTCCGCCGGCAATGCCAACCTGTCACAGCGCACCGAGGAGCAGTCCTCCTCTCTGGAGGAGACCGCGTCCTCCATGGAGGAGATGACCACCACCGTCAAGCAGAACGCCGACAACGCCGCCCAGGCCAATCAACTGGCGCTGGCGGCGCGCGACCAGGCCGAGAAGGGCGGGACGGTGGTCAGCCACGCGGTCGCCGCAATGTCCGACATCAACGAGTCCTCGAAGAAGATCGCCGACATCATCGGTGTCATCGACGACATCGCCTTCCAGACCAACCTGCTCGCGCTGAACGCGGCGGTCGAGGCTGCCCGTGCCGGCGAGCAGGGCCGCGGCTTCGCGGTGGTGGCGAGCGAGGTGCGCAGCCTCGCGGGCCGCTCCGCCACGGCCGCCAAGGAGATCAAGGAGCTGATCCAGGACTCGGTGCGCAAGGTCGAGGACGGCTCGGTGCTCGTCACCCAGTCCGGCCAGACCCTGGAGAAGATCGTGGCCTCGGTGAAGAAGGTCTCCGACATCGTCGCCGAGATCGCAGCCGCCTCCCGCGAGCAGTCCTCCGGCATCGAGCAGGTCAACCGCGCCGTGATGCAGATGGACGAGCTCACGCAGCAGAACGCCGCGCTGGTGGAGGAAGCCACCGCCGCCAGCCAGGCGATGGCCGAGCAGGTGCGGGGCCTCAACGAGATGCTGGCCCGCTTCCAGGTCGGCGTCGCGGACATCGCTGCCCCGACATACGCGCAGCCCGCCAGCGCGGCGAGGACGCCGGCGGGCGCCGCGGCGCGCGCCGAGCGCCGCGGAGCCAACAGGCCGTGGGCCGCGCGCGCGAAGAGCAAGCCCGCGATCCCGCAGGCCAAACCCCAGAAGGCGGGCGTGGAGAGCGCGAGCGCCGCCGCCTCCGCGCGGGCCGCTTCCCGCGGCAACGGCACGCTCGGCACCAGCGACGCCGGCGACTCCGAATGGCAGGAGTTCTGATAGTCATGTCAACAATAGTCAAACCAACGAGCGGAGCGCCGTAATGGCCCGGATACTTGCAGTAGATGATTCGGCGGCGATGCGGCAGATGGTCGGCATCACGCTGACGGGCGCGGGCCATGACGTGCAGCAGGCCTCCGACGGCGCGGAGGCGCTGCAGATCGCGGAGCGGCAGAAGTTCGATCTCGTCATCACCGACGTCAACATGCCGAAGATGGACGGCATCACGCTGGTGCGTGAGTTGCGCAGCCGCGCGACCTACCGCTACGTCCCGCTGCTCGTGCTCACCACCGAGGCTACGCTCGAGCGCAAGCAGCAGGGCAAGGCCGCCGGCGCGACCGGCTGGCTGGTCAAGCCCTTCAATCCCGAGCGGCTGCTCGCGACGATCGCCAAGGTGCTCGGCTGATCTTTCGGATTCTTATGTCGACAATGAGGAACACACCCATGAACTCCCCGAAGCGAATTCTTGCCCTGGCCGCTCTGTCGGCAGCCTGCGCCGTGAGCCTCCAGGCTCACGCAGACCAGTGCAGGCTGCCCCCGGCGCCGAGCAAGATTCCTGACGGCAGCACGGCCACACAGCAGGAAATGGTCACGGCCATGGAGACCATCAAGCAGTACAACAGCGACGTGCAGACCTATCTCAAGTGCCTCGACTTCGAGGCGCGTCAGAATCAGTTGAGCCCCGGCGACCAGACGACGCTGCACAACGCGGCGGTCGATCAGCTGACGCACGTTGCCGCCGAGTTCAACGACCAGGTGCGCACCTTCAAGTCGAAGCACGGCTGAGGCGCAAGTGTCGCTGCCGGCACGGGGCTCGCGCTCGGCGAGCCTCGTCAATTCCGCCGATCTCGCGTGCGCGGCGGCCACCGCCGCGGCGCTGATCGAGCTCGCGCTCAGCGAGTCGCAGCGCCCGGTGACGGAGCTCGGCGAGGCGCTCTCGCGCGTCAGCGCGGCGGCGGCCGGCGGCGCTCCGGCGTCACCGCACGATCTGGAAATATGCGTCGAATGCCTGCAGTTTCATGACCGGATGCTGCAGCAGCTCTCCCAGGTGCGCGACCTGCTGGCCGCGGTGGCCGCCATCGGGTCGGAAGCCACGGCGCCCGGCGGCCGGCAGAGCTGGCCGGTGCTGATGGAGAACCTGCGGGCGCGCTTCACCTCCGAATCGCACCGCATCCTCTTCAACCTGCTGATGCCGGATTCGGAGGGCTTGAGTCACGCCCCTTCCCTCCATGCCAGCGAAGGCAGCGTGGAGCTCTTCTGATCACGCCCGTTCAAACCGCGTCCGCGCGCGAGGCCAATACCACTATGCGCCTGCGGGAGTTCGTCTTCGGTGACGAGGACTTCCAGGCGCTGCGTGTGCTGGTCAAATCGCTCACCGGCATCCATCTTTCGCAGCAGAAGCGGGAGCTCGTTTACGGGCGGTTGGCGCGCCGCCTGCGTGCGCTGCAGCTGCGCAGCTTCGCGGAATACAGGGAACGCCTGACGCGCGATGAGCGGGAGGTCGCCGAGCTCTGCAACGCGATCACGACCAACCTGACATCCTTCTTCCGCGAGCCGCATCACTTTCAGTACCTGCGCGACCATGTGCTCGCGCCTCTCGCGGCCGATCCGGGGCGGGGGCGCCGGCTTCGCATCTGGTCCGCGGGATGCTCGACGGGCGAGGAGCCCTACTCCATCGCCATGGCGGTGCTCGAGGCCCTGCCGGATCCCGAGCGGTGGGACGTGAAGATCCTCGCGACGGATCTCGACTCCGAGGTCCTCGATCGTGCGCGACGCGGAGTCTATCCGGCCGAGCGGACCGCGAACGTCTCGCCGGAGCGCCTGACGCGATTCTTCACCGAGCGTCAGGAGGCAGGCGGCCTTTGCCGGCAGATTGCGCCCCACGTCGCCGCGCTCGTCACATTCAAGCAGCTCAATCTCATCCACGAGCTGCCGATGAGAGGCCCCCTGGATGCGATCTTCTGCCGCAACGTGGTGATCTACTTCGACAAGGAGACTCAGCGCGAGCTCTTCGCGCGTATCGCCCGGCTGCAACGCTCCGGGGATCTGCTCTTCCTCGGCCATTCCGAGAGCCTCTTCAAGGTCTGCGACAGCTATGCCCTCATCGGCAAGACCATTCACAGGCGGGTCTGACGGCGGGCCGACCTCCGGCGCGGGAGCGTCCGCTGCCGAAGGTACGCGCAGCCCGCCGCCGCTGCTGCCAGGCTTCGAGCACTTCCAGCGCTTCTGGGACCGCGAGAACGCCTGCTGGATGGTGAAGATCCTCCCCGGCGAGTACTACGTGAGCCGCAGCGACGAGGCGATCTCGACCGTTCTGGGCTCCTGCGTATCGGCCTGCGTGCGCGATCCGACACGCGGCCTCGGCGGCATGAATCATTTCATGTTGCCGGAAGACGCCACGGTGGGCCCGAACGACTGGCTCGATCCGGCGGTGGGCCTCGCCACACGCTATGGCTCCTACGCGATGGAAAGTCTGATCAACGACCTCCTCAAGCTCGGCGCGGCGCGCGAGCGCCTCGAGATCAAGCTCTTCGGCGGCGGGCGGATCCTCGCCGCCATGACCGATGTCGGCGGCCGCAACATCCGCTTCATCCGCGATTACATGAATCTGGAAGGCTATCCGGTCGCGGCCGAGGACCTCGGCGGCACTCAGCCGCGCAAGGTCGTCTATTTCCCGGCGAGCGGCCGCGCGCGGTTGCGCAAGCTCCGTCCCGTGGAGAACCGGATCATCAGCCATCACGAGCAGCTCTATCTGGCCAGCCTCGGCAAGCAGGCCGCCGGCGGCGACGTCGAGCTGTTCGAATGAGGGACACGAGCATGAATGCCAGCGCGCACTCCAAGACCGCCTCCGCCGCGAAGCGGCCGATCCGCGTTCTCATCGTGGACGACTCGGCGCTGGTGCGCAGTCTCCTCAGCGACATCCTCAAGGCCGCCCCCGGCATCGAGGTCGTCGGAGTCGCCGCCGACGCGCATGTCGCACGCGAGAAGATCAAACAGTTGAACCCGGACGTGCTCACTCTGGATGTCGAGATGCCGAAGATGGACGGCATCACATTCTTACGCAACCTGATGCGGCTGCGGCCGATGCCGGTGGTGATGGTGTCCTCGCTGACCGAGCGCGGCGCGGATGTCACACTCGATGCGCTCGCGCTCGGCGCAGTCGACTACCTCTCCAAGCCCAGGATCGATCTCGCGGCGACGCTGAAAGACTATGCCGACGAGCTCATCGAGAAGATCCGCATCGCCGCTCGCGCCAGTGTGCGCGCGCTCGACCCGCGGCAGTCCCGGCCGCATGATGTGCCCGGGCCGGCTCACAGCGCCGATGCCGTGCTGCCCAAGTCCGCCCATGCCGGCCGGCCGCTGCGCACGACCGACCGTATCATCGCGATCGGAGCCTCCACGGGCGGCACCGAGGCGATCAAAGACGTGCTCATGCGTCTGCCGCCCGACTGCCCGGGCGTGGTCATCGCGCAGCACATCCCCAAGGCATTCAGCACGCCGTTCGCGCGCCGTATGAATGATTGCTGCCCGATGTCGGTCTGCGAGGCGCAGGACGGACAGCACGTGCTGGCGGGCCACGCCTACATCGCGCCCGGCGACCGTCACCTCATGGTGGTCCGCGATGGTGCCCGGTATGTTTGCCGACTCGATGACGGCGTTCCGGTCAATCGGCACAAGCCGTCAGTCGATGTGTTGTTCCGCTCCGTGGCGCAGTACGCCGGCCGCAACGCCATCGGCGTGCTGCTCACCGGGATGGGCAAGGATGGGGCGCGCGGTCTGAAGGAGATGCTGGACAGCGGCAGCCGGACGATCGCCCAGGACGAGGCGACCAGCGTCGTCTGGGGTATGCCTGGCGAGGCGGTCACGCTGGGGGCCGCCGAGCACATCATGCCCCTGGAAAGCGTCGCCGACAGGATCCGGTCGCTCGCGGACTCTCTGGACATCACCCGCGAGTCCAAAAGCCTCGCCGACTCCGATCCGTGAACCAATCTGACGACCCAGGTCTCAATTTTGGGCAGGATGGGCCGATACCGCAGGATGAGGGTGAAGCGATGACGAGCTCAGCTGCAGAAAACAATCAGACCGTCGGCGACCCGGAGGCGTTTGCCTTCGTGCAGGCGTTGGCGGCCGAGCTCTCGAAGGGCAAGGTCGACTTGCCCAGCTTTCCGGACATCGCTCTGCGGGTGCGCAAGGTGCTCGCCGACGAGGAAGTCACGCAGGAGAAGGTGGTGCGCGTGGTCGGCTCGGAGCCGGCGCTCGCGGCCCGCCTCATGCAGATCGCCAACTCCGCGGCGATCAATTTCACCGGCAAGCCCATCGCGGAGCTGCGCACCGCCATCGCCCGCATGGGATTCAACATGGTGCGCAGCGCCGCCATCGCGTTCGCCATGTCGCAGTTGAAGAAGGTCGATTCGTTGAAGGGACTCGAGCAGCCGCTCGACGAGCTCTGGCACCGCAGCGCCGCCGTCGCGGCGATGTCGCATGCCGTGGCGCGACGCTTCAGCCGCGTGAATCCCGACACGGCCATGCTCGCAGGACTGCTGCACGGCATCGGCAAGCTCTACATCCTCACGCGCTCGAACAGGCATCCGGGGCTCTTCGCCAACCAGGCCGCCTACAACTCCATCGTGCGCGACTGGCACGCGCCGGTCGCCAAGGCGCTGCTCGAGAACTGGGAGATGGCCGAGGAGATCGTCGCGGCCGTGAGCGAGTACGAAGACTTCAGCCGCGAGCACGACGGCGAGCCGGACCTCACGGACGCGCTGGCCGTCGGCTATCTGCTCGCCGCCTTCAAGGAGCATCCCGATACCCTCGAGCTCAACATGCACGATGTGGCCGCCTGCAAGCGGATGAGCATCGACCGCGCGAGCTACGAGAAGCTGATCGACGAGTCCGAGCACGAGATCGAGGCCTTGCGCCAGGCGCTCGGCGTCTGATTCCACCATCGACCGCCGCGAGCCGCCATGCACGCCCGATCTTCTCCCGCTTCTCCCGGCGATCACCCGGCCTCGGACGGTGCCGAGCGGGACGTCGCCTTCACCTTCGTGCAGGCGCTTGCCGCGGAGCTCTCGGGCGGTAAGGTGGAGCTGCCCGGGTTCCCGCATATCGTCATGCGCGTGCAGCGCGTGTTGACGGACGAGAAAGCAGACGCCACGAAGATCGTGCGCGTGATCGGCAGCGAGCCGGTCCTGGCCGCCCAGCTCATCCGGATGGCCAACTCCGCGGCGCTGAACCCTACGGCGACGCCAATTACCGACCTGCGAGCGGCCGTAACGCGCGTGGGAGTGGATACGGTGCGCAGCGCAACGATCGCATTCGCAGTGCACCAACTCAACGAGGCCCCCACCCTGCGCGGCCTCGAGATGCAGCTCGGTGTCCTCTGGCGACGCAGCGTGCAAGTAGCGAGCCTCTGCTTCGTCATCGCGCGCCGCCTCACCAGCGTCAGCGCCGATACGGCGCTCCTTGCCGGACTTCTGCAAGGCATCGGCCGTCTCTACATCCTGACGCGCGCCAGCCGCCATCGCTCCCTCTTCTGCGATGCGGCCGCGTATCAGGCCATCGAGCATGACTGGCATCTCAGCATCGCCGCGGCGCTGCTGGAGAACTGGGGGATCGCGGATGAAATCGTGCAAGCGGTGCACGAGTCGGAGAACCTCGAGCGGGAGTCCCGTGGCGCACCCGCCCTGCCGGATGTCCTGGTTGTCGGCACTCTCCTGGCGGATCTCAACGGTGATGCGAGCGCCCTTGCAGCTCAGGTGCAGTGCGCGAAGCCGCTGCAGCGGTTGCGGCTCGATCAACAGGCGTGTGAGCGATTCGTGGCGGAATCGGCGCAGGAAGTGGACGCGCTGCGGGATGCTCTGGGGTGAGCCGGTGCTTTCAGCGAGAACACTTAGCGTGTCCTCGCCCCGGCGAGCGCACGCCCCGGACTGGGCGGGCCGGGGGCCCTGCCGCCAGGGAGGGCCAGTGGCACGGCTCTAAGCGGCGCCGAGGACGCGGCCCGGACGGGTGCTGGAGCTCGTATAGCCCCGCGGACCGTAAGTGTCGGAGCGCGCCGGGCGGCCAGTCAAAGTGTCGAGCATTCCCTCGACCCGCTTCAGACGCGCGGCAACCACGATACCGTTACGATCGTTGAGATCGCGGCAGCGCACCGCACGCTCGGCGCATTCGCGCAGGCGCGAGAGGAGAGCGCCGTGGCTGTCACACCAGGCCAGCAGGCCCTCGAGACCCGCCCGGTCCGCCGAGAAGCCATGCATGGCGCAAAGCGAGCGCCGCTGCTCCTCGATGCGCGCGAGCGCGCCCATGCGCTCCTGGCGGGCGCGGGTCGTCGCCTCCAGAGTCTGGATGTCGGATGTTTCGAGGACGCGGGACTCCTGCTCCAGCAGTCCCTCGAGATCCGCGAGAAGCTGCGACTCTTCGCGCAGCAGGGTGGCCAGATGCTCGCGACAGACGTCCGGATCCACGGATCAGTCTTCCGGAAGCTGCGCGAGTGAGTGTTCGAGCTGCAGCAGCCGATCGGCGACTTGCCGCGGCTGCACCGTGTAGGTGCCCTGATCGATCGCCGTGCGAAACTGCGCAACGCGGGTCTCATCCACGGCGGGCATGCTGCGCAAAGTCTGCTCCAGGGTGGCGAGCTGGCTCGCCGAGTCCGTGATGTGGACCTCACCGGAATCCCCATTGGAAGTGGACGCGGGCGCCGGCGTGGACGAGCCGGTCGCGGCGTCGCGCACCTTGGCCGCCGGGCGGCCTGCGCCGACCGCCGCAGGATCACTGCTCAAGCCACCGATTTTATTTGCCATTTCTGAACTCCTCGAGGGGTCCTGCACTGCCTGTATCGGCCGGCCTCAGGATTACTTTAGGGTGTGACATCCACCACTCTATTGGCCTCGACGACCCCCTGCACCACCTTGGCGGAGGAGACGTTCTGTACGCGGATGAGGGCCCCATAGCGTCCATCCTGCAGGGCCAGTCCGGCCGCCTTTACCTGGATCCCGTCGACCGCCGCCACCATCGTGACCTGCTCCCCCTGGCGCACCATGAAATCGGGCAGCAGATCCTGCGCCATCAGCAACGCGCCGGCCGGCAGCGGGTGGCGCAGCGTGCTGCGGGAGAGCTGCGCACCGTCCGTGACATATCCCAGCGCGAGTCCGCTCACCAGGCGAGTTTCCGCGATCACATCGTCGGCGCCCAGCCGCGCTCCCTGCGCCTGCGGCGACTTCAGGGCCCAGACCTGGATGCGCGAAGCGATGGTCACCGGCACGTAGACGGTCCAATTGGCTCCCTGACGGCAGGCGACGGCAACGGAGGCCTGCGCCTGCAGGCGTGCCCCGGAGAGGAGCGATGCTTCGAGGGGTGCGCTGCAGTGCGCGAAACGCAGACGCGGATCGAGCCGGCCCGCCGTCACGACGATGTCCTTTTCGCCGGGCGGCATTTCGGCGCGGACGAAGTCCGTAGCGGCCGCAGCGATCGAGGCCAGCGGTTGGAGCGACTGCTGGATCGGCTGCCCAAACACCGAGGCGCTCCCGAGTCCCAGGGCCGCGGTGAGCGGCAGCAGGCGCAGCGGATCGAGGCGGCGACGGCTTTTCGACACTGAGGCGGTCATACGGGGATATATGTGCAAGAGCCGCGCCAGCCCGCGCACGCGGGAAACGCTAAAGTGCGGTCCCAACATGCCGATACGTTCCTCGCGCGGATTCTCGCGGCTGCGCACCGGCGCGGCGTCCGTCGTTGCCGGCAAGCGGCAAGTCCTTGCCGCCCGAGTGTGACCCAACTCACATTCCAACACCCTCATCGCCCGCTCGCGGCGCCGCAGAAGCCCCGCCAATCATCTGGCATGCGTCTTGCTCGTGATCCCGCAGGTTCATTGACCGCCGGATTTCCGACATGCCGCTCGACCTCAACACCTATCTCGGCGTCGAGCCCGATGCCCTCAAGGTGTACTCACAGAGGGCGGAGGTGCTCGCAGCCAACCTCGCCAACGCCGACACCCCGGGCTACCTGGCGCGCGACATCGACTTCCGGTCGGCGCTCGCGGCTGCGGGCTCCAGCGGCGGCACGGTCCGGCCCGTAACCACCAGCCCGCGCGACGTCACGGCCGGCGACGCCCCGTCCGGCCCCTCGGCAGACCCCGCGTCCGGCGGCGTCTCGACGGAGCAGTTCCTGAAATACCGCATACCCCTCGCGCCCGCGCTCGACGGCAATACCGTGGACTCGCAGATGGAAGAGAGCCAGTTCGCCCAGAACACCGTGCGCTTCCAGGCGACGCTCACCTTCCTCAACAACCGCTTCAGCGAGCTCACCACCGCCATCACGGGCGGCGAGTAGGCGCGAGCGGTAGGGCAGGCTCACCATGGCACTCTTCAACGTCTTCAACATCGCCGGCTCCGGCATGTCCGCCGAGTCGGTGCGCCTCAATACCGTCGCGAGCAACCTGGCGAACGCGAACAGCGTCAGCGGCAGTGCCGAGACGGCCTACAAGGCGCGCTACCCGGTCTTTCAGGCGATCCAGGCTTCACTCATGTCGCCCGGCGCCGCAGCCGACCCCGATAGGGCGGCCGACGCGGCGGTGAACGTGAGCGGTATCGTACAGAGCACCGCGCCGGGCACCGCGCGCTATGAGCCGGGCAATCCGCTGGCCGATGCCAACGGATACGTCTATTCGTCGAATGTCAACGTAGTCGAGCAGATGGCGGACATGATCTCCGCCTCCCGCTCGTACCAGAACAACGTCGAGGTCCTCGAGACCTCCAAGCAGCTCATGCTCGACACCCTGAAGCTCGGAAGCTGAACACCGTAACTCCAAACGCCAGGACACAACCTCATGTCAGTCGATTCAGTCGGTGCCTATGCCGCCCAGACCGCGGCCGCCGCGGCCGCGACCGCCGCGAGCCAGAGCAACTCGGCCAACGGCAATGGCGGGCTGCCGCCGATCAGCCAGAGCGACTTTCTGCAGCTCATCACCGCGCAGCTTCAGGATCAGGACCCGACGCAACCCGCCGACCCCAACCAGATGCTCAACGAGCTCGCCTCTTTGAGCGAGGTCAGCGGCATGAACAACATGGACAGCTCGATCAGCAGCCTGTCGACCTCGATGCAGTCCACGCAGCTGCTCAACGGCACGAGCCTGATCGGCCACGGCGTGCTCGCGCTCTCCAATACGGGGGCGCTCACCGCCGGCGGCAAGGTGACGGGCGCCGTGGCGCCGCCGGCCGGCTCCAGCAGCGTCACGATCCAGGTGACCGATGCCAGCGGGCAGCTCGTGCGCACCATGCAGGTCACACCGCAGTCTTCCGGGCTCACGAACTTCTCCTGGGACGGCACCACCAGTTCCGGCGCGGCCGCTCCCGCCGGCACGTACACCTTCACCGCCACCGCGGTGAGCCATGGCACCCAGGCGGCCGCCCCCACTCTCATGCAGAGCACGGTCAACAGTGTGACCATCGACCCGAGCACGCAGAGCCTTTCCCTGAATACCAATTCCGGCACGCTGTCGCTGAGCGACGTGTACCAGGTGAACTGAGGAGCCAGTCCCCATGTCATTCGATCTAGCCCTCTCGGGCATCAACGCCGCCAATTCCGATCTCAACGTCACGTCGAACAACCTGGCGAACGTCGACACCACCGGCTTCAAGGAGTCGCGCGCGGAGTTCGCCGACCTGTTCGCACAGACCCAGGAGGGCGTCTCGCGAACCGCGATCGGCAACGGCGTGCAGGTCAGCGAGATCGCGCAGCAGTTCGGGCAGGGCAACATCACCTCCACGGCGAACAACCTCGATCTCGCCCTCAGCGGCTCCGGGTTCTTCATCACGAGCAACAACGGCGCCCTCAACTACACCCGTAACGGCGCCTTCCAGGTCGACCAGAACGGCTTTCTCGTCACATCCACCGGCGAGCGCGTCCAGGGCTATTCGCCGCTCTCCAACGGCGGTTTCAATACCGGCGGACTCGCCGACCTGCAGCTCACCACGGCCGAGAGCGCCCCGCAGGCGACCACGACCGCCGGCATCTCGCTGAACCTGCCCTCGAGCGCCTCGCCCCCGGCCAACTCTCCGCTCAACCCGGCCGATCCGACCACCTACACGGACACGACCTCTCTGACCGTGTACGACTCCCTGGGCGCCGCCCATACGGCGCAGCTCTATTTCAACAAGACGGCGACGGCGAATACCTGGACCACGAGTCTCTATGTCGACGGCAGCGCCGTCGGAACCGCGCAGACGCTCGCCTTCTCGACCACCGGCGCGCTCACTTCGCCGGCCAACGGGCAGGTGGGCTTCGGCACCTACACGCCGGCCACCGGCGCCAACCCTTTGAACGTCAATTTCAACTTCAGCCAGGCGACCCAGTTCGGCGACTCCTTCGGCGTCAACGGGGTCTCTCCCGACGGCTACACGACGGGCAGTCTCGTCGGCGTCAACATCAGCTCCACCGGAGTCGTGCAGGCCAACTTCACCAACGGCCAGTCGGTGAATCTCGGCCAGGTCGCGCTCGCGAACTTCGCCAACCCGCAGGGCCTGCAGCAGGAGAGCAACACCGAGTGGCAGCAGACCTTCGAGTCCGGCGCGGCCGTGCACGGCGTCGCCGGCGGCTCCGGCTTCGGCACCATCCAGTCGGGCGCCCTCGAGAGCTCGAACGTCGACATCACCTCGCAGCTCGTCAAGATGATCACGGCCGAGCGCGACTTCCAGGCGAACGCACAGATGATCTCGGCGACCAATACGGTCACCCAGGCCATCATCAATATTCCGAACGGCTGATGAGCGCGCCCTGAGCACCCTGCGAGGCCGGCGAGATGGATAAATCACTGTACGTCGCGATGACCGGCGCCAAGGGCATCCTTGACGCTCAGGCCGTCAACAACTTCAACCTGGCCAACGCCAGCACGACGGGCTTCAAGGCGGATCTGGCCGCATTCCAGAGCCAGGCGGTCGTGGGCAGCGGTTACGCCTCGCGCGTCTATGCGACGGACTCGACCACCGGATGGGATCAGTCCCAGGGAGCGCTGCTCACCACGGGCCAGTCGCTCGATGTCGCCCTTCAGGGCCCGGGGTACATCGCCGTACAGGGCCCGAACGGCCAGGAGGCGTACACACGCAACGGTGACCTGCATCTCACGTCCACGGGCCTGCTGGTCACCAGCACCGGTCAGCCGGTGCTCGGCGACAACGGGCCGATCACCCTGCCGCCGAGCTCGTCGATCAAGATCGGCGACGACGGCACGATCACGGTGCTGCCCTTCGGAGCGCCGGCGCAATCGCTGGCCACGGTGGGACGCATCAAGCTGGTCAACCCCCCGGCCGACACGCTCGTCCGCGCGAGCGGCGGGCTGTTCCAGCTCGCGGCCGGCGGCTCGGCCACGGCCCCGGCGGATGCCTCCGTGAAGCTCGCTTCGGGAGTGCTCGAGTCGAGCAACGTCGATCTCGCGAGCGCGATGGTCAACATGATCGACCTGTCCCGCAACTTCGACCTGCAGGTGAAGGCGATGAAGAGCGCCGACGACAACGCTCAAGCCTCCTCGCAGCTCCTGCAATCCACCTGAACCTGAGGATGTCCTCATGAATGCAGCCCTGTGGGCCGCCAAGACCGGCCTCGACGCGCAGCAAACGGAGATGGCGGTCATCTCGAACAACCTCGCCAACGTCAACACGACGGGGTTCAAGGAGGACCGGGCGGTATTCGAAGACCTGCTCTACCAGAACCAGACACAGGCGGGCGCCGACACCTCGCAGACGACCCAGTCGCCGTCGGGCATGTCGATCGGCACCGGCGTGCAGGTGATGGCGACCGAGAAGGACTACAGCCAGGGGAGCCTGACGCATACCGGCAATCCGCTCGATATCGCCGTGCAGGGCCAGGGATTCTTCCAGATCCAGATGCCGGACGGCACTCTCGCCTACACGCGCGACGGCACCTTCCAGACGAACGCGCAGGGACAGCTCGTCACCTCGAGCGGTTACCTGGTGCAGCCGGGCATCACCATCCCGCAGGGCGCGCAGAGCGTCGCCATCGGCAGCGACGGCACGGTGAGCGTGACGCTCGCCGGACAGTCGGCGCCGACGCAGATCGGGCAGCTGCAGCTCGCCAACTTCATCAATCCCCCGGGCCTGCAGCCGATCGGCCAGAACCTGCTGGTCCAGTCGGCCGCGAGCGGCTCGCCGCAGACCGGCTCGCCCGGCACCAACGGCTTCGGCACCCTGACCCAGGGCCAGCTCGAGAGCTCCAACGTCAACGTCGTGGAAGAGCTCGTCAACATGATCCAGACCCAGCGCGCCTACGAGATGAACTCCAAGGCGATCTCGACCGTCGACCAGATGCTCCAGTATGCCACCCAGAACACCTGAGCCTCGCCTGCGGCGGTTGCGCCGCGCCTTGCCGGCCGTCGCGTGCCTGCTGCTCGCCGCGTGTGCCACGCACCGGCCGCGCTCGGAGACGCCCGTCGAGCTGCCGCACTTCGCTCCGCCCCCGGCGGACGGCGCGATCTTCCATACCGGCTACAGCGCGGGCCTCTTCGACAATCCCACCGCGCGCAACGTCGGCGATACGGTGACCGTCATCCTGCAGGAGGCGACCGCCGCGCAGAAGACCTCGCAGACGGACACGGCCAAGGCCACCAAGGACTCGCTCTCCGCGCCGACCCTGCTCGGCCAGAATATGACCATCCACGGCGCGCCCGTGCTGAGCGGCAGCCTCAACAATGCCAACTCCTTCAGCGGCTCGGGCGACAGCAAGCAGAGCGACAGCCTGGTGGGCAACATCTCGGTGACGGTCGTGCAGCGGCTGCCGAACGGCAACCTGCTGGTGCGCGGCCAGAAGTACATCGACATCAACCAGGGAAGCGAGTTCGTGCGCCTCGAGGGCATCATCCGGCCGATCGACATCGCGGCCGACAACACCATCCCCTCCTCGGCCGTCGCGGATGCGCGCATCGCCTACGGACAGAAAGGCGCCCTCAACGACGCCAACCGCCCCGGGCTGCTTTCGCGTTTCTTCAACAGCCCTTGGTTGCCATTCTGAGCGGAGCCATCTTGAGTTCATTCATCAGCCATCGGACCGGACAGCGCATGCGCGCCGGGTGCGCGCGCCTCGCGCTCGCCCTCCTCGGGGCCCTGCTGACCATCGGCACGGTTCACGCGGAGCGGGTCGAGGATCTCGCCACCGTCGCCGGCGTGCGCAGCAACCAGTTGGTCGGCTACGGCCTCGTGGTGGGCCTCGACGGCACGGGCGACCAGACCAGCCAGACGCCATTCACCATCCAGAGCATCGAGAACATGCTGGCGAAGTTCGGCGTCACCGTGCCGTCCAACACCAATCCGATGCTGAAGAACGTCGCGGCGGTGACCGTTCATGCGACCCTGCCGCCCTTCTCCAAGCCCGGCCAGACCATCGACATCACCGTGTCCTCGATCGGCAACGCCACGAGCCTGCGGGGCGGGAGCCTCGTCATGACCCCACTGAGCGGCGCCGATGGCCAGGTGTACGCCATGGCGCAGGGCAGCGTTCTCGTCAGCGGCTTCGGCGTGGAGGGCAAGGACGGTTCCAGCATCACCGTGAACATCCCGAGCAGCGGCCGCATTCCGAATGGCGCGACGGTCGAGCGGTCGGTGCCGACCAACTTCGACAGCACGCCCTTCGTCACGTTGAATCTCAATACACCGGACTTCACCACCGCCTCGCGGCTCACCTCGGCGATCAACAAGCTGCTCGGCCCCGATACCGCGGAAGCGCTGGATGCCGTGTCCGTGCGGGTACGCGCGCCGATCGAGCCGAGCCAGCGCATCGCCTACGTGTCGACGCTCGAGCGCCTCGATATCGATCCCGCCGCACCGCCCGCCCGCGTCATCATCAATTCGCGCACGGGTACGGTGGTGATCAGCTCCGAGGTGCACGTGCTGGCCGCCGCGGTCGCAAGCGGCTCCCTCACTGTCACGATCACTGAGCGCTCCGACGTCAGTCAGCCGAACGCCTTCAGCAACGGCGCGACGACTGTCACGCCCCGCAGCACACTCGATGTGAAGCAGGACAAGGCCCACATGTTCAAGTTTCCGGCCGGCGTGAATCTCAACGAGATCGTCGCCGCCGTGAACTCGGTGGGCGCCGCACCCGGAGATCTGGTGGCGATTCTCGAGGCTTTGAAGGAGGCGGGGGCGCTGCGCGCCCAGCTCATCGTCATTTAACGCCTTCCTCCCTGAAGGGAGGAGATTCCCGTCCCCTGGAGGCCGACGTTCCGGCCCGAGATGAGGATATTGATAGCAGAGTTAATGTCTCGATCATGCCGAGTATCACAGCCGCTGCAGATCCACTCTCTTACTACGAGGTCCTCTCGACCTTGTGGGCCGCCGCGTGCACCGCACGCGGAACAGACCTGCGTGGTCACGCGCCCATCAACCTCGATGTACTCTGCGCCGTGCCTCATGGCTTTATAGCGGAGCTGAAATCGAAGCCGCGACCAGCCGGCATCAAGCACGGACTTCCCCAAGCCGGTTCCGGCAAGTCTGGAAGAACTGACGTTGCCGGCAACGATGCGCCGGTTCTCCCTTACGAGCCGTGCAGACAGCCGATGCAGGTAGTGCCTACGACAGTTCGCGACCTTGGCGTGGATGGCCCGTACGCGGCGCCTGCGGCCTGCACACTGAGTGCTGGCAAGCGCCCGCTCGTATTTTCGATACAGGCGCGGCGCCCTCCTCCTCACCATCAACTGCGAAGCTGCTGGCGTGGGGAGCTCACATGAGCCTCCCGCACGTCACAAATTCGCCGCTGGTAGATTCCAGCCAGCTTGCCGCTGCCGGCAAGCTTTCGGGCCTGAAGCAGGCGGCCGCGAGCGGCAATCCGCAGGCGCTGCGCGAGGCCGCGCGGCAGTTCGAGAGTCTTTTCACCAGCATGATGCTGAAGAGCATGCGCCAGGCGAGCTTCAAGGATCCGATTTTCGGCTCGGACCAGGCGGACCTCTATCAGGAAATGTACGACGATCAGGTAGCCGCCGAGATGAGCAAAGGCAAGGGCCTGGGGCTCGCGGACATGCTGGTGCAGCAACTGCGCAGCGGCGGCATCGGCGGCACGGACGCGCCCTCGGCGAACACTGCCGGCAACGCAACGGCGGCAACCGGCGTAGGCAGCGCGCAGTCCGGCACGACCACCGCAAGCACGGGCACCAAGAACACGGGCACTGCCGCAGCAGGAGCCGCAGTCGGCACGCCAACGGCCAGCGACGCCGGGGCAAGCGCGCGGACCCAGGCCCCTGGCACTGCCAGCACTACCGCGAATGCCGGAGTCGCTGCCAACACCGGGAGCACCGCTGGCGCCGGTGCCGCGGCGGGCAGCGCAGCAGCAGGCGCCGCCGCCTGCCCGACTGCCGCGCAGCAGGCCGAGTTCGCCAATGCCCTCTGGCCGGACGCGCAGCAGGCTGCACGCCAGCTCGGTGTGAGCCCCGTCACACTCCTCGCTCAGGCCGCTCTCGAGACCGACTGGGGACGCAAGGTGCCGCAGGACGCCGCCGGCAGCACGAGCAACAATCTCTTCGGCATCAAGGCCGCTTCCGGCTGGAGCGGCCCGGCCGTCGTGAACAGCACTCAGGAGTACAGCGGCGGTGTGGCAGCCACCGTGAAGGCACCGTTCCGCTCCTACGACTCGATGAGTCAGTGCTTCCAGGATTATGTCGACTTGCTGAAGAGCAACCCCCGCTATGCGGGCGCGCTCGGCACGGGCGGCGACATCCGGGCATTCGGATCCGCCCTGCAGCAGGGGGGTTATGCGACCGACCCCGCCTATGCCAGCAAGCTCACCGCGGTGGCCGGCACGCTGACGCGCGCTCTGACCCAGGGCTCGCCCGCGTCGCTAAAGTTCGCCGCGAATCTGCCGACAACTGCGGGCAGCGGCACGCTGCAAAGGCGATAACGGATGGCCGATCTGCTCTCAACCAGCGTCTCCGGGCTGCTCGCGTTCCAGCAGGCGCTGGACGTCACCAGCAACAACATCTCCAATGCGGCGACACCCGGATATAGCGTCGAGACCGCGAACTTCTCCGAGGCTCCGGGCCAGTCCACCGGCATAGGCTTCCTCGGCAGCGGTGTCGACGTCCACAGCATCACGCGCAACTACAACGAGTTCCTTGCGCAGCAGGTGCGCGACTCGCAGGCCAGTTACTCGAGCTCGCACACTCTCGCGAGCCAGGCCGCGCAGGTCGACGGCATGCTGAGCGACTCGAGCACGGGGCTCACCGCAACCCTGCAGAGCTTCATCAATTCGCTGCAGTCCGTCGCCAGCACGCCCACCTCGACCTCGGCCCGCCAAGCGCTCCTCAATCAGGCGCAGGCACTCGCACAGCAGCTCACCTCCTACGACTCGCAGATCTCGCAGTTCGGCTCGCAGCTCGAAACTCAGCTGAGCAGCGATGTCTCACAGGTCAACGGCATCACGAGCAACATCGCCTCGCTCAATCGGCAGATCGCCGCCGAATCCACGGCCGGCCAGACGCCCAATCAGCTGATGGACCAGCGCGATCAGCTCATCGATCAGTTGAGCCAGTTCGTGTCGGTCCACACCGCCACCGAGAGCAACGGCTCCATGGACGTCTATATCGGCACCGGCCAGGCGCTGGTGACCGGCGGCAATGCGGCGAAGTTGAGCACCGTTCCCGGGACCTACAATGCCTCGGAGCTCGGGATCGCCATCAGCGGCGGCGGCGGTACGCCCGCCGACATCACCTCCGAGATCAGCGGCGGCGAGCTCGGCGGCCTGCTGAGCGCCCGCAGCCAGGTGCTCGATCCGGCGCGCAACGCCATCGGTCAGGTGAGCGTCGCGGTCGCCACCATCGTCAACCAGCAGCAGCAGTCCGGCATGGACATGACCGGCGCGCAGGGCCAGCCGATGTTCAGCGTCGGCGGCGTGCAGGTGCTGGCCGACACGAACAATACGGGCAGCGCCTCACTCACCGTCACTCGCGGCGCGCTCAGCGCGCTCACCACGGACGACTACAAGCTGCAGAACACAGGCGGCACGTGGCAGCTCACGGATGTCACCACAGGCCAGTCGGTCGCGATGTCCGGCGACGGCAGCCTCGCCAACCCCTTCCAGGCCGCGGGCCTCAGCATCGTGACGGGCAGCGGGGCTGCGAGCGGCGACAGCTTTCTGATCCAGCCCACCGCCGCGGCCACCGGCGGATTCGCGGTGTCGCTCACCAGGCCCGCGCAGATCGCCGCGGCGTCCCTGGTTCAGGGTACGACCGGCTCGAGCAACACGGGCGGAGCGACGGTGAGCGTTGCCAGCGTCACCGACCCGAGCGCGTGGGTATCTGATACGTACACCGTGACGTTCGGCGCCGGCAACGCCTATACCGTCAAGAACAGCGGCGGCACCCAGGTCGCCTCGGGCACTTATAGCAGCGGCACGCCAATCTCCTTCGCCGGCACGCAGCTCTCCTTGAGCGGCTCTCCAGCCAACGGCGATACCTTCACGGTCGGCCCCAACAATCCGGCCAATACCGGCGACAACGGCAACATTCTCGCCATGAGCGACGCCCTGCAGGCGTCAGCCTTGAGCGGCGGGACCGCCTCGGTCACCGGCTCCGCCAATAGCCTGATCAGCCAGATAGGCGTCATCACACAGCAGGCTCAGAGCAATGCAACCGCGCAGCAGACGGTGAACCAGAACGCCACCACGGCTCGCAACAACGTCTCCGGCGTCAATCTCGATCAGGAGGCGGCAAAGATGCTGCAGTATCAGCAGGCTTATCAGGCGATGGCTCAGGTCATCCAGGCCTCGAATCAGATGTTCACGTCCCTCATCACAGCCATCGGCAACGGGTGATCGCCGTGCCCATCTCGACCACTACCTTCCAGACGAACGCCCTCAACTCGATCGAGGCGCTCGAAACCGCCCTGTCGAAGACCCAGACCCAGCTATCGACAGGCTCGAAGATCCAGACCGCCGCGGACGATCCGACCGGGATGGCGCAGGTGAACGAGCTCAACATGCAGCTCTCCGCCTCGCAGCAGTACGTCTCCAACGGCAACCTCGCCACCGCAAACCTCAATCTCGAGACCCAGGCGCTCACCGACGCCACCAATCTCATGCAGAGCGTCCGCGACCTGGCTGTGGAAGCGAACAATGCAGCGCTTTCCGCCTCGCAACGGCAGGACATCGCCACGCAGCTCTCGCAGCAGCTGCAGCAGCTCGTCGCGATCGGCAATCGCACCGACAGCAACGGCAACTACCTCTTCGGCGGCTACGCCTCGAGCACCCAGCCCTTCGCCCAGAACGGCAACTCGGTGAGCTACGGGGGCGCCGGGCAGGTGAGCCAGGTGCAGATCAGCGAGAATCAGCGGATCTCAGCCGGTGACACCGGCAGCTCGGTCTTCATGAACCTGCCCGCGGGCAACGGCACGTTCACGACCGCGGCGGGTGCGGGGAATACCGGCACCGCCTCCATCGGCCCCGGGAGTGTGACGAACCCCTCACAATGGGTTCCGGACACCTACACGATCACCTTCAGCGATCCGACCGATTACACGGTGACGGATAGCAGCGGCGCCACCGTGACAACCGGTACCTATGACGGCGCGGCGGGCGGGACGATCGCATTCAATGGGATCCAGGTCACAGTGAACGGCAGTCCGGCAGCCGGCGATACACTCACCGTGGCCCCGGCCGGCCAGACGAGCGCCTTCGCGACGCTCTCCAGCCTGGTCACGACCCTCAGCTCGACGACACTCAGCACCGGGCAGATCGCAACCCAGATCGGCCAGGCCATCGAGCAGATCGACGGGGCAATCAACAACCTGGGCAACGTCTCCGCATCGGTCGGCGGGCGCCTCAACGCCGTGACGGCATCTCAGTCCGCGGCGCAGAGCCGGCAAACCGGCCTGAAGACTTCGATCTCGAATCTGTCGAGCACCGATTACGCCGCGGCGACGACCCAATTGAGTACCGAGGAAATCGCCTTGCAGGCCGCGGAGGAATCCTACGCCTCGCTGGCCAAGCTCTCCCTGTTCAATTATGTCTCATAGCGACATCTCGACCGCGCCGCACTGCGGGTTACGGACCCTCATTGTGATCCATTCTGCACTTCCCTCACCTGGATTTCCGGCCATTCAAGTTCCCGCAGCGCGCACCGATAACCTGCCTGACCGGAGGCAATCGCTTGCCGCCTCCCCCCAGACAGCGCGACGGACTGGTGTCCGGCGCCTGAGAGAAACTTCAGGAGTCTAGACACATGTCACTCGTCCTTAATACGAACATTGACTCGCTCGTCGCGCAGAACAGTCTGACGACTTCGGGCAGCCAATTGGCCAGCTCCCTGCAGCAGCTGTCCTCGGGCTTGCGCATCAATACCGCCGCCGACGACGCGGCCGGATACGCGATCGCCCAGGGCATGACCTCGCAGATCAACGGCCTCAACCAGGCCGCGCAGAACGCCAATGATGGCGTCTCGCTGGCCCAGACCGCCTCGGGCGCCATGCAGGAGGTCGTGAACGACCTTCAGTCCATGCGCGACCTCGCGGTCGAGTCGCTCAACGCCTCCAATAGCGCTAGCGATCGCCAAGACCTGAACGCGCAGTTCACGCAGCTGATGAATGATATCAACAGCGTCTCCTCGCAGACCCAGTTCAACGGCGTGAACCTGCTCGACGGCTCCTTCCAGGGCGCGACCTTCCAGGTCGGCGCCAACGCCGGTCAGTCGATCACCATCGGCGCGATTTCGAGCTCGAGCTCGACCGCCATCGGCAACTACTACACCGGCGCCGCCTCGGTTGTCGGCACGGTGAAGACCGAGGATGGCACGTCGATCACGACGACCGCCGCCACGGCCGGTGCATATAGCGCAACGAATCTCGCTTCTTCGACCGACCTCGGCACGGCCGTCGCCGGCGCCAGCGTCACGCTGAGCGTCAGCGTGGACGGAACGAGCTACACTGCCAATGCCGTCACACTGAGCGGCACCCAAAGCACGGACCTCAAGAGCATCGCAGCCGCGGTGAACCAGGCGCTGAGCTCGGTCGGCGGCATCGTCGCCACCGTCGACAGCACCGCCGGCACGATCGTGTTGAGCGGCACTCCGACCGCCGGGTCCGGCCACGTGGTCGACTTCTCGGTGTCGAGCGCGACCGATGCCGCAGGCAACAGCGTCACGGCGGGTGCCAATACGCTGAAGGACCTCGGACTCGACAGCTCCGACGTTGTCGGAGCCTACACCACCGGTGGCTCGACGACCCCGACGGTGAACCATCTGAGCGGTCTCGACGTCAAGACCGTCGACAGCTCAAACCTCACGTTGATCTCGATCGATAACGCGCTGCAGCAGCTTGCGACGAGCAGCGCGAACCTCGGCGCGTACCAGAACCGGTTCCAGGCCGCCATCACGGGCCTGAACACCGATTCGACCAACCTCAGCGCCGCTAAGAGCTCGATCGTGGATGCGGACTACGCCCAGGCGACCTCCAACCTGTCGAAGGCGCAGATCCTGCAGCAGGCCAGCACGGCGATGGTGGCTCAGGCCAATACCATCCCGCAGAACATCCTCACGCTGCTGCAGAAGCTGCCGTAAGGGGAGTGCACTGAGCGGAGCAATTCGCAATCACGGACGAGGTTTCCGAGGGTGGGCGCCGCAAGGCCCCACCCTCTCTTCGCTTCAGCACGATATAGGATCAGGAGCCGCAGATGTCGTCCGCTAATCCCGTCGTTTCGGTTGCGAGCAACAGCAGCTCGGGTGCCGCCGGCGGGTCGGTCATCGACGTCGCCACCCTGGTCTCACAGCTCGTCTCGGCGACCCAAGCGCCCCAGGAAGCGCTCATCTCGAGCAAGACGCAGGCGGTCACCGCGCAGATCTCGGCGGTCGGTACGCTGAAGAGCGCGCTCTCGACCTTCCAGTCCTCCCTCACCACGATCAATACACCCAGCGCCTTCAATACGCTCTCCGCCGCCAGCACCGATCCGACGGCGTTTACCGCTACGGCGGATCCCGATGCAGTGCTGGGAAGCTACACGGTCGATATCAGCCAACTGGCTCAGGGGCAGCAGCTCGTCTCGACAGCCTTCACGGGCGGCAGCTCCGCCCCTGTGGGTACGGGCACGCTGCAGATTTCCCTGGGCGGCGCGAATTTCAACGTCAGCGTCGACAGCAGCAACGACACGGTGGCGGGGATAGCCGCAGCGATCAACGCCTCTACCGGTAATCCGGGCGTGCAGGCCAGCGTCGTTACAGGCACGGACGGAGCCCACCTCGTGCTGACCTCCTCGTTGACCGGCGCGACCAATACCATTCAGGTCACTGAGACCGACGGCGGCACCGGGCTGGCCGGCATCACCTACAGCACCGCGAGCCCCGCGAACTATCGGCAGCAGACCGCGGCACAGGATGCGAGCTTCACCATCTCCGGTGTGGCCTACACTAGCGCCAGCAACACTGTGACTGACGCCATCAGTGGCGTTACCCTCGATCTGATTGCCCCAACGACGTCGGATACGGCGCTTTCCGTCTCGACCGATACATCGACGGTCGAAAGCAATATCAACGCCTTCGTGGCCGCCTACAATACGCTACAGGGCTCGTTCTCGTCGCTCGGCAACTATGATGCGACGACGAATAGCGCGGGCCCGATGATGGGCGACGCGCTGCTGTCGGGCGTACAGAACCAGGTCCGCAACGCGCTGTATAGCATCGTCAATACCGGGTCGTCGACGTACAATTCCCTGGCCAGCATCGGGATCACGACGAACAGCGACGGCACGCTGAGCGTCAACCAGGCGACGCTGTCCGCTGCGCTCACCTCGAACTTTACGGCGGTCAGCCAACTCTTCAGCGGCGCCAACGGAGTCGCGAGCACACTGAATTCTCACATCGATGCCGGCCTCACCGCCGGCGGCTCCATCGATTCCCGCAGCAAGACGCTCATCCAGCAGGAAAATGCGCTGACCCAGCAGAACAAGCAGCTCACGAAGCAGATGAGCGATTTGACGGCAAGCCTGACGGAGCAGTACGCGTCGCTGAACACTCTGCTTTCTTCGCTGCAATCGACCTCTTCGTACCTGTCGCAGGCTTTCTCCAGCCTGCCTCGCGTGCAGGACAACCCGTCCGCGTAGGCGCACCAGCCCTCAAGTTCCCCGTCGCTGAGCCGCTAATTTGGGCATCGGGAATCGACGGAGTCATACCTCGTGGGCCCCTACTCGCAGCAGGCAAAACTCGCCACCTATCGCAGTGTCAGCGCGCATGGCGCCGTGGCGGACGCGGATCCGCATGCGCTGGTCCTCACGGTGATGGACGCGACGCTTGCGCGAATCAACGCAGCGCGAACCTGCATCGAGCGCAAGGAGACCGGCCGCATGGCGAGCCTGCTGCACAGCTCCGTGATCCTCATCGCCGAGCTGCGCGGCAGTCTGAACTTGCAGAAGGGCGGACCCCTGGCGCAGAACCTGAGCGACCTGTACGAGTACATGACGCGGCGGTTGATGCTCGCCAACTTGAACAGTGATCCAGCGCCGGTCGTGGAAGTGCTGAGTCTGCTCGGCGAGATCCGCAGCGCCTGGGTCGCGATCGGGCCACAGGTGAGACAGGCTCCCGGCCCGGTCACTTCGGCGGCCTGAACCGCCTCGGAACTGTGCGCACAGCGTCACGCGGCGCATAGCCGGCTCGTCAGCGAAATGCGACATATTTCGCTGCGGGGTTGAACTTATCCTGCCAAGGTGGCGTCCATGAGCAGACGCCAATCGCCCGCCAGGTCGGGATTCCGACCCGTGGCACGGACACCCGCCCAAGTTTCACCGGCGGCGATCCAGAAGGCCTGGGAGAGCTTCAGTCGCGGAGACCGCGGTCAGGCGGAGGCGCTCTGCCGGTCCATTCTCGCCAGCCAGGCGGAACACGCCGGCGCCCTGACCCTCCTCGGGATCATGCTTGCCCAGGCAAGGCGTACCGAAGAAGCGGCACAGTTCCTCGGACGGGCCGCGGCCCGATTGCCCGATGATGCCACGGCACACAACAACTACGGCAACGTGCTCCGCGACCTCGGCCGTCACGTGAGCGCCCTCAGCTCCTACGAGCGGGCCCTGGCCATCCAACCGGATTACGCGGATGCCCATTACAACCGGGCGCTGGTGCTGCAGGACCTGCGGCGCTTTGAAGACGCGGTCGTCGGCTACGATCGCACGCTGGCATTCAAACCCGACTACGCGGCTGCGCACAACAATCGCGGCGTCGCCCTGCAAGAGCTCGGCCGCTGCGAGGAAGCGGTGGCGAGCCACGACCGGGCACTCGCGGTCAGGCCCGACTACGCCTCCGCGCACAACAACCGCGGCATCGCGCTGGCAAAGCTGCAACGCTTCGAGCAGGCGCTGGCGAGTTACGATCGCGCGCTCGCCGTTCAACCCGGGTTCGCCGACGCACACAACAATCGCGGTGCCGCGCTTCGCGACCTCAAGCGCCTGGAAGAGGCGGCCGCGAGCTTCGAGCAGGCCGTCACGGCCAGGCCCGACCATGCCGAGGCGCACAACAACCGAGGGGTCGCGCTCAGGGAGCTGGAGCGCTCGGTCGAGGCGCTCGCGAGCTATGAGCGCGCAATCGCGCTCAAGCCGGACTACGCCGAGGCGCACAACAACCTGGGCGTCGCGCTGCGCGACATGAAGCGTCTCGAGGATGCGCTCGCGAGTTTCGAGCAGGCGCTCGAGTTGAAGCCGGAGTACCCCGAAGCGCACCTCAATCGAGGCGCGACCCTGCACGATCTGCGCCGTTTCAACGAGGCGCTGACGAGCCATGAGCGCGCCCTGGCGGCCAAGGCGGATTATGGCGACGCCTACCGCAACCAGGCGCTGACGCTGCACGAGCTCGGGCGTCCGGACGAGGCCCTGGCCAGCTACGAGCGTGCGCTCGCGCTGGCCCCAACCTCGAAATTCCTGCGCGGCATCTGCCAGCACGCGCGCATGCACATCTGTGACTGGACAGGGTACGAGGCTGCCCTCGCCGAGATCACGATCGCCATCGAGTGCGGCCGAACGACGGTAACTCCCTTTCCGGCGCTTTCTCTGTTGGACTCGCCGCGCCTGCAGCGCAAGGTGGCGGCAAGCTGGGCGCGCGAGGAAAGCCGGCCCAAGCGCAAACTCGCGCCGCTGCGCGGCCATCCGCGGCAGCAGAGATTGCGCGTGGGCTATTTCTCCGCCGACTTCCGCAACCACGCCGTCTCCGCCCTCGCCGCCGAGCTCTTCGAGACCCACGATCGCGCGCGCTTCGAGCTCACCGCCTTCTCTCTGGGGCCTGACGTGCGCGACGAGCTGCGCGACCGGGTGGCGCAAGCCTTCGAGCGCTTCATCCCGCTCGCCGATAAATCGGACGAGGAGATCGCCGCTTTGGCCCGCAGCCTCGAAATCGACGTCGCCGTGGACCTCGGGGGCTACACCCAGCATGCGAGGCCGCGCATTTTCGCTCTGCGCGCCGCGCCGGTGCAGGTGAGTTATCTCGGCTACCTCGGCACCATGGGCGCGGATTTCATGGACTACCTGCTCGCCGACGAAGTCCTCGTGCCGCGCGAGCAGCGCCGGCATTACTCGGAGAGAATCGCGTACCTGCCGAGCTATCAGGCCAACGACACGCGCAGGCCCGTCTCAGACAGGGTGTTCACGCGCGCAGAGCTGGGGCTCCCGGCGAGTGGCTTCGTATTCTGCTGCTTCAATGCCAGCTACAAAGTCACTCCGGAGACCTTTGCGAGCTGGATGAGAATCCTCGCGGCGGTGCCCGGCAGCAGCTTGCTGTTGCTCGCCGACAGCCACCCGGCGCGGATGAACCTGCGGCGGGAGGCGGCAGCTAGCGGCGTGGATCCGGCCCGCCTCGTCTTCGCCGGCCGGGTACCCTACGCCGACTATCTCGCTCGCTATCGCACCGCCGACCTCTTCCTCGACACCCTGCCCTACAACGCTGGTACGACCGCGAGCGATGCCCTGTGGGCGGGGCTGCCGGTACTCACCTGCGCCGGCGAATCGTTCGCCGCACGGATGGGAGCGAGCCTGCTCACGGCAGTGGGCTTGCCGGAGCTCATCGCGAACGACCGGCCTACCTACGAGCGGCTCGCGGTCGAGCTGGCGCGGGAGCCGGTGCGGCTCGCGACGGTCCGTACCAGACTGGCCGCGGCGCGAACGAGCGCACTGCTCTTCGATACGCCGCGGCTCGCCCGCAGTCTCGAGGCGCTCTATCTGCGAATGGACGACCGACAGCGTCTGGGGTTGCTGCCCGAGCATCTTGAAAGCCCGCTACCGTGACCGACGCCCGCATACATCAGATCTATTATTCCGAGCAGACGCGCGCGGAGCTCGATCCCGGCTTCCTGCCACTCGACAACAGCGCCAACGAGCGGCCGGACTGGCGGGAATACTGGCCGATGCGCGCCTTCCTCCTCGGCCGGGAGCTCGAGCCGGAGGCCTACTACGGCTTTCTATCGCCGAAGTTCAAGCAAAAAACGACGCTGACCGCTGCTGCCGTTGACGATTTCATGCGCCAGCGTGGCGGGACAGCGGACGTGATCTCTTTCTCGCCATTCTTCGACCAGATGGCCTTCCCTCTCAACATCATGGAGCTCGCGGTCGCCAACCACGAGTGCCGGGAGACCTTCGCGCAGTGCGCGTCGCTGGTGGCTCCGGGGTTCGAGATCGAGCGTAGCGTGATGAGCTCCCTCGATACGGTGTATTGCAACTTCTTCGTCGCTAAGCCGCGCTTCTGGCGCGAATGGCTCGCCAAGTGCGAGCTCATCTTCGAGCTTGCCGAGCAGGGCCTGACACCGCTCGGGCAAGCGCTCAACCGAGTCGTCACGTACGGTACGGCCACCGCACCGGCGAAGGTGTTCGTCATCGAGCGGGTAGCCTCACTGCTCCTCTGGTCGCAGAAGCAATGGACCACGGACCGCTTCAACTCCATCCTGCTGCCGCAGGCTTCGGCAAAACTCCTTCAGGTCGCGGGCGGTCCCGACCTGATGATGCTCGACGCGCTCAAGATCTCCTACACGAGCAGCGGCATCGAGCATTACCTGGCGCTCTATCGCCATTTGCGCGACAACATCGTCAAGCGCGCGAGCGCTTCCTCCGGCGCCGCGCAAGGCCCGAATGTGGCGCAAGGGTCATCACCCGCATTGGCGCCTGGTACCGCCCGACCCCGCGGCGCTTCACGCTACGATCGCGAGATCAAGCTCGACACCAACGATCCGCTGTCGCGCTTCGCGCAGCGCATTCCGGCCGGAGCCACCGTACTCGATCTGGGCTGCGGACCCGGCGTTCTCGGCCGCCTGACGGCGAGCCTCAAGAAATCGTGCACGCTCGATGCCGTGGAAGGTGACCCGGAAGCGGTCGCCATGGCCCGCGGATTCTATCGGCACATCATCGCCGCCGACCTGCAGAACGCGGACTTGCCGGCAATGCTGCCGGAACGCAAATACGACTTCATCGTGCTGGCCGACGTCATCGAGCATCTCGAGGCGCCGGGCCGACTGTTACGTCGCCTGCCGGCGTTGTTGCAGCCGCAGGGGCGTCTGCTCATCTCCCTGCCGCACATCGGCTATGCCGGACTGGTGGCGGAGCTGCTCGCCGGCGAGTTCGCCTATCGGCCGCACGGCCTGATCGACCGCACGCACCTGCGCTTCTTCACCCGCTCCTCGGCGGCTCGCCTGCTCGCACTCAACGGCTTCACGGTTGCGGCGAACGATGACATCGTCAGGCCGCCGGTGATGTCGGAGTTCGGCGCAGCTACTCTCGATGCGCTGGAGCCCCCAGTGCGCACCGCGCTTCTCACCCGCCCCGATGCGCTGCTCTATCAGATGCTGATCGAAGCCACGCCCTCGGGCCAGCCTGCCAATGACGGTGACCTGTCGCAGGCCTTGCTCCAACGCAACGTGGACGCGTAACAGAGGTATCGCCATGGTTGATGATGTCCGGGCAATCGCTTTCTACCTGCCCCAGTACTACCCGACGGCCGAGAACGATGCCTGGTGGGGCAGGGGCTTCACCGAATGGACCAAGACGGTCGAGGGCCGGCCTCTCTTCCATGGCCACCATCAGCCGCAGCTGCCGGCGGATCTCGGCTTCTACGACCTGCGTCTCCCTGAAGTGCGACAGGCGCAGGCGCAGCTCGCGCGCCAGTATGGCATCCACGGCTTCTGCTACTACCACTACTGGCTCGACGGCAAGCGTCTCCTCGACCGGCCGTTCGCCGAGGTCCTTGCCTCTGGCAAGCCTGATTTCCCATTCTGCCTCTGCTGGGCCAACCATAACTGGACGCGGCGGTGGGACGGATTGAACAACGAAGTGCTGATCGCGCAGAACCATACGCTCGAGGGTGACCGCGCCATGATCCGCGAGCTCATACCGGCATTTCGCGATCCCCGTTACATTCGGGTCCGCGGCCGGCCGCTGTTTCTGGTCTACCGCGCGAGCGAGCTGTCGGATCCCAGGGCGGTCGCGCGCACCTGGCGCGAAGAGGCCGTCGCGGCCGGCCTGCCGGGTCTTTATCTCGTCCGGGCCGAGGTTCACGACGACGCCCACACGCAGCAGGACCCCGCGCAGATCGGCTTCGATGCGGCGTACGAATTCCCGCCGCATGGCATCCGCGTCGCGACGCCGAGCAGCGCCACTCCGGGACTGGATCCGGCGTTCAGCGGCCTCGCCTACGAGTACGCGGAAGTCGCCCGCGACTTCGCGACGCGGCCGATGCCGAACTATCGCCGCTTCCACGCCGTCATGCCCTCCTGGGACAACACGGCCCGTGTCGGGCGGCGAGCTCACATCGCCGTCAATGCCAGCCCGGAGGCGTATCGAAGCTGGCTCGAGATCGTCTGCAACCGCACCCGCCGGGAGCAGGAGGCAGACGAGCGGCTGGTGTTCATCAACGGCTGGAACGAGTGGGCCGAGGGCTGTCATCTCGAACCCGATCGGCGCTACGGCCTGGCCTGGCTCGAAGCCACGCGCGCGGCCCTGAGCGGCACCTCGCCGCAGGTAAGTCACGAAGCGTCGGGAGAAAGCCCTTTGCCGCTCTACAGCGGCATCGATCAACTCGCCGTGGAGCTGGGTCTGGAGGGCGCGAGCGCCGATGTGGTGCTCCGCGCCGCATCAGGCCTCGCGAGGCGCTGGAGCGCCGAGGTCGCGCGGCGAGAAGACGTCATCACGGCGCTCAATGAGAAGCTGGCGCGGCTCACCACCTCGCTTGCCGACCGGCAAACCGAGCACCTCGATCGCGGCACCGGCGCAGGGGCGCCCGCGGACCGGCTGGTCTCGTGAAAGTACGCATCGTCTGCGCAACGAGGGCCGCACGGGACAGTTTCGCAACTTCCACGGCCCTGGGGAAGACCTTGTCTCTGCTGCGACCCGCAGGCGTCGAGCTACGCCTCTTCGCGGGCAATGCCGCGGGGCTTCCCTCCGTGTACAACACCGCGATCGACGAGTCGGCCGCGGACCCGGCGATCCTGCTCTTCATCCATGATGACGTGCATCTCTGCGATTTCCACTGGACTGAAACGCTCAACGAGGCGCTCGAGCAATTCTCGGTCGTCGGCGTCGTGGGCAACCGCCGCCGGGTCGCCCGGCAACCGGGCTGGCGCTTTCTGGATGAGAGATTCACCCGCGATCGCCGCGAGAACCTGAGCGGTACCGTCGGGCATGGCCGTGGATTCGCGGCCGAGCGGATCGACGTCTACGGCCCGAGCCGCCAGCAGGTGAGCCTCCTCGATGGTGTGATGCTGGCGGCCAGGAGCGAGACTCTGCACGCCAAGACTCTCCGCTTCGACGAGCGGTTCGACTTCCACTTCTACGATCTGGATTTCTGCCGTCAGGCAGAGCGCGCCGGCATCTCCATGGGCACTTGCCCCATTTCCCTGATCCACGAGAGCAAAGGGAGCTTCGGCGGCGAGAGCTGGCGCCGCGGCTACGAGCGCTACCTCGACAAATGGAATGAATGATGCGTCGCTTCCTCATCGCCGGATGTCAGCGCTCCGGCACGACCATGATGCGGCTGATCCTGGAGAGCCACAAAGACGTCCACTGCATCGACGAGACACTGTCCTACGAAATGCTCGCGGGCCGCGTGGAGCAGCCTGATATGGCCTCCGCAGCTTTGGGCTTCAAGATACCCGTCTGGTCCGAGCAACTCCTGCAGGCACAACTGCACTGGAACGAGTACAGCTATCTCTATGGCGTCGAGCCTGTGCCGAATTTTTACGATCGCGAGCCACTCATCTTCATGGTGAGGGGCCCATTGGACACAGTCTCGTCCATGATGAGGCTCAGAGTGGAAAGCGACTCCTGGCTGCAGAGAGTCGGGGTGCCCGTAGTCCGAGCCATGGCCGAGGGCGGCCGGCTGTCGGCGTCGCTCCGCGACGAGTTCGATTTCGCCGTGGGCTGTGAAGACCCGGACGTGGCCATCGGGGCCTTGTACTGGAAAATAAAATCGCGCGCCGCCCTGAGTTATCTCGAAGCCGGCCTACCCGTCCATCTGATTGTGTACGAGCGCTTCGTCGCAACGCCGGAGGCCTACCTGCCCGCCGTCCTGCGGCATATCGGGGTGGACTGGGACGAGGGTGTCCTGCAGCATCACGAGCGGCCACATGGCGAAATAGTCGACGGCAAGGCGATCGGAGATACCGATCCTGCGCGCGCTATCGACACGTGCTCGATCGGTCATTCGAACGCTCATCTCTCCGAGCTTCAGACGCAGCTGATCGACAGAATCGCCGGAGATCTCGAGAGAACGCTCAACCGCCTTTCTCCGTAGGCTACGCTATTGCCTCTCGGTCGTAAATTTTCGCCAACGGCAGAGTCGGTCCGATCGAGACCAGCTCGATCGAGGCGTCGAGCGATCCGAGAACCCTGGGCAGCCAATACTCCGACCGCCTGTATATCGTGACTTCGACGCTCTCCTGCGCGACGATGACATACTCCTCGAGCGTCGGTATCTCGCGACAGGCGATGCGCTTTCTCGTGTCGGTCCACGCCAGCCGTCGAGGTCGAGAGAACCTCCGCAACGAGCTTGGGATCTGCCCGTCAAAACTGACGTCAACAACAGACGCACCGAAGACACGCCTGACGTGTCAGCCCACGAACCGTCTCGCGTTGCGGAACAGCCGCATCCAGCCGCTGTATTCCCCCGCATTCCGAGGCCGCCACGAGTTCTGCACATAGCGGAATGAGCGCTCCGGGTGCGGCATCGTAACGGTCACCCGGCCGTCGAGGTTGCTCAGGGCCGCGATTCCGAGCGGCGAGCCGCTGGGATTGCCGGGATAGCGGCTGGCAACGTGCCGGTCGTGATCGACATAGCGGAAGCCGATCAGCCCGCGCCGTGCGCACTCCTCGGCATCCGAACGGGACTCGAAATCCGCGTGCCCCTCCCCGTGCGCCACAGCGATCGGCAGGAACGAGCCCTCCATGCCCGCGAGCAGCACGGACGGGGAGCGCAGCACCTCGACCAGCGTGAAGCGTGACTCGTATTGCTCGCTGCGGTTACGGACGAAGCGCGGCCAGTGCGCGGTCCCAGGTATGATGCTCTTCAGCGCGGCAAACATCTGACAGCCGTTGCAGACGCCGAGGGCGAAGGTCTCCGGCCGCTCGAAGAAGCGCTGGAATTCCTCCCGCAGAGCCGCGTTGAACAGGATGGATTTTGCCCAGCCCTCGCCCGCGCCGAGCACATCTCCGTAAGAAAATCCCCCGCAGGCGACGATGCCCGCGAACTCCGCCAGACGGTGCCGGCCGGCGACGATGTCCGTCATGTGGACGTCGTAGGGCGCGAAGCCCGCCTGATCGAACACCGCGGCGGTCTCGGTGTGACTGTTGACGCCCTGCTCGCGCAGCACGGCAATCTTCGGCCGCGCGCCGCGCGCGATATACGGCGCTGCGACGTCCTCCTCCGGATCGAAGCTCAATGCGACATCGAGGCCAGGGTCGGCCGCAGCGGTCTGGGCGGCGTATTCCTCGTCGGCGCACCGTGGATCGTCGCGCAGGCGGCGCATCCGCCAGGAGGTTTCGGACCACGCGCTGCGCAGGTCCACCCAGGACTCATCCAGCACCCGTTCGGGGCCGACGTGGATGCGGACCCGTAGCTCCTGCAGCGGCACACCCACTCGGGTGGCGAGATCGGCGAGTCCGTGGCGCGAGAGGATATCGTGCACCCTCCTCTCCTCGGTGGCCGCGATCTGCAGCACCACACCGAGCTCCTCCGCGAAGAGCTGCGCCGCCGGCGAGCCGCTATGTGCCGGCAGCCGGATCTCGAGACCGCAATGCCCGGCGAACGCCATTTCCAACAGGGTCGCAAGCAGGCCGCCGTCGGCGCGATCGTGATACGCGAGCACGAGCCCGGCCTGTCTCAGCTCCGCCAGGGCCGCCGTGAGACGCAGCAGGCGTTGGCTGTCGTCGAGATCGGGCGGCTCCGCGCCGAGCTCGCCGTAGACCTGCGCCAACGCCGAAGCCCCCAACCGATTGCGCCCCGCGCCGAGATCGATGAGCCAGAGCGCGCTCGGACCATCCTTTCTGGACAGCGCCGGTGTCAGAGTCCGCCGCGCATCGTCGACGGGCGCGAAGGCGGACACGATGAGCGAAACCGGAGCGACCACGCTGCGTTCCACTCCCCCATCCTGCCAGCTCGTGCGCATCGACAGCGAATCCTTGCCCACGGGAATCGCGATGCCCAGCGCCGGACAGAGCTCCTTGGCCACGGCCTGCACCGTCGCATAGAGCGCCGCGTCCTCCCCCGGCTCCCCGCAAGCCGCCATCCAGTTGGCGGAGAGCCGGACACGGCTGAGCGATGGAACATCCGCCGCCAGGATGTTGGTAATGGCCTCGCCCACCGCGAGACGTCCCGAAGCGGGTGCATCGAGCACCGCCACCGGCGTGCGCTCGCCCATCGCCATCGCTTCGCCCGCATGGCCGCGGTAGTCGGCCACGGTCACCGCCACATCGCTCACCGGTACCTGCCAGGGGCCGACCAGCGGATCGCGGCTCACCATGCCACCCACGGTCCGATCGCCGATGGTGATGAGGAATGTCTTGTCGGCCACGGCCGGCAGGCGCAGCACGCGATAGACGGCCTCGTTCAGCTCGATGCGATTGAGATCGAGCGGCCGCGGCTGCGTTGCCGCGCTGCGCACATCGCGAACCATGCGCGGGGGCTTCCCGAGCAGCACCTCGAGCGGCATGTCGACGGGCTCACCGCCCAGGAGCGGATCGGTGACGGTCAACTGCCCCGTATCGTCGATGGTGCCGATGACCGCGTGCGGACAACGTTCCCGGGCGGCGATGGCCGCGAACGTCTCGAGCGCCTCGGGGGCCACCACGACGACGTAACGCTCCTGCGCCTCATTGCACCAGAGCTCGAGCGGCGACATGCCGGGCTCCGCGCTCGGGATCGCACGCAGGTCGACTCGCGCGCCCCGCTGGCTGTGCGCCACGGCTTCGGGGACCGCGTTCGAGAGTCCACCCGCGCCGACGTCATGAATGAGGAGGATCGGGTTGGCTTCACCCAATGCCCAGCAGCCGTCGATCGTCTCCTGAGCCCGGCGTTGGATCTCCGGGTTGCCGCGCTGTACGGAGGCGAAGTCGAGGTCAGTGCTCGAGGCGCCGCTACCCACCGAAGATGCCGCGCCGCCCCCCAGGCCGATGAGCATCGCGGGGCCGCCGAGTACGATGAGCTTCGCCCCGACGGTCACGTCGGCCTTCTCGACATGCGCCCGGCGGATGTTGCCGAGACCCCCGGCGATCATTATGGGCTTGTGGTAGCCGCGGACCCGTCCGGGCGGATCACCGGGAACAGAGAGCTCGAACGTGCGGAAATAGCCGCAGATCGCAGGCCGGCCGAACTCGTTGTTGAATGAGGCGGCGCCTATCGGCCCCTCGAGCATGATGTCTAGCGCCGAGGCAATGCGGGCGGGAATGGTCGGCGGCCGCTCCCACGGCCGCTCGTAACCCGGGATGCGCAGATTCGAGACCGAGAACCCGGTGAGTCCTGCCTTCGGCCGGGCGCCGCGTCCGGTCGCGCCCTCATCACGGATCTCCCCGCCCGATCCGGTCGCCGCGCCCGGAAACGGCGAGATGGCGGTGGGATGGTTGTGAGTCTCGACCTTCATCAGGATGTCGATGCGCTCGCGGCTCTCGCGATAGGCGCCGGAGCGCGGTTCGGAGAAGTAGCGGAAGCCCTCGGCGCCCTCCATGACCGCGGCATTGTCACGGTACGCGGAGAGGACGCCCTCAGGATGGCGCGCGTGCGTATGGCGGATCATCGCGAAGAGCGATTCCTCCCGCTCGCGGCCGTCGATGATCCAATGCGCATTGAAGATCTTGTGCCGGCAGTGCTCGGAGTTGGCCTGCGCGAACATCATGAGCTCCACGTCGGTCGGATCGCGGCCGAGCTGTTTGAAGCTGGCCAACAGGTAGTCGATCTCGTCTGCCGACAGGGCGAGCCCCATCGCGCGATTCGCCTCCTGCAGGGCGGCGCGGCCGCCTGCGAGCCCGATCCGCTGCGCCGGCTTCGGCGCCGAGTGGTCGAAGAGCCGGAGCGCCTCCCCGTCATCGAACAGCGCCATCTCCGTCATGCGATCGACCAGTGCGGTCGCAATCTGCGCCAGCCGTTGCGGTCCGAGCGGGCTGCGGGCGCCGATCCGATACTCGATGCCGCGCTCGATCCGCTCCACGGCAGAGAGAGCGCAGACGTGTGCGATGTCGGTGGCCTTGCTCGACCAGGGCGAGATCGTCCCCGTACGCGGCACGACCAGCAACCGCTCGCCCTCTCCATCCTGGGCGGGAGAGGAACGCGGTCCGTACGTCAGCAACTGCCGCAGGATGTGCAACTCGCCATCGGTGAGGGGTCGCACCAGCGCCACGAAATGCACGAAGCGCGAAGCGAGGCTTGTCACCGCCGGCTCCAGGGCGGCAATGCGGGCGAGCAGCTTCTCGATGCGAAAGCCCGAAAGTGCCGGGCCGCCGGGCAGGACGAGGAGGCTCTGACTCATCCCTACTTCTTCTCGCCCGGCGGGGGTGAATACATGGCCATGGGAAACTGCGCCACGTTGGCGCCGCTCTCGAGGGCCGTGATCTTGCTCACCCCCTGCTTCTTGACCTCGTCGATCCGCAGCACCGAATGCAGCGGCAGGAAGGTGCGCTTGACGCCGGTGAACTCGCCCTTGATGCGCTCCTCGGAGGGGTCCAGGACCACCGAGGAGCGCTCGCCGAAGACCAGTTCCTCGACCTCGATGAAGCCGAAAAGCTCGCCATGGCCCACTTTTCGGGCGTAAACCTCGTAAACCTTGCCCTGATTCACGAACATAATGCGGAAAATGTGACTGGCTGCCATGGCTCCGCTGAGGCCCGCTGCTAGTTTGGAGCCGACATTATATTGCCGGGCGTGCCGGGGAAGCTGCCGCGTCCGCGCAATTGGCTCGGGTTTTCGCAGCAAAGGCCACTTGACTTCAGGGCACCATGTCGCTTCGCCTGCGTGTCGTCAGCGATCATCGGCGGCAGCTCGCCGATCGCCATACCATAGTTTTCGACGTGAGCGGCGGCTCGATCGGCCGCTCGAACGATAACGACTGGGTGCTGCCGGACCCGATGCGCTATATATCGGCGCATCACGCGCGCGTGCATTTCCGCGACGGCCATTTCTATCTCGAAGACCTGAGCACCAACGGCGTCTTCGCCAACGATCAGCCGGAGCCCCTCTCCAAGCTCGGCTCGAGCGGCTATGAGCTGAAAAATGGCGATGTGCTGCGGCTCGGCGAATACCAGATCGTCGTCGCCCTGGAGAGCGGGATCGAGGCCGAGGTCCCCGAGATCGATTCGGCTGCGGCAGTGCCCACCAGCATTCACGCACTGCACACCATCGGCCGCGCGGCCCAGACCGATATCGGCGCGATGCTCGATCTGGAGGAGCTCCTGGTCGGTGACTCCACAGGCTCCGGCTCGGGCAGCTTCCAGCCCGTGAACGCCTACGGCCAGTCGGTCTCCTCCGCGCGAGCGACCAATCTGGCCACGAAACCCGCGCCCCTCGCTGCCGAGCCCAGTGACGACTCCCTCGCCCGGCGCATCGCCCGACTCGCCAAGGCCGCCGGGCGCGACTCGCGCGGGGCGAGCGCGCCGGCGCTCTATGACGTGCAATCGGGGCTGCAGGCCTTCTGCCGGGGCGCGGGCATCGAGCCCGAGAAGTTGCCGGCGGAGGCCCAGACGCGCTTCCTGCACCTCACCGGACAGCTCCTGCGGGAAGCGCTCCTGGGCCTGAAGGACCTGGAGCGCTCGCGCAGCGAGATCCGCGATCGCTTCCGTATCGAGCTGCCGCCCCCCGAGCCCGATGATCCGCGTCCCTCGCTGGGCCGCGCGACCGTCGATGAGCTGCTCATCGAGCTGCTGCTGCAGCACGAGAGCCGCAGCATCGATGCCGTGCAGTGGCTGCGTGAGACCGTGGGTGAGGCCAAGGCTCACGAGCAGGCGGCGGCGCAGGCCATGCGCAGCGCTTTCGTCGAATTCCTCGACCGCCTGGACCCCGCCGAGCTGGAAGCGCGATTCGAGAGGGCCGCCCGGCGCGGGAAAGCCCGCTCGGCTGACAAAGCTCAGTACTGGGAGCTCTTCACCACGTTCTACCGCAATCTCATCGAGATGCCGGCAGACCATCTACCGCACACGTTTGTCGAAGCGTTTGCAGCGGCATATCGCGAAGCCGTAAAAAAGAAGCCGTAGCGGGATCAGCTACGCAACAGCACGCCGCTGCATCCATTCGGACCGCGGCGCGCATCTCTCCCATGAGCCCAAACGCTTATGCTGGAGAACCCATGCACTTGTTCAATTCCCTTTCCGGCGCCATCGTCGCCGTGGCCTTCTGGATCTTTCTGGCGGTCTGCGCCGTCGCCGGGATGCGATACGACTATCGCAAGCGGCAGCTCGCGATGGACTCGCTGCGGGCGGCCATCGAGCGCGGCCAGACGCTGGAGCCTGCCGTGGTGGAGCAGCTTCTGGCCCAACACCGCGGGCCGGAAGCCGACGGCCTGCGGGATCTGGAGCCGCACCTGCGGATCGGCGGCATCATCACCATCGCCGCGGGCATCGGCGTCCTCATCGCCGCCTTCTTCGTCGGCCTGCAGTTTCCCGTCGCCAAGCTGCCCATGTTCGGCGTAGCCGCCCTGGCAGTCTGCGTGGGGATCGGGTTGCTGCTCGCCGCCCGGGCGCTCGGGGGGCACCCCCGCCGCGGCGGCTCTGCGGATAGCGTGGCGTGACTCGTGAACTGTCGCGCGCAGCACTGGGCGCGGCAGCCGAAGCGGTCCTGGCGGGTCTCGCGATCGCCGGCGACGACGCGGCGTACGGCGAGCTCGTGCGCCGCCGTCACGCACAGATCCGGGATCTGCTGCGCCGCCTCTGCAGGAATCCCGCGCTCGCCGACGATCTGGCCCAGCAGGCGTTTCTGCAGGCGTGGCGCCGGATCCGCACCCTGCAGGCAACGGGCGCGTTCGGTGGGTGGCTGCGCAGGATCGCCGTCAGCGTCTGGCTGCAGCACCTTCGCGCACCGAGCGGTCGGCCGCTGGAGAACGCGATCGTCGAAGAGCCGATCCACGAGCCGACGGTCGGCGAGCGGCTGGACCTCGACCGCGCGCTCTCCCAACTGGCGCCGGATGTCCGGCTCTGCATCGTGCTGACTTACGGAGAACGCATGAGCCATCGCGAGATCGCCGAGGCGACGGACCTTCCGCTCGGCACCGTCAAATCACACATCACGCGCGGCGCGGCCCGGCTGCGGGACCTGCTGCGCGCCTACGAGACGACCTCATGACCGAGCTCGACGACACGCTTACCCGGCTCTTCGCCGAAGCCCGCGAGACCCCGCCGGCCGAAGACTTCCTGAAAGATGTGCTCCTTCGCGTGCATCGCGCGCGGCGCCGCCGCGCAATGAAGCGGGCGGCCCTGATCGCGGTGGCGGCGGTACTGGCGCTCGTCCTGACCCCCTGCATCGTCGCAGGCTCACTCGCGTGGCTACCGGGGCTCGGGAATGCGCTGACTTCTCCCATCGCCTGGGTCTGCGCGCTGGTTCTCACCGTGCCCAGGATCAGAAGGCACGGCCGATTCCGCTGAAGCGCCCCCTCGTCTGCCGTATCTTTGTCCAGGCACAGGGATGTGCCCCGCCGCCGCAGGTGGCGGAGCTTTCGGCAAAAACCAGGCTTTTTGCCCAAAGCAGCGCTGGGCCGGGCGGGGTGCGACGCATGCGTCGCACGGGTGGCCATGGATGGACACCCCGGGCTTGCGCGGAGCAGGAACTGCACAGCGCAATGCCCGGATCCAGCGCCATCAAAAAGGATAGCCGATTCCGCTGAACACAGCCGCTCCCTCGCTGCCGTAGCCGACGTCGACATAACCGACGACGAACGGCCGCGCGACACCGCGGAAGCCGACTCCGACTACCCTGTGCACCTCGGAGAACGGCAGGAAGTCCAACCGCGAAGAGACCCGGCCGACATCGAGGAACGGCGCCACCTCGAGGTCCAGACGAGTGGAGGCGATGCGCACCGAGCCGATTTTCTGCCGCAGCTCGACGGTCGCGGAGAATGCATTGCGATCGTAGAAGCGGCCCGCGCCATAGCCGCGCAGCGGCTGGGTGCCGCCGATCAGGCTCTCGCTGCCGCCGAGGGTGCTGAGCGCCCAGAACGGAGCATGGCGCGAATCCGGCATGTACCGCAAAGCGGTGTGAACCGCGAGGATGCTGTTGCGCCAGATCGGCCAGAACACGCGGCCATCGATCCCCGTCTCGCTGTACAGCGAGTCGTTGAGGAGGCCGGCCCGGCTCGCGAGTCCGCCATACACGACCCACTCCATGCCGCGCGAGGGCACCGTGACGTCGTCGCGCGTGTCGTAGATGATCGAGATACGATGCAACAGCTCCTTGCTCGTATGCAGGCCGCGGACGTTGGGAAAGAGCGTGTAAATGGATGGAATGAGGGGGAGAGTTCCCGGCTCCACGTCGAACACACGCATCCGCAGCGTGTACTGCAGCTGCCAGGCGTGGGTCAGATTGCGCCCGATCTGCGCCTGCAGGACCTCCTGCTCGCCGGTGAAGTTCGTCTGGTTGTCCACGCGCGAACGGTTGCCGATTCCGTAGAACCGCGGCGTACCGTCACGGTCGTAGATCACACTGAGATTCACCGACCAGGGCCGGTCGCGCAGCCTCCCCGTCTGATACTCCCCATCGATGCTCCGCTCCACATGCTGCTTGATGCCGCCGATGATCGACCACTGCTCGTCGGTGCTGGGGTAGTCGTAGATTCGGCCGTGCACGCCATAGCCGAAATAGGGGTTGTGGATGATATCGGGCGCGATGATCTGCCGGATATCGTGATTCTCGTCGGTCTTCAGCCACGTCGGAATGATTCCGACGGTGGTGCCGTTGTCGGGATCGGCCGCGACTTCAGGAATCGGAATGAAGGGGGCGGTGGCCGGATTCAACCAACGCAACACGCCGCCGCCCCCGCTCGATGGCGGCGGCTTGGGGACAGTCTGCGGAGCCTTCGCCGGAGCCGGCGGCGCTTGCGGGGGCTTCACCGCCGGCACCTGCGCCACGGCCCATGGGCCCAGCGTGAGGGCGAGGAGCGCCAGCAGCGCGGGCGTTGCGCGAGCTTTCACCTGAGCAGCTCGGCGCAGCACTCCAGGAGCCTCTCGATATCGGCCGCCGAGATGTCACCCATGGTCGAGATGCGGAACAGCTTCTCCGACAGATTCCCCTGGCCGGCGTAGATCACGAACCCTTTCGCCTTGAGCGCATCGTGCAGCGCGGGATAAGAGGTGCCTGGCGGCACTCGGTAGGAGCGCAGGACCACGGATGACTCCTCGGGCGACAACATGACATCGACACCGAGCGCCGCGAGGCCGGCGCGCACCTGCTCGGCGAGGGCCGCATATCGCCGCTGGCGCGCCGTCCATCCGCCCTGCTCCGCGTGCTCCCGCAGCGCCTCGACGAGGGCGTAGTGCGCCTGCACGGCTGGCGTGAAGGGCGTATCCCGCCGGTCCTGGGCGCGCGCCGCCCGCGCCAGATCGAGATAGTACGCTCGGCTCACTGACCGCTCGAGGGCACGGCGGCGCGCGAGCACGAATGAGACTCCGGGTACACCGTGCAGACACTTGTTGGCCGCAGCCGCCGTCGCCGCGAGACTCTCGTCGGAGAAATCGATCTGCTCGGCACCGAAGCTGCTCACGGCATCCAGCAGCAGCCTGACGCCATGCTTGCGACACAAGTCGCCCAGAGCCCGCAGGTCGTTGAGTCGGCCCGTCGTCGTCTCGTGGTGCACGGCGGCGATGTGCGTGAAGCGCCCGCCGCCATCGTGCGGCGCGTCCTCGATACGCTTGCCGATCCCGGCCAGATCCAGCGCCTGCAGCCACTCGCCCCGCATCCGCTCGTGCGCAATGTGGTAGCGCGCGCAGATCTGCGCGATTCGCTCTCCATACACGCCATTCTCGGCCACGAGCACGCGGCCTTCCTGCGGCACGAGTGTGGACACCATGCTCTCGACCGCCCCCGTACCGGAAGCCGTGATCAGGACCGCGCACCACTCCGCCGGATCGATTCCATACACCGCCAGCAGCCGCTCGCGCACTTCATCCTGCAGGTCGAAGAACTCGCTCTCACGATGGCACAGGTCCGGCGCCAGCATGCTGCGGCGCACGCGCTCGCTCAGCGTGACCGGTCCGGGATTGAGCAGCAGCATCAGCGCGCTCCGCAATGCCGCAGCAGGCGCTGCTTCACCTCGACCGGGCTCATCGACGGCCGCGGCAGGCCGGACGCCGTTCCGGCGCGGATGAGCAGGCGGGCGAAGCTCGGACCTGCGGCCGCAGGCGCCCGCAGCCACGCCGCGATACGCGCCGTATCGTCGGTCTCGAGTGATGTGGCATAGCCGCACGCGGCGGCAACCTCCGCAAACGATACCGACGGTGACACGGTCGCCTGACCACCTGTCGAGTCATGTACGCCATTGTCGAGCAGGAGATGGCGCAGATTCCGCGGCCCGTAGGCACCGAGCGTCGCGAACGCCCCGAGCCGCATCAAAGCGGCGCCGTCGCCGTCGAGCGCAACGACTGTCAGGTCGGGACGCGCGAGGGCGACGCCCAACGCCAGGGGTGCGACGCATCCCATCGATCCGACCATGTAGAGCTGGTTGGGCCGGTCGGCGAGCGCGTACAGCTCCCGCCCGCAGAATCCGGTCGCGGCGAGCACGACGGTGGACTCGACCGGCGTGTGCGCGACGACAGCTTCCAGAGCGGCACGCCGCGTCGGCCGCGCCTCGGGCGCACAGCGGTGCGGCTCCAGCATCGCGGGCGCCCGCGTGGTGCCTTGCCCGGGACGTGTCTCCGCCGTGAGCGCATGAGGGGCGACGCAGCCCTTCGGCATCACGAGCGCGTAAGGCCGGCCGCTCTGGAGGAGGTGAGCTTTCGCGCGGTCGAGCGCGCCAGCGAGCGCCGGCCGCTCCGCCGGAAAGAGTTCCCACGGAATCTCCATGGTGGTCAGCATCGCCGGCGTGATGGGTCCCATCAACGCGTGCTGCGGCTCATCGGCGACGCCCGGCTGACCCCGCCAGGTCACGATCAGCAGCTGCGGCAGGCGGAACGTCCAGGTGAGCGATGTCAGCGGGCTCACCGCATTGCCCAGGCCGGAGTTCTGCATCATCGCGATGCCGCACGGCGCGCCGCCGCTGCCGAGCGTGACGCCCGCGATCAGAGCGACGGCATCTCCCTCATTCGCCATCGAGAGATAGCGCAGCGAAGGATCCTGTACGACGTAGTTGATGAAAGGTGTGAGGTATGAGCAGGGAACGCCGGCATACCAGCCGAAGCCGCGCTCGCGCGCGGCTTCGATGAAATCGCGTGCTTCGATCATGGATTCGGCGGCGTCCCGGCATCCGTCTCGTCGGCATCGCCGAAGCGCCGCTGGGCATGCGCGAAATCCGCGGCGCGGCGAAAATCCTCGAGGTCATTGACGCCGCGCCAGTGCCCGTGCACGTAGTGCACTTCCACGGCGGCGCCGCGCGCGATCAGCGCATTCAGAAGATGAGGCACATCGAGCGTATCGAAATCGGCCTGCGCGCGCAGCTCGCCCAGGACTTCCCGCAGCCGCTTCAGTCCCGCGCGGCTCACCTTCAGCATCCCGACCCAACGGCCGTGGGCTGCCCCCACGGAAACGCTGGAGTCCCCGTCATGCGCGCTGGCGGTCGCATTTGCGCCATCCGCGGCGCTGAGTACACGCTTGAGCAGCACCGGCGTACCGAACAGCCCGCGGTCATCACGCCGCGAGCAGTAGGCGAAGTCACGCACCGTGCGATTGTTGTCGCCCGTGGGCGAGGAATCCACGATCACGGCGAACTCCGCATCGCTCTCGACGAGGTCGCGAAGCACGTAGCTGCGGAAGAGCAGATCGCCGTAAGAGATCACGGTATCTGATTCGAGTGCGTCGATGCCGCAGGCAAGTGACGCTAGCTCACCGGTCTGCTCATAACGCTCGTTGACGACCAGCCGGACGCCAGCCGTGTCGATCGCATCGGCGCGGTAGCCGCCGACGACGGTGACATCGTTGATGCTCTCCTTCTTGAAGGCATCGACCAGCCAGCGCAGGAGCGGCTTGCCAGCGATCGGCAGCATGACCTTCGGACGATCCTCTGTCACCGCCTCCAGCCCCTTGCCACGGCTCGCCGCCAGCACGACCGCGGCCCGGGAGGAGCGCGCGGAGGACAGATACAGGCGCTCGGCCGCCGAATACTCCTCGGCATCCTGCAGCCGGAAGATCTCCTCGACGGAGGCGATCCGATCCTCCACGTTAACCAGGGTCTCGCTCTCGAAGATCTCCCGGGCCGTGCTCTGCATCGCCGCCGTGGCGGAGCGCAGCACGTGGTTCGCCCAGATCACCACACTGATGCCCGCCTCGCGAAAGACATCGGTCGGCGTGCTGTAGTACTTCGTCGGGACGATCACGAGCGGCGCGCGGCCCGCCCATTCGCGCGCGAAAGTCAGGATCTCGTCGGGTCTGGAGAGCTTGCTGTGGATGAGGATCGCATCGGCGCCTGCCCGCCGGTACGCCTCGGCGCGGCGCAGGGCCTCCTCCATGCCCCAACCGGCGATCAGCGCCTCGACACGTGCCACGATCGAGAAATCCGCATCGAGCTGCGTGGCCTTGCCGGCGGCGATCTTGCCGCAGAACTCATCGATGTCGGCAAGCGGCTGGCGCTCGCCGTTGAGGAAGCTGTTGGTCTTGGGGAATACCTTGTCCTCGATGCACACGCCGGCGATGCCGCGCTGCTCGAGCTTGCGCACCAGGCGGCGCAGGTTGTTGAAATTGCCGTAGCCGGTGTCGCCGTCGAGCAGGATCGGCAGGTTGCTCGCGTCGGCCATGAACTCCAGCATGTCGACGACCTGTGTCCAGCTCGCCTCGTTGTTGTCGCGCACGCCGAACTGGGCGGAGATCGACAGCCCCGACGCCCAGATGCCCTTGAACCCGGCTTCGCGCACGATGCGCGCGGACAGGCCGTTGTGCGCCTCCATGAGGAACTCCAGGCGGTTGCTGCGCAGCATGCGCCGCAGCGCGGCGCAGCGGCTGCCGGACGTTGCGAATCGCTCTTGCGGTTCAGCGCTCATCGTCGCACCTCGAGTTGCGGCAGCACTTCTTCCGTCGCGCGCACCACGTCCGCCGGGAAGTCGATTTCTATCCAGGGCATGCCGGTCACGTCACAGACCTCGAATGACTGACTGCGCTCGCGCAACAGATCCCGCACTGCCTCCTCGTGCGGCAGGTGCGCGCGCGAGCTGGCGACGTGATCCGCCACGATCGCGGCCAGCCGCCGTGACGCGCGCTCGTCGAAGCGAAAAAACCCCACCGATTCACCTATCATGTCGTACTCCAGTCCAGGCTCGAGCTTCTTGCGCAGCTCGATGGGCACTCCGGCGCGCACACATACCTTCACGGGCTCCTCGCCCGCCTCGAAATCGCGGTCGATCAGCAGCCGGTTGACCGGGCCGCGGCCCGCGGTGAGCGCGGCCATGATGCCCTCGTGATACAGCACATCGGCATCCATCAGCAACACATCGCCGCCTCTCGTCAGCGGTCCGGCGGCCGTGTGTACCGTCAGCATGCTGCCCAGCTCATACTGCCGGTTCAGCACGATTTCCACTTGCGGGCGGCCGAGCCGCGCGAGCTCGGCTTCGATGAGCTCGTGCCGGAAACCCAGCGCGAGCGTAATCTCCTCGACGCCGGCGGCCTCGAGCAGCCGCAGATGCCGCTCGAGGAGGCTCCGGCCGCCGAAGGTCAGCAGGCACTTCGGCAGCTGTCGCTGCGCCGTCTGTTGCAGTCGTGATCCGCGTCCCGCCGCCAGGATGATGGCGCGCATGAACCCCCCTGGTAGCGATATGTCCGCGATATTACCAAGGTTACGCGGAAAGCTCCGGTATTCATGCCGGAGGTGGATAGCGCGGCGGCGAGGCGGCTGGATGCCGCCGTGGCCGTCTGATCTGGGGTTCTCTGCTGCTCGATGTGCTGGCGGACGATGGCGATGGGTGCTCCGCCACAGGAGGCAGCGAAGTAGCTCGGGGACCAGAGCACTCCGCACCAATAGCGTTTGCGGATATCCGGGCGTCGCTGTCGCAGAAGTCGGCTGGAGACGCACCTTGAGCGAGTTCACGAGCGAGCAGACCGGGACTTTCGGCGGGTACTCAACGAGCAGATGCACGTGGTCGTCCTCGCCGCCCATCTCCACCAACCTCGTCTCGATGGCCAGACAGACGCTTTGGAAGATGTCGCGCAGAGCATCGATCGCTGCGGCGTCAAACACGCATCGGGGATATTCCGTAACGAAGACCAACTGCACGGGAACCTTGAAAATGCAGTATCTGCCGCGGCGAATGCCGCTATCCCGCTGCAGAGAGCGATGCTGACATGTTGGCGTGGAACGCCTGCAAGCTTACAAGTTCGAGCTGCGTATATGAACCGCTCGGTAGCCTCGAGCGTCACCAGCGCAGGCTCGCGCACTATCAGCGCATGATGAGCCGCCGCCCGAAGTTCGCAGAGAACTGGCAGAAGGCCAGAAGGAGGGTGCATAAGATTCACGCCCGCATCGGCAACTGCCGCCGCGACTACCTGCATAAGGCCGCGACCGCCATCAGCAAAAACCACGCGATGGTGTGCCTCGAGGACCTGCAGGTGCGGAACATGTCCAAGTCGGCGGCGGGCAGTGGCGCATCGCCGGGCAGGAACCTTCGGGCCAAATCGGGCCTGAATCGCTCGATCCTCGATCAGGGATGGCACGAGTTCCGCCGCCAGCTTGGCTACAAGCCGGCTTGGAATGGCGGGATTCTCATCGCGGTGCCGCCGCACCACACCAGCCGGGTGTGTCCAGTATGCGGGCACACGGCGGCGGCGAACCGCAAGACTCAGGCGCACTTCCATTGCCTCCAATGCGGATACGCCGAGAACGCCGATCTGGTCGGGGCCATCGATGTCTTGGCGCGGGGACACCGCGTGGCAGCCTGTGGAGACACTTCGCCCGCCCGAGGGGCGTCGGCCCAGGAACCCACCGAAGCGAATCTGCATGAGACCGTTCACGCAGCGCCGTAGGAATCTCCGGCCTTCAGGCCGGGGAGGATGTCAAAAAAAAGCGCGGCCGGAGTCCGGGTCGGCGACCGCGCTTTGCCCGCGACGCCAGACCCGCTCGCAGTGATGCAGGTAGATCAGGCCCGGCACGCCGAGCAGGATCTCGCGGGCACGCTTCGCGAAGGAGAGCGCGAGCGCCGCGTCGGGCGCGAGTCCCGCGAGAGGCGCGAGCAGGAGGTAGCCGCCCTCCTGCACACCTAGCGCGCCCGGTATGGCGAACGCCGCGCCCCGGATGGCCTGTCCGAGGCTCTCGAGCAGCAACGCGTCGAGCCAGCCCACAGGTGAGCCCAGCAGTCGCAGCGCCAGATACACCTCACCCGAGCCGACCAGCCACCCGATGAAGCTCAGTGCGAAGCTCGCCGCGGCGTTCTTCCCGCGGCGGTAAGTGTCCGCGACCGCAAGATCGATCGAGTCCGCCCGGCTCATCAGGCTCGCCCACTCACGCCGGTGCGCCAGGCGGGCGAGCCAGCGTACCGTTCCGCCGAACATCCCGCGCCGTTGCACCAGATAAAAGGAGACCAGGATGAAGCCCAGAACGATGCTGGCCGTGACGGTGGCGATGATTACTGTGTGGTGCTGGTGTCGTGCGCTGGCAGTGCCGACGCTCGTCGGCAGCGCGAGCAGCGCCACGCCGATGAGGCCAAAGGCAATTTGCGCGAGTGCCTGTAGCGTCGTCGACACGGTGATCGCCGCCGCCGCATCCCGAGTCGGCATGCCGCGGCGGGACAGATGGCGGGTCATGACAACGGGCCCGGCCACCTGGCCGAGAGGCATCAGACTGTTGGCCGACTCACCCACCCAACGCGCCAGCAGCGCGTCCCGCCATGCGCCGCCGACCGCGCCCGCGTCGAAGAACACCCGGATGGCCGCCGCATCCAGCCACAGCGGGAGCAGGTGGAAGAGCGCAACGAGCAGCAGCCCCCAGCCTGCCGTCGCCAGTGTCGCGAATACGGGTCCCAGCCCGTGCGAGGCCAGAAGCACGATCAGGAGCAGCAGCCCCGCCGAGAAGAGCCACGCGGCAGGCTTTCTCACGGCAGTCCCGGCCCGGCGTCCTGCCCCGCCTGCGGTGCGGACGGCTCGCTGCGCCGCCGCGTGAAAACCTGTCGGAAGCCGAAGTACCCCAGCGCATCCTTGAGGTCGGAGATCAGCCGCCACCCGCGGCGAATCCGCGTGTCGGTCACGTACTCGAACGTGAGCGAGACGCGCATCTCGCCCTCCCCGAGCGGCGTGATGCGATGACGTAGAGAGTCACCGTCGAAAAAGACGAGGCCTCCCGGCGGGATTTGAACCGAGCCCGGCACGACGGCGACACCCTTCTCGCGCGTGTGCAGCTCATAGTCGAGGCGGCAGGAAGACCGGTCGACGACACCCAAGAGGACCGTGTAGCGCCGTCCCGCATAGTACGAGGTATCGTAGTGCCAGCCGATGTGGTCACCCGGACGAGTGTAGTAATACAGGGCGTAGGCGTGCGGGTCATCGGGCGGTGAGAGTTGCAGACGCTCGCCGGCGACGCCCTCGAGCATTTCGATCAGCGCGCGCGAGCGATAGAGCTCCGCAACGTAGGGCGCACGCTCATCGAGGGTATGACGGCCGACGCTGCCGCCCTGTTTGTGGCCGGGCAGATAGTTGCGGTTCACCGACGATTCCAGGGCGGCGACGGCCGATACGAGCCGCGCCGTGACTTCCGGAGGGAGGAACTCCGGCAGGAAGAGGAACGAGCCCTGCTGCAGGAACGCGCGGCGCAGCGGCTCGAGCGGAATACCGCGCGCGAGCCCGATCAGACCAGCCCCGCCCCCGACGTCGGGCTCGCCGCCATCGGCTTCAATCGGCGCGCGACCCGGCGATAGTCGATGACGACCCATGCGGCGAACAATGGAGCGCCGATCGAGGCGGCGATCAGATAAGGCAAGATGCCGTGGGACAGTGTCACCAGCGGCAGCAGATAGAGGACATCCTCGGTCTCGAAGCCGCCGAGCGCGGCCTGGCGGCTCGCGGCCTTGCCGGCCATCTCCTCGATGCGCATGCGCAGGTAGAAGATCAGCGCGACAGCGGCTCCCGCGACCGCGCCCAGCACCGGCGGCGGCATCCCGAGCGCATTGTCGGTGCTGCTCCCGATACCCACCCCCATCGCAGCGAAGAGGAGGATGGTGACGGCGGCATCGCTGGCCAGGTCATAGACGTGCCCGATGCGGCTGGTCTTGCCGCTGATCCGTGCGAGCTCCCCGTCCGCATGGTCGAGGAAATTGGACAGGACCACGAGCAGGGCGGCGATGTTGGACCAGCCATAGGTCCCGACCGTGAACGCGGCCGCTCCCGCGAGGCCGACCGCCAGACGGACCGTGGTCAGATGATTGGGCGTGACGCGGGTGCTGACGAGCGGCGCCACCAGGGATCGCGCGAGTCGCGCATCCCAGGGACGCGGTGCGCACGGTGTCAAGATGTTGTCAGACATCATTCTGTCCGAATGACAGCCCCCTGCCGATATGGCAGCGCATTGTACCCACAATCGGAGCCTCGTCGAGCCGGATGAGCGGCCGTGCTTGCCGCCCGCTTTGAAGCCGCGATTGATAGCGCTATCATCCTAGAGAATGACGATATCGACCCTCTCGAGGCGGAACTTTCTCCGGCTATCCGCCGGTGCCCTGGGGGCGCTCGAAGCGCTCGCCCCGCCCACGGCACAGGCCGACGAGAAGGGCCAGGTGGCGATTGTGATCGACGCCGCGGATCGGGGAGCGGCGGCTCCCGCGGTTGCCTGGGCAGTAGGCCAGCTCGAGGCGGCGCTGGCGCGGCATGCGATGGCTCTGCAGCGGTTTCGGGCGATCCACGAAGTGCCCGCTGCCGCTCGTTGCATCGTCGCGGCGACGTCCGGCATGTCAGTCGCGACGGAAGTCCTGCGCGATGCTCGCCTCGCCCCCCCGCGGGGGGCGGAATCGCTCGCCCTGCTGGCCGCGTCATTCGGCGGCCGCGAGGGCTTGCTCGCTTGCGGGACCGATGGCCGCGGACTCGCGTATGCGTTGCTCGAGTTGGCGGACCGCATTCGCTGCGGCGAGCAGCCGGAAGCGGCGCTGACGCTCGACGCGCCCCTCATCGAGCAGCCTCACCACCGGGTGCGCAGCATCGGGCGCCTCTTCGTCAGTGACGTGCAAGACAAGCCCTGGTTTCACGACCGCGCTTTCTGGCCGCCCTACCTCTCGATGCTCGCGGCGCAGCGCTTCAACCGGTTCCAGCTGAGCCTCGGTATCGGCTACGACTCCTTGCGGGGAGTGCGCGACGCCTATCTGCTCTTCGCCTATCCGTTCCTCCTTTCAGTACCCGGATACTCCGTGCGCGCGCTGAATCTTCCTGACGAGGAGCGCGAGCGCAATCTGGAGATGCTGCAGTTCATCGGCCGCGAGACAGTCAAGCGCGGCATGGATTTCCAACTCGGCATCTGGACCCACGGCTATCAGTGGCCCGACAGCCCGGATGCCAACTACACGATTGCGGGACTGACCGCGGACAACCATGCGGCTTATTGTCGTGACGCGCTCAGCGCCCTGCTGCGTGCCTGTCCGACGATCAGTGGCGTGACGCTGCGGACCCACGCGGAAAGCGGCGTGCGCGAGGGCAGCTATGGCTTCTGGCGGACCGTCTTCGCCGGGGCGGCGCAGTGCGGCCGCAAAGTGGAGCTGGATCTGCACCCCAAGGGTCTCGACTGGAAGCTCATCGACGAGGCGCTCGCGACCGGACTGCCCGTACGCCTCTCGCCCAAGTACTGGGCGGAGCATATCGGGATGCCCTATCAGCAGACCGCCATCCGCGAGCTCGAGATGCCCGAAGGGCATCCGCAGGCTGACGCGTTCGCCGCTCTCAGCACGGGCACGAGAAGCTTCACGCGATATGGCTACGCCGACTTCCTCCGCGATGACCGCCGTTTCAATGTCATGTTCCGGGTCTGGCCGGGGAGCGACCGGCTCCTCCTGACCGGTGACCCCGTTACCGCCGCGTCCCATTCGCGCGCGTTCGGATTCGGCGGCAGCGACGGCGCGGAATTCTTCGAGCCCCTCTCATTCAAGGGACGACGCGGCTCGGGCCTTCCGGGCAGCAGGTGTGCTTACGCCGACCGCTCACTGGAGCCGCGCACGGACTGGGAGAAGTATCTCTATACGTACCGCATCTGGGGACGGCTGCTCTACGACCCGGACACCCGCCCGGAGGTCTGGCGCCGATCCCTTCGGCATCGATTCAAGGGGCGAGCAACGCATATCGAGGCGGCCCTCGCCTCCTCTACGCGCATCTTGCCGATCGTGACTACGGCGCACTTGCCATCCGCCGCCAACGATACCTTCATGCCGGAGATCTATACCAACCAACCGATCGTCGATGCCGAGCTCCCCAGCCCGTACGGCGACACACCCTCTCCCAAGGTCTTCGGTTATGTCAGTCCGCTCGACCCGCAGATGTTCTCGGGCATCGAGGAATCGGTTGGCGAGGTGCTCGCCGGCAAGCGCAGCGGCAAGTACTCGCCGTGTGAGGTCGCACACTGGCTCGACACTCTGGCGACGTCCGCCGAGCGTCATCTCGGCGAGGCGCTGAAGGCCGACGCCGCCGCTCCGGATGCGGAGCTGCGCCGCGTCGTGGTCGATGTCACGATCGAAGTCGGCCTCGGGCGCTTTTTCGCCGCGAAGCTGCGCAGCGGCGCGCTGTATTCCCTGCACCGCCGCACATCGAGCGCCGCAGCGCTCGAAGAAGCGCTGCGCGAGTACGAGAGCGCACGCGCGACATGGGCACGATTCGCACACTACGCGCGCGGCGTGTACGTCCCGGACATCACGATCGGGCCGCTACCGCACCAGCGCGGCCACTGGCTGGACCGCCTCTCCGCCATGGATGCCGACATCGCCGCGATGCGCCGGAAACTGGCTTCGGCCCGCGCGGGACGCTCACCAGCCACGGATGAGCGCACGAGGATCCAGGAGTTACTGCGCGCTGACCGCGGTCCGATGCCGGCTCTACGCCATTCCCCGCCGCAGAGCTTCATGCCCGGCAAGCCGCTGCCCATCGCGATCGCCGTCCCTCACGACTCGCCGTTGCAGCCGGTGAAGCTGTTTTATCGCCACGTGAATCAAGCCGAAGAATACCGGTCCGTGGAGCTGACGCCGCAGGAAGGGGAGCTGCGTGTGGTCATTCCGGGCGCATACACCGCATCCGAATATGCGCTGCAGTACTTCTTCGAGCTGCGTGGGCAGGACACCGCACGCCGCTTTCCCGGTTTCACATCCGATCGCGGCGATCAGCCCTACTTCGTCGTGCACGCATCCCGGCAAACGTGACGCGCTTGCAGGCGTCAGCGGAACGTGGTCCAGAGGAGTGTCAGCGCAATGCTCCACATGACCGCCGCGACCAGTGCATCGAGCACTCTCCAGGCGATGGGGCGCGCGAAGATCGGAGCCAGCAGACGCGAGCCGAAGCCCAGACTCGCAAACCAACCCACACTGGCTGTCCAGACGCCCGCGAGGAATGCTGGCCGCAGTGGAGCCGGCTGCTGTACGCCCACCGATCCTATGAGCAGCACGGTGTCGAGATAGACGTGGGGATTGAGGAGGGATACGGCGAGCGTCTGCAGCAGCACGCCGCCCGCCGACTGTGTGCCGGCCGCGAAAGGGGCTGCGAGCGACTGGCGTGAGCAGGCGCGCCGCGCCGCGCCGAGCCCATACCAGCCAAGGAAGCAGGCGCCCCCGACTGCCAGCGCGTCGAGCGCCAGCGGGCTGCGGCCGAGCGCTGCGGACAGGCCGCCGACGCCTACCGCCGTCAGCACCACATCTATGAGGATGCACAGAACGACGACCAGAGCCACGTGAGCGCGCAGCAGGCCTTGCCGCAGGACGAATGCGTTCTGCGCCCCGATGGCGATGATGAGCGAGGCGCCGAGAACGAGTCCCGTGACATACGCGGTCGGTGAGGCAGGGCCGGTCATGCGGCGAGTATCGTCGCCGCACGCACGGGAGACTACTTAGGAATGCTAATGCGGGTGAAGCTGCGCTGAGCTCAGGGAGCGAGCTGGAACCGCTCGAAGGCGTGCAGTGCCGTCTCGATGGCGGACCGCAGCGCCCGCGGGTGGCTCTTCACCATCCAGGTCCATTTCTGCACCTGCAGCCGCCGCTTTACCCGGTCTGTCTTCAGGTCGAGAGCGGCGACGATCCGGTCGCCCATCAGCACCGGGCAGGCGAAATAACCGAGCACTCGACGATGCGCGGGAAGGTAGGCCTCGAAACGGTGCTCGTAATCGAAGAAGAGCTGCAACCGCTTGCGCTGACAGACCAGCGGATCGAAGGGCGACAGGATATGGACTCGCTCCGCTCCGGGCTCGAGCCTGAAGTCGAGGGCCTCGGGCCGGGCCCAGTGCCGGCATTTGCCGGTATCCTCGATATCAACCGGAGTCAACTCGCCGCGGCGTACCCTGCCCTCGATGTGCCGCTCCACCGCTCGCCGGCCCGCGACTCCATAGCAGATCGAGTCGAGACTCACGAGACCTTGCGAGCACAGCGCGCGGTCGAGCAGGTAATCGAGAGTCTCCCGCTCCGTGGCCGTGCGCGGCAGCCGCTCCCAGCCGAAATGCCGCGTCGTCAGCTCGTACGACTTCAGCATTCCGGTGCGCTGGTTGACGGTGAGCAGCCCTTTGAAGAAGGCGAGCTGCAGAGCGCGTTTGGACGGCTTGCGGCTCGCCCACGGATGGTCCTTCTCGACCGGCGCGTCATCGTCGATATCGCGAATGGTGAGCGCCCCGCCGCGACGAATGCGCGCAACCACCCTGCGAACGTCACCCGCGGTCACCGAGTTGAACCAGCGTCCATACCGTCGCGGGCCACTTCGCATGTCGCGAACGTAATACCTGAAGGCCTCGACCGGCAGGTACGCGAGCGCATGCGTCCAGTATTCGAAGATGCTGCGGTCCACCGCCTGCGCGCGGTGCAGATGCTCACGCCGATAGTCGGGGATCCTCGTATAGAGGATATGGTGGTGGCATCGCTCGATGACGTGGATGGTATCGATCTGCACGTAGCCGAGATGCCGCACTGCGGCGTGAGTCGCAGCGGGACCGCTGCCGAATGGCGCCTCGGCATCCAGGCGCTGCGCGTGCAGCCAGATGGCTCTGGCCAAACGGCGGGGAATCCTCGCGGGCGGGGTCTTCATGGCGAGATATTGCCACGGGAACCGCACGCCGGGGCGCGTCAGTCGCCGCAGGTCGCGCGCCCGGACGCTCCGCCGCGTGATCTCATCCTAATGGTCGAGCAGACCCCGCTCATTCACCGCGAACGATGGTGTTGGATAGTACGGCGGCGGGTCGCGGCCATCCTTGTCCATGGGCGCTATTCCGCTGGTGTTGATATACCAGTTCAGGAGCCTGGTCTGCAGAGCCGCCTGCGCGGACGCGGCGGACGATTCGCCGAACAGGTTCTGCCTCAGGCCCGGGTCGCGCGCGCAGTCGTAGAGCTCCGATTGCCCGTTCGGCCGGACGATCAGCTTGTGTGTTCGGGTGCGCACGGAAGCGGCGCGCGTGATGGTTTCCGGATGGTCGTTCTGCAGCCGCGTCTTCGGCTCGTACAGGCCCGCTATCAGAGGCTCGAACGCCTGCGGCTCATAGGTGTTGTAGCCCGCCTCGCTGAAAGCGGCCCGCTGCGGGTCGCCGCCCTTCGCTCTCGCCTGCGGGAGCAGGCTGCGCGAGAAATGCGTATGCGATGCGCGCGCGCCGGCCAGATCGAGGCATGTCTGTACGATGTCGAATGCCTCGATCATCTCCGGCGCAACGGTGCCTGGAACGCCCCCCGGGACCCTGACGATCATCGGAACGTGTGTGAGGCAATCCTCGAGGCCGCTCGGCCATTTCTCGACCAGACCGTAGTCGCCCGCGTAGTCACCATGATCCGAGAACGCGATGAGCGCCGTGTCCTTGTCACGGCCGGTGCGTTGCATCGCCTCCAGCAACTCCCCCAAGAGCCAATCCGCGTAGCTGACCTGGCCGTAATAAACCGCCCTCACCTGACGAAGATTCGCATCCGAGAGCCGATCGAGGCCGTAAGCCTCCCGGATGGCGCGGTGAAAGTTCGGACGCCGCTCACCGCCCGGCGGGATCAAGGGCGGCAGGGCTTTCGGGCTGTACATGTGATGGAAATCCGCGGGCGCCGCATAGGGCGGATGCGGATTGAACGTCGCCAGAAAGATGCACACCGGCCGCTCACTCTCGCGCCGCTCGAGGAGCCCGATCGCCTCCTGCACGAGGGAATAGTCGTTCGTCGAGCGACGGTCGCCGTGCGGCGCCTGAAGCATCGAAGTGATGCCGGGAGTCATGTTGACGGGGCCGGGCCCGGCGCCGGTTGGCGCCGCCGCGCCGCTCTTCCAGACGGTCACGCTGGAATGGAACGTGTCAGCGGCAAAGGCGTCGTTCTTCCCGAGCCAGACGACGTCATATCCCGAATCCTTCAGATATCGAAAAAGATTCGGCTCATCGGGGCGCAGGAAATAATAGAGACTGCGGTGACCCCGCACGCTGGTGGGCCAGCCCGTGAGGAAGCTGCATCGCGACGCGCCGCAGACCGGAAACTGGATGTGGCAGTTCCCGAAACGCGTCCCCTCCGCCGCCAGCCGGTCGAAGTTGGGTGTTCGGGTGACCGGGTTTCCATAGCATGCCAATGCGTCGGCCCGCATCTCGTCGGGAACATAGAGGATGATGTTCGGCCTGGATGCGGCACTGCCCGTGGGCTCGCCCGGGGACCCTGTCGCCGCTGACGTGCACGCGCCAGCCGCGCCAGCCGCCGCAATCGGCGCGAGAGAGGCCCCTACCGCGCCGGCGCCCGCCAGCACCAGCAGATCACGGCGATTGATTCCCGAGCCACTCATGGAACCTCCCGAAGGCGCTGTTAAAAGCTCGTTCTATTGTAGACACGTGGGCGCGGCCGTCGGCCCGGATATCGCAGGCTCAGCCGCTCCTTTCCCCACGCGCACTGCGATCGTCCACCGAAATGCATCGCCAGGCGCGAGCGTCATGACGCCGTCGCCCGTGGCGAGCGAATTCTGTTTGCCGACCCACGGCTCAGGGGCGAAATAGCCGTGCGCGGCATCACCCCAGAGATTGAAGAGAACGGGAGTGCCCGCCGGTCGCCGATCCTCGGAATGGGCGACGGTGATCGCGAAACCCGCGCGATCCTCGAGCCGCACCCATTCCTGCCCCGCGGGGTAGCCCGAGAGCGACACCGCCGTCAGCGGTTTCAAAGACGACAAAGGCCGCGGCATCGCGTCGCTCACCGGTACGATTTGTCCCGTCGGCCGTCCTGATTCATCGGTGATCACCTGTTGGGTGGCCGGCGTGCTTACCGTGGTCTGCCGGGGATCGTCACCCGGCAGAAGCGGGATCCTGAACGTGATGTGATTGCCGATCGAGAACGGCATCGGCTCTTCGTTACGCCGATCCGCGCGCACCGCCTGGCGAATGTAGAGCGCATCGCGCCAGATCCGGTATTCGGTCGTGAGGGTGAAGCCGAACGGATACATGTCGCGCGTTTGCCGGTCATCGCGCAGCGCCAGCGTCAGGTACGCCGAGGCCTCACAAACACCGCGCCGCACGATCCGCCACGGCTGATCGCGTGCAAAGCCATGGATCGGAATGGGATACACTCTGCCATGCAGAGTCCATCCCAGGCCGTTGCCGTGCCGGTCGGAGCCGACTGGATACGGAAAGTTGCGTCCGACGGCGGGCCAAAGGATTGGCGCCTTACCCGTCCAGCCGCCCGTCGGGCGGTAATCCATGCCGCGGTAAAGAAGCTCGACCCACCCCCCGCCGCGGCGGACTTCCAGTCCCGCCAGGTCGGCGCCATGCGCAGGCGCTACGTAGGCCCGCACCTGACCGCCCGGAATGCTCAACTGCACAAGCTGCGCCCCGCTCGCCGCGGCGCAGCACGGCGCGATACACGCCAGCAAGGATCTGACGGCCCGCCTCCCAAGGCCCGCAGGGCGTAGGGAGGCCAGCTCGAGGAGGATGCGGCTCATGCTACGGAGGTATACCGCAACTCCGCCAGCACCTCACCGATCTTTCGCACCACCAGCGAGAGATGCCCTTCCTGCGGGAAGTAACGGGGATGACACGCCGGCAGCGCCGCGGCCAGGCGCCGCGCCATGTGAGCGGGCAGGATCTGGTCCACCAGCCCTTGCCACAGGCTGACGGACATTCGCACATCCTGGAGCCGGAAGTCCCACGGGCGGGTGATCAGGGTGAGCTCCCACGCCGCGCCCCTGCCGCCCTGCCGCAGCGCTTCCGCGGTACTCGCGAGCACGATCGCGCGATAGCCGGGATCCGCGAAGAGATCCCGGTCGGGCGAGGCCATGCCGGCCAGCATGAACTTCAGGTAGCGGTCGGCGTCCTGGCGCATCCAGTGCGCCAACATCCGGACCACGCCCCGCGCGAGCGGCGCCGCGTGCGCTGACAACGTCAACAGGATGCGGTCCTGCGCGAGCATGCCCGCCTTCCCATCCGCCACATCCAGAGGACCCAAGGGACAGACCAGGGCGACACGAGCCAGGCGTTGCGGGAGCAACGCCGCGCACGCGAGCGCATAGGGCCCGCCGCCTGAAACGCCGATGATCGAAAAGCGTCCCAGTTCGAGCCGGTCCGCCAACGCGGCGACATCCGACGCCCAACCGGCGATGGTGCGGCCTGCCTGAAAGGTCGATTGCCCGAATCCCGGCCGATCGACGGCCAACAGACGCATCCCGAGCCGCCCCGCCGCGACGGCGGCGACCCGGGCTTCGAGACGAGAGCCGGGATAGCCGTGAAAGTACAGCACGGGTGGCCCCGCCGGGTCACCGAGCTCCAGGCAAGCCAGCGTGCGTCCATCCGCGAGTCGCACGCGATGCTCCGTCTCGACTGCGCCGCTGGCGCTTCGTCCGGCGGGGGCGGTTTCCAGAACGGTCAACTGCGCTGCCCTCGAGCCACACGACTCCTTCCCGCGAAGCATTTGCGGGACCCGGACAGCGTACTCTCCTGAGTGATGCTAATGTGAGCGCAGCCTGGCTAAAGCGCTCCAGGAGGCGCCCGTGCTCGATGAGGCTTTGCTCGCAGCCGTCGCCGCGGTCGCCCGCGAGGGCAGCTTCGAGCGCGCGGCGCGCGTGTTGCACGTCACTCCCTCGGCCGTATCGCAGCGGGTGAAGCTCCTCGAGGAGCGTCTCGGCGCGGTGCTGATCGTGCGCGGACAACCCTGCTCCGCCACCGAGATCGGCGCACGCATCTGCCGTCATGCGGAGCTCGTCGCCGTCCTGGTGTCGCAGCTGCGGCGCGAGCTGCCGATGCTTCCCAGGGACACTCCCGAGGCGCTGCACGCGAGTCTGCGCATCGCTGTCAACGCGGACAGTCTGAGCACTTGGTTCATTCAGGCAATGGCGGACTTCGGACGCGAGGATGCCGCGTTACTCAACCTGACCTTGGCCGATGAGGATCACACGGCGGAATGGCTTCGCCGCGGACACGTCCTGGGGGCGGTCACCTCGGTGCGGTCGGTCATTCAGGGGTGCCGGGTTCGCCGCTTGGGCTCGCTGCGCTATGTGGCCACCGCGAGCCCGGGTTTCGTGCGGCGCTGGTTCCAGGCGGGCATCTGCGCCGACGCCCTCAGCCGGGCGCCGAGCCTGCTCTTCGACAGCAATGACAGGCTGCAGGAGCTCTGGGCGCGTCGAATCCTGCGCCGCGACGTGAGTCTGCCGGTGCACCGCATTCCCTCCACCCAGGCGTTCATCGATGCCGCGCAGGCCGGAGTCGGCTGGGGGATGAATCCGCTGTCGCTGATCCGGCCGCAGCTTCGGTCCGGGGCCCTCGTCGAGCTGGTGCCGGATACCCCGATCGACGTGCCTCTTTTCTGGCAGGCCACCCGCCTCAAGGTGCCCGTGCTGGAACGGCTGACGCGCAGCATCGTCCGCGCCGCCGCCGCGGCTCTGCAGCCGCCCTCATGACTCGCAAAGAGGCTGCGCGGCGATTGTCGCCTTCGGGCGGCTTCGGCTGTTGGTCAACACCACTCCACCCACGACGATCGCGCCGCCGACCAGCGTCATCCAGCCCGGCCGCTCGCCCAGCCACACCCAACTGATCAACAGCGCCAGCGGAGTCGAGAAGTAGATGAAGCTCGACACTTTGCTGACGCTCGCCCGGTGCAAGGCCATGTTCCAGGTGAGATAGCCGAGGAACGTCGGCGCCACGGCCAGCCAGACCAGCGCGGCAATGCGCGCGGACGGCGCCGTGAGCAGCGCGTGCGGCAGGCCGAGCCCGAAAGGCAATGCTCCGAGCGCGCCGCCGAGAATGGTGACCGTGGTGACCGCCTCCGCGCCATATCGTGCCGAGAAGGGCTTTTGCAGCGTGAAATAAACCGCGGACGCCAGCACGCTGACCAGCACGAGCGCCGCCTTGGGTTGGAAGCTCACACGGGTGCCGCTGGTCAGCACCACCAACACGACTCCGGCGAGCGCGATCGTCAGGCCGACGATGACGCGCGCGGACAGGCGCTCACGCAGCCACAGCGCCGATGCGGCGGCAGTCGCGGCCGGCGAGAGGGCGATGACGATGGCCGCCGTCCCGCTGGCGATCCGTGTCTCCGCATAATTGAGGCAGAGGTGATACACGGAAAGGCCGACCACGCCCAGACCGAGCAACGGCGGCCACGCGGAGAGCGGCGGCAGCGGCAGCTTTCGCAGCCGCAGGAATATCACGAAGCAGATCGAGCCGAGAAAGAGGCGTGCGAACGCAACCTCGCCAGGCGCGAACCCGCCGAGTCCGTACGCGATCGCGGCGTATGCCGAAGACCACGTCACCATCGCAATGGTGACGTAGAAGAGCGCTCGACCGTCGAGCTGGCCGGAGTTTTCCATGGGAGTTCTTGCGGATTCGGAGTGAGGCGTTCGGTGCATCCTAAGCGGCAGTCTTTCGGCCGATCGCGCCATTTCCGGACGCGAAAACCGGCAATCCTTGTTTCGCATAATAGAAAGCCATGCCCTGGAATTGAAGGATGAATATGCCTATATTAGCCCCGACTCACAATTGATCAGAGGCTACCATGGCCGCTATTGCCTTCGAATCGAAACCAGCCCTCGACGCCAAGGACTGGCAGCTCCTCGAGCTGCTGCAGAAAGACGCGCGCGCCGGATATGCCGAGCTCGGCCGTCAAGTCGGCCTGTCGGCTCCGGCGGCCGCGGAGCGGGTCAAGCGGTTGGAGGATGCCGGAGTGATCCGCGGGTATCGCGCGGACGTGGACCCTCAGAGGCTGGGTTACGCCATCGAGGCCGTGATCCGGCTGCGTTGCGATGGCAGCGTCTGCTCCAGCCTCGGGCCGGCTCTGGCAGAGATCCCGGAGATTCTCGATTACCGCCGGCTGGCCGGAGAGGACTCCGGCTCGTTGCGCGTGGTCGCGATGTCGGTGAGCCACCTGGAGGCGGTGTTGGACCGCATCGTGCGCTTTCATCCCAGCATCAGCACCACGACTCTCGTGGTGCTGCAGACCTCCTATAACAACCGCCCCCTGTCCCGGGCGATGTGGCTGGAAGGCAGCATCACCGGCAGATCGTGACCCTGCGTCAGGTCTTCAGCCGATAGCCTGTCCGGAAGATCCAGGCGACGATCAGGAGCGCCACCGCGAAAAACACCGCGGTCATCCCGAGGCTCACGCCGACATTGACGTCGGCTATGCCGTAGAAACTCCAGCGGAAGCCGCTGATCAGATATACGACCGGGTTGAACAGCGCCACCGTGCGCCACGCCGAGGGCAGCATGTCGATGGAGTAGAAGGCGCCGCCGAGGAAGGTGAGCGGCGTGATGATGAGCAGCGGCACGATCTGCAGCTTCTCGAACCCGTCGGCCCAGATACCGATGATGAACCCAAACAAGCTGAAAGACGCAGCGGTGAGCACCAGGAACGCCAGCATCCACAGGGGATGCTCCACGTGCAGGGGCACGAACAGCCCCGCCGTGCCCAGGATGATCCCACCGAGGATGACCGACTTGGTCGCGGCGGCGCCGGCATAGCCGAGTACGATTTCCATCGGCGAGACGGGCGCCGAGAGGATCTCGTAGATCGTGCCCGTGAAGCGGGGAAAATAGATGCCGAAGGACGCGTTGGAGATACTCTGGCCGAGAAGCGCCAACATCACGAGTCCCGGTACGATGAACGAGCCGTAGCCGACCCCGCCCACGCTCTGGATGCGGGAGCCGAGCGCCGCTCCGAACACCACGAAGTAGAGCGAGGTGGAGATCACCGGGGATACGATGGTCTGCGTCACCGTCCGCCGCGCGCGGGCCATCTCGAATTTGTAGATCGCGCGAACCGCCTCGATGTTCATCACTTCTGTCTCACCAGGCTCACGAAGATATCCTCGAGCGAGCTTTCCTTCGTGGAAAGATCGCTGAACTCGATCCCCGCCTCGCGCACTTTCTCCAGGAACTGCCCGACGCCGTCGCGTGCGTCCTTGGCATCATAGAAACAGGTGAGCTCGGTGCCCTCGCTCGAGAGCTCCAGCCGCCAGCTCGCAAGGGCCTCAGGCAGCTGAGCGAGGGGACGGCGCAGGCGCAGCGACAGTCTCTTGGAACCCAGCTCGTGCAGCAGCTCCGTCTTGTTCCTCACCAGGATGAGCTCGCCCCTATTGATCACCCCGACGCGGTCGGCCATCTCCTCGGCTTCCTCGATGTAGTGAGTCGTGAGGATGACCGTCACCCCTTCACCGCGCAGACGGCTCACGAGCTGCCACATGTCATGCCGAAGATCGACGTCCACACCCGCCGTCGGCTCATCCAGGAACAGGATCCGCGGCTCGTGTGCCAGCGCCTTGGCGATGAGCAGGCGCCGCTTCATCCCGCCCGAAAGGGCCATGATCTTGCTGTCCCGCTTCTCCCACAGTGATAACGCCTTGAGGACGCTTTCGATGTGAGACGGCTTGGCTCGCAACCCGAACAAGCCACGGGTGAACGAAACCGTATTCCATACTGACTCGAATGCGTCCGTGGTGAGCTCTTGCGGCACCAGCCCGATCAGTGAACGTGCCGCGCGCCAGTCTCGGACAATGTCATGCCCATCGACCACAACCCGTCCCGCAGTCGGGCGCACGATGCCGCAGACGATGCTTATCAACGTGGTCTTGCCCGCGCCATTCGGCCCGAGCAGGGCGAAGATTTCGCCGCGCCGGATGGTGAGGTCGACCTCCTTCAGCGCCGTGAAGCCCGAGGAGTATTGTTTCGATAGCCCGCTGATTTCGATGATGCCTTCCATGGCCGGCAGGATAACCTAGCTCGCGTGCGGTCAAGCAGGAACGTACGTCAACCGAATCAGGTCCTCGGCGATGAGATCGCTGCCCACCAGGCGAAGCGGCGGCCGGGGACCGGCGAAGAATGGCTTGCCGCTCCCAAGCACGACGGGGCGGAGGTAGAGTCTATACTCATCGATGAGACCGGCCTCGGACAGGCTTCGCGCCAGGACCGGGCCGCCAACGTCGATCTCGCCGGTCAGTTCAGCCTTCAGCCTGCGTATCACAGCCTCGAACTCACCCGCGATCAGCGTGGCGTTGGGGCCAACCGACTCGAGTGAATGCGACACAACCCACTTGGGTTTGCTCCGCCACGCCACTGCGAAGTCGCGCTCCTCCGCGTCCCAGTCAGGAAGGTCCTCGTCCCAATAACACATGATCTCGTACAGGCCGCGACCATATATGCAGCCGGTCAGGCCACGCACATGCTCGACGAAGTGACGAAAGGCCGAGGGCACGGGCGGCCCCAACTTCATGTGGTCGACGTAGCCATCCAGGGACTGGCTCATTCCGAAGACGAGTTTCGCCATGCTGCAAATCTCCAATGCTCACCGCGCAAGCATGCGCATGCGCGGCTCATCTGACCTCGAGCGACCCGCCCCGCACGGCACCTCAGGTAGCAGGTCCCCCTCGACTCGCTTGCATTGCGACGAGGAATGCTCCGGCTATGCCCGCCGAATCGCCGAGCCCTGGTGCCGTGATGTAGCGCTCGAATCCGCCCGCCCTCGCCTCCACGGGCAGGTAGCTGCCGAGCCAATGGCCCGCCGCCCGCCGAATATAGGGCAGCAACCGGCCGCCCGCCACGACGCCGCCGCCAAACACGATGCGCTCGCATGAGAGCATCAGCGCAATGGTGGCGGCGAGCTGCCCCAGATAGCCGCCGAGCACTTCGCGGCCGGGATGTTGCTCGGGCAGACTCTCGGCACGGGTCTGCCAGCGAGCCATCACGGCCGGTCCGCTGGCGAGTCCTTCCAGGCAGTCGCCATGGAAGGGGCAGACCCCCGCGAAGTGCCTATCCCGCGGATCGCGCTCGACGCGAACGTGACCCATTTCAGGGTGAAGCAGACCCTTGATGGTGCGGTCCCCCACAACCACTCCGCCGCCTATCCCCGTGCCGACCGTCACATACGCCAGCGAGCCCAGTCCCGCGCCGGCACCCAGTCTCGCCTCCGCCAGCGCGGCCGCGTTGACGTCGGTATCGATCGCGATGGGACAGCCGAAGCGCTCGAGGGGAGCCACCATGCTGACATCGGTCCACCCGGGCTTGGGCGTCGCCAGGATCCGCCCCCAACTCGATGAGCGGGTGTCGAGGTCCACCGGACCGAAGGCGGCAATGCCGATGGCGGCGAGCGCCCCGTGCCTGCGCGTGACGTGCTCAAAGAACTCCGCTATGGCCGCGAGAGTGGGCCCGGGAGTCCCCGTCGGTACCACCGCCCGACAGTCCTGAAGAATCTCGACGGGACTGTGACCGGCAGCGCATACGATTTTGGTGCCTCCGGCTTCGATCGCGCCATATAGCGGCTTCGCTCTCATGGAATCTCGGATTGTGCGGCCACCGTGTTAATGTACCGGATAGCCGGCACACCGCGCACCGTGCCGGCAATGCCTGCGGGGGCCGCGATGCAAGACTCGAACGAGGGGCAATCAGCCCGTCTCGACGCTGAGTTGGATCGCCTGCTCGACCTGCCGCCCGAGCAGCGCGACTACGCGCTGCATCACGACTATGGAGGCGAGCCGGAGCTGCGCGCGGAGCTGGAAAGCTTGCTGCACTCCGCCGCAGCGATGGGCGGCTTCCTCGCGCAGCCCGCCCAGCCGACCTCGGACCAGACGACACTCGATCCGTCGACCAGCGCGCTGCGGCTCGGCCCATGGCAGCTCGTCCGGCCTATCGGCAGCGGCGGGATGGGAGAGGTCTTCGAGGCGCGGCGCAGCGACGGAAGCTTCGAGCAGCATGCCGCGGTCAAGCTCCTGCAGGCCGGCGCCGTGGGCCAACACGAGCGCTTCGACGCCGAGCGCCGCATCCTGGCTCGCCTGGAGCATCCGGGCATTTCGCGGCTTCTCGACGGGGGCGTCACCGGCGACGGGCGGCCATGGATGGCAATGGAGCTCGTGGCAGGCGCGCCGATCACCTCTCACTGCGCACAGACCCGCGCGACTCTCATCGAGCGGCTGCGCCTCTTCGAGCAGGTCTGCGATGCGGTGGCCTACGCCCACCGTCACCTGGTGGTTCACCGGGATCTCAAACCCGCCAACATCCTGGTCGATGCCGACGGCCGTGTCAGGCTGCTCGACTTCGGCATCGCCAAGCTGCTCGACCAGGACGCGGCGGTGCTCACTCAGACCGCCTCCATTCTCCTCACGCCGGCCTATTCCGCCCCGGAGCAAATCGCCGGCGGACCGATCACGACGGCTGCGGATGTCTACGCACTGGGGCTGCTGTTGTTCGAGCTGCTCGCCGGCTGCCGGCCCTGGCCTGACGCCGGCTCGTCCCTCGCCCAGACCGTGCGCGCCGTTCTCGACAGGCCGGTCCCGACGCTCAGTGCGGTTGCCGCCTCCAATCCCGGCGCCCCGTTTCCTCCCAGCGTCCTGCGCGGAGATCTGGATGCCGTGATTGCCAAGGCGCTGCGTAAGGAGCCGGCTCAGCGGTACGCCACGGTCGACGCTTTCAAGCTCGACGTCTCGCGCGTGCTGCGCGGCGAGCCCGTGGCGGCTCGCGAGGGTGCGCACCTTTACCGTGTGGGCCACTTTCTGCGCCGTCACCGCTGGTCGCTGGCAGCCGTCGCCGCCCTGTTCGTCTCCCTCGCGGTCGGATTGGCTGCGACCGCGTGGCAGGCACGGCGCGCAGAGGTTCAGCGCGCCGCGGCCGCATGGCAGGCGCACCGTGCGGAGCTCCAACGCGATGTGGCGCGCCGCGACCTCGCCCGCGAAGAAGCGCTCCGCTACGAGCTGACCAACATGTTCCGCAAGGTACTCGCACAGAACGGAGAGCACCCGCTCGATGCCAAGGGCATGCTCGATGCCAGCACGCAGCACCTGCTGAGCGCCTACCGTGATCGGCCGAAGCTTGCGGGTCCGTTGGTCCTTACCCTGGCGGACCTCTACGACGCACTGGAGGACGCGCAGGGAGGTGCGGTTCTGCTCGAAGGCTACCTGACGCAGGCGGGGACAGACGCGGACCCCGGCTCGGTCGCCGACGCGCGCGCAAAGCTGGCCAATCTGGAGCTGCTGCGCGGTGACGTCGATCGGGCAGGCAAGCTGCTCGATCAGGCACAGGCTTACTGGGCTCAGACGCCAAACCGCTACGACGAAGAGCGGCTCGAGGGCCTCGCAGTCCGCGCGCGGCTGCAACGCAGCCGTGGCGATCTCGGGGGCGCTATCGCGACGGAGCAGGAAGCCATCCGGCAACGCATTGCATTGTCCGGCCGCGTACACCGCGAGACGGCGATCCTCTACAACTCCCACGCGATCACGCTAACTGCCGCGAACCGGCTCGAGGAAGCGCTTGCCGCCTACCACGAGACCAGCGCGATCTATCGGGCTTTGGGGCTGGGTGATGGACTCGATGCGCAAATCATCCTCGGCAACACGGGCACCCTGGAGCTGCGCACCGGGCACCTGCGGGAGGCCGAGCCGCTGCTGAAACGCGCCTACGAGCGCGAGCGCGCCCTGGCGGGCGATTCCGCCGCTGTCGCCGCCGCGATGGGTTATTACGGCAAAGTGCTGACCCTCACCAACCGCGGACCGCAGGCCGTGGCCACTTTGCGGGAAGCCGCCACGCTGGGTGCACGCTATGCCGGAGAGAGCAGTCCGTTGGCATTGCAGAATCGCCTGTTCCTCGGCGAGGCACAGCTCGGCACCGGCGACACGGCTGGTGCGCGTGCGACGCTCAACGCGGTGCGCGACGCGGCATTCAAGCAATATGGCAAATCGCACGCTCTCACCTTGCGTGCGGCCCTGGCATTGGCACGCGTGGACATGGCAGAGGGCCATGCGAACGCGGCCCGAATCCAGCTGGTGCAAACGGTGACGGCACTGCGGCGGCTCGGTCCGGCAGCCGAAGCCAATCTGAGCGAGGCGCTCGTCGCATTGGGGGAAACGGACCTGAGCCGAGGCCGACCGCGGGCAGCGCGCGCGCCCCTCGCGGAAGCGGTCGCGCTGCGCGAGAAAAACGGACCGCAGAGCTGGGATCTGGCGGAGGCACGGGAGCGGTTGGGCGAGGCGCTGGCGGCGTTGGGGGAAGCCGGCGCGCGAGCTCTGCTCCAACAGGCACAGAGCACCCTGGCGATACAGCTCGGCGCGAATCACCCGCTGGCGCTGCGCGCACAGCGGGCCCTGCAAGCGATGGGCACCTAGACCGCGCGGCTCAACTCACGGAACAGCCACGCGCGCGCCTTCAGCCAATCGCGCTGCACGGTGCGCAGGGAGATACCGAGGGCCGCAGCGGTATCCTCCTCACCGTATCCGGCAAAGAAGCGGCATTCCACGATGTCGGCCAGACGTGGCGTGGCGCGCGCGAGGCGCTGCAGGGCTTCATTCAGGGAAAGCAGGCCCTCGTCGGTCTCGATCGCCAGATCCAGGGCGTGAGATAGCGTCACGTGGTGGGCACCACCGCCACGCTTCTGGGCGAGGCGTTCCGCAGCGTGGTTGATGAGCGCGTGACGCATCGCCAGCGCAGCCGCCCTCAGGAAGTGAGCTTCGTCGGCATAGCCATGCGAGCCCCGCATGCGCAGATAGGCCTCGTGCGCCAGCTCCGTTGTCTGCAGGGTGACCGCGCCCACGCGGTTGCGCTCTCTCCGTGCAATGCGTTTGACCTGCCGATAGAAGGGCGGCAGCAGCTCGGCCGCCGTGCGTCGCACCTCCGCTGAGGCGCCACAGTCCGCCAGCGCCTCAATACCGGCGTCATCACCACTGCCATCGGCAGCGCCCCCGCTCATGTCCTCCATTTTAGCGGTCGCTGGCGGGTTCGGGGGGGATTTCCGGTTTCTCTTGGGTAGTCGATCCCCTCTCTCGCGGAGACTCTGCCATGAAACTGATCCCCTCAACCCTCTGCATCGCCCTCGCGTGCGCAGCGCCACTGCTCGGCGGGCAGGCTTTCGCACAGAAGATGCCGGCCTCGCAGCTCGACCAGCTGAGCGGCTTCCTCGGTGACGGGACATGCACCGGAAATCTCATGATGAAGGCGGGACATCCGACGTCCGCCAGATACCACAGCGAGAAGGCAATCGGCGATCACTGGGTCATGGTCCGGTACGACGAAGAAACCACCTCCTCGAACTCGAAGCCCTATCACGTCGCTCAATACTTCAGCTACGACGCCAAAGCCGGGCACTTCGTCGATGTCATCATGGACAACTCCGGCGAGAGTTACGGCGCGGGCACCAGCAGCGGCTGGCAAGGTGACGACATCACTTTCGAGAACACCGATCTTGCCGGTGCCGGCCACGGCGTATTCCGCGACGTGTTCACACGACAGGGCACGCAAGTGATATCGCATACCGGGTATGCGCGCGACAAGAGCGGCAAGTGGATCAAGACCGACCACGAAGTCTGCAAGAGGATGTAAGTCCTCCGCTGAGCGCGCCTGCGGCATGGCCGCCGCCACTTTCCTGACAGGAGGCCTCCGGTGAGTACCGTCGTGTCGGCTCGTTCGGCTCGAGCGGATGAGCATCGCTACTTCCTCGGGGCCGCCCTGGTCGTGACGTCCGTCGTGCTCTGGGCGTTCAGCTTCGAGTATCGGGATCTCGTGCACCCGAGCCAGTTCACCGTGTTGGTCCAGGTGCACGGACTCGTGATGTTCACCTGGGTGGGGTTGTTCCTCACCCAGATGGCGCTCATCGTCTGGCATCGGCCGCTATGGCATCGCCGGCTCGGCGTGGTCGGTCTGGGGATCGCCGCCTTGGTCGTGGCGCTCGGGGTTCCGACCGCAATCACCGCCTCCCGCCTGGGCGGCGATCACCTGCCGCCCGGAGCCACTTCGGCCGGGTTTCTGGCGGATGCGTTCACTCAGCTCGCAGCCTTTGCGCTACTCGCGGGGAGCGGCCTGGCATTGCGCCGGCGTCCCGATTTCCACAAGCGGCTGATGCTGCTCTCGAATCTGCCGCCGCTGATTGCGGCCATCGTTCGCCTCGTGGCCTTCCTGCAGCTCGAGATCCGCGCCACGACGCTGTGGTATCTCCTTTTACTCGCGTTCATATTCACAGACGTGCTGCGCACTCGCCGGCTGCATCCGGCGCTGGTGGCCGGTGCGGCATGCCTCGTCGCATCCGATGCCGGAGCCGGCGCGCTGGCGGGCGCGGCAATGTGGTCCGGCATCGTCCGCACGCTGATCGCCTGAGGAGCGCCACCCCAACCACCAGCGGTGGCTCTGCCGATCTTCGTAGCCAAGGCCCGGTTGTGAGGGTCACAATACCGGCATATCTCGAGCGCACGGGACGTTCAATATGGCGGATGCCGCTCAAGACCACTGGGATGGCGTGTATGAGAAGAAGAGGCCCGATGAGGTCAGTTGGTATGAGCCGCGTCCGGAGAAGTCCCTGGAGCTCATTCGGGCGACCGGTATACCGATCTCCGACCCCATCATCGACGTCGGTAGCGGCGCCTCGAGCCTCGTCGATCAGCTCCTCGCCGCAGGCTACGGCGATCTGACCGTCCTCGATATCTCGGCTTCCGTGCTCGAGAAATTGCGTAGCCGTCTGGGATCAGCGGCGTCTACCGTCGCTCTGCTGCATCAGGATGTCACTGCGTTCCAACCCGCACGACAATACGCGGTATGGCACGACCGGGCTGTTTTTCATTTTCTGACTCAACGCGAGGACCGGGGCCGTTACGTCGCGGCGCTTCGCCGAGGCGTGCAGCCGGGCGGCCACGTTCTCATGGCAACTTTCGGCCCGTCAGGCCCGGAACGGTGCAGTGGATTGCCGACGGTGCGCTACGACACGACCACCCTCTCGGCCGAGCTGGGCGCCGACTTCACGCTCGTCGACTCCTTCCTCGTGGTCCATCGGACACCGTGGAATTCGGATCAGCAATTCCTCTATTGCCGGTTCAATCGCAGACGCTGAAGTGACGCTGCGGGCTCGTCGCTTCGCATACGGATCAGAGCACTTCCAGTATTCCCGCCGCGCCCATGCCGGTGCCGATGCACATAGTCACCATGCCGTAGCCCTTCAATCCCTTCCGGCGCATCCCGTGAACCAGCGTCGCGGTGCGGATCGCTCCCGTGGCGCCCAGGGGATGACCCAACGCGATAGCGCCGCCGTTCGGATTGACGATCATGGGGTCCAGGCCGACATCGCGAATGACCGCCAGCGCCTGGGCGGCGAAAGCTTCGTTGAGCTCGATCCACTTCAACTCATCCCGGCCGACGCCCGATTGCTCCAAGGCCGCCGGAATGGCCACCTTGGGCCCGATTCCCATGATGGCCGGTGGAACGCCTCTCACGGCGAACGTGACGTAACGGGCCAACGGTGCCAGCCCGAAGCGCTTCAGAATGGCCTCCGAGACCAGCATCACGGCAGCCGCGCCATCGGAGGTCTGCGAGCTGTTGCCGGCCGTGACGGTCCCTCTGGCATCGAAGACGGTCTTCAATTTGCTCAGCGCCTCGAGCGAGGTATCGGCTCGAGGACCTTCATCCCGCGCCAGAGTCTTCTTCGAATACCGCACCTCACCGGACGCGAGATCCGGCGTGCGGTATGTGACCTCGAGCGGCGAGATCTCGGCAGCGAAGGCTCCCGATGCGGTGGCTGCCACCGCGCGCTTGTGCGACTCCAGTGCGAAAGCGTCCTGATCCTCGCGCGACACCTGCCACTGCCGGGCAACTTTTTCGGCCGTGATACCCATGCCGTAGGCGATCGCGTAGTTCTCGTCCTTGGCGAAAATCTGCGGGTTGAGGGCGACCTTGTTGCCCATCATCGGCACCATGGACATCGACTCGGCGCCGCCGGCAATGACCACATCGGCCTCGCCCACGCGGATGCGGTCGGCGGCAATCTGAACGGCATTCAAGCCTGAGGAGCAGTAGCGGTTGACCGTAATGCCAGGCACCGTGTCGGGCAGGCCCGCGAGCAGCGCGCCGATGCGCGCCATGTTGAGTCCCTGCTCCGCCTCGGGGAAGGCGCAGCCGACCACGACATCAGACACCTGCGCGCTTTCGATCGCCGGTACCTGTGCGAGAGCGCTCTTGATGACGTGAGCGAGCATGTCGTCCGGGCGCACCTGGCGCAGCATGCCGCGAGGGGCCTTGCCGACCGGAGTGCGGGTTGCAGCGACGATGTAGGCTTCTCGAATCTGTCTTGCCATGAGCTTGACTCTCCGCGGCCCGGTCAATTACGCAGCGGCTTGCCGGTAGCGAGCGTATGTGTGATCCGTTCCTGAGTCTTCGGATTCCCGAGGAGAGCGAGGAAATGCCGGCGCTCGAGGGCGAGGAGCCATTCCTCGTCGACCTCGGTGCCTGGCTCCAGATCGCCGCCGGTCATGACCTCGGCGATCCGTGAGCCGATCTCGAAGTCGTACTCACTGATGAAATGTCCTTCCAACATGTTGACGAGCTGTCCCTTGATCGAGGCGGCGCCGGCGCGGCCGGCGACCGGGAAGCGTCGGCCCGGCAGAGGCGGACGATACCCCGCGTCGTTGAGCGCCAGCGCCTGGCACTTGGCGATATGGAGCAGCTCGCCGGGATTGAAGACGACGAGATCGCTTGCGCGCAGGAGTCCGAGCTCCTGCGCCTCGATGCCGCTCATCGCGGCGCGGGCGGTCGCGACGAGCATGTAGTAGTCCTTGAGGGAGGCGAACAGATCCCCTTTGCTTTCGCGCGCCGCCCGCAGCGCGAGCTCCTTGCAACCGCCGCCGCCCGGCAGAAGGCCCACTCCCGCCTCCACGAGACCCACATAGGACTCCAGGGCCGCGACCACCCGATCGCAATGGATCACGAACTCGCAGCCGCCGCCGAACACATATCCCTGCGTCGCCGCCACCGTCGGAATGCGGCTGTAGCGCAGGCGCATCGAGGTCTTCTGGAAGAGCGAGAGGATCTCCTCGATCCGCTGCCAGTTACCGGCTTCGAGCGCCGGGCGCAGGGACTCGAGGTTGGCGCCGACGGAGAACGGCGGCTCGGTCTGCCAGATGACGAGCCCGTTGAATCGTTCTTCCGCGACGTCCATTGCGCGGTTCAAACCTTCGAGGACCTCCGGGCTGATCGAGTGCGCTTTCGTCTTGAAGGAGACGACCAGGATGCCATCTCCCGTCGTGAACGCGCGCGCGCCCTCATTCTCATAGACGGTCTCGCCAAGTGTCGGCCTGCCTTCGCCGAGTACGGTATCGGGCCAGAGTTGCCGGCGATAGACCTCGAGGCTCGAGCGGCCGACCAGCGCGCCCGTGGCGGCATCGAAAGAGCCGGCCGGGAAGTGCACCCCCTTGCGATCCGATTCCCGTGCCCAGGACGGCAGCGGCACGCTCGCGAGGGCCTTGCCTGCGGCGATATCCTCCTCGACCCACTGCGCCACCTGTGGCCAGCCGGCTGCCTGCCAGGTCTCGAACGGTCCGAGCTTCCAGCCAAATCCCCAGCGCATCGCCAGATCCACGTCGCGCGCCGAGTGCGCGATCTCCGCGAGGTGATGGGCGATGTAGTGGAAGGTGTCGCGGAAGCAGGCCCACAGGAACCGCGCCTGGGCATGATCGCTCGCGCGCAGACGCCCCAGCTTTTCCGCAGGATTCCCGATCTTCAGAATTTCGATGACGGCTGCGTCCGCCTTGGCCGTCGCCTCCACATACTGGCCGCTCGCCGGATCCAGCACCCGCAATTCCTTGCCCTTCTTCTGATAGATCCCGCCCCGGGTCTTGGCGCCGAGAGCCCCGGCTTCGATCAGCCTGCTGAGCCACGGCGGAGGCTGGAACAAGCCCCGCCAGGGATCCTGCGGCAAGCCGTCCCTCATGGTTTTTACCACATGGACGAACGTGTCGAGACCCACGACATCGGCGGTGCGGAAAGTCGCGGATTTGGGCCGACCAAGGCGCGGTCCGGTCAGATCGTCCACTACGTCGAAGGGGATGCCGAATCTGGCAGCGTTGGCAATCGTCGCCAGCATGGAGAACACCCCGACGCGGTTGGCAACGAAGTTCGGGGTATCCTTGGCGCGAATGACGCCCTTGCCGAGTGTGGTGACGAGGAAGCGCTCCAGAGCATCGAGCACGTCGGGGAGCGAATCGCCGCAGGGAATGATCTCCACCAGGCGCATGTAGCGCGGTGGATTGAAGAAATGCACGCCGCAGAACCGCGGCCGCAGCTCCCGCGGACAGGCTTCGGCGAGCCCGTTGATCGACAATCCCGAGGTGTTGGAGGCGAAGATGGCATGCGGCGCCAGATGCGGCGCGACCTTGTGGTACAGGTCCATCTTCCAATCGATCCGCTCGGCGATCGCCTCGATCACGAGGTCACACTCGGCGAGGAGCGCGAGATGCTCGTCGTAATTGGCCGAACGAATGCAAGCCGCGGCCTCCCGGCCGGCAAGCGGCGAGGGCTGGAGTTTCTTCAAGCCCTCGATCGCCCGGCCGACGATGCCGCTCTTGTCTCCATCCTTGGCCGGTAGATCGAACAGGATCGTCGGCACACGGGCATCGACCAGGTGCGCCGCAATCTGGGCGCCCATCACACCTGCGCCGAGCACGGCCGCCTTGCGTACGATGAATCTAGTATCCGGCATGCTTTACCCTCGGAATGCAGCCCGCTTCCCTGTTGGCATCTGGCCTCATTCGTCTGCGCCTCCATTATCCTCTATCCTGGCGACATGCGAGACCGCGGGCGGCGGCACGGCGGGCGATGCAAGGCCCACGTTCACGTACCAGGGCTGCGTGCCGGCCGCGCGGCGCCGCGCGACGACCTCTTCGTGCAGCTCGAACCTCCCGGGCAACAGGTGGTGACCCGGTCGCGGCGTATCGCGAAACTCTAGATAGGCGCGATCGTCCTGGTAGGGCCGCCACGCCGGAGCTGCGGGCGCCATCGGCACACTGTCGCGGGCAAAACTCGTGAAGTAGCCCATGATAGCCTCGCTGAGCGTGTGCTCCCGCGAGTCATCCGGCGGACGGGGCCACAGCTCCGGCCAGCCCTCGCGAGTACCGATGCGGCCGAACTCGTACGGCAGCTCGCTGGCGTGGAACGCCTCGAGGTGGCGAGCTCGCTGTGCCGGATAGTCGTGCGCGAAGAAATACAGATGCGCCGGCACTCCAAGCCGGGTCTGGGCCCTGGCCAGACGCTCCGCACTCCAGCCGTAGAATGCATCACGAGCTGCTGCCAGCGCACTCTCTTCAATGTCTGCGGCGGGATAGCAAGCCAGATACCGGGGCGCCAGGTCCTGATAGATGGCCCGCACCCGGCTCTCGTACTCTGCGGCACTCTGCGGTAGCGGCGGCAAAAAAGTCGGCCGCAGCGCTCGGACCTCGCCCTCATTGAAGCCGACGATCATCGGTACCGCTGCCTGCTCGCCGCGATCGAGGCTTTCGACGATCTGTCGCGGCAGCACCCAGCCGTCGATCGTAGCCTGTGGATCGAATCCGGCTGCTGCCGCCAGGGCCACCAAAGACTCGGCCGGCAGCGCCCGCAAGGCCGCGACGTCCTCAAAGCCCGATACCTGCGCAAGCCATTCACCCATGGACTCTGCGGATGACTGTCCGAAGCGAGGCCGCTTCAGCTCCGGATTCGAGACCAGGTATCCGCTTTGCAGAATGACTTTGTGAAAGAGCCCTCTGGCGAGGGGACTCGTCATCAGCTCGATCGCGCTCAACGCCCCCGCTGACTCGCCGAAGAGAGTCACATTGCCCGGATCGCCGCCGAATGCCGCGATGTCGTCGCGCACCCAGCGAAGCGCCTCGATCTGATCGAGCAGCCCGTAGTTCCCCGACGACGCGTGCGGCGACTCCGCGCTCAGCCGCGGGTGGGCGAAATACCCGAGCACGCCGAGTCGGTAGTTCACGGTAACGACGACGACGCCCCTGCGCGCCAATTGCTCGCCATCATAGAGGCCACTTGCCGGGTCTCCCCTGCGCAGCGCGCCGCCGTGCAGCCAAACCATGACGGGCGCATTCGCCGCCTCCGGCGGCCGCCATACGTTGAGGAACAGGCAATCCTCGCTCATGCGCCGCGGCTGCTGAGTGTAGATGCTGTCGGGAGGGTAGCGGGCCTGAAGGCAGGCCGCACCGAAGTCCTCCGCGCGGCGAACCCCGCTCCACGCCGCAACTGCGACGGGAGGCGCCCACCGCAAACCGCCGACCGGTGGCTCAGCGTAGCGAATGCCTCTGAATACCGCCGCTCCGCCGGTCAGCTCGAGCCCCGCGAGCGCGCCGCGCCTCGTCGATACGGTGACCATGCCGGCAAGAATCGTCAATCGACCGCTCCGTGTCAATTTCATTCACTCATGAATTAACATCAAGGGCGGACCATGTCATCATGGGCCGACCTTGCCTCGCCGCTCCGGCGTCTCAGCGGCTCGCTTTCCTGCGCGCCGCCGTCGCCTTGGCGGCTTTGCCGGACTGGCCGCAGAGCGCGATGAATCCGGCCGCCATGAAGCGAGCCAGACGATCCTTCACCGCAGCGAAGTCATCCGATTTGCAGACGCCGCTCGAGAGACGATCGATGCGGCCGGTGCGGCCGAGCACGTGCATGAATGCGCCGGTCACGAAATCGTAGCCCCAGAAAATGTCCGCATCGGAACATCCGGGCAACGCCTTCTTGAGGATGCCGATCAGCTTCAGCACCACGGGGTCGAAGTGCAGGTCCATCATCGCCGCCCCCTCCGGGGAATTGCTGACCTGCGAGGCGAAGGCGGCGAAATTGCGCCACCCTTCTCCACCGTTGATGTAGAGATCCAGGTCCGTGTCCAGAGACGCGCGTAGTGCGCCCTCGACGGTCGGCGACCCGCCACATTCCCGCTCGTAGTGATCCAGGGCGTCGAGCCTGCGGCTGCTGGTTGTCCCGGCGCGCCGCGTGAACACCGCCTCGAACAGCCGGCGCTTGTCGGCGAAATAATAGTGCATCAGCGAGGTATGCACGCCGACCTTCAGCGCCACATCGCGCAGGGTCACACCGTTCAACCCGTGTTTGGAGAACAAATACTCGGCGGCGTCCAGCATCTGCTCGAGAGTCTCGGCGCGCTGTTCCGCTTTGGTGCGCGGTCTTCGCCTGCTGGTGAGACGCCTTGCCATCTTCGCAATCTTCCCCGAAAAGCAGCTCTGGGAGGGCGAAGATTAGCATTTTTCGTCAGACGCTTACCCCGCCCTACCCTTCGGCAAGGTCCGCGCGCAGACGCTGCTTGTCGATCTTTCCTGTCGCCGCCAGCGGCATCTTCTCCACGAATACGATCCGCTCCGGCAGCCACCAATCGGGCACTTTGCCGCGCAGCGCCGCGAGGAGCGGCTCCCGATCGATCGCGTGCTCCCTGCGCGGCTCGACGATCAGGACCGGCCGCTCACCCCATTTCGGATGCGGCTCTCCGACGACGGCGGCCAGGCCGACGTCCGGCAGGCTGCCGATGATGTCCTCGACTTCCCGCGGGTTGATCCACTCCCCGCCCGACTTGATCAGATCCTTCGCCCGGCCCGTGATCGTCAGGTTACCGGCCTCGTCGATCAGCGCGAGATCGCCTGTGTCGAAGTAGCCTTCGGGATCGAGCGGCAGCTCCATTTGATTGAAGTACCGTTCCGCGACGCTTGCCCCCTTCACCACCAGCCGCCCGATGTGCATGCGCTGCTGCGGCAGCGCCACCCCGTTGGCGTCCACCAGCATCAGGTCGAGGCCCATTGGAGGTCGTCCCGACGTCCGTGCTCCCTGGCCCGGAGGAACACCCGGCGGCTCGATCGTCCCGAGCGGCGACAGCTCCGTCATGCCCCAACTGGTCTGCACGCGCACATCCAGGCGCTCCTCGATGCGCCGCAACAGTGCCTCCGGGCAGTGTGAGCCCCCGATTACGATGCGGCGAAGCGTCGGCACCTGACCGCCTGTCCTCTCCAGGTGCTCGGCGAGCCCGAGCCAGACGGTCTGCACGGCCGCCGCGACCGTCACCCGCTCGCTGACGATCAACTCGTAGAGGTGCGCAGGCTCGGTACTTCTGCCGGGCAGCACCATCTTTGCGCCCACCGCCGGTGCAGCGAAAGGGAATCCCCAGCCGTTGGCGTGGAACATCGGCACGGCCACCAGCACCGTGTCTTGCGCGGTCAGCGCGATCGAATCGGCCTGCAGCGCACGCAGGGTATGCAGATAGTTCGAACGGTGGGTATAGAGCACTCCGCGCGGCTTGCCGACGGTTCCCGAGGTGTAGCACAGTCCCGCCGGCGTCTCCTCGTCGAAGCCGCCCCAGCGCGCGGGCTGTCCGAAAAGGCGCAGCAAATCCTCGAGACTCCAGCGGCGTACACGTCCCTGATAGTCCTCTTCCGGCGCCTGCCGGTCGAGCAGGATCACGGTCTCGAGACTGGGACAGGCCGCAACCAGCTCCCGCGCAAGCGACTGCAGACCGGCGCCGACGGCGATCCACTTGTCCTGCGCCTCGTTCACCATGTCCGCCAGGTGGTTGACGCCGAGACGCGGATTGAGCGTGTGACACACCAGGCCGACGCCCATCGCGGCGTAATACAACATCAAATGGTCCTGGGTGTTCCAGGCAAGTGTCGCAATCCGCTCGCCCGGGACGAGTCTCTGATCGAGCAACGCGCCCGATACCTGCTGACAGCGCTCGCGTAGCCGCTCGTACGTGATCCGGTCGGCTGCGCCGTCACCTGCCGTCGAAACCACGCACGAGGCTCCGTGCCATTTGGCCGCGTGGTCCAGAAACTTGTCCACAGTCAGAGCGTATCGCTGCATCGTCCCGTCCGCATCCTCAACGTAAGCGAATCACTGCTTTTCACGAGCCTTCGGCTCACCGCCCGCCGCTAGAACGTCCTCATGACCCGGACGCCGTATTGACGCGGCGGCCCGGCCCAGCGCAACCCGGAATCCATCGCGGCGACGTAGTCCTCATTGGTCAGATTCGTGCCGTATGCAGTGAATACCCAATCGCCGCGTCCATACTCCACCTGCGCGGAAAGGAGGTTGCGCGCACCGAGGTAGTCCCCCAGCGCCGCGTTCTGAAACAGCGTCGCCCACTGCGCTCCGACGTGCGAGTAGTTGGCGCGCATAGTCAGCGTGCTGTCCCCCGGGAAATAGATTACGTACTGCGGGCCGAAGTTGTAGGTGAGCGCGGGCGCATACGATTGAGGATGTCCGGACAGGTCCACGCAGGCGGGCGTCGCCGGTCCCACCTGTGGATCGCAGGCGGTCACGCCCGGAACGCGCGGATCGTTGGCAAAGAAGCTGCCGAGACTCGAACGTTCCCAGCCCACATTGGCATCGAGAGACAGGTGACCCAGAACGGCCTGGACCGACAGCTCGATCCCGTAGAGAGTCGTCGGCGAGGGGTTGTTCACCTCGAGCGTCTGGGTCGGCAGCATCGGATCGGCTATCGACACCTGGAAATTGTGAAACTTGTCGTAGTACCCATCGAGCTGCGTGCGCAGATGGTCATCGAGCGCGCTCGCTTTCCATCCCAGCTCGTAGTCCGTCACGTATTCGGCGCGAAACGGCTGCTGCAACTGGGTACCGATGGGCGTATTGAGCCCTCCCTGTTTGTAGCCGGTCGCGACGAAGGCGTAGAAGTAATTGTTGTCGTTCACGGCCCAGCTCAGGTCCGCCTTGCCGGTCAGGCGATCGTCGTGCTCGGTCTGGTGATCCGGCTGGTTGTAGAACAGTTGCGGGATCACGATGTAGACGCGGTTCGTCGAATCGTTCCACGTGTACCGCGCGCCGAGCTGAAACTTCACACCGTGGCTGAAGTGAAACCCCAGCTGCCCGAACGCCGCGGCGGTATCGTTCGGCACCTTGCCCTCGATGTACTCATCGAAGAAGCCGGGCGGATAGCCGATATAAAACCCCTGGAGATACGGGTAGGAATAGTCGAGCCCCTGGTAGTAAATGCCGGTGACCCAGGTGAGAAAGCCCTTCTCGGGCGAGATCAGGTCGAATTCCTGCGAGTACATCTCTCCGGGAACGAGGTCCTTGAACGTGTAGTTCAGCAGATCGGTGCCGTCGAGATCCGCCTTGTAGACGGAACGGCCCCATTGCACGCCGGTAATGGACCGCAGCGTGATCCCGCTATCCATCTTGTAATTGATGTTGAGGGTCGAGCGGGCGATCTGATCGATGGCCGCCTGCGGCCCGTTCACGGTGACATCGAAGAGCGGCGTCGTCGCTGTAGCCGGCGAGGCCGGATAACCTCCGTTGTTGACGTAGGAGTAAGTGGTCTGCCAGAGCGCGCTGAGCTTGTCCGAAGGCCGCCACAGGAGACTGAAGCGCAGCGACGACTGCTTCAATGAGCCGTTGCCGCCGAAGTACGGGCCGGTGAGGTGGAAGAACGTGTCGCGGTATTCGTCGTAGAAGGCGATGCGCGCTGCCACGGTATCGCTCACCGGCAGATTGACGGCACCCTGCAGCATGGTGTCGTTGTAGTTGCCGTACTGCCCGATGACATAGCCGTTCAGGCCGTTGAAATTCGGCGACGCCTCGGTGATGTAGACGGCGCCGCCGGTCGAGTTCTCGCCGGCGAACGTTCCCTGCGGGCCACGCAGCACCTCGACGCTGGAGATGTCATAGAACGGCTCGTCTTCCAGATAGCCCGGGAACGAGGCCACGCCGTTGCGGTAGGTGATGACGCCGGCCTGGGTCTGCGTGTTGTGCTCGCCCTTGCCGATGCCGCGAATATTGAATTCTTCGCCCTGGCCGTAGCTATCGACCGCCATGGAAGGCGACACGGTCTCCAGCTGGTCCACGGTAATCACTCCGTTGTTCAGCAGTTGATTGCCCGTGAGGACCGTGGCCGCAATCGGCGTCTGCTGCAGATTGGTGGTGCGTTTCTCCGCGGTGATCACCACCTCCTCGAGCGCGGCCGCCGATGGAGCCGGGCCGGTGGAGGAAGCGTCGCCCGCGGCCGACCCGCTCGAGCCGCCCGAGGCCGGCTGATGCTGCGGGCCATCGGTTACAGCGGCCGCCGGCATCGCTCCGGCTGCGGCCACCGCCGCACCGCCCAATACGAACGCGACGCAGACGAACGACGTGATCTTCATCGGAACCCCCAGGACTTCTTCGGGCCGCGCCCGATGCCGCGGCGTCGAAAGCGTCTCAGCTAAACATCCCCTTGTCAAGTTCATTCACACGAGAAATAATTTCTTTCGCATGGCCGGAAGGGATAAGGCTTACGATCGGCACCCCGGTACAGCGTGCGAGGTTCGTTACATGTTCATGATTTTTTCTGGTGGGCTCCGATGACCGGCTTATTGTCGCAACGCGTCGCGATCGTCACGGGCGCTGGCCGCGGTCTCGGCCGGGCGCATGCGCTCGCCCTCGCCCGCAACGGCGCGAGAGTCGTGGTCAATGACCTCGAGGCGACGAGCGCCGGGCAGGTGTGCGAGGAGATCGTCCGCTTGGGCGGAGAAGCGTTGGACAGCAGCGCGAATGTGCAGGACGTGGGTGCCATCGATGCGATGGTAGGGCTTGCCTTGTGCCGCTGGGGTCAGGTGGACGTCCTGGTCAACAACGCCGGCATACTCCGGGACCGCACTTTCGCCAAGCTCGAGCTGGCGGATTTTCGCCTCGTGCTCGACGTCCACGTCATGGGCGCCGTCAATTGCACGAAGGCCGTATGGCCTCACATGAAGGCGCGGAGCTACGGACGCGTCATCTTCACGACCTCCTCCTCGGGCCTGTACGGCAATTTCGGTCAATCGGCGTACTCGGCCGCCAAGATGGCCCTGGTGGGGCTGATGCAAACGCTCGCGCTCGAGGGGGTGCGCCATGGAATCCACGTCAACTGCCTCGCACCCAGCGCGGCCACGCAGATGACCCGCGACCTCTGGTCGCCGGAGGATCTGGCGGCGCTGGATCCGCAGCGTGTCAGTCCGGCCGTGGTTGCGCTCGCAAGTGAAGCGGCGCCCAACAAGCAGGTAGTCCTCGCCGGCGCAGGCAGCTTCAAGCTGGCGCACGTGACCATGACCCGCGGCGCTTATCTCGCCGATGATCGGCTGAGCGCCGAGGAGCTCCTGGCGCACTGGGGCCGGATCACTGACCGCGCCGGGGAGCGAGTTCCCGCGACGGGGTTCGAGCAATACCAATTCGAAGCGGAGCAGGCGCGCGCGGGCGCTGCGCACATCGAGCGCTGACCGCACTGGAGATTCGCATGTCCATTTCGGGATTCAAGCTGACCGCGGCCGACTTTGCCCCCTACGGTCAGGCCCTCCAGCGTCCGGAATGTGTCTGGATCGACCGTGACGGCGTGTGGGCCTCCGATGCGCGCGGCGGGGTGTCCCGGGTACGAGCCGATCGCGAGTCGGAGGTGCTGGGCACCGGTATCGCCGACCCGAACGGCTTCAGTCGTCGGCCCGACGGTAGCTTCGTGGTCGCGGGGCTCAGCGACGGCAGGCTCTACCAGATCACCCCGGACGGCCGGACGAGGGTACTGCTCGAGAGCATCGAGGGAAGGCCGCTTGGAGCAGTCAACTACGCGTGCTCGCATGGCCCGCAGCGGATCTGGCTGTCGGTGATGACTCGTCACCTGCCGTGGATTCCCGCCATGCAGTCCGCCAAAGCCGACGGCTACATCCTTCGGATCGATCGGGACGACGCGCGCGCGGAAATCGTTGCCGACGGGCTCGATCTCACCAACAAGGTCAAAGTCTCGCCCGATGGCCATCATCTTTACGCGGTGGAAACTCTCGGCTGCCGCGTCGTACGCTTTGCGATCCGGGCGGACGGCTCGCTCGGTGTCCGGGAGCGAGTCGGACCCGCCAGCCTCGGCCGTGGCGCCCTTCCGGATGGTTTGACCTTCGATGCCGCGGGCAACATCTGGGTGACGATCATCAGCCAGAACGCCATTCATGTCATCGACCGTGAAGGAGCGGTGCATGTGGTGTATTCGGACGCGAACGCGGCGGCGGTCGAAAACATGGCCTGCGCCATCGAGCGGCGGACCGGGACCCTGGATCACCTGCTGGCCTGCATGGCGGTCGCAGGGCCGCTGCGCCTGCCCACCAGCCTCGCCTTCGGCGGTCCCGATGGCCGGACGGTGTTCCTCGGCTCGGTCGGACTGAGCCACCTGCTCACGTTTCGAGCGCCCGCCGGGCTGTGGTAGTCTATTCAATCACATGCTAATGAATAAGGGGGTACGGCGGGCACCGGCAACGCGCGCGTGGGTTGCCCTCGCCGTGCTTTGCGGCGTCTACGTCCTCAACTTTCTCGACCGGTCGCTGCTCGCCATTCTCGCCAAGCCCATCCAGGACACGCTGCACGTCTCGGACGGACAGCTCGGCCTCATCGGCGGGCTCTATTTCGCAATCTTCTACTGCTTCATCGCCATTCCGATCGGTTGGCTTGCCGACAGGACCAACAGAGTCAACGTACTCACCGCGGCCTGCGCCATCTGGAGCGTTGCGACCGCCTGCTGCGGCCTGGCGCTGCGCTATCCGCAGCTCGTCGTGGCGCGCATGCTGGTGGGTGTCGGCGAAGCGGGCGGCGTCCCACCCTCCTATGCGCTCATCACCGACTACTTCCCGCCCGGCCGACGCGGCAAGGCATTCGGCATCTACAACCTGGGTCCGCCGATCGGCGCGGCGCTGGGCATCGCCTTCGGCGCCGCCATCGCAGCCGCCTTCAACTGGCGCGTCGCGTTCGTTGCTCTCGGAGGTGTCGGGATCGTGGCGGCTGTGGCCGTCCGGGTGATCCTGCGCGAACCGCCGCGCGGTGGTCTCGACGCCGGTCCGGTCCGCGTCATGGAACATCACTCGCGCTTCTTCGAGACCGTGGCCACCTTCTTTTCCCGGCCCGCGCTCGTACTCGCCGCGGCCGGCAGCGGCGCGACCCAGATGGTCACCTACGGTCTGGGCAATTTCACCAGCCTTTTTCTCATGCGCGAGAAGGGCATGACTCTCGACGAGATCGCCATCTGGTACGCGCTCGTCGTCGGCATCGTGATGAGCGCGGGGATGCTGGTCTCCGGGCAAATGGTCGACCGGTTCACCCCGCGTGCGAAGTCCGCTTATGCCACGCTGCCTGCCGCCGCATTGGCGCTCGCGATCCCGCTCTATCTCGGGTTCGTCTGGGCGCCGACCTGGCCCCTCGCGCTGATCTTCCTCACCGGCCCGATGTTCCTGAATTACTTCTATCTCTCCGCGTCGATCGCACTCGTCCAGGAGGAGGTGCGGCCGGATCAGCGCGTCATGGCCGGCGCTCTCCTGCTGCTGGTCATGAATTTCATCGGCTTGGGTCTGGGTCCGGCCTATGTCGGTGCCCTGAGCGACTTCTTCCACGCGGCTCACCCGCAGCACTCGCTGCAGATCGCCTTGTACTGGCTGAGTCCCTTCTACGTCATCGCCATCCTGATCTTCGTCGTCCTCGCCCGCGTCCTGCGCGGCGACAGCGGCGCAACCGGAGGCCATAACCCATGATCAATGTTCGTGCGCTCGCCGTCCTTGGCAGCGCGATCGCTTGTCTCGCCGGTACGGCGCCCTCTTACGCCAACGACACTCCGGCCTCGCGTGCGCTGGCCGCGGCCGAGCGCGGCGCCATCGCCAACCCGCCGGCAGGCAGGCTGCAGGGAGCGCTCGAAGGCAACTTGCGCGTGTTCAAAGGTGTCCCTTATGCGCGGCCGCCGGTCGGCGCGCTGCGCTGGAAGCCGCCACGCCCGCTGCCGCGCTGGACAGGAGTGCGTCACGCCACCGAGTTCGGACCTGCCTGCTTCCAGCCCGACAACTCGTTCGTGAGCGTCTATATCGGGCAGCCGATGCCGATGAGCGAGGACTGTCTGACGCTGAACATCTGGGCGCCCGCCGATGCGCACGACGCGCCGGTTTTCTTCTGGATCTACGGCGGGGCGCTATGGGGAGGCGCAAGCCGCGATCCGCTCTACGACGGCACACGCCTCGCCGAGCGCGGCGTGGTCGTGGTCTCGATCAACTACCGCCTGGGAGTGCTCGGCTGGCTCGCGCACCCCCAGTTGAGCGCCGAGTCGCCTCTGGGCGTTTCCGGCAACTACGGCTTGCTCGATCAGATTGCCGCGCTGCAGTGGGTGCAACGTAACATCGGCGCTTTCGGCGGTGATCCGGCGAATGTCACCCTCGCCGGCGAGTCGGCGGGCGGCCTCAGCGTCATGTACCTGATGAGCTCGCCCGAGGCGCGCGGCCTTTTCGCGAAGGCCATCGCGGAAAGCGCCTATCTCGTCTCAATGCCATCGTTGAAGCAGCAGAGGTACGGCATGCCGTCCGCCGAGGAGGGCGGCGTCCGGCTCGCCGCGGCGCTTCACGCCTCGGGCATCGCCGCCCTGCGCAAGATGGATCCCATGAAGCTGACCAACGCAGCCGCGGCAGCGGCCTTCGGTCCTTGGGGCAATGTCGATGGCCACGTATTGCCGGAGCAAATGATCACCGCCTTCGACAAGGGCGATGAGGCTCACGTGCCGATCCTGGCGGGGTTCAACAGCGGCGAAATTCGCTCGCTGATGGTGCTCGCGCCGCCCGTTCCGGCCAGCGCGGCCGCATACCAACGGGTCATTCACGATCGTTACGGCGATCTTGCCGATGAATTCCTGCGCCTCTACCCGGCCAGCAACATGCAGGAGAGCATCCTCGCGACCACGCGTGACGGGCTGTATGGCTGGACGGCGGTCCGCCTGGTCAGGAAGCAGACCGCTCTCGGGCTCTCCTCCTACCTCTATCTCTTCGATCACGGCTACCCGGCCGCCGACCAGGCCCATCTGCACGGCTTCCACGCGAGCGAGCTGCCCTACGTCTTCGGCACGCTCGACGGCACGCCGCCGCTCTGGCCGAAGATCCCGGCCTCGCCGCGCGAAGTCGCATTGTCCGATGCCATGATCGACTACTGGACCAGCTTCGCGCGCAGCGGCACCCCGCGGGCGGCGGACGCCCCGGATTGGCCGGCGTACGGGTCGGCGGGCGCCTACATGCATTTCACGGACTCACCGCACCCGCAGACCGACCTCATGCCGGGCATGTATCGGCTCAATGAGGAAGTGGTCTGCAGGCGCGTCGCCGCCGGGGATGTCGCGTGGAACTGGAATGTCGGGCTCGCCTCGCCGAAGCTGCCTCCGAGGGCGGCCCAGTGTCGCTGAGAAGGCGTTAATAACTCAGTCCCGGCTCTCCGGCAGGGAACAGGTCGCGAGCAATCCCGCGGCGCGCGAGGGCTTCGAGGAGCAGCTGGGGCGGCTCGTCGCGGGGCTCATTGGTGAGTTGGAAGACGCCCCAGTGGATGCCGACCGCACGGGCGGCTTCGAGGTCCTCCAGGATCTGCACGGCTTCGCTGGGATTGGTGTGCTGCGGACTCATGAACCAACGCGGCGCGTAGGCGCCGATGGGGATCAGAGCCAGGTCGGGCCTGCCGATCCGCCGCCGCGCCTCGCGGAAGATGCGCCCGTCCCCATACCCCGTGTCGCCAGCGAAGTGAATACGGCCGGCGGCCGTACTCAGCATGAACCCGCACCACAGCGCCATGCGCCGATCGCGGCCCGTACGCGCCGACCAGTGGTACGCGGGGACAATCGTCACGTCACCACCCTTGCCGATATCGATGCGGCTCCACCAGTCGCCAGCCAACACACGGACGCCGGGAATTGCCCGCCGCAGAATCGCATCATTACCCAGCGGCGTCACCATGAGAGGTCGGTGCCGTGCGTTGAGGCGACACAAGGTCGCCATGTCCATATGGTCGTAGTGGTTGTGACTCAGCAGCACGGCATCGATCTGTGGCAACGTCTCAAAGGCGATTCCAGGTGCCCAGACGCGGCGCGGACCGATGAACGGCAGTGGGCTCGCCCTTTCCGACCATACCGGGTCGGTCAGGACGTTCAGCTCCCCCGCCTGAACCAGCACACTCGCGTGACCGATGATGGTCACCCGCAGTCCCGCGACGCTGGCATCCGGAGCGGCCTGGCGGGCCGGAACGGAGCGCGGCCACACGGCGGGTCTTTCCTTCAGCCGCCAACGCAGGAAGTCGCGCAGGCCGCGATCGGATTGGGCGTGACCCGGATTGAAGAACCGCAGGCCGTCGAAATGATCGCTCGCCGGGCCGGAATAGTAGCGATTCACGAGGACGCGCCCGCCCGCGCTATCCCTTTTCCAGGGGCACGAGCGGTCCGCCGGTGCAGTGAGAGCGTCCACGAAACAAGGCGATGATTTCGCCGCGTTGATTTGACACCGAGATTTCGTAGATTCCGCTGCGCTTGGAGCGCCAGAGCTCGCTTGCTTGCGCGGTCAGCTCGTCATGCACGTGCGCCGGAGTCAGGAAGTCGATCGCCGCGGCTGCCGCCACCGTGATGGCGTTATGCGTGTTGCAGGCCACCGCGAATGCGCTGTCTGCGAGCGCGAATATCAAGCCGCCGTGGCACATACCATGTCCGTTGAGCATATCCGCCCGCACGGTCATGCGAAGCCGTGCGAACCCCGGCCGGACCTCCTCGATCCTGATACCGAGACTCTTCGATGCATCGTCCCGGGCAAAGAGCGCATCCGCGGAAAGCTCCGCGAGCCTTTGCGCGTCAGACTCCGACAGTAGAGAGCTCATGGTTTGCGCTTGTCATCGAGACGCTTGGCTTTCCCGACGGATCGCTCGAGCGTGCCGGGAAGGTGCACTTCCACCTCTGCGCTGATACCTATCAGCGATTTTACGAGATACGCGAGCTCCCGAGCCGCCCGCCCGCGGGAATCCTCGCCCGCGGAATCGCCGCCGCACTCGACGTGCACGGTCAAGCGATCCAGGTGTCCTGCCCTGGCCATTTCCAGCCGGTAGTGAGGCGAGAGTCCGGCCGTGCGCAGGATCAGCTCTTCGAGCTGCGAGGGAAACACGTTGACACCGCGGACGATCAGCATGTCGTCGGTCCGCCCCGTGACCCTGGCCATGCGCCGCATCGAGCGCGAGGTGGGCGGCAACAACCTGGTGAGATCGCGAGTCCGATAGCGGATGACCGGCAGCGCTTCCTTGGTGAGCGAGGTCAGCACGAGCTCTCCCTCCTCGCCTTCGGCGCGCACCTCGCCGGTATCCGGATCGATGATCTCCGGGTAAAAGTGATCCTCCCAGATCACCGGCCCATCCTTCATCTCCACGCATTCGCTGGCAACTCCCGGTCCCATCACTTCGGAAAGCCCGTAGATGTCCACGGCGTCGATCCCCAGAGTCAACTCCAGTTGCTCGCGCATGGCTTCGGTCCAGGGCTCCGCGCCAAGAATGCCGATCCTGAGCGAGCATTCGCGCGGATCCGTTCCCTGTCTCGCCAACTCCTCGGCAATGTTGAGAGCATAGGACGGCGTGACCATGATGATGTCCGGATGGAAATCCCGGATCAACTGCGCCTGTCGCTCCGTCTGGCCGCCGGACATGGGAATCACCGTGCAACCCAGTCTCTCGGCGCCGTAATGCGCGCCCAAGCCGCCGGTGAAGAGGCCATACCCGTAGGCAATCTGCACGATCTGTCCCGGACGCCCGCCGGCGGCACGGATCGAGCGCGCGACGAGATCCGCCCACGTATCGATGTCCTTCTGCGTATAGCCCACGACGGTGGGACGGCCGGTCGTGCCGCTCGAGGCGTGCAGGCGCACCACCTGCTCCCGCGGCACGGCGAACAGTCCAAACGGATAGTTGTCACGGAAGTCCTGCTTGACCAGGAACGGGAATTTGGCCAGGTCCGCGAGCGCCCGCAGCTCATCGGGATGGACACCGCGAGCGTCGAAGCTGCGGCGGTAATGCGCGACATTCCGGTAGGCGTGATGCACGGCCCACCGAAGCCGCTCGAGCTGCAGTGCTCGCAGCTCATCTATGCTCGCCCGCTCAGGAAACCCCACGGCCTTCAGCCACCGGCGCCCGTTACCGGCTGAGAACGACGTGGGTGGCGTTCTCCGTCGCTTGATGCTCCGTGACGCGGTATCCGAGCGCCGGCAGATCGATCCCGGTGAACATCGCCTCGCCCTGCCCGAGCAGGACCGGCGAGAAGACGAAATGCAGCTCGTCGATCATCCCGGCGCGAAGATATTGCCGTACCGTCTCCACGCCGCCGCCGATCTTCACGTCGCGACCGCCCGCCGCCCGTTTCGCCTGATCGAGCGCCGCCTCGATACCTTCGGTCACGAAGATGAAGGTAGTGCCGCCTTCCATCTCGATCGGATTGCGCGGGTAACGCGTCAGCACGAATGTCGGTGTGTGGTAAGGCGGATTGTCGCCCCACCACCCTTTCCAGCTCTCATCCGGCCATGGACCGCGGACCGGCCCGAACATATTGCGGCCGAGAATGAACGCGCCGAACCCGTCCATCGAGCGGTGCGCAAAGGTCTCATCGACGCCATCCGAGCCGCCACCCTGGCCGGTCATTGCGCGGAAGGTACGCGTGTCGAAAAACCACCCGAACAACTCGCGCCCACGCTTGCCGAGCGGGTTCTGGAGGCTCTGCTCCGGCCCTGCTCCGAAACCGTCGAGCGAGACCGAGAACCCTGCAACGCGTACTCTCGTCATGACTCCTCCACCGGTTCTCCGTGCATATTCGCTCGGATTCTACTGCGCCCGCTCGGCCCTCTGCGAGCACATCGGGTGTACGCACGTGCTGCGGCCGGAATCCCCCGCAAGGAGTCGCGCCGGAATGCGCTGGCGTGATGAGGAGCAGCCCCGGCGGCCGCCACCCTTGCAGCAGAAGATCGACCCTTATGGTCAGGAGTTTCACGTCATCGAAGCTGCTCAACCGGCTCATGCGATCAGCCAGGGAGGGGGAGAGCGCACACGCGGCTTCGAAATGCCTCGATACCCTCGTTTCTTACACGCTCGTACCCGCCCTTCGGAATGACGCAGGCGCATTGCCAGTACTCGCCACGGTCCGCCATGACGAGCATCGCGCCTGTGTTGCTCACACGTCACCTCGAGCCTGATCATTCCAATTTCTGGAATCGTCGCATTGAATAATGGTAATGGATTTAACCCAGCGGCGCCTCTATAACGACCCCAAGAAGATGAAACTCGAACCTGCTATCGAACGGATCCTGTTTGCGGCCCGGTGGCTTCTCGCGCCGTTCTATCTGGGAATGGTGCTTGCTCTGGCCGCGGTCCTCGTGGTGTTCGTGCGCGAGCTGGTCCAGGAGCTGGCTCATCTCGCCGCCATGGATGCCGAGCAGGTCATCATGCTCGCCCTTTCGTTGATCGATCTGTCACTTACGGGAAACCTGCTGCTCATCGTGGTATTGGCCGGATACGAGAATTTCGTCTCGAAGATTCACGTCGACCAGCACGAGGATCGCCCGAGTTGGATGGGAACGGTCGACTTCTCCAATCTCAAGATCAAGCTGATCGCATCCATCGTCGCCATCAGCGCGATTGCGCTCCTCCGTGCATTCCTGCCGCTGGGAGAGGCAGCTCAGCCCGTAGATCCTGCGCGATTGCGCTGGATGGTCACCATACACCTCACCTTCGTAGTGTCGGGCTTGTTGCTCGCCGCCATGGATTGGGTCACCTCGAAGACCCTGGCTCATGCGGGCTCGCGCAGATGATCCCGCTTCGTGGACATCGCCTCCCGGCATCCCCGACCGGACATGGCCACACATGGACTGGCTGATGTCGCCTGAGATCTGGGCGAGCCTCGTCACGCTGACCGCGCTCGAGATCGTCCTCGGAATCGACAACCTGGTGTTCATTGCGATCCTTGCGGCGCGGCTGCCGCCGGACCGTCAAGCCAGCGCACGCCGGCTGGGCCTGGCGCTCGCGCTCACCACGCGCCTCGCGCTGCTGGGCTCGATCGTGTGGATCACCCGCCTGACCGCACCGCTCTTCGAGTTGTTCGGTCACGCAGTCTCCTGGCGGGACCTCGTCCTGCTCGTTGGCGGGCTCTTCCTGCTCTTCAAGGGCACCCGCGAGATTCACAATGCGATCGAGGGGGATTACGGCCACTCGCAAGCAGGTCATCCGATGTCGAGCTTCGCAGGCGTCGTCACGCAGATTGGGATGCTCGACATCATCTTCTCCCTCGACAGCGTGATCACGGCCGTCGGAATGGCCAACGAGTTCTGGGTGATGGCTGCAGCCGTCGCAATCGCTGTCGCGATCATGCTCGTGGCCTCCGGCCCTCTCGCCTCGTTCATCGACAGGCATCCGACCGTGAAGATGCTGGCGCTCAGCTTCTTGCTCCTCATCGGCATGACGCTGGTCGCGGATGGCGCCGGGTTCCACGTGCCGAAGGGCTATGTCTATACGGTGATCGTCTTCTCGATCGCTGTCGAGATGCTCAATCAGGCGGCGGCGCGCCGCCACGCCAGGCGCCGCGGCGTGGATCGTGCCGCGCGACCCTGAACGAGGCGCCACGGCATGGGTCAGGAGTTCTGGGTTTACGTGGCGATCGGATTCCTGGCGCAGATCGTCGACGGAACGCTCGGCATGGCATTCGGCATCATCGTGAGCTCGAGTCTGCTCGCATTCGGTGCCACCGCCGCGTTCGCGAGCGCGGCCGTTCACCTGGCCGAAATCGCCACAACCGGTGCTTCAGCCTTGTCGCACGTGTGGCACGGCAACGTGAACCGGCCGCTTCTCATCCGCTTGGCTGGCGCCGGAGTCCTGGGCGGCGTGCTCGGCGCATATGTGCTGGTCGATGTGTTTCCGAAGGAGCTCGTGCGGCCGTTGGTCACAGCGTACCTGCTTGGCATGGCCGCGCTCATATTCCGGCGCATGCTGCGGCGGAAAGCACCGGCGACCAGAATAGCGCCCGCTCCCCTCGGCTTCGCCGGCGGCTTCCTGGATGCGATCGGGGGCGGGGGCTGGGGACCGCTGGTCGCTTCCGCGCTGCTCGCGAGGGGCGACGAGCCGCGGCGCAGCGTGGGCACCGCCAACGCGGCCGAATTCTTCGTCGCCGTCAGCGTCTCGGCCACCTTCTTCGCCACGATCGATTTCTCGGAGCTCTGGCGCGACGTATCGGCAATCATTCTCGGTGGCCTCGCCGCCGCACCCTTCGCGGGATGGCTCGTTCGGATCATGCCCCCGCGCCTGGCCATGATCCTGGTTGGCTCGATGGTGCTCTGCCTCAGCCTCTACAACTTCGTGCGGCTCGAAATCTGACGCGCATCACTCGACTGGCGGCGGCCCATCCGCCGCTGCCTTTGATTTCACGCGGCCTTGACATCCGTCCGCATCAGCTCCGTTCCGGGGGTCCAGCTATAGGTATCCGCCACCGTGCTCGAGGGAGACCCGGCCGCGTTGACGGCTTCCCGGTAAATGATCGACGACGCTCCCTCCGCCTCTTCCGGCACGAACTCAGTGCCGTCCTTGCGAAGCTGCGTCTCGCGGGAAATCGTCTCTCGCACGAAGTCACGATGGCTCTTGAACTGGATGAACTTCGGCAGCTTCCCATCGCCCAGCAGCTCGGCCGGATCTCTCCTCTCGGCGTCCTTGAAAAGGTCGACCACCGCCTGCAGATGCCCCAGCTCATAGTCCAGGAACTTCTCCCAGATCGCTTTCACCCGCGGGTTCGATTCCTGTTCCAGACATCCGGCGTAATTCCAGACCTCACACGCTTCGCCGATCAGCAGCTTCTCCAAGGGTGATTCATCCGGGTTCAACATCGACCCATAGTGCGTAATGTGCTGCGACTCCACGGAAGCAATCTCAGCATACAGTTGGCGCGCGAGCGGATCTGCGAACAGCGGCCCGATGTTCATGTAGTAATCGTGCGTCTGATATTCCCCGCCCGTAAGGGTGAGGGCGTTGAGCTTGGTTGCGAGCGGCGCGTCGGCGCCGTACGGTCTCAGAAGATCATGCTCGGGCGCACGGTGATGAACCACGGTCGGGCGCGCCGGCACTATGTCCGTGTATCCCTGGACGATGTTGTTGGCGTCCTTGCCTTCCAGGCGGTCCAGCAGTGCCGAATAACGATAGAGATGGTCGAAATCCTCCAGCAGAGCGTAGCGATAGGCCGTGGCCAGATAGGGATCCGGCTCGAGCTTCGCGATGGAGGCCGTGACTTCGATGGCGGTCTGCTCATATCCGATCGTCGTCTCGATCGGGGAGTGATCCGCGCCGATGAGCCAGTTGACCGTCGTCGCCTGGTGCTGTTCGATGCGCATCAACTGCGCGAGCTGAACCCTTGCGTCGCGGTTCGATCTCAGGGCGACCTGTTTGGTTCGCAGCGAATCCAGCTCGAGGCCATTCATGAGGATGATGCGAACCCGCGTGAACGCATCGTCATCGAGCTTGCTGATGGGCTTGCCCACCATGTCTTTCCAGCTCATACGCTGCTCGGATAGCGGCGTGCCTTTGTCGCGCAGCAGATCAATGGTCATTTCCCGCTCCTCGACGATTCGTCAGACGGCAGGGGTTCCTGCCTGATTGTTCAACAGCGATTCGAGCCATCCACGGACGATCACGAGGTGCTGCCGCTCATCCGCGAGAGCTGCGGAGAACTGCTCCACGAGCGCGCCCTGCCCGGCGTTCTCTGTCAGCTCGCTCAGCAGCTCCCAGCCTGCGTTGTCAGTGAGCTCTACCGTCAGAATCACGTTGAGGCATTGCGCGAGCGTGGTTCGCGGGTCGGTAAGCACCTGTACCAGCCCCGCGGACGCTGCGGCAATCACATCGGCGCACGGTGTCTGAGCCGTCGGGTCTCCGCCGAGGCCTGAGACCGTGTCGGCCAGCAGCTTGAGATGGCGCAGCTCCTCGGCCCGAATCCTTTTGAGGGTGTCCAATGCCGCCTCGCCCTTCGGCAGCTCCCGCTGTGCCAGCGCCTCGCGGTCGAGGCGCAAAGAGTCTGCCGGCGGCAATACGTCTTCGCCGGCGTTGCTCAACGCGAGAAATTTGCTGATGAGGGCGTCATAGAGCCGGCTGCCGGTGCGCTCAAAGGCAATCCGCTCGCCCAGCTTGTCCATCAAGAGGCTCGGGCTCGCGCCTTTGACCTTGGCCTTTGCCTTCTTCGGCGCACCCTTGGCTCGAGGCGCGGGCTGTGGGACGGAGCCCAGGCTCTCCGCCTCCACGATGTAGCTTTGGCGCTCGACATCGATAGCCAGTGTACTGATGGGGACCTGCGGCGAGAGCTCGCGCACGGCCTCCAACATGCGGTCGATCTGATCGGGAGTGACGGCAGCGCCGGTCCGGTTCTGCCCAGGTACGGTGGATTCCATAGATAGTGCCTGCTTGCGTTAAATGCGTTTTGAACCAGGGTCGCTCGAGGTCACGAATGCGGACGCGCTGCCGGACGAGTTGGCCCGCCCCCCTCCTCGTGTCGCTCCGTCATAGTCAAGTGCTGCGCAACATGCCGACGTCGCAGAGATCATTCCCGTCCAGCCAAGCAATCGCTGACCCCTGAGTCGGTGCGGTAGACGTCTCTGACATATTCGCGGCCTCAATGTTGCGATCATCACTCGGTCGTTTCTCATTTCAGGAGCTCACGATGGCCACGGATCAGACTGCGCGGGAGCGAGGCATTGCGCAGGCCGGTGATTCTCAGAGGCTCGCGCAGGACCGGCCGCTCGAGAAGCCTCAGAAGAGCTATCACACGATCCTCGAGCAGCACGTTGCGCAAGCTCAGGAGGAGCTGGAGCGGCCCGCGGGCGGGCTGCTGCTATCCAGCCTCTCGGCAGGACTGGATCTGGGCTTCGGTCCCTTTCTGATGGCGGTCATGCTGACGCTGAGCGGCGGCACGTGGCCGCATCCGGTAACGGCAGCTGTACTGGCGACGGCCTATGCCGTCGGATTCGTCTTTGTCGTGCTCGGCCGCTCGGCGCTGTTTACCGAGCAGACCACCTCGGCGGTACTGCCGGTGTTGGCGGGGCGTGCGAGCCTCACGCAGCTCGCGCGCCTCTGGAGCCTCGTGCTGATCGGCAACATTGCCGGCGGTGCATTGTTCGCCCTCTTTCTCTCCACACTCGGTCCGCACCTGCACATCGTTGATGCAGATGCCTTCGGCACCATCGCTCGCAAGCTTCTCGATGTGCCCTGGTGGACCATGTGGGGGAGCGCCGTGGTCGCCGGATGGCTGATGGGATTGCTCGCATGGTTGATGGCAGCCAGCCGCGATACGATCGGTCAGATCGTATTCGTATCAGTGACGACCTTCCTCATCGGCATTGCGGGACTCCACCATTCCATTGCAGGTACGATCGAGGTACTGCTCGCGTTGCTCGCAGGGGCGGGTCCGACCTGGACGGACTACGGCCGCTTCATTTCCGCGGCGGCGGTGGGCAATGCGATCGGCGGAGCATTGTTCGTGGCCGTGCTCAAATTCGGCCACGTGCGGGCGAGCGCCTGATCCGGGGAGCTCGTTGCCGAGCGGCCGGGCATCCTAGCGGGGCGGATTCGGCCGGTGCCGGTCGAGCCAACCGAGCAGACGACGCCGCAGGGGCGGAATGTCGAGCGCAATCAGCGCGCCTCCGAGCGGGAGCATCCAGAACCCCAGGATCGGCAGGAATCCAAATACTCCGGCGACTGCGAGCAGGAGCCCCAGAACGCTCCGCACACCGCGAGGAAGCCTCGCATCGGCCCACGTCACCCAGCGGCCGACGAAGAGAATGAGCCGCTGTCGCCATGTCGGCGCGCCGTCGTGGTCACGGTCGGTCATCGGCCGCGAAGCCTTCCATCTCGATGGGATTGCGCGGTCATGAGATCTCCTAGAGGGGTTGCGAAAACGGCTGGCTTTGGGCCAGGCTTAGCGGCTAACCTGCAAAAAACGCGAAATCGGGAGACGGTGATGGGCTTGAAGATCGTGGGTACGGGTTTGGGGCGTACCGGCACCAAGTCGTTGCAGACGGCACTGACGATGCTCGGCTTCGGACCCTGCCACCACATGGTCGAGGTATTTCAACACCCCGAGAGCATGCGGCTTTGGATCGACGCTGGCCAGGGCAAGCCGAACTGGGACGCCATCTTCAAGAGCTACAACTCGACGGTGGACTACCCTAGCGCCGCGTACTGGCGCGAGCTCACCAGTTACTACCCGGACGCCAGGGTGCTGCACACCGTGCGCGATCCGGACCAGTGGTTCGACTCCATCCATGCGACCATCCTGGCGCCCGACAGCATCTCGCGACGCGGGGGCGATGACGTCCGCGCGCAATTCTTCGCCAGCGTCCTCGGGCGTCTACCCCCGCAACTGGACGACCGCGCCGTGATGACCGACCACTTCCAGCGCCACACCCAGGCGGTGATTGCAGCCATTCCACCGGAGCGGCTGCTCGTCTTTCGGGCGGGCGAGGGTTGGGAGCGGCTGTGCAGGTTCCTGGGCGTGCCGGTCCCCGCACAGCCATATCCATCCGAGAACTCGCGCGCCGAATTCATCGACCGAGTCAAGGCCCAGGAAGTGGGTACCGCACCCCATTGAGCCGGAAGCGCGCGCGTCTGCCCGGGTCAGCGATGCACACCTGGGGCGTACCCTTGACTTAACGCGGCGACGGGCAGGATGACTCGCTTCTATGACTCAGTCAAAGTGCCAAGGAGCAGGCGCACGTTCTTCTGCGGATCGTTCACCACTTTACAATGATCGGCGAAAATCATGGTGGCGCGGTCCTTGGGCGTGTAGGCAGGCCATCGGGGTATTCCCGGATGGTTGGGGTTTCCCGTGCGGGCGAACGCGACCCATGCGCCGCTTACCTCATCCGCCACCGACCGCAAGTCCGCGCCTGTGCCAATCCGTTTCTTCGCCTCGTCGAGATTTTCAAAGACGAAGGGAATCTCGATCCCGTGCGGTGACCCAAGCTTTCCGCCCCACACCGGCGTACGCCAGGAGAACAGGTACATGTAGGCGGGCGCGACACCTTGCGTCGCCTTCCGTTCTGCCTGACGGATGGCGTCCATCCGCACAAACTGATCGGTGGCAACGGCGAAGTAGATGTCGCTCGGAGTGGCTGCAGGCAGGTCCTTCCTGTAGGCGCCGATCACCGCATTGAGTCTCGAGTCGTCGGCAAGCCCAGGCAGGCTCTTCAACCGGGATCGCATCTGCGCCTCGCTCAAGGAAAACAATTCCGGATGGGCGTGGCCCAGCAGATTCGTCATTTCGGTGCTGGTCGTGCCGATGATCATGGGAACGTTGGCGCTCACCGCAGGCGCATCGGGATCGAACGGCTGCCTCCACAGGGAGCGTCCGTCGAGGACTGGTGCAAATGCGTCCATGGGGTCGGGGTTCGTCATCGAGTGCATTTGCGCGACAACCTGCTCCATCGGCATATCCATCAACTCGTCGAGCCGCCCTCCCGTCAGGCCAATGTGCGCCAGGAACCTTCGAGCCGTTTCATCCGCCTCTTGGGACGTATTGACCCGCAGCTCCGAGCCGCTTTCCACGATGGCTTTGTGGAACAGACCCTTGGCGGCCGGCATGGCCATCAGCGCGCCGACCTTTCCTCCTCCGCCTGACTGGCCGAAGATGGTCACGTTGCCGGGATCGCCACCGAATTGAGCGATGTTGTCGCGTATCCATCGAAGCGCCAGTACGATGTCCAGCATGCCCACGTTGCCCGAATCCGCGTATTCTTCTCCTGCAATCTTCCCCAGGTAGAGAAAGCCCAGAACGTTGAGGCGGTGATTCACACCGACGACAACCACATCGTGCTTCCCGGCCAGATCCGCGCCATCGTACATCGGTGCGCCGCTCGAACCTATCGAGTAACTTCCTCCATGCAGCCAGACCATGACGGGTCTGTTGGCAGCGGATAAGCCGGGACTCCAAACATTGAGTACAAGACAATCCTCACTCATCTTCCCGGGGCCGATCAGATCCGGCACCGGCATTCCGGACCCGCCAGCAGGCAATCGCGACCTGTCTTGAGGCGCAGGAGGCCCGATTTGCAGCGCATTCCGCAGGCCCTTCCATGGCTTCGGGGGCTCGGGCGGCAGGAAGCGCCTCGCGCCGGCGGTGGAAGATCCATAGTGAACGCCCTTGAAGGAATAGATGCCCGCCGCGAGACCACCCCGGAGCTTTCCCAGACTCGTCGCGGCGATCGGGCTCGCGGCAGAGCCGGCGTGAGCGCGGCGAATGAGCGGCCGGCCGAACTTCTCAGTAGCCGCGGCCGCACCGCAACCGAACACGGAGGCCTTCAGGAATCCGCGGCGAGTGACGAATTTAATCATCCGCGACTTTTGACATGAGTCGAACACCCGATGAGGGCGTGGCGCTCGGCAGCCGCCGCTCTCGATCAGTCTCCAGCGGCCGGGAGGATCGCTTATAGCGTTGGCTTCGCCGTTACAGTTGATCCTGCCAGAGAGTGTATCCCAATCCAGCGGCTCGGCGCTGCGGCGCTTTTGGGCACGCTTGCTGCCGGAGTCGGCCTAGGGCGTGGCATTGGAAAACCTCCAGGGCGGCTGCGTCACAGCCGGGAGGCATGGATCATGGAACCCGAGACGAATTCCGGCGAGCCCGCCGAATCATCGGTCGACCCGCCTTCATCACTGCAGCTTGCGCAACATTCCGTTCAATACCATCGGCGGCACGGGCTTCGTGAGGCAGCCGATGAAACCCGCGGCGCGGGTGCGATCGAGGTCGCCCAACGTGGGTCGTTCCGCTATCGCCAGCAAAGGAAGCTGGCGAACGTAACGTTGCAGGTGCGAACGCAGCTTCTGCGCAAGCTGGTAGCCGGTCATGTCGGGCAGCTCGAGATCGAGGAGCGCAACCGCCGGCGAGAAATCCACCGCGGCGACCAGCGCCCGGCGGGCCGAGTAGGCGGTGAATGTCGTGAAGTAGCCGAGGTCATGCAGCGTGCGTTTCAATGAGTCTGCGGAGCGCATGTCCTCATTGACGATCAGGATTCTGAGGTTCGCGGGCGCCAGAGCCACCGCCGGAACACAGTCGTAAACCTGCAAAGGTCGATAGGGCGTCGTAGCCAGAGAGTGGGTTTGCACAAGCTTCTCCCGTTCAGATTTCGAGCGACGTCGCCGATACGATCGAACCAGCGTGCGGACTTGCGTTACCGGTGAGGGAGAGTACGGGGCCAGACGCATCACCCGCGCACCGGAATCCCGGTACCAGGCTCTCCCGGCGCGAAGCGCCGGGAGAGCCAAATCTTCAGTAGCGGGAATTGCCGCTGCCTGAGCGCGCCTTCTCCTGCGCTTCGTTGATCCTGAGTGCGCGACCCTCGAAGTCTGTGCCGTTCAGTGCCTGCATCGCACGGGAGGCATCCGCATTCGACATCTCCACGAACCCGAAGCCACGCGGGCGGCCGGTGTCGCGATCGTTGATCAGCGAAAGCTTCTCCACGTTGCCGTGCGGAGCGAAAAGGTCACGTACGGCGTCTTCGGTGGCAGTAAAGGGAAGATTTCCGACATATAACTTCGTCATTAAGGGATCTCACATGAAAATAAGTAGCGACACCAGCGCGCAAAGTGCGACGCTGCAGCGGTTCGGGAAGCTTTTGAGATGGCGCTCTGGCCTGTTGAAGTGCGCCGGACGGCGCGCGGCCGAGGAGACAAGGCGAAAGTATCACGAGCGGGTCGGAGGGTAGCAGATTCCTCCATCAAATGCACGAGGAATCGACGCTCGGCTGTACCAGGAAGGCACATAACGAGTCGTTTGGCTCCTCGAGCTGCTCGTCGTTCGTCAGCAGCTCAAAGCGACCCCTTTCCCCATGCCCGATACAGGCGCCGAGGGCAGCAGCATTCAATCTCCTGCCAGCATGCCCGTCAGCGTGTCGCGAGCCTTGCCGCTGCTCGCGCGCAGCTGGCTGGCGGCATCCACCACCGTTGGGGTGGGCGCCGCGTCATTGCCCACGACCTCATCGAGCAGCATGGAAAGCTGCCGGTTGATGCCGTCCAGGTCGCTCTTCTTCACCTGGTCTTCGATCCGCTGCCTGCCGGCACCGCCACCGGACGCGTTGGCAGCGGCCTGCGCGGCCTGCAGCACCTTGGCGTTGCTGTCGATGTCGGACTCCAGCGCGAGCGCAAAGTGGACATTGGCCGCAAGCGCCGTCGGCGTGCTGCCCGCGTTGGGATCGGCGCGCACGGTGAGCGGCGCGCTGTATTCCTTGCCGCCGACCGTCAGCACCACGCGATACTGGCCCGGCAACACCAGCGGCCCGATGGGAGCCCGTGGCGTGCGGCCGAGCACTGCCGGCTCACCCCAGTGCGGCGCGCCGGCAGGCGGCGTATAGCGCAGGTCCCACACGAAGCGATGGGCTCCGCTCCCGGCCGGTAGTATGTTGGGCGGCGACGTGAAGTAATCGGGGTAATTCGGAACCGGTATCGCGGCGGGCTGGTCGGTGCTGGAGAAGTGCCGTACCTGCTGGCCTTCGGCGTCGTAGATGGTCAGCGTCACCGGGCCGCTGGAGCCATCGCCCAGCCAGTAGTCGATGGTGGCACCGGTAGGCGGATTCGCGGCGTGCGGCACTTCCGGCGGTCGCGCCTCGCCCTCGTAGGTGCCGAGTCGGAAACGCATGGCCGGCTTCGGCGCATACAGGTGGACCTGGCTCTGGGCGATCGCAGCGCTGGCTTCGCGCAGCGGCTCCATGTCATCGAGTATCCAGAAGCCACGCCCGCTGGTACCGACGATCAGATCGCCGTCGTGCACGGTCAGGTCGCGTACCGCGGTCGTGGGCAGGTTGCGTTGCAGCGACTGCCAGGAGTTGCCATCGTCGAAGGACACGAAGATGCCGTGCTCGGTCCCCGCGTAGAGCAGGCCCTTGCGCTCGGGATCGGCGCGCACCACGCGCACATAGTCGCCATCCGGAATGCCCTGGGCGGCCTGGCGCCAGTGCTTGCCCGCATCATGGGTGATGTAGATATAGGGCTTGAAATCGTCGACCTGGTGGCGCTCGACGGCGACGTAGGCGCTGGCCGGATCGTGCGGATCCGCGCCGATCGTGTCCACCTTGCTCCACACACCCAGTCCGGGCGGCGTCACGTTGTCCCAATGCTCCCCGTCGTCCTGGGTGAGCCACAGCCGCGAATCGTCGGTACCGGCCCAGAGCACGCCTTCCTTCACGGGCGAGGCCGCGAGCGCATAGATGACCGAATAGCCGCAGGCTGCGCCCGTCTTGCGGGTCGGCTGGCCCTTGCACTTCGCCTTCGGTCTCTTGTAGGTGAGGATGGGGCTGATCACCTGCCAGTGCTGGCCGGCATCAGTGGTCCGCATGACCTTCTGGCCGCCCATGTACAGGGTGTCAACCTGGAACGGCGAGGGTGCGAACGCGGTGTTCCAGGGGTAGTAGGAGCCGGTGGGAGTCGGCGTGCCGCCAAAGGGCCTGATCGCCGCCGGCGATATGCTCATGGTGACGTGCGCGCGCAGGTCGTAGCGGGTGATGTTGCCGCCGGAGCCGGCACCGTAGATGATCGAAGGATCGCCCTTGCGCGGGAACAGGTAGCCCGATTCGCCGCCGCCGACCGCGTCCCAGTCGTGGTTGGTGATGATGCCGCTGGGGCCGCGCGAGGCGATCATCAGGGCGCCCGAATCCTGCTGGGTGGCGTAGAGGTTGTACGGCACCTGGTCATCCACGCCGAAGTGGTAGATCTGGGCCGTGGGCTGGTTGAACCAACTCGACCAGTGCGCGCCGTCGTCGAGACTGATCGAGGTGCCCTGGTCGGCCCCGAGGACCATGTGCTCGGCGTCGCTCGGATCCAGCCACAAATCATGCATGTCGTCGCCGTTGGGCGAACCCTTGATGGATTCGAAATGCGCGCCGCCGTCGCGCGAGCGGTACAGCGACGTGTTCGGGATGTAGACGAGGTCGGGGTTCTTGGCATCGGCGTAAATGCGCCCGAAGTACCAGCCACGGCCCGCCAGGCGGGGATCGCCGTCGATCAGGTGCCAGCTCTTGCCCGCATCATCGGAGCGGTACACGCCACTGCCCGGTCCCAACAGGTTGCTACCCTCTCCCACCGGGTGCGCGCTCCCGGCACTGACGATCGCGTACAGGCGCGGACCCGACGCCGTATCGGTCACCGCCACACCGATGCGGCCCATGTCCGGGGGCAGCCCCTGCAGGGAAAGCTTCTGCCAGGTCGCGCCGTTGTCGTTGGAATGGTAGATGGCACTGCCGGGGCCATCGACCGGCGCATACTGATACCAGGGCGTGCGCTCGGCGTTCCAGGTCGTCGCGTACAGGCTCGCCGGCTGCGCGGGGTCGCGGGCCAGGTCTACTGCACCCGTGTGTTCGTCCACGAAGAGCGTCTGTTTCCAGCTCTTGCCGCCATCAGTGGTGAGGAAGATCCCGCGCTCCTTGTTCGGGCCCCAGACGTGGCCGAGGGCCGCGACCACGACGCGGTCGGGGTCCTGCGGATCCACGAGCAGGCGACCGATCTGCTGAGTATCGTCCAGCCCCAGGTGCTGCCAGGTCTTGCCGCCGTCGTCGGAACGGTAGACGCCGTTGCCGTAGGTGGCATTGGAACGGATCGTCGCTTCCCCGGTGCCGACGTAGATGATCTGCGGATTGGACGGCGCGACGCCGACCGCACCGATGGAGCCCACCGGCTCGTGTTGGAACAGCGGCTGCCAGGTGACACCGGCGTCCGTCGTCTTGAAGAGGCCGCCATCCACGGAGCCGAAATAGGCGACATTGAGCTTGCCGGCGACACCGTCGACGGCATCGACGCGTCCGCCGCGATACGGACCGACCTCGCGCCAGGACAACGCGTTCAGCAGAGACGGTGGCACCGTCTGGGCAGCCGCCGCGCCGGCGGCGAACAGCAGGGCTCCGGCAAGCAAGGATCGGAACATGGGCATTTCCTCGGGTGAAGGGCGAGCCATTCGTGTCGCCAGACTCGTCAGGTACCGCTATCGCCGTCGTCAACAACGCGGATGCGCGACACGGTCAACGCCTCATGCTGTATCGCGCAGTCCGTCGTCACTCGGTATCGGTCAATTGGCTCGGCCCCATGTCGATCGGCTGTAACTCCGCATTCGGGGGCGGCAATTCGATCGGCCCCTGGCCGGCCGACTTCAACTTGGCATTCAGGTGCGGCAAATCGCTAGTCTTCACGCTCTCCCACTTGGCCAGCGTGGCGTCGAGGATCTGCTGGTATTTGGCCAGCGCCTGAGTCTTGCCGCTGGAGGGCGCGACGTCCGCGCTTTCCACCGAGGCACCCAGGTTGCCGTATGCGCCCTCCAGATAGCGCAGGCTGGCAAAGTCCGTGGCAGGCTTACCTATGGAATTGGCGGGATTGTCCTCGGGCTTGACGCCGGCGACCTCGTCGATCTTCTTGATCACCGCGTCGATCGACTTGGAGAGGCTGCCGGACGCCATGCCGCGCGCCGTGGTCAACCGGGAACGCAAGCCGGCCGCCTGGCTGTATATCCTGACGATGTCCATTTGCTGGTTCTCGATGCGTCGCGCCAGGTCGAATTGCGCCTGCAGCGCCTCCGGCGAAACCTGCACACGCGGGTCTGCCTTGATCTGCAGAGGCTGGCTGTAGGTCTGGCCGCCGACAGTGAGTTTCACCGTGTACTCACCGGGCAGCGCCCAGGGACCGTCGCCATTGGTGAACCGGTACTTGCCGTTGCCCGCGAGGGCTTCCGGCAGGGCGTAGTGCAGGTTCCACACGAACCGGTGCATGCCGGCCCGGTTGGACAGCGTGATCACCTTGGGCGTCCAGTCGGGGGTGATGGGCATGGTCTTGAGATCCAGCGGCGGCGGAACGTCGGCACTGGAGAACCGCCGTACCGACTGTCCTTGCGCGTTCACGATTTCCAGCGTCACCGGCGTCGCAACATCCGCCTTCAGGTAGTAGTCGATCAACGCGCCATAAGGAGGATCGTCGGCCTGGGGTTCGTCCTTCGGGAGAGGCGTGCTGAGAAAGCCGCCGGGACGGACCCGGTAAGCCACCGCGGGCTTGAACAGGGTGGCCGACGACTCGCCAGCACTTCCGTCCATCTGCCGCAGCGCACTGATGTCGTCGAGTATCCAGAAGGCTCGCCCGAAGGTGGCGAGCACCAGGTCATCGCCATGCACGTCCAGGTCGCGCATCGAGGTCACCGGCAGGTTTAGCTGCAGGCTCTGCCAATCCGCGCCGTCGTCGAACGACACGTACACGTGCTTCTCCGTGCCCCCATAAAGCAGCCCGGGCTTTTGCGGGTCCTCCCGCACCACGTTTACGAAGTCCCCCGCCGGGATGCCGTTGACCGTCAGCGTCCACGTCTTCCCCGCATCGTGCGTCGCGTAGATGTACGGCTTGTAGTCGTTCAGCCGGT
>DASUKK010000002.1:0-131900 GCA_036278795.1 Steroidobacteraceae bacterium | reverse complement strand
CTGCAGCGGCCGGAGCGCAAGTGAGCGAGCTCCTGATTCTCATCGAGGGCGAGCTTGCTGGACGCGTTCTCGCCGACAAGTCCGGTCGCCTCTCTCTGAGCTACGAGAAGGCCTGGCGAGAGTCGCCGCAAAGCTACTCCCTCTCCGTCAACATGCCGCTGGCGCAGATCACGTACCCTCATAAAATCGTATGGCCCTATCTCTGGAACCTCTTGCCAGAGAATCCCAACGTGCTGCAACGCTGGGCACAGCAGTATCACGTCTCAGCTGGCAATCCTTTCAAACTCCTGGCGCACGTCGGTGCCGACGTTCCAGGCGCTGCCCAGTTTATTCCACCGGAGCGGCGTGCGGAAATTCAGGCAGAGCAACGCCCCGTCATCGAGTGGATCGACGAAGATGAGCTCCGCGAGCGCCTAATCCTGTTGCGAGCCGATATCTCGGCCGTACGACGACCCTCGGATCCCGGCAAGATGAGTCTGCCGGGTGCGCAGGCCAAGACAGCTTTTTACTGGGACCGCGAGAAGAATCGATGGGGCGTCCCCGCGGGCCGTACCCCAACCACCCACATCATCAAGCCCTGCGTTCCTGGCTTTGATGGCCTGGTCGAGAATGAACATCTATGCCAGGACATCGCGGCCCGGCTGGAGATGCCCGCAGCCCGATCCTTCGTGCTCATGCTCGACCAGCCGTACATCGTAGTCGAACGCTACGACAGGCTGCCGCCCGCGCCTGGAACCCGATTGCTGAGACGGATCCACCAAGAGGACATGTGCCAGGCCTTGGGCTTGATGCCAACAAGAAAGCATCAAGAGGACGGTGGTCCCGGCATTGCGCAGATTACGACCCTTATCCGGCGTGTGAGTGCGAATGCTGACGTCGACGTGCCACGCTTCCTCAAAGCAAACATGTTCAATTGGCTGATCGGGGGAACCGATGCGCATGCCAAGAACTATTCATTCCTGATTGGCGCGGATGATGAGATACGACTCGCTCCGCTCTATGACTTGTCCAGTCAGCTGCCGTACCCGGACCTGATTGCACGACGTGTCGCCATGAAGATCGGCGAGCACTACGACTTCGCCCTCGTGACCCCGGCCGATTGGCGCGCCCTGGCGCGAAGCTGCGCTCTGGATGAGGAGCAAATCATCGCCATGCTGACGGACATGGCTCGAGCCTTACCGGACGCGGTCACCGCCGCCCATGCTCAGACGCGTGCCGACGGGCTGTCCGAGCTTGTCCTTGGGCCGTTAGTTCAGCACCTGATCACTCATGCCAGCGAGCGACTAACGTCCCTCACAGCCCCCAGGTCCAGGGCCAGCGGACCTGTCCGCAGAAGGGCTAGGCATTGACAGGCTCCGCATTGCCCGCTTGATGCGCCTACCGTGAGCCGAATTTGTGCTCCGGATGCTGCGGGAGACTACCCGGGAATCGTCGGATCTCTGGGATCCTCCCATGGCAGCCGGGCCGTGCAACGATCGGGTGCGCTGTTTCTCAGACCTCTTCCCCAGAGCATCGCGAAAGATCTGAGCAGTGGCCGACGGCCGTCCCGGTATCGAGAGAATCTTGATCCCTCGATAAACGACCGTGCCCTCGTTTTTCTTCGAGGAACGCTTCGGGCCCGTTCTTTTCGTCGTCCTGGCCACTGTTGAGAACTATGAAGCTTGGAGATCGCCAACGCAAGTGTCAGTGTGCTGCAATGGGCGAACCGGCGCTCTGACAATCGCGAGCAACCACAATGGCTTCCGACAACGACTGTTGTGCCGCAACCGCGAACTAGCATTCAGATGTGCCACAATTGCGTATTAGGCGCACGGGTAACCGGAGATTTGATTGAGGCGGAATCCGTCGAGTCGGTAGACGCAGTGTAAGCGTCCGCCCACGGTGTATCCGCGCGCCTACCGGCGATCGAACTCGCGGGGTGACAGCACAGTTCAGTCGGACTAGCACGAGAGCAACAATGAAGCGTGTACTCATGGCGTGCTTGATGCTGGGTATGGGCGAAGTGGTTCATGCCTTGCCCGCGAGCCCCCCGCCTGCGGACGCGGAGATCCGCCAAATCCTAGCGAACCGGATTGATGTCGAGCATCAGAGCGTCGGTATCGTCGTCGGCATCATCGACCCTCATCGGCGCCGGATCGTTGCCTATGGCCACCTGCAGCAGGGCGATGGTCGTCCGCTGACCGGGGACAGCGTGTTCGAGATCGGCTCGATAACCAAGGTATTCACGTCATTGCTGCTGACAGATATGGTGGAGCGCGGCAAAGTCCGGCTCGATGAGCCTGTTGCTGAGCTCCTGCCCGTCGGGGTCCGGATCTGGATACCGCAACGCAACGGCCAGCAGATTACGCTCGCGGACCTGGCCACGAACACATCAGGACTGCCGCGGATGCCGGACAATTTTCGCCCTGCGAACCTGGCCGATCCTTACGCCGATTACTCGGAAAAGCAGCTGTATGAGTTCCTGGGGTCCTACGAGTTACCCCGCGACCCGGGAGTGGAATGGGTGTACTCGAATCTCGGCTTTGGCCTGCTCGGGCTGGCATTGGCCCAGCGTGCCGGCACAAGCTACGGCACTCTCGTCCAGGAGCGGATCTGCCGGCCGCTCGGTATGCAGAGCACCGCGACCGTAACGACCCCGAGCATGGCTCAGCGGCTAGCGATCGGGCACAGCCGGGATCTCCGTACGGTGCCGAGCTGGACTTTCACGGAGGCCATGGCAGGCGCGGGCGCACTGCGCTCGACCGCCAACGATTTGCTGACGTTCCTGGCGGCTGCGATGGGCCGCACACGATCTGCTCTGACGCCGCCGTTCGAGGCGCTGCTTTCGGTGCAGCGACCCACGGGAGCACGCTTCATTGAGGCGGCCCTGGGGTGGGCGGTCGACACCAGTGGCGACCGCGAAATCATCTGGAAGGGCGGCGGCACAGGGGGCTATGCCTCCTTCGTAGGCTACAATCCGATCAATGCCTCGGCGGTGGTCGTGCTGTCGAATTCCGACAACTCGGTCTCCGACCTGGGAATGCAGCTGCTAGATAGCCGCTAGCCTCTCAGTGTTCCTTACGTTGGCCGCTGAGGCGGCGAAGGGGGTTGCACCTCTTTCCGGTCACGGGATGAGGCAGCCCACGCTATCACCTGCATTTGGGCAGCGCGGTTTGTGGTTTCACGTTCTCCCCCCTCCCCCCCGGCTACCTGATTCACGCACTCCGCCACGGTAAGCCCCGGTCGCGCCTCTGCGCCTGCGCCGCGCGATCGACTCCAGTTCGCGGTTGTGGCACGCAGTTCGGGGTTGCGGCACACGGTTCGCTCAATGCGGCACACCGACAGCAAGGAAGGGTGGAGTTTCGCCCGAATTTTAGGTGAAACGCAGGAACGCTTTACAGCGAGTTTTGTCTAACATTGTGAGCTGTGGGTGCAACAGAAATTCTGGCGACACGAGTGACACCCGATATCAAGGAGCGGGTGACTGATGTGGTTCGCGAGGAGTATTTGACGGAGTCGATATGGCTTCGGCGCTTGGTTCTGCGAGAGCTCCAGGCAATCTCGTCAGAGGACTCGGCACCGCGGCGATGCAGTAACGGATCGACCGCGGTCCGTGGACAATGCTCCAGGCGCCATGAGCCGATTTCGAGCCTGTATGTTCGAATGCGCAAGGAGGACCGGCTGCTGCTGCACGAGCGTGCGGCGGCGCGGGGAATGGCCTCGGCCACGTACGCGTCTGTGCTCATCCGAGCCCACCTTCGAACCCTGGCACCGCTGCCAAAGGACGAGCTAGTCGATGGGGACTTTTGGATTCTGGTGCATTAACGGTAGAACCTGCGATCGGGACCTCTTTGGGAGACCAGAGTGCCTCGAGCCGCTTCCCGCGATCCGATTTATTACCGGCGTCGCTACCCCGCTGAGGTAATCGAGCTGTGCGTCCGCTGGTACTTGACGTACAGGCTGAGCTATCGCGACCTGGTCGCCATGATGGCGGAGCGCGATGTGGCCGTGAGCCACACGACGATCATGCGCTGGGTGCAGCGGTACGTGCCCGAGTTCGAGCGACGGTGGGCACGATTCTCCAAGGCAACCGGTTCATCCTGGCGGATGGACGAAACGGCAGTATCCGTTCGAGGACGACGGCACTACCTGTATCGGGCCGTCGACCGGGATGGGAAGTCCGTGCACTCGCTGCTTTGCGAGGACCGGACGGTAGATTCGGCGCAGGAGTTCTTTGGCCAGGCGGTCAAAGTCGCAGGATCCGGTTGGCCGGAGAAGGTCAATCTCGATGGAAACGCCGCTTCACACCGCGGACTGCGGCTGCTCGGCGAGGAGGATTCGCGCTGGTACTCCGTAAACGTGCGGGCACGCCGTTATCTCAATAACATCGTTGAGCAGGATCATCGCGCGATCAAGCGACGCTGTGCGCCGATGCTCGGACTCAAATCGTTTGCGACGGCGGCGGTCACCCTCTCCGGCGTTGAGCTCGCCCATCGGATCCGCAAGCGCCAGTTCACGATACCCTACGAGCGCGAGGGTGGAGCGCTCTCGCTCAAGGAACTCTGGGATCAGGCGATCTCTGGAAAGAGCATATCCGGAGGCCTTGAGATCACCCAGCGCCCGTTAACGCACCAGATCTCAATTCCGGCTTTCCATTCGCGCGCGCTCGGACGGCGTACTCGACGCGCCGTCGCTCGCTATGCGCGGAAGGTCTCCTTTGGCCGCAGCCTTTACCTCCTGGTTACGCCGAACGGCGGCCGCGACTGGCGGTACCGCTATCGATTCGAGGGCCGTGAGAGAGTGCTCGCACTGGGCTGTTATCCGGAGGTACCAACTAAGAGCGCACGGGCCCGACACCAGGCAGCACGGCGGCTGCTTGCCTCGGGTATCGACCCAGCTGATCGGCGAAAGATCCTGCGCCAAATCTCTGCAGGGCTCTTGTAATTGTCCTCACCGCCGGCGCTCGCCCGGCTGCTGCCCGGGATCGCCCAGAATGCGCCGCGAAAGCCCAGAGGCAGTGGCCGATCCTGCGATCCTGGCCGTACATAGCGGAGAACCTGCCTGCCGGAACGGGCGGTGGAAGAAGCGCTTGACAATGCATGTAAATACATGTACTGTCCGGGCTCATGGAGTGAATAGACCTAGGGACACAACCATCCAAATACATGCATCTACATATACACACTCGAGAGGCCGCCATCATGTCAATTCACATCACTCGACGCTTAAGCACTGCGCTGCCCATTGCCGCCGCGGCGCTTTTCATTCAAATCGGCAGCGCGGCAGCGGCAAGCCCGCAGGTCGATTTTCAGCAGCAAGTGAGGGAAGTGCTCACCGGCAGTGTTGCCGCCCACGCGAACCAGCATTCCGATGCGGATCCTGCGAACGCAGTCCGATCAAATTCCGATGCGCAGCAGTTCGCGCAACAGCTCTTGCTTGGATGGAGCGTCTCCCATCTCGGCCGCGCTCAGGTGGTGAACCAGAATCTGCAAGCCGAGTTGACTGACTCCAGCCAGAAGCCGCGGGCGGAGGAGGACTTTCAGTCGACGGTTCGGCAATCGCTTCTCGGAGTGAGCGCCTCATCGCGTGGTGCCTTGTGAGAAGAGTGCCGGCCAACCTTCTGGCTACGGGTAGGCCGGTGATGATCACCGCGATGTCTCTAATCATCGCGTTGAGCATCACCGGCTGCGCTGTCGGTTTGGATTACCGAAAGCCCTCTAGCACGCTGCAGCCATTCCACAGCTCGGCGGCCGTGCAAGCGCGCAGAACGAGTGGGCCTGCTCCGGCTATCGAGCAGTGGTGGCTCGGGTTCGATGACCCCGAGCTCACGCGCATCGCTCAGCGGGCTCTCAACCAGAATCTCGACCTGGCTGCGGCTATCGCTCGCGCCAGGCAGGCGCGCGCGGCGGCTCGCGAGGCCGGCGCACAGCTGCTGCCAACTGCGGATATGACAGCACAAGCCGCGAGAGTTCATCAGTCGCTCGAAAGCCCCATCGGCTCGATCGCGCGTGATCTTCCCGGCTTCAAGCGGGACCAATCCGAATACGACGTGGGCGCTGCGGCCAACTGGGAAATCGACCTCTTCGGCGGACTGCGCCGCGGCGCGCAGGCTGCCAGGGCGGAGGCGCAGGCGGCCGAGGCCGAACAACTGGGCACGCGGATCACGGTCGTCGCCGATGCGGCTGATGCCTACCTTCAGGTTCGCGGTGACCAGGCCCGTATCGCGATCGCCGAGGATCAAGTGAGGACAGACGAGCACCTGCTCGACCTGGTGGAGCGTCGCTTTCGGGCAGGGCTCGCAACCGACCGGGAAGAGGCCCAGGCCCAAGCGCTCCTGTCAGAGGCTCGCGCCCCGCTGCAGCCTCTCGCCATCGATCTCGAGGCGCAGCTGAACCGACTGGACGTCCTGATGGGCGCGCAGCCCGGAACCTATGCCGCGGAGCTCAACTCGCGGCAGGAGATCCCGCTTCCTCCCGCCATTCCCGGCGATGTGACGCCGGCCGATGTATTGCGCCGCCGTCCCGACGTCATCGCCGCCGAGCGGCAGCTCGCCGCATCCGACGCCCGGATCGGCGAGGCGGTCGCCGAGTACTACCCGAAGATATCCATCTCGGGCCTGCTCGGCTTTGACAGCCTGAGCGCGGGACATCTCTTCAAAGCGGCAACATTCCAGCCCGAAGCAGTCGCGGGATTGCGCTGGCGTCTCTTCGATTTCGGCAAGGTCGATGCAGAAGTTGCGGGAGCCAGAGGCGCGAACGCCGAAGCCTTGGCCCACTACCGCCAATCGATTCTGCATGCCGCTGAGGACGTCGAGGACGCGTTCACCGCGCTCGTACAGTTGGAGGTGCACTCTCAGGAGCTGCAGCGCGAAGTCGCTGCTCTCAAGCGTGCGCGAGACTCGTCCCAAAGCGCCTATGCGGCTGGCGTCATCCCGCTGACGGACGTGCTGGATGCCGACCGGCAGCTTCTCTCAGCAGAAGATCAACTCGCGCTCACTCGCGCCAACACCGACCAAGCCGCGGTCCAGTCGTTTCGGGCCATCGGCGGAGGATGGGGCTCATGACTCATAAGACACGATGGCCGATGCAACTCGGCCTTGCGATCGCCATCACATCTGCGGCTTCGGGCCTTGCGGGCTGCAAGTCCTCGGCGTCCGCACGGGACCCGAGGACCGAAACCAAGCTCGTCGAGATCGCGAGGGTTGCGCCCGCCGTTGCGCAAGAGCGCGGCTTCACGGGCATCGTCAGGGCCCGCGTGCAATCCGATCTGACCTTCCGGGTGCCGGGAAAAATCATCGAGCGCCTGGTCGATACCGGCCAACAGGTCCGGCAGGGTGAGCCGCTGATGCGGATCGATCGCACCGATTACGCGCACGCCATAGCGGTTCAGGTCGGGAATGTCGCCGCCGCGAGAGCGCGCCTCACCCAGGCGGCCGCCGACGAAGAGCGCTACCGCCAATTGGTGTCCTCCGGCGCCGTTTCCCGCTCGGCATTCGATGAGGCGAAGGCAGCCGCGGACAGCGCCCGAGCGCTCCTGAGAAGTGCGACCGCCGCACTCAAAGTGGCCCAGGATGAGGGCCGATATTCCACGCTCGTGGCGGATGCCGACGGCACGATCATCGAGACGCTCGCCGAGCCCGGCCAATACGTGGCCGCGGGTCAGGTCGTCCTCAAGTTGGCGCACTCGGGTCCGCGCGAAGCGTCGATCGATCTACCCGAGACCCTGCGGCCCGCGATCGGCTCGAGAGCCGAGGCAATCCTTTACGGTAGCGCCGCACCCGTGCCGGTGCACCTGCGCCAGCTCTCGGATGCCGCCGACCCCCTGACCCGGACTTTCGAGGCGCGTTACGTCCTCGAAGGCCCGGCCGCTCAGGCGCCGCTCGGGGCAACCATCACGGTCTACCTCTCGGCCTCCCCGCTCTCGGCAGACATGTCCGTCCCGCTTGGAGCCATAGACGATGAAGGGAGGGGGCCGGGGGTCTGGATATATGACGCTGCGGCATCATCGGTTTCGTTTCGCCCGGTTCATGTCGTTCAGCTTGCCGATGAGGCCGCGATCGTGAAGAGCGGCGTGCACGTCGGCGAGCCGATCGTCGCCCTCGGCGGGCATTTCCTCTACGAAGGGAAGCATGTTCGAGTCACCCGATACGAGGCGGACCTGCGATGATGCGCTTCAATCTGTCAGAGCTCGCCGTGCGCGAGCGCGCGATCACGCTCTTCCTGATCGTGGCCATCATTCTGTCAGGGGTCTATGCGTTTCTGCACCTGGGGCGCGCTGAGGACCCTGCGTTCACGATCAAGAATTTCACGGTGACGGCGGTCTGGCCGGGCGCGACCGCCGAGGAGATGCAAAACCTAGTCGCCGATCCGCTCGAGAAGCGCATGCAGGAATTGCGCTGGTATGACCACGTCGAGACCTTCACGCGCCCGGGCATCGCCGTGATGATGGTGGAATTGAGCGACAAGACTCCACCGGCGGACGTGCCCGAGCAGTTCTATCAGGCGCGCAAGAAGCTGGGGGACGAGGCGCACAACCTTCCGCAGGGTGTTCTGGGCCCCTTCATCAATGACGAATACTCCGATGTCGACTTTGCGCTCTATGCAGTCGAAGCGCATGGGATGCCTCCCCGCAAGCTCACGCGCGAGGCAGAGACGCTGCGCCAACAGCTCCTACACGTCCCCGGGGTGAAGAAGGTCAACATCCTGGGGGAGCGCCCGGAAGAGATTTTCGTCGATATCTCCAATGCACGGCTCGCCACCCTCGGCATCAGCGCGAGAGACATCTTCGCGGCGCTTCAGCACCAGAATACCGTCACTCCGGCCGGCTCGATCGATACCAGCGGCGCCCAAGTCCTGCTTCGTCTCGACGGGGCATATGACGATCTACAGCAAATCCGCGACACACCGATTGCAGCCGGCGGTCGAGTATTGCGACTCGGTGACATCGCGGATGTCGAGCGCGGCTACGAGGATCCCCCGACCTACCTGATCCGCCACAACGGCGAGCCCGCGCTCGTTCTCGCAGTCGTCATGAAAGACGGCTGGAACGGCCTGGTGCTCGGCCGCGCCCTGGAAGCGGAAGCCGCCAAGATCGCCGCGCGGCTGCCGGCGGGCATCTCCTTCTCCAAGATCACCGATCAGGCCGTCAACATCCGCGCGGCCGTGAATGAGTTCATGCTGAAATTCTTCGTGGCCTTGGGCGTCATCATGCTGGTGAGCCTGATCAGCCTCGGCTGGCGCGTCGGTATGGTGGTCGCGACGGCAGTCCCGCTCACCCTGGCCGCGGTCTTCGTCGTCATGATGCTGACCGGCCGCGTCTTCGATCGCATCACCCTTGGCGCGCTCATCATCGCGCTCGGACTCCTCGTCGATGATGCCATCATCGCCACCGAAATCATGGTCGTGAAGCTCGAGGAGGGCTTCGAGCGCGTCAAAGCGGCCGCTTACGCGTGGAGCCATACCGCCGCTCCCATGCTGGCCGGCACTCTGGTCACCGTCATCGGCTTCACTCCGGTCGGTTTTGCACGATCGACAGCGGGCGAGTACGCCGGAAACATCTTCTGGATGGTGGGCTTCGCCCTTATCATCTCCTGGGTCGTTGCCGTCGTCTTCACGCCCTATCTCGGCGTGAAGCTGCTGCCGGACATCAAACCGATACCGGGCGGCCGGAAGGCGATCTACGCAACGCCCGGGTATGAACGACTGCGGCGATGGATCGCCGCGGCGGTCGATCACAAATTCATCGTCGCCGCAGCGGTAGTAGGTGCTCTGCTGCTTGCCGGCGCCGGCATGGCCTTGGTCAAACAGCAGTTCTTCCCGACCTCCGACCGGCCCGAAGTCCTGGTCGATGTGCAGATGCCGGAAGGTACGGCGATTGAAGCGACCAAAGCCGCCGCGCTGAAAGTCGAAGCCTGGCTGAGAAAGCAGCCGGAGGCGAAGATCGTCACGACGTATATCGGCCAGGGCGCCCCGCGCTTCTTCTTCTCCTACAACCCGGAGCTGCCCGATCCTGCCTTCGCGAAGCTCGTCGTGCTCACCCCGGACGAGGCGGCACGCGACCGACTCAAGCTCCGGCTCCGTAAGCGCATCGCGGAGGGTCTTGCGCCGGGAGCCCAGGTTCGGGTGTCACAGCTCATCTTCGGGCCGTACCCGCACTATCTCGTCAATTTCCGCGTGATGGGACCGGATCCCGCCGTGCTGCGCAGCATCGCCGGCGAAGTCGAGAGGGTGATGCGGGCGAACCCTCACACCCGCACGGTCAATGAGGATTGGGGAAACCGCGTTTCCACGGAGCACTTCGTGCTCGATCAGAGCCGGCTCGAGCTCCTGGGCCTGAGTCCCACCGACGTCGCACAGCAGCTTCAGTTCCTCCTGACCGGACTGCCGCTCACGCAGGTCCGCGAAGGCATCCGCACGGTCGAAGTGGTTGCACGCAGCTCCGGCCCCGATCGCCTCGATCCGGCCAGGCTCGCCGATCTCACCCTGACCAATCGTCAGGGCCGGCTCATCCCCTTGAGCCAGGTCGGTCACTTCGAGTTGAGGCCCGAGGACCCGATCCTGAGGCGTCGTGACCGCACGCCAACCATCACCGTGCAATCCGATTACGATGAATCATTGCAGCCGCCGCAAGTCTCCGTGGAGATACAAAAGGCGCTGGCGCCGATCGTGGCGAAGCTCCCGGCGGGATACAAGATTGAGATGGGCGGTAACATCGAGGATTCCGCCAAGGCCAATTCCGCGCTCGCGCCGGTCTTCCCCGTCATGATCCTGCTGACCCTTCTGGTGCTCGTGCTGCAGACGCGATCGTTGGCTGGAATGACAATCGTCTTCCTGACGGCGCCGTTGGGGCTGGTGGGTACCGTGCCGTTCCTCCTCCTGCTGCACCAGCCGTTCGGCTTCAACGCGATACTGGGCCTGATCGGCCTATCGGGGATCCTCATGCGCAACACGCTCATCCTGATCGGGCAGATCCATATGAATCTCACCGAGGGGCTCGAGCCCTATCACGCGGTGATCGAGGCCACGGTGCAGCGCGCACGGCCCGTCATCCTCACGGCACTCGCCGCGGTGCTGGCGTTCATTCCACTGACGACCAACGTTTTCTGGGGATCGATGGCAGTCACGCTGATCGGCGGTACGATCGGTGGCACTTTCCTGACCCTTCTCTTCCTCCCGGCGCTGTACGCGATCTGGTACCGGATTCGGGCGTCGGATGAGGAGTTCCAGCAGGCGCAGATGCTGCAGCCGGCTGAGCTCTAGCTGCAATCGTTCGTTTACCTGGGAGAAGAACATGTCCCTAGTTAGTAATCCCGAATCAGGAATCAGTATTCCGGGCACCAACAGCGGATTCCTTGACCCGTCCGCGCCAGGCAACCTTGGCCAGGGTCGACTTCGCTACCTCACGGGTGGAACGGGCGCTCCATTGGTCCTGTTGCATACCGTGCGTACCCAAGCCGAGCATTTTCGACATCTCATTCCCTTGGTCCAGGACCGGTACACCGTTTACGCGCTCGATCTACCGGGGATGGGCCACTCTCAGATCGTGCCGGGCGCCTCCTATGAAGAACCCAGCATGCGCGCGGCCGTGACGAATCTCATTACACGGCTTGATCTGCGCGATGTGACGCTGCTCGGAGAGTCAATGGGCGCCGTGCTCGCGCTCACTGCAGCGGCAGAACTCCCCGAGCGAGTCCGTCGCGTCCTGGCCATGAATGCCTACGATTATGCCGGCGGAATCCTGAGATCCAGTTTCTTGGCTCGGTTCATCATAACCGGCGTTCTCGCGCCCGGCATCGGTCCGCTCCTCGCCGGATTGGAGCCCAAACCAATCATGCGGGCCGTGCTCCGGGGTGGCATCGTCGACAAGACCGCCCTGCGTGAGGACTACTTGGATGAACTCCTAAGGGTCGGCCGGCGACCTGGCTACTCGACCGTCGCGCGGTCCGTGTATGCCAGCCTTCCCAGCTTCATTGCCGCCCGGTCGTGTTATCCCAGGGTCACAGCACCGGTCCATCTCATCTACGGGGAGAAGGATTGGTCGCGAACGTCGGATCGACAGGCCAACAGCGATCTGATTCCCACGGCCAAATTCACTCAGGTGCCAAACGCCGGCCACTTCATTGCCCTGGAGAGACCGGACGTGCCAGCCAGTCTGCTCGGTTGAACAGCTAGGAGCACTTGCAATGGCATACATACGACAACCGACGGAAACCGATAGCGTGGACTCTGAACAGACACTCGCCCGCTGGCGCGCATAGGAGAGCGACGTGCGCAAGCGGCTTGCCGAACGGAGCGGGTACGTGCACGCGGAGCAATTGCATGGCCGAAGCGGTCTTCAAACGCTACAAGGGATTTTTGCAGGCGAGCTGCCGCCTCCTCCGATGGGCGACACGCTGGGCTTCTTGCCGATCCGAATCGAACACGGTCTCGCAATCTTTCAGGGAAGGCCGGATGTGCGCTATTACAATCCGATGGGAACCGTTCACGGCGGCTGGTTTGCCGCCCTGTTGGATTCAGCCATGGGTTGCGCAGTACATTCGACACTGCCTGCCGCTACGGCCTACACCACGCTCGAGCTCAAAGTGAACCTGGTCCGTTCCCTGACCGACGCCGTACCCCTCGTGCGCGCTGAAGGAGTTCTTCTCCATGGTGGCCGGCAAGTCGCGACCGCCGAAGGACGGATCGTGGGTCCGGACATGAAGCTGTATGCTCATGCGACAACCACCTGCCTGATCCTCGATCGGCGGAAGTCGGCAGCTTGACCGGCATGAAGACCCACTCGTTTGCGTGCTACTGCGCGACGCTGCGGCAGGCCGCCCGAGCCGTGACGCTTCTCTACGAGAAGGTGATCGCAGAGGGAGGTCTGCACGCGACGCAATACACGGCCTTGCAGCTCATCGAGGCGGCCCCGAACCTGACTACGACCGAGCTGGCTGAGGCGATGGGCATCGACCAGACCACGGCTACCCGCACTCTGGCGCTGATCAAGGGCAGGGGGCTGGCCACCAACACGATCGGACAGGATCGCCGGCGGCGACGCTGGAATTTGACCTCCGCAGGGCAAGAGAAGCTTCGGAAGTTGACACCCAGGTGGGAAGCGGCGCAGCGGACGTTGGAGATACGTCTGGGGCGTGCGCAGGCCATCGTCCTGAAGGACGCGGCGTATCTGACCGCCAGTCGGATCGGCTCCAGATGAGGAGCGCTCTAGGCTTCCCTTGACAATACATGTATAGGCATGCATAATGCGTGGTATGAAGATCCAATCGCTTCCGTGCTACTGCGCGACGCTCCGGCAGGCCGCCCGAGCCGTAACGGTTCTGTATGAAGAGATGATCGCGGAAAGCGGCGTGCACGCGACGCAATACACCGCCTTGCAGCTCATCGAGATGGCCCCGAACTTGACCACGACTGAGGTCGCGGAGGCCATGGGCATCGATCAGACCACCGCCACCCGCACGCTGGCGCTGATCAAGCGAGGCGGGCTGGCGGGCGACACGGTAGGTCAGGACCGTCGGCAGCGACGTTGGAACTTGACCTCCAAAGGGCAAGAACAGCTGCGGAAACTGAGGCCCCGGTGGGAGGCGGCGCAGCAGGCGTTCGAGAAGCGCTTAGGAAGGGCGCAGGCTACTGCGCTGAAGAACGCGGCGTATCTGGCCGCGAGCCGGCTGGCCTCCGCGTGAGAAGCAGAGGCTGCGCGCTTCGACTCAGCGCGCATGAGGACATGTAAATACATATAGTGATCGCATGAGCGGTGAATCAGCACGGCGCAATCATCCGTGACCGGCACAAACCGCATCGAAACTCGGAGCACTACCATGGCAAATAAGAAAGTCGTTCTCAAACGTCTTTGCGCTCGAGTAGCGTTCCACCGGCCCGCGCTTTCGCAGCCGCCCATTGATGCTACCTAGCGGAGATCGACCGGATGAACCCCGAGGAGACACTCGCCGTCTGGCGCGCGGAAGAGAGTAGGCTCCGCGAGCGCCTCGCGCGGACGACCGGGTATACGCGCGCGGAGCAATTGGATGGCCGCAGTGGTCTTGAGACGCTGCAAGCGATTTTTGCTGGCGAGCTCCCCTCTCCTCCAATGGGCGACACGCTCGGTTTCGTACCGATCCGAATCTAGCGCGGCCGCGCCATCTTCCAAGGCACGCCGGATTCCCGCTACTACAATCCGCTGGGAACAGTTCACGGCGGCTGGTTTAGCGCTCTTTTGGATTCAGCAATGGGCTGCGCTGTGCACTCGATGCTGCCCGCCGCCGGGGCATACACGACGCTCGAACTCAAGGTAAACATCGTGCGTCCCCTGACCGACGCCGTACCGCTCGTGCGCGTCGAAGGAATTCTTGTCCACGGTGGCCGGCAGGTTGCGACCGCCGAAGGGCGAATCGTGGGACCAGATTCGAAGCTCTATGCCCATGCGGCGACGACCTGCCTGATCTTTGATCACGCGGACATACGGACGCTGTCCAGTCGGAGATCGCCCTGACGGGCGCGCTGGTCCACGCCTAATTCCGTGCACCACTTCCGGAGATGCTGGCCAAAAGAACCGTTGGTCGCGGGACTTTTGGATTCTGGCGCTGTATTACGACGCTACTGGTCCGACAGGTTGTGGCAGATTCGCGAATCGTGAGACGAGCTCGTCACGTTGGGCGGAAAACCGAGCGGGATTGCGCATCTTCAGCTTCCGGAGATTGATCAGCTTCCATTGCGGTGCAGGGAGATGCTGCAGGTTAGCGAAGGGCATCAGATCCCATGCCGGTTCAGCGCTCACCAGCGACAGCAGGAACTCGCGGTGACGCGACGTCAAAGCATGTGGCAACTCATCTATGAGGCGACTTTGGGTTTGTTCGAGCGTTTCCAGGGCAACCTCATCGGTCGTCAAGCCCGTGAATTCGCTTGAGAAGGCAGGTTCGAGCGGCAGTCTGTTCGGAAACAGCACCTCATGAACCGGGCGGTTGTGGCCGGCAAGGTACGCGACGAAGCAGTCCACGAAAGATGACTGCCAACCGAAGCGCTCCTGCATTTGCAGCACATCGAAGATGTCTCGGGGATGCTGCCGATCCATCGCAGCGACAAGCTTGCCGCCGTACAGTTCAGCAAAGTCCAAGACGGGAAGGATGACGTCGGTCGTGAAGAGCTCTTGCGCTCTTGGTGCGAGAGGGCGGTGAGTGATCGGTAGCACGGTCCCGCGAAGGACGAAATTGACTTCAACTTTGATCTGTTGCCCGGTTCCTTCGACGAGCAGCTTGACGTTTTCGCCTCCCTTGGAGGTGGGTAGGTGAGCCCGAAAGCCCAATGCAGAGATCGCGGACTTGGCAGCCTTGAGATCTTCCGCGATCGCGCGCAACGCGTCTTCACGATTAAGAATGTGATCGGTGAAGGTGACGTCGATGTCGACCGAGAGCCGGGGCATGTCATGCACAAACAAATTCAGGGCCGTGCCTCCCTTGAGTGCAAAGCGCGGCGAGCGGAATACCGCCGGGGCGATGGTCAGCAGTAGGCGCACCGTGTCGACGTATTGCTGGTTCACGGTCGCCTCAGGTCGAGGCGTTCGCCGGACTTCGTAACGGCCACCCAGCGCTTTCCCCCGCCGATGCGCTGACTATGCCGCGCGGCAGTTGCGACCCATGGGAGAGCTAGCTCTCGCCCGAGGAGTTCAGCTAGGCGGACGACCTTGATTCTGGTGACATGTGCGAGCAGCTGGTCCAGCACCTTCTCTCGCAGGGTATGAAGGAGCTCGACGAGCTGCCGCGCTTCCTCGAGCGGCTGAGTCTTCCCAACGTCGCTCAGGAGTTCGAGGAGAGCGCGCTCGGGTACTGAGACGAGTACTTCAGGGCGGCCGGCGGGAAGGGACTGCAGGCCGGATCCCTTGGGGAGCTGACTATCGAATAGCCGAGTCACCTGATACCGGCTGGAAAAGCGCTCAGTGAACCAAGCGGGTAATCGCTTGGGCTCGTCGCCCCATAACGTCAGCATCTCTCTAAAAGTCACGTTCTGGCGGATTCCGCGCCAGTCGAGAGCCGTCTTGCCGCCGACGTGAAACCCGGCCACACGGTGGGTGAGAAATGCCAGGCAGCCATCTCGGGAGAGCGTATCGCCGGGCAGCATGTAGACGCCGCGGCCGAGGTGGGTAAGCCATCCGCTACGCGCAAGGTCCGAGGCCCGGAAATCGCTGATTCCGTACTCTCGGAGTGCGGCCGTGCTGAGAGGCTCGCCACGGGGCAGCTTGACCAGGGCCCTTTTGAATGAAAATCTGTGCGTATCTTGGCCCATAAACGCAAGTATAGCTCCCAAAATATACAGCGCAAGACGTAGCGCGGCATAATTTAATTGCAATACTTGAGCTTAAAAGTCAATTCACAGGGTTTCCATATGCTGCCTGAGCGTGCGACCGCGCGCCGCATGCTCGTCCCGGGACGGGCCCCTTTGCGGCAGCGTTTAAGGTAAAGCGTACACTGCTCGTCGTGCGCTATTGGTGGGTGAACCAGAACCAGACTTCCGCCAGGAGATCGAGGGCGGTTATCTCTGGTCACCGAAGCGCAATAAGAACGGACACCGGAATCCCTTCTACGAGTTCATGCGGGAGGTTGCGCCCGGCGACGTCGTCTTGTCATTCTGCGATACGCGCATTGCGGCCCTCGGCATCGTCAGTGGCTATTGCCGGGAGAGCCCGAAGCCGGAGGAATTTGGCCTCGCCGGCACCAATTGGAGCCAGATCGGTTGGCGAGTGGGCGTTCGCTGGCAGCGTCTTTCCAATGCAGTCCGCCCCAAGGATCACATTGCGACGCTGCGCCCTCATCTGGGAAGCAAATACGCACCACTAACCCCTGAAGGCAATGGTCTGCAAAGCGTCTATCTGACGGAGATCAGCCGGGGATTCGCTTGGGCACTGTTCGAGTTGATTGGTGTGGAGGCTCAGCAGGTCGCCGATGTCGGTCAGGAAGTCGGCCGGATTGAGCGCGACTCGCCGGCGCCCGAGCGCGACATCGAGGAATGGGAGCGACGCGTCGAGGCTGGAATCAATTCCGATGCGGCGATCCCGCAGACCGAGCGAACTGCGCTAGTCCTGGCGCGTCGTGGTCAGGGACTCTTCCGGGACAACGTGCGCTCGATTGAGCAGCCCTGGCGCGATAGCAGTAACGAGCAGCGGCTTGACGGTGAGAATGGTTTGCTCTTGACTCCCACAGTGGATCACCTTTTCGATAAGGGGTTCATCTCCTTCGAGAACTCGGGCCATCTCATAGTGTCACCGGTCACGGACCCGGTGTCTCTTAGGCGCATGGGGATCGACCCCGACACCCGAGTGAACGTTGGCGGATTCTCACGGGGTCAGCGGCAGTACCTCGAGTTCCATCGCGAGAACGTCCTGCGCATGGCGCGCGGGGTTTCGAAGGGCGAGCGCGGCGGGTGAGAATCCAGCGGACACTGGGGAGGAACCGACTTCTGACCTCTCGATCGTCGGAGTATTGCCAGCAAAAGAACCGTTGGTCTGTGGGAGTTTTGTGGGACTTTGTTGTGATCAGTAGTGCTTCGTCGTGACAACTGCAACGGACGCCCCGCGGCGGGGTTTAAGAAAATATCAACGAAAACAAAGCACTAAACTTTCTCTTGACAAGTCATAACTTCTGAGCGGCGCTACCGAGTCCAATTTGTAAACCGTTGGTCATCTGTTCAAATCAGATAGCCGGCACCATTCCAGTATCTTCAAGGACTTAGTGGCTCGGTCATGTCGGGGCGGCTCGTCGGCGACGGGGTGACCACGGGTTCAAAATACCGTTAGCCTAGGGGGTGGCACGAGCATGCGGCGCGGAAGTGCCGAGGATCTCATCCTTCCTTCCATTGCTTATATTCGGACGGGCGCAGCCGGAATCGCGCGATGTTCCCCTCGTGCATGTCTGTAAGTTCTGTGAGGGCAATGCTCGTAAAGCGGTCGAGGTCTTCAGGTAGGACCATGGATTTCGCCAGCTGCGCGAGCGCTGCCTCGGTGGGCCGAATCTTTTCGCGCACGGCGAGGCGCACGACATCGGCGATTTCGCTGCGATACTTGAGGCGGAAGGCATCGGGCTCCGGAAGCGAGTCGCGCACGGTCTTGTATCTGCGTACCGAGCGCTCATACGCCCACAGGTAAACATCTCTTAGAAGCTCGACCCGGTTGAGCTCGTAGACTCCGATCAGGCCATCGATGTAGAGCTTGTCAGGGATATCGACGAACGACAACGGCACCAGATTGCTTTTGATCAGTGGAATGTTTGCTGCGAGCCGTGACGTTCGCTTATTGACGTCGACGAAAGGTTGCAGATATGGAAGCTGCGCCATGAGGAAGAAGGACTGTTCGAAGGGGTCGCGGATCGTCGCGGCCTTCTCTAGCAACAGCGTGAACAGCTCCTCGATGAGCCGGGGAATTGCTGTTGGCAGGTATGTCGTACCGCCGATCGCAACCGACGTAGTGCGGAGTCGCCCTGCGTTGTGGGATTCTTCGAGGAGGTTGTCGGCGAGGAGCGCGTGCAGGTTGGTAATAGTGTAGCGATTGACTCCGATCTCTTCGGCAGACTCCACCAGCAGTTCGATGGCCGCTTTGTGATTGAGGATCATTTGGGTTTCCTTCGCGTCTTTGCCCGGAGCGGCTTTGCCATGTTCGATGAGCTCACGGGTGTCGAGCAGCGAATAGGTATTGCCCTCGAGGCGGCTCGAGGCCCAGGAGAGATCGACGAGCAGCCGATTCAGGATGTCTCGTGCATACGTGCCCGCTGGACGGTGTCCGTCAGGCGTGTGGCCGAGTGCTCGTAGATGTGTTTTCAGCTTTTCGGGGAGGTATTCGGTCTCGTTCGGCACATAGCGTTCCAGGAAGTCACGCTGATAGCCGATGGCCGCGCGGTCGGCGATCGGCCTGTGAACGAGAGCCTGGACCTGCTGACCCGCTGCAGAAATGGCAACGGATGACGTGATGGCTTCTGGCCCCGAAGCGCTGGCGGGTCGTCCCACGTCGACGGCAACTGTCGGCGTGGTTTTGTTGCTGGCTGGAAAGTATCGGCGGCCTCTACGGATGCCCTCGGCTTTGATCGCACCGGAACGCGCCCACACATCCAGCCGACGCTGCAGCGTCCGGCGGCTCACGATGTCTTTGAAAGCCTCTTGCAGCTCTGCCAGGCTCAAGCCTCGAGGGTCAGCGGCCAGCGCCTTCGTGACGCGCTCGAGGAGGTCATTGGGAAGCAATTTTGGCATGGCTGTTTGGCGCAAATCCAGTTTATACGCCAATACAGTACGCTTTTATGGCGCATGAATCAATATTGCGCCGAATATGCCGGCAGTATTGGCGCATAGATCACCGAATGCCCATCGGTAATCTCTTCCTTCCGACATCAGCCTGAGGGTTCGACCGAGAGCGACCGACGGAGGGGGCCAAGCCTTATGGAAGCTGAGATTCGAGAACGTACTGACGCGTACAGGCGCTCGACGAGAGCGAGCACTGGCTGTTGGTCGCGGCGCTCGCCCCCGCCCTGCTACCTTCGTGCAGCAACGCAGGAACTCGACGAGCTGCCGTGCTTCCTCGAGCGGCTGAGTTTTCCCGACGTCGCTCAGGAGTTTGAGGAGAGCGCGCTCGGGTACGGAGACGAGTACGTCGGGGCGGTCGACCGGAAGGTACTGCAGGCCGGTTCCCTTGGGGAGCTGGCCATCGAATAGTTGAGTCGCCTGATACCGGCTGGAAAAGCACTCGGTGAACCCCGCAGGCAACCGCTTGGGCTCGTCTCCCCATAACTTCAGCACCTCTCTGAAACTGACGTTCTGGCGGAATCCGTGTCAGTCGAGAGCGGTCTTGCCGTCTGACGACGAAGGGCTTGGAAGATAACCATGCAAGCGCACCTGCGGCCTGGCCCTTGCGGGCTTCGACAAGCTGGTGAACGAGCTCAGTGCACAGAAGGCATTCCAGGCCGAGACCTATGCGCCGATCTATCTTTGGCCGGACAGCGCCGCGGTACAATGATATGCGCTACATGAAGAATTGCTCCGAGGCGATCTTGCCGTTCTTGACCGCGTAGACGCAGACCTCCGCAAGCTGCATGCGCCCACGCCCTTTCATGGTGAGATCCATCGCGAGAGCAATGGCTATGGTGTTGCCGGCCACCAGGGGTACGGACGCGGAGCAGGAATACACCCTCTCGACCATCGACCGCCACTTGTTGCCTTTTTCCAGGATTGCCGACAAGCCGGCCGTTTCACGAGCAAATTGTTCCGTTGCGTGCGCCTCGATGCTAACCGCATCCTCTGCAAACAGCTCTCTTTGCGCGGCCTCGAATTTCCCTTGACCGACCAGATCAGCGAGGCGTATGGCGATTTCTTGCGTCGACATCATGACAGGACTCCTGCTACTGTGATTTGCGCTTGCGCGGGCTCACGATGGTCCGGCCGTGCCGAGCGCCGAATTAATCCGCGCCGAACGAGGCCGCGACCGCCGAACCATCACCGCATTCCGCTGGAATGCGCAGCCACGCATTCCCAGCGGCCGGCGCGATAAATCCAGACATCGGTGGCGCGGCCTGAGAACTCATAGGGCTTGCCCCCGTCGGAACCTTTGACCTTGAATTTCACGGTCACCACGGCCGCATCACCATACACCTGGATTCTTCGATCGGTTTCCGCTATCGAGGCCGGTGGCCGCTCGCGCGCGACGAGAGCGAGGAGCTGCTGCTTATCGCGCAAGGCACCGCTTTGGCTGGTATCCACGAAACTGTCCGCGAGCACCCCCGCGAGTAGCCTGGCATCGCCATGTAACAGCGCCGCGGAGTATTGATGCTCACGTTCCAGAACTTGGGTAGCGCTCCCTCTGTCACTACATCTGGAGGGTACAGCCAAGCCGGTAGTCGAGGCGGCGACAGTCAGAATGAACGCCATGGTCCGTAGAAATCGTTGGCGCTCGCGCATGAACATCTCCCCTATGTATGCCTACGCGGTCAGTTCTGCTCCCGGTTCCACCATTCCCGGAAGGATGATGCCTTGCCGTACCGGTCGAGGATGATCTCAGCAATTCCATCCAGCCGGACCTTCTGTGCCGAGGGGAACCGCGTGAACCGGGCAGTCCAATGCACGAGGCTTTTGCCGCCGCACGAGCTCAGAACCTCATAGCTCGTATGTACATCACGCTGTCCGGTGGACACCTGATCCCAATACGTGCGTATCGCCTTCATTCCGCGGTGGGGCGGGCCGAACGGGTCGTCCCAGTAGCTCGCGTTCCTGCTGAACAGGGCGGCGGCAGCCGCTGCATCACGTTCTTCCCAGGCCTCGTTGAGTCGCCCGAACCACTGACTTACGGCGGCTCGTCCGCCAGCCGTTTTGCATGCGACTGCCTCTGCTTGCGCGGTGCACAGGCAGCAGAGGAGCAGACAGGCAGCAAAGAAGGCGGGACGCGAGCTCATGGTTTAGCGTGTTAGTACCCGAACGCGACCGCAGCGGGCCCACGGGCCATCGCTGAGAAGTACTCGGTTCATCGCATTACTACGTGGTCGAAGTCGGAATCTAATACAAAGCTCGGTAGAGCGGGTCACCCAGAGTAGAGAGTCCCGGCGTCAGGCCATCGCGCGAGCCGTGGGAAATCGGTAATCCGCGTCTGTGGCTCGCGCGGCGCGGGTGATCAGCGCCGCGAGACCCCACTCTTCCGGTATCCTGGCCTTTCTGAGCGCGGCCACCTGCCGTTCGGAAACTTCGCCGGCCGCAATCACCCGGCGATCATGCCGCTTGAGCCGCTCGTACTCCTCCGCCGAAATCAACACGATCCGTGGGCGACCGTTCTTGGTGATGGCGACCGGCTTCGCCGTCCTGGTATCGCCCGATGTTGCGCTGGAAGTCGGCCGCGGCTACGGTGACGATCTGATGCGGGTGCGCCATACGTACATCCTGCAACGCACGCATTTTACGCAATTGCGGCGGTTAGCACCCGGATTGAGGTTGGCTCGCCGCAGACCAGCGTGGCCGGCGGTCAGAAGGTTGTCGCGGCGTCGCCTAACCCAGCCTGCGCCTGGACGCGGGACGGGGCAGGCAGGACGCTCGTAGTGCGAGTCGACCAACCTACTCACCCATCCATTGGGCACTCGCCGCAGCTACCGCAACCCGTACGAGAGGCGTAGTGCGATTCGTTGGAGCGCATCTACCAGCATGTCGTCATTGAGAGAGCGGTGAAATCGCGGCTCCTTGGGCAACGCTCCCTGTGCGCGCTCGTTGAGCACGATCGCTGGGGCGTGTCCATTCATCGATGAGCCGCATTGGAAGCCTTGAACATCCGGATAGGCTTCGTACAACTGACGCGCCCAAGCGCGCGCACGAGATCCGACGGGAGCACCTTCAGGACTTGCGCGAGACCGGGGAGGACGAGACGGCGCTCGAACTGAAAGCGCGGCAGACGCCAGCTTCCCTCGTATTCCAGCCCAAGAGGGATCGCTCCCGCAGCCTCTGGCGCACTCGGCTCACGTCCACACGCAAGAGCTTGGCGGCCTCAGCTGCCGAGAGGCTTTCCTCGAGCAGGGCCATGTACTGCGCTTGGCTGCGAATGAGGGGATCGTTATCGGCGCCGACGACCACATCGCCCTTGAACGCGCCAACGCCACGCAAGGCGTCAAGCTCGGTAGTCGGGAGCTCCGCGGCGTTGTGGCGTCCGGAAGGCGGGGTGGTCGCGGTGGTCAGAGGGCGATTGCGCGCCAGCGCAGCCTTGGCCGCCGCGTACCACTTGGCCAGCGAGCGCTTCTCCGCCTCGCTGCCGCCCGGCAGCTAATCCAAGTCACCCGACGAGAGAGTCGCGGAATGCTCAGCCATATGCTTCCCTCCGTACCTGAACGATAATTCCCGGTAATGTATTGCCAGGAGAACTCGGGAGAAGCATCAACCTGTACCCGATGGGCAAGGCCCTGTGCCGGGCGTCGCCAGTGCCGCGGAAGATCACCGCTGGATTTCCTCGGCCCAGGGGGGCGGCTTGACCATTGCCGACCCGGGATGCGGAACCCTCGGAACCGCTGAAAGTTATTCAGCCTAAGTTACAGGTCGAAGGACCGGGCTCATGCGTGAGATCCAGCGATTGAAGACGGGAATCGGCGCTCTGGATGAAATCCTCCATGGGGGACTCATCCCAGAGCGGCTGTATCTGGTAGACGGTAACCCCGGCTCCGGCAAGACCACCCTGGCGCTGCAATTTCTGCTGGAAGGCGTGCGAGAGGGCGAGAAGTGCCTATACGTAACACTCTCAGAGACCCGGCAGGAGCTCGAGGCCGGCGCCGATTCGCACGGCTGGTCTCTGGATGCCATCAATATCGTCGAGCTCATCCCGGACCATGAACTGAACGGCGAGGGCGCCGTCACGATGATCCAGCCCTCGGATGTGGAACTCTCGGAGACGATGGGAAAGATCCTGGATGCCATCGAGCGCAGCAATCCGGCGCGGGTAGTCCTCGACTCGCTGTCCGAGATGCGGCTGCTGGCGCAGAGCTCGCTGCGCTATCGGCGGCAGATTCTAGCGCTGAAGCAGTTCTTCGCCGGCCGCAGGTGCACGGTGCTGATGCTCGATGACCGCACCGCCGAGGGGCCGGACCTGCAGCTCCATAGCATCGCACACGGTGTCATGGCCCTTTATGCGACTACCCCGGTGTACGGGCAGGCGCGTCGACAACTGCAGGTACTCAAGTTTCGCGGCAGCGACTTCTCGAGCGGGTTCCATGATTTCGCCATCCGGCGCGGCGGCCTCCAGCTCTTTCCCCGGCTCGTGGCGGCCAACCACGGGTCGCAGTTCAGTCGGTCTGTCATCAGAAGCGGCAATGCGGCGCTCGACGCATTGCTCGGCGAGGGCATCGAGCGGGGCACCAGCGCCCTGTTGGTCGGGCCGCCGGGCAGCGGCAAGTCGACTCTGGCCTTGCAATACGCGCACGCCGCGACCGAGCGCGGTGATCACGCGGCGAGCTTTGTGTTTGATGAGACGAAGGTGGCGCTCCTGGCGCGTTCGCAGGGGCTGGGATTGAACCTTCGCGAAGGCGTGGGTCCAGGCCAGATCGCACTGCAGCAGATCGACCCGGTGGAGATCTCGCCTGGGGAGTTCGCGGCGATGGTCCGTGAGTGTGTCGAGCGGGACGGCGCACGCGTGGTGGTGATCGACAGCCTGAACGGCTATTTGAATGCCATGCCCCAGGACAATTTCCTGGTCGCGCAGCTTCATGAGCTACTGTCCTACCTCGGCAACCAGGGTGTCACCACGCTCATGGTCGTAGCCCAAAGCGGCATGCTCGGTTCCTCCATGATCTCCCCCGTCGATGCGAGCTATCTCGCCGACTCGATCGTAATGCTGCGCTACTTCGAACATGGAGGCCAAGTCAAGAAAGCGCTATCGGTGATCAAGAAGCGTACCGGCGGCCACGAAGGCTCCATTCGCGAGCTGTGGTTCGACAGAGAAGGAGTACACCTGAGCGAGCCGATCCTTGGGTTGCGCGGCGTCCTGACCGGTGTGCCCGTGGAGTTTGGAGGCGACGCCGGCGGGGGAGCGGGGCGGTCGCCGCGCACATAACGCGAGCCGTGAGCGAGCAGGGCGTTCTAATATATCCGCCAACCGGTCGTGACGGACAGGTGACGCGCGAGGTGCTGCGGCGCGTAAATCTCCTCTGTACCGTCTGTCACGAGGCGTCCGAGGTGGCTCACGAGATCGATGCCGGCTCGGGCGTCTTAGTCATGACGGACGCCGCGCTCGTGCTGCCGAGCATTCAGACGATTCTGGCATCGCTATCGCGACAGCCTGCATGGTCGGATCTCCCTGTCGTGTTGCTTTGCCAGACAGATCCCCATACGCCCGCGGTAGCAGGCATCTTTAGCGCGTTCACGAACGTCACGGTGCTGGACAGACCGACCTCCGCCCGAACGCTCGTCAGCGCGGTGCAGGCCGCGTTGCGCGGACGGTTGCGGCAATACCAGACGCGCGATCAGCTGGAGGCGCTCAGAATTGCCGAGGAGAACCTGCGCAATGCCGATCGGCGTAAGGATGAATTCCTCGCGATGCTCGCGCACGAGCTGCGCAATCCGCTCGCCCCGATTCGCAATGCCGGCGAGCTGTTGGCGAGGATGCTGCCGGACGACTCGCAGGTGCAAACCGTCGCGGCGATCGTCAAACGACAGAGCTCTCACCTGTCGCGCATGGTCGATGACTTGCTCGATGTCTCGCGGATAACGCAGGGAAGGATCAACCTGCAACAGGAGCCCATCAATCTGGCCTCGGTAATCTCGCAAGCCCTGGAAAGCGTCGAGCCGCTCATGCGTGAGAACCGCCACAAGGTCTTCGTCGCTGTCGGATATGCCCCTGCATACGTGAATGGCGACCATGCGCGCCTGGTTCAGTGCGTCGCCAATATCCTGACCAACGCGAGCAAGTACACCGATCCTGGCGGTGAGATTCGCGTCGAGATGCGCCGCGACAACGGCGAAGCGGTGATCAGCATCACTGATAATGGGGTCGGCATACCTGCGGAGCTCTTGCCGCGGATCTTCGATCTGTTCGTGCAAAGCAACCGCTCGCTCGATCGCTCGCAAGGAGGTCTTGGAATCGGTCTGTCCGTGGTTCACCGCCTCATCGAAATGCACGGCGGCCGGGTAAGCGCGGCGAGCGATGGCCCCGGGCGAGGCGCCCGCTTCGAGATTGTTCTGCCGGTTATCGCCTGTCCGCTCGAGATGAGGGAGGAGCAGTCCGAGCAGACCGCTGCACGCCGACGCATCCTCATCGTGGATGACAATGCGGATTCCGCGAACTCTCTCGCGATGATTCTGAACCTTTGCGGACACGTGGCAGAACCCGTGTACGGCGCGGCGGAGGCGCTCCAGCGGGCCGCTGCACTCGATCCTGAGGTCGTTCTGCTCGACATTGGTCTGCCGGGCATGGACGGCTACGAAGTGGCCAGACGGCTGCGCAGCCGCGGCAGCAGCGCGCGGCTGGTCGCGCTTACCGGTTATGGTCAGCCGGAGGACGTTAGACGTGCTGCGGATGCGGGCTTCGACACGCATCTGGTGAAGCCGGTGGACCTGCAGCACCTGCTGCGAGATCTCGGCAGAGCCTGATGCAGACGACTTTCGCTATGTCGTCGGCGCTCGGACAGTCCGGTTGGGCGAGCCAACTCAGCTCGAACCGTTCCAACGAAGACGTCGAGCTCGACGGGCTTCAAGACAAAGCGGTCAAATAGGCCGGATTATTCCCCCCAGAGCGAGCGCGGAGCGGCATGCGCAGATGCAGCGTGCCGAGGCGGCCGAGCGGGCTGCGGAGCTCAGGTGGCGCAAAATCGCAGGCTCTCGCAGCCGCATGTGGGCAGTGGTTGAGCGTGCGAGGTCACTGACGGTACCGGCGCGGTCGATTGGAGGCTGGCACCGATATTGCCTTCCTGTCGCTTCAGCCGCAATGCCTGCGATCGCTCGTCCATCCGAGATGCAGCCGGTGCGGCTTTCTGTAGGATCGAGTATATGATGCGCTCAAGCCCGAGTGAACTTACTGACCCTGACCCGACGACTCCATCGCAGCCGGTCTGTCATTCGCGGCCGCTCCTGCCCTGCACGGAATCAAAGAGAACAGATGTTACTTCGTGCTCGAATTGCAGCTGCCGCGCCGCTCGCCTGCGCCGCGACAGGTGCCCTCCTTCTCTCGCACCTTCCCCTCGCCCGCGCAGGGGGCGCAGCGCCGGCCTCGGCGCAATCCTCCACACAGTCGACAGATGATGAGATCAGGGCTCTCGAGCAGCGGCTGAAGGCCGATGAGCGCCGGCTCCGGGCGCTCGAGCGCAGGCGGCGCCCGCGTGGACCTGAGCACAGCGCCGTCGCGCAGTGGGGATCCAAGGGCTTCGGCATCGCCTCCGCGGACGACGCGAATGTTCTCAACCTCGGTGCCCTCATTCAGGCTGACGGACGCTACTTTGCCAATAGCAACGCCCCTTCGACCGCCGATACCTGGCTGCTGCGGCGCGTGCAGCCCATTCTCCGGGGCACGATCGATCACATCTATGACTTCAAGCTGATGCCGGACTTCGGCGGCGGCAAGGTCATCGTGCAGGACGCCTACATCGCCGGACGATTTCGGTCTTGGCTCACGCTCACCGTCGGTAAGTTCAAGCCCCCCGTAGGCCTCGAGCGGCTCCAGGCCGTCGCCGCCACGCGCTTCATCGAGCGGGGACTGCCGACAGACCTCGTGCCCAATCGCGACATCGGCTTTCAGCTCGCGGGAGCACTCTCCGCTGGACGGATCAGCTACGCGCTCGGCCTCTTCAACGGGGTAGCCGATGGCACCAGTAGCGACAGTAATCCCACACCCGATTTCAGTAGCGATGGTAAAGGAGACCTTGCCGCCCGCATTCTCCTGCAACCGTTTCTCGGCTCGGGAAATCGGGCGGTAAGTGGCCTTCAGTTCGGAATTGCTGCGACGTATACCCATGCCAAAGGCAGCCCGGCCGCCCCCCTCCTCGCTCCTTACAAGACCACAAGCCAGCAGACCTTCTTCAGCTATCGCGGCAATACGGCGGTAACCTCGACCCAACCGGCCCTCAATGACGGAACTTACGCGAGCGGCGAGCGCCTGCGCATAGCGCCCCAGCTTTACTATTCCGTGAGGTCCGTCGGGCTGCTGGGAGAGTACACGCAGGTGCATCAGGGAGTGGCGCGAGACATTGGGGCCGTGAGCCGCTCCGCGTTGCTGACCAATTCCGCGTGGCAAATGCAGCTCTCGTGGTTCATCACTCGCGAGCGCGAGAGTCTCGAGAAGGTAAGCCCCAAAAAAGACTTTCGCCTGGGCGCCCCCGGATGGGGTGCATTCGAGCTGGTCGTGCGCGCTGAAGGCCTGAGCGTGGATCGACAGGCGTTCACGGGCGGAGCCGACTCGTTCAGCAATCCCACCGCGAGCGCCGAGCGCGTGCGCGCAGCGGGCATCGCGGTCAACTGGTACTTGAACCGCAACCTCAAGTGGGTGCTCAATTACGAGCTGACCCGCTTCAAAGGCGGCGCACCGAGCGCCGACCGGCCGGACGAGAAGGCACTCTTCACGCGCTTTCAGCTCGCCTTCTGAGCGAGGCCCGCGACCTCGGGCGATAGCGGGCTACTCCACCTTCGGCTCCCGCTCTCCGGGCCCGTCCCGCAGCTGCGGGCCTCGAAGCATCGGCCGCCGCGCGGCTCGATCCTGGCACCGCGGATCCGGAGGATTTTCGCTCCTTCAGATCCGCTGGATCCGGGCTCCGTAAGAAAGCCCGTCGTATCTCCTTGGCCGACGGCGGGCCTCACGAACCGATTCGGTCGATTGCGCGCGCCAGGGCGTACTGCGACTTGGCGTAGCCCGCCAACGCGTTCGCATAGTCGCTACGGGCGCGCGTGAGGTCCTCCTGAGCCTGAATGACCTCGAGAACCGAGTAGACTCCGAACTGCCTGCGTTGCATGCTGAGATCAAGGCTCTTCTGTGCGAGCTCGACGCCCTGTCCTGCGAGCCGCATCTGATCGTAGGCGGATCGGGCCGCTGAGAGCGCATCAACGACCTGCTCGGAGATCTGCTGTCTGACCTTGAGCTCGCCTAAGCGCTGGGTGTCGAGATTAGAGTCCGCCGCCTCCGTGCGGCTAAAGTCCAAGAGCCCTCCCGGCCCAAGCTGCCAGTTGAGTCCCACCACGTAATCGTGTGCGGCCCGATATTTCGTCAGGGCACCTGTGAGACCGCCTCGAGCCTGCCCGTAGATCGCCTCGGCGCTGATCGAGGGAATGAGTGGGCCGAATTTCGCCGCCGTGCGCTGGTGCTCGGCCGCCGCCACTGCCTCTTCGCTCGCCTTGAGTTCCGGTCGTGACAACAGCGCCTGAGAGACCAGTGTCTTCAAAGGTGTGTCGAGCGGCACCAGCGCGGGGGGTGAGACGACGCGTTCAGTCGGAAACAACACGATTGCCGGATCGAGCCGCAATACGGCGGCGAGCGCTGCCGAAGCGCGTCGTTCCGTGGCTTGCGCGGCGCTAAGCCGCACCTCATCCTGTTGCGTCCGTACACTCACCCGCAGCGCCTCGCTTTGGTTCGTCAGTCCTATTGCAACCGCGCGCTGGAGCTCCTTCCCGTAATCTCGGGAAATACGCACGGCCTCGCGCGCGATGCCCTCCTGCGCCCTGGAGTCGACCAGATCGAAGTAAGCATCGGCTGCGGCCAGCAAGGTATCGTTGCCACGAGCCTGCACGGTGTGTTCGGCCTCGCTTTGAATCTGGCGAGCCGCGAGCTTCTGAAAGATGGCGTTGCCCAGATCGAGCTGCACCCCGGCCGAGGCGCTACGGCGATAGAGCTGCCGATCGACCTCAAGCATGGTGCCGGGCGTCGACTGATCGGCACCCGTGTAATGGGTATAGGTCTGCCCCAACGTGAGCCATGGAAAAAAATGAAGCGTCGCGGCATCGTTCTCGGCTTTCGCCAGCCGCGCTGCCGCGCGGACCAGCGCGAGGTCGAGATTGTTCATGCCCGCAAGTCGCAGCGCAGTCGGCAAGTCGATCGGTTGCGCCGGGCCGGCGCTCGGTTGCGCAGATGTGACGCTCGGCAGGCTCGCGCTCGATGTCGGCGCGGACGTCGCGCTCTGTGCCTCTGGTGGTTCCTGTGCTGAGGTAGCGCCCGACACGGTCTGCTGCGCTTGTGCGGCGCCGCCGGATATCGCGAGGAAGACTCCGGATGCGACGATAAAGCCGCGCAGAGGGTCAAGCACCGGCGACAGCGTTCTCATGGTTTGACGTTCGCCGAAACATCGGCCGCTGAGGCCGCGTGCGCCGCCGGCGGTAGGAGCCTCACCGAGACATACATGCCGGGTAGCAGGCGCTCGTGGGGATTGGCCATGTCGATCTCAGCCAGCATGGTCTGAGTGGCCTGAGTGAGCGCATAGCTCACTCGCGTCACCGATGCAGAAATGCGCTCACCGGGAAGCGCGCTCGAGGTGATCACGGCCTTGCAGCCCGGGCGGATCAGTTCCGCATCGGTCTGGGGAACCGGAATCTGCACGCGAATGCGCTCGAGATTCATCAACATCACGATCGCATTACTCTGCTGGTTTCCCCCCGTCGGGACCGGAACGAAGGCCCCGGGGTCGACATACCGGGCAGTGATCGTTCCGGAAAAGGGCGCGGTGACCCGCGCGTAGCGAAGCAGCGCATCGATGCGAGCGAGATGCGCTTGCGCCACCTCGAACTTGCCGCGCTGGACATCGAGTCCCGCGGGAGTGACGAGATCCGGTGCGGCCTTGATCGCGCGCTGCATGCGCTCATAGTTGCGGCGCGCAACATCCAGATCAGCCACATACTGCAGGCGATTGGCCTCGAGTTCAGGTACTTCGAGCTGAGCGATGAGGCCACCGGCCTTCACGTTGTCGCCCTTATCGACAGGAATGCTCTTAACATACCCGGCCACCTTCGCTGTGATGAGCGCCGCCTGGTAGGCAACGACCCGCGCGGGAAGCATGATGCCCTGTGGCGAGGGCGCACCGGGAGCTTGCGCGGCAGAAGGGCTCGTGGCCGCGGGAGCGGCGACCGGCAGCCCGAGAAGCAATAGGGCTGCTCCGAGCGCGAGAGAGAAGCCTCGGGAGCGAAGGGCGCGCGATCCCCTGGCGTTGATGTGCCTGCGCCGGTCGAATTCACGAGACATACTCATCTGGCCTCCGCAGCGGCTTCCCTGTCATCGTCGGGGTGGAGAGACGGAGATTCCCGACCCGCTCGACCTCGGATCAGGGCAAAGACCGACGGCAGCACGAGGAGCGTGGCGATCGTGGCGAGCAGGAGCCCACCGATCACGGCCCGGCCGAGCGGCGCGGTCTGCTGTCCACTCTCACCCCAGCCGAAGGCCATGGGCAGCATGCCGGCGATCATCGCCAGGCTCGTCATGAGGATCGGACGTAGGCGACTCACGGCACCCGTGACCGCAGCGGTGGAGGCACTCTCGCCGGTCATTCTGGCCCGCTCTGCAAACGTAACGAGCAGAATCGCATTGGCCACCGCGACTCCGACCGCCATGATGGCACCGATGAATGACTCGAGATTCAGGGTCGTGTGTGTGACCCAGAGCATGAGCGCCACACCTGCGATCACCGCCGGGATACTCGTGATCGTGACGAGTGCAAGCTCCCAGGATTGGAAATTCGCAACCAGCAGCAGAAATATCACCACGATCGCGAGCAGCAGACCACCGCGTAAGGCGCTAAGGAGCTGCGACATCGACTGAGTCTCACCGCGCATGGCGAGCGTGATGCCCTTCGGCGGCGCGCCGAGAGCGGCCACTGCGTTTGAGAAACTGGCGGCAGCCTGCCCGAGGCTCGTGCCTTCGAGATTGGCCGTGACCGACACGTAGTGCTGATTGTTGTAATCGTCGTACTCGCCGACGACCATGCCTTTGCCCACAGTGCCCACGTCACGCAGCAGCGTCGGATCCCCGTTGCTCGTCATGATCGGCACGTTTCTCACGCCTTCGAGCGAGGTGATCCCACGCCCGGGCACTTCCACCTGCACCTGGTAAGCTACCCCATTGGAAGCTTCCCAGTAGATGGGCTGGGTGAAGCGGCTCGAGGCGGTCGCGGGGGTCAGCGACTTGATCACAGCGTTTTGGGTCACGCCGAGCAATCCGGCCTGCTCTCGATTGACCTGGACATCGACCGCCGGGTAATCGAGCTGTTGGCCGAACTGCACGTCCTCGAGGTGCGGGAGCGCCGCGAGCCGTCCCCGTATCCGATCCGCGAACGCGCGATCGGCCGTTAGGTCTTTGCCGATCACATCCACCTCAAGGGGCGTCGGCGCGCCAAAGCTCATCACTCGACTCACGATGTCGGAGGGCTCGAAGGACACCTGAAGATTCGGCAGCTCTTTGGCAATCCGGGAGCGCAACCGACTGCGCAGCGCGCTCATGTCGATATGCGCGGTGCTCCTGAACTGCACCTGCAGCACTCCCTCCTGCGGCCCGCCGTTCCACTGATAAATGAAGTTGATCGGATAGGGTGAGCCGTGCACTCCCGCAAGACCGAGGGAGATCTGTACGGCATTGGAGCCGACCTCAGAGGTGATCATCTGCAGCACCCGCTGCATGGCCTGCACCGTTAAGTTGAGTCGGGTGCCTGCCGGCAGGCGCAGCCGCATCTGCATCTGGCCCGCCTCGACTCTCGGGAAGATATCCGTGCCGAGCCTTGGAACGAGGAGAACGAACACCGCGGCGCAGATCACCAGATAGCCGATGAGGACCGCCCCTCGACGCCTCACCAGCGGCTCGACACGTGCCCGGTAGCCTCTCACGAGCCGGCCGAAGAGCCCCGGGTCGCCCTCCGTACCGCTGCGTGCACGGTGCCGGGCTCGGAACGCCCATACGGAAAGCACAGGGACCAGCGAGTTCGCGAGCAGATAGGAAGCGATCATGGAAAAGCCGACGGCAAGCGACAGCGGCACGAAGAGCGCCCGCGCCGCTCCCTGCATCGCGAAAGAAGGCAGGAATACCGCCAGCACGCACAGCATCGCAATCAGGAGCGGCACGACAACCTCATGGGAGGCGTCGAGTACCGCCCGGCTGATGCGCTCTCCGCGCACCAGGTGGGTATGGATGTTCTCGATCACGACCGTCGACTGATCGACCAGGATGCCGACCGCCAGCACGAGCCCGCCCAAGGTCATGAGATTGATGCTCTCGCCCGTGACCCAGAGCGCAAACACCGCGGCGAGGAGCGAGAGCGGGATATTGACGATCACGATCAGCGCGCTCGCCCAGTCGCGCAGGAACAGAAGCACCATCGCTCCGGCGAGTAACGCGCCGAGGACTCCTTCAATCGTGAGGCTGGCGATGGCCCGAGTGACGAACGGAGATTGATCAAGCACGTAGCTCACGCGCAGATCGTCGGGCAGCGCTGCTTGAAACTTCGGCAGGTTTGCCTTGACCTCATCGACCACTGAAAGCGTCGAGGCGTCTGCCCGCTTGGTGACCGGAATGTAGACCGTGGGCTTCCCATCGACCAGCGCGACACTGGTGGTGATATCCGAGCCATCGGAGACGGTTCCCAAGTCGCGCACGAAAACGGCCGGGAACGTGCCGGTCCTAATGGGGACGCCGGCAAGGTCCTGTACATTCTGTACGATGGAGTTGATATGTATGACGGGGTATTGGCTCCCGAGATCGATGTTCCCCGACGGACTTATCGTCTCGGCGTTGGCGATGGCGCTCACCACCTGCTCGGGGGAGACCCGATAGGATTGAAGCTTGGCCGGATCGAGTGAAACCAAGACCGCACGGGCGCTACCGCCGAAGGGCGGTGGAGCGGAAACGCCCGGCAGGGTGGCAAACAGCGGCCGGACCGTGTTGAGCGCGAGATCCTGAATCTGTCCAACGGTGCGTGTCGGACTCGAAAAGGAGAGATACCCGACCGGCACGCTGCCGGCATCGAAGCGCATGATGAAAGGAGGCACAGTGCCGGGCGGCATGAACGCATGCGCCCGGTTGACGTACTGCACTGTCTCGGCCATCGCCTGCGACATGTCCGTGCCCGGATAAAATTCGAGCTTGACGAGGGCGGCCCCCTCGATCGACTTGGCCTCGACGTAGCGGATGCCCGTGATATAGAGGAAGTGATACTCGTAGTAGTAGGTGAGGAAGCCTTCCATCTGCGCGGCATCCATGCCCGCATACGGCTGAGCCACATAGATCGTCGGTACACCGAGCGGCGGGAAGACGTCCGCCGGCATCTCGCGCATTGCGAGCAGCGCTCCGGCAGCGATGCCCAAGACCAGCACGAGAACGGTATAGGGCCGCCGTAGCGCAAGCTCTACCAGACTCATCGAGCCGACCCACCCGGCCCGAGGGGCCGCGCCGGCGGGTCGAGCGAGGGGAGCGGACCTGGCGCAATGCTCGCAGCCGCACTCTCGCCGAGGGGCGCTCTAGGTTCGCAATTCTCGACGCTCATCTTGAACTCCGGCAGGGTTGCAGCGCTCTCACGCTGCCATCCGCCGCGTGCAATTACGCGAATGGTCCCCTATGGCGGCCTGATCCTCTGTCGGATGCGGCCGCGGGTACTACGTATATCGGCTTTCGATATCCCCGCCAAAAGGATAGCCCGTACACGCGCGCTTTTACAACGAAATCCGCGGCAGGAAGAGCCGCAGAATCGCTGGGCCGAATGAAATCGGTTTCGGCCATTGCTAAAAGAACTCTCCTGACCGCATCCGTGGCGGCCGAGACCCTTGCATCTCACGCTCGTCGACGCACCGCGGGAACATCCATTTTTTCGTGTCTTGAGATAAGCTCCGGGGGATGCAAGCCCGACCAAGAAACAAAGACGGCGACATCTGGCGAGGCCTCATACAGCTTCACGTACTGCATCACGCCGCTGAAGGAGACATTTACGGTCTCGGGCTCATCGAGGAGCTACGTCGCCACGGATATTCGATCGGCCCAGGCACGCTCTACCCCCTGTTACATCGGTTAACTGAGCGGGGGTATCTGCGCGAGCGCGCGGGCAACGGGGGGCGTCAACGGAGATACTACGCTACTGCAAGAGGCCGGCGCGCCATGGCCGAAGCTTACCACTACGTGGCAGAGCTCTTCCGCGAGATGAAGGAGTCAGGCAATCGCCGGTACGGGCGCTCGAGGAGCTACTGACATCGCGATGTCGACCGTATCGGAGCTTTGTGTCAGGCCGCCCTCGGCGGCGGTGGAGCCGTGAACTGCGCCAGACTCGCAATCCCAGCCGTTGCCCGATGCCATCGATTTCCTTCACCGCGATCTTGAAGCCATCTTCGCCAAACTGCCGCTTCTCGATCTCCTCGAACACCCAGGCGCTGGCGTTGATGAGAATTGCAGGTTGGGAATTACTTGGCCCGTAGCGAGGGCGGTTGCGTTCGTTCAGTGCGGGCCTGCGCGCTGCACGGTCATCTGAGTGGTCGTCACAATGACGTGGGCCTCAACCCATCCGGGGCCCGACCTTGAGTACAAATGGGCCCGGTGGCTCGATTTTCACGAGCAGAATCGGGCAGGTGATGGCCGAGAGCAGATGCTTGACCAGTCGCGCACGTCCGCCCAGCAACGTACCGTGCCAACCGATCGCGATCACGCTGACGTCGTTGCCCTCGGCTTCGCGCAGCAGCGCCATGGCAACATCGCCTCGGAGCAGCGCGACATCGGTGATGCGACGGCACTGCTCGGGGCTTGCGCCAGACACGGTTCGACGCACGATCTCGGCAAGCTGCTCCGGATATTCGTGATACGGCGCATCGGCGTACGGAACGGCTGCTTCGAGCCCGGTTCTGCTCTCCGGATCGTCGAGGACGTGCGCAATGCGCACGTCCAGCGCGAGAACGTGTGCGAGGGCGACCGCCACCCTGGCCGCCGGACTGACCTCAGCTTCGGCGCTCAGCGGAATCAGTGCCTGCGTCCAGGGAAGGCGCTCGCGATAGGCCTTGGGAAGGAGCAGGACGGGTCGGTTGGTCTGCTCGAGCACCGCACGGGCCACGTGGCCGACGTTGCCGAGACTCGTACCTTCCCCATGCGCGCTGAGAACGATGAGCCCGATGTCGTACCTGTCCGCCAGACCGAGAATGGCCTCCTCGGGCACGCCCATGACTTGGTGGAGCGTGAGCTGGGGCCAATTCGACTCGGGCACCCTCAGTCTCGTGAGCTCCTGCCGCACGGGCAACGGGCAGGACGTTGCGCTCACGACGTGCGTGCGCGCCTCGAGCCGCGCGCCGAGCCAAGCGGCGCAGCGCAGTGCGCGCGCGGCCGCCTGTGAGCCGTCGAGGCACACCAGCAATGATGAGAAAACGCTCATCGGCTCACCCGGACCGGACAGCGCCTGCCGCGCCACGCGAGCTCGAGCTCGACGGAGGTCCAGCCGTCGGGAAGTCTCGCGGCTGCATCGGCGGCGGCAACGGGCCCGTTGTCGGTAGATTGCACGCCGAGAAAGCCACCCACTAGAGCCTGCCACGTACCCCCCAGGCAGGCGGCGTGCACGCCTGAGGCGCTGTTGCCCATTCGATCCGATAGATCGAGCGAGAGACTCTGCTGGAAGTAACGCGCAGCGTGCTCGCGCAGTCCGAGCCTGGCGGCGATCGCGGCGTGGATCGCCGGTGACAGGCTGCTGGCGTGATCGGTCCGCGGCTCATAATAACGGTAGTTCGCGAGCACGACCTCCGGCGGGAATTCCTCGGGAAAGAGATAGAGCAGCATCAGCACATCGGCTTGCTTGAGCAGTTGCAGGCCGTTGATCCGCTGCGCATCGAGCAGCTTGTTCACGGGCGGCTGCGCCGGCTTCCCGTCGGGCTGCAGATAAGGATCGAGATCGAAAAAGCCGGCGAACTGCTCGATGACACGATCACTGCGAGGCGAGGGACGGTAAAGCGCTCCTGCAACGTGCCGCCAGTCGCGTGGCTCCTCCGGGCCCAGCGCGAGCCGCTCGGACAGTTGCTGCCACTGCCGCGACCCGTGGGTCCGCAGCCAGTCCGTCGCGAGCGCCGCCTGCTCGAGATTCAAGCGCGCCAGGCGGTTGGTATACGCATTGTCCGAGACGTCCCAGTGATACTCATCCGGACCCATCACACCGCGAAGGTGGTACGCGTCGCCATCGCGTGTGCAGCGGCTCGCCCAGAAGCGTGCGGTCTCCGTCAGCATCTCCACGCCGAAATCGCGCAGGAACTCGTCATCGCCCGTCGCCTCCCGGTACCGGCACACCCCATGCGCCACATCCGCGGTGATGTGAATCTGCTGGGATCCGGTGTAAATCGGTATTTCCTGCCCTGTTGTCTTCAGACGCACGGCTCGAGGCGTCACGTCCTCGCCCGTCACGGTCGACTCCCAGGCGTAACAGGCACCGCGATAGCCCAACTCCCGGGCGCGCTGCCGCGCGCCATCGAGGGTGTAGTAGCGGTAAAGCAGCAACTGTCTGGCAATGTCCGGCTGTGTGTACACGAAGAATGGCAGCATGAACATCTCGACATCCCAGAAAACATGCCCTTGGTAGCCACGGCCGGACAGGGTACGCGCGGGGATGGACACTCGCGGATCGTGATCGGCGGCACTGCGCAGGTGATATGCGTTGAAGCGCAGCGCCTGCTCCACCTGCGGCTGATCCGCGACGCGAATATCGGCGGCCTGCCAGAATTCGCGCCAGCGCGCGCAATGGAGCGCAGCGTACGAGTCGAACTCGCCCCACTCGAGCGCCAGGAGGTGCTTGACGGCCGCCTCCGTCGGATGCGCCGCATCACGGCTCGTGTAAACGACCACGAAGCGCCGGAATACGAGCCGTGTACCGATGACGCCGGGCACACGCCAGCGCAGATTGTCCGTGCCGCTGCCGCGCAGCGTCGTACGCGCGGCGATGACCACCTCTTCTCGAGCGGCCTTGGTCCTGAAGTGGAGCACCTCGAATGCGGCATCCCTGGGCAACTCGTCCAGCGGCTCGAGGTGCGGAAATCTCCGTGCAACGTCCTGCGGGGCGAGCGTGGCATCGAGCTCCACCAGCGCGGAGTGGTTCTCCAGCTCCACGGTGATTTCCTGCAGCAACAGGTGCAGGTCGTCGAGTGAGGCGAGGCGTCGGGTGCTCAGCGCATTGCAATTGCCATCGAGCTCGAAGCGCAGCTCGCTGGCGAGGATTCCGGACTGCATATCGAGCGCCCGGCAGTGGGCGGGCCGATCCCCGCGCCCCAGCTCCTGAGACACGCCCCCTATGGTGAGCCCAACTCGAAATGGAAACGGAAATGACACCAGTTCCTCGTGTGCGTTGTCCCCTTCGGTGAGCAGCTGCGTCTCCGAGTACGGAAGGAGGGGCTGCGTGCGGTCGTAGATACCGGCGATGAACATGTCATCGAGCGCCCCCGGAAGGGGACTGTCGAGCGCCCCCCGCACTCCCAGGTAACCATTTCCTACGGTGAAGAGGCTCTCCATGTCGTCCTCTCGGCCGGGATCGAAGCCTTCCTGCAGGATTCGCCACGACATGAGCCGGTGCCGGTCTCGCATCCTCGCGCACAGCAGGGGAAGATCGAGCTCACGGAGATCCTCCACGACCATGTCCGCACCGGATGCCGCCAAGGCTTCGCGATTGCCGCCGCGGTCGACACCGATCACCAGGGCGAACCCGCCCCGCCGCCCCGCCTCCACCCCTGCCGTGGCATCCTCGATGAGCACACTGCGCACCGGGGCGGCCCCGAGGGCGGCGGCGCATTCCAGAAAGGCATCGGGATCGGGCTTGCCCTTCAGGCCGCGTGCATCGATATCGATTCCGTCGACCCGCGCGTCGAAGAGCGCTTCGACCCCGGCCTGGCGCAATACCTCGCGGCCATTGCGGCTGGAAGTCACGATTCCCGTGCGGACCGCCTGGCGGCGAAGCGCCTCGATCAGCTGCAGCGTGGATTCATAAACCCGAGCGCCGTCGCGGCGGAGGGCTTCCGTGAACAGGGCATCCTTGTGCTTCGCGATGGCCTCGATGCTCCCGAGTCCGGGCGCGTCAGGCTGTGCCCCTTCAGGCAGCTCGATCCCGCGCGCGTCGAGGAAATTGCGGGCGCCGTCCATCCGTGACCGGCCGTCCACATAGGTGAGGTAATCCGAGTCAGCATCGAAAGGCACGAACGGCATGCCGCGGGCTTTGGCCTGGGAACGCAGCAGTTGGTCGAAGACCTCCTTCCAGGCGGCCGCATGCAGCTCCGCCGTGCGGGTAAGCACTCCGTCCATGTCGAAGATCACTGCCTGGAGGGCGCGATGCATCGGAGATTTGTCGGCAAACCCTGTTCCCATCGAGCGCTCCGCACCCGGCTTCGGCACCTGCGTTGCTACAGCGATGGAAAGGAGACCTCACATGCGTCTCGGTGAGCTAATGCAGCAGCGCGTCAGGACGATCGACTCGCGTGAATCGGCGAGCGCGGCCTGGTCACGGATGAGGAAGAATCGCATCAGACATCTCGTCGTGACGTCCGATGGCGAGCTGACCGGTGTCATCTCCGAACGCGATCTGGGCGGTCGCCATGGCGAGGAAACGCGAAAGAACCGGTCGGTCGGAGAATTGATGAGTCCGCGCGTGGTCAGCGGAACGCCGGGAATGACGCTTCGCCAGGCGGCCGACCTCATGCGCGACCGCATCATTGGCAGCCTGCCTGTGCTCGACGGCGGAACCCTCGTTGGAATCGTGACGGCCACGGACGTGCTCGACGCGCTCGGTCGTTCATCGGCACGACCGACGCGTCCTCGGAAGCTGCGAACGCTCCCCATGGCCGAGAGCCGCAGCCAGGTCGGCCGAGTCCAGATGGTGGGTGCTCCGCAGATACCGGTACGCGTCCGCGCGAGCGAGGGTGACCTCGGCATGGGCGATAGGGCCTACATCCGGCAAAGTCTCGGCGAGCGTCTCGGAAGATTTGCGACCGCCATCGAGCGGGTCAGCGTTCGAACGGAGGACGTGAATGGTCCGCGCGGCGGCACCGATCGCATGTGCCGGATCAAGGTGGTGCTCGAGGGATTGCCGACTGTCGTGCTCGAACGCCGCGACGCTTCCCTCTCGGCTGCCGTCGATGAGGCATTGGCCGCAGCCGAGACGGCCGTAGACCGTGCTCTTCGCGGTCGACACGCGAGCCCCGTCGAGGGGGCCACTTGACCGCAAGGGTAGCCGATCGGAGTCATGGCGCCGGTGACGGGGCGATCCGCCGCGCCCAGGCGAGCAAGGATACGGGGCGTGCGCGAGGCAGAAAGCCCGAGAATGCCAGACGGGCGCCTTTCCCGAAGATCGTGCCCAAAGGTATGAAACGACAGCCTGCGGGCGAGTCCGCACGTGTCCCCGCATACATCCGCGCGCCCGCGGGCGATCTGCGTCCGGACGACCGGGCATACATTCGCCGAAAGCTCGGCAGGCGCCTGGGGAAGTTTTCGGACGCCATTGAAAGGGTGAGCGTCCGCACGGAAGACGTGAACGGACCTCGCGGCGGCATCGATCGCGTGTGTCGGATCAAAGTCGCGCTGCGCGGATTGCCGAGTGTCGTGCTCGAGCGCCAGGATTCCTCGCTGGCTGTCGCGGTGGATGGAGCACTGGCGGGGGTCGAGACGGCCGTGCGGCGTGCCGTTCAGCGCCGGCGTACCAAATCTCTCAGGCCGGCGGCCCGAACAGAAGAAGAGTGACGGGCTCCTCGGGTTGGCCGGCATGTCTTCCTCCGGCGGCTTCCGTCACCGGAACGCCCGCGAGATCGTGATGGCACCACCTCGGGTCGAGGAACGGCGAGAGCAAACGGACTGTTCCCTCCGGACAGCCCATTTCGACGGCGCCAAGCCGCCGCCCGATCGGGCTCACGGGTTGCGTCGGGTCCACCATATGGCCGGAATCTCGTCCGTGGTCGTCGCTACCGATTTTTCGCCGGGGGCCGACCGAGCGATGCGCCGCGCCGCCGCGATCGTCTCTTCGCTAGGTGGCGTACTGCAGGTGGTGCACATTCTTCCGCCGCGAGCACTTTTCGGTCAGATTTTCCCTGCCCCGCTGGACGAAGCGATCGCCGCGGTCCGCAAGCGAGCCGAGGACGCACTGCAGCGCCGGATGCACCTCATCACGAGCGCATTCGCAGTTGCGCCCTCCTGGGCGCTTTTTCACGGACAAGCTCATCGCGAGATTCTCGATGCGGTAGCGAAATTCTCGGCAGACATCGTCGTGGTGGGTGCCGGCGGCGAGCATAGCCGCCCCTCTTCCTCCGAGACGATCGGAGAGACCACGTTGAAGCTGGCACAGCGATCGCAGGTGCCGATTCTGGTCATCCGTCGGGAGCCCGCAGAGCCTTATCGCGCCATCGTCGCGTGCGCAAAGGGAGATCGGCGCGATAGGGCGGTGATCGGGTGGGCGGATGCCTTAAGTCCAAACCATCTGCTGCATATCGTGAGCGCCTACACGGTGCCTTACGAAGAGCGCCTGATCGAATGGGGCGCGTCGAAGTCGACCATCGACGTGTACGCGGCAAGAGAAGGCGACGGGCGCATGCGGCACGTGAGCAATACGCTGACCGAAATGCGCATACCCGCCGCCCGCGCCCAGCTACACGTCGAGCGCGCAGCGCCGCTGCAGCTGATCCTGCGTAATGCGGCGAAGTTTTCCGCCGATCTGATCATCGTGGGAAGGCGTGCGCAGCCAGACCCGTTGGGCGGCGGCGAATTCGGCAGCGTTGCGCGACACGTCGCATTTCTCGCACCGATGGACGTCCTGATCGTGCCACCGGAGATCCGAATCTCGAAATGACCAATCGAATTGGCCAATGCGCGCAGCAGCGGCTCCCGGGCGTGCTGCAGACGCGGCGCAGTTCTCAGCTCGAGCCGGCGCTGCGCATGCGACGGTGTGCGGAGGTGCCTCATGGGTCAACTGGTCGACGGCAAGTGGCACGGCAGTCAGTCATTTGCAAACGCGTCTGGCGAATCCTTGCGCGAGACCAGCCGTTTCCGCGACTAGGTCACCGTGGGCGGCAGCTCCGGCAGCTCATCAACGTTCCGATGATGCATCCTTTCACGGAAGTCCAGCTTTTGCCGCCAATGGATACTTCATCCTTGCCTGAAGCGGACGAGGCAAAGCCACCGAACCGGTGAATGCTCCGCGGCGCTGCAACGCGCGTCGCGAGAAGTGTATTTACGTGGCGCGATGCGGGATCGCCGGTGCCCTGGAGAGTTCCCTGGTTCCTGCGGTTTCGCTCCCGCGCGCTTACGGCGAGCGCGGGCCGCTTGCGAGAGAGCTGCAGCGTTGGATCAGTCCCTCGCTCGAAGGGGGCGTTGCGCGACCGGACCGCCATGCCTCGTAGTCGGAGGCGACGATGCGCGCGGCCCACTGTCTGTCTTCGCCGGCAGCCGACTGCAACGCCAGGGCTTTCGCCTTCCCGACAGCCATCGCGGGCAATGTGCGCAGCTGGTTCAGGGCTCCCAGGTAGTTGCGCGCCATGCCCGCGATATTGTTGTCGATGTCGGCCAGCTGTTGCTTGAATCCTATGACGAGGTGCTGGCCCTCTTCATCCTGCATCTTCAGCGCCAGGGTGAGCCCCGCGTTCTTGCGTTCCCGCTCCTGCGCCTCCCGACACAGCTGTCCCAATGACTCCGCCGCGGTGCCGATCGACGCGCTGGCGGAGAGGATGTTCTTGTGCTGTACGCGCAGGCTCCATTGCCAAAGCGTGAACCCGGCGATCGCCGCGATCACCAGGGACGCAGCGATGGCCGGCAGCCACGTTCGGCGCCAGCGCTCGCGCCGTTGGTACGCGATGATCGCGTCGCGAAAGTCGGCGCAGGCCGCAAAACGCCGGTCCCGGTCGCGCTGGGTGGCGGTCACCACGATTCTCGCCAGCACCTCCGGGATATCGGATCGGAAGTGGCGTACATCCGGCGGATCGAGACGCACCTGGGGCATTTCGGCGTCCACTTGCGTGGGCGCACGGTCGAACGGCAGGCGGCCGGAAAGCATCTGGAAGAGCGTCACGCCGCTCGAGTAGACGTCGGTGCGGTGATCGACTTCGTACGGCGGGAGGATCTGCTCGGGACTCATGTAATCCGGGGTTCCGGCGCTCAGCACGTCGCTGTCGCCGGAGCTCGCGCCGAGGTCGCGCGCGATGCCGAAATCGAGGATTCTCGCGCGCCCGCTCTCATCGATGATGATGTTCGAGGGCTTGATGTCGCAGTGCAAAATCCCCTGCTCGTGCGCGTAGTCGAGTCCGCTCAGCACGTCGCAGATGACTCGCAGCGCCTGACGCAGCTCGAGTCCCTTGGGTGAGTTCGCGATGAGTTTATTCAGGGTCTCGCCTCTCACGAAGCCCTGAACCAGACAATAGCGTCCGTTCCATTCGAAGAAGTCACGTATCTGCACGACGTTGTCGTGCTCGAGACGCGACTGCTTGCGCGCCTCGGCCCGCAGAATCCCGACGAAAGCCTCGTTGGCCGACAGCTCGCGGCGCAACACCTTCACCGCGCACTTGATGTCGGGGAGCGTGGCATGCTCGGCGAGGTAGACGTCTCCCATGCCTCCGCTGCCGAGCTGGCCGCGGATCACGAAATGGTCGCCGATCAGGGCCCCCGGCTCGAGGGCATCATCTTGCTGTGCGTCGGCGTTCATCGCGGGGCGGCCGAAGAGGCCGAGCTCATCCTGCGAGGAGAATCTTCAAAAGATCGCGAGTCTTTGCCCTGAGCGCCGTCAGCCTCTCCTGTTTCTCCTCCGGAGTCAGGCCGGTGGCCTGGTCGAGCTCCTGCGCCTGCCGGCTGATCGTTTGCAACCGGCGGCGGCGCTCCTGCTGCCGGGCCCGCTCCCGCACCGAGGATGCCTGCGCGATTTCGTTCAGCTGGATGAGTCGGTCGAGGCGCGCATGAAGCTCGCTCGCGTTGAGCTCGCGCTGCTGCAGATCGCGCCGCAGCCGATCACTCTCCGCGGCCAGCTCGGCATTCTGCGCGCGCAGGGACTGGAGCTGTTCCTGCTTGGCATCGATCCGCGTTTGTCGCGCCTGCAGGTCACTTCGCATCTGCACGATCGTGCAGCCGCTCAGTGCGGCCAGCGCGAGTGCCAGCGATCGGCGGGCCATTGCGGGTCCCGGCGCACACTTGGCGATGAAATCCCGCCGGGAGCTCATCAAACGCGATCCCGCTGAGCCGCGAGCAAGCCTACCTGCCGCTGCGCTTCCGCCAAGAGCTGCTCCTGCTGTTTGATTGCCGCATCGAGGGCGGGGGACGAATTGCTGTCTTTTGCCCTGAGCTCTCTCGCGGTCTGCAGCGCTCGTGCGCCTTGGTTCACCTCATCCTGAGACGTGCGCAAGGTGTCGTCCCGGGTCTTGCGCTCCTGGGCAATCTGGGCCTGGGAAATCTGCTGCTGCTGGATTTCCGCAACGACCTTGTCCGTGGCTCGTGTAACGGATGCGACTCGCTGCGCGAGGTCCGCATTGAGCTGTTGCGTATCCGCATTCAGCCCCTGGACGTAGCGGATCTGCGCGTCGAGGTCGTTCTCTTTGCCGGCGAGCTCCTTGCGTCGCTGCTCGAGGTGTTGCGCATAAAGCGAACAGGCGAGGGCTCCGCCGGCGCCCACCGCCGCGCCAATTTCGGCGCAGTGAGCATCGGTCCCACCCGCGAGCTTGCAGGCCAGGTAGCCCGCGCCCGCGCCACCGAGACCGCACTCCAGCCCCGCCGTCCCGGTGGTGGTCGCGCAACCCGCCGCCGCTGCGACGACCAGTCCGACGATGCAACACTTGAGACTTCGAGCCTTCATGTCGGCTTCCGGCCCGTTGCATCGACTCGAGGCGCTTCCCGGAGTTTGGTCACAATGGGTTGCTCTTGCATGGCAGGACCTTCCCCACTCGATGCGGGAGAGGGCACCTTCTTGAAGATGAACAGGGTGTTGCCGGCGCGGATCTGCGCCTCGTCCGGAAGCTCGGAGCCCTTCGAGTCGATCGGCTTCCCGTTCAGAAGGGTGCCGCCGGTGTCGCTCTCATCGGCGATCCGGTACTGACCGGTGTCCGGCTCATAGAGGACTGAAAACACGACCCCGGCAGGCGGCCGGGGGGCGATCTCCCTTCCACGAACCAGAGTGCGTGCCACTGACGCCGGCGGGACAGGCGGCTTGGAGGTCGGTCCGGCGGGCGCCTTCTCTACCTGGCCGACCTCGGTTGCGGTGCGCTGTGCGCGACAGTAAGGGCAGTCGCTCCAGTCGACCGCGATCGGGTGGCCGGCTGGACAGCGGCGCGTATGGGTCCGCAGCTCTCGCAAGCCGCGGTCATTTCTTGCGCCAACCAGTCCGGCGACCCTTTGCCAGATGGTTTTCTCTTCCACGTGTCCCGCCCTGAAATATTTTCAAATACTTATCGTCTGCATCGTCCGGAACCGCGAAGACCATGCAGCAGTTCATGCTCGCGCTTCGGCGCTCGCGCGTCAATACCGGGGCATTGAAGCCATCGAGCGCCACCTTGGCCTCGGCAAAACCGGGCTGCAGCGGCTCAAACCACCGGTGGATTCAGGCGCGCAAATCCCTCCTGGATGCGATACGGATGATAAGGGTAGGGCGGCATCGTCGCGCTCGCCGCGTCCAGACGCCCGAGTTGCTCCGCTGTCAGCGCGAAGTCGGCCGCCCCGAGATTGTCGCGAAGCTGCGCCTCGTTGCGTGCTCCAAGAATGACCGATGAGACGGTGGGCCGCGTCAACAGCCAGGCGATGGCGATCTGTGGCACGGCCTTCCCGGTCTCGCGAGCGACAGCCTCCAGCGCATCGAGCACCTGATAGAGCCGCTCGTCGTCCACCGCAGGGCCCGACTGCGCCGTCGCGTGCAGGCGGCTCTCCTCGTGGAGCGGCTGGCCGCGGCGGATCCTGCCCGTGAGCCGTCCCCAGCCGAGCGGACTCCAGATGAGGGCTCCGACGTTCTGATCGATGCCTAGCGGCATCAGCTCCCATTCGTAGTCTCTTCCGACGAGGGAGTAGTAGACCTGGTGGGCGACGTGGCGCGGCCACCCGTTCCGATCGGAGATGGCCAGAGATTTCATGAGGTGCCAGCCGGAGAAGTTGGAGGCGCCGATGTAACGTACCCTGCCGGAGCGAACGAGGGTGTCGAGTGTGGAGAGTGTCTCCTCGATCGGCGTGGAGGCGTCGAATGCATGGAGCTGCAGGAGATCGATGTAGTCGGTCCCGAGCCGCTTCAGCGCGGCATCCACGCCGGCGATCAGGCGATGTCGCGACGTGCCCGCTTCATCGGGCCCGGGTCCTGTCGGCAGGCCGAGCTTGGTCGAGATGAGCACTTTGCTGCGACGGCCTTCGATGGCTCCGCCCAGGACTTCTTCGGCCGCGCCGCTCGAGTAGACATCGGCGCTGTCGAAGAGATTGACGCCGGCCTCGAGGCAGATATCGACGAGGCGCCGCGCTTCTTCGACCCCACTATTCCCCCAGGCGGAAAAGAAGGGGCCCTCGCCGCCGAAGGTGGCGGTGCCGAAGCTCAGGACGGGAACCTTGAGACCTGAGTTGCCGAGATTTCGATAGTGCATGGATTTGCTCCTCCTGGCGGCAGGGTCGATGCTGGCTAGACCGGCTATCGTGGGACTTCCCGGCCGCGAGAAGCCTCTCCCGGAAGGCGGACCCGGCAATCGGTGATCCGAGGTGTTGGCAAGCCTTCCCTTGCAAAGGAAGGCTGAGCCGCGGGCGCCATCGGCGCTGCCGCGGCCGGAGGGAACGATCAGGCAGGCATCATCTGCCGACGAGCTTCTGCAGATGCTCCGGGTACCGCGCTCCTTGTACCGGTACTTCTGAGAGAACGCGCTCTATCTCGCGCAGGTCATCCGCGCTCAACTCCACGGCAGCCGCGTCGATGTTCTCCTGCAGGCGCGGGAGCTTCGTCGTGCCCGGGATCGGCACGATCCAGGGCTGCTGCGCCAGCACCCAGGCCAGGGCAATCTGCGCACGCGTAAGTCCCTTGCGGCCGGCGATCTGTCCGATGAGCTCGACCAGACGCTGGTTCGACTTCATCCCTTCTGGGGAGAATCGCGGTAAGCCTTTGCGGAAATCCGTGCTGTCGAATTTCGTGCCCGCATCGATGGAGCCGGCGAGGAAGCCCCTGCCGAGCGGGCTGTAGGGGACGAAACCGATGCCGAGCTCCTCGAGCACGGGGAATACCTCCTTCTCGGGCTCGCGCCACCACAGTGAATACTCGTTCTGCAGTGCCGTGACCGGCTGCACGGCGTGTGCGCGGCGGATGCTCTCCACACCGGCTTCCGAAAGGCCGAAATGCCTGACCTTGCCTTGCCGGATCAGATCTTTCACCGTGCCGGCGACCTCCTCCATCGGTACCGCGGGATCGACCCGATGCTGGTAAAAGAGGTCGATGCGGTCGGTCCGCAGGCGCTCGAGGGAAGCTTCGGCGACTTCCCTGATGTGCTCCGGGCGGCTATTGAGTCCGCGCTGCTTCCCGTCTATGGAATCGATGTCGAAGCCGAACTTCGTCGCGATCACCACCCGGTCGCGTACCGGCGCCAGGGCTTCACCCACCAGCTCTTCGTTGGTGAATGGGCCGTACATCTCGGCCGTATCGAAGAAGGTGACCCCGCGATCGACGGCGGCGCGGATCAGCGCGATGCCCTGCTGCTTCTCGACCGGCTGCCCGTAGCTGTGACTGAGGCCCATGCAGCCGAGGCCAATCGCCGACACTTGGAGCGTGCTTCTTCCGAGTCTGCGCGTCTGCATGGCCGTGATCTCCGGGATTGCCTCGAGGGCAATCGTGACTTCGGGCGCGGAGAGTTGCAACCGCGAACGCAGTCGGAGGAAAAAGTCCCGCCGCCGCCCGGCATGCGCGCGGCGGGATCAGGGAAAGCGTGTTCAGGAGACCGGCGGTTGGGAGGGTGACTGCTTCGCGCAGCTGACAGTTCGATTCCAGTCCGCGAACAGACCGTCCGGGTTGTACCGCCATGCCCAGATGTGGAGATAGAAGCTGTTGCCCACCCCGTAGCGATTCGGCTGCGCCTGATAGTTCATCAGGTGACCGTCGACGGACGGGACGGCGGCTCCTCGCGCCGGCGGGTTGGCAGGGTCGTTGTTCCCGGGATCCCTCGCAATCCACAGCGGGAGCGGGAGGACGTACTCGACACCCACGAGCACCTCGGAGCCATCGGCCTGCGGCTCGTAGATCAGGATGGCCGGATGGGAGGGATCGAGCTCGTTGGCGGCGGTGAAGGGAGGATTCATCAGGTACGCCGGGTTGGCCCAGTGAATGCCCATCGCACCGTGGTCAGGACCGCTGACGCACGTAGTTGCGGGGACGACATAGCCAGCGGCGCGCGCGACGTTGATGTCGCGATATTTCGCGGTTGCAGCGCGCACCGCGGCGGCGATCGCCGAGCCGTGGTCGGAATCATACGCGGCAGCGGGCAAGGATGGATGCGGGTCGGCACTGGCCGTCAGGCAGGTTCCCAGCGTCAGCGCTGCGATGGTCATGAGCGGCAGGGTCTTCATCTCGGGTCTCCTCGGTTCTCAGGGGTCGGGGCCTGAACTGTAGGAGGGGCACGGGCCGCATGGAACGTGCGCGCGATGACGGTTTGGTGATGACTTGGTGATGAGAGCGGCGCCCGAGGTCTGCGCGTACCCGACCTTTCGGAGGGCGTGCTATCGTTCGACACACCTCCTGGGAGCACGTGTGACGGTTGAGTTGCCCCCGATCCGAGCCAGAGTTGTCGATGCGCTGAGTCAGTGCCTGCGCGGTGCGGTGGTGCGCCCGGACGACGGGCGTTTCACGATCGGTCGCCGCGTGTGGAACGCGGCAATCGATCGTCACCCGGCCGCGCTGGTCATCTGTGATGACGCTGAGGACGTAGCACTTGCCGTGCGTATTGCGGCGGATCACGGCGTCCCCGTCACCATTCGAGGCGGTGGCCACAATGTGGCAGGGCGCGCCGTGACGGACGGCGCGCTGCTCATCGATCTGTCTCGCATGCGGTCAGTCGCCGTCAACGAGCGCGACAGAGTCGCCGTGGTTCAGGGCGGCGCGTTGTGGCACGACGTGGATGTCGCGACAGCCGGCGCCGGTCTCGCGACGACCGGCGGGCTGGTTTCCAGCACGGGCGTCGGCGGCCTCACGCTGGGTGGCGGCACGGGCTGGCTCATGCGCCGGCATGGACTCGCAATCGATAACCTCCTGGCGGCCGGCGTCGTGCTGGCCGATGGACGCTTCGTGCGCGCGTCGGCTGCGGAGAACGCGGAGCTGTTCTACGGCCTGCGGGGCGGTGCTGGCGGATTCGGCGTCGTCACGAGCTTCGAGTTCCAGCTCCATCCGCTGCGCGAGGTGCTCGCCGGAGTGATCGTCCGGCGGGCCGCCGAGGCCGGTAACGCCTTGCGCATCTTCCGCGACTTTGCTCGCGCCGCGCCCGATGAGTTCTGCGGCATGATGGTCATCGCCCACGCGCCGCCTCTGCCGTTCCTTCCTGCCTCCTGGCACGGTGAGCCCGTCGTCATCTCGGCGCTCTGCTGGTGTGGCGACCTCGGCGCGGGCGAGCGGACACTCGAGCCGCTGCACCGCTTTGGCTCGCCGCTGGCCGTGCATCTCGGAGCCATGCCCTACGTGCAGTGGCAGCACATGTTCGACGGGGGCGCGCCGCCCGGCCGTCAGCAGTACTGGAAGAATGCGACGCTCGATGGCTTGAGCGAAGCGACCATCGGTGTCCTCGCCGCCGCCGCGAATGATCTGCCCACCCGCTGCAGCGAGATCCACGTGCAGCATCTGGGCGGCGTGGTGGCACGTACCTCGGAGCGCGACACCGCCTTCGCCAGCCGCCGCGCGGCGTTCTTCGTCAACCTGATCGGCGTGACGCCCTGGCCCGAGGAGCTTGGCGAGCTGCGAGAGCGGGTCAGGCGACTGCACGATCAGCTCGCGCCCGCAGCGCTGCCGGGATTGCTGCCGAATTTCAGTGACCGGGACGACGGCGATGTGACCGCGCGGCTGGACGCGGCACGCGCGCAGCGCATCGGCTCATTGCGGCGGCGCTACGACCCTCAAGGGCTCTTCGCGTTGGGCTGACGGCTTGCGGGTCCCGGCTCGGCACCCGCGCTGAAGGATTTGAGCCGCAGGGAGGCCGCCTCGAGCACCTCTTCCTCCCGCATCGTCGCGCCCGCGCGCGAGCAGGCCGCATACTCTTGCGCTCCGAGTCGTGCCTCGAGCGCGGCGTGGGCCGCCTGATTATACGGCAGCCAGAAGTTGAAGAGCGGTACCTCGGTGCGCTCCCGAATGGCACGCGCCGCGCCCAGCAGGCGCGCGCCATCCTGCCAGTGACCGAGCTTTTCACAGATATACCCGCAGCATTCCACGCAGCCCGCGGCGCCGCGGATGTTGCCCAACTCGATGACCGCGCCGATGGCCTCGTACAGCACGGTGGCCGCGGCGATGTAACGCCCGAGTCCGATCAAGGCGAGTCCCAGATAGACGCGGATGAAATGCCGCTGATGCTCGTCCGCGCCGAGCCCGCAGACGCGCTCCAGCGCCTGCGCCGCGGCGCTGCCGTCGCCATTCGTCATGTGGATCCAGCCGCTGGCAAGCCCGGCCAGACCCTCGAGCAGCGGATCATCCAGCCGCCCGGCGATGTCCTGGGCAACTGCCAACGCCTCGGCGGCGGCGGTGGTATGACCGGAGTTGGCCTGCCACATCGACCAGTAGGCGCTGGCGTAAGCTTCCGTCCAGGAGTCGCCGTGGCTGCGGGCGAGGCGCGCCGCCTGGAGCAGGCAGGCTTCGGGCGACTCCCTACCATCGCGCAGATGCGCCGCCGTGATGCCCTGGCAAAGGAGTGCACGCGCCTTCGCGGCATGATCGAGCCTCTCCGTCCCGGTGAGCGCGAGCCGGCACCACTTCTGCCCCACATCGAGCGGACCGCGCGCTTTGATGTAGAGAGTCAGTGCCCCGACGATCGCGAGCCCCATGGAGCGAGTCGCTTCGCTGCGGGCCGCATGCTCCAAGGCGCCGCTGATGCTTCCGTGCTCGTGCGCCAGCGCAGTGACGCGCTCGCGCATGCGCCCGCCGACGATATCGCGGTGAGCCTGTGCGCACATGTGCACCACGTATGCGAGATGGGCGTCGCGGGCGCGCGCCTCCTCCCCGGACGCGCGCAAGCGCTCGAGTGCGTATTCCCGGACGGTCTCGAGCAGATGGTAGCGGGGCCCGCCGAATCCGGGACTGACCGACACGAGCGACTTGCTGACGAGTCCACCCAGGAGCTCGAGGACCCTTTCCTCATCGTGGCCGAAGGACGTCGCGAGATGGATCGCCGCCTCCATTGTCCAGCCCTGGAGGAAGACGCTGAGCCAGCCCAAGAGCTGTTGCTCCTCGCCCGAGAGCAGCGAGTAGCTCCAGTCCAGCATGGCGAGCAGATTGCGGTGGCGCGGATCGCGCCCGGCCGTATCGCCCCTGAGGAAGCGGAAGCGGTGCTCCAGGCGTTGCAGCACCTGCTCCGGTGAGAGCAAGGCGAAGCGCGTTGCGGCGAGCTCCAGGGCAAGCGGCATTCCGTCGAGCCGGCGGCAGATCTCCGCGACGGTGGGGGCGTCGGCCGCCGTGAGATTGAAGTGGGGCTGCGCCGCCCTGATCCGGGTGAGCAGCATCTGCACGGCGGGCGCGCTCTCGATGCCGCGCACCTCGGACCGCCCGCGCGAGATATCCTGCGGCAGGGCGAGCGGCGGCAACCACATCAGCTGCTCGCCGGCGAAGTTCAGCGGCTTCTGCGAAGTTGCGAGCACCCGCAGCGTCTCCGTCCCGCGCAGCAGCGCCGAAACCAGCGCGCCGACCTCGCCTGCAATCCGATCACAGTTGTCGAGCAAGAGCAGAGCACGGCGGCCCTGCAGCACCGGCAACATCTTCGCCACGATCTCCGACACCTCGCTGAGCGGAATCGCGAGAGCCGCGGCGAGGGCGTGCAGCCATTCCGTTCCGTTTTGCAGGGGTGCCAGGTCGAAGAACCAGATGCCGTCCGGAAAGTCCGCGGCGAGGTTGCGCGCGCACTCGAGCGCACACTGGGTCTTGCCCATGCCGCCGGTGCCGATGACGGTCACCGCCCGGTGGCTGCGAACGAGCTCCACCAGGACAACGAGGTCATGCTCGCGCCCGATCAGCGGCTCGATGCGTGCCGGCAGCCGCGCGGCAAGCGCTGCCGCAAAGCGCGGTTGCTGACCGGAGGCTATGGAGTCCTGCTGCTCCAACGGGCCGATATACCGATAACCGGCACCGTGCACCGTCTGAACGTACTTGGGGTCATCCGCGTCGTCTGCGAACGCCCGGCGGACGAGCGCGATGCGGCGGTTGAGCGCTGAGCGCGTGACGTGGCGATGACCCCAGACGGCATCGAGTATCTCATCGCGGGTGACGAGCGTCCCGGCCCGCAACACGAGCTGCAGGAGGACGGCCAGCGTCTTGGGCTCGAGTGCAATCTCGGCGCCTTGCCGGGTGAATTTCCGATTGGCGGGATCGAGGTGAAAGTCACCGCACCGATAGCTCACCGGGCCCAATTCAACTCCCCCGACCTTGTGCGCAAACTTGATCTTACACCCAGGTCCGGCCGGGCGGCGTAAAGCGATATAACGAAGGCCTTATATATCGCGAATATAAGTCGTACCTTCTGTATTACTGTGTCGGCGCCGTGCAGCTGTTGCCGGAAGGCGAGGAGCCAAAGGACCGGGACAGACTCAATGTGCAGCGTCTGGAGCTCAAAGAGTGCTCGCACAGGCGAAGTCGTTTCTCTCTCACGCAAGAGTGCAGAGACACTCCGCACGATCGCCCTGCCTAGTGCATGTTACGCCGGAGTCGTTCGACGTCGAGGATTGTCACGACGTCTTCCGCGACCTCAATGAGATGCTCCTCGCTCAGCGTGCGCAGGGTCCGCGACAGCGTCTCTGGTGTCACTGCCACACGCGCGGCGATCAGCACCTTGCGCGCCGGGAGAGTCACAGCCACTCGCCCTGAGGCTTCGGCGGGCACGAGTCCCAAGAGAAAGTGCACCACACGATAGCGGCTGTTCTGCAGGGCCAGCGTCTCGATCTCGTCCCAATGCGACTGGATGCGCAGAGTCATCTGCGCCATGACGGCGCGGCACGTGGGGAAGGACTCCCGCAGGATCGCCAGGAACGTGTCGCGATCCAGGGCGACGAGCTCGCCCGCCTCCACTCCTTCTCCGTGAACCGGATAACGCGGCGGGTCCATGAAGAGGACGCTTTCGGCAAACGTTTCCGACGGCCGGATCAGCCGCATGATCTTCTCGTCGCCCTCCGGGGAGAGCCGGTAGAGCTTCACGCAGCCGCTGCGCAGCAGAAAGAAATGCAACGCGGCATCTCCGTGGCCGAAGAGGCGCTCGCCCGCGGCGAACCGGCGCGTCTGCGCGCTCGCGAGCAGCCGCTCGCGCTCGGCATCGCTCAATGCCGAGAAGAGATAGTGATCGCGCAGCTCGTGCGCCAGAGTGCCGCGGGCCTGCATTCCGCTTCCTCTTGGACTCGGTCCAGAGTAAGGCGGACGACGGCTGCCGGGCAAGGCTTGATGGCGGTCAAGGCGTCGCGCCGGAGCCGGAGGTAGTTTCCCGCGCGACGAGCCGCAACAGATCGCGAGAAGCACGCCGTGACGCACGTAGTCACCGAGAACTGCATCAAGTGCAAATACACCGACTGCGTCGAAGTGTGTCCGGTGGACTGCTTTCACGAGGGGCCGAACTTTCTCGTCATCGATCCCACGGAATGCATCGACTGCACCCTCTGTATCGAGGAATGTCCGGCGCAGGCCATCCGGCCCGACGAGGAGGTGCCGGCAGACCAGGCGCACTTTCTGCCGCTCAACGCCGAGCTCGCCCGCAGGTGGCCCGTGATTGCGCGTAAGATTCCCGCACCCCCGGACGCCAAGCAGTGGGACGGAAGGCCGAACAAGCTGCCCCTGCTGGAACGCGATCCCATGCCTTCCGAGCCTCGCCCCGAGCCGATATGTCAAACAATGCGAGGAGGTGTGAAATGACACTCCAGACTGCAACACCCCCGAGTATCGTGGAGGATCCCGTCGGCAACATCCTCAAATGGGTGCTGCTCGCCGTCGCCGTGGTCACCTTCGGGCTCCTCGGCTGGGCGACCGGCCGCACGTATGCGCTCGCGCCCCCCATCCCGGAGCGCTTCCTCGCTCCGGATGGCGCGGTGGTCCTCACTGGCGGCGACATCGTCGCAGGCAAGGCCGGGTTCCAGCGTGCCGACCTCATGGATTACGGCAGCCTCTACGGCATGGGCTCGTACTTCGGCGAGGACTACACCGCGTCCAACCTCGTCAAGCTGGCCCGGCTGACCGAGGACAATATCGCGGGCGCCCGATACGGCAAGCCGCTGTCGGCGCTCGCACCGGAGGAGCAGGCGGCGGTGAAGGTGGCGATGCAGGACGAGCTGCAGGGCGTCGATCTGACTCGATCCGTCGTGACGCTGCCTGCCGAGGTGGCGAGCGCCATTCCACCGCTTCGCCAGGAGATTGCCGCCTCCCTCCTGCATTCGGACTACGCCAAGGGATGGACACAGGCGCACAGCCTCGATGCCGCAACCGCGGCGCAAACCGCCGGCTTCCTGATCTATTCGTCTCTGACGACGGTGGCCCGCCGGCCGGGGGGCGGCGCGTCCTGGACGCAGAACTGGCCCTACGAGCCGCTGGTGGGCAACACCCCAACCGCCAACAACTTCGTGTGGACCTGGATCAGCTTCTGTTTCACCTTCTTCGCTTTCGGGGCCGTGATCTTCCTGTATGAGCGCTACATCCACACGCCGGATCATGGGACTCTCGAGCCGCCGCTGCCGTTCCGGCCGCTCACGGCCGGCCAGCGCCGGGTGGGCAAGTACTTCCTGGTCGTGGCCGCGGTACTGCTGCTGCAGATCCTCGCGGGCTCCATCCTGGCTCACTACTACTCCGACCGCGCGAGCTTCTACGGTATTCCGGTCGACCGGTTCCTGCCTTTCAACTTCGTGCGTGACGTGCACATCCAGTCGCCGATCGTCTGGATCGGCCTCTCCTGGATCGGGGCGGGACTCTTCCTGGCGCCCACCATCAGCCGCGCGGAGCCCCGGGGTCAGGGCTGGCTGGTCGATGCGCTCTTCTGGGTGACTCTCGCCATCGTGGTTGGGGCTCTCGGTGGCAACTACCTCGACATCATGGGGTATGTGCACAAGGGGTGGTTCTGGATCGGGCAGCAGGGGTTGTCCTATATCCAGCTCGGGCGCGCCTGGCAGATCGGGTTCTTTGCGGGCCTTGCCATCTGGAGCGCGCTGGTCTTTCGCGCTCTCTGGCCGACCCGTACGGCGCTCGGTGCGGCTACGCGGGCGTTCTGGTCGGGACGGATCCGCCTCGAGCATCTGCTCTGGGCTTCCACGGCCAACATCGCTCTCCTTTATGCGTTTGGCATGATTCCGCTCACGGGCATCGAGAAGTCCTTCACCATCGCCGATTTCTGGCGCTGGTGGGTGGTGCACCTCTGGGTGGAGCAGTCCTTCGAGTTCTTCGCGGCCGTGGTGAGCGCCTATCTGCTCATGGCCACCGGCCTCGTGTCGCGGCAGCTCGCCGAGCGGGCGGTGTACCTCGAGCTGATCCTCATCTTCCTCGGCGGGGTGCTCGGCACCGGACATCACCTCTATTGGGTCGGTGGGCCCGGCCTCTGGCTCCCGGTCGGCTCGATGTTCTCCTTCATCGAGGTGCTGCCGCTGCTCTTGCTCGTCATCGAGGCGGTCCATCAGCACCGGCTGATCCAGGCCGCCGGCGAGTTCAAATACGGACTCGCCTATCTCTACATCATCGGAGCGGCCTTCTGGAACTTCGTCGGGGCCGGGGTGTTTGGCGGCGGGACGTTGAACGCGCCGCTCGTCAACTATTACGAGCACGGTACCTTCCTGACCCTCAACCATGCGCATACCGCGCTCTTTGGCGCTTTCGGGCTCCTCGGGATCGGGCTCATCTATTTCTGCCTGCGCTACGCGGCGGGCGAACGGCACACGTTCAGCGAAAGAGCGGGACGCTGGGCGTTCTGGCTGTACAACAGTGGCCTGGTGCTCTGGATTGTGCTCAATTTCTTCCCCATCGGCTGGCCGCAGCTGACCGCGGTCTACGAGCATGGATTCGCTTATGCCCGCAGCCAGGCGTTCTATGACACGACGCTGTTCTGGCAATGGATGCGCATGCCCGGCGACATCGTGTTCGCGCTCGGAGCGCTCCTCATGGCCTGGGACTTCGTCGCCAAGGTGCAACCGCTCCTGCGGCGCACCGCGCCCCCTCCTCGGGCCGATGTCGGGGCCCTGCCGCAGGAGCTCACGGAGGAGGCTCGATGACGGAGGTCGACAGCCATCCGCGAGGAGCCTTACGCGTGCTGCTCTCGCGCGGCTTTCGACCGTTCTTTCTATGCGCTGCGCTGTGGGCGGCGATGGCACTCGCGCTGTGGCTCGCGATGCTGACCACCGGCCTTGCGTTGCCGACGCGGTTCGCGCCGCTCGAGTGGCACATCCACGAGATGCTTTTCGGCTTCGTGTTGGCGACCGTGGCAGGGTTCCTGCTCACGGCCATTCCGGAGTGGACCGGACGCCAGCCGGTGACCGGCACATTACTCGGAGTGCTATGCGGTCTCTGGCTCCTGGGAAGAGTCGGCGCGCTTTTCGGTGCCTTCGTCCCTGTGTGGATGGCCATCGCAGCGGACATCGCTTTCCCGGCCGCGCTGGCGGTAGTCGTTGCGCGGGAGATCTTCGCCAGCGGCCAGCGGGCGGGGCGAATGATGGTCGTCCCCGTCGCCGTTCTCATGCTGGCGCAGCTGCTCATGGATCTCGGTGGCGAAGCCGGTAATGGCGGCGGCCTCGATGCCTACGGCTGGCGGCTCGGGCTCGCGGCCATCCTGATCCAGATCTCCGTCATCGGTGGGCGCATCGTGCCGGCGTTTACGCGGAACTGGCTGGTGCGGCGCGGGGAGGAACCGGTGCCGCCCGCAGCCAACACGATCGATCGAGCGGCGCTGGCTGTTCTGCATACCGCGCTGCTCACCTGGGTGTTCTTTCCGCAGGCACGTCTCACAGGGGTTGCGTTATTCGCCGGCGCCACCGTCAATCTCTGGCGCTTGTGGCGCTGGCGCGGTGCCACTACGCGGGCGGAGCCGCTGCTCTTTGTATTGCATGTAGGGTATGCATGGCTCGTTCTCGGCGTCGCTGCGCTCGGCTTCGCGACGTGGGATGCCTCCTTTCCGTTGAGCGCGGCGATACATGCGCTGACGGTCGGCGCCATCGGCACGATGATCCTCGCCGTAATGACACGCGCTACGCGCGGCCATACCGGTCGGGTGCTCACGGCCGATCGTTCGACGACGTTGATTTATTTCCTGGTCGTGCTGGCGGCCGCGGTCCGCATCGTGGCGGCCTTTGCTGCGCAGGAACAGGTGGACTGGCTGCTCGCCGCGGGTGCGCTATGGATTGGAGCGTTCGGCCTTTTCGCGTTGCGCTACGCGCCGCTTCTGCTCCGGCCGCGGCTCAGTACTTCGATTGCGGAATCTCAGAGATAGGGACTCGACACCGCGTCTCGATAATGCTGTAGTCCTTGACGGCGCCCGCTGCGTGCAACGGATTGCATTTGAAGGCGGATTCTATATATTCGCCCTTCCATGCCCCCGCGAAAGCAGAAACTGACTTCGATGGACGACATCGCGAGACTGGCGGGGGTGTCGAAGCCGACCGTGTCGCGTGTCTTCAAGGACAGTCCGCTGATCAGTCCGCAGACCAAGAAGCGGGTGCTGGAGATCGCGCGCCGTCACGGATATTCGGTCAACTGGAATGCGCGCAAGCTCAGGACCAACCGCGCCAACACGATCGCCGTGGTGATGCACCTTCCGCCACAGACAAGTGAGACGGCGTCGGCGCCGTTCTTCTTCCAGTTGTTGAACGATGTTGCCGGCGGACTGTGGATACGACGGCACGACGTGCTGCTGTGCGCGCCGGAGTCGGACGATCCGTATGCGTATGAGTCGATGATCGCTTCGAGACGCACGGACGGATTCATATTCTTTGGCCAGGGTCCCGGCGACCAATGGTTGCGGAATCTGGCGAGAACCCGGGTTCCCTTCGTCGTCTGGGGAGCGGCGGATGAGCGGGCAGCCTACTGCACCGTCGGCAGCGACAACCGCAGGGGTGGCATGCTGGCGGGCAAGCGTTTCGCGGAGCTCGGCCGGCAGCGCGTGCTCTTTGTCGGCAACCGCGCTCATCCGGAAATGGCGCAGCGACGCGAGGGCCTCGAGAGGGGGCTGGCAACGGCCAAGCGGGCGGCCGACATCAGCGATGTCGACGTTGCCGATTTCACGCTCGAGACGGCTCGCCGGGCAATGGCGGCCGTTTTGGCACGGCGCGGGAGGCCGGATGGAGTATTCGCGGGCAGCGACTCGGTGGCGATGGGAGCAATCCTGGCGTTGCGGGACGTGGGACTGGCCGTGCCGGCCGACGTCTCCGTCATCGGATATAACGACCTTCCCATGGCGCAGTACTTTCAGCCGCCGTTGACCACCATCCGACAGGACACGCATCAGGCAGGCAGCCTGCTCGTCGAGAAGCTGTTCCAGGCGTTGGAAGGAGTCAGGCCGGAGCCGGCCACCGTGCCGACGACGCTCGTGGTTCGCGACACATGAGATTCGTCAGGCGAAGGGCCTGCCCGGGGTCCGCAGTTGCGAGGTGAAGAACTGCGCCATGGCGCGGAACGCCTGATCGGACTCGGGCAGGTCGAGGAAGATCCAATGCGCGTGCGGCATGGCCTCGAAGACGAGCAGCCGCGCATCGACATCCGCCGCAAGGAGCGCCTGATGGAAGAGGCCGGTCTGGCTGAGCATGAAGTCGCGGGTGCCTGCGATACAGAGCGTCGGCGGGAATCCGCGGAGATCCGTGAAGATGGGGGAGACCTGCTGGCTCGAGCGGTCGTGATGACCGACATACTCGAAGAACTGCTCGACGGAGGGAACCCGGTCGCGCTCCGGCCGGAAGAAGAACTCCGAGTCGCCTCGCCGGCTGAGATCGGCGGTGCCGCTGAAGAACCCCAACGCGCGCGGCAGCGGAAGCTGTCGCTCCCGCAACCTGACGAGGAGCTGCGCGCAGAGGCAGGCGCCGGCGGAGGTTCCATACAGAATGAGGCGGCTCGCGCCATGTCGTGCGATCACCTCCCGATAGACCCGCTCCGCATCGTCGAGTGCCGCCGGGAACGGGTGCTCGGGCGCCAGGCGGTAGCGCACCGAGATGACCGGCATGCCGGTGTAAGCCGCCACGGGGACATTCTCCGTGACTGAGCCCGCATCGACGATGAAACCGCCGCCGTGCAGATTCAGCAATACGCCGTCAGGCCGCTGCGCCGGTGCGGCCGAAGTGTAGATCCGGACCGGCACACCCGCGATCGCCCTTTCCTCCATCCGCACGCCGTGGCGCTCCATCTGGCTGCCACCCAACGTGCGCTGCAGCTCGGCGCACATCGCCCGGTGCGCCTGCAGGTCCTCCGGGCCGCCGGGGTCGGGCAAGTTCTGCAGTGCCTGCTGCGCCGCCGGGCTCACCGTGCCGGGGGAGGGCGGCTGCGGGAAGGCGGAGGTCTCGGTAAGAGCAGGGGGTGCCATCGGGGTTCCTCATCAACGGGATTCGGGGCGGGCGCCGGCCGTCAGCGGCAACGCAACGCATTTCACGCATATCATATATCACCGCTGCAGCGGGCGATACTTTCCCATGAAACGGTTATGCAACGCATTGCATAACAAGGAGCGAGCACCTATACTGTCTGCCGGTTGTCGCGGTAGTCCGCGGCGGCCGCACCGACAAATCGGTTTGCAGGGGGAACCGTGGATTCAAAGTCTCACTCGCAGAAGTCCGCATCGCTCTGTGGAGCGGCGGCCATCGCGTTTGCATCGTTCGCTGCCCTCGCTACCGGCATGGTGCCGGTCTACGCCCAGGATGCTTCTTCGCCGAGCGCGGGCACCTCGGCGGAGCAGGGGGCTGCTCCTGCTCCCGCGCGGGGTGCGCAGGCAAGCGGCGACGGCGGGGTTCCCGCGCTGCAGGAAGTCATCGTGACGGCGCAGCGCCGCAGTCAATCCCTGCAGCGCGTTCCCGTCGCCATGTCGGCGATCGACCAGGCCGGCCTGCAACGACATGACGTGCAGACTTTGAGCGACCTGCAACTCCTCGTGCCTTCCGCGTACGTGAGCGGCTATTCCCACGGCGAAGGGCAGCAGTTCTTCAGCCTGCGCGGGCAGAGCGAGTCCGGGCTCAACACCGGCGGCGGCGCCGGCGGCGGCGCGGCCGTGGTCGGGTACTTTTCCGAAGTGCCGACCCAGATGGCCGGGCCAGGGCTCTACTACGATCTCAAGTCCGTCCAGGTGCTCAATGGCCCTCAGGGAACTCTCTTCGGGCGCAACACGACGGGCGGCGCCGTGCTGTTCGAGCCGCAGGCGCCCGACTTCGATGGCGTCCACGGATACGTCCAGGCGCTCGGCGGCGATTACCGCCGGGCCGAGACCCAGGCGGCGGTCAACGTGCCCCTGATCGGCAGCGTGCTCGCCATGCGGCTCGCCGGGCAGATCGGTTCGCGCCAGGGCTATACGCGAGACGTGAACACCGGCGTCGATTACGACAATCGACACTTCCGGTCCGCGCGCGGCGAGCTACTGTTTCGTCCGTCGGACTTCCTCGAAGACTATTTCATCGGCAGCTATGTCAACTTCGATGAGCACGGACCCGGCGCGATACTCGATGCCGCGAATCCGGCCAACTTCTTCGTGGGCGCCGCCATTCTCGCCTATCTGAACGCGCAGAGCGCGCGGGGCGTGCGCGCCACCGCGCTCTCGGTGCGCGAGGTCGATCAGGAGACCGATTACAGCTTCATCAACAAGATGACGCTCTCGCTCGGCGACGACCTCAAGCTGCGGAACATCACCAGCTACTCCCGTCAGCTCGCCCGACGCGATGATGACGAGGACGGGACGACGCTTGCGTTACTCGACTCCCTGGGCTCGACGCCGGGGACCTATCTGGTCGATGAGGGCACGCTGACGGAGGAGCTGCAGCTTCAGGGAAGCACGGCCGGCAAGGCGCTCAACTGGCAGGCCGGTGTCTACTATGAGGACGATTACACGCCCGGAGCGGCCAATCACACCTATACACAGCATGAAGTGCTGTTGCCCGTCTATGCCAATACTGACAGGACGGACCTGGGTGGCACGTCGACCGGCGTATATGGACAGGCAACGTATGCTCTCACGCCGTTGCTCGAGGGATTGAGCGTCACCGCCGGGTATCGCCATACCTGGGACCATGCTTACGAAGGCTACAGTCAGTCCTTCGGCGCGACACCCTTCTATCCCGCCGCAGGAGATGGGTGTTCCTCCCGCTCCGGGGTTTATCCCGATTGCTTCATCGCGGCGGGGGCACGGCACAGCGGTAGCTCGTATACCTTCGGATTCGCCTATCAGGCGAGCCCGGCTACGATGCTTTACGTCACCACCCGCCAGGGCTACAAGAGCGGCGGCTTCAACCTCGTCGCCGCGAGCATCGGCGCCACCAGCAGCCCGTATTTCAGCTACGGTCCGGAGAAGGTGCAGGACGTCGAGCTCGGCATCAAGTCCGACTGGTCCCTGGGGAGCGCCCGGGGCAGGACGGATCTTGCGCTCTACGACAGCCGGCTGAGCAATGCGCAGGTCAATACCAGCGCGCTCATCGACAACCAGCAGGAGGCGGTGACCACGAATGCGGCCAAGGCCACCGTCAAAGGCGTCGAGATCCAGAATATCCTTCGTCCGGCGGACCCCATCGAGCTGACGCTCAGCTACTCGTACATGGACGCCTACTACGACCGCTACGTGACGCCTCTCGGCGAGAACCTGACCGGGCTGCCGTACGCCTTCGCGCCGCGAAACAAAGGCAGTGTGATCGGCCGGGTTCGCCTGCCGGTTCCGTCCGCGAAGGGTGCCATCTGGCTGGGCGCCGATTTGAGCTACCAGGATCGGGTGTTCGCCGGGTTCGCGACCGTCGACCCCGGCAGCTACATGCCCTCGTACGGGCTGTTGGGAGTGCGTGCCGATTGGACAGCGGTCTGGGGTACCCGCTGCGATGCCGCGCTCTTCGTCACCAACGTCACGAACAGGGCCTATCGGATCACCAACGAGGACCTATACTCCACGATCGGCACGGCGACGACGGGGTATGGGCCGCCGCGCATGTTCGGGGCTTCCGTCCGTTATCAATTCTGAATCTGCGCAGCATGGCCGTGCCTCCGCGGCGCGTTCTTGGAGCCACCGCGGACCTCGGAGGCGCGGGCGGCATTCCTGCCGCTGCCGCGCGCGGCTCGTCCTGGATCTGGGTCGTGCTGGTCCTGGCCCTGTGTCACGCCGCCGCGGTGGCGAGCTTTCAAGTCCTGAGCGTCCTGGTCGGACCGCTCAAGGCGGCGCTCAGCCTCACCGACGTGCAATACAGCCTGATGCAGGGGCTCGCGGTCGCGATCTTCGCCTCCCTGTTGGGAATTCCGGCCGCCACCGTAGCCGACCGCGGCAATCGCCGCCTCATCGTGCTCGTGGGAGTGGCAGCATGGTCACTGGCGACCGTCGGATGTGCGCTCGCGCAAACCTTCGGTGAGCTCTTCACCGCCCGCATGTTCGTCGGCCTGGGTGAGGTCTTCCTCTACCCTGCGGCGCTCTCGATGATCGCAGATGTCGCGCCGCCGGGACGGCTGTCGTCCGCGATCGGGGCTTTCGGCTGCGGCGGACCCATGGGTGCAGCGCTGGCGCTGATGGGCGGAGGATGGCTCGTGCGCGCCGGAGACCGATTCTCGACGGCTCTTCCCGGCTTGGAGCCCTGGCGCCTGGTATTCCTGCTGTGCGGCGCATTTGGCGTCATCGCCGGAATACTGTTGCTCACGGTATCGGAGCCTGACCACCGCGCTTCCCGCGAGTCGGGCCCGGCCGGCATTCACGCAGCGTTGCGCCACATATTGCAAAATTGGCGGGTATTTGCTGGCGTCAGTGGAGGAATGCTCGCGCTCTCCTTCTGCGTCTATGCGACGGCCAGTTGGCTGCCGGCGATGCTGGTGCGCGATCATGGAATGAGCTACGGCAGCGCGGGCGCCACCACGGGAGCCGCGGCGCTGGGCGGCGGAGCGCTCGGCGCTTGGGTTTCAGGGCTGCTGTCCGATCGGGTCGAGTCTGCGGGACGGCGTGACGGGTCATTGCAGGTCGCCGTCGGTGTTGCCGGCGCCTTCGTCGTGGCTATCCCCGCCGCGGTGCTCGTGAGCTCGTGGTGGGGTACCGTCGCCTCCGTATGGGTCGGCTACACCCTGCTCGGAATGCCCACGGTGTTGGGAGGAACGGCCCTGCAGCAGATCTCGCCTCCCCGGATGCGGGCGCAGGTGATGGCACTCCAGGTCCTTCTGGTGAATCTCCTGGCGCTGTCCCTCGGCCCGCTCACCGTAGCCGTCCTGTCGGAGCACGTCTTCGGAAGCGCGCGGGCGGTGGGGTATGGACTCGCACTGACGGTCGGCGCCGGCGCCCTCGCCGCGGCCGGAGCATTCCTGTTGTCCCGCAAGGCGTTTTGCGGATATCGCAATGCGGCCGACCTGGAGCGGTGCGGCTAGGGGCGTGGCTCCTGTCGCCGCGTCCCGGTCCGGATAAAATCGAGACGAAATGTCGAGAGAATCGGCTCGCGCTGGGAAGCTCTGACTCCTGCCTGCTCCGCATATTCCGGCCAACGGATCGCCGCGGCGCGAATCTCCTCGAGGATCGCCTCGGCCCTGCCTCGCTTGAGGCGCTGCGGTCGCAGCGCAGGCGCGGAGATCTTCGAGTGTGGAGCCGTCCTGCTTGCCGTTGATCGTCATCTGGTGATATCTGGTCCAACGGCCGTGCGGGTTGTATGCATACGTGACGTCAAAGGCAGGCGCCAGCGACCAGTCTCCCTGTTGGTCCATCAGGAATGCGATGTTCTTGACATGGTCATCCTGGTTGCGGGTGACGACATTGAAGATCATCCGCCGGAACTGAATCATGCAAGTCGTCACATAGGCGAATACCGATAAGAAACCGGCTTTATTCGCAATATATGACGAATACCGACTACGTTGAATGGCGCCGGGGCGTCTTCGGCTCGCCGACGACCGCGGGCGGACAGACTCGCTCGAAGGCGGCGCAGGCGCGCAAGACCAGGTCGTCTCGCCCGTGGCCGCCCACGACTTGCAGGCCCACTGGTAGACCCGCGGCGGTCAATCCACAAGGAATCGACGCCGCCGGCTGCCCCGTCAGATTGAACGGGAAGGTGAAGGGTGTCCAATCGATCCAATCCCGCTGACGGCGCTCCGCCGTCTGTCGATTGGCCGGTAGCGCCGCGATGGGCTCGGTCGGCGTGAGGAGCAGGTCGTACCGCTCGTGAAAGGTATTCATCCTGGTGCCGAGGGGTCCGCGCGCGTATTCAGCTTCCAGGTACATCAAGTGATCCGTCCTCTCGCCAATTTCCGCAAGGGCGACCAGGCCTGGATCCATCATTGCTCGTGCCTCGTGCGGAAAGCCTCGCAAGGTCAGGGCAAGGCCGCTCGACCACAGCGTGCGGAAGGTGTCCGTGGGGTCGTCCATGATCCGATCGACTTCTTCGACGCGCGCGCCCAGCTCCTCGAAGACGCGCGCCGCGCGTGAGACGATGTTGGCGATTTCCCGGTCGACACGGGCAAACCCGAGTGTTGGGCTGTAGGCGATGCGAAGCCCTGAGATGGGCTCACGCTGCCGCGCGACGTAGTCGATGCTCTCGACCGGCAGAGCGCGGTAATCGCGTGCGTCCCGTTGCGCCAACGCGCGCAACATGTATGCGGCATCTTCAGCGGTGCGCGCCATCGGTCCAACGTGCGATAACGTCCCGAAGTTGCTGGGCGGATATACGGGGACGCGGCCGTAGGTGGGCTTCAGACCAAAGACACCGGTAAAGGCGGCTGGAATGCGGATGGAGCCGCCGCCGTCGGTGCCGAGGTGCAGCGTTCCCATACCCAGCGCAGCCGCGACGGCCGCACCGCCGCTCGAGCCGCCCGCCGTGCGTATCGTATCCCAAGGATTGCGCGTGGTCCCGTAAAGAAGATTGTCGGTGACGCCCTTCCAGCCGAACTCGGGTGAGTTGGTCTTGCCCAGCAGGACGGCGCCTTGCTCCCGCAAGCGCGCGACGCAGGGTGCGTCATAGTCGGCTGCCGCATTCCCGGGTGTTGCTCGCGAGCAGCGCCGCAACGGCCAGCCCTGCGCCGCCAACAGTTCCTTTATTGTGACGGGGATGCCATCCAGCGCGCCGAGCGGCTGGCCGTGTTGCCAGCGCTCTTGTGACCGGCGTGCCGAGACCAGCGCCCCCTCGGCATCCACGGACGTGAAGGCGTTCAGTTGGGGATTGAAGCGCTGGATGCGATCGAGCATGGCGGTTGCCACGTCGACCGGGGAGAACGCACGCGAGCGGAAGCCCTCGACCAGGTGTGCGACGGACATTACGCTGAAGTCGTTGTCCATTCGCGTGCCCGTCGCTTGTGACTCAGAGCTCCGCCAGCGCGCGATCGAGGTCCGCGATGAGATCCACCGCATCCTCGATGCCGGCGGAATAGCGGATCAGATTCTCCGGGATACCGGCGCGCGCACGTTCCGCGGGTGTCAGCTCCACGTGGCTCGTGGTCTGCGGCGGCCCGGCGGCCGTGGCGACGCCGCCGAGGTGGGCGGCGCGCTGGGCCAGCTCCAGCCGATTCAACACCTCGGTAACGGCCTCGAACCCGCCGCGCGGCATGAACGACAGTACGCCGCCGAAGCCTCGCATCTGCCGCCGCGCGACCTCGTGCCCCGCATGGGTCCGCAGCCCGGGATAGAGCACCCGCTCCACCTTGGGATGGGCGGCCAGATGCTCGGCGACGGCCTGCGCGTTGGCGTTGTGCCGCGCCATCCGTAGAGCCAGCGTCTTCATGCCGCGCAGGATGGAGTAGGCGGCATCGGCATGCAAGCTGGCGCCGGCGATCTCCCGAAACTGGTGAATGCGCCGGACCAGGTCCGCACGGCCCGAGACGAGGCCGCCGAGGACATCCGAATGACCCGCGAGAAATTTCGTCGCGCTGTGGATGACCAGATCGGCGCCGAGCGCGGCGGGACTCTGGTTCACAGGAGTGGAGAACGTGTTGTCCACGGCCACCACGGCACCGGCCTCGTGCGCGGCCTCACTCAGCCGCGCGATGTCGACCACCTTGAGCGTTGGATTGGTCGGCGTCTCCAGATACACGAGGTCGCAGCCTTTGGCGATCGCCGCTTCGATCGCGGCGCGATCATCGGTGTCGCAGAGCGTCACGCCGATGTGGAAGCGCGGCAGGAAGCTTTCGAAGAGAGCGTTGGTGCCGCCGTAGGTGTCTTTGACACTCACGACCCGGCTGCCGGCGGATAGCAGGGCGAAGAGGGTGCTGCTGATCGCGGCCATGCCGGTCGCGAAGGCGGTGGCAGCCTCGGTGCGATCGAGCGCCGCCATCTTCGCCTCGAGGACGGCGACGGTGGGATTGGTATTGCGCGAATAGATGTGGCCGGCAGCCTTGCCGGTCGCCACCGCCTGCCAGGCCGAGAGCTCCGGATACGCGAAGGTCGCCGCGCTGACGATCGGCATGACTGCCGCATCGAATGGAAACGGGCCCTTCTCGGCGGCCCATACCGCTGCCGTGCTGTACCCAGGCTCTTTGGTGCTCATTGGCGGAGGTCCTTGAGAGGGATCGAGACAAAAATAGTAGCCAATATAGGCGCCTCAAACAAGAACGTGCACCTCCCGGGGGCGGCGCCGCAGCTTGCAAAGCCGGCGCCCACATTCCCCATCCTGGGATCGCTAACCGCAGATATCGCTCAATAAATCAGCGGGGTAGCGCCACTTCGCAGCGCACGGGAGCGGGGCGGCCCCGATCATCGGCCCAGCATGGCACTTCTGCGCCCAGAAGCAATCGGGGGTGGAAATAGGCAGCTTGATTTGGATTATAAATTGGCTACTATATTGCGGTGGTCAATCGGGGGATACCATGAAGAACGTCATCAGCCCGCGGCTCGGCGCCTCATTGAAGCTCTCGGCCGCGGTGAGCGCGGCACTTCTGACAGCCCTGCCGGCTTTCGCAGCCGACACGCAGTCCAGTGACGTGAGTGCGGCGCCCGAGGCGCAGACGCCCGCTACGCAACCGAGCCATGCCGCGCCAAGCGATGCCGCGCCAAGCGATGCCGCGCCCGGCGATGCCGCGCCCGGCGATGCCGTGCCCGGCGCTGCTGCGCCCGGCGATGCCGTGCCCGGCGCTGCTGCGCCCGCCGACTCCGCGTCCACTGATTCCGCAGCGAGCGAACCCCTCGCCGAAATTCTCGTGCGCGGGTCGCGTCTGCCGACCTCTCTCGCGACCATGCCGCAGTCGGTACAGGTCGTGAACACCCGTCAGCTCGAGCAGCAGATGGCGATCACGACTGACGTGCAGACGATGCTCGCGAATACCGTGCCGGGCCTTTCGCAGAGCTCCTACAGCACCGGCGAGACACTCCTGTCGCTGCGGGGCCGCAAGCCCGTCATCCTGATCGACGGCGTGCCGGTCACCTCCACGCTCAATGACACGGGCCGTGAGCTGTCGATGATCAGCGCCGAGGACATCTCCGAAGTGGAAGTCATCCGCGGATCGTCCGCGCTCTACGGACAGAGCGAGGGCGCCGGCTTCATCAACTTCCTCACCAAGGGCGGCGAGCAGGGCCCGGCGAATTTCCGCACCGAAGTGGGGACGGGCGTCTCGCTCGCGAATCCCAGTGCCGATTCGCTGATTCCCTATTTCAGCCAGAGCGCGGCGGGTACGCTCAACGACTTCGACTACCGCGCCGGCGCCACTTTCACCAGCATCCGCTCGCTCTACGATGCCAACGGCGATCGGCTGCCGCCGCCCGTGGGTGCCGCGATCGAGAACTCTCAGACCGCCTCGGCCTTCGCCAAGGGCGGCTACAACTTCGGCGGCGATCAGCGCCTGGAGGGCTCGTTCTACTATGACAAGGAGGAGAGCTGGGACCGCTTCGGCGAGATCAACGGCAACATCCTCACCGGCCAGGCCGCGCAGGCCATACGACAGCCGGCGGCGCCGGGCGAAGTGCCGCAGCTCAACGACGAGACGCTGGCGAATCTCGTTTACGCCAAGTCGTCGCTCTTCGGCTCATCGACGTCGCTGCGCGTTCAGACCTATTACTACAAGTCGTTCAGCATCTTCCAATACACGGCGAAGCGCTTCACCCTCCTGCCTCCCGGTCCGGATCAGAACGCCCAGACGGAGAACGACACCCACAAGTACGGCGCGCGGGCCGATTTCAATACCAAGCTGACGTTACTGCCGTTCGACGCAACGCTGCTGTGGGGAGTCGACTACATGCACGACCACACGACGGCGCCGACGGTCGATGGCCGCAACTTCGGCATCCCGCAAACGCTCTCCAGCATCGCGGGCTTCGCTCAGCTGCAATTCAAGCCGATCGACCCTCTGACCCTGACCGTGGGCGTGCGCCGGGAGCACGACTCGCTCGAGGTCAGCAACTTCTTCTCGCTCTTCACGCTGGTCACCGTCACCGGCGGCAAGCTGCCCTACGATGCGACGCCGGTCAACGCGGGCTTCGTCTTCAACCTGACCAAATCGCTCGATCTCTTCGGCGGCTACTCGCAGGGCTTCAACATCCAGCAGACCAGCCAGACTTTCCGCTCCTGGCCGGTCGACATCGACCTGACCGTCGACAAGCCGCCGCCGAACGTCGTCGACAGCTTCGAGGGCGGCCTGCGCTGGCATGGCAACGGGGTGACCGCCTCGGTCACCGGCTTCTACAACAAGTCGAGCGATGCGATCGCGTATTCGTACAATCCCGCATTCCCGCAGGATCCGGCCTCCTCGTTCACCCCCGACAGGGTATGGGGCGTGGAGCTCGAATCGCTCTATCACTGGACTGACAGGTGGGAAGCGGGCTTGAGTTATGCATGGATGAACGGCAAGGAGCAGACCAAGGGGGTCTGGTACCCGTTGCAGGATCGTTATATCCCGCCCTGGACGATCAACGCCCATCTGCAGTACGCGTTCGCGCCCGGCTCGTATCTCAGGGTTCAAACCCTGTACTCCGGATCCCGCAACGCCTTCCCCGGCGCGGCGCCCAACGTTTTCTATGAGGGCCAGTATCACTCTTTCGTGCTCACCGACATTTCCGCCCGGTTCGATCTGTCGAACATCCACAGCGCCACGATACCGGGCGATATCACGGTGAGCGTCAGCAACGCGTTCAACAAGTTGTACTTCACGGCGTTCTCTCAGGGGTACAACACCAACGCCAATTACATCCGCGGACCCGGCGCCATGCTGAATATCCGCTACGGCGTCAGCTACTGACGGTTTCCAGCGGGCCGCCCAGGGTCAGGGTCAGTGCTCGATCCGAGCCCCTGGGCGTTGGCGCCGCCTGCCGGCGACAGCGTCGATCTCTTCGTCCTGTCGCCGCGGACCGAGCCGGCCTGGGAGCCGTGGCTCGCCGCCCAGCCTCGGGAGCGACAGCGGTGGCTGCGGGCCTGCGGCTTCGAGGCCGCTGCCGGTCAGGTGGCCCTCCTGCCGGCAGCGGACGGGAGCCTGGCCGGGGCAGTCATCGGCCTCGGCGTGCATGACCCGGCTGATCCATTCGCTTACGGAAGCGCGGTGGCGCGTCTGCCCCCGGCCCTCTATGCCGTCAATCCACCCCCTGCGCGCGCGGTCGGCGAGGCGATGGCGTTGGGATGGGCAATGGGCGCTCGCGGCCGATCCGGCGTCCGTCCCAGCCTGGTATGGCCGACTACGGGGTCTACCGAAGACCTCGCCTGGATGATCGAGGCGGAGATCGATGCGCGCCAGTGGGCCGAGAGCCCGGCCTGCGATCTTTCGCCCGGGAGCCTGGTCGCCTTGGGGTACGAGCAGCTCACCCGTCTCGGCGCGGCCTGCCTCTCTTACCGGGGTGCCGAGCTGCGCGCTCTCGGCTATCCGGGTCTGTTCCACGTCGGCAAGGGCTCCGCCCGGCCGCCGGCGCTGCTCGATGCGACGTGGGGACCGGCCGACGCGCCGAGAGTCACGCTCGTGGGCAAGGGCGTTTGTTTCGACGCCGGCGGCGTCAACGTCAAGAGCTTCCGTGACATGGCCCACATGAAGACCGACATGGCGGGGGCCGCGCAAGCGCTGGCACTGGCACGCCTTCTCATCAAGGCGGAGGTGCCCATCCGTCTGCGGCTGCTGCTCCCGGCGGCGGACAACCTGCCCTCCGGCTCTTCTGCGCTGCCCGGCGATGTGATCCGCACGCGCAAGGGCCTCACCATCGAGATGGTGCACACGGACTATGAAGGGCGTGTCCTGCTCGCCGATGCGCTGAGCGCGGCCAGCGAGGATGAGCCCGATCTGCTGGTCGATTTCGCGACCCTGACGGATACCGGGCTCGGGCCGGCGCTGGCGGGGTTCTTCACGGAGGATGATAATCTGGCACAGACGCTGTCCCGGGTGGCGGCCGAGATCCACGACCCGGTCTGGCGACTGCCCCTGTGGCAGGGCTACGCCGATCGATTGAGGAGTCCCATGGCGGATCTGGCGAACCGAGAGAGCGAAGGAACACCCATCGCGGCGATCGCCGCGGCCCTCTTCCTGGCCCCCTTCGCGGCCGGGGCACGGCGCTGGATCCACTTCGACTTCGACAGCTGGAGCGCCCCGGCGACCGGGTTGCGGCCGGAAGGCGCCAATGTGGCCGGCTTGCGCGCCACGTATTCCCTGATCCGGCGTCTCTACGCCTGAGGCGGCCGTGCTACGCATCCTCATCGTTGACGGCAACACGCGAGATACCAACGAGCGGCACATCGCCTGCGGGGGAGCCGCGACGGGTGACTTCTACGCCGCGGTACTGCGCAAGCTCTCCCGTGAAGTGACCACCGACATCATCCACCCAGCGGACAACCCGAGGCGGCTCCACTCGGCGGTTGCCGACTACGACGGCCTCGTCTGGACCGGCTCCGCGCTCAACGCGTATCGGCCCATCCCGGAGGTCCGCGCGCAGGTCGAGCTGGCGCGGCAGGTCCTCGGGACCTACACGCCGATCTTCGGCAGTTGTTGGGGCCTGCAGGTCACGGCAATTGCCGCGGGAGGCGAGGTGGCGCCGGCGCGCAAAGGCCGTGAGATGGGCATCGCGCGCGACATCGAGCTGACCGATGACGGACGCGCTCACCCGATGTTCGCCGGCAAGCCGGCGCGCTTCGATGCCATCGCGATACACGCCGACGAGGTCGTCACCCGGCCGGCGGCCATGCGCGTCCTCGCCGCCAACTCGCATTCACCGGTGCAGGCGGCGGAGATCGCGTTGGGCGGCGGCTTCTGGGGGACGCAATATCATCCGGAGTACGATCTCACCGAGATCGCAATCGTCATGCGCCGTTACGGCGATCGCCTGCTCGATGACGGAACATTCTCCTCAGCGGCCGCGCGCGATGAGACGGTCAGCGAGCTGAGTGAGCTCGGCAGGGATCCCGACCGCAGCGACCTCGCGGCCAAACACCGTGTGGACGCCACGGTGCTCGATGCCGACATGCATCGCCGCGAGATCTACAACTGGCTGACCCTGCGGGTCGGACCGGCGGCCTCCGCCCGGACACGCGGCTGAGCCTGCCTCAGCGCCGGCCGACGACCAACACGGCGAACCCGGGTATCGCACGGCCGCCGAAGCTCGTGGACGGCGCGCGGCCGACCGGCAGATAGACGCGGCCCGTCCTGGGATCGAGCGCTCCCGTCGTGGCGCCTTGCGCCGTGACCACGGAGGCGACGACTCGAGGTTTTGCTCCCGAGAGGCCGATCACCGTGAGGTGCCCCTCGCTGCATGGAATGAATGCCAGGTGGCGTTGCGCGTCAACCATCACTGCATCGGGCGCGACGCCGATGCGGAGGGTCGCAACGACAGCGCCCGTCGCAGTACTGACCACCTTGGCCACGTGATTGCCGCACGCTGAAATCAACCAGTGTCTCTTCGGCTCATACCCGAGCCCCGTCGGGTCGTCGCAATCGCCAAGCGGCCAGCTCTTGATGAGCTTGCGGGCAGACACGTCCACCACGCCGATGGCGTGTTTGTCCTCCATATTGACATAGAGGCGGCCGTGACCGTCCGCCGCGAAGCTTTCCAGGAGCGCGCCCATCGCAATCTTGCCGGCGACCGCCTTCCTGACAGGATCGATCAGGATGATCTCCTCACTGGCAGCCATGACGGCCACGAGGCCGCTCGACGGATCGAACGTGGCGATCTCAGGACCGCGTCCCGCCGGTAGCTCCGTCACGACGGCGCCGCTGCGACCGTTCACCAGCGCCGCCTGGTTCGTTTCGTCGAGAGTCGCCACCACGAGATCGCTTCCGGGGACGGGCGCGACCATTTGTACGCGCCGACCGCCGAGCGGCAGTGGCGTGACTTTGCGGCTGTCGAGGTCGACGGCGAGCAGCCCATCGGTCCGTCCCACGTACAGACGCCGGTTGGCCGGATCGATGGACGCGAAATTCCAGGCGCCGCGGGGGCCATCGATCTGGTCGAGCACGGCCAGGTGGCTGGCCGCGAGCGCAGGCAGGACCCACGATGTGCCAAGGAGAGTGAGAAAGACGCCCAGGAATCTCATTTTCACTGTCTGACCTCGTTCACGCGTCGCGAGCGGCCGAGACGAACGGCCGGTCATGTTGAAGGCTGCGAATTCTGTCCCGCACCTCCGCGATGCGTCCCTCATCGACGTCAGCGGTGATGATGCGCTCCTCGTCTGGTCCGGCATCTGCCAGCACCTCCCCCCAGGGGTCGACGATCAGCGAGTGTCCGAAGCTGCGCTTCCCCGGCCGCGACTCGCCGCATTGTGCCGGCGCGAGCACGTAACACCCGTTCTCGATTGCCCGCGTCCGCAGGAGCACGTGCCAGTGCGCCCGCCCCGTGGTCTCGAGGAAGTTGGAGGGAACGGCGAGGAGCTGCGCGCCCGCCTTGGCGAGGTCGCGATAGAGGTGAGGAAAGCGCAGGTCGTAACAGATCGAGAATCCGAGCCGGCCGGCGGCGGTCGGCGCGAGCACTGCGCGGCTGCCCGGCACGAAGATGTCGGATTCCTTCGAAGCGTCGGTCCCGATCACCCCCGTATCGAAAAGATGGATCTTGTCGTACTGAGCGATGATCGTGCCGTGGGGGTCGAAGAGGAGGCTGCGGTTGGCCAGCATGCCGTTCTCCGCCCGGATGGTGAGCGAGCCGGCGAGGAGGAAGACCCGCAGCTCCGCGGCGAGGCTCGCAAGGCGCTGCGCCGCGGTGTGCTGCGCGAGCGGCCGGGCGTAGCGGCGATAGGGCTCGACCCCTTCGTCGCGAAAGTCCACCACCTCGGGCAGGGTGATCAGTTGGGCGCCTCGGGCATATGCCTCCCGGATCAGCGCTTCCGTCCGGGCGAGATTCGCCGCGACATCGGCTCCCGCGCGGATCTGTACGCAGGCGACTCGGCTCATGGGCCCACCTCGAATGCAAACACGGTGCACGACTCGGCCTGCACGGCCAGCGTCGCATCGTTGCTCGCCAGATCCTCCGCCGTCTCGAACCGCACCAGCCGGTCGGCGATCGAGACCGAATACTGATAGCACGGCCCGAGAAATTCCCGTTGCACGATCCGTCCGTGCAACAGGTTGGCATTGCGTCCTGCCGACGCAACAGCGTCCGCTGCCACGCCGCGCACCAGGTGAACCGACTGCGGCCGGATCGACACGGTGACCTGCTGGCCAGGCGCCAGGGCCGTTGCGGCTGTGACCGAGAGCATCTGACCGTCGGGCAGCGCCACGAGTGCCTGACCGTCCGCCAGCGCCGTGACCGTGCCCGCGAGAAAGTTGGTGCCGCCGATGAAATCGGCGATGAACGGCGTTGCCGGGGCCCGGTAGATCTCCTGTGGCGTGCCGATCTGCATGATCCGCCCGCCGTCGAGCACGATGATGCGGTCGCTCAGCGACAACGCCTCCGTCTGATCGTGCGTCACGAAGATCGTGGTCACGCGCAGCCGTGACTGCAGCTCCTTCAGCCAGCCGCGTGTGCGCTCGCGCAGCTTCGCGTCCAGGTTGGAGAGCGGCTCATCGAGCAGCAGCAGGGCAGGCTGATAGACGAGGGTGCGCGCCAGAGCGACGCGCTGCTGTTGGCCGCCCGAGAGCTCATGCGGATGCCGCTCTGCGAAGGGAAGCATCTCCACGAGCTCCAGGACCTTGTCCACTTCGACGGTCGCCGCACGTGCGCGCGATCCACGGATCTTCAGCGGAAAGGTCACGTTCTCGCGCACCGTCATGTGCGGCCAGAGCGCGTACGACTGGAAGACCAGGCCGCAGTTGCGCGCCTCCGGGGCGACGGCGACGCCCGCCTCGCCATCGAAGAGCACCCGGTCGCCGAGCAGGATGCGGCCGCCCGTCGGGCGGTCGAGGCCGGCGATGGCGAAGAGCGTGGTCGATTTGCCGCAGCCACTGGGGCCGAGGAGCGTGACCAGCTCCCCGTCCGCGACATCGAAGGAGACCCCATCGAGCGCGCGGACCGCACCGAACTGTTTGGTCAGGCCTTGGACGGAGAGCCTAGGCATGCAGCTTGACTCCGAGCCATTTCTGGGCGGCGAGGATGAACACACAGGTCACCGCGAACTGGATGACCCCGAGCGCCGCGGCCGGGCCGACCTCGCCGATGCCCCAGAACTCGAGCATCGAGATGCCGATGATCTCACTGCCGTGGGCGTAGAGGAACGTGGCTGCGGCGTACTCCTTGAAGAAGGCGAGGAAGAGGAGCACGTAGGCCGAGAACAGGCCCGTCTTCGCGATCGGCAGCACGATCCGCCGGCAGGTGGTCCACCAGTCCGCGCCCATCGAGCGCGCGCTGCGATCGAGGTCCGCATCGATCTGCAGCAAGACGGGAGAGAGGGCGCCGTAACCGACCGGCAGATCGAGCATGGTGAAGGCGATGATGAGAATCCAGATCGTGCCGTGCAGCGGCGCGAGAAACGGTATCCACAGCACCGCCCACAGCACCCCGAGGCCCGCGATGATGCCGGGGATGGCCCGGGGATAGAGCGCGATGAACTCGAGCTGCCGCCGGAAGGGGAAATCCGAGCGGTGGATCACCACCGTGACCAGCGCGATCAACACGGTGGCGAGGGCGCCGCCGAAGCCCGCGATCACGATGCTGTTACGGATCGAGCGCACGTAGGTGGGGCTCGAGAAGATCATCGTGAAGTTGTCCCAGGTCAGCAGTTGCCAGGGAGACATGAGCGGTGTCAGGAACTGGACGAAGGCCCGCAGGATCAGCCCGACGAGCGGCAGGCCGAAAGCGAGCAGGAGCCCCAGGTACACGGCGGCCGCCACAGGAATGCGCCAGCGGCCGAGGTCGAACGGCTTGGGCCGGCTCGCCTTGCCGCGAATCGCCGTGAAGCGCGCCGCCTTGCGCAGCAGCCTGCCCTGAATGACGACGAATATCGTGATGATGAGCAGAAAGAAGGCGACCCCCGCGCCGATCAGACCGTAATCGGGCACCGTGGCCGCGCCGGCGAACGAATACAGGAGACTGGTGAAGAAGTTCAGGCGCGCGGGGCGGCCAAAAATCAGCGGGATGGACAGCATCTCCAGGCCGCCGATGAAGTTGAGCATCACGCTGTAGACGAGCGCCGGCCGGATGATCGGCAAGGTCACCGACCAGAGGATGCGCAGCGGGCTTGCGCCGACGGACCGTGCGGCGTCCTCCATAGAAGGATCCAGAAGACGCAGAGATCCGATGCAGAGGATGAAAGTCAGCGGCGCCGACGAGATACCCGCAAGCACCGACATGCCGACGAGGGAGTAGAGATTCCAGGGCACGAATCCCACCGCGTTGCGCGTCAGCTCGGTGACGTATCCCGCCGGCCCGTACATGATGAACCAGCCCACGGAGAGGATCAGATGCGACACGTAGAGCGGCAGCAGCATCGCACCGGAGGCGATCCTGCGGCCCGGCATGTTGGTGCGGGCGACGGTCACGGCGAACAGCGCCCCGATGGCCGTTCCCACCAGCGTCGAGATGATCGCGAGGACGAAGGAGTTGGCGATCGCCTGGTGGAGCTGCTGCGATCTGGCGAAACGCAGGTAATTGGACAGCGTGAAGTGCCGCGTCAGATCGTAGATGGGAGCGGCCAGCACGGACTGATAGAGCACGGGCACCAGCGCCGTCGCGATCAGGAGCACGACGATCGCCGCGAGGGAGAACTGGATCAGCCGATCGCGCGAGAGAAGCAGAGTCGCCCCGCGCGCCGGCGAGGCGGATTTGCGGCCGGAGGCGCCGGCAATCGCGCTCACATCCCGTAGACCTTCTTCCAGCGAGCGAGGAACGCGCTCTCCTCTGTCACCAACGCACGGTCATAGAGAATGGGCATCACGTTCTTCTCGCCGATCTGGGCGGCAATGCTGTCGTACGTAAGATAAGGCACCTCGCTGGTCTTGACGTCGGGTCGATACGGGGTGAGGCCCCCCTGCCCGATGGTGACCTGACCTTCGTGCGAGAGCGCATATTCGAGGAAGAGCCGCGCGGAGGCGGTGCTCACGGCTCGCTTCGGGATCCCTATGCCGCGGGCGAAGATCAGTGTGCCGTCTTTCATCAGGCTCCAGCCCAGCAATTTGTCGCGCGCGGCGGTCTGCAGCGTACGGACGAACGTCGAGGTACCGGACACGAAGTAGCCGGCCGAATACTCGCCCGTGGTGATCTTCTCCACCATCGAGCCGCTGGCGCTTTCCGGACGGGTCGCCGGACCCAACACGTCGAGCAGGCTCCAGCCGCGCAGGTGCGCGTAGGTCCAATGCGCGGCGAGCGCAAACGGATGGGACGTGGCGTCGTAGGTCGTGATCCGGTCGCGGAAGCGGCCCGGGTCGCTCGTCACCAACTGTGCAAGCCGCGCGAGTGACTGCGGCTGCTCATTCGGCGGCAGCATCATCTTGTTGTAGACGAGGATCAGCGGATCCGTCGAGAAGGTGTACAGCCCGGGGAACGGCTTGCTCCACGCCGGCAGCGACGCCCCTTCGGCTGACTCGACGGGCATGAGCTCACCTTTGCCGATGAAGCGCAGCCAGCTCGTCGGGGAGGCCGCCACAATGACATCGGCGCTGTGATGACCGGATGCGCTCTCCGCGTAGTAGCGCTCGAAAGCTTCCTCCGGGCCGATGTCCAGCGCCTCGACCCTGATCCACGGGTACTTCCGGTTGAACGCCTTGACGATGATTTCCCAGTTGAGGGTGCCGACGTTCGAGTAGATCTCGAGGTGCGACTCCTTCCTGGAGGCCGCGATGTCGGCCGCGAGCCGCGTTCCAGCGGACCGCGCCGGCGGCGCCGCATCGAGCGCGAAGGCGGCGGCGGCGGGAATGGTCAGACAGGCCTGCCGGCGGGTGATGGTGCGTGACATGGTCGTGGACTTCCCCGGGCTGGTTGGCTGGAAAGCTAAGAAGTAGCCAATTCTGGCGCACATGTCAAGCCGCTATCGGCGGGTCAGTTAGGTTCAAAAGAGCACTTCGGGCCCCTAGAGCCTTAAATACAAGCCATAAGGCTCAGTCTGATCCTGCGTCCGCTTGCTTTCCCGTCCAGTTCGGCGTAGAAAATGGCGACTATTTTGGAGAAAATATGGAAGAACAACCGCCGCCCGCCGGCCCGGAGGGCTCTTGTCAGCCTCTGACCGCCGGTTGGAGCCGGCTCGACCCCCGCTTCGGGTATCTCGCCCACATTCCCCGCACCGCCGCGCGGTCGCTGCAGACCCTGGTGGTCGTCCATGGCAGCGACTTCCGGCACGAAGTGACGTGCCGGTACTTCGCCGCGCTGGCGGAGGAGACGGGATGCGTGGTGCTGGCACCGCTCTTCGCCCCGGCCGGCGCGGCCAACCCGGACCCGAACGGATTCAAGTTCCTGCGCTCGAGTCACGCCGAATACGATCGCGTGTTGCTCGACCTGGTGGAGGTGGCCGGGGAGCGCCTGGCCTGTGCGCGCGAGCGATTCTTTCTCTTCGGCTTTTCCGGCGGCGCGCAATTCGCGCACCGCTTTCTCTACGTGCATCCCACGCGGCTGCACGCCGTGAGCATCGCCGCCCCGGGCATGGTGACGCTGATCGATCCGGCTCGTCCGGCGTGGGTCGGAACCCAAGGCCTGGGCGCGCTGTGCGGCAACGATCTCGATCTGCCGCAGGTGCAACGCGTCGCCGTGCAGTTGCTCGTCGGCTCCGAGGACGCCAAGCCTCACGTGGGCGGCGCCGGCCGGGAGCTCTACGACCATGCCGGAGGGAACCGGATCGAGCGCCTGCGGACGCTGCGAACCAACTATCAGGCGTACGGGATCAGCGTGTCGCACCGCGAAGTGCCCGGTACCGGACATGACTTCGAGCCGCTCGCGGCCGCCGCGGTACCGTTCCTGCGCCGGCAGATCATCGCTCTGCGATAAGAGTCGCTGCCGCTGAGCGGCCGGGAAGCCCGCGCCGCCGCCGCTGACACGCCCGGCCCACGGGGCCGCCTTCAGCCCCGCGCCGCGCGCATACCCCTGCCGAAGAACTCGAGCGCCGGCGAGAGAAGCAACTCGTGACCCGCTCCAGGCACGATCAGATGCTCCACGCCGATGCCCGCGCTCTGCCAACTGTCACGCAAAGCGGCGAGCCGTTCCACCCGAGTCGACCCAGACGCCGTGATGCCCTCCATCCAGAACGGCCATCCCGGCTGCACGGCGATCTCCCACGTCGCGGTGTCTTCGCCGCCGACGATCGTCTGCACTGCAACCGCCCGCATCGCTTCGAGATTCAACTCCTTGGCGAAGATGCTGCGGAAGTTGCGCACCCCACACCACCAGTCGCGCTCGAAGTCGAGCAGCGTGACCACCCCGGGCGCGTCCACTGCGACTGCCGCCAGCCGCTCCGGGTGCACGTAGAAGAAGCGGTGCGCGAAGTGAGCGCCGCCCGAGAACCCGAACAGACAGAAGCGCTCGGCGTCGAGCCGGTAGATCGCGGCGACTTCGCCGATCATGGCGAGCAGCAACAGATCGAAGCGAATGCCCTTGAAGCTCAGGAACTTGTAGTTTTCCGTGCCCCGCGGCTGCGGAATCCCGCAGGGAAAGAGCGGGCAGAGGACGAGACAGTGATGCGCATCGGCGAAGTCGCGGGCCGCATCCCGGTAGGCGAACGGATTGCGCCCCGTGCCGTGCACCAGCACCAGCAGCTTCAGCGGCGCGCCTTCCGGCCGGTAGCTCTGCGGAACGTACAGACAATAGCTGAAGCGCTGATCGGCCTGGCAGGCGAAGAGGGGTGTCGCTCCGGTCTCGTAGAAGCCGAGGCCCGTTGCCGCGCTGCCGTTGGGTCCCACTGCGTCAGGTCATTCCGGCAAGGGCTTGGAGAATTCGCGCCACCGGTTGAGGTGGCGGTAGACGATGTGGGCGAGGCCATCGGCGTCGCGCCGCTTCAGAGTCTCCAGCATGGAAAGATGATCCTCGTTGCTCGCCTTGACGCCAGCCAAGGTGTCCCAGGTGCCGGAGCGGCCCGGAATACCGCGCGCACGCAGCTCACGGATCTGCGTGAAGAGCAGATTGTTGCCGCACATCGCGTACATCGCGTCGTGCAGCTTGCCGTTGAGTTGCACCAGGCCCGAAAGATTACCGAGCTGCACCTCGCGGTCGAATTCGCGCACCAGCTCTTCGAACTGCTCGAGGTCCGCCGCGGTGGCGCGCACCGCGGCAGTTCTGGCGGCCGCCGTCTCGAGGAAGGTACGGACTTCGTAGAGCTCCTCACGCTCGCGGCTGTTGGGATTGGCGACGCGGTAGCCGCGGTTCGGTGAGTGATCGAGCAGGTGTCGCGCCGCGAGCTCCGAGAGCGCGATCCGCACCTCGAAGCGGTTCACCCCATAGCTGGACTCCAGGTCCACCTGCTTCAGCCATTCGCCGGGACGATACTTGCCGTCGAGGAGATCGGCCTGCAGCCGCTCCGCAAAGCTGCTTTCGCCGCCAGATCCCGCGGGTACCGACTTCATGCAGGGATAGTAGCCAATATTCGTAGCGAATTAAAGCAAGTCACGCGCCTGGGATTTCAGGAATTGCTCCAGCACGGTGAAGTACGCATCCGGGTCCTCGTAAAAGGGCATGTGCGAGCAGTTTTCCAAGATGACCAGCCGTGAGTCGGGGAGCGCATCGTGAATGCGCCGCGAGCAGGCGGGTGTCAGCTCGTCGAACTCTCCGGCGAGTACGAGGCACGGGACGCGCAGCTGGCGCAGGCTGGGGATGCGGTTCCACTGCCGCATGTTGCCCGTGTAGGTGAACTCGTTGGGACCCTGCAGGGTTATGTACGGTCCCATGTTCCAGTCCGCCAGCGAGCGCTGCAGGGGCTCGGGCCACTTCTCACAGCGGCAGACATGCCGATGGTTGAGGAGGGTGATCGCAGCCTGATACTCGGGATGGTCCGTCGTGCCTTGCGCTTCCCGTCTGACCATCATGGCGACGGTCTCCATTCCCAGCGCCGCACGCAGACGGTGCAACTCTGAGACGAGATGCGGCACGTCGACTGCGCCGTCGGCGGCCACATAGCTCTTCACATGGCGCGGAAAGAGAAGGCAGAACTCCGTGCCGAGCCAGGTGCCCCAGGAGTGACCGAGGAGCTGCACCGGCGGCAGACGCAATGCCACACAGAGCTGTGCCAGCTCCTCGACATAGCGGCCGAGGGTCCAGAGCGAGGCATCCGTCGGCCTGTCGGAAGCGCCGCAGCCGAGTTGGTCGTACGCGATCAGCGTGAAGCCGAGGGCCGCGAGCCGCGCATGTGGCGCGCGCAGGTACTCGCTCGGCAATCCCGGCCCGCCGTTGACGAGCAGCACGACCTCGCTGCGCGCCGAGATCGCCGGCCCGTAGCGGTACACCCGCAGGCGATGTCCGGCCACCCGAATATCGCTGACTTCAGTCGGTCCGGTTTCCATGGGCGTTTCAGACTATCCTTTTGGACACTATTTTGGCTACTATACAGATGCGCCCTGACGTGGCAAGTGAAGCGGCCTCTCGGGAGGACTGGTGTTCCGCCGAAATCATTTGAAGAGTGCGCTGCTCGCGGGCGTCCGCTGCACCGGTGCCTGGCTTTTCTCGGGCAGTCCCGCGGCCGGCGAGATTCTCGGCACCCAGGGATTCGATGCGCTGGTCATCGACCAGGAGCACACGGCCCATGGCCCCGAGACGACCATCGCGCAGATGCGGGCCGTCGCAGCCGCGGGCCCCGCGACGATGCTGGTCCGCGTCCCCGATGGCGAGTCCCGTACGATCAAGCTCGCACTGGATTCCGGCGCGGAAGGTATCTTCGTCCCGACGGTCGAGAGCGCCGAGGAGGCGCGCGCAATCGTCGCCGCTTGCCGCTATCCTCCAGACGGCAGGCGCGGCGCACATCACACGGTGGCACGTGCGGCGGACTGGGGCAGGAATTCAGTCGAGTATCTGCGCCATTACTCAGCGGAGCTGCTGATCATTGCCATGATCGAGAGCGAGCGGGGATTGAATGCCGCGGCGGACATCGCCGCTGTCGACGGGATCGACATGCTCTTCCTCGGGCCGCTCGATCTCAGTGCGAGTCTGGGCTGCATGGGCGATTTTGCCGACCCGCGCATCACGGATGCCGCCGATCAGATCGCCCGCGCCTGTGCCCACCGCGGGAAATCGGCGGGCTCCACGGCATTCCCGGGATTTTCCGCGCCGCGGCTCTTCGCGCTCGGCCACGGTTTCGTGACGCTGGGGAGCGATGTGACCTTCCTCCATGCGGGTGCCGCCGCCAGTCTGCGCGAAGTCGAGGAGACGACATGCAATCCCGCGAAGTGAGAACGGCTGCCCAGGCGCGCGCGCTGATCGAAGCGAGCGGCGCAAGTCACGTCAAGATCGGCGTGTTCGATCTCGACGGCATTCTGCGAGGCAAGTATCTCTCGCGGGACAAGTTCTTCTCCGGGCTGGAGAAGGGGCTCGGGTTCTGCGACGTCGTACTGGGATGGGATTCCAGCGATCAGCTCTACGACAACGTCACCTTCACAGGCTGGCACACGGGTTACCCGGACGCGCACGTGCGAATCCTGCCGGAGAGCTGCCGCGAGCTGCCCTTCGAGCCCGGCACTCACTTCTTTCTCTGCGAGTTCGCGCCGCCCGCCGACGCCATTTGCCCGCGAGGCACACTGCGACGGGTGATCGAGCGCGCCCGCCGCATGGGCTTCCAGGCGTTCGCCGGCCTCGAATACGAGTTCTTCGTTTTCGAGGAGACTCCGGCGTCGGTGCGTGAGAAGCACTACCGCAATCTCGTGCCCGTCACTCCGGGCTACTTCGGCTACTCGGTCCTGCGCAACAGCGCGCAGAGCGAGCTGTATCGCGGGCTGCTCGCGCTCGCGCAGCAGATGGATTTTCCGATCGAAGGGCTGCACGAGGAAACGGGCGCCGGCGTACTCGAGGCTGCGCTCTGCGTCGATGCGGCGCAGGCCGCGGCCGACAAGGCGGGCCTCTTCAAGACCTTCACCAAGGTCTGGTGCCAGCAGCACGGCAAGATGGCGACCTTCATGGCCAAGTGGTCGCGCGACTGGCCGGGCCAGAGCGGCCACATCCATCTCTCGCTGCGCGGGCCGGAAGGCCAGTCGGTGTTCCACGATCCGAAGGAGCCGCACGCGATGAGCGCGACGATGCGCCACTTCCTCGCCGGCCAGCAGCGGCTGCTGCCGGAGCTCCTCGCGATGATCGCGCCGACGGTCAATTCCTATCGGCGGCTGATCCCGGGATTCTGGGCGCCCACCGTGTCGACCTGGGGCGTGGAGAACCGCACCTGTGCGCTGCGCTTCGTGCCCGGCAGCCCGAGCTCCCAACGCATGGAAGTGAGGCTTGCCGCGGCCGACGCCAATCCTCACCTGGCGCTCGCGGCGGCACTCGCCGCGGGCCTGCACGGGATCGAGCATGGGCTCGAGCCCGAGCCGCCGGTGCGCGGCAATGCCTACGAGCAGGCCGTGACTCCGGAGCTTGCCTTTTCACCGTCGCTGTGGGATGCGGCGCAGCGGCTCAAACAGTCGCGGATGGCACGCGCCTGGTTCGGCGACGCCTTCGTGGACCACTTCGCGGCAACCCGGGAGTGGGAGGAGCGCGAGTTCCGCAAGGCGATCACGGACTGGGAGCTGGCGCGCTACTTCGAGATCATTTGAACGGAGTTGGCATGTCGCAGCAGGTCACGATCTCACCTGTCGATGGCCGCGTCTATGTGGAGCGCGCGTATGCCGGCCCGTCGCAGATCGACGTCGCGGTCGAGCGCGCGGTCGCCGCCCAGCGCGGCTGGCGCCAGGTGCCCGTCGCCGAGCGGGCCGCGATCTGTGAGCGGTTCGTCGCGGCCTTTGAAGCGCGCCGCAGCGAACTTGCCGAAGAAATCACCTGGCAGATCGGCCGACCGATCAGTGCGGCTCCAGCCGAGATCCGCGGCACCGTTGAAAGAGCGCGTTACATGATCGGTGCCGCCGCCGACGCCATCGCCGATGTGGACTGCGGTGCGGCGGCGGGCCTTCGCCGCTTCATTCGCCGTGAGCCGCATGGGGTGGTGCTCACCGTCGCTGCGTGGAACTACCCCTTCCTGATCGCCGTCAACAGCGTCGTGCCCGCCATCATGGCCGGCAACGCCGTTCTGCTCAAACACTCGGCGCAGACGCCGCTTGCCGCGGAGCGCTTCGCCGAGTGCTTTGCGCACGCGGGGCTTCCGGCAGGCCTTTTTCAGGTGCTGCATCTGACGCATGCGGATACGGAGCGTCTCATCGGCGACCGCCGCCTGGGCTGCGTGGCGTTCACCGGTTCGGTGGCCGGCGGCACGTCGGTCCAGCGGGCCGCCGCCAATCGCTTCATTCCCATTGGCCTGGAGCTCGGCGGCAATGATCCGGCCTATGTCCGCGAGGACGCTGATCTCGTCCACGCAGTCGAGAATCTGGTGGACGGCGCCTTCTTCAACTCCGGCCAGTCGTGCTGCGGAATCGGGCGGATCTATGTTCATCGCTCGCTGTACGAGACGTTCGTCGACGCTTTCACGGCGCTGACTCTGCAATATCGGCTGGGCGATCCTCTCGATACCGCGACGACGCTGGGTCCTGTCGTGCGCACTTCGGCCGCCGATGCGATCCGCGCGGCCATCGCCCGCGCCTGCTCGGCCGGGGCGCGCGCTCTGATCGGCGAGGCGCGCTTTCCGCATAGTCGGGAGAGTACGCCCTATCTCGCGCCGCAAGTGCTCGTCGACGTGCGACATGACATGGAGATCGTACAGGAGGAAGTGTTCGGTCCCGTGGTGTGCATCCTGCCGGTCGACGACGACGCTCACGCCGTGCGACTCATGAACGACAGCCGCTATGGGCTGACCGCGTCGGTCTGGACGCGAGACGAGGCAGCCGCCGTCGCTCTCGGCGATCAGATCGACACCGGTACGTGGTTCCTCAACCGTTGCGACTACCTCGATCCGGCGCTCGCCTGGGTGGGCGTCAAAGACTCAGGCCGCGGCTGCACGCTCTCACGGATAGGCTACGAATACCTGACCCGGCCGAAGTCGTTCCATCTGCGCACACGCTGCTGAGCGTACTCATGGAGATCGTCATGCCTCTGCCACCGAATTCGCAGTGGAACTATCCAACCTCGGTTCGTTTCGGCATCGGGCGGATCGCCGAGCTGCCGGCGATCTGCAAGGACCTCGGCATGCAACGGCCGCTGTTCGTCACCGACCCGCAGGTCGCCAAGCTGTCCGCGGCCCAGGACTGCGTTCGTGCCCTCGCCGCGGCCGGGCTCGCCTCGCAATCACACACCGACATTCAACCCAATCCCGTCGAAGCCAACGTGACGGAAGGGGTACGCGTCTATCGCGCGGGCCAGTGCGACGGCGTGATCGCCTTCGGTGGAGGCAGCGCGCTGGATGTGGGCAAGGCGGTGGCGCTCATGGTGGGACAAACCCGTCCGCTGTGGGATTTCGAGGATCGCGAGGACTGGTGGAAGCGGGTGGACCCCACCCGCATGGCTCGTGTGATCGCGGTGCCCACCACCGCGGGAACCGGCTCCGAGGTTGGGCGGGCTGCGGTGATCACCGATGTGCGCGATCACGTCAAGCGCATCATCTTCCATCCGCGCATGATGCCGGCGTGCGTCATCCTCGATCCGGCTCTGACCGTCGGGCTGCCGCCGCACGTCACCGCCGCAACGGGAATGGATGCCCTGTCGCATGCGCTCGAGGCCTTCTGTGCCGCGGGTTTCCATCCCATGGCCGACGGCATCGCGGTCGAGGCGATGCGTCTCATTGCGGATGCATTGCCGCGCGCATATCGCGATGGCAGAGATCTCGAGGCGCGCGCGCAAATGCTGGTCGCCTCGTCGATGGGCGCCACGGCTTTCCAGAAGGGCCTGGGCGCCATGCATGCCATGAGCCATCCCTGCTCGGCGCTGCTGGGGTCGCACCACGGACTGACCAACGCCGTCGTGATGCCGTATGTGCTCGCCTGGAACGAGCCCGTGATCGCGGAACGACTCGGGCGACTTGCGGCGTATCTGAGCCTGAAGCACCCGAGCTTCAGCGGTGTGCTCGACTGGGTGCTCGAGTTGCGCGGCCGGCTGGGGATTCCCGGTCGGGTCGATGCTCTGGGTGTCCGCGAGGAGCACATCGAAGCGCTCGCATGCCAGGCACACGTGGATCCCTCCGCCGCGACCAACCCCTGCCAGTTGTCCGTCACGGACTTCGAGAATCTGTTCCGCTGCGCGCTGGCCGGTGAGCTGCCCAATGCCGGCGCGATGCGCGGTTGACGCTAAGCCTGCTCGGAGCTCTTACCGCCTCTGGCGCCCTTGTGGGCCGACTCGTGGGTTTCCCAGTCGGCGGCCACTCGGGCCCGGGTCGTGCCCGGCGGGCTTCGGTCACGCAACAGAGACTTGATCCGCTCGGGATCCACCGGTTTGATCAGGTGGGCGTCGAATCCCGCCTCTGCGGCGCGACGCGCGCTCTGCGGATTGCCCCAGCCCGTGATCGCGACGATGGCGAGCTGCGCGGCCCAGGGCTCGGCCCGCAGCGCCTCGGCTACCGCATAGCCATCCAGACCGGGCATGTCGATGTCGAGCAGTGCCATCTCCGGATGGAACTCTCGCGCGGCGGTCAGCGCGGCGACGCCGTCGTAAGCGACTCGCATTTTATGCCCCACCAATGCAAGCAGCGTCGCGAGGCTGTCTGCGGCATCCTTGTTGTCGTCGGCGATCAGCACGCGACGGCTGTCGCCGTTCAAGGCGGCCCTTTGACCATCCGTGGATAACGCCACGGTAGCGTGCATCGCGAGCGGCAGGGTCACTATGAATTCGCTCCCGTGGCCGCGCCCCCGGCTCTGCGCCTCGATAGTACCGCCGTGCAGCTCCACGATCCCTTTGGCCAAGGCCAGCCCGATGCCCATGCCGCCTTCGGCACGCGCGTTCGTACCCTCCATCTGTGAGAAGAGCGCAAACACTCGGGTCAGGGCTTCCGCGGGAATCCCGATGCCATCGTCTTTGACCGAGACTTTGAGCCAGCCCCCGTCGTTGGCGGCCGTGAGTTCGATGTGTCCGCCCGGGTCGGTGTATTTGGCCGCGTTGGTCAGTAGATTGGAGAACACCTGCGAGAGGCGCAGCGGGTCCGCGCGCAGCATGGTCGGCTCGACCGGCAGGGTGACGCTGAGGCGGTGGTTCTTGCGGTCGAGCGCCGGGGCCGCCACCTCGATCGCCGCATCCATGATGGATGCGAACGAGGCGAGCTGCAGGCTCAGAGTCAGTTTGCCTTCGGCAATGCGCGCCACGTCGAAAAGGTCGTCCAGGAGCCCCGCCATGCGTACGGCCTGGCGCCGGATCATGCCGCTCGCCCAGCGCAATTGGTCCGGCCTGACACTGGCCGTCTCGAGGATGTCGGCGGCGGTGCGAATCGGTGCCAGCGGGTTCCTCAGCTCGTGCGACAGCATCGCCAGGAACTCGTCCTTGCGCTGGTCGGCCTGCTCCAGCGCCTGCTGCGCCCGGACCGTTGCGGTGATGTCGGGGCTGAGCCCGACATGGCCCAGGAACGTGCCCGATTCGGAGAACCGAGGTGATGCGGACGACTCGACCCAGCGCCAGTCACCCGTCGCGTGTCTGATGCGCAGGCGAGAGCGGAACGAAGTTCGGTTCGCCAGGGCGGCGGCGTAAGTCTTCGCGTAACTGTCGGCGTCGTCCGGGTGGACAGGAATCCGCCAGGCATCTCGCCGAGCCTCATCCTGAGTGATGCCCAGGAACTCGCAGTACTCGCGATTGACGAACTCCACCATCCCCTGCGCATTGGTCACCCAGATCATGGCCGGCGCGCCATCGGCCATCACGCGGAAGCGCTGTTCGGTCGACCAGGCCCGGTCCTGCGCCTCCTTCGCGGCCGCGCTGGCTTTGAGCCGGCTCGCGATCATGAGGGCGCCGCCCCAGACGATGATGAGTATGGACGCGAGATTGACGAGGGAGACCGCGCGCGGCAAGCCCATTTCGGGCGAGAGCCCGTAACCGAGCGCCATCAGCGGCGTGCAAAGCGCCGCGACGTAGAGCGGTAGGCGCGGCGAGCGAGCGCGCAGACACAGGAGAACCGGAATGATGTAGAAGTCGATGATGGCCCGCGGAGTCGTCATGTCGACCGCGAAGGCCGTGAATGCCGCGATGAACGGCACCCATGGCATATCCGCCAGTGCCATGAGCCGCGTTGGAGCAAATCGGCCCGGGGAAGCGCGCGAACCCGCACCTGGGCGGATGGCAGTCATAATCACCTGCTCCTGGCCTGAGCCGTCTCACGTCCTGAAAGGCGGGCGGAGGGGTCAAGTGTCGCCTCGCCGGGGCGGCGAAGCGGGCTCGCGCGGCAGCTGAATCCCGGCGGCGGCCGACTCCGGTTCAGACCCGGGATCCTCGGGCGGGCGACCCGGGACAGAATACCCCGAAGGCGGGCAACTGCAATGAGGGCCCGCAGCTGCCCGTCGCGCACGGGCGGCGGCTTCCCCGGCGGTGATCCGGGGCCGGAAACAGCCCGTGCCAAGCCGCAGGTCCAGTCATCAACGAACGGGCTGCGGCCGCGGCGGCCGGCTGCAGGGCCCCCCGGCCCGTGGCGGGCATGTTGTTGTTGCCCGTTGGGAACGGGCCTTGCTCTTCGCAGACACGGCACTACCGTGAGGCGAGGACCAACAAAGTGGATCTCCTGCTCGTTCTGATCCTGCTGCTGCTGCTCTTCGGCGGCGGCGGCGGACTTTGGTGGGGCTTTGGTGTTGGCTGGGGCATCGGACCCATCGGGCTCATCATCATTGTCATCATCGTAGCCTGGCTGCTGTTCGGCTACCGCGGACGGAGGGGCCCGCGCCTGTAACTCCTGACAGGGGTCATCATCATGGAGCGACGGTGGAGCGTGTATCGGCGCGCGACGGAGTTATTTTTGCGCGCGCGCCGGCTAGAGGGCGAGGGTTCCCCGTCCTATCTCGATCACATTCCCGCTGACGCGCACCCGCCGGTCCGCATCGACGTCCAGATAGAGGGTCGATGGCCGATCCGCCTGCTCGCCCTGCGAGATCTCGAAGCCGCACGGCAGCGGGCGCCCGAGCGCGATGCACCAGCCGCCGAGATTGGCGGTCGCCGAACCGGTCGCCGGATCTTCCAGTACAGCCGGTCCCTGCGGGAAGAAGAACCGCGCTAGCAGCAATTCCCGCCGGGCGCCCGCAGCCGATGGCGAGCTGCCCCCTGTTCGGGCCGCGAACACGTACGCTCGCGGCGCGAACACGTAAGCCATGTTTCCGTCCCCGTCGCTTGCCAGGCGGCTCAGTGCGTCGGGGTTGGGACGCACACGGCGCACCGCGTCCTCACTCGTCAGCGGCACGATCAGTTGCTCGCGGCCGGTACTCACCCACAGCGGCCGCTCGCCGATGTCGCGCGCCTCGAGACCGAGCATCGCCGCGATGGTCTCCCGCGGCTCCGCGGCTTCCCGCCACTGCGGCGCATTGGCCTGAAGCGTCCAGCGGTTCGTCTGCGCACTGACGGGAATCACGCCGGCCTTCATTTCGAGCGTCAGCTCATTTCCGCCGAGCCCGAGCGCGCGGCAGACGTGCGCGGTCCCGAGCGTGGGATGGCCCGCAAATGGCATCTCGAACGCCGGTGTGAAGATCCGCACCCGTGCGCTCGCCCGGCTAGAGGGCAGAATGAAGGTCGTCTCCGACAGGTTGAATTGCCGCGCCAGGGCCAACATCGTTCCCTCATCGAGGGAGGAGCCGTCCTCGAAAACGCAGAGCGGATTGCCGGACAGCACCTCCGCGCCTCGCGTGAAGACATTCAGCAGCCGATACGTCAGGGTCGCCATGATCCGATCACCGCCATCAGGGAGAGCTGCGCCGCCGATGGGCACGATGCTCCGATGCGACGATCAGCATACCGCAAAACGGCGGCGCCGCTGCGCCTCGCCGAGGCCGACATCGGCGGCTTATGCGCAGAGGAGGCCGCCCTGCGTACCCAGGGAGCCGGTGATCGCCGAAGCGCGGTGAGACGGCCGGCCGCCGCATCGATGCCGGTGAGGCACGATGCGGCGGCGCTCCTGGTCAGAAGAGATAGGCGTTGATCGAGAGCAGGTACGTGCGGCCGATGATGCCCGCGAAGTAGTAGGAGGTCGGTGCCGCGAAGTTGCCACCCGCTCCGGAAAGCGCGGGATAAGGCGGCAGCTTGTCGAACACGTTGTTGACCACCAGTCGTACGTTGACGCGGGAACCGATGGTGTAGGCGACCGATGAGTTGATCAGCCACCACCGGCCCACCGTCAGCGGGTACTGCGACGTGGCGGTGTTGAGGTTGCTGAAGTTCTCACCGCTGGTGAATTGCGCCTGCCAGTACCAGGAGAACGGCCCCTTCGAGTAGTTGGTGGCGAAGCTCGCCCGGACCTTGGGTGCGATGACCAGTCCCCCCTGGGCGCCGAGCTCGCCGGCCTCGTTCACCGCGGTGTTGCCGGCCACCTGCAGCTTCAGCGTCTTGGTGTCGAGGTAGTTGCCCATGAACGACATGCGGCCCCAGTTGCGGGGCAGGTCCATCTGGTAGTTGATCGAGATGGTATCGCCCTGGAAGTGCAGCAATCCCGCATTCACGAAGCCGTCGTGGTAGCTGACGATCTGGCCCGCCGAGTTACGCGTGAAAGCATTGCACTCCGACGCGTTCGGATAGTCGGTCGCGTCGTAGCACGCCTCCAGGAGATCTGTCAGGTTGAGCGTTTGAATGGCGTTCGACATGTTGATGTCGACGTAGTCGAGGTCGATGCTCAACTGCGGTATCCAGCGGGGGGTCAGCACGATGCCGTAGGTATAGGACTTGGCGATCTCGCTCACGAGAGCGGGGTTGCCGGCCGTCGTGCCCTGTACCGTTGCATTGATCGCGTTGGAGGTGAAGGTCGCCGTGTCGATTCCGGCGGCCGCGCAGTTCTTCGCCCGCGTGGCCGGGTCCGGTCCCTGCGTGACGAAGTTCTTGTCGCACGGGTCGGGCTGGGCGAACTCGTTCGACGTCGAGGCCGGCAGGAACAGCTCGGTGACGGCCGGCGCGCGGATCGAAGTCGTCTTGTTGCCGCGGAAGAGGATGTCCTTGGTGGGTGCCCAGCGCAGGCCCGCATCCCAGGTGTTGGACGAGCCGGCGATGGAGTTGTTGACACGCCGGATGGCGCCCTCGAGCTCGACCTTGTACAGGGCTGGAATGTCCTGGTGCGGCTCGAAGACCGGCACCAACGTCTCGGCGTAGATCTCGTTGGTATGGTAGGACCCTTCGATCGGCGACGCGGAGAGATCGCCGACCGGCGGGTTCGAGGTATAGAAGTCGTCGGGCTCGAAGCTCGCCGCTTCGCGCCGGTTCTCGAAGCCGAGAGCGAATTTCCAGTCGTCCGCCGGGAGCTTGAGGATCGGGCCGCTGAGGTCGGCAGTGAAGTCGCGCTGCGTGTTCCACGATTCCGCCGTGGCGATGTGGGTCACGTAGTTGCGCGCGGCTGCGCTCGGGCTGCCCATACCGAAAATGTTGAGCGGCGCGCAGGTCGACGATTCCGTGGCGACCGGTGAATTGACCGCGCCGGGCGGACAGACGATGTTGCCGCCCGCATCGAGCACGGGATTGATGGCGTTTTCCAGGTTCTGGAAGACCACGGCCGGATCGCGCGAGATATTGCGGGAGTAGCCGTAGTTGGCCGCGACGTCCCAATGATAGGACTTGCCGAACGTGGTGAAGTCGCCCTTCAGGCCGAAGACGCCGCGGCTGACCACCTGGTCACCCGTGAAGCGGCCCGCCTCCAGATCGGTGCTGCCGCGATCGAGATAGAAGTAGTTGGGGCTCCAGTTCGGGTCGAACGGAGTGCCGCCGCCGAGCTCGAAGCCGTTGGCCTGGTAAGCCTGCATCTCCTGCTGGATGAGCGCCCGGTCGCCCGCCGACAGGAAGGGATTGTTGACGCTGATGTACAGCGGGCCGGTGGGTCCACCCGGATCGCCGAAGATCGTCGCGCTGTAGAACGGCTGGGCGATGAGGCTATGGGAGTGGCTTTCCGACAGCCAGCCTTCCCAGAAGGCCTGCACGTTGTCGGTCCAGTCGAAGTGTCCGACCGTATCGGCATTGAGCCGCTCGGTGTAAGCCTGGAGGTTGCTGAAGTCGACCAGATTGATTCCCTGGCCTCCCGAGTAGAAGATCGGATTGCCGGTCTCATTGCCGAGACTGTACGGCGAGAGCGCGCTCGAGCCGGGCGAGAAGGCGAGCGGCTGTCCCGCCGCATTGGTGATGCCGATCAGGTTGTCCGGGACGCCGGGCGTGTAGAAGAAGTTGTCGAGGTACGGCACGCCCGAGGTGCTGAGCTGATTGACGATCGGGTCGGGCGTGAGAACTTCCTGATAGGGACCCGGGGTCGCCGGCGCCTCGAATCCGGGCTGGTGGGCATAGACATCGCGCGCCGTGCCCCTCAGGCCCGCGCTCTTGCTGTACTCGACGACGGCGGTTTCATTACCCCGGCCGCCAGCGAAGTTGATACCGCCGAGAGCGCTGACCCGGAAATTGAACGCATCCCCCACGTTCGAGACGCCCGACTCGGCGTCGAGGTTGAGTCCCTGATAGTCGTGCTTCAGGATGACGTTCACGGTGCCGGCGATGGCGTCCGAGCCGTATTGGGGTGCGCCGCCGACCGTCACCGTCTCGATGTGATCGATGAGCTGGACCGGAATGACGTTGAAGTCGACCTGACTGCCGGGAGACGCCGCGCCGAAGAGGCTCGCGGTGTTGGAGGAGACGAACCGCCGCCCATCCACCAGCGTCAGGGTGCGCTGCGAGCCGAGCGAGAAGAGGTCGACGAAGCTCTGCCCGACGCTGAAGGCCGACTGCTGGTTCTGCTGGCTCGTGGGCGGGACGCCGAATTGCGGCATCTCGTCCAGCGCCTGGCTGACATTGGTATAGCCGCGGGCCTCGAAGGTCGCCGACGTGATCACGACGGTGGGCTGCAGGGTATCGTTCTGGGCGCGCGCGATGCGGGAGCCCGTGACGATGATTTCCTGAAGCTTCGGCGCTATGGACTGGTTCGATGGCGGCACCGCCTGCGTGTCGCTCTGTGCCGTGACCTGTGGCGGGTCATTCTGCGCCAGGCGCAGCGACTTCTGGTGCGCGGAAAGAGGAGTCTTTTTCTGCGCGAGAGCCAGGGTCTTCTTCTTGGCGAGAGCCGGCGTGCTTTTCTGCGCTAGGGTCTGCGTCTTGTTCTGCGCGTTTTCCCTGGTGTTACTTTGCGTACTGCTCTGTGCGCCGTTGGCCGCGTTCGCGCAGAGCGCGATCGTGAACAGCAGGGGTGCAAGCAGCCAACCGGAGCGGCGCCGGCCATTGCGATGATTCATGTGGTTCATCTCGTGGACTCTCTAGCGAAGTGCAAGCGGAGGGTTCTCATCAGCCACGCCGAGCACGGCCTCCAGCGCGCGCCCGAGCGTAATCAACACATCCTCACGGAAGAGAGCGCTCCAGAGGCAGATCGCGTGCGGCACGCGATGCTTGGGCCCCTTGGCGTTCTCGGGTTTGTCGTCGATGCGCCTCGTCGGCAGGTCGAGGAAGCCGGCCTTCATCACGAGGCAGGGGATGCCTGTGGCATTCGTGGCGACCAGCGAGTCGCCGCCGAACGCCGGTCCGATCAGCGCGTCGATGCCGTCGAAGAAGCCGTCGAGCGCTACCATGGCCTGGCGGCGCAGGCGCTCGATCTGCACCATCTCCACGGCGGGGAAGAGATGCGCGCGCCGCCAGGTGTTGGGCCAGGCCTGATCGGCCTGCCATTTGAGCTCCTCGTCGCGGTGGGTCAGGGTCAGTTCCGCGAACGCGGCCGCCGCCTCGAGGAACACGAGGGGCGTGAGGAGGCCGTACTTGATATCCGGCAGCCGTACTGCGACGAGCTGCGCCCCGGTCTCGCGCAATGCGTCGAGGGCGTGGCGGTCCACGGGCGTGGCGCCCTTGCCCTGGAACCACTCCGGTACGTAACCAACCCGCAGCCCGCGGGCGCTCGCCTGCCAATCCCAGCCCAGTGGTGCATCGAGAGAGCCCCAGTCGCGGGAATCCGGACCATTGATGATGTCGAGGGTCAGCGCGCAGTCCGCGACGCTGCGGCAAATTGGACCGGCCTTGTCCCAGGACCACGACAGTGCCATCGCCCCATGGCGCGATACCCGGCCGAAGGTCGGGCGGATGCCGGTGGTCCCACAGCGATTCGAAGGCGAGACGATCGATCCCAGGGTCTCCGTTCCAATGGAGAAACCCACGAGACCTGCCGCCGTCGCGGATGCGGACCCTGCCGAAGACCCGGACGATCCTTCCTCAGGGTTCCACGGATTGCGGGTCGTGCCGCCGAACCAGATGTCGCCGTAGGCGAGCGCGCCGGCGCTGGTTTTGCCCAGAAGCACGGCGCCGGCTGCTGCCAGCTTGTCCACGATGGCCGCATTGCCTGCCGCCACACGGTCTTTGTACGGCTCCGCCCCCCAGGTGGTGCGCACTCGCGCGACATCGAACAGGTCCTTGATGCCGTACGGAACACCATGGAGACCGGAGCGGATGCGGCCCTTCGCAAGGTCGGCATCGGCGGCCGCGGCCTGTTTCGAGGCGAGGTCGTCCGTGACGGTGATGAAGCTTTCCAGTTGCGGCGCCAGGCGGCCGATGCGATCGAGATACAGGCGGGTCAGCTCGACACTGGAGATCTTCTTCTCCCGCAGCCATGCCGCCTGCTTCCAGGCGGGTGCGAGGGCGACTTCGACCGGTGAACCCGGAAAAGGGCCGGCCGCCGGTGCCGTGCCGCGGATGCCGGGGGCGGGCATGCGGTAGGTCTTCCCGGGAATCCGCGGATCGAACCGCACCGCGGGCGAGACGTCGTTCGGCAGATCGAGACCGCGGACGCCCGCGAGCTCCTTTAGAACGGCTCCGTAGCCGCGGGCGAGCTGCTTGCGTTGCGCGGACGTGTAGGCCAGACCCAGGAGTCGTTCCGCCGCCGGCAGGTCCGCCTCGATGGCAGCGGGTGTACTCGCGCCGTTGCCCATCGATTTCGCCGATTGGCGGGCAGGATCGGGCGTGGCGCCAGTGCGTACCGCGGCCGATGCCGCCGAAACGGTGAGAGCCTGGGTCAGCAAGGCACGCCGTGTCAGTGTCATTTTCGCGTCGCCGAGCGAGGATGTCCCGGCGCCCCTCCGTCGATTACGACTGCGCGGGACGGCAATTCCGGTAGGCGGCGCGACAAAAAAGATGCGCTTGCCGCTGTTGCGAATCTGCACTAGCCTCGTTTCAGCGTGTATTGGGGGACTCGCGCCGATCACCCGTGAACGATACGAGCACCACAGCCTGGCTCTCCATCGTCCTGGCGCACGAGCGGGATTTGCGTGCTTTCCTCTCCCACTGCCTTCCCCACCGGGATGACGTCTCCGACGTCGTGCAGGAGACCTATACCCGGCTCCTTGCCCTGTCCCCGGAACGGCGCAGCGCGGTGCGGTCCTGGCGGGCCTTCCTCTTCACGACTGCGCGCAATGTCGCCATGGATCACTTGCGCTGGCCTGCGAGCGTTTCTCTGGATGCGCTACCGGAAATCGACGGCGCCGACGTCGTACCCAACGGAGGCGAAGAGCAGACCCCGGATGAGATCGTGAATCTGACTCAGGAGCAGGACCTGCTTGCGCGGGTGATCGCGTCGCTCCCGGAGAAGTGCCGGGAAGTACTGACGTTACGCAAGATACACGGCTTGTCGCAGAAGGAGATCGCCCAGCGCCTGGGAATCGCCGAACACACTGTGGAGAAGCACATCAGTTACGGTGTCCGGCTCTGCGCCGAGCGGGTGCGCGGAGCGACCGGTGGCGCGCAATCCGGCGCCGATGTGTCGAGTCAGGGGCGGGAGCGCGCGCATGGCATCCGGTGATGACATCGAAGCGTGCGCCGCGGACTGGTTGGCGCGCCTCGACCGGCCGGAGGCTCCCGCGGGAGAGCACGAAGCGTTCGAGGCCTGGTGCCGGGCCGATCCACGGCATGTGGCGGTGTATCTGCGCCTGCTCGCGGTATGGAATCGGCTGGATGCGCTCAAACCTCCGGAGCGGGCCCCCGCGGGCCCGCACTCGGATGCCGCGAGGGTGCCGGACGGCTGGGCGCGAATGGCGGACCGGCGGCTGCACCGACCGATATGGCGGCGGCGAACCGCTTTCGCCGTCGCGCTTGCCGCTGGCCTGGCGGCCGTCGTCGCGGGACTTGCCTGGTGGCAGGGATCCACGCCATTCCAGCTCGGCAGCGGCGTGCAACGGTACAGCACGACGCTCGGGGGATTCCGGCAAATTACGCTCGCGGACGGCTCGGTGGTCGAGCTCAACACTGATAGCGAGCTGACCGTCAGGCTGCGCAGGAACGAGCGTGAACTTACGCTGCTTCAGGGGGAGGCCACGTTCGAGGTGGCGCCGGACAAGTCACGCCCCTTCATCGTCGTCGCCGGAAGTACCAGGGTGCGCGCCGTCGGTACGGTCTTCAACGTGCAGAAGTCCGACGCGAGCGTCGAGGTGCTCGTCACCAAGGGAGTAGTGGCGGTCGGACCGCCGCACGACGGGACGGCCGATCACTTCATGCTCGCGATCGTCGACGCCGGCCAGATGGCGATCGCCGCAAGCTCACACGTAACGGTCCAGAGCCTCGATCAGGAAGAGATCGCGCGCCGGCTGGCCTGGCATGAGGGCATGCTCCTCTTCAATGGCCAGACGCTCGCCGACGTGGCCGCACAGTTCAATCGTTACAACGAGCGCAAGCTGGTCATCGCCGATCCCACGGTCGGGCGGGTCCGCATCGGGGGCTATTTCCGCGCGACGGATCTCGACAGCTTCGTCCGGGTGCTGCAGGAGCGCTTCGGCATCGTCGCGAGCCAGGAGCCGGGCCGGATCCTTCTGCGGCGGTGATCTGAGCGACGCCTCGCTTGCCCGCCGTAGCGCACTATGCTACGGCTATAGGCATGAGGGGGCGCTTGGCGATCACGGGCGCGCGCACAGAGCAACCGTGCCGTGGGCTGGTACGCGCTTTAGGGGTCGCTATCGCCACGGCGATTGCGCTCGGCCCCTGGCGCGTGGCGCTCGCCGCCCCCAAGTCCTTCGCTATCGCGACGACCGATGCGCCCAGGGCGCTCGCTGAGTTCGGTCGCCAGTCCGGACGCGAGATCCTTTTCGAGTACGACCTCATTGCGGGGCAGCAGACCCATCCGATCGCGGGCAACTACGAGCCCGTCGAGGCCCTGCGGCGGATGACCGCCGGCACGCAGCTCCGGGTGACCGAATCCGCGGACGGCGTGCTGGTCATCGAATGCAGTTGCGCCAAGGCGGCCCGCGCCGCCGCACCGAAAGGGGGACCGCCTTCGTCGATGACCTCCGCCGCGCCGCTCCCGGCCGACTCCGCGCCAGGGCGTTCCGGCCGCTCGGGTGGGCAGACAGGGAGGGCGGGAAGCGCGGGTGATGCCGTCGATATCCAGGAAGTGCTCGTCACCGGTAGCCGCATTCCCCAGGACGCCTCCTCCGCGCCGATGCCGCTCACGGCCATCGACCGGACCTACATCGCGGATACCGGCAGCGACAACATCGCGGAGGCCATCGTGCAACTGCCCTCGGTCAACGTGGGCCAGGGCCTCTCCAATACCCAGCAACTGGTGGTCGGCGCGGGCTTGAGCCTCGTCAGCCTCCGGGGTCTCGGCACCGCTCGGACGCTCGTGCTCGTCGACGGGCGCCGGCAGGTGTCAGGCTCGCCGCTCTCGGCCGCGGTCGACCTCAACACCATTCCGGCGGAGTTGGTGGAACGGGTGGAAGTCGTCACCGGCGGGACTTCTGCGATCTACGGCGCCGATGCGATCGGCGGCGTGATCAACCTCATCCTGAAGAAGCACTTCGAGGGCGTGAGTGTGCGGGCCGAAGGCGGCATTTCCTCGCGGGGCGATGCGGCCTCGCACGGCCTTTCCGTGACGGCGGGGAAGACATTCGAGATCGGCGGCCGGCCCGGCAACGCGGAGCTCAGCTTCGTGTACGACAGTGCCGACGGCGTGCTCGCCGGCGCGCGCCCATACGCTTCGAATGGGCTGGCGCTCATCTCCAACCCCGCCTACCAGGGGCCCAACGGCGCCGCGCCGGCTTTCATAACGAGGCCGGATGCGAACGTCGATGCGGTGAGCACCCCCGGCGATTTCACGATCGGCGGCCAGACCTTTATATTCAGCAACGACGGCGGCTCGATCCGGCCGTTCGATTTCGGCCCGCTCGGCGACCGGTCGGGAGTCGCCATCGGCGGCGACGCCGTCAATCCGGAGCCCACCCAGTCGCTGCTGGAGCCGATCGAGCGCGAGGTGTTCGGCGGCACGCTGCACCAGGCGCTGTCGGATTCGATGGAGCTCTTCCTCGAGACCCGCATCGCGCGGACGTCCGTGCAGAGCAGCTTCGAGCCGACATTCGACGTGGGCGATGTCTCGCTCGGCATCGACAATGCCTTCCTGCCGGCGGCGGCGGTCGCGCTGATGCAGGCCAACGGTGCCGAATCCATCGCCCTCCACCGCATCATTGGCGAGTGGGGCGTGCGCGGCACGGACAACGACCGGCTGATGCAGCAGTACGTGGCCGGAATCGAGGGCACGCTTCCCAACCAGTGGGTCTACGACGTGTCTTATTCGTATGGCCACACCAGCGAGTCCACGATGGATACGAACGATCGCAACAACGCGCGCTTCATCCAGTCGCTCGACGCGGTGCGCGACCCCCTGACCGGCCAGATCGTCTGCCAGGACCCCTCGAACGGCTGCGTACCTCTCGATCTCGTCGGGATCGGCCAGGCGAGCGCCGCAGCCATCGACTTCAGCCGGGTCGACAGCCTCTTCCGCCGCTGGGCGAGCCAGCAGGTCGCCGATGCCGACCTGACCGGCGAGCTGCCGGGCCTGCCGGCCGGCCGGCTGCAATTCGCCGCCGGTCTGGAGTATCGGCGCGAGAGCGCGGCTTCGGTGCCGAGCGCGGCCGAGCAGGCCGGCGAGCTCTTCCTGCCGCAGATCGCAACGACGGGCGGCGGCTTTGACGTCCGGGAGGGCTACCTCGAGTTGCACGTCCCCCTGGTGCGTAACACGCTGCTGTTGCATCGGCTTGCCTTCAACGCCGCCTTTCGCCTCTCGGACTACGATACGAGCGGCCGGCAAAGCGCCTGGGACGGCGGACTCGAATATGAGCCGGTGCAAGGCCTCAGGCTGCGCGGGGTGTACTCGCGCTCGGTGCGCGCACCGAACATCGGCGAGCTGTACTCGCCTCACAGCGTGACCTTTTTCTTCGGCCAGGATCCCTGCGATGCCTCGGTGAACCGGATCTCCAGCACGCGCTTCAACAACTGCGCCGCCCTCGGCATACCGCCCGGATTCGAGGCGCCGACAAACCAGCAGACGCTCGAGGCCGTGGTCGGCGGCAATCCGGGCCTCGAGCCCGAGATCGGCGATACCTGGTCGGCGGGATTCGTGTGGCAGCCGGCGTTTCTCGCCGGGGTGTCCGTTGCCGCCGACTATTGGAACATTGCGATCCGCCACGCCATCAGCACCGTGCCGCCGCAGGCCATCGTGAACGATTGTGTCGATTCGGCCGCGGACGTGACCGCGAATCCGGACTGCGCGCTCGTCGCCCGCGATCCGATCACCCACGCCATTCTCGCGATCACCGCCACGGATCAGAACATCGCGAGCCTGCAGACAGCCGGAGTCGACATGCATCTGGGATGGAGTCACGACGTGCGGCCGCCGCTGTCACTGCCCGCGGGGGAGATCCGCGTCTCCGCCGTGGCGACCTGGCTGCGCAGCCTCGATCTGCTCGGTGATGCCACGGATCCGGAGACTCTCGTGATCGAGGGCGGAGTGGTCGGCAACCCGCGCTGGCGAGCCTTGGCCGAGCTGAGCTACCGGACCGGCGGCCTGCGCATCGGCTGGCACACGCAATTCATGGGGGACTCGCGCATCGCGTGGTTCCCCGGCATTCCTGCGAATGAATACGACCTGCCGATGACGGGCACCAGGCTGTTTCACGACCTCGCGATCGAGTATCGCCTGGGACGCACGACGCTGCATCTGAACGTCGACAACGTGTTCGACCAGACGCCGCCGGCGCGCGGATTCGAGATTCACAGCGGTCTCGGTACCGGAGCGGCGATCTATCCCAATCTCGGGCGCCTGTTCTCCGCTTCGGCCGCCTACAGGTTCTGACGCCGGCCATTGCGCCTGCGGGCGATCACGCCGCCAGCGAACGCCGCACTTCCTCCCGCAGCCAGGCATGCGCGGGATCGAGATGCGAGCGCTCGTGCCAGACCATGCCCATCTCGTACCCCGGAATCGCAAGCGGCGGAGCCGCGACCCGAAGGCCGCGCCTGTCGCCCACCAGGCGCTTGGGCAGCATGGCGACGAGGTCGGTCCGCGCGACGACTTCCGGCACGAAGAGGAAATGCGGCACGGAGAGCACGACCTTCCGCCTGATGCCGAGCCGTTCGAGCACGACGTCCGTGATGCCGCGAAATCCGCCACCTTCGGGCGACACGATCACATACTCGAGCCGGCTCAGGGCCGCGACCGTCAGTTTGCTCTCGAGAGCGGGATGGCGCTTGCGTGCGACGAGCAGATACTCCTCTTTGAAGAGGACGGCATGACGCAGCCGCTGCGGCGGAGAGTCGAGCGCCATGAACCCGAGGTCGACCGTCCCAGCCTCGAGTTGTTTGAGCAACCGGGAATGACCCGCTTCGAGGATTGCGAGCCGCACATCGCGCGCGACGCGGCGGATGCGGCAGAGCAAGGGAAGGACGATGGCCTGCTCGCCATAATCGGCGCATGCGATCTGCCAGGTGACGCGGGCCGTCCCGGGATCGAACTTCGGCGGCGGCTGGACGATCTGCCGCAGGTCCGACAGCACCGCCCGCACCGGATCCAACAGCGCCTGTCCGCGCGCCGTCGGCAACATGCCGCCGGGCGACGCGGCGAGCAGGGGGTCGCCGAAGACCTCGCGCAACTTGCGCAACTGCACACTGACGGAAGGTTGGCTGAGATAAAGCCGCCGGGCCGCGCGGGTGACGCTGCGCTCCGTCAGCAATGCCTCGAGTGTCACCAGCAGGTTCAGATCGAGGCGGCGCAGATTATCCATGACTATGGCCCGTATTACACCAATTCATTTCCACTATAGGGCGCCGCTGGCTAGAGTGCCAGCATGCGAATACATCTCGTCTACGCTCATCCGGAGCCCAGATCGCTCAACGGCTCCCTGAAGGACTTCGTCGTGGATCGGCTGCGGGGGGCGGGTCACGAGGTGACGATTTCCGACCTCTATGCGATGCGGTGGAAGGCATCGCTCGACGCGGAGGATTTCCCGGCCAGGGACCGGCGGGACCGGCTCGACATCGGTTGCGTTTCGCGCGATGCGTACGCGTCCGGGACGCAGACTGCCGACGTCGCCGAAGAGCAAAGAAGACTGCTGGCCGCGGACGTACTGCTCCTGCAGTTTCCCCTGTGGTGGTTCCACATGCCTGCCATTCTCAAGGGTTGGGTCGATCGCGTGTTCGCGTACGGTTTCGCCTATGGTGTCGGCGAGCACTCCGACCGCAGGTGGGGAGACCGCTACGGCGATGGGACATTCAAAGGCAAGCGCGCCATGTTGATCGTCACCGCGGGCGGCTGGGCGCCACACTACTCCGAGCGCGGCGTCAACGGGAGGATGGAGGATCTCCTTTTTCCGATACACCACGGCATCCTCTACTATCCGGGTTTCGCCGTCCTGCCGCCGTTCGTGAGCTATCGGACCGGTAAAATGGACGCAGCGCGCTATCGGCAGACGTTGGCCGACCTCGGCGAACGGCTGGACACCCTCGGCGCAACCGCCCCGATTCCCTATCGGGCGCAGAATGACGGCGACTATGTCATGCCCTCGCTTGTCCTCGAGCCGGGCCTGAGCCCCGGCCGCAGCGGGCTCGACATCCATCTGGATGGGGTCAGCGAGTCGCGCGCCGCGTATAAAGATACCTGAAGGCCAGGAATTCCCGGCCCGCGACCGTACCCATCGGAGTCAGGTACAGCTCCACGGTCTGCGTGTTTCCCTGGATGGGCCCGACGTTGAGGCGGTATCGGAAGGGCACGTTCGTCGCGGAGCCCCACTGGCTCGCGACGAACACGCTGCCGTAGAGCTCGATCGCCCCGCCCGGCTTTCCCGGCCTGACGCTGCGCTCGTTCATCATTTGCGGCGCGCGCGTGTCGAGCGAGAAGTATTCGTACTGCCCGCTCACCGGGTTGTAGTCGAAATAGGCGATGCGGTTGAACGCTGCCCCGGACCCGGGCACGGCGGTCATGCTCTCCTGCAGGAACTTGCCATCGACCAGGTTGCGCTGCGCAACCGCTGCGGGCAGGTCGATCGCCTTCGCTCCGGGGGCGGGCCACATCCACTCCTTGACGGACCACGTCCCGCTCATTTGCCGTAACAGCGTGGGTACGGCGCCGCCGACAGGTTGTGTGGCATACGCAGTAAACGCCGGTGCAACAAGCGGCAAGAGAGAAAGGAGACAGCCGGCAATCAGGGGACGACGGGATGACGAGGCAACGATTTTCATGGTGCTTCTCCGATGCATCGATCCGATTCCGCAGGTCGCCTATGATCCGCAATCGAGGGGTTGGCCGGCAATACCCTTCAGTCGTGCGTCTGCCCCGAGAGCGGAGTCGCGCGCATGGAGGGACGGCCTTGGAATTCATCCAACCATCCGCACAACCGCGGCCGTCTCGCGCGAAATCCCGGCAACTCCCGGAACTCGAGCCAACTCAGACAGCACGCGAGCGCGATGTGGCCCACGTGGATCGGTGCCGAGACATCGAGCTCGCGCTCCAGCCAGTCGTACGAGCAGACTAGCTTCTCGATGTATCCGTCGCGAAGGGGAGGGTAGCGCAAGCCTTCCGGCCGGCGGACGGTCTCCCAGCGCAGCGCGATGCCGGCATCGGCGAGTCCTTGCGCAAGAGCCTGCACGCGAAGCGCGTGCCAGCGTGACTCGCCTTGCGGCGGAATCAGCTTGCGGCCATCGTGCAGGGTGTCGAGGTAGGCGCAGATCACATCGGAGTCGAAGAGGGCCGATTGTCCCGGCCGGATGAGCACCGGCACTTTGCCGAGCGGGTTCCCGGCAAAGACGGTCTCGTTGCGGCGCGTCGGGCTGGTCTCCTGGTGGATGACTTCGATACGGTCGCCGATCCCGGCCTCGTGCGCGAACACGAGCGCCTTGCGCGCAAAGGGCGAATGCGTCTGGTACAACAATTTCACGGTGCGCTCCCCGGGGTGGCCTCATGGGCAGCGATCGATGCTAGCCGCCCGTGCTGACGCTTTCCGTTGCTTTGCGGGGCGAATGTGTGCGTTTTTCGCGCAGAGTGCCTCATGAACGATGCAAGCCGCCGTCGATAGCCCGCGCAGGGACGTAAGCTCAACCATTCGCACAACCTCTCTCGAGATCAGTGTGCCTACAATCCGCGGAACGCCGGAAATCCGCGATCCGGTCCCGGCATCCCGGCTGCACTGAACGGAGAACGCCATGTTCGACATGAAGAATCTGACTCGCCTGAAAAAGCTCGACGAGAATGCGCCCGAGGCGACCAAGGCTTTCTGGGCCTTCGATAAAGCGGCCTTCGCCGCGGGCGCGCTGTCGGCGCAGACGAAGCAACTGATAGCCGTGGCCGTCGCGCTGACGACGCAATGTCCCTACTGCATCGAGTTGCACAACAGAGCGGCGCGCGAAGCCGGCGCCAGTGACGCCCAACTGGCGGAGGCCGCCCTGGTCGCCGCCGCCATGCGTGCGGGCGCCGCAGTTACTCATTCGACACACCTCTTCGGTACAGCCGCCGGCTGAGGCACTTCCGGGCGCAACATCATGGGTGCTGAGGTGCGGTCGCGGACCAGGTCACCCGGTGGCGTGGCCCGCGCACCCCCAGCGTCTCGGCGCGAGGTGCGCGCAGGGGTTCGTAAAGCATGAGCGTGATGTCCGTCACATGATGCGTGCAATAAGTTACAGCCGGGATGTCGGAAAAGCTTACGGCGTCCGCGGGCCCTCGAAAGAGGGCTGCCGGCCGAATCGGCGCTGCCACGGGGGTCGTCGGGCGAATTTGTGACGGCCGTCTCGTCGGCCGGCCTTACAGCTTCCGGCGCACGGCCGGCAGGCGCTCGCGGCACCGGCGCCTAACTCTTTGATCGTTCTGTACCTTCAGCGCCGGCACGGGTATTGCACATTCTCCTGCACGCCGCGGCGCACTGATGCCGTGCGGCGCTGGAGAGAGTGCATGCAGGCCAAATTTCGCCGGTTTCTCAGTCTCGCAATCGCGATCGCCGGATACGCGGCCATTCACCCCGCTCAGGCGCTCACGGCGGACGGGCTCACCTATACCCTTACCGCGTTTGCCACCCCGAATCCGAATGTCGCCGGTCTGACCCTCACGATCTCCGGCATCAATGGTCCCTCGGATACGGAGGGCGGCCGTTATGGGGTGTTTGCGATCGCCTTCAACGATCCCTCGGCCTTTGCGCAGATCACCACCCTACCCACCGGATTCACGCAGATGCCGGGCGGACTCAGCTCCGGCGGCGGCGGCGGCTGCGATGGGCACGGCAGCAGCTTCTTCTGCGTACAGAACACGCAGCCGATCACGCAGTCGGCCCTCGCTGCAAACTCGATGTTGAGTTTCAACTTCACGGTGAACCTCGGCGGGTTCTCGCCAGCGGCGGCGACCGATTACCAGGATGACTTCAAGATCAGCTGGGACGGCAGCAAGAGCAACAACTACGGCGACGACGACTTCAAGAGCGGCTACGACCACGTCTCGCAGAATCTGGCGTTTTCGCCGGCTGCCGCGCCGGAGATCGATCCCGGCAGCGCGTCAGCCGCGCTGACCCTGCTCGCCGGAGGGCTGGCCATGCTGCGCGGGCGGCGCCGCAAGGCCTGAGCATCGTTGCAGCGTGATCCGGGGCCCGGGCGAAGCGATTCCCCGGGCCTCGCTCTTTTCAGAGGTCCGGATTCGCTGTACACCGCGGGGGGTATGCTGCGTTCATCACGTAGAGGCGGCCCGCAGGGCGCGCCGCAAATCGTGGTGAGGTCCCATGCCCAGAGTTTCTTCCCGCTTGCGCCGATTGGCGGTGATTCTCGGACTGTCGCTTGCTGCCGGCGGCTGCGTCGTCGCGCCGGCGCGCCCCTATTACGGTGGCGGATGGGTCGCCACCGCCCCGCCGGCGGCGCGTGTCGAGTATTACGGCACGGCGCCATATCCCGGCTATATCTGGATTGGAGGCTATTGGCGTTGGGGCGCGGGCCGATATGTCTGGGCTCCCGGGCACTGGGCTGCGCCGCGTCGGGGCTATCGATGGGTTCCCCGGCACTGGGTGCAAGGACCCCGCGGGTGGCACATGACCGGGGGACGCTGGGCGCGCCGCTGACCACGCGACGCGACACGTCGTACCGGGCCGGTCAGGCGCCGGCCGTTGAATCCTTCCACACGGCACCGTCCGGAAACCGATATCGGGCTCATCCTGGAAGCGCCTGACGATTTCTCCCTCGAAGCCAAGGCGGCCGCCGACGCGTCGAACCCGCAAGTGCAGGCGTGGGAGCGCCTGATGTGGACATTCCAACGAGCGTTGCCGTGGGCGGCGCCGGGCGAGAAGTGGGTGCCGATGCAGTGGGTGTTCTCGCTCGCGGGCCTGTAGGGCCTCGCGCCGCGACACGGACTTGCGCGGCCCATGCGGGCCTGGAACCATCGCGCCGGCCAGGACTGATGGAATCCGGGGAGGGTACGATGCAGTCGGTACACGACCACTACGCCAGCCATCTCGCGCCGATCTATGCGTGGATGTGCGGGGGAGCCGAGGCGGCGTTGGTGCGCGGTGACGCCGAGCTCGACGCGCTGGGCCTCATCCCGCGCGCCGCGCGGCGGGCCGTCGACCTCGGCGCCGGTTTCGGGATGCACTCCATTCCACTCGCGCGGCGTGGGTTCGAGGTTCTCGCAGTGGACGGCAGCGCGGAGTTGCTTCGTGAGCTGCGCACCCTGGCGGCGGCCCTTCCAATCGAGGCGGTGCGGGATGACATTCTGAGCTTCAGCAGACATCTCACGGGCAGCGCGCCGGAGGTCATTCTGTGCATGGGCGATACCCTGACCCATCTCAGCGACCCGCGGGCGGTCGAATCCCTGTTCGCGGCTGCCGCCGCGGCCCTCGCACCGGAAGGTGTCTTCGTGTTGACCTTTCGCGACTACACGACGCCGCTCGAGGGAGAGCGCCGGTTCATTCCCGTGAAGAGCGACGCCGATCGCATTCTAACTTGCTTTCTGGAGTACGGAGACGGCCACATCGACGTCCATGACCTCGTGCACGAGCGCAGCGGCGGCGAGTGGCGGCAGCGGGTGAGTGCGTACCGGAAGCTGCGCCTTGCGCCCGACTGGGTGGCGGCGGCTCTGGGAAGGGCGGGCTTTCGGATGCGGCGGCAAGCCGGACCGAGCGGGATGGTCCGGTTGGTATCGGCGCTCGCCTGATGTCCCTCACTCCGCGGGATGCACCGGGGTCTTGGCCCATGACCCTACCACGGTGGTCCATTCGCGCACGCGCCACGATTCCACCAGCCCATTGGCCACATAGGGGTCGGCGCGCGCGAAGGCTTCCGCGACGGCGGGCGAGTCCCCCTGGAAGAGCAGCACGCCGGTATCAGCCGGATCGGCCAGTGCTCCCGCCAGCACCAGGCTGCCTTGCCGCTGAGCCTGCCAGGCGTGCCTGAGATGGGCGTCACGAAAGGCCGGCCGGCGCTCGAGATAGCCCTCGATGAAGGAATAGAGGAGCAGGTAATGCTTCATGGCGCGATCCTACCCAATGACGGCGCTCAGCGGTCGTAATCGCCGTGTCCTTGCGGGTACTGCTGCTCCCAGTCCCGCCCGTTGAAGGGTCTCACGGTCATCTCGAGCGTGCCGGGGTCGAGGCAGCGGGCGTTGACACTGACGCCGTCGGGGTGCGATCGCGGCACGTAGAAGGACTTGATGCCGCACACCGAGCAGAAGAGGTGTCTGGCGGCGCCGGTGTTGAAGGTGTAGGTCGTGAGTGCATCCCTGCCCGAGAGCAGCTTGAAGTCCTCGGCCCGCACGATCAGATGCAGGTAGCCCGCCTTGCTGCAGATCGAGCAGTTGCAGTCGGACACCTCGGATCTGGCGGGCGCGCGTGCCTCGAACCTGACGCGGCCGCAGTGACAACCGCCGCGGTGCGTGACCATGGGTGGCTCTGACATCTGTGGCAGCTCCTGACGGTTTACCCGGGCCATACCGGCGTAGCGCTCAACGTGGCGCCCGATCGCCGAGCGCTGCGAGGAGCGCGCGGTCCGTGGCGATATTTTCCATGAAGAAGTTGGGATACACGGGCGAGAGCGCCGTGGCCGCGTCGAGATCGGCGATCTGGGCGGCAGTGAGCGTCACGGCGACCGCCTTCAGGTTGTCCTCGAGCTGACTCAGCTTCGTCGAGCCGACGATGACACTGCTCACGGCGGAGCGCGAGAGCAGCCACGCGATGGCGACCTGCGCCACGCTCGCGCCGTGGGCGGCGGCGATGCCACGCAGCCGCTCCACGAGCTCGAAACCGCGCTGCTTGTCGAAGGGCAGGATGTCGAAGCCGGACAGCCGATTGTTGGGGTCCGACAGGGACTGGCGGGTGTACTTGCCGCTCAGGAAGCCGGAGGCCAGCGGGCTCCAGACCGTGAGGCCCAGCCCGTAACGCCGCATCATGGGAATCACATCGCGCTCGACGTCGCGGCCCACCAGGGAGTAGTACATCTGCCCGTGAGTGAAGGGCGCGAGGCCGTTCGCCTTCTGGATCTCGAGCGCCGCGGCGACCTTCCACGCGGACCAATTGGAGAAGCCGAGATAGCGGACCTTGCCGGCGCGCACGACGGCATCGAAGGCGGCGAGAGTCTCTTCGAGAGGAGTGAGGGGGTCCTCGCGATGCGCGATGTAGACATCGATCCAATCGGTGCCGAGCCGCTTCAGGCTCTGATCGACGGACCAGAGGATGTGCCTGCGGGAAAGACCCGCGCGCGTCAACTCGGGGCCGGTGCGAAAGCCGACTTTGGTGGCGATGACGACCCGATCCCGGTGCGGCTTGAGCGCGGCGCCCAACATCGCTTCGGATTCGCCGCCGGCGTAACCGTCGGCGGTATCGAAGAAGTTGATCCCGGCCGCAAGGGCGCGGCCGACGAGCTCGCCGGCGAGGTCCGCCCCCACCTTGTATATGGCACCGATATCCTTGTTGCCGGCCGTGAACGTCATGGCCCCGAAAGCAAGGCGGGAGACGGTCAGGCCGGTGTTGCCGAGCAGGGTGTATTGCATGCCTTGACTCCCGGACAGCGATCCACGTCCAAAGTGGCCGCTTACCATATCGTGTGGCGGGATGCGCGAATATCTATCGGAATGAGGATATGGGAGGCACGCAGATGCCGTTCAGCCTCGGCTCAGGTACATTGCGCCAAGCTCTCGGCATGTCTCTTGCCGTACTGGCTTGCAATCAAGTGGAGGCATTCGACTATGAAGAGAACGATCATGGCAGCCATGGTGCTGTCGCTGGCCGCAGGGTCTCTGGCGCTGGCGGATCCCCCGCACGACCACGATCGGGGTCATCACGGGGACCGGCATCACATGGTCGAGCATGACCACCATGCGCATGCACGGTTCGTGATGTCGGACCGGTACGTGCGGCCGCATGGATACCACATGCACGTCTGGCGCCGCGGCGAGCGGCTGCCGCCGGCCTACCGGGCTTCGGCGTACGTCATTCCGGACCCGGTGGTCTATCGCCTGCGCCCGCCGCCGCGCGGCTACTACTGGGTGCGTGTGGACAACAACGCGGTGCTCGCGGCTGTTGCAACAGGCGCGGTGATCGATATCGCGGCCAACCTCTTCCACTAATCATCCGTGGCGCTCGTGCCGGGCCGAGCCCGGCACGGCGCGCCGCGCGTCCCTCGCCCGCCCGCCTCTTTTCGCCACAATTCCTCCTCGACTCGCCACCGTTGCATCCTCGGGGATGCGCGGATTGCGCTGCCCAATACTCCCAGTCTCACCACCGGGAGTCAGTCATGGCCCGCTCACTCATTGCCCTGACCGGTCCGTCGCGGCGTTTGCAAAATTTCTGGCGGCCGCTGCGCATGCTGTATCTCGCGAGGCCCGGGCTCATCGCCAAGCTGCTGGCCATCGTCGCCTTCTTCTCGATCGGCATCGTCTAGCGCGTGCCCGACTCGCGCAGGCGGCGATTCGTCGCGGCCGCCGCTCGTCTGGGCTCGCAGGCAAGCGCGGAGGTTGAGCAAAAAAATCCGTGTCCGGATAGAGTTGTGCCTCTACGCTGCGGCTTCCTGGAGGCTCCCGGTGCGAATGCGCGGTCTGACATGGCTCGTGGTCGGGTTGTCTCTCGCTTCATGGGCAGGCGCGGAAGTCTCCGCGGCCGGCATGGGTCCGGCGACTGTGGATCCAGCGCATTACCAGGCCCTGCACTGGCGGCTGATCGGTCCCTTTCGCGGCGGGCGCGTCCTGGCGGTCACCGGCATCCCGGGGGACAGCCGGCATTTCTATTTCGGCTCCGTCGACGGCGGCGTCTGGGCCACCGAGGATGCGGGCAGGACGTGGCGGCCGATCATGGACAGCGAGCCCGTGGGCTCGATCGGCGCCCTGGCGATCGCGCCGTCGCGACCCAGCACGATTTACGTCGGCACGGGCGAGGCGGACATGCGCTCGGACATCGCGCAGGGCAATGGGGTCTATAAGTCGACGGATGGCGGCGCGCACTGGGTGCACATCGGCCTGACGGACTCGCGGCAGATTTCACGCATCCTGGTCGATCCGCATGATCCCGATCTCGTGTATGTCGCCGTCCTGGGGCATCCCTACGGCCCCAGCGCGCAACGCGGCGTCTTCCGCTCGACCGACGGCGGCCAGCACTGGACGAAGATCCTCTACAAGGATCCCAACACCGGCGCGGCGGATCTCGCTTTCAAGCCCGGGGACTCCAGGACCCTGTATGCCTCGCTGTGGCAGACCCGCCGGCCGCCCTGGAACGTCTATCCGCCATCCAACGGCCCCGGCAGCGGCCTTTATGTCTCTCGTGACGGCGGCGATCACTGGACCCACGTCGAGGGAAATGGCTTCGCGGCGCATCCCGGCCGCATCGGTCTGGCGGTCTCGCCCGCCAACCCGCAGCGCGTCTACGCTCTGGCCGATGGTCCCTCGGGGCAAGGAGGCCTCTACCGCTCCGACGACGGCGGCACGCAGTGGCAGCACGTCACATCCGATCCTAGGATCTGGGGACGGGGTTGGTACTTCTGCGCACTGACCGCCGATCCGGCGAACGCCGATCGGGTGTGGGTCATGAACACCATCGTGCTCGAGTCGCAGGACGGCGGCGCGCATTTCATCGCCCAGAAGGGCGATCCGACGGGGGACGACTACCACGTGTTGTGGGTCGATCCAACGGACGGTCAGCGGCGCATCCTCGGCAGCGACCAGGGCACGCAGATCACGCTGGACGGCGGCAAAACCTGGAGCAGCTGGTACAACCAGCCCACCGCGCAGATCTATCACGTCGTCACCGACAATCGGTTCCCCTATTGGGTGTATGGGGCACAGCAGGACTCCGGCGCCGCGGCGGTCCCGAGCCGCGCCGGCAGCGGTGACGGCATTTCCATGGAGCAGTTCCATGAGGTCACGGTCGGCGGGGAGAGCGGCATGATCGCGCCCGACCCCGACGATCCGCATATCGTCTATGGTGACGCCTCGGACAGCGGCGCGAGTGTCGACAAGCTCGACTGGCGGACCGGGCAGACCCGGAACGTCAATCCGATGCTCGCGTACCCGAACGATCACTATCGGACCGTCTGGACGATGCCGCTCACGTTCTCGAAGCGAGACCCGAAAACGCTGTACTTCGGCAACCAACGTCTCTTCAGCACGAGCGACGGCGGTGAGCACTGGCAGCCGATCAGTCCTGACCTCTCGCGCCGGGATGCCGGCACGCCATCGAATGTCGATCCCACCACTGCGAAGGACGACTTCCACGTCGGCAAACGTCGTGGGGTCATTTATACCATTGCGCCCTCACCACTCGATGCCAAGGTCATCTGGGTAGGGACGGATGACGGACTGGTCTGGCGCACCGCTGACGGCGGCGCGCATTGGCACAATGTGACTCCCGCGGGACTGACCGCGTGGTCGAAGGTCGGGGCCATCGACGTGTCGCATTTCCAGCCCGGCGTCGCGTACCTGGCGATCGACCGTCATCGGTTGGACGACGACACACCTTACATCTATGTCACGCGTGATGACGGCAAGAGCTGGCAGCGCGTGGACTCCGGGATCCCGCGCGACAGGTTCGTCAACGTGGTGCGCGAGGATCCGGCGCGGCCCGGTCTTCTGTACGCTGGAACGGAATTCGGTATCTACGTGTCATTCGACGATGGCGCGCACTGGCAATCGCTACAGCAGAATCTGCCAGTCACATCGGTACGTGACATCGATGTGCATGGCGATGACCTCGTGATCGCGACGCATGGCCGCGGCTTCTGGATCATGGACGACATGACGGCGTTGCGGCAGATGAATGACGTGCGCCCGGATGGGGCAACGCTCTTTGCGCCCGCTGAAGCCATTCGCGTCCGGACACCGGCGTTCACCGGCACACCGCTGCCGAAGGACGAGCCGCTGGCGGCCAATCCGCCGGATGGCGCGCCAATCGACTATGTATTGCCGCAGACGGTAACGGGCCCCGTCGAGGTGACCATACGCGACGCCCATGGTGAGGTGGTCCGTCACTACACCAGCGCCGAGCAGGCGCCGCGGCCCGATCCCGGCAAGCTGGAGTTCGCGCCGGAGTGGGTGCGCTCACCCGCCATACCGGCCGCCGCGCCGGGGATGCAACGGCTCGTGTGGGATCTGCGCTACGCGCAGGTCGGCGAGAGGGGCTCCAAGCGCCGCCGCGGCGCAGGAGTGTGGGCACCTCCCGGCCGGTATACGGTCGAGCTGACAGTGAACGGACAGACCCACCGCCAGCCGCTCGTGGTCAAGCCCGATCCGCGCGTGCACCTGCCGCAGGCAGCCTACGACCGCGAGTTCGAGCTGGCACGCAAGGTCGAAGCCGCGCGGCAACAGGTGTCGACCGCGCTCGGACGAGCCGTGAAGCTCCTGAACGGGCTCGATGAGCGGCTTGCCACGCGCGGCGCGGCCCATGCTCAGTTGGCGGCGGTGCTGGAGAAGGCCACCGATATCTGCGGATCGCACCCGCATCCCGAGCGCGCTTCCTTCCCGGCGGTGCCGCCGCTGCGCGCCGACAGTCTGCAGGCGATAGCGGCGGGTCTCGAGAATCTGCAGTCGGCAGTCGACGGAGCGGATGCGGATCCCAGTCCCGATGCGCTCTCATCCTACGCAACGCTGACACGCGAGCTGACCGCGACCCTCGCGGAGTGGACGCGCTTCGAGCAGGTCGACGTGTCGAAGCTCAACGAGAAGCTGAAGGCTGCGGGGGAGCAGCCCATTTAACAAAATCGCCGGGAGCGATGTTGGACGGCGGCAGCCGGCCCTACGGGTTCGGCGCAGGAACGGGGCCGAACAACGCCGCCTGCGGGCCCGACTCGTCCGCGGCCGCGCCCTCGAGCGCGAGCAGCTTGCGCTTGATGGGCAGACCGCCGCCGAATCCCGTGAGGCTGCCGTCCGCGCCGATCACCCGGTGGCAGGGCACGATGATGGGCAGCGGATTTGCGCCGTTCGCCAGCCCCACGGCGCGCGAGGCGCTCGGCTTGGCGATGCGGCGCGCGAGCTCGCCGTAGGAGACGGTTTGCCCGTAAGGAATCTCCGTCAGCGTGCGCCAGACCCGCCGCTGAAACTCCGTGCCCCGCGGCGCGAGCGGCAGATCGAACCGGCGCCGCTTGCCGGCGAAGTACTCGTCCAACTGCGCGATCGCTGTCCGGAACGGCGCGGCATCGGCAATCCAACCATTCATCGGGCGGGAGGGTCGCGGACCGGACTGGAAGCCCACGTGGATCAGGCTCTCGCCGTCGCCGGCGAGAAGCAGCCTCCCGACGGCGGAGTCGATCTCATGCCAGTACAGGGTATCGGATGTCGTCTTCATCGCGCGTCTCCACTGTTGCTCGGCCCATTCCGGACCTCGGTCCGCTCGCTGGCCGCGCACCAGAGGTGCATGACCGCGTAACCGCGCCAGGGTCGCCACGCCTGCGCGCGGCGATCCAACTCTTTCACCGTCAGTGCAGCGCCGCCCGCGGCCGCCATGCGCCGCACGATGAGGTCGGCGCTGAGAAACGCATCGGGCTCGCCGAGGGCGCGCAGGGCAATGTACTGCGCGGTCCATTCGCCGAAGCCGGGCAACTCCACCAGGCTCGCGATGACCTCATCGGCCGGCCGCTCGAATGCGACCCGGCCTTCGATCACGGCGAGCGCCAGCGCCTTGAGCGCGGCGATTCGCGCGCCGGTCAGACCCAACCCATCGAGATTCGCCGCCGCGAGCGCCCGCGGTGTCGGAAAGAGACGGTCGAGCCCCGCCACGCCCGTCACGGCCGGCTCGCCGGCGCGGGCGACGAGACGCCCGGCCAGAGTGCGCGCGGCCACGACGGTGACTTGCTGACCCAACACGGCGCGCACCGCGCATTCGAACGCGTCCCAGGTGCCGGGTATGCGGATGCCCGGACGGCGGCGCACCAGTGGGCGCAGTAGCGGATCCGATCCCAAGCCCGCGGCAAGGAGCGTCGGATCGGCCGAGAGATCGAACACGCGACGCGCGGCGGTGGCAATCTGAAAGAGCGCCGCGGCCGGGGCGCCCCGCACCCGAAGCTGCAACGCGTCCTTGTCCTGCAGAGGCCGCACCTGGATGACCGCATGACCCGCGTCGGTGCGGATGAGCCGCGCATAGCTCTGCGCATCCACGCGTTGCACGCCCGGAGTGGCGCGCAACGCGAGGAAATCGCGCAGGTGATTCCAGTCATAGGGCGGGCGGTAGGAGAGGGCGAGCGATACCTCGTCGCCCGCGTCCCGGCGCGGCGGCTCGCGGCGATCCCGGCGCAGCTCCCGCGGCGGCCGCCGATACGCCTTCTGGAACGCGTCGTTGAACCGGCGCAGGCTGCCGAACCCCGCGGCGAGCGCGATCTGTGTCATCGGCAGATCGCTCTCGTCGATCAGCCGCTTCGCGAAGTGCAGCCGGCGCGTCTGCGCGACCGCAAGCGGCGAGGCACCGACGTGTTGCAGGAACAGCCGATCCAGGTGCCGCGCACCAACACCGACACGCGTGGCGAATTCCCCGACCCTGACTTCATCGAGCGCGCCTTCATTGATGAGTCGCAGAGCGCGCCGTACGACCGCCGACGTGCCGAGCCATGCTGGGGTGCCCGGCGCCGCCTCCGGACGGCAACGCAGGCACGGCCTGAAGCCGGCCTCCGCCGCCGCTGCGGCAGAGATGTAGTAACGCACGTTGCCCCGCCGGGGAGACGGCGATGCCGGACAGATCGGACGGCAATAGATGCCGGTCGAAGTCACGGCGATGAAGAACTTGCCGTCGAAGCGCGGATCACGGCTGAGGCGCGCGCGTTCCAGCACTGTGGTATCGAATGGCAGCATCTCTTGCATGGGGACGACGATACGCCGGGCCGCCCGCGCTCACTAGCCATTTTCGGACATGGATGCCGGCCGCGCCGGCGTGCCGCAAGAGCCGCCGCGCCGGCTGCGGGCGCACGGGTTCGCGCGTCCTGTTTCGGACCGGGACTTGCTGCGCGGCAGTCCCACACCCGGTCGGATATGGCGGCATGACGCGGATCCGCATCATACGAAGCGCTGAGGATCTGGCCGCGCTGCAGCCGCAATGGTGGGACCTGTGGCGCCGTGCCGCGGCGCCCCCGTTTCTCTCCCCGGCGTGGCTCCTTCCGTGGTGGCAGGTCTTTCATCCGGGCGAGTTGCGCAGCGTCGCGGTCCTCGATGGCGGACGCCTCATGGCCTTCGCCGCGCTCTACTGCGATCGCGGCCGGCTGCTGCCGGTCGGCATCGCACTCAGCGACTATCTGGATGTGCTCGCCGACCCGCACGACGCTCGCGCATTGCCAGCCCTCGCAGAGGGCGCGCACGACGTGCGCGACTGGGCCGAATGGTCGCTCGAGGAGCTGCCGCCCGAAGCCACCGCGCTGGCGCTGCCGGCGCCTCGCGGCTGCAGCGATGGCGCACGCGCGCAGAGCGCCTGTCCCGTGTTGGCTCTGCCGCCGGCGCCCGATCGGCTCGGCGCGGCGATTCCTGCGGCGAAACGGCGCAAGCTGAGGATGGCTCGCCACCGCGCGGACCGGCGCGGAGGCTTCGCCGTCGAGCGTGTGGAGGCGGACGGCGTCGGCGGATTTCTGCGCGAGCTGACCCGGTTGCATCAGGCCCGCTGGGCGGAGAAGGGTGGCAGCGAAGCGCTTCGCGGCGGCCTCGTCGAGGAGTTCCTCGCGGCGGCGACGCCGCGGCTCGTCGCGGAGGGACTCGGGCGTCTGTTCCTGCTGCGCCTCGCCGGCCATTGTGCCGGAGCCTACTACGGCATGAGCGACGGGCTGCAGGCCTACGCGTGGCTGGGAGGCTTCGATGCTGACTTCGCGCGCGAGAGCCCGGGCACCCTGCTCATCGCTCACGCGATCGAGGCGGCGAGCGCCGAGGGCTGCCGGGAGTTTCATTTCCTGCGCGGCCGCGAGCCCTATAAATATGAGTGGGGCGCGGTGGACCGCTGGTCCGTGCGCCGAGTGCTATCGCGGGAGACCCCCCATGCCTGACACGAGCCGCCTCGACGACGTCCTTTCCCGTTGCGCCGCGGGCGCACTGCCGACGCGCATCGCCGCCATGCACCTTCTCATGGAGGCCGAATCGGCCGAAGCGGCGCAAACTGCCGTGCTGCGCGCGCTACAGTCGAGTGGCGCGCCCGGCGCGCAGCGCCTCCACGACCTCGCGGGCCTCATGGCAGAGCATCCGCAGGCATGGAGTACGGTGCGTGCGATCCTCAGCCGGGTGCAGCACAGTCCGACGGCCGGCGACTCGGTCTCCCGCTGGGCGGGCCTGTTCGACGCGGCGGTGCGCATCTCGCCGGAAGCCAGTGTTGCGCTCTACTCGCTCGGCTCATCGCGGCTGCTCACCGCAGCGACCCTGGAGGTCGTCTCGCTGCTGTCGCAGTGGGAACTGCTCGGACTCGATCGCACGGTGCTCGATATCGGCTGCGGCATCGGCAGGCTGGATGCGGCGCTCTCGCCGCTCAGCGCCGCCGTCATCGGAATCGACATCTCGCCCGGCATGATCGCGCAGGCGCGCACGCGCTGCGCAGGCTTCCCCAACGTGCGCCTCCTTCTCGGCAGCGGCCACGACCTGGCGGGCATCGCCGACTGCAGCATCGATCTCGTCGTGCTCGTCGACACGCTGCCCTACCTGCTGCTGTCGGAGGGCGAGCTCGCGGGACGATACTTCGCGGAGATCGCGCGCGTGTTGCGCGCGAGCGGCGATGCGCTGATTCTCAACTTCTCCTACCGCAACGATCTTTCGGCCGATCGCAATGATCTCGAGCGGCTGATCCGGCCTCTCGGCCTGTCGCTCGCGCGCGCGGCCGCGCGTCCCTGTGCTTCATGGGATGCGCCGGCATTTCATCTTGTCAAGAGCGAGTCGTCATCCACCCGGCGACAATGAGACGCAAATCACAGTGTTGCCAAGCGGAGGGGGGGATTGCGATAGTATGATCTGAGGGCTTCGCTCACGGTCGCTTGCGAAGCAAAGGATCGACGGGGGGAACTGATGACGCTCTCGGCCTCGACTCGCGGGCACCGCTCCGCCACAGCCATGCTGCGTGCCGCGCTCGTTGCGGGTGCATTGGCTGCGGCGACTTCCGTACTGCACGCCCAGCAGGTCGCCGGGACGCAAGTCAACGAGCTCAAGCGGCTCAGCATCGAGCAGCTCACCGATGTCGAGGTGACCTCCGTCACCCGTAGCGCACAGCCGCTGTCCCGATCCGCGGCCGCCGTGGGGGTCGTGACGAGCGGGCAGATCACCAGCTCCGGCGCGATGAATGTCCCCGAGGCGATCCGCTACGTACCGGGCGTCCACGTCGCGCAAATGACGGCAAGCCAATGGGCCGTCAGCTCGCGCGGCTTTGCCGGTGTCAACTCGCCCGACCTGCTGGTCTTGAGCGATGGGCGCAGCATCTATACGCCCCTTTATTCCGGTGTCTTCTGGGACGTCCAGGACTACCTGATGCCGGACATCGACCGAATCGAAGTGGTCCGCGGGCCCGGCGCGGCGCTTTGGGGATCCAACGCCGTCAACGGCGTCATCAACGTCATCAGCAAGAGCGCGCAGGATACGCAAGGCGCCTGGATGACGGTGGAGACCGGCTCCGAGAAGCGGGCGCTCGCTGCCGCGCAGTACGGCGGCGAGACCGCGAATGACATCTACTACCGCGTGTTTGCCAAATACCAGGACGATACCGCCGAGGATCATCCCGTGGGGTCCAGCCCGGATGACTGGCGGCTCGGCCATGTCGGCTTCCGCGCGGACTGGAATGCTGGCTCGGCCGACGCGTTCACCGTGCAAGGCGATGCCTACAGCGGCCGCATCGGGCAGGTGAGCCCAGCGGTCAACATCATCGGCCGCCCGGGTCCCGCGGGCCCGTTGCAGGTGGGCGTGAGCGGCGGCAATCTCCTCGAGCACTGGCGGCACACGATGAGCGCCAACTCGGATTTCGAGGTACGCGTCTACTACGATTACACCCACCGCAACGATCCCACCTTCGTCGATGATCTCGGCACGCTCGACATCGACTTTCTGGAGCACCTGCCCTTCGGCCGCCTCCAGGCCGTCACCTGGGGTCTCTCCGGCCGCACCATGGACGATCGCAATCAGGGAAAGGGGCTCTTCGCCCTCGAACCGCCTGATTCGCGCGACAATTTGGTCAGCGGCTTCGTGCAGGACGAGGTATCGCTGCCGCACTCCGTGCGGCTGACGCTCGGCACCAAGCTCGAGCACAACGACTTCAGCGGGTTCGAGGTGCAGCCCAGTGTGCGTGCGGCCTGGGACCTCGCCGAAACGCAGACTGTCTGGGGCGCCGTGTCCCGCGCCGTGCGGGTGCCGACGCGGCTCGAGCGCGATGTCGACATCGATGCCACCGATCCCGCCGGAAACCCGGTCGTCGTGCTGCTGGGCAATCGCGATTTCCACGCCGAGGAAGTGCTCGCCTTCGAGCTCGGCTACCGCTGGCAGCCGCTGCGCGACCTCTCGCTCGATCTGGCGGCATTCCGCAATCGTTACACGGGGCTGGCTTCCCTGGAGCTCGGCACCCCGTTTCTCGATGCGGCGACCGGCCAGGTCATCTACCCGCTCCTCGACGAGAATCTCATCGACGGCCATTCGACGGGCCTCGAAGGCCTCGCCTTGTATGTCCCGGTCGCGTGGTGGCGCCTGTCGATCAACTATTCCTACATCGACATGAAGCTGAACGCGCTCGGGCAGGACAACAACCGCAACAGATTCGTCGAAGGCTCCACACCGCGCAATCAGGTCGGCGTGCAGTCGGACTTCGATCTTCCCCATGGCATCCAGCTCCATGCGGGGCTGCGCGTACTGTCGGCGGTCGTCAGCATGCCCGAGGTCGTCGACGGCACTGGCGACCCGGGTTACCAGGAACTCGACCTCAACGCGATCTGGCACGCTTCGCCGCACGTTACGCTATCGCTCGAGGGACGCAGTCTCCTCCATACGTCCCATGTCGAGTTCGGCGGCGCCGATGAGCGCAGCGCGATCAAGCGCAGCGTCTACGGACGGGTGACGTGGCAGCTCTGAGAGCATCGAGGCGCGCCATTGCGGTGGCGTTGCTTCTAGCCGGCGGATTGCTCGGCGGCCGGCCGGCCCTGGCCGCGCCCACCGCGCAGCAGGTCGAAGCGGTGTTTCTCTTCTATTTTTCGCAATTCGTCGACTGGCCCCCGGGAGCTTTTGCCGACCAGAGCTCGCCGATCGTGATCGGCGTGTTGGGAGCGGATCCATTCGACGGCACGCTCGACCAGGCAGTCTCCGGTGAGCGGGTGAATGGGCGGCCGATCGTCGTGCGCCGGCTGCAGAGTGTCGGTGAGGCGACGGGCTGCCACATTCTGTATATCAGCTCCTCGGAGGCGCCGAACCTGCCGCAGATCCTCGATGCCCTCAAGGGCCACAATGTGCTCACCGTGAGCGACCTCGGCAACTTCATGCAGAGCGGCGGCATGATCCGCTTCGTGCTGATCGACCAGCACGTGCGGCTCAACATCAACGCGCGCGCGGCGCAGGCGGCCGGCCTCACGCTGTCCTCGAAGCTGCTGCGCGCCGCGGTCCCGGCCGCGCCGGGGGAGGGCTAGGCGTGCCGCTGCGGAATCAGCCCATCCGGCGCAAGCTCATGATCATGCTGCTCGTCACGAGCGGTGCGGTGCTGGCGCTCACTTGTGCGGCCTTCATCGCTTATCAATACCAGACCTATCGTGCGGCCGCCCGCTACACGATCCAGACCCTTGGCCAGGTCATCGCGAGCAACAGCACCGCGGCTATCGCGTTCGACAATCCGGCGGATGAGACTGACGTGCTCGCCGCGCTGCACGCGGAGCGGCGCATTACGCTGGCCGCGGTGTATGACGCCAAGGGCGCGCTCTTTGCGCACTACCCCGCGGAGGCGGCCGCGAGCGCTTTCCCGCCTCACCCGCAGCTCGATGGCTTTCGCTTCGACGCCGGCATGCTGGTCGCGTATCAGCCCATCCGGCAGGGTGGCAATACTCGCCTCGGTACGCTGTATCTGCGTTGGGACCTGTCTTCGCTTCACCACGAGATCGCGCTTTATGCGCTGATCGCCGCCGGCATGACGGCTTTTGCCATGCTGCTGGCGTACGTCCTCGGGCGTTCGCTACAGCAGCAGATCTCGCGGCCAGTGCAGACGCTCGGGCGCGCAGCACGCGCCGTCTCCGAGAAGCGGGACTACACGGTGCGCGCGCCGAAGCTCGGCGATGACGAGCTCGGCGCCCTGACCGACGCGTTCAACCACATGTTGGATCAGCTCTCCGCCGACATTGCGGAGCGCAATGCATTCGGAGCGAAGTTGCAGCGACAGCTTTCACGCCTCGATCTGCTGCAGCGCATCACCCGGGCGGTGGGCGAGCGGCAGGACCTGCGGAGTATTTTCCAGGTCGTGATCCGGCATCTGGAGGAGCAGGTGCCCATCGACTTCGGCTGCATCTGTCTCTACGACCCGCACGAGGAGGTACTGACCGTCACGAGCGTCGGCGCACGCAGCCGGGATACGGCGCTGGAGCTGGCGCTGACGGAGAAGGCGCGGGTACCCGTGGACCGCAATGGCCTCAGCCGCTGTGTGCGTGGCGAGCTGGTGTACGAGCCTGACATCGGCGCGAGCCAGTACCCGTTCCCCGGCACCCTGGCAAAGGGCGGACTGCGCGCCCTGGTGGTTGCGCCCCTGCGCGCGGAGAGCAGGGTCTTCGGCGTCCTGGTGGCTGCGCGACGCGAGCCGGAGGCCTTCAGCAGCGGCGACTGCGAGTTCCTGCGGCAGCTCAGTGAGCACGTCGCCCTGGCTGCTCACCAGGCGCAGCTCTATGACGCGCTGCAGCAGGCTTACGAGAATCTGCGCCAGAGCCAGGAGACGGTGGTGCAGCAGGAGCGGCTGCGCGCCCTGGGACAGATGGCGAGCGGCGTCGCGCACGACATCAACAATGCGATCTCTCCGATCGCGCTCTATACCGAGTCATTGCTCGAGCGGGAGCCTGCGCTGAGTGATCGTGCACGCGCTTACCTGACGACCATCCAGACGGCGATCCACGATGTGGCAAGGACCGTGAGCCGCATGCGCGAGTTCTATCGACCTCAGGAGGCGCAGGCGGCGCTGGCGAGGGTCGAGCTCGACAGATTGATTCGCGGCGTCCTCGAGCTGACGCAGGCACGCTGGCGCGATCTGCCACAGGAGCGCGGCGCGGTCATCGAGCTGCAAACCGATCTGGTCAATCCCCCGGCTGTCATCATGGCAGCGGAGAATGAGATCCGCGACGCGCTGACCAACCTCGTCTTCAACGCGGCTGACGCGATGCCCGACGGCGGCACTCTCACAGTGCGAACGAAGACGGCCTTGCGGCAGCCGAAATCCGAAGGGACCGGCGCAGGCGCGCAGGGCGCGGATGCGGCGGAGTCGCCGATCGAGGTGGTGTGTCTCGAGGTCTCGGACACCGGGCTGGGTATGGATGAGGCGACTCGGCGCCGGTGCCTCGAGCCGTTCTTCACCACCAAGGGCGAGCGGGGCACCGGGATGGGCCTCGCCATGGTGTACGGCATGACGCAGCGCCACCGCGCGGAGCTCGAGATCGACAGCGTCCTGGGCGCGGGAACGACGATCAGACTGGTCTTCCCCGCCGCCCCGCGCGCCGCCGATGCGACCGGCAAGCAGCTCGCGCTCGGCCTGCCGACGCGGCCGCTGCGCATCCTCATCGTCGACGACGATCCCCTCATCATCGAGTCGCTGCGCGAGACCCTGCGCGGCGACGGTCACCGCGTGACCGCTGCGGAAGGCGGACAGGCGGGCATCGATGCCTTCGAGACGGCCCGCTCACGCGGCGAGCCCTTCGAGCTGGTGATCACGGATCTCGGCATGCCTTATGTCGACGGCAGGAAGGTGTCCGCCGCGATCAAGGCCGCGCTGCCGAACACCCCGGTCGTTCTGCTCACCGGCTGGGGCCAGCGGCTGACCGCCGAGAATCAGGTGCCACCGCACGTCGATCGCGTGCTCAACAAGCCACCCCGGCTGCGCGACCTGCGGGCGGCTCTCGCGGAGCTGGCGCGGCGGGCTTAGACCGGCGGCCGGCTCTCGCGGAGCTGGCGCGGCGCGCTCAGACTGGCGGCCGGCTCTCGCGGAGGTGGCGCGGCGCGCTTAGGCTAAGGCCAGCTCTCGCCGCCCGGACTCCGCGCTGGGACTGCGGCCGGCTGAACTTCTTCAGCTCTCGCGGATTTCTGCTGCAGGGCTACTCTTCGGAGGGACTTCCATGGTCCGCCTCGCTCAAATCCTCGCCGCCGCGGTCGCCGTAGCCCTGCTCTCGGCATGCCGTGTCTCCACCCATGGCTCTTCCTCGCCGCCGCCCCAATCGACGACGCCGCAGCCCGGCGAGCTGCTGCAGACTCCATCCAAGACCGGCTCCTACTCGGCTGCCGACCTTCTCTCGATGCTGAGCGGCAACAGCGACACCGGGCAGCTGCTGAAGCTCGCCTTCAATCCGGTCTGCACCGTCGATGTCTACCACATGCAGTACCGGACGGTGGGCGGGCAGGGCGAGGCCGCAACCGCATCTGGTGCGCTGATGGTGCCGGGCGGTGCCGACCCCGCCTGTCAGGGCGCCCGGCCGGTGCTGCTCTACGCGCACGGCACCTCGGCGGAGAAGTCTTACAACATCGCCGACCTGGCGAGCGGGAACAACTCCGAGGCTGTGCTGCTCGCGACGGTGTTCGCCTCTTTCGGCTACATCGTGATCGCCCCGAACTATGCCGGGTACGACACTTCGGACCTTTCCTATCATCCCTATCTGGTGGCCGACCAGCAGGCGCATGACATGATGGACGCCCTCACGGCGGCGCGCAGCGCCCTGTCCGGCATGGGAGCGAGCGCCGGGAGCAAGCTGTTCGTCACGGGCTATTCCCAGGGCGGATATGTTGCGCTGGCGACCGTGCGTGCCATGCAGGCGGCTGGAATGTCCGTCACGGCGGCGGGACCCATGTCGGGACCCTACGCGCTCTCGGCATTCGGCGACGCGATCTTCATGGGGGAACCGAACGGAAGCGCCGTGCTCAACTTCACCCTGGTGGCCTCCGCCTACCAGCACTCGTACGGGAATCTGTACAACAATCCCACTGACGTCTTCTCGCCGCAGTACGCCACGAACATCGCCACGCTGCTGCCGGCGACCACGACGACCTCCAACCTCTACGCGCAGGGCCTGCTTCCCCAGAACACGATTTTCGACAGCACACCGCCCGCGCCGCAGTATGCGTCGATCACTCCCGCGACGACGCCTGCCAATCTCGCGGTCGTCTTCGCGCTGGGCTTCGGCCCCAACCCGTTGGTGACCAACGCCTATCGCCTGAGCTATCTCCAGGACGAGCAGGCCCACCCCGATGGCGGCTTTCCCACGACGACCACGAATGTGCCGCCCACGGGCGCCGGCAACGGTCTGCGGCAGGATCTGGCGAAGAACGATCTGCGCAACTTCAATCCGTCCGAGCCCATACTCCTCTGTGGCGGAGACAACGATCCGACGGTGTTCTACATGAACACGCAGCTCATGCAGGGATACTGGGCGGCCCATGCGCCGAGCGCGCAGGTCACGGTGCTGGATGTCGATTCCGCCGTGGGCACGAACGATCCCTACGGCGATCTCAAGAACGGTTTCGCGGCGGCCAAGGCCGCCATCGAGGCGTCGGCCGTTGCGGGAGGTGCCACCGACGGCGGCCAGGCTGCCATGCTCACGGACTATCACGCGGGGCTGGTGCCGCCGTTCTGTCTGTTGGCGGTGGAGAAGTTCTTCGGCGGCTTCTGAGGGCCGACTTGACCTGCGGGTTGCGATCAGGGATCGTCGCCTGCCATGTCATGGCATCTCAGGCAGGCGACCGCCGCGGATTCGGCGCAGATCCAGGAGCTGATCGGCCGATCGATCCGCGCCCTCGGCGCGGCTGATTACTCCACGGAGCAGATCGAGGGCGCTCTCAAAGGCGCTTTCGGCCTCGACAGCCAGCTCGTTGCCGACGGAACCTACTTCGTAGTGGAGAGCGCCGGGCGCCTCATCGGCTGCGGCGGCTGGAGCTATCGCCGCACGCTCTTCGGCGGCGATGCGCGTGCAGGCAGGGATGCCGGTACGCTCGACCCCGAGGTCGATGCCGCGAAGATCCGCGCGTTCTTCGTCGACCCGACTGCGGCCCGCCAGGGAATCGGCACCGCGCTGCTCGAGCGCTGCGAGAAGGAGGCGCGCCGCCACGGCTTTCGGCGCACGGAGATGATGGCAACACTACCCGGGGTGAGACTCTACGAGGTGTGCGGCTACGTCGCTGGAGCGAAAGTCCACTATCCGCTCCCCTCAGGCCTGTCGATCGAGTTCGTGCCGATGTCGAAGAGTCTGACGGGGTAGTTCACAGACATGGACAAAGAGACGCGGGCCCGAACCACGCCGTGGCAGAATCTGAACTGCATTTTGATCATGGCTCTTTCGGGCCTGCTCGCCGCATGCGCAGCCGCTCCATCGCGCTCACCCATGTCATCCCCCGCGGTGGGCCTGATGGGAGAGCTGGTCGGCGCACACACCTACTACCCGGATAAGTTGCTCCTGGAGCATATTCCAGGTCGTGCGCTCGTCGGCTACTCGATTGATGGTGACGGACTTGCCCAGCGTGTGGGCGTGATAAAGGAGGATGATCCGGCCTTCGGGCTGGCAGCCATGCAATTCGTGCGCGACTGGCACTTCGACGTGCCGAGCGACTGGAGCAAGGAGGGTGGTCCCGAGCGCAGATTCCGGTTGCAACTGATATTCGTGATCCACGGAAAGCCCGCTCCGAGACCGTGGTATTCCGATGTAGTGACCATACCTGTTGAAGGCCAGGTGCGCTGAAGATTACATCTGCGGCTCCCAAGATGAGCACCAGCCACCCGCCAGCACGTCTCTCCCGTGGAAGAGCGGGCAAGCGCCCTGTTTGGAGCCGTAAGCTCCCTGATAGAGGCCGCAGCCGGCGCAGCTATTGCCCTTGGCCGTGGCCTTCGCCTGTGAAGCGTCCGGGACGTAGTTGACCTTCTTGGCGGCGGCACTCGAAGGATCGAGGAGTGGCAGGTCCGCGGCCTGAGCGCGTCGCGGCCGAAGGACCGCGAGCGGCGCGAGGGCCGCGCCCGCGAGCAGGGTTGCGAGGAACCGGCGGCGAAGCGGGTCGGATGCTCTCATGGCGCTGAAGTCTCGGGATTGTCGTTCAAAGTGAAATAGAACGTCGCGCCGTGGTCGGGTGCGGCATCCGCCCAGATGCGCCCGCCATGGCGGCGGATGACGCGCTGCGCCGCAGCCAATCCGATGCCCGTGCCTGCGAACTCACGCTCGGAGTGCAGGCGTTGAAAGGGCCCGAAGAGCTTACCGGCATGGCGCATGTCGAAGCCCACACCGTTATCGCGCACGAAATAGACAGCCGGCGTCGTCGGCTGCACGCCGACTTCGATGCGTGCCGGGTCGCGGCCACGCGTGAATTTCCAGGCGTTCTGGAGCAGGGCGTCGAGCGCCATGGTCAAGAGGCTGGCATCGCACTCGGCGGCGATGCCATCCGGGACGATGACTTCGATCGATCGCGATGGGTCCGCCGCCCGCAGCCGCTCGACGACATCGTGGGCGATCCGGGAGAGAGAGAGCGGCGTCGGGTGGAGCTCTGCTCTATGGATTCGCGCCAAGCTCAGCAATCCCTCGAGCATGCCCGACATGCGCTGCGCGCCATCGAGCACGTGCTGCAGATAGCGGCGTCCGTCCTCATCCAGCCGCTCGCCGCAGTCTTCGCTCAGCGCGCGGGCGAAGCCGTCGATGGCGCGCAGCGGCGCGCGCAAGTCATGTGCGATGGTGTATGTCAGCGATTCGAGCTCGCGGCGGGACTCCTCCAGCGCCGTGAGAGACTTTTCCGGGTTTGCCTGCTCGTCCGCCAAGGTGCCTACCTCCCGCTGTGGCAAGGGCGGCGATGCGGCGACGCGTCGAGCGCTATTTCGCCCGCAACATGCGCATTCCGTTGAGCGTCACGAGCACAGTCGCACCGACGTCCGCGACAACCGCCAGCCACAGTGTCGCTAGACCTGGAATGGTGAGCGCAAGGAAGGCCAGCTTCAAGCCCAGGCTGAGGGCAATGTTCTGTCGCACTACCGCACGGTTGCATCGCGCTATGCGCAGCGCCGCGGGCAATCGCGCCAGATCATCTTGCATCAGCACGACATCCGCGGTCTCCGCGGCCTGCCCCGTTCCACCACCCATTGCGATCCCGACGTCCGCCCGGGCCAATGCGGGGGCGTCGTTGATGCCGTCGCCCACCATAGCCACGGGCCCGTGGGCTCGCTGCAGCTCCCCGACGGCTGCAAGCTTGTCCGCGGGCAACAGACCCGCGCGAACCTCATCGACTGTGCCCAGCCGCACCGCCACGGCCTGCGCGGTGCGCTCACTGTCACCGCTCAGCATTGCGGTGCGCAGATTCGGCATCGATTGCCGCAATTCCTCGAGCATCAATTGGCTCTCGGGGCGCAAGGTGTCGCGTACGCAGATGGTGCCCACGATGCGGGAATCGCGCGCCACCATCATCACCGTCTCGTTCTCGTGGTCCAAGCCGCTGAAAGGCGGGGCATCCACGACAGCGCCGTGATCCTGCATCAGTGCCGCAGTCCCGACCGCGACCTTGCTGCCCGCGATCTCGCCCACGACGCCGCGACCTGTCGCTGCCACGACGTCGCTGGCAGCCGGATAACGGTGTTGCAGCCCCCTTTCCCGTGCCGATTCCACGATGGCATGAGCAATCGGGTGCTCCGAGCTGCGTTCCACCGAGGCGGCGAGCGCAATGACGTCGTCGCAGCTCCCGCACGAGGCGTCGGACTGCGGCTCATGCTCACAGCCACTTGCCTGGATGCCTGTGACACTCGGTCGGCCCAGCGTCAGTGTGCCTGTCTTGTCGAACGCTACGGTGCGGATGGCCGCGAGCCGGTCGAGCTGCTCTCCGCCCTTTACCAATACACCGAGATGCGCCAGCCGGGTGAGCGAGCTCACCACGGTGACCGGAATGCTGATCACCAGCGCACAAGGACAAGCCACGATGAGCAGGGCGAGCCCCCGGTACAGCCAGCCCTCCGGGGCGCCCGGAGCCGCGAGCAGAGGCTGAGAGAAAAGAAGCACGGGTATCGCGACGAGCAAGGCCGCGAGAGCGACCACGGCGGGCGTGTACCAGCGCGCGAAGCGATCGATGAGACGCTCCGCGGGCGAGCGGCGCGCCTGTGCTTGCTCCACCAGGCGGGCAATCCTCGCAACCGTGGAGTCAGACGCTTCGCGGGTCACCTCGATTTCAAGGGCGCCTTCGCTGTTGACCGTGCCGCTCAACACCGCATCGCCGACAGCCTTCTCCACCGGGATGCTCTCTCCGGTGACGGCGGCCTGATTGACGCTCGAGCGGCCGCTCCTCACAACCCCGTCTGCGGCAATGCGCTCGCCGGGTCTCACGAGGATGAGATGGCCCGGAGTCAGCGTGGCGGCGGGAACCTGACGCGTATGAGCGTGACCGTCGTGTTGCTCCAACAGTGTCGCCGTCTGCGGCTGCAATGACAGAAGGCTGCGCAGCGAGTTGCGTGCGCGCGTTGCGCTGTAGCGCTCCAGACCTTCGCCCAAGGTGAACAGGACGACGACAGCGGCCCCCTCGCCGGCAGCGCCGATGAAGAGCGCGCCGATCGCGGCCAATGTCATGAGGAGATCGATGTTGACGCGGCGGCTATAAAGGAGGGCACGCGCGCCCTTGATGAAGATGGGTGTCCCGACGAAGACAATCGTGGCGATCAGAACGACGCGCAGCAGCGAGTCCGCGCGGGCCGCCGGCGCCGTTGCCGCCACCGGTGCGAGACGCGCCACGATCGCGGCGAGAATACAGGCTGCACCGGCGATGAGGGCCAACCGCTGATGCGGCTGAGCCAGAAAGAACCCCAGGACACCGGCGCGGCCGCGAGGCGTTCTTTCGGCGCGTGTTGGCTCGGGCCTCGCCAGTGCATACCCAAGCTGCCGTAGCCGGCGCTCGATCGCTTCGATGGCTACCTCACCTTCGACCTCGAGGATCTCCGTAGTGAAGTCGACGGCGACCCGGCGCACCCCGGAGAGCTGTCGCAGCCCATCCTCGATCGTGAGCGCACAACTGCCGCAGTCCATGCCGGTGATCTTTGTGCGGAGAACATGACGTTCCTCTGCCGACATGGCCGCGGTGGAATTCTGCGCGTCACTCTGCGCGCGCTGTTCCGCGCGGCTGGACGCATGCCCGTGAGTATCGCCTTCACTGTGTGGGTGCTCGTCCGCGTGGTCATGCCCTTCTACGTGAACGCGTCCGCCCCGATCAGCGTGCTCCCCCTGGTGCGGGTGCCCATCCTGAGGGCCATGCCCATGCCTGGGACCGTGCCCATCCTTATGGCCATGCTCATCCCTGCGGCCATGCTCATCCTTACGGCCATGCCGATCCCTGCAAGCGTGCGTGTGCGCGTGCTTTGCGTCGTGTCGCTCCATGCAACGCATCATCGACCTTCAACCGGGGTTCAAGGTCAAGCGCCGTACGCCGCGGCGTGAAGCGATCAGGCCGCGGAGGCTTCCAGAGCGAGGAAGAGCTGCGCGAAGAGAAACGCGCCATCTCCATGCGCCGCCAGCAGAGGCCCTTCCGCCGTTTCATTCAGCGACAGATCCACATGAGCCTTGCAGCCGACCTCCGCCGCCATGAGCTGCCGCAACGCTTCGCTCACCCTGGGGTCGTGCCCCGGCATCAGCACCGCGTAGCCGTCGCCCTCCCGCCAGACGTGCACGTGTCTGCCGCGCAGCGCGGCAAACAGGCGCTCGCGCTCGGCATCCGCAAGCGCGCAGCCGATGCGCCTCATCAGGCGAGTCATGGAGGAGGGGGCCACCGGACGATCGGCATGACCACAGACGTGCTCCAGCAGGTCGCGGTAGAGGCGGCCCGCGCCTTCCCCCGCCGACTGCCCGACCCGCTCGGCGAGATCATCGAGGAAGAGCTCGAGCTCATGCCGCAGCACGAGCAGCTCTGTCACCCGCCGTTCGATCTCGAGAAAACGCTGCTCCGCGATGCCCACCACCGCGCTTCCCGAGCCGCCACGGCGATCGCGGCCGGCCAGCACCAGCTTGATGTCATCCAGAGAGAGGCCGAGCCGCTGCGCCCGGCGGATGAAGAGCAGCGTGTGCTCGGCCTCGGGCGCATACAGCCGATAGCCGCTGCGCGAGCGGCTCGCAGGACGCAACAACCCCTCGCGCTCGTAGAAGCGCAGCATGGAAGTGGAGACTTTGGCCCGCTCGGCGAGCCGCCCGATGGTCAGGAGGTTTGACGCAGCGCGCGTCAATTCGCGCGGGCGCTGTAGCTTTCCATCATGAGGCCGGTACCGCCGCGCGAGACATGTGCCACCACCGCCGTGCGCCGGTGAAGCTTGGTGACGGCGCCGAGGTTGATCGCGAAGGAGAGCACGACGGTTTGTCCCTTGCGCAGCCCGAGGTTGGTGGTCTCGATGAAGACCCCCGTGGCACTCAGATTCACCGCCTTGCACAGCTTGCGACAGCCGCCGGGAACGGTGATGTAGACGGTCGTCCGGGCTCGATGCCTCGTATGAAGGCGGCGTTCCACCATTGGCCTCGCGGGAGTTCTGGCTTTTCTAGTCGCGAACGGAGGCATTATGCCTCGGCAACAATGAGAGAGCACGCCGGTTGAACTTAATCAGCGGCAGAATCGCCAGCCCGAAGCCCTCAGGCGACCGTGCGCCGGTCAAGCCAGGAAGCCCCTTATCTCCCGGCCGAAGCGCTCGATATCGATCAGGAAGGAATCGTGGCCTTCGATGCACTGCAGGGGCGCGAACGTAGTAGCGGCGCCAGCGCCCTGCAACGCTTGCGCCAGGGCCTGCTGCTCCCCGATGGAAAAGAGAAGATCGGACTCCACCCCGATGACCAGGGCCTGCTCCAGGCGCGCCTGACGGAGCACCTCCACGGGGTCGCCGTGGACGCTCAGATCGAAGCGGTCCATGGCCCGCGACAGGTAGAGATAGCAATTGGCATCGAAGGCGTGGACCCAGCGCCGCGCCTGTGACTCCAGGTAGCCCTGCACCGCGAACTCCGAAGCGAAGGGCTGACTGTGCTCGAGGTCGGGACGTATCGGCTGGCGATCGAAGCGCTGGCGCCACTCCTCCGCGGAGCGATAGGTCACCGTGCCAAGCTTGCGGGCAAGGCCCATGCCGGTGCGGGGCGGGTGGTCGTCCGTGTAGTTACCCTGGCGCCATTCCGGGTCCCCGGTAATGGCCTCCCGCTGAATGGAGCGCAGCGCGATGGCGAAAGAGGACGCGGCGAGCGTGCCGGAAATGCTGACCAGGCGGCGCGCCGCTCCAGGGAATTGTGCCGCATAGGCGAGCACGACCATGCCGCCCAGCGAAGGACCCATGACGGTGTCAACCCGCTGGATCCCTAGCGAGCGCGCGACCTCGTATCCGGCGCGCGCAATGTCCTCCACCGAGAGGTCGGGGAACGTCAGCCGGTAAGGGCGGCCGGTCGCCGGGTCCGCCGAGGCAGGACCGGTCGACCCGAAGCAACTGCCGAGGGAGTTGACGCAGATCACGAAGAACCGGTCGGTGTCTATGCCCAATCCCGGTCCGAGCATTCGCTGCCACCAGCCCTCGCGCGGGTCTTCCGGCGAGGAGGCGGCGTGCGCGGAGGGCGAAAGTCCGGTGAAGAGGAGCAGCGCATTGTCACGCGCCGCATTGAGCCTTCCCCAGGTCTCGTAGGCCACCTGCGCGCCATGCAGCGCGCCGCCCCGCCGCATCGGGAACGGGTCGGACAGTCTGGCGTAGCGCCTGGCGTCAGGCTCGCGCTCCTCGGATTGCGGCATGGGTGTGGCCATTCTGGGTACTCGGGGGTCCTCGCGGCGCGATGGTGATTCTCTTGTCTTCTACCTTGGTTGCCATGGCGGCCACAAGCAACGGAGGGCTATCTGCAGAGTCCGCGGAGTTATCACCGCGGGTCTTCCGCGACCCGCTACACTCGCGGCCAGTATGCGGCAGCCCCCCGTGTTTCGCCAACCAGCCGACCCTCGGTCCGCGTGACTGTCAGACTGCAAAAGCTGCTCGCGGCCGCAGGTCTGGGCTCGCGCCGCCAGGTGGAGCAGTGGATCGCGGAGGGGCGCCTGACCGTCGGCGGCCGGGTCGCGAAGCTCGGCGAGCGCGCTGCCGCCGGCGATGAGGTGTGCCTGGACGGCCGCAGGCTGGAGCTCGGCCCGGATCAGCCGGCCAAGCACCAGGTGCTGCTCTACCACAAGCCAGTCGGCGAGGTGACGACGCGGCGCGACCCGCAGCACCGGCCGACCGTTTTCGACCGGCTGCCGCCGCCGGAGGGGGGCCGCTGGATCGTGGTGGGCCGGCTGGACGTCAACACCGCCGGACTCCTGCTCTTCACCACCGATGGCGATCTCGCCCACCGCCTCATGCACCCTTCGAGCTGCATCGAGCGTGAGTATCTGGTGCGGGTGCGGGGCCGCCCCGGCAGCGACACGATCCGCAAGCTCCTCGAGGGCGTTGCCCTGGATGACGGCGCCGCGGCCTTCGACCGCATCATCGATGAGCCGGTGCCTGCGGGCGAGGATGCGGCGCGAAACGCGTCCTACCGACTCGTGCTGCACGAAGGCCGCAATCGGGAGGTGCGGCGTATCTGGGAGGCGGTCGGCTACGAGGTCAGCCGGCTGCTGCGCATCCGCTACGGGCCGGTCGAGTTGCCGCGTGATCTTCGTCCCGGCAAATGGCGTCTGCTCGATGAGCGTCTGAGCGCCCGCCTGGCCGCCGCGGCGCCTGCGCAGAAGGCAGCCGCGCCCGCGCTCCGACCGGCATAGTCCTTGCGTCGAGTGGGCACGGTCCGGCGGCCTTGCGTCCGCAATGACCGTGCAGGGTCTTGCTGCAAGCGCCGCAGGCGGCTCGCCGCGCGCAGAAGGACCCTCCTTGCTACGGAGGTGATATGCAGGTGTTAGTCAACTCGGACCACCACATCGTGGGCGGCGAGGATCTGACGGAGCGGGTGCAAGGCGTGGTCGAAGGACGGCTCGACCGCTTCGCGGGACGCATCACTCGCGTGGAGGTCCATCTGAACGATCTCAACGGCAGCAAGCTCGGCGAGCGCGACAAGCGCTGCATGATGGAGGCGCGTATAGGCGGCATGAAGCCTATCGCGGTGAGTCACGAGGCGCCGACCGTGACGGAGGCGATCCACGTGGCGGCCGACAAGCTGGAAAGAGCCATCGCCCATACGCTTGGAAAAATGGAAGCCACCGAAGGCCGTTCGCCCCCGCAGAGCCAGGTGGCGAGCATCGAGGCGCTGCAGGAGATCGAGCGCACGGAAGCGGATCACAGCTGAGCCCCGCAGCCGGAGCGAGGCGGACGGCCGCAGTTCAGGCGCCTGCGGACCCATCGCCAGGGGCGGCGCAGCGATGCACCCTCGAGAAATGGGCGCGCGGCTGCTTCTGCTACTGAGATTCCTCGACCGGCGCAAACCGACCCACCGTCCCGGCCACGCCCGCGCCTGATCAGGATCGCCTAGCTAGCAAATCTCGCGCCAGGCGCATTGACACCCGCGCACTCGGAAATCACAATACGCGGCTCGTTTTCGCGGAGGGGTACCCAAGCGGTCAACGGGAGCAGACTGTAAATCTGCCGGCTTACGCCTTCGTAGGTTCGAATCCTACCCCCTCCACCAGTCTGAGCGTGGGCGGGGTAGGTCCGGACCGGGCACTTGGGCGGACCGGTGGAGACGGTGGCATCAGCGGGTGTAGTTCAATGGTAGAACCTCAGCCTTCCAAGCTGATGACGTGGGTTCGATTCCCACTACCCGCTCCAGGCTCCTCCTTCGAAATCGAGCCCACGTAGCTCAGTTGGTAGAGCACGTCCTTGGTAAGGACGAGGTCAGCGGTTCAATCCCGCTCGTGGGCTCCAGATTGAACGTGTGTGCGGAGCATTTGATCTTTCCGGCGGGCCGAGTGCCCTGAAGATGTCCTGAGGAACATTCCATGTCCAAAGAGAAATTTGAGCGTACCAAGCCTCATGTGAACGTGGGGACGATCGGGCACGTGGACCACGGGAAGACGACGCTGACGGCAGCCTTGACGAAGGTGATGGCTGAGACGCATGGCGGTCAGTTCATGGC
>DASUKK010000001.1:0-148257 GCA_036278795.1 Steroidobacteraceae bacterium | reverse complement strand
ATTGGTGAAGAGCAGCGTCGGGTCGTTGCCGGGCACGAGCGGGCTCGAGGGCACGATCGTGTGGCCGTGGCCGCTGAAAAATTCCAGGAAGGCACGGCGCGCATCCGCCGCGCTCAAGTAGGGAGGCTGCTTCAATTTCTTCAGTCCGGTTCGAGATCGGCGCCAGTGGCCGCCCGGATATGATCCGATGAAAAGCCCCGATACTGCAAAAATCGCGCTTGCCGCGCCTTCTCCGCCCAGGAATCGGGCGGCGCCGCCCCGAATTTGCGCCGCCGGACCGCAGCGGCGACCGCCCGCCAGTCCGGGCCGGAGGCGATGGCCGCCTCGATCAATTCCCGGGAAGCGCCAAGGGAGCCGAGATCCGCCGCGATCCGCAGCGGTCCCTGGCCCCGTTCCGCCCGTGAGACGACGTAGCGCTCCGCATAGCGGGTGTCGTTGAGGAGGCGCTCCTCGAGAAGCTCGGCGATTACAGCGGCGGTGGCCTGTCCGTCGGCACCGGAGGCCTGCAGCTTCGTGCTCAGCTCACCGGTGAGCCAGTCGCGCCGTGCGAGCAGGGTCAGGGCGGCGGCGCGGATGGCGTGCGGATCGCCCGCCAGAGCCGGCTTCCTCGCCACGGGCGATCTCTTACCGCCGCGCTTGCGCGCGGCGCATCAAGCGCTATTGGCGGCTTCCCCGCCACCATTGCGCTGCTGCTTGCTCGGCAGGAGCTTGGCGCGGACCTGCTCCTCGATCTCCCGCGCCACCTCGCGGTTGGCCAGCAGGTGATTGCGCGTGTTGTCCTTGCCCTGGCCGATGCGATTGCCCTTGTAGGCATACCAGGCGCCGGACTTCTCGATGATGCCCTGCGCGACGCCGAGCTCGATGATCTCGCCTTCGCGGGAGATGCCCTGGCCGTACATGATCTCGAACTCCGCCTCGCGGAAGGGCGGCGCCACCTTGTTCTTCACCACCTTGACGCGGGTCATGTTGCCGACGACCTCATCGCCATTCTTGATGGCGCCGATGCGGCGGATGTCGAGGCGCACGGAGGCGTAGAACTTCAGCGCGTTGCCGCCGGTGGTCGTCTCCGGGTTGCCGAACATGACGCCGATCTTCATGCGGATCTGGTTGATGAAGATGACGATGGTGTTGGACCGCTTGATGTTGCCGGTGAGCTTGCGCAGCGCCTGCGACATCAGGCGCGCGTGCAGACCGACCTGCATCTCGCCCATCTCGCCCTCGATCTCCGCCCTCGGCGTGAGCGCCGCGACGGAGTCGATCACCACGATGTCCACCGCATTGGAGCGGACCAGCATGTCGGTGATCTCGAGCGCCTGCTCGCCGGTATCGGGCTGCGAGACTAGGAGGTCGCCGATATTCACGCCGAGCTTCTCGGCATAAGAGGGGTCGAGCGCATGCTCGGCATCGACGAAAGCCGCCGTGCCGCCGCTGCGCTGCACTTCGGCGATGACCTGCAGCGTGAGGGTGGTCTTGCCGGAGGACTCCGGCCCATAGATCTCGACGACGCGGCCGCGTGGCAGGCCCCCGATGCCAAGGGCAATATCGAGACCGAGGGAGCCGGTCGACACGGATTCGATGTCGAAGCTCGCCGCCCCATCGCCGAGGCGCATCACCGAGCCTTTGCCAAACTGCTTCTCGATCTGGCCCAATGCGGCGGCGAGCGCCTTCTTGCGGTTCTCTTCCATCTTCGATTACCCGGGAGGTTGCACGGCGAGAGGAATTCTCTGCGCGGAATTATCCCACAAAGCGGAGCGGGCAGAAGCCCGTCAATCAGGGTGTTTCGCTGTTATTTGCAGAGTTTCAGCCGCTACACAGCGGAAACGATTCGACAACACTGTATAGCGCTCCCTCGGGTAGCGTGCGGCTCGCGACCAGCGCGAGCTCCTCGAACCGCCAGGTGACCGGATGCATTTTGCCGGGCGGACCGGGGCGCGAGACTTTGCGCACCACTGTCACATGGGGTCGGAAGGGCTTGATATTGCGGCAGGTCGGTCAGTTCTTCCGGTCCAGCCCATGGTCTAAAGTGAACCATTTCGTGGTCGGCTGGACCCGCCAGATGCAGATCCGGATGGCAAGTCTCGATCGGCCGCCGTGCCGCCGGAAGACGACGGGAAATCATCGACGGATGGGGCCACGACTGGCATGGTGTCACTGGCGCTTTGCTCGCCGGCGCCCTGGTCAGCGGCGGGGCGTGTGCTGTGCTCGCCATTGTCTTTCGGCGTCATATCTTCTTACCAGCACATCTGCCTTCTAGCCGATCTCTCCCGGAGGAGGGCAGCGTGCTCTGCGGGATCTCCGAGGACACGGATCATCGGGCAAATGAGAACCGCTCCAGAACGGTACAGGCCTTGGCCAATTGATAGAGATCCTGATCCGTTACGACCTGCATCGCTGACACCTTCGTAGTGTATTGCCGTCTGCAGACGCGCTCGGCAGCGATAGCGATGGGTTTGCAAGCCCGCCGAGCTGGACAGAGTGTCCTCGGGAAGTGGCCGACCTCGTGCACCACGGTTATATGCGAGCGGATTTCCCGTCAACGGTGGCGGCCGAGCGGCATCTGTCAAGTGGAAATTGAAAAATTCGGCTTCGGGATGTAGAGTCAGATGAGTTGAGTCCAGGCATACGCTAGAAGAAGGCCCTCGGATTCTGGCCGTCGCGCGCCTCGCGGGCTTGCCGCGATGCAATTTCGAGAATGCCATCGCGTCGAGTCGAGGTAAGGTCATGAAGACGCGCCCAAGCACCCACGAAGGGCACCGCGGCAAGGCCGGCCTGAGCGCCGCGCTCCTCTGGATTGCAGTGACACTTCTCCTCGCCGCGTGCGGCGGCGGCGGAAGCTCCGGCGGAAGCTCCGGCAAAAACTCCGATCCCCCTTCAGCCAGCCTGAGCTATCCGTCTGCCCCGCTGGTATTCGTGGTGGGCACCGCGATCACACCCGTCACACCGACCGCGTCGTCAGGGCTGTCGAGCTTCACGGTCACACCGGCCCTGCCTTCCGGCCTGAGCCTCGACCCCGCGAAGGGGACGATCGCCGGCACGCCCGCTGCCGGTTCGGCTGCCGCAACGTATACCGTCACCGCGACGGGGGGTGGCGCCAGCGCCAGCGCCAGCGCCAGCGTATCGATAACCGTAAACCCCGCAGTGAGTTACGACGCACCCGCGTTCACATTCACGATCAATGTCGCCGCCCGGATGCTGATACCAAGTGTAAAAGGCGGAGCGGTCGCCAGCTGGAGCGTCAGCCCTTCATTGCCCGCAGGGCTGGCATTTGATACGACCGATGGCGCGATTAGTGGCACGCCGACCGCGGCATCGGCGCCGGCCAGCTACGTCGTTACGGCCCAGAATCCCGGCGGTCAGGTAATCATCCCCCTGACACTCGAGGTTGATTCCGGTCCGCTCCTCGATCTCGGGCACGCAGCCGGCATCCTCGTGTTACGAATGAGCGGATCGAGCGTTCTGAGCGTCGATGAAGCCGGACATTGGAATCTGTGGAACTATGCCTCCGCTTCGGAAATCGCGAGCGGCGATTTGTACTGCGCTCAGGACTGCAGCCCGGGCAATTTGCAATACGCGCCCAACAAGCCGATTCCGGATCATATTGCGGATATGGCCGGAGACACCGTAGTGTTCGTGACCCAAAACCAAAGCGGGTTCGAGGTTCGCGCCGCCACCACGGGTCAGGTACTCTCGAACATCAGCGCCTCCGTGAGCTGGTGGAGCCTCGCGAGCGACGGCAGCTATCTCCTTGCGGGCAGCCCGACGGGCTTGTTTGCCTGGTCGCCATCCGGGAATTCTCTGTTGTCCCTCTCGGGCGACTACTCGCAAGCGATTGCCTTCGCCGCACCCGGCCAAATTCAGATTGCAGACGGTCCATCCGGTCAGAATGTGATCCAAACGGTCTCCGTACCTGGGGGCGCCAGTACGACGGGTCCCGCATTCAATGGGCAGTTCAGCTCCTGGTTCCTCGACGGCAGCCGCTTCATGACCACCGCCGGTACCACGACACTCGTGTACTCGCAGGACGGCGTGCAACAGGCACTCATCACATTGCCGAGCGGTTCCCCGGTCGTGGGGCAGGGGAATTGGATCTGGACCCGTTCGGGCGGAACACTGGACGTGTTCGCAATCACCACGGGCTCAACGCCGGCCGCGACGTTCGCGGTCGACCCGATCGCTGTCCTGACACCCTCCGCGACAACCATCGCCGTAACCAGTTGCTGCTCGACCGCGTCGAGCAACGCGTTGAGCATAGTCGACCTCTCGGGAACGACCCCCTCGATGGCCAATTACACTCTTCCGACCGTCGACACTGACGAGGCCGCGTCCAACCCCTTCGAATCCGGCTACGCCGCCCTTTCGGCCTCTCAGTGGGTGATCGGCAACGGCGCGGGAGTCCTGTTGGATGGGGCCAGCCTGGGAACAACCCCCCGGTACTTCGACTATGGCGCCGCCTGGAGCATCGCCGGCAGCAATGGATCCATTGCTGTCGCCACGGCTTCGGACAGGATCGTGTTCTTCGACGCAAACACCCTGACGCAGGAGGGAGTGATTCCCTTCTCCTCCTCTCAAGTCCTGCTGTCATCTGACGGTTCCTTGCTGGCGGCCGCCGGGGACGAGTTCGACACGTACGGCGACCCGTCCATCAGAATCTACGAGTTACCCGATGCGGGCTTGCTCTACACCTGGCCCTACTCGTTCTCCGGCACCTTCCCGATAGACATCGCCCTGTCGGGATCGGGCGCGGTGCTGGGACAGGTGCTCAGTGATTCTGCCGGCTACACGGAGGAAGCCGGTCCGAGCACCGGGGGCTCACCGATATTTTCCAGCACCATCAATTTCAACCCGTATGAGGAACCGTCTCCGGCGATCCGCATTTCACCCGACGGTACCAATATCGCGACCTCCACGGGCGTGCCTGCCAATGCTTCCAGCGACCAAAGCGGCGGAACCAACATTCTGCACGATGGCAACCTCGTCACGACAGTGACGGGATACCCGGCCGGGTGGCTCGATGACGGTCATCTGCTGGTCGAATACTACTTCTCCTCTCCTTCCTCCTCGGACTGCGCCGTGTACTCCCCGGCCGGACAGATCACGGGTCCGTGCCTCTTGCCTGCGGCCCAAGCGGGGTTCAGGCCGGTTCAGCCGGTGACGTCCGATACTGTGTATGGCATTCACGTCATACCCTTCCCACCGCCACCCGTTGAGAACTATCTCGATGTGGAAGTCGCAGCGATCCTATCGGTCAGTACCGGCAGTGTCAGCTGGGCGAGCGGCGATTTGCCGCTAAGCCCGGGTACGGTAGGTGCAGTCGCGGGCAACCGGGTCGTTTTCATCTCGGGAGGGCACGTGATTGCGCAGCGGCACTGAGCCTTTCTGAGCGGCTGCCCGAACGGTCCGGGTCTCGAACGTCCGCTGATCCCACGTCAAGCAGTCCAAAGGGGACTCGCTCCGTCGCCAGACGGAAAGGCTGCGGAAATCGCACAGCACGGCCTCATCCTCGATAACGGCACCTGCCAGAGGATCACGGCATCAGCGCATTTCGGGGCGACACCGTGGTCTCCGGAAAGCTGGGGACCTTTCTCAAGACGATCGATGACGGGCTCGTCGAGATCCCTGCTACTTGCTAGTCGAGGCGCTGAGACGCTGGGTTCAGCGTAATCCGTCGTGCTGATGAGCGGAAGCCGGTGACGAGGCGGCTACTGATCAGTGACCGAGGGGAAATCTCTCCAGAACGGTATAAACGGACCCCTCCGGCAGCGTCTTGCTGTCCACGAGTACGAGATCCGTGAAGCTCCAGGTGACGGGCTGCATCTCGATGCGGGGGGATCGATAAACCTTGCGTGCCACCGTCACGTGGGGTCGGAATGGCCTGGTTATGTTAAGTCCAACTGACCCCGGACCCTTGAGATCAGGAGCAAATCCGCTCTCGCTCAGCCGCTCCTGCAGCCCGCGGGCAAGTGCCGTCACGCGCGCCGGCGCCTGGTCCGGCACCGCGCAAAGGAGATGGGCGGCCCGCCAGTACTCTAGGCGACTGAAGATCAGTTCGACGCCCGACTCTTCGGAGGCAAGGGAAGCGCCACCGCCCGAGCGCGGTCCCTCTGCACAGCGAGCGATCGCAGCAAGCTGCCCTAGCCTCCCTTCCGGGACCGAGCCCAGGAAAGCCATAGTGACGTGCAGGTTCGACGGCGGCACCGGACGACCCCCGCTGGCGTGCGCCGCTGCGCGGATCGCCTCCGTCATGGCCTCGCGCATCCCCTCGTCCGGCCACAGCGCAAAGAAGAGCCGATGGGCCGGCTGCGGCGCCGCCGTTCCGGGCGGCGGCCCCTCAGCCACGCCCGGTCCGCATCAGGCTCGAGGCGAGCCGTAGCGCGTGATCCACGCTTTGGCGGCGCACCTCATCCCGATCGCCGGCGAAGTGCCGCAGCTCGCAGACCGCAGCTTGCCCCCGCTCCTCGGGCGTGGCAACGGCGAACCACACGGTGCCCACCGGCTTCTCGGCCGTACCGCCGTCCGGACCGGCGATGCCGCTCACCGCGATCGCCATCTCGACGCCGGAGGCTCGAAGCGCGCCGTTGGCCATCTCGCGCACGGTTGCCTCACTGACAGCACCGTGCTCGTCGAGCGTGCGGGCTGACACGCCGACATCGCGCACCTTGGCACTGTTGGAATAGGTCACGTATCCGGAATCCACCCACTGCGAGCTTCCGGGGACGTCGGTCAGTGCCTTGGCGATCCAGCCGGCCGTGCAGGACTCCGCGGTCACGATCCGCCAGCCGGAGGCGCGCGCACCGCGCCCGACTTCCTCCGCCAGCCGATAAAGGTCCTGATCCGTGATGTGCCCCATTGCCGCCACGGACATAGTCTACTGCACACCGGCATGCCCTGAGACGGCCTCCCGCCCGCCAGGTTTCCAAGCCTGCGCGCCTGGAGTAGGCTGTGACAGCCTTAGGGGTAAGCGCGGCGGATTCTCGAACACGAATAATGATCGGATGGGAGGGAGCTCATGCCCATACGTCACCTCGCATACATGGCGGCGCTGGCGACATTCTCCTGGTCGACCGCGGTAGCGGCGCCCGCATGTCAGCTGCAACAGCTCGGACTCCTGCCGGTCGAGATGCAGGGTCTGCGCCCGACCATCTCGACGAAGATCAACGGCGTCGAGGCTCGATTCATACTCGACACCGGCAGCTTCTACAGCACTATGTGGCGAGATGCGGCCGATCGCTTTCATCTGCCGGTTGGCTCGTTGGCCAACGGCGCCTTTTACGTTCAGGGCCTCGGCGGCAGCGAGAAGGGGCAGGTCGCCACTGTGGACAAATTCGAATTCCTCGGCGTACCCCTGCGCAAGGTTCAGTTCATCGTCATCGACCAGGGCGGAGGGAGTGACGTCGCCGGGCTACTCGGCCAGAACCTGCTGCGGATAGCGGACATGGAATACGATCTGTCGGCGGGAAACGTGCGCTTCTTCAAGCCTGTTGGCTGCAAGGACCGGCCTCTTGCCTATTGGGCGGTGAGCACGCCCTACTCGTACGTCGAGCTGCGGAGCATGGATGTCTACGAGCCCCATCTGCGCGCGGATGTCATGATCAACGGCAAGCGCATGACGGCGTGGTTCGACACCGGGGCAGCCCGTTCATGGTTGTCTCTGGAGGCGGCGAAGCGCGCGGGCATTACGCCCAGCAGCCCCGGCGTGCAATTTCTCGGTATCACCTACAGCATCGGTCCCGCACCCTCGAAGGCATGGATCGCCCCGGTCGATAGCTTCCAGGTCGGCGGCGAAAAGGTCACGCACACCCACCTGCTGGTTGGAGAGTTCCATGCCCGCGACCCCGAGGGGTACGAGACCAGGGGATTTCCGGACATGCTGCTCGGTGTCGATTTCTTCCTCTCTCACCGCATCTACGTCGCCTACAGCCAGAGGAAGCTCTATTTCACCTATAACGGCGGCCCGTTGTTCAACCTGAACCTCCCGGAGTTCGCGGCCGGGGCGGGAACAGCCCGATCGGGCTCGGATGCAACTTCGCACGCGAACGCGACGGCAGGTGAGCCACCGGAATCGGATGCTCCCACAGACGCCGACGGATTCAAGCGTCGCGGTATGGCGTACGCATCCATGCGGGAGTTCGATCGCGCGGTGGCGGACCTGACACGCGCCTGCGAGCTCGCGCCCAACGATGCAGGCAATCGAATCGCACGTGGAGAGGTCTACGTCCAGGAAGGACAGTTCAGCTCCGCTCTGCAGGATTTCGACGCCGCCATAAAGCTGCAGCCCGACGACATCCGCGCCCACCTGGCACGCGCGGAGCTGCTGCACTCGCATCCCGACGCCGATCAGTCAGCGGCGGGGTCCGAGGTCAAGTCGGACCTCGATGCAGTGAGCCGGTTGTCCGCGCCGGCTGCGAGCGTGCGTCTCGAGCTGAGCTCTCTCTATGGCGAGGTCGGGGACTATTCAGACTCCATCGCCCAGGTCGACCAGTGGCTCGACAACCATCGGCTCCTCGCGGACCAGGCGACCGGTTTGAACGAGCGCTGCTGGCAGCGGGCGGTGGCCAATCGGGATCTGCACGATGCGTTGCAGGATTGCAATCGCGCCCTCGCCCTACGGCCCAGGGCAGAGGCCAGTACCGGCTCCCTGATCCGCAGGGATGTGGCGCCGCAGAACCCGGCGATACTCGACACCCGCGGCCTGGTTTACGTGCGGCTCGGCAACTTCAACGACGCCATACGCGACTATGACTCCGCATTGAGCATCAATTCGAACATGCCCACCTCACTCTACGGCCGCGGCCTGGCGGAGCTGCGCCTCGGCGACAAGGAGCGCGGACAGGCTGATATCGCCGCGGCCGAGAAACTCGCCGCCGGCATCGCCAAGCGCTTTGCGCGCATGGGCCTCGCACCCTGACGCAAGAAGCAAGACGAACGGAGGGAGAGAGGAAGGCGGTCTCCAATGCTCATCAAGCGTTGCAAGCGATGCCGTTGGATCCTTGTCCCTCTGGCGCTCTGCGCATCCATAGCCGGGGTAGCGGCGCAATGCCGGCTGGTGCAGTCCCCCGCGATTCCCGTCACCATGATGGGGTGGCGCCCCACGATCCCCGCCGAGCTCGACGGCCACAAAACCCGCCTGCTCGTGGATACCGGCGCCTTCTTCGACACGCTGTCTCCCGCAGAGGCATCCGAATTCCATCTGCCGCTCAGCCCTGCGCCATACGGCCTCTACATCACGGGAGGGCTCGGCAATCTGGTCCCCAAGATCGCCACGATCAAGAGCCTCAAGGTCGGTCCTCTCTCCTTCGGCGATGCCACGTTCCTCGTCGCAGCCAATGACCTGGGGAATGGCATTTCGGGAGTGCTCGGTCAGAACCTCTATCGAGTGCTGGATGTCGAGTTTGATTTCGCAAACGGTGTAATGCGGTTCTACCATACGACCGATTGCGCCCGAGGATCCATGGCCTACTGGGCCAACGCCACGGCACAATCCGTGTCGGTTCTCGAGCTCGAGGAGAGACAGCGCTCGAATCCTCACCTCCTCGGCACGGTCCTGGTGAATGGACATGCCATCAATGCGATATTCGACACCGGGGCCCCGACCTCGCTCCTCTCGCTCGCAGCCGCGCGGGTCGCCGGGGTTGCGCCGGGCAGCGCCGGTCAGGTGCCGGTGGGCACGTCCGGCAAGCTGTGGAGTGCGCCGATCGACGAGATAGACATCGGCAACAACGAGAAAATCGAACATACGCACATCCTCGTGCAGGACGAGAATTTCTGGTTCGGCCCGGGCGTGTGGATGTTCATCGGCGCGGACTTCTTCCTCTCCCATCGGGTGTATCTCGCCACCAGCCAGTCGAAGCTGTACTTCACCTATAACGGCGGGCCGGTGTTCGATCTCAATCCGGCGGATGCGGCGCAGGGCGCACAGCGGCCGGCAGAGGCAACTGCCGCGCGCAGTCACCCCACACCTCCTGACGCCGACGATCTGATGCGGCGGGGAGTGGCCCGTGCCGACCGGTTGGAATTTCAGCAGGCGATCGCCGACCTGACCGAGGCGTGCCGCATGGCGCCCCGGAACGGGGAATACCGTTACCAGCGGGGAATCGTGTACTGGCGATACGGGCAGCCGCTCCCGGCGCTGCAGGACTTCGATGCGGCCTTGGAGCTGGATCCGACAAATTTCCAGGCGCGGCTCTGGCGCGCAGAAATGCAATTGATCGTGCAAGCCGGTCGGACGTCGGATGCGCAAGCCGACAACAATCCAAGGATCGAGTTGAACAGCGTCGATCGGCCGGCCTCGAAGGAGCGCCCCCCATCCGGAGAATCGGATTCGAGGACTGCGCCGGCGGCCGGCGCCGGCGGCAGCGGCGGCGCCGAAGACGCCCGAGCTGACCTGGAGGCGGTGGATCGCCAAGCCCCCGCGGAAGCAGACCTGCGCCTGACGCTGGGCAGGGTATACGAGGATATCGGCCAGTACGCGCAGGCCATTCACCAATACGACCTGTGGATCGCCAACCATGGCCATGATGATCGGCTCGCCGTGGCGCTCACCTGGCGCTGCGGATCGCGGGTGCAAGGGAACGTTGACGTCGATCAGGGGCTGAAGGACTGCAACGAGGCCTACGGCCTGATGGGAGTCTCCTTCTGGTCATCCAAGCCCAGGTGGCCCGCATCCTGGATCGCGCCGCTGCTGAGCACCCGCAGCCTGGGTGATTTGCGACGCGGCAACATCAAGGGCGCCATTGCCGACGATGACGCTGCCATCAAACTCCTGCCCACGGATGCCGATGCGTTCTATGCGCGCGGCATCGCGGAGCTGCGCGAAGGATTGGAGACACCCGGCCGCACGGATCTCGCCGCGGCCCGGAAGCTGCAGGCCGGCATCGACGCCCGGTACGCGAGCATGGGCCTCGCGCCCTGATCGGAGCGACTCTCATGTTCCTTCGCCGACTCGGTTGGATCGCGGCTTTGCTGGTCGCATCGCTCGTGGCGGCCACCGCGGGTGCCGCGAGCCGCTGCAAGCTGATGATGACGCCGCAGTTGCCGGTCAGGATGGACAACCTGCGGCCGGTCATCACCGCCAACATCAACGGCGTCGACGCACGGTTCATAGTCGATACCGGAAGCTTCTTCGATTTCATGTCCCCTGCAGCCGCGGCTGAATTCAAGCTGCCCCTGTCCTATGCGCCCCCAGGCTATTCGGTCAACGGCATCGGCGGCTCCGTGACTCCCCAGGTCGCGACAGCCAAGAGCTTCACGGTGGCCGGCGTCACGGTTCACGACGCGGTGTTTCTCGTCGGCAACAACGACTTCCGGGGCGGTGAGGTCGGGCTGCTGGGGCAGAACCTGTTCCGGCTCGCGGACGACGACTACGACTTCGCGGACGGGGTGCTGCGCTTCGTCAGGCCGACACACTGCGGCGGGCAGATGCTGGCCTACTGGGCGACCACACAGCCCGTCAGCGTCGTCAAGCTGCACTGGACATCGGAGCAGCGGCCGCACCTGATCGGCGAGGCCTCGGTCAACGGGCAGAAAATCGACGTTCTGTTCGATACCGGCTCGCCGCGGACGATTCTCTCCTTGCGTGCCGCAAAGTGGGCGGGCATCACACCCGACAGCCCGGGCGTGATCCCGGCCGGAGTGACCAGCGGCCTGGGGGCGAAGGCGATCCGGGTTTGGATCGCGCCCATCGCGAAGTTCGACATCGGCGGGGAGGCGATCGAGCATACGCGTGTCCTGATGGGCGACATCGATCTCGGCAGTCTCAACGTGGACATGTTGCTCGGCACCGACTTCTTCCTGGCACATCACGTATACGTCGCCTACAGCCAGGACAAGCTGTATTTCACGTACAACGGCGGAGTGGTATTCGACCTCAACGCGCGGCGCCCCGCCGCCCGAGCGACGAGTGCACGGAACACCCCGCCCTCCGGCCAACAGGCGCTCCCGGCGGCGGAATCGGACGTGCCGACGGATGCCGCAGGTTTCATGCGCCGCGGAATGGCCGATGCCTCTCGCGCCGAGTACCCGGAGGCCATCGCGGATCTCACGCGCGCCTGTGACCTCGACCCCGCCGATGCCGACTGCCGCTATCAGCGCGGCCTGGCTTATTGGCACAGTGCGCGATGGGAATCGGCCCTAGCGGACTTCACCGCCGCCATCCAACTGCGGCCGAACGACTTCGACGCGCACATGGCCCGGGCCGAAGTCGAGCTGCGCCGGCAACGGGCCGGCGCCGCGGCGGACCTGGATGCCGTGGACCGCTTCGCTCCACAGCAAGCCGATCTGCGCCTGGCACTCGCGAAGCTTTATGGCGCCGCGGCAGAGTACGCGGGGGCCATCCACGAGTACGATCTCTGGATCGAATACCACCCGGACGATTTGCGCCTGCCCTCTGCGCTGGGCGGCCGCTGTGGATCGGAAGCCCTGGCCAATGTGGACGTCGAGCGCGCGCTGGGAGACTGCAATCAGGCGCTGCGCTCGATCCCTAAACCCGCGTCCGCGGTGGCCGTGAGCAATCGCGGCCTGGTCTATCTGCGCCAGGGCAAGCTGGATAACGCCCTCGCGGACTTCGCGACCGCGTTGAAGCTGCAACCCAAGCTCTTCATCGCGCGCTACGGGCTCGGGCTCGCGGAGCTGAAGAAAGGTCTGAAAGATAAGGGGCAGAGCGATCTCCTGGCGGTCCAGGTCGCGCGGCCGCAGCTGGCCGGACGCCTCGCAGCCGCTGGCCTTACGCCCTGAGGGTGGCATCGGCCTCGGCGGCCCGCCGCGCAAGAGCCGGCCACTTCCCGCGCCTTATTGGGATAATGCCCGGCCTTGTGGCCGGCGCGCCCGGCCGGCGCGACGCGCGGATGGACGAAGCAATCATTTGAACGACGAAACCAGCAATCACACCCCCATGATGCAGCAGTACCTGCGCATCAAGAGCCGGCATCCGGACGTGCTGCTCTTCTATCGCATGGGGGATTTCTACGAGCTCTTCTACGACGATGCGCGCCGCGCCGCGGCGCTCCTCGATATCACGCTGACCGCCCGCGGCCAATCCGCAGGCCAGCCCATCCCAATGGCGGGAGTGCCATTCCACAGCGTCGAGGGCTATCTGGCGCGGCTCGTGCGCAAGGGCGAGAGCGTCGCGATCTGCGAGCAGATGGGGGATCCGGCAAAGTCGAAAGGCCCCGTCGAGCGGGACGTAGTGCGGATCATCACGCCGGGCACAGTGACCGACGATGCCCTCCTCGAGGAGCGCCAGGAGACGCTCGTCGCGGCAGCGGCGCGCGATGGCGAGCGGTTCGGGCTCGCCTGGCTCGATCTCGCGGCAGGTCGCTTCACCGTGTTGGAATCGAGCGGCGGCGGCGCGCTGGCGGCTGAGATCGAGCGCCTGAAGCCCGCGGAGCTGCTGATACCGGAGGGCACACCGGAGGAGGACGTCAAGCGCGTCGGCACTGCCGTGCGCTCCCGGCCCCCGTGGAATTTCGAGCTGTCGAGTGCCTCACGGCTGCTCACGGATCAGCTCGGCACGCTCGATCTCAAGGGCTTCGGCGCCGATGACCTGCCGCTCGCCATTTGCGCGGCAGGCGCCCTGCTGCAGTACGTCCGCGATACCCAAAAGACATCATTGCCACATATCCGCGGGCTGCACGTCGAGGAACGCACGGACGCGCTCATCATCGACGCAGCAACCCGGCGCAATCTCGAGCTCGACGCCAGTCTCACGGCGCGCGAGGACGCGACACTCTTCGCCGTGTTGGATCAATGCGTTACCTCCATGGGCTCGCGCCAGCTGCGGCGCTGGCTCAATCGGCCGTTGACCGGCCACGAGCCGCTGCGGGCTCGCTATCAGGCGCTCGGTGCGCTGATCGATTCGCGCCGCTTCGAGGGCGTGCGCGAGCAGCTCCGCGGCATCGGTGACGTGGAGAGGATTCTCGCTCGCGTGGCGCTGCGGTCGGCGCGGCCACGGGACCTGACACAGCTTCGTGCTTCACTGGCGGCGCTCCCCGGACTGAAGGCCGAGCTGCGGCAGATCGACTCGCCCTTGGTCGGCGAGCTGGCGAGCCGCACCGGCGAGCACGCTGACATCGGCGCGCTCCTTGGCAAAGCGATCGCCGAGGAACCCTCCACGTTCGTGCGGGACGGTGATGTCATTGCCGCCGGCTACGATGCCGAGCTCGACGAGCTGCGGCGGATCGCGACACACACCGACGAGTTTCTCCTCGAGCTGGAGCAGCGCGAGCGCGAGCGTTCCGGCATCGCAGGGTTGAAGCTCGGCTACAACCGCGTTCAGGGCTTCTTCATCGAGATCTCACGCAAGGACGCGGAGCGCGCGCCAAAGGACTACGTCCGCAGGCAGACGGTCAAATCCGCTGAGCGCTTCATCACCACGGAGCTGAAGAGCTTCGAGGATCGCGTCCTCGGGGCTCGCGAGCGCGCGCTGGCGCGAGAGAAGGAGCTCTACGAAGACATCCTGACTCGCCTCACGGACACCCTCGCGCCCTTGCAGGGGACCGCGGCCGCACTCTCCGAGCTCGATGCGCTCGCGGCCCTCGCGGAGCGAGCCTGCATTCTGCAGTGGACCGCACCGCAGCTCGTGCCGCACCCGTTGCTGCGGATCGAAGGCGGCCGCCACCCGGTCGTGGAGCGCTTCGCCTCGGCCCCATTCGTGCCGAACGATCTCGCGCTCGATGCCGCCAGGCGCATGCTCATCATCACCGGCCCCAACATGGGCGGCAAGTCGACCTACATGCGTCAGGCGGCGCTCATCACCATCCTGGCGCACCTGGGCAGCTACGTGCCGGCCGATCGTGCCGTGATCGGTCCGGTCGATCGCATCTTTACGCGGATCGGTGCCGCGGATGACCTTGCGGGCGGTCGCTCCACCTTCATGGTGGAGATGACCGAGGCCGCCAACATCCTGCACAACGCCACTGCCCGCAGCCTCATCCTGATGGACGAGATCGGACGCGGAACCAGCACGTTCGATGGACTCTCCCTCGCGTGGGCAATGGCGCGTCACATCGCGACGCGCATTAAATCCTTCACGCTGTTCGCGACACATTATTTCGAGCTGACGACCCTCGCAACCGAGGTAGAAGGCTGTGCTAACGTGCATCTCGACGCGACCGAGCATGGCGACGGTATCGTCTTTCTCCACGCGGTGAAGGAGGGACCCGCGAGCCGCAGTTACGGACTCCAGGTTGCCCAGCTCGCCGGCGTGCCTCGCGTGGTCATCGGTCAGGCGCGGCGTTATCTCGAAGCGTTGGAATCGCAGCGAGACCGGCCTGATGGCGCTGAGAGCGCCAAACGCGACAGCGGGAAAGCCCAAAAAGAGTTGCCGCTGTTCGCCCCATCCCCGGAGGCGTCTCCCGACGCCGTACGCGAGATACTGGCCGCGCTCGACCCTGACGAGATGACACCCAAAACGGCGCTGGAAATGATCTACCGGCTGAAGAGATTGCTCGACTGAACAGTGCCTGTGCGGCTACGGCCGCAAAGGCCGCAGCGCACACTGTAGGCATTTCTTGCCGGCGTCAGTTCCCGTATGCTTTGCTCGGAGGCGGCTAGACAAGTGGTCGCATATGCGGGAATTTAAACCTCGTCTGGATATTCTGCCGGAAGGGCAACGCCGGCTCTGGCAGGAGCTATCCGCGGTACCTGATGAGCTCACGCTCTATGACGGAACTGCGCTTGCGCTGCATCTGGGCCACCGCAAATCGGTCGATTTCGATTTCTTTGGCAACCGCGCCATTGATGTTCCTTCGCTGGAAACCGGAATTCCGTTCCTGGCAGGCGCAGCGATCGTCCAGCGTGAAAAGAACACGCTAACGGCCATTGTTGACCGGGGGACACCCGTGAAGGTCTCGTTCTTTGGGGTGCCAAAATTGCCCCGTTTAGCCCCATCCGTAGTAGCGAAGGACAACGGTTTGAAGATCGCCTCGCTGCTCGACTTGGCGGGCACCAAGGCTTCAGTTCTTCAGGTTCGCGCGGAGGCCAAAGACTACATCGACATGGACGCACTGATACAAGTAGGCAAAGTCGGTTTGCCGTTTGCGTTGGTCGCAGCGGAGAGGCTGTACGGATCTTCTTTCAACCCGGAATCACCCTCAAAGCCTTGTCCTACTTCGATGACGGAAATCTGCGCGAGCTACCGACAGACATGAGAAGCAGTAAGGTTCTGCAGGCAAGAGTGGATCGCTAGCCGAGTCCGCCGCTCACCGCAGCGAGAAGCGTCCGTTGGCGAGAAAGAACCCCGTCTCCTGCGCCACCCGCGCCGACACCAACATGCCCATGTGGCTGACCGGCAGCGTGATGTGATCTGCGCAACCCGTCAGTCGCGTCTCGCTGACCGCCACGGTGCCATCGCACTCCTCGTCGAAGCCCGCCAGGAACTGTCCCAGGCCGATCGACTGGCTGCCGGCGATGATTCCGAGCGGCCGGCCGAAGCTCCAGCGCCGCTCGCGTGGCCGTAGGAGCTCGTCCGCGACCGAGGGACCCATGAGCGCGCTCACGAACCGGGACCGGCCGGCCTGCACGGCCGCACGACTCTCCAGGCATGGCGTGCCGAGGAACACCACGCGGCCCGGCAGCTGATCCGGATAGCGCTCGAAAAAGCGATAAATGACGAGCCCGCCGAGGCTGTGCCCGACGAAGTGCGCCGCGGGAATGTCGAGCGAGCGCACGAAGCTCAGCAGGTGCCCGGTGATCTCCTCCATCCCCCACGTGGCGGCGGAGTACGGAAACGCATGCACCTGCAGGCCGAACTCGCGCAGGAGCCGGTGCGCGAGCAGCCGCGACTCGCCGCCGGGCATCCAGAGCCCGTGCACATAGACCACGTGTTGCGCAGCAGCGTCTCTCATGGCGCGGAAACGAACGCGACCACGGCAGCCGCGGCCGCGTTCCTGGCAGCCACAGTATCAAGAATTGCGCCACACGGCGTGGCGGGCAATGCGCTACGCCGCCGGCGGTGTGCGTACGCGAATGTGCAGCTCGCGAAGCTGTGCCTCGCCGATCTCCGTTGGCGCATCGGTCATCGGGTCCGCCGCGGTCTGCGTCTTCGGGAAAGCGATCACCTCGCGGATGCTGTCGGCGCCCGCCATCAGCATCGCCAGCCGGTCGAGCCCGAAAGCGATACCGCCGTGCGGCGGCGCGCCGAACTTGAGCGCATCGAGCAGGAAGCCAAACTTCGCTCGCGCGTCCTCCGCCCCGATGCCAAGGAGATCGAACACCGTCGACTGCATCTCCTGCCGGTGAATACGCACCGAGCCGCCGCCGATCTCAGACCCGTTGAGCACCATGTCGTACGCCTTCGCGAGCGCCTTCTCCGGATCGGCGCGCAGCGCCGCCGGATCGTCGATCTTGGGCGAGGTGAAGGGATGGTGCATCGCCACCCAGCGCCGCTCCTCGGCATCCCACTCGAACATCGGGAAATCGATCACCCACAGCGGCCGCCAGCCCTGCTGCACGAGCTTCAGGTCCTGACCGACCTTCAGGCGCAGCGCGCCGAGCGCGTCGCTGACTACCTTCGCACTGTCCGCGCCGAAGAAGACGAGATCGTTGTCCGCCGCCCCCGTGCGCTCGAGTATTCCGGCGATGGCCGCATCGCTCAGGAACTTGATGATGGGCGATTGCAGGCCTTCACGCCCGCGGGCACGCTCGTTGACTTTGATGTACGCGAGGCCCCTGGCCCCGTAACGGCCGACGAATTCCGTATAACCATCGATCTGGGAGCGCGGCATCGCGCCACCGCCCGGCACGCGCAGCGCCGCCACCCTGCCCTTCGGGTCGCGGGCGGGCCCGGCAAACACCTTGAAGTCGCAGTCCTTGACGAGGTCGGCCACATCGGCGAGCTCGAGCGGATTGCGCAGGTCCGGCTTGTCCGAGCCGTAGCGGCGCATCGCCTCGGCGAAGGTCATGCGCGGGAACGGATCGGGCAGCGCCTCACCCAACACCTCCTTGAAGAAGTGGCGCGTGAGTCCCTCCATCAGGTCCATGATCTGCGCTTGCGTCAGGAAGGAGGTCTCGACGTCGAGCTGGGTGAATTCCGGCTGCCGATCGGCGCGCAGATCCTCGTCGCGGAAGCAGCGCACGATCTGATAGTAACGGTCGAAGCCCGCGATCATCAGCAGCTGCTTGAAGATCTGCGGCGATTGCGGCAGGGCGAAGAATTTCCCCGCGTGCGTACGGCTTGGAACCAGGTAATCGCGCGCGCCCTCGGGAGTCGCCTTGGTGAGCATTGGCGTCTCTAGGTCTATGAAGCCGTGCCCATCGAGGAAGTTACGCATGGCACGCGTGATCTTGTGGCGCAGCCGCAGACGCTGGCTCATGACCTCGCGACGGAGGTCCAGATACCGGTACTTGAGACGAGTCTCCTCGCCCACCTGCTCGTCCAGTTGGAAGGGCAACGGCTCGGAGCGATTGAAGAGCTCCAGCTCCTCTGCCAAGAGCTCCACCCGCCCGGAGGCGAGACTCGCGTTCACAGTCCCGCTTGGACGCTCGCGAACCCGGCCCTTCACGCGAATCACGAACTCATTGCGCAGCCGCTCCGCCTCGCGGAAGACTTCGGCTGCATCGGGGTCGAAGACGACCTGCAGCAGCCCTTCACGGTCCCGCAAATCCACGAAGATGATGCCGCCGTGGTCCCGCCGCCGATGCACCCAGCCGGCCACCTCGACCGTCTGGCCGATCAGCTTCTCGTCGACCTGTCCACAGTAATGAGTGCGCATAGGGGCGGCGATGTTACGGAGGGCCCGAGGGGCCCGCAACCAGAACCGCCGCCCCCTGCAGCGCCCCTTTGCGCAGCCGCTCGAGCGCCAGATTGGCTTCGCGCAGCGGGAAGGTTTCCACGGTCGGCTCGAGGCGAAGTTTGGCGGCGACCGCCAGGAATTCCTCCCCGTCGGCGCGGGTGAGATTGGCGACGGAGCTGACGGATCGCTCGCCCCAGAGCAGCTCATAGGGAAAACGTGGCACGTCGCTCATGTGGATACCGGCGCAGATGACCCGGCCCCCGGGGCGGACCGCCGCCAGCGCAGCGGGCACCAAGGCGCCCACCGGAGCAAAAAGGATGGCGGCATCCAGCGGGTCCGGCGACGGCTCGTCGGAGTCACCAGCCCAAGCCGCACCCAGCTCCCGGGCGAAGGCCTGGGACTCGAGGTCGCCCGGCCGCGTGAAGGCGAAGACCCTTCGTCCCTGAGCGCGCGCCACCTGGGCGAGGAGATGCGCCGCGGCGCCGAAACCATAGAGCCCGAGGTTCGTACCCTCGCCCGCGGCCCGATAGGCGCGGTACCCGATCAAGCCGGCACAGAGGAGCGGTGCCAATCGTGCGGCGGCAGGGGCGGCGGGCAGAGGCAGACAGAAGCGCGCATCGGCGAGCACTTCCTCGGCATAGCCGCCATCCACCGAATAGCCGGTGAAGCGCGCGTACTCGCACAGGTTCTCCTGGCCTGCCCGGCAGTAGCGGCACAGGCCGCAGGCCTGCGCCAGCCAGGGCACCCCGACCCGATCGCCGGGGCGAAAGCGGGTGACCGAGCGGCCGGCCTCACTGACGATTCCCACGATCTCGTGGCCGGGCGTAACGGGGTAGTGGATATGGGGCAGCTCGCCATCGAGAAGGTGCAGATCCGTGCGACAGACGCCGCAGGCTTGAACGGTAATCCGGACCTGGTGTTCGCTGGCAGGGGGCAGCGTCACCTCCTCCAGGTGAAGGGGTGAACCCGCGCCAGAGAGGCGCATCGCTTTCATCGGTCCTCCGCTGAAAAAAACATTGCGGCCGACTAGGCCCGCGACGGGGCGTGCGTAGACAGCCGCCGTCCGGTCAGGCCGTCCCAGGCCGCAATCAAGCGGCCGGCTTGGCCAATTCGCGCTTGCGCTCCGGGACCGGTGGGACGACGACGCCGCAGGTGATGATCATCTTCATGGCCGCATCGACCGTCATGTCGAGCTCCACGATCTGCCGGCGCGGCAGGATGGCCAGGTAGCCGCCGGTGGCGTTCAGGGCGGCCGAGATATACACGCAGGCGTGAGGCTCACCCGTCCTCTCGGTGACCTCGGGGACATCCTCCGCAGTCAGGAAGCCCAGACTCCATACGCCCGCGCGCGGGTACTCGACCATGACGACCTTGCGGAAGGAGTTCGACTGCGAGAAAACGCTCTCGGCGAAGCTCTTCACCCCGCCATACACGCTGCCGACGATCGGGATGTGCTGCAGCAGCTCCTCGCCCCAGACGAGCAGCCGGCGGCCGATCAGATTGGTGCCCAGCAGGCCGGTGAGGAGGAGCACCACGAGAACGAAGAGTGCACCGAGCGCGGGCAATGCCAGGCTCATGAGCCCCTGCGGCCGGATGCCGTACGGCAGGGGAAAGAGCAGCAGCGTCCGGTCAGCCAGATGGAAGAGGAAGGTCACCACCCAGAGCGTGGCGATGACCGGCAGCCATACGAGCACCCCCGCGACGAGGTAGCGCCGCAGCGGAGAACCCTTCTTCTTCGCGGCCATCTGGCCGGGGACGGGCGGCAGCCCCTCCTGTCCCGACCTCTCGAAGGTAGGCGTGCTCAACGGCTCACCGCCTGGAGCCGCGCTTCGCGGCCTTCCCGCGCGCGGCAGGCTTTGCCTTGGCCCGCGCGGCGGCCGGACGTGCGCCCGCCTTTGCCGCGGCCGGGCGCTTGCGCGGTGCGGACGCGGGGGCGCGATGCCTCGGGGCCCCGGCGGATGTCGTCACGCTCGTCGACGCGCTCGGGGTCTTGGACTCGGACGGCTTCGCGGCGCTATCGGCGGCAGGCGCTTTCGCCTCCGACTTCGCGTCCTCCGCGGCGGCCTTCGGCTCCTCGCGCTCCACGGCGAGGTTGCGCTTACCTTCCTTGTCCGATTTGAAGTCGGTCTCGTACCAACCGCTGCCCTTGAGCCGAAAGACGGGCGCGGACACGAGCTTCTGCATCGTCCGCTTGCCGCACGAGGGACACTTCGCGAGCGGCGGATCGCTGATCTTCTGCATCACCTCGGTGTAGAACTTGCAGCTCTGGCACTCGTATTCGTAGAACGGCATAACTATGAATTGGTGGTGTGTGGGGAACTACCCGCTGCGGCCATTATAGCCGCCTGCTCTCAAGCCTCAGGCGCCCTTGTCGAAGACGATCTGTCCCGCGCGCGCCGTAGCGCGGACGTGGTCCCCGGGGGCGAACTCGCCCTTGAGGATGCGCTGCGCCAGCGGATTCTCGATCTGCTGCTGGATGGCGCGCTTCAGCGGCCGGGCACCGTATACCGGGTCGAAGCCCGCCTCCCCCAGGAGGTCGCGCGCGGCATCGTCCAGCGTCAGGTCCATGTTCCGCTCCTGCAGACGCTTCTTGAGGTAGACGAGCTGGATGTCCACGATCGCACGGATCTGCTCACTGCCGAGCGGATGGAAGACGACGATGTCATCGATGCGGTTGATGAATTCCGGCCGGAAGCTCTGCTGCACGATCTCCATCACCGCGCTCTTCATGCGGGCGTAGTTCTTCTCCCCCGCGAACTCCTGGATGACCTGGGAGCCGAGGTTGGAGGTCATGATGATCACCGTGTTGCGGAAATCCACGGTGCGGCCCTGGCCGTCGGTCAGCCGGCCGTCATCGAGCACCTGCAGCAGCACGTTGAAGACATCGGGGTGCGCCTTCTCGATCTCATCGAGAAGGATCACGGCATACGGGCGCCGGCGAATCGCCTCGGTGAGATAGCCACCCTCCTCGTAGCCGACGTAGCCCGGGGGCGCGCCGATGAGCCGCGCCACGGAATGCTTCTCCATGAACTCCGACATGTCGATGCGCACCAGCGCATCCTCGGTGTCGAAGAGGAACGAAGCGAGCGCCTTGCAGAGCTCGGTCTTGCCGACTCCCGTGGGCCCGAGGAAGAGGAACGAGCCGTTGGGTCGGCGCGGGTCGGAGAGTCCGGCGCGCGAGCGGCGGATCGCGTTGGAAACGATGCGCAGCGCCTCGTCCTGACCGACCACGCGGCGGCCGAGCGCCTCCTCCATCCTGAGGAGCTTCTCCTTCTCACCCTCGAGCATCTTCGAGACCGGAATGCCGGTCCACTTGGAGACCACTTCGGCGATCTCCTCCTCCGTCACCTTGTTGCGCACCAGTTGCGGCGCCTTGTTCTCGGCCGCCGCCGCCGCGGCGAGGCGCTTCTCGAGCTCCGGAATCTTCCCGTATTGCAGCTCCGCCATGCGGCCGAGGTTGCCGGCGCGGCGCGCGGCATCCAGCTCCAGGCGCACCCGGTCCAGCTCCTCACGGATCTGTGCCGCGCCCTGCAGGGTGGCCTTCTCGGACTTCCAGACTTCCTCCAGATCCGAATACTCCTTCTCCAACCCGTGCAGCGTCTCCTGCAGCGTCGCCAGGCGCTTGCGCGAAGCTTCGTCCTGCTCCTTCTTCAGCGCCTCCTGCTCGATCTTGAGCTGGATGATGCGCCGCTCGAGGCGATCGAGCGCCTCGGGCTTGGAGTCGATCTCCATGCGGATGCGTGCCGCGGCCTCGTCGATGAGGTCGATCGCCTTGTCCGGAAGCTGCCGGTCGGTGATGTAACGGTGCGACAGCATGGCCGCGGCGACGATCGCCGGATCGGTGATGTCGACGCCGTGATGGACCTCGTACCGTTCCTGCAGGCCGCGCAGGATCGCGATGGTGTCCTCGACCGAGGGCTCGTCGACCAACACCTTCTGGAAGCGGCGCTCGAGGGCCGCGTCTTTCTCGAGGTATTTGCGATACTCATCGAGCGTGGTGGCACCGACGCAGTGCAGCTCGCCGCGCGCCAGCGCCGGCTTCAACATGTTGCCCGCATCCATGGCGCCCTCGGCCTTGCCGGCGCCCACCATGGTATGCAGCTCGTCGATGAAGAGAATGATCTGCCCTTCCTGCTTGGCGAGGTCGTTGAGCACGGCCTTGAGGCGCTCCTCGAACTCGCCGCGGAACTTCGCGCCCGCGATCAGCGCGCCCATGTCGAGCGCCAGGATGCGCTTGTTCTTCAGGCCCTCCGGCACCTCGCCGTTGATGATGCGCTGCGCCAGACCTTCGACGATGGCGGTCTTGCCGACACCGGGCTCGCCGATCAGCACGGGGTTGTTCTTGGTGCGGCGCTGCAGGACTTGTATCGTGCGGCGGATCTCGTCGTCACGGCCGATGACCGGATCGAGCTTGCCGGAGGACGCGCGCGCCGTCAGATCGATCGTGTACTTCTCCAGCGCCTGCCGGCTTTCCTCCGCGTTGGGGTCGGCCACCTTCTCGCCGCCGCGCACCTCCTCGATCGCCTTCTCCACCGCGCCGCGCACGACGCTGGCCTCGCGGAAGATACGGGCGAGATTGCGGTCATCGAAAGCCGCGAGAACGAAGAGCTCACTCGAGATGAACTGATCCCCGCGCTGCTGCGCGAGCTTGTCGGTGACGTTGAGGACCCGGTTGAGGTCGCTGGAGACATGGACATCCCCTGGCGCGCCCTCCACCTTAGGCAAGCGATCGAGAGCGGCGCCGAGCTCCGAGCGCAGCCGATTGACGTCGGCGCCCGCCTTGACGAGCAGAGGCCGTACGGTGCCGCCCTGGCTGTCGAGGAGCGCGAGCAGGACGTGGGCCGGCTCGAGGAACTGGTGATCGCGGCCGACGGCGAGCGACTGGGCATCGGCCAGCGCCTGCTGGAATCGGCTGGTGAGCTTGTCCATCCGCATCGGGGAGAGCCTTGCAGGGGTGGTTCGGTTGCCGGGAAGTTGGGGATGAATGTCTGCCGATTCAAGGGATTCCGGAGCCGGAGCACCTGCCAGTCGCCGCCGAACCCCAGCCTAGGAAACGCGCCAGACCAATGCGGCCATCCGTCCGCAGCGGCCGTCCCGGCGATACGAAAAGAACCGTTCCGCTCCGCTGTAGGTGCACCACCCTCCGCCATGGATCGAGACCACGCCCAGCGCGGCGAGCCTGCGCCTCGCGAGCGCATAAAGGTCACACTGCCAGCGGCCTCTTTCGTTGGCGATGAAAGCCGCCGAAGCGCCGGAATCGACGGCGAGGAAAGCGGCGCGCACCTCGTCACCGACCTCGAAATGGGCCTGCCCGATGGCCGGGCCCATCCAGGCGAGCAGCTCTCCCGGCGGCGTACCCAGCGCGCGCACCGTGGCTTCCAACACGCCGCCGGCCAGCCCTCGCCAACCGGCGTGCGCGGCGCCGACGGCCGAGCCATCCGCCGCCGCAAACAGCACTGGCATGCAATCGGCCACCTGGATGACACAGACCCGATCGAGGGCGCGCGTCACGGAGGCGTCCGCGGGACCGAGCGACTCGTGTGTAGCCTGCCTGTCGAGATCGACGACCGTGCAGCCATGCATCTGCTCCAGCCAGGCGGGCTCTGCCGGCAACTGCAGGCTCGTGCGCAACCGCCTTCGATTCTCGGCGACGGCGTGCGGATCATCCGCGACCCGCGCCCCCACGTTGAAGGTATCGCAGGGCGACTGGCTGACGCCGCCGGTGCGCAGCGTAAAGGCAGCCCGCACCCGCGCCGGCACCGGCCAGTCCGGCAGGATCAGATCAGGCCCGCTCATCGCTCGCCCGCGGCGCTGCGCTGATCATGGTCGAGCGCCGCCAACAGTTGCGCCATGTCATCGGGAGGGGGAGCCTCCCATTCCAGCGCACGCCCGGTCAGTGGATGCGCCAGCGCCAGACGCGCTGCGTGCAGCGCCTGGCGCGGAAAAGCGCTGAGCGCCGCCGTCAGAGCCGGACCGCAGCCCGCAGGCAATCGCCGCCGGCCGCCGTATACCGGATCGCCGATGATGGGATAGCCGATGTGCGCCAGGTGCACGCGTATTTGATGCGTCCTGCCCGTCTCGAGTTGCACGCGCACGAACGTATGCGCGCGATAACGCTTCTCGATGCGAAAGTGTGTGACGGCCTCGCGGCCGTCGCTGCGCACTGCCATGCGCGTGCGTTGGGTACGGTGGCGGCCTATCGGCGCATCCACGGTGCCGCCGCCCGTCATCGCGCCATTGCAGACCGCGAGATACGTCCGCTCCACCTCCCGCTCCGCCAGCGCGGCGACCAGGCTCGAGTGGGCCTCGGGGGTGCGGGCCACGACGAGCAGGCCGCTCGTGTCCTTGTCGAGGCGATGCACCAGCCCTGCGCGCGGCACCAGGGCCAGCTTCGGGTCGAGAGCGAGCAACGCGTTCTGCAGCGTGTGACGGGCATTGCCGGCACCGGGATGCACCACCAGGCCGGCGGGCTTGTTGATGACGAACAGAGCGCGGTCCTGATGCACCACTGCGAGCGGTTGCGCCTCCGGCGCGACGCGCAGGTCCGCCTCGAGCCGCGCGGCGATCTCCACCCGCTCGCCGCCGAGCACTTTGTCCTTCGCGCGCAGCCGTTGCCCATCGACCGCCACCGCCCCCGCCTCGAGCCAGCCCTGAAGGCGCGCCCGGGAATACTGCGGCAGCTCGCGCGCAAGCGCCTGATCGAGCCTCAGGCCCGCGGCGCTCTTGGGCAGCACCAGGGAATGAGTGCGGAACTCCCCGGCGGCCGGTGAGTCCGAAGGGCTGCCGGCGGATTCGCTATACTCCCGCGCCATGTCCAAAACCGCTCTCTCGCTGCGCGTCATCGCCGCGCTCTCCATCGCTGTCTTCGCCCTGACGGGCTGCGCTCATCGCAAGCCGAAGCAGTCGGGACCCCAGGTGCTGTACCAGCGCGCCAAGCATGATCTGGACACCTACAATTACAGCCCTGCGATCAAGACCTACGAGCAGCTGACGGCGGTCTACCCCTTCACCGACCAGGCGCATCAGGCGCAGCTCGATCTCATCTACGCATATTACCGCGCCGGCGAGACCGATTCCGCCGTCGACGCTTGCGATACCTTCATCCGCGAGAACCCGACCCATCCGCGCGTCGACTACGCCTATTACATGAAGGGGCTGGTGAACTTCGAGAAGCAGCCGAACGCGATCGAGCGGCTCTTCCACGTCGACCTCTCGAAGCGTCCGCCTACCACTGCGAACAAGTCCTTCGCGGCCTTCCGCACGGTGGTGCAGGAGTACCCGAAAAGCGCCTACGCCCACGATGCTCGCCAGCGGATGATCTATTTGCGGGACCGGCTGGCTTCCTATGACGTCGAGATCGCGCGGTACTACTTGAAGCGCAGCGCCTACGTCGGCGCCATACGCCGGGCGAAGCTCGTCCTGGACAACTATGAAGGCGCTCCGGCCACGCGCGATGCGCTCGCCATCATGATCGTTTCCTATGACCGCCTGGGGCTCAAAGCCAACGCCGATGAGTCCCGGAAAGTCTACGCCGCCAATTTCACCGGCCAAGTCGCCCAGGTCGCCGCGGCCGAGCAGCGGCACTGGTGGCAGGTCTTTTAGCGCTCAGCGGCGATATCCGTTCGTGATGGGGTAGCGCCAGTCGCGGCCGAAGGCGCGGCGGCTCACCCGGACTCCGGGAGGCGCCTGGCGGCGCTTGTACTCATTGCGCTTGACGAGGTCCAGAACTCTGCCGACCGTGGCGCGATCGAAGCCGCGGGCCTCGATCTCATCGACCGACAGATCTTCCTCGATGAAGGCCTCGAGGATCGGGTCGAGGATCTCGTAGGGCGGCAGGGAGTCGGAATCCTTCTGCTCGAAACGAAGCTCCGCCGACGGCGGCCGATCGATCACCCGCTGCGGGATGACCCTCCCCAGCGCATTACGGTAGGCAGCCAGCCGGTAGACCAGCAGCTTGCTGCAATCCTTGATGGGCGCGAAGCCGCCGGCCATGTCGCCGTAGAGCGTGGCGTAGCCCACCGCCATTTCGCTCTTGTTGCCGGTAGTGAGCAGCATCCGCCCGGTCTTGTTGGAGATACCCATGAGGAGCAGCATGCGGCAGCGCGACTGGATGTTCTCCTCCGCCGCATCCGGCGGCCGTCCCGCGAATTCATTCTGCAGCGTGCTGAGCGTCGCCTCGAACATGCCTTCGATCGAGAGGTCGCTGTATTTCACGTTGAGGAGACGCGCCTGTTCCGTCGCATCCTGCAGGCTCATTGCGGACGTATAGCGCGAAGGCATCATGACGGCATGCACCCGATCCGCGCCGAGCGCGTCGACTGCAATCGCCAGTGTCAGGGCGGAATCGACTCCGCCGGAAAGCCCCATTACGACGCCAGGGAAACCGTGCTTATTAACGTAGTCCCGGACCCCTAGCACCAACGCACTATAGACGCTCGCCTCGTCGCTCAGCTCCGGTGCGACATCTCCCGGAATGGGCGCGACCGTGCCGCGGCCGCGGCGTTCGAAGTCGATGAGGTAGGTGCCTTCCTTGAAGGCCGGCGCCCGCATGACTACGGTGCCTTCCGCGTCCATCACGAAAGAATTGCCGTCGAACACCAGCTCGTCCTGTCCGCCCACCATGTTGACATACACGATGGGCAGGGCCACATCGCTGACGCGCGCTCGGACCACCGACTCGCGCTCGCGCTGCTTGTTGCGCTCGTAGGGGGAGGCGTTGATGACCACGAGCAGCTCCGCGCGATCCGCGCGCGCGAGCTGCGCGGACTCCGGCTCCCAGATGTCCTCGCAGACGAGGAGGCCCACCCGAAAGCCCTTGCACTCCACCACGGTCGGTTGCGCGCCGGCGTGGAAATAGCGCTTCTCGTCGAACACCTTGTAGTTGGGCAGCTCCGCCTTGCGGTGGATGGCGGCAACGGCCCCGCCGGCGATCAGTGCCGCGGAGTTGTAGATCGTCGAGCGGGTGTACTCCGGGTAGCCCACCATCACGCCGGTCTCCAACACCTGACGGCAGACTTCCTCCAGTCCCGCCTCGATCTGACGCCGGAAGCCGCGATGGAAGAGCAGGTCCTCCGGCGGGTACCCGGAGAGGGTCAGCTCCGGGAATACCACCAGGTCAGCCTGGCTGTCGTGGTGCGCGGCGTGGGCGGACGCGATGACGCGCGCCGCGTTTCCCTGCACGTCACCGACCAGCAGGTCGAGCTGCGCGAGCGCGATACGGAGCGACTCGTTGCGAGGCCCCGTCGGTGCGCCTCCTGAGATACGCGTTCGCGAGTCGACATTCACGAGGAAACCCCTTCGGGCCGGCTGTCGCCGTCCACAAAATCCGCCGGAGCGGATTTTGCACGCCCGGCTTCGCCGGGCGGGCCCGCGGGGCCGAGGACCATGGATGGGCCGAGTAAAATCGCTCCCGACGATTGTGTCATTCGGCTCCTAGCGACGGCCGCCCTTGCGTGCGGCCGGGGACTTCTGCTTGCCGGCGGCGGACCGTGTCCGGGATCGGGTGGCGGGCGAGCGCCCGGCAGATGCCCGACCGGATTTGTTGCGTCGCGACGCCGCCGCCGCAGCGGGCTTCGCGGCGCGCTTCACCGGCTTTGCGGTGCGCTTTGCGACGGGCTTTGCGGTGGACCTCACGGCAGGCTTCCTGGCCGATGTGGCGGGAGCCTTCCCGGCCGCCCTGGCAGGTGCTCGCGCCGCGGGTTGCGCGATCGCGGCGGGACGTACGACTTTGGCCGCAGCCTTTGCGCGGCGGCGGCGCAGCAACTCGTTCATTGCGGATCCGAGCTCCGCGGGCGACTTCACCGTGCGCACCCCCGCCGCCTCGAAAGCCGCGTACTTGTCAGCCGCGGTGCCCTTGCCGCCGGCGACGATGGCGCCCGCGTGGCCCATGCGCTTGCCCGGCGGCGCAGTCACGCCGGCGATGTAGGCCACGACCGGCTTGCTGACGTAGTGGCGGATGAACTGTGCAGCCGCCTCCTCGTCACTGCCGCCGATCTCGCCCACCAGGATGATGCCCTCGGTGCCCGGATCGCGCTCGAAGAGCGCCAGCACGTCGACGAAGTTGAGACCGCGCACGGGATCGCCGCCGATGCCGACACAAGTGCTCTGGCCGAGGCCGATGTGGGTGGTCTGGAAGACCGCTTCGTAAGTCAGCGTACCGGAGCGCGAGACGATGCCGACCGCGCCCTTCTTGTGGATGAAGCCCGGCATGATGCCGATCTTGCATTCATCCGGTGTGATGACGCCGGGGCAGTTGGGTCCGACCAGGCGTGTCGCGGAGCCCGCCAGCACCGATTTCACGCGCACCATGTCGTTCACCGGCAGGCCCTCGGTGATGCAGACCACGAGCTCGATGCCGGCGTCGGCCGCCTCGAGAATCGAGTCGGCGGCGCCCGCGGCCGGGACGTAGATCATGCTGGCCGTGGCGCCCGTTTCCTTTACGGCATCCTGCACGGTATCGAATACCGGCAGTCCGAGGTGCTTTTGACCGCCGCGTCCCGGAGTCACGCCGCCGACGAGCCGCGTGCCATAGGCAATCGCCTGCTCCGAGTGGAAGGTGCCCTGCTTGCCGGTGAAACCCTGGCAGATGACCTTGGTGTGCTTGTTGACCAGAATGCTCATTCGGAATCCTTACTTGCCGGCCGCAAGCGCGACCACCTTGCGGGCGGCATCTGTCAGATCGGTGGCAGGAGTGATGGTGAGGCCGCTGTCGGCCAGCGCCGCGCGCGCCTTCTCGGCATTGGTGCCTTCGAGGCGCACGACGACGGGCACCTTCACACCCACGTTCTTCACGGCGTTGATCACGCCATCGGCGATGAGGTCGCAACGGACGATACCGCCGAAGATGTTGACCAGTACCGCACGGACCTTCGGATTGGAGAGGATGAGCTGGAACGCGGCCGTCACCCGCTCACTGGTCGCGCCACCCCCCACATCGAGGAAGTTGGCCGGCTGGCCGCCGTGCAGCTTGATGAGATCCATGGTGGCCATCGCGAGTCCCGCGCCATTGACCATGCACGCGATGTCACCGTCCAGAGAGACGTAGTTGAGCTCGTGCTCACTGGCACGGCGTTCCATCGGGTCTTCCTGACTGACATCGCGCAGCTTTGCGAGGTCGGGATGCCGGAATACGGCGTTGGCATCGACGTTGATCTTGGCGTCTAGCGCGACGAGCTTGCCGGCCTTGGTCACGATGAGGGGATTCACCTCGACCAGGCTGGCATCCTGCTCCATGTAGAGCTTGTAGAGCGCCGCTGCGATGGCCTGGAACTGCGCGATCTGCGCACCCTTGAGGCCGAGGCCGAAGGCGATCTGCCGCGCCTGATAGGGCTGCAATCCCGCCGACGGATGCACCGTCACGGCAAGGATCTGCTCCGGGGTTTTCTCCGCGACTTCCTCGATGTCCATGCCGCCGGCGGCGGAAGCGATGAGCGCGATGCGCCCCTTCTCGCGATTGAGCGTCAGGGAGAGATAGATCTCGCGCTCGATCTCCGAGCCCGACTCCACATACACCCGTTCCACCGGCAGTCCCTCGGGGCCGGTCTGTTTGGTCTTGAGGTGCGTCCCGAGCATCGCCGCTGCGGCGCTGCGGATCGCTGCCGCGTCGCGCGCCAGCTTGACGCCGCCGGCCTTGCCGCGGCCGCCCGCATGCACTTGGGCCTTGACGACCCAAACGGATCCGCCGAGCGCGCTGGCTGCGGCGACCGCTTCATCGGGGCTCGTGGCCACCTGGCCGGCGGGCACGGGAATTCCGTAGTTTCTGAATATCTCTTTGGCCTGATATTCGTGCAGATTCATGAGGTGATCCTGGACACTCGATCTGAGACGTGACGTGAACTTCCCATTGTGTCCAAAAAGACCGCCCGCCGCCAGCGCGGGGCGGGTCCGGGCCTCCGCCGCGCGAAGATGGTAGAGTCGCCCGCGCTTCTCCCTTCGGCCCGAGCGCCTCCCCACTCCCGATCACCCATGCCGGCCAGCGCCGCGACCTCAGCCACCGCTCCCGCCGATATCGCCTGGCGGGTCGTAGGGCTCCTGAACCTCTATCGGCTGCTCGTACCCATCGTGCTGGTGGGCGCGCTCTCGCTGTCCGGCGAGCAGTCGCTCGCGATGGTGCCGCACTCGGAACTCTTCCTCGCGGCCTGTATCGCCTATTTCACCGCCGCGGTGCTGCTGGTCATCGCTCGGCGGCTGCGCTGGTCGACGCTGCGTCTGGTGGCGATGGTCAATGCCAGCGTGGACTCGACGGCGATCGCCGTGATCCTTTATGCCAGCGGTGGCGTATCTAGCGGCTTCGGCATTCTGCTCGTGCTGCCGGTGCTGGCCATGGCGACCCTGGCCAAACATCGCGACGCGCTCCTCATCGCAGCCATGGCAGCCATCGCTGTGCTGGTGCAGCAGTTCTTCGTCGGCCTCGAGTCGCCCATGCGGTTCACCGACTACACCACTGCCGGCGCACTCGGCGTGGTGCTGTTCGCCATCGCAGTGCTCGCCTGGCCCATCGCCAACCGCATTCGCGAGAGCGAGGCCACCCTGCGCCGCCAGGAGGTCGATCTGGCGAACGCGGCGCAGCTCTCGCAGTACATCGTGCAGCATCTGCGGGAGAGCATCCTGGTGGTCGACCACCAGGACCGGATTCGCCTGATCAACGAGTCGGCGGCGCGCATGCTCGGCGACGGCAAGGCCTATCCTGATGCGCTGCTCGGTGAAAGCTCGCCCCGGCTGCTGTATCTCCTCGAGCGCTGGCGCCAGAGCACCGGCGATACCGGCATCTTTCCTGCGGCGGAGCAGACTTTTGTCGGCGCCGACGGCGCACAGATCGTGCGCGCGCATTTCGCGCCCCTCGGCACCGCGACACCCGCGCCCGTCCTGATCTTTCTGGAAGACACGAGCCTGATCACGGAAAAGGTGCAGCAATCGAAGCTCGCGGCCCTCGGCAGGTTGAGCGCGAGCATCGCGCACGAGATCCGCAATCCGGTCGGAGCCATGAGCCACGCGGGCCAGCTTCTCGCGGAATCACCCGCTCTGGAGCCTCAGGAGCGCCGGCTGACCGAGATCATTTGCAAGAACGCCGAGCGCGTGAGCGGCATCATCGATAGCGTACTCAGGCTCTCGCGCCGCGAGGAGGCGCACCTGGAGCAGCTGCCGCTGCAAATCTGGAGCGAGGAATTCTGCGAAGAGTTCGGCGAGACCATGCAATGGCCGCGCGAGCGCTTACGGCTGACCGGCCCCGGTACCGAGATCGAGGTCCGCTTCGATCCGAGCCAGCTGCGGCAAATCGTATGGAATCTCTGCGAGAATGCGATGCGCTACGCGTATCCGGATCGGCAGGAACTCGGGGCCGGCGACGCCATCGAAATGCGTTGCGGCCGCCTGCCCTCGAACGGCCGGCCGTTCCTCGAGGTAGCCGACCGGGGACCCGGGGTGCCCCGGGAGCATACGGACCGCATCTTCGAGCCCTTCTTTACCGGTGGCCGGGGAACGGGACTGGGTCTCTTTCTGGCCCGCGAGCTGGCCCAAACCAATGGCGCCACGCTGCTCTATGAGCCGCGTCACGGCGGCGGCAGCGTTTTTAGGCTGGTATTCGCAGACCCTCGACGATGGGAGGTCGAGCATTGAACGCACCTTTGACGAGCGCCCGACCCGAGCCGGCGAAGCCGGCCGTGCTGATCGTGGACGACGAGCCAGACCTGCTCGAGCTCGTCAGCCTGACCCTGAGCCGCATGAACCTGCGGACCCGGACCGCGCCCGACGTCACCACGGCCAGGAAGCTCCTCAAAAGTGAGGCCTTCGACCTGTGCCTCACCGACATGCGCCTGCCGGATGGCGACGGCCTCGACCTCGTCGCCTGGATCCAGGAGAACCGCGCGACCGTGCCGGTGGCCGTGATCACCGCCCATGGCAATGTCGAGTCCGCCGTGCGTGCGCTGAAGCTCGGCGCCTTTGATTTCGTCTCCAAGCCGCTCGATTTGGGCGTGCTGCGCAAGCTCGTCGGCAGCGCCATCCGCCTCGGCACCGGCAATTCCGACGCCTCTGCCGATCCGAGCGGCGCGCGGCTCATCGGCCATTCCGAGGTGATGGGGCAGCTTCGCGAGATGATCTCGCGCGTCTCCCGCAGTCAGGCGCCGGTACACATCTGCGGCGAGTCCGGCACCGGCAAGGAGTTGGTTGCGCGGATGATCCACGAGTCGGGCGCCCGCCGGGAAGGTCCCTTCGTCGCCGTCAACTGCGGCGCGATTCCGACGGAGCTGATGGAAAGCGAGTTCTTCGGCCACAAGCGCGGCAGCTTCACGGGCGCCATCGCGGACAAGAAGGGACTCGTACAGTCCGCCGAGGGCGGCACGCTGTTTCTCGATGAAGTAGCGGACCTGCCGCTGCACATGCAGGTCAAGCTGCTGCGGGTGGTGCAGGAAAAGACCGTGCGCCCCGTAGGGGAGTCGCGGGAAGAAACGGTCGACGTCCGCATTCTCTCCGCCACCCACAAAAACCTGGGCGAGCTCGTCGCCCAGGGACTCTTCCGCGAGGACCTCTTCTATCGCATCAACGTCATCGAGCTGCGCGTGCCCGCGTTGCGCGAGCGGCCCGAGGACATCCCGGAGATCGCCCGGGCGATCCTGGAGCGACTCGGACGGCGCTCCGGCCTGCAGCCGCCGCAACTGGGCGACGATGCGTTGGAGCTTTTGAAGTCCTACCCCTTCCCCGGCAACGTGCGTGAGCTCGAGAACGTGCTCGAGCGCGCAATCACTTTGTGCGCGAGCGGTGTGATCACCCCAGAGCACATCAAGCTGCGCACCACGCCTCGCCCCACGGCACCCGTACCCATTCCCGCCGCCACCGCGGCGGGCAATGCCGCGCTGGGAGAGCATCTGGAAGGAATCGAGCGGGACGCCATCGTCAAGGCGTTGGAAAAGACACGCTACAACAAGACTGCCGCCGCGAAGCTGCTGGGGATGAGCTTTCGGGCGCTGAGGTATCGGATCAAGAAGCTGGGAATCGAATAAGCGCTCGGGTTCTACAATTTTGTGCGGTGGAGAATCGCCGCCGGAAGAAGCCGGACGATCAGCATGATCCAGCGCCAGAACCCAGGCACGTACACCACCGGGCCGCGCTTCCGATCGATCGCGGCCACCACCATCCGCGCCGCACGTCTGGCGTCGGTCCACAGCGGGCCAGAGCGCTTCATACCCTCGGTCATCGGCGTAACAACGAAGCCGGGCTTGATGACGATCATACGCGGACCGCTGGCGGCGAGCTCGTGAGCCATCCCCTCAGCGAAAACGGCCAGTCCCGCCTTGGCACTCCCGTACACGTAATTCGACTGACGTCCTCGGTCGCCGGCAACTGAGGAGAACACGGCGATAACCGCCTCTCCATCCATGCGTTTGGCCGCCGCGAGCAGCCACAACGCTGCGCTGGTGAAGTTGGTGTTCAGAATGTCCGCCGCGTGCTGCGGGTCCCGTTGCGCGCGCGCTTGGTCCCCCAGAATGCCGTAGGCCAGAATCAAGACATCGATACCGCCCATCTCGCCGGTGAATTCGCCGATGATGGCCTCGTAGGATATGGGCGCGGACAGGTCCCCCGCGAAAATCTTGACGTTCCCGGCGCCACGTACCCGCAGATCGGCGGCGAGATCGGCCAGCCGCTCCGCGGATGCACCGAGCAGACCGAGGTCTGCACCTCGGGCCGCGTAGATCCGGGCGATCGCTGTCGCCATTCCGGATAGCGCTCCCAGGATCACGACTCTGGTGCGATCCGGTCGTCTCTGGGGCTCCATCAGCCAGCCACCCGACACCAGAAATCGGAGCGGACGCGGGGATCCTTGAGCGCATCAACCTCGGTCCAGCGTGGGTACGAGCTCTGAAACAGACCGGCGGGCATGCGACCGTCCTTCGCCGGATAAAGACGGCCTCCCGCCGCGGCGACGATCGCGTCGAGCCGCTCGAAAAGAGCGAGAGTCGCCGCGCCCCGATTGGGAAAGTCGAGTGCGATGTGCGTGCCCGGCATGGGAAAGCTCAACAGGCCGGGCGAGATACGCGCTCCGAATTGCTTGATGACCGCGAGGGAGGACGCCTGGCCGGATCGGGCGATTTCACGCAAGAGCGCCGCGATCGCGTCGCTCTGCACAGGCATCGGAACGACACACTGATATTGATAGAACCCACGGGGCCCATACAGCCGATTCCACTGCAAAATCCCATCGAGCGGATAAAGGCAGGCGCCGAAATGAATACGCGTCAGCCTCGCACGCGCCGCTTTCAGGCGGAAATAGAGCTCGTTGAACGCTCTCACCGAGAAGCGATTCAGCAGGAAGGACGGCGCGTCCACCGGCACGCGGGGCTTGAACCCGTCAAGCCGCATCTCGCGATCAGCGTCCTCCGACCAGTTAGCGCGCGAGAAGATACCGCGCCCCGCGCGCGCACCAGCGCAGTCAACCCAGGCGACGGTATGCTCCCAACCCCCGGCGTCGCTGCGCGATGCTAGTTCGAAGAACTCGTCGAGGTTGTTGAAGGCGACATCCTCCGACTCCAGGAATGCGCCCGGCACCCGTACGAGCTGCAGCGTTACCCTGGTAATCAGGCCTGTCATTCCCAGCCCGCCGATCGTGGCCCGAAACAAGTGCGTGTTCACTGCGGGCTGACAGGTTTGAAGGCTGCCGTCCGATCTCGCCACCTCCAGACTGTGTACCCAACAGCCGAATGTGCCCGCGCGGTGATGATTCTTGCCGTGCACGTCATTGGCAACCGCGCCGCCCAGGCTGACATATTTGGTGCCAGGCGTGGTGGGTAGGAACCAGCCGTGGGGAAGCGCAACGCGGATTACCTCTTCGAGGCTCACCCCCGCTTCTGCTTCGAGAATACCGCTCTCCGGGTCGAAAGCGACGAAGCGATCCAGCGCCCGCGTGCTGATCAGCGTTGCGCCGGCGCTCAAAGCGACGTCCCCGTAGGAACGGCCCATCCCATGAGCCAACCAGGCGCCACCACTGGCAATCGCGGCCCGTGCCTGAGCGATGGTGTTGGGCGTCACCAAATGATGAGCGGGCGCGCCCACCCGGCCCCACGACCGCACCGGACTCAATGCCATCTCAGGCATCTACAGCGCCAGATAGAGCGCAAGCAGGCACCCTGCTCCAAGCGCGAGACTCGTCCTGTCCTTCAGAGCGAAGACGACCGGGTCGTCGTCGAGAACGCCCCTATGAGCGAGCAGCCACACGCGCATCTGCCACAAGTACAACAGCAGAGGCACCGCCCATAGCCAGTTGGGATTGCCGTAGAGTTCGGTCGCCACGCCATTGGTGATGTAAAGCATCGAGATCACCAACGAGGCGACGCCGGAGGCGATTCCGTAAACCAGCGTCAGTACCACGTCGCCGGGCTCGTACCCGCGCCTCGCGATCCGCTCGATGTCGGTCGCGCGCAAAGCCTTCGCGAATTCCGACTTCCGCTTGGCCATGGCCAGCGAGAAGAAGAGCATCACCGAGAACGCCAGAAGCCATGGAGAAGGCGGGGCGCGCACCGCAGCGGCGCCGAGCACGATTCGCAGCGTGAAAAGCAAACCGATTATGGCGGTGTCGAGCAGAGGCACACGTTTCAGACGGAACGAGTAGGCGAGGGTGAGTGCAAGATAGGCGGCGAGCACGACTGCCGCTTCGGAACTCGCGGCAAACGTAAGTACGAATGCTGCAGTGAGCATCAGTGGCACGATCGCGAGCGTTGCGAGACTGGACAGTGCGCCAGAAGCCAGCGGACGGTTGCGTTTGCTGATATGCCGCCGATCGTCTGATAAATCCGAAAGATCGTTGACTATGTACGTCGCTGATGCGGAGAGCCCCATCCCGCCAAACGCGAGCAGCACGTGCAGCCAGCCCCGAACATCCGCGAAGCGATGGGCCAGCAGCAACGGCAGGAACACCAGCACATTCTTCGACCACTGATGCAGCCGGAGCTGCTCCAACAGAACGGTCATCCCGGCAGGGCGGGCGGGGAACTCCGCCTCTACGGGCTTGTTCAGGCGGTCGATGTCCCGCCTGGCCGCAGGATGCATGCCGGCAACTATCACCGTGCTGGCGGACTGCCACACTGAAAGGTCCGATGCGTCGGCACCGACGTAGCTGAATCCGTCCGGAAACCGGCCCCTCAGCCAAACCGCTTTCGCGGCCCCCGGCAGATTTCGCCAGCCATCGCTGCCGACCCAGGAAGCGAAAACATCCAGCCGCGCCGCAAATCGTGCCACGACCGCTTTGTCGGCTGCCGAGACGAGATGCAGCTCGCGGCCGGCGGCGGCCTCTTTGCGCAGCCAAGAAACCAACTCCTCCCTCACCGGCAACGCATCGACGTCGAGCAGATCGGAGGACGCCACGAGGGTTTTCGTGGCGGCTCTGCCCCGGGCAATCAGTACAGCCAACGCGCAAATCGCTTGCCACGGCCGCGTCAGCAGCAGTGCGATCAGGCCTTCCTGCAGCAGGTCGACTCTGAGCAGCCCCCCCTCGAGGTCGACCACCACCGGTAAAGCGCCGTTCGACTGGTTCTGGACCGGCTCACCAGCTACGGCGCCGACTACGGACAGATACTCCGCGGCCATTCTTGCCCAACCCTTAAGTGCGAGCGGTGCCAGAGGGCACTGATTCCCAGCATTCTAGATTTACCATATAGCGGGCGTGGAATCCGCCTTGCGAAACTGGGAACGTGCGCACATCAGGCATGCAGAGTGCGGGCTACGGGGACCGCTCCCCAAGCTCGCGGATCTGGATGACGGCGGCATGGGTCCACATCAGTCGTGCGCTCGGAGGGCCGGACAACCAAAAGGCAATCGGCCGTCGCGTCGATAGGGCCCGTCGGACTTTCAGATCTCCGAGGGCAACGAACTGCGAGGCGTTGGTCATCACCGGAGAAATCACGAAGCCGGCGCGTGCCATGCCCGGAATGAACCGGTAGCGCTCGACTCGCCCCCCCGGGAATAGGAAATCGATGTAGAGCTCCGACCCCCTCAACAAGACATCCTCTAATCTCCCGTAGAGGTTCGGGCGGATATCGATCTCGGCAAATAGCACATCGTCGCTAGCGGGCAGGTCAACCCGGCTCCCCAGCCCCGCCGTGGTCTCGAGCAGCCGATGCTCCGTGACGGCAATGCGAGACCAGTCAGACTTGTGTTTTAAATAAGCGATCGCGAGTCCGCCGTATCGGCGAGCCGGAGAGGCGAGCCATTGGGCGCTGTATTCGCTCAGCAAAATCGGCCAGCTCGGCCCGTCTGCAAGCGTCGGCAGTCGCCCATCGATCGTGTCGAGTGCGAACAATACGCCGTCGGGCGCTGTTGCGCCGACTAGGTGCTCCGCGTTCAGCCGCGCCAGGGCGGGGCTATAGACACTATAGCTTTGCCCGACTGGCCGGGGATCCCACCGATAACCGTTCGCGATCGCCAGGTACTGGTCCGCCGTGTAGACATCTACAGTTCCCTGCACCTCCGGGAGCGGCTCCTGCGCTCTGATCCTTGCCAGCGAAAGATCGTAGACTTGGTTCAGTCGCCGGGGCCGGAGCGGGCAATCAATCGGGCCGAGATCGAAGCAGTGCAGGAACTGCCCCACCCCTGCGGCTTTCTGCTGCAGATCCAGAACAGCGGGGTACATCACGACGAAGACGAGCACCGTGAGGCCCGCCATCGACGCCTGGACTCTTCGCCACACGTCGGCCCGATCGGAGTGCCAGCACCAGGGCAGGATGAACAGAATCTCGGCAGCGATCATCACGTGCCATTCGTCCTCGCGGACGAAGCCCTCCTTGAAGCCGAGAAAGAGGGTAATGGCCATGCCAATGACCACCGTATATTTGCGAACCGTCGGCGGCTGGAGATCTCGCCTGATCGCAATAGCGAGCGGAGCGCTGGAGAGAATGAAAAGCGCCGGCGGCAGGACGCTGCCGCCGGCGCCCATTGCCGAACCATACCCCACCGCCACCCAAGCCTGCTCGATGAAAAAGCGCGGCAAGTCGCCCAGGGGCTGCCCCGCAATCAGCCAGAAGAGCACCAGGCCCAACACGAACGACAACAGGATAGCAGGCGCCAGCAGACGCCGTCCGGCCGTGTATAGGGCGATCATGCTGAGGATGCCCATGGCACCGATCTCGACCGCGTAAGTACCCTTCACGAGGCAAACCAAACCGAGAGAGAAGCTCGCGAAATTCAGCACGACGGGGGTGCGCAGAAGCGGTGGTCGGACTCCATCACCGACTCCAGCTCGCGGTACTTCCGCCGCCGCCACAAGCAACAGGAACGCGCAGCAAAGGAATCGCACGTCAGGCGCCCTAGTACAACCGGAGGCGATCAGACACAGCAGGATGACGAAGACTCGGCGCGTGCCTTTCGAGCCGAGCTCGATATTGCGCAACAGCAAGAACAGCACGGTCCCGAGGAAGAGAGCGCAGATCAGATACACCGGATACGTATTCGGCTGGTACTGGCCGGTGGAAAGGAAGGCATACGGCCCGTAAGTGAAGACCATCGCCTGCGCGAAATCGAAGCCCCTTGCCCAGGCTTCATTCAGCGCCATCCTCCAGCTGGGATCCAGCCCGGCCGCCGGCATGGAGGGGAACAGCGGAAAGAATACGAGGAAGGACAATGCCAGAACGAATGCCGATCTGACCCTAGCCCACACGTATTCCTCGGCAGGCCGCACCCGCGCCGAGGCTACCGACCCCTCTATCAAAGACATCGATCGCTCCCTCCACGCCGATTGGCGTGGCCGTTTGACCTTTCGATCCCGAATCGTCGCAATCTGCCAGACGCCATGATCGCGCGGCAGGCGCTTCCGAGACGCTGATCCGTAGCGCTTATTTTGCAGACTGCTAAGATGCGGCGGATGAGAAACACCGATCAACGGCTGCCCTGCGGCGTGACCCAAATCACAGATTGCGAGATTTTCGCCAAATGGACCGTACCGGCAAGGTCATTCTGACCGGCGGCGCCGGCCTGGTCGGACAAAACCTGATTTTGCTCCTGACGCAGAAGGGCTACCGGCGCATCGTCTCCATCGACAAGAACACAGTTAACAACGCCATCATCCGGGAGCTGCACCCCGAGGTAACGGTGATTGATGCCGACCTAGCCGAACCCGGGAGCTGGGAGCGGGAATTTCAGGACGCGGCAGCCCTCGTGCTCCTGCAGGCACAGATCAGTGGACTCACTTACTCGCAGTTTGCCCACAACACACTGGGTTCGACCGAGCGAGTACTGGCGGCCGCCAGGCTCTACGACATCCCCTACCTCGTTCACGTCAGCTCATCCGTGATCAATTCGCGGGCTGATGACCACTACTCGCGCAGCAAGCGGGCGCAGGAAGAGATGGTACGCAGGACCGGACTCAAGACAGTAATACTGCGCCCAACCCTGATGTTCGGCTGGTTCGACCGCAAGCACCTGGGATGGTTGGCGCGCTTTATGACGCGCGCTCCAGTTTTCCCGATCCCGGGCAGCGGCCGTTACGTTCGTCAGGCACTATTTGAGTTGGATTTTTGCGCAATCATCGCCGCCTGCCTAGAGCGTGAACTCACGGGAGAATACAACATCAGCGGGCTGGAGCGGATCCACTACATCGATCTGATCCAAATGATCAAGGATGTCACCGGTGCGCGCACACCAATAGTCCGGATTCCGTACAGGCTCTTCTGGCTGCTGATCGGCGCCTACGCACTGATCGATCGACATCCGCCCTTCACCACGCAACAACTCGAGGCGCTCGTCATTCCCGAGGAATTCGAAATGATCGACTGGCCTCGCATATTTGGCGTCGCCACAACCCCTCTCCGCGAGGCGCTGTTGCGGACTTTTCGCGAAAAGCCCTATTGCGACATCGTCCTGACACCGTGAGTTCCCCAATTCTCAACTCAGTGGCCGCGGCACGTCGCGAGGTCGCAGTCGTCGGAGCCGGCGCGATGGGTCTCGCCGCGGCTTACTACGCTGCGAAGGCCGGTCACAGCGTAACGGTGCTCGAGCACGATCGCGTCCCTGGAGGCATGGCGGCGCACTTTGACTTCGCCGGCATCAGCCTCGAGCGCTTTTACCACTTCGTCTGCAAGGCCGATCAGACGACTTTCGAGCTCATGAGGGAGCTAGGCATCGGCGAACGCATGCGCTGGACGCCGACTTCCATGGGCTACTTCATCGATGGAAGGTTGAACCCTTGGGGTGATCCCATCTCGCTGCTGCGGCTGCCGGGTCTGAATCTCATTGACAAAATCCGCTATGGGCTCCTCGCCTTCACCAGTACCAAGCGGTCGGATTGGCGTCACCTCGATACCCTGAAGGCCGGCCAGTGGATCACGAGCTGGGTGGGGCAACGGGGCTACGACAAATTGTGGCGCCCGCTGTTGCATCTCAAGTTTTTCGAATATGCCGACAATATTTCCGCCGCCTGGATCTGGACTCGCCTGAAGCGGGTTGGCACCTCACGGCGGAGCTTGTTTCAGGAGGAGCTAGGGTACATAGACGGTGGCTCGGAGACGCTGGTCCGAGCGCTTTGCGACGCCATCACCAGAATGGGCGGCCAAATCCAGCTCGGTGCCGCAGTACAGGAAATCACCGTCTCAGGAGGGAAGGTAACAGGCGTTCGCACGTCGAAGGGCACCGTCGCCGCCGACCGCGTGATCTGCACCGTGCCCATCCCTTACGTGAGCCGACTGGTTCCGACATTGCCGCCGGAATGGAAGCGTAAATATGATGAGATTCCCAACATCGGCGTGGTCTGCGTGATCTTCCGCCTGAGGCACTCGGTTACGCCTCATTTCTGGGTGAACATCTCCGACCCTCGCATCGATATTCCGGGCATCATAGAGTTTTCGAGACTACGACCGCTGCCGGACACCGTGGTGTACGTGCCCTATTACATGCCGCGAACCCACCCGAAGTGGGGCAGGGACGACCGGTTCTTCAGCGATGAGGCGTTTGGCTATTTACAGATACTCAACCCGGCGCTCTCGCGGGATGATGTGGTCGCAACACGGGTGGGACGGCTGCAACACGCCCAGCCGGTCTGTGCGCCAGGTTTTCTCGACAAGATACCGGATGTGATTACCCCGATTGATGGTCTGCAAATCGCCGATACCTGCTATTACTACCCCGAAGACCGCGGCATTTCCGAGAGCGCGCGCCTGGCCGGGATCATGGCAGGCAGGATCGATTGACCATGGAGCGATCACGCTTGCTTCGTTTCATGATCACCGGGGGGATGGCCGCCGCTGTCAATCTCGTCAGCCGCTACCTGCTGAATTATTTCGTGTCGTTTTCAGCCGCGGTGGCCATTGCGTATCTCTTCGGGATGGCAACCGCCTATACGCTGGGGCGCTTGTTCGTATTCGAGCGCTCCGGCAGAAGCGTGGCGGACGAATTCTGGCGCTTCACGGTCGTCAATATCTTTGCAGCCGCACAGGTGTGGATCATCAGCGTCGGACTCGGTGAATACCTATTTCGATCACTGGCGTTCCAGTGGCATCCCCTGGAAATCGCGCACCTGTTCGGGGTCTCGGCGCCCGTGTTGACGAGTTACCTCGGCCACCGCCACTTCTCATTCGCGAGAATTCCGCAGTGAGGATCTCTTCGACTCCAGGCGCCTTCAGGGAAGAGCGCCTTCTGAAGCTCGCGCGGTTCAGCGGTGTCGGCGTCACGTGCTTCGGTCTGGGACTGGCCATTCTGGTCGGACTGCACGAGCTCGCGGGCGTGAATTATCTGCTCGCGTACGTCGCGTCGTTTGTAGCAACGAACATCACCGGTTACCTTCTCAACGCCCGTTTCACCTTCCGGCCGGAGTCGGTCAATCATCTTGGCGCCATCCGCTACATGGCTGTCAATGCCGTTCTGTTGGTCGCAAACACCGTTGCCTTGAAGCTCCTCGTTGACCTCATGCACATGTGGTACCTGCTGGCGGCGATCATCCTTGCGGCCGTCAACATGCCGGTCAGCTTCATCGGCCAGTGGCTGTTCACTTATCGAACGGATTCGCAAGACCGTTCCGCGACCGCCTGAACCGGCGAGAGTTGGCGTCAACGCGCTGGGCGAACGTCGATCAGACTGAGGAGGAACGAAGAGAACAGGACTTCCGCCCCCGCCAGCATCATGGTGACCGATGGAATGGCAATGCGCATCATGGTGACCGGATCCAGCGCGCCTAGGCGGGCGCGTGCCCAGGTTTCGATCGAGAATATCGCAAGCCCGAAGCCTGTGACGCCGAGAAAAGTCCCGAGAAGTATGCCTCGCTCCAGGGTGAAGAGGCGAAGGAAGCGTGAGAGCGTCTCCGTCATCGGCATAAGACTCTTCAGCACACCGACTGTACGCGCCACCAGCGAGAACAGGACCAATTGCAGGCCCAGAATGGTCGCGCCAGCGGCATACAGCATCGTATGGATATCGAATCCGACGCCATCCACGACGATGGGCCCGTGCAGAATCGCAAGCTGTCCGGCAATGCCGGCTCCGATCAGCCCCATCCCCGGGTACAGGAGCAGCCACCGCGGGCTCATCATCAGCAGGAAGCGCAAATGTCGCCATCCATCCCGAAAGCTGCGCAGATGAGGTGCCCTGGAGCGCCCAGCGCGTGAAAGCGTCGTAGGGACCTCGGCGATATGCCACCGCGCCAGTGCGGCCTTCACGATCATTTCGCTGGCGAACTCCATTCCCGGGGCGGTAAGACCCAACTGCAAGGCCGCTGCGCGGTCCACCCCCCGCAGTCCGCAGTGAAAATCCCCAATCCGGCAGGAGAAGAACAGTTGGCCCAGAAAGCTCAGCACCGGGTTGCCGAGGTAGCGGTGCAGCCACGGCATCGCGCCCCGGCTGATACCACCTCGGAAGCGGTGTCCGACGACCAGCGGGTGTCCCGAGCGCAGGCAATCCATGAACGCGTCCAGTCGCGAGAAGTCGTAGCTGTCGTCCGCATCGCCCATGATCACGAAGCGGCCTCGTGCCGCCTTCAGGCCCTCCATGAGTGCACTCCCGTATCCCTTCGCGGGTACATGAACCACGCGTGCGCCGGCCGCCTGCGCCAGCTCCGGTGAGCCGTCCGTCGACCCATTATCGGCGACCAGCACTTCGCCCGGGACGCCGGTACGTTCCAGGAAGCCGCGCGCCTTTTCCACGCAGACGGCGACTGTCTCCGCCTCATTCAAACAGGGCATGAGTATCGTAAGCTCGAGCTGACGATTCAGGGAGGACTGAAGACTGTCTTCTATGACAGCCCTTGTCACGGCTGCACCCATTTCAAAACCTCTCACAACGGGTCGGCTCGTGGCCGCGCCAAGTTACAAGGGTAAACCAGCGCTTGAGCCGACGCTACGTATGGCCCAACAGACACTTTGCGCGCGGCGCCGGCATGCCGATGTGATGGGTTCGTCACATTCTGCGGCAAGCTTCTGCTGCCGACGCCTCAGTGGGCCGGGGATGCGGCGGCGATGCGGTATCCCTCTCTTCGCGTCCCGCAGGTCAGCGGTTGCGGCGCCCGCAGCCAGTCGCTTTCCCGGCCCAGGATATCGGGCCGTCCCCCCCGCGCTCCATCCACGAACTCGACTGAGCCGTGTACGATCAGCGCCACGAGATTCGTACTCTGATACTTTCGGATCCAGATATATCCGGTATGTCCGTCTCCCCACAACTCCGTCGCCAGGCGTTTGGGCCGGAAGAGCTCCGGGCATGCGTCCTCCAGGCGATCGAACACCAGATTGGCCCCGCGCTCGGCTTCCATCAGCTCAGCGCTTCTACCGGGACCTCTCACGACCCGACAGGTCACGACGTATGCAGTCGGCGACTCGGGAATACGCAGCATTCCACCCTTGATCGGCGGTAGTTTGATCGGCAGAGTGCCGGGCAGGATGTTACGCCATGCCGGGCGCATGTCGTGGACGGGGATCGTCGCGCAATCGGCAGTATCGGCGCGCAGCCCGAACTGAGACAGCGTGTCATCGACATGCGCCGGATGTGGGAGCTTGGCGGCGCCGGCGCCGACAAACCTCTCATCGAACTCCGCGACCCGGATATGCGGCCAGTACTTACGAATCAAGGACTCGACGTGCATCCCATTGGGTCCATCCGGGCTGAGTACGTAGTCGCCCTCCAGGTTGACCAGTCCGGAGCCGCGCGCCAGGAACGGCGCAATGTACGAATTCGACTCCTCGTCCAGCGTCAGATAAAGATTGGGCTCGCTGGCGAGCTCGGGGGGAACCGAGACTTCGAACCAGGGTCCGCCGTCCCAGGCAACCGGCAACCGATATCGGCTACCAGCGAAGAGTTGCACCCCCTGCACCAGGAACACGGCCAGCATCAGGTATCCGAGCACTCTCGGGCGCGCACCGAACGCCCGGAATGCAAACGCGACCGCCAGGACGCCCGCGACGCAGGCCATGGCAATGAAATACCGCCCGTTGCCCGAGAGACGCAGCCACAGAATCCAATCCGACAGGAAGGCGCACCCGAGTGCGATACAGGCGCGCCAGGCACCGGCCTCTCCCGCCAGCGCGGGAGGCTCTGGCAGCCTTCGCAACCGCCGCCAGCCCCATCGGGCTAGCAACAGAATCCCGAATCCCAACAGCAGCGCATAGCGAAGATCGGGTGTCGCGTACTCGTCATTCACCATGGTTACCGGTGTGGCAATGGCGAAAGGCCGCCACAATGCCGCGCCGAGCGAGACCGGCACGAATCGCTCATCTATCATAGGGTCCGTCGGAAATTGCGGCGAGCGAAAGACGCTGTTCAGTAGTGGAAAGAAGGGATTGCCGAAGTGATGCTGCAGTTGGATGGCCCAGGGTGCCGTCACGACCGCGAAACCCAAGACAAGGGCGCCGCCGAAACCCAACGCGAAGCGTACCCTGCCGCGCCACGCGCCGGGAAGAAAGAGCAACAGGACACAGGCCGAGATCGCGTGAGTTGCATTCGAGAGTTTCAGCGCGGTAGCCACGCCCAGCAACAGTCCCGCAAACACGACGAGCGCAGTGCGGGGCCCCCGTACTGCATGTATCAGAAGGAGCCACCCTGCAAGGACCAGCTCAGCCGTGAGAATGTCTACATAGCTCGAGCCCAGCTGATTTATGAGTATGGGATTGGCGACCGCCAGCAAGGTCGCGCAGATACCGATGGCGAGGCGGACCCGCGGCTTCCCGGATGGCGCAACGACGAGCGCGAGCTCGTAGGTGAGCCAGAAAATGACGCTTTGCACTCCTGCCAGGATCGAGGCTGCCCACAGGGCCGGCATGCCTGATCTGACCAGCGCGTAAAAAGGAACATATACGTATGGATTGAGGTATGACTGTGTCCCGGCGGCGAAGTAGTCCATGCCGAACCGATCGCACAGCGCGCTGAATCCCGCGTACACGTGGTAGTCCAGGGTATCCCACATCATCTCCTTGCCGAGCAGATAACTGAGGAGCAACGCCGTCGCGGTGCCGCCGAGATAGACCCACGGCCGCGCGGAGGCGCACACCCGAGCATCGTTCAGCGCCGGCCACATGGGCGTGCCGGGGGGGTCAACAGCACTCACGTGGAATCCTCATCAGTGTGCGTTCGGCAGAACTCGCGCATAGTAGCCCTCGTCTCGGCGCCCGCAGAGCATGTGCACGTTACCGCTTTCGAACGCGCTCACCCGCCCGACGTAAGCGGCGGGGCCACCGTGCAACGGATCGACGAACCTGACCCAGCCGTCGCTGGTCCATGCGGTAAGGGTCGTATTGAGGTATCTACGGCCCCATATGTCGCCGTGGTCTTTGTTGGCACCAAAATATTGCGTCACTGCCCGGGCGGGCTGGAAGACCTCAGGGCAGGCATCCTCGAGGCGATCGAGCACCACGTTCGCTTGACGCATGCTGGCGAGGCGCTTGGCATCCATTCCGACGTATGGAACCACATGACAGTCCGCGACATATCCGGTATTCGTAAGCGTCGCGGTGCGGGGCGCTTCAGCGGCCGCGGTTGCCGGGCCGCGGTCGGTAGGCGCGGCGCCCACGAACATTCTCATGGCTTGGCCTTCATCGCGAATCACAATTATCGAACAGTCGCTCGCATCCGCGCGGAGATGAAATGGCGCCAAGGCGTCGTCGGCGCCCGATAGATCTGCCGTGACTGGAGTGTGGTCGCTCAAGAGGCGCGGCACTCTCGCCAGGACTCTGAGGTTAGGCGAATAGCGCTCGACCCGCAGTGCAATTTGCGCCCCGTTCGCGCCATCCGGTGCAAGCGGATAGTCACCGGCCACATTTATGAATGCAGACTTGGGATTGAGAAAGGGCACGATGAACGCGCTCGATTGCACTCCGTAGCTGAAGTAGAGCGCCGGCTGGTCCGCGAGGGCCCTTGGCGCCTCGACTTGAAACCATGGAGCACCGTCCCAGGGCACGTGCTGGCGATATATGGTGCCCATTGAAAGTTGCAGCGCCTGTGCGCCAATGATGGCAATGATGAGGCAGTTGCGGATTTGAGGCTGCTGCTCGAAGAGCTGAAACACCAGTGCAACCGCGATGACCGCGGCTACGCACGCGGCCGGGATGAAGTAACGGCCATTCCCCGCCGCTGTCAGCCATAGAATCCAATCCGTAAAGAATGCGCAGCAGAGAGCTGCGTGCGCTCGGGCAGCCTGGGAGGACCCCCCCGAAACTGTATGTTCTCGTCGCCGCCATCTCCGCATGAGCCAGCGCACGGCGAATAGCACCGCGAGGATCGTCAATACGGCGTAGCGAAGATCGGGTGATTGAGACTCGTCGTCTACCATGAATTTCGGTACTGCGATCGCGAACGGGCGCCACAAGGCCGCGACGAACGAGTCCGGGATGAACCTCAAATCTGTCGTGGGCGCAGTCACGTATTGCGGCGAGCGGAACACACTGTTGAACAGCGGGAACGCGGGGTTGCCGAATTGGCTCTCCAGATGCAGCGCCCATGGCATGCACACGAGTGTGAAGCTGACCAGGAGACTCACACCAAAGATCAACGATCCGCGAACCTTACCTCGCCAGTTTTCTCCCAGGAACAGCAGCAGCACCCAAGCCGAGACTGCATGCACGGAATTGGTCAACTTCAATGCGCTCGCGGCGCCAAGAAGCAGTCCGCCACACGCGATGAGACTGCTTCCAGGCCTGCGGAGCGCTCGGACGAGCAACAGCCACCCGGCCAGGACGGCCGCGCCCGTCGTGACGTCAACGTAGCTCGAGCCGAATTGGCCAATCAGGATCGGATTGGCCAGGGCAAAGAAGACCGCGCCCAAAGCCATTGCGAGTCGGCTTCGGCCGCCGCGGACCGGGGCGACTTCGAGCGCGAGCTCATAAGTCAGCCACAGTACGACGCTCTGCACGACAGCAAGGATCGAAGCGACCACGAGAGCCGGTAGACCCGATCTCGCGAGCAGATAGAACGGGACGTAGACGTAGGGATTGAAATAAGACTGTGACCCCGCCGGAAAATAGTCCTGCCCGAAACGGTCGTGAAGAGCGTTGAAACCCGCGTAAAAGTGGTAGTCCAGCGTATCCCATTGCATATCCTTGCCGAGGAAACAGCTGATGATCAGGGCCACGGCCGCGCAGCCGGCATACACGAATGGACGAGGTGAGGCGCAAACACGGCGCAGAAGCGGCGAAGCCGTAAACCGCCGTGGGTGCAGGGTCACGAATTTCTCTGGAAGACTCACCTGACGCTCCGCATATCCCCTTTGCCGCCGGGCCTCATCCGCATGCTTACTCGCGCCGGCCAATCGGCCGACCAGCATGCATGTCGACAGAAGTCAGGCGGTGCGAACGCGGCATTATGTCCGTCTAGCAACCGTCGCCCTGTGATTGGATCGGCAGATTCGCCGGCAGCACGTCCGCTGGCGTCGGCGGGTTGATCTAGCGAATGAGACTTGCGCCGGCCGCGGAATCCCAGAAGACCTTGGTCATGCTCAACCGCCGGCACAAGGCCGGCGGCAAACGTGCGTATGCCCTCCCCAGCCTGTACCCGGCATACTTGGCCGCATTGCGAACAAAGACCTCCGGCAGCAACCACGGGGCGTGATCCGTCATGTATCGAGCCTCCGAGGCGACGAACCGCGCGCCCTCGCCTTCGGCCGCGCCGAAATTGCGCAGCAGCTCCGGCAGCTGCGAGTGCAGCACCCCGAAGTCGAAGTACCGCTGGCTCTCCTGAAGAATCGTGTAGGCGTGCGAATGCCGCGCGCAAGCGTCTGCGCAATACCTCAGCTTCCAACCGGACAGGAGCATCCTTACGGCGACAGAGGCGTCCTCGCCCAGAATCAGGTGCTCGGGAAATCCGCCGCATGCGCGCAGGGTCGAAATCCGATACGCGCCGAAGGAGTTGGAGATGTATGCCGCCTTGATGCCGAGGCGCGCTGCATCCGCCAACGAGCGCGTTTCGCTTTCAGTCCCGTAGTTGAAGAGGGCCATATGCCTCTCGAACGGCCGCGCACCTCGATGAGGCAGCTGCCGCCCGTATGCCGCGCCGACCTGTGGGTCGGAAAAGGCAGCCAGCAAGGCTACGAGCGCCTCGGCGCCCTCCAGCACCGCATCATGTGTGAGAAAGATCACGACCTGCCTTCCCTGGCAGAACCGGTCGACCGCCCTCTGCCGCGTTCCGCCATGATTGAAAGTGCGCGGATCAATCCGCTCGACTTCGAACCCGCTTTCGCAGGCAATACGGTCGCTGCCATCGATGGAGCCCGAATCGACCACCGCTACCAGAGAAGGATCCGGGACGGCTGCCCGGAGGGCGGCGGCGGCTTCGCACCAGCGCGTACCGCCATTACGCACCGGAACGATGATGCGGGTCTGACTCATGGCGAGATTGGTATCGGACACGGCGTGCACGCTCAAATCGGCCGAAATACCCCGTAAAGCGCATAGTATCGGAAGCTGCGATCGAGAAGCCGCGAGCGAAACGGCTCGTGAAAAGCGTGCAGGAGCTCGAAGCCCGCCCCTCTCAGGCAACGGACGAGCTCGGCCTCGGGGTAATGGCGCTTGTGGTCCGGATCGCTGGCAAAGCCGCATTCGCCGGGTACGCCAATCACCAGCCTTCCGCCGCTCCGCAGGACTCGGTGGATTTCCCCGAGCAGTAGCTCCGGGCTTGCGAGGTGCTCGAGTACGTTATCGAGGTTAGCGCCATCGAACTCCCCATCGGTAAACGGCAGACGGTCGGCCTGCATCTGCTGAACCTGTAATCCCTGGCTCCGGCAGAACGCGACCGCCACCGGGTTCACGTCCACGCCGACTGTCCCTGCGCGATACCGCACCATGTCGCCTATGCCACAACCGATATCGAGCACTTTGCCGGTCAGGTATTTGCAAATTCGTGGGTAGAGCCACAAGTTGCGATACCACAAGCCTACTCGCTTGCGGCTTCTCAGCCTGACGAAGTATTCATCATAGTTTGTCATGGGGACATTCGGGACGCGTTTGGCCCGTGCTGGGGTGCGGGCTGGCAAGTGTGCCCCGCGAAGGGCCAAACCGCGAGGAAGTGCAGCCTCTTCCCTTGCCGTCTCCGCCAGACAACGACGAGTGACGCGCCGCGTCAGTTTCTGACCAAGGCGTCGAATGACTCGTCATCAGGCAGCCGGGCGCTAAGTTAAATCTTCTCGTGCGTCGGAAAATTATGCTTCTATTTTCAAATAGTTAGACGCCGGTTGATGCCCTGGCATAGGCCTTGCTTTAAATCATCCGCAGGCGCCCTTTTGCGCCGCTCGAGATTCCTTCACTACTCAGGAGCTTTCCAAAATGAAGTCCGTGCAAAAGGGTTTCACCCTGATCGAGTTGATGATCGTCGTGGCGATCATCGGCATCCTGGCGGCGATCGCGATTCCCGCCTACCAGAACTACGTGGTTCGTGCGCGTGTGACAGAGGGTCTCAACCTCGCCGCCGCCGCGGAAACGACCGTCGCGGAGAACGCCTCGTCAGCCGCATCTGACCTGTCGGCCGGCTGGACGCCTCCCACCGCGACGACCAACGTCCAGAGCGTTCAGGTTGCTCCGGGGACCGGTGTGATCACGATTACGTACCAGAGCAATGCCGGCAATGGCACCGTAACCCTGACCCCGAAGTCGGGCGGCAGCGCCCTGGCCGTCGACAGCGTTCCGCCGGATGCAATCACCTGGCAGTGCGCCGTGGGCACCGAGCCCTCGAAGTATGTCCCTGCGAATTGCCGCTGATTCTTAACGGACTTTCCCGATCCCAAGGACCGAAGCCCCTCTCCGGAGGGGCTTCTTCTTTTGGGAAGCCAGTCACGCAGGGGTCACACTTCGTGTGCGACCATGCACGAGATTTGACAATTGCCTGAGCCCCCGGCTTCGGTAGACTTGAGCACTAGGGTCCTGATCCGCTTGCCGTAAGTCCATGAATGAGAACGCTTCTTTGGCGCTTGGAGGCGCCCGCACCGGGCTGGGCGGCCTCCCTCAACGCCTCGTGCAGGACGGGGTCGTCGAAGAGGCGGCCATGCTCGAGGCCATGAACGCGGCGAAGGAGCGCCATACCAATATCGTGACCCAGCTCGTCTCGAGTGGCGCAGCCAGTGCGCGCGACATCGCGGTAGCGGCATCGAATGAGTTCGGCGTGCCGCTTTTCGATCTGGACGCGGTGAGCCTCGACCTGGAAACGGTCCGGGTGGCGAATGACAAGCTCATCGCGAAGCACCGTGTCCTGCCGGTCTTCCGCCGCGGCAGGCGGCTGTTCCTTGCCGTTTCCGACCCCACGAATCAGCACGCGATCGACGAGATCAAATTCCAGACCAGCCTCAGCATCGAGGTGGTCCTCGTCGAGGAAGACAAGCTGCAGAAGGCGCTCGACAAGGCCCTGGAGCAGGTCGAAGCGCAGATCCAGCCGCTCGTCGGCGACGATGACGTCGATCTCGAATCGCTCGAGGTCACGGGCGGCGAGGACGAAGTCGACGACAAGATCAGCCGCGATGATGTGGAAGATGCGCCCATCGTCCGATTCGTCAACAAAGTGATGCTCGATGCCATCCGGCGCGGGGCTTCGGACATTCACTTCGAGCCGTACGAGAAAACGTACCGGATACGACTGCGCATGGATGGCGTGTTGAAGGAGATCGCGCAGCCGCCGGTCGCGCTCGCCCAGAAGCTCTCGGCGCGTCTCAAAGTCATGTCGCGGCTGGACATCGCGGAACGGCGGGTCCCCCAGGACGGCCGCATCAAGATGAAGCTGTCGAAGAATCGCGCGATCGACTTCCGCGTCAGCACCTGCCCCACGCTCTTCGGCGAGAAGATCGTGATGCGTATTCTCGATCCCTCGCAGGCCATGCTGGGGATCGAGTCCCTGGGCTATGAGCCCTTCCAGAAGATGCTCTACGAGAGGTTTCTCGCCAAGCCCCAGGGCATGATCCTGGTCACCGGTCCGACGGGCAGCGGCAAGACGGTCTCGCTCTACACCGGCCTCAACATCCTCAATCGCGAAGATACGAACATCTCGACGGCCGAGGACCCGGCGGAAATCAACCTGCCCGGCGTCAACCAGGTCAACGTCAATCCGAAAGTCGGGCTGACGTTCGCTGCGGCAATGCGCGCATTCCTGCGTCAGGATCCCGACGTAATCATGGTCGGTGAGATCCGTGATCTGGAGACCGCGGAGATCGCCATCAAGGCGGCCCAGACGGGTCACCTCGTTCTCTCCACACTGCACACCAACGACGCGCCACAGACATTGACACGCCTCGTGGATATGGGTGTCAAACCCTATGCGATCGCGACGTCAGTCAGCCTGATCATCGCGCAACGCCTGGCCCGCCGCCTGTGCAGTCAATGCAAGCAGCCAATGGACATCCCCGAGGAGGCGCTTCTCAAGGAGGGCTTCACGCATGAGGACATGAAGGGCGGGTTGCGCATATTCGCGCCCAAAGGCTGCGCAAACTGCACGGACGGCTACAAGGGACGTGTCGGCATCTACCAGGTCTTACCGGTCACGGACAGCATCGCCCGCATCATCCTCGCGGGCGGCAGCGCCCCTGAAATCGGCGACCAGGCGGCGAAAGAAGGCGTTTGGGACCTTCGGCGCTCGGGCCTCGAGAAGGTCAGGTCGGGTCTCACGAGTCTCGAGGAAGTCAACAGCGTCACCGTCGACTGACGGAGGACGGAGCACTTATGGCACCTGCAGCAACCGCAACCGTCCGGACAATCAAGCGTGATGTCTCGTTCGCTTGGGAGGGCCGCGACAAGCGTGGCAATCGTATCAAGGGCAAGAGCCTGGCGCCCGACGAGTCCGCGCTTCGCGTGGAGCTGCGCCGGCAGGGCATAGCGCCGTCTCGCATCCGAAAGCAGGCGCAGGCCGGAAAGGGCGGGAAGGTCACTCCTGGTGATATCGCGATCTTCAGCCGCCAGCTCGCCACGATGCTCGCCTCCGGCATCCCCATGGTGCAGGCTTTCGAAATCGTCGGCAGCGGCAGCGAGAAGCCCTCACTGCAGAAGTTGATCCTCGACGTCAAGGCCGACGTCGAGGCGGGGAGCTCGCTGCACGAGGCACTGGCCAAGCACCCTCTCTATTTCGATGACCTGTACGTCAACCTCGTGGAGGCGGGCGAGCAGGCGGGTGCCCTGGAGTCCTTGCTCGACAAGGTGGCAACGTACAAGGAAAAATCGGAGGCGATCAAGAAGAAGGTCAAGAAGGCCCTCTTCTATCCCGCCGCCGTGGTTGCCGTCGCGTTCCTCGTGACCATCATCCTGCTGATCTTCGTGATTCCGGAGTTCCAGAAGCTGTTTCAGGGCTTCGGTGCCAATCTGCCGGCATTCACGTTGCTGGTGATTCGCCTCTCGGAACTGGTTCAGCATCAAGGTATCTACCTCGCTGCCGTGGCGGGCGGGGCTGTGTATGCATTCCTCTATTTCAAGAAGCGCTCCCGCAAGATGCGCGAGGTACTCGACCGGATAACGCTCAAGCTTCCGATCATCGGCCCCATCCTCAACAAGGCCGCAATCGCCCGCTATGCGCGAACGCTCTCGACCATGTTTGCGGCGGGAGTGCCACTCGTTGAGGCATTGGAATCCGTTGCCGGCGCCTGCGGCAACATCGTCTACGAGGACGCCGTCATGAAGATGAAGGACGAGGTCGCCACGGGACAGCGTCTGCAGCGCGCCATGGAGGCGCGAGGCATCTTCCCCAACATGGTGGTACAGATGATCGCCGTCGGCGAGGAGTCCGGATCGCTCGATACCATGTCCGGCAAAGTCGCGACCTTCTATGAAGCGGAAGTCGACAACGCCGTGGACGCGATGTCGAGTCTGCTCGAGCCGCTCATCATGGTGGTGCTCGGCGTGCTGGTGGGCGGCCTGGTCATCGCCATGTACCTGCCGATCTTCAAGATGGGCCAGGTCATCTGACCTGCGGCACACAACCCGACGTGCGAGAACGCCGCGCGCCGCGCGGCGTTTTCTTTGACAACCCACCTGCAGCCCATCCGTGATCGCCCTCCTCGCCTCCTCTCCGGCCCTGTTCATCGGTGTCTGCCTGGTGCTCGGCCTGGTCGTCGGCAGCTTCCTCAATGTCGTCATCCACCGCTTGCCCATCATGATGGAGCGCCAGTGGCGCGAGCAGTGCGCGGAGCTCGACGAGCCGGATCTCAGCGCCACCCTGCCGGCGGGCTCACCGCTCAAGGACCGCTTCAACCTGGTCGTTCCCCGCTCCGCCTGCCCCGCCTGCAAGGCACCCATCACGGCGCTGCAGAACATCCCCATCATGAGCTACGTCTTCCTGCGTGGCCGCTGCGCCAATTGCGGCGTGCACATCAGCGTGCGCTACCCGATCGTCGAGGCGCTGACCGGCATCCTCTGCGCGGCCGTGGGCTGGAAGCTCGGCTTCGGCTGGCCGGCGGCGGCCGGCCTGGTCCTTACCTGGTTCCTGGTGGCGCTCGCGTTCATCGACATCGATCATCAGCTGTTGCCTGACAGCCTGACGCTTCCCCTCCTGTGGCTGGGCCTCTTTCTGAGCCTCTTCGCGCCATTTCCGGGGGTAGCGCCTGTCCCGGTGGACATGCGCTCCAGCATCATCGGAGCAATTGCAGGTTACCTCAGCCTCTGGACCGTCTATCATCTCTTCCGTCTGCTCACCGCCAAGGAAGGAATGGGGTACGGTGATTTCAAGCTCCTGGCGGCGCTCGGCGCGTGGCTCGGCTGGCGGATGCTGCTGCCGACCGTGCTGATTGCCGCGGCGGTCGGTGCCATCGTAGGCATCGCGCTGCTGGCCGCCCGGGGACAGAATCGCTCGACCCCCATCGCCTTCGGGCCGTTTCTTGCCGCCGCGGGGTGGCTGATGCTGATGTTCGGACAGGAGCTGGTGACCGGTTATCTCGGTTTGTTTGCGTCCCACTGAAATAATGGCCAATACCAGAGTGTTTCGCGTAGGCATGACCGGCGGCATCGCCAGCGGGAAGTCGACCGTGGCGAAGTTCTTTGCCGCCCTGGGCGTACCCATCATCGATACGGACCAGGTCGCGCGCGACGTGGTGGAGCCGGGCCAACCGCCGCTCGAGCGGCTCGTGGAGCGCTTCGGCCGCGCGATACTCACCCCCGATGGGCATCTGGATCGTCCCAAGCTGCGCGAGATCGTGTTCTCCGATCCCAAGGCTCGCGCGGATCTCGAGGCGCTGACGCACCCCGCCATCGGAACCGCGGTGGAGGCCTGGTCGGCCGCTGCCGGCGGCCCCTATCAGGTCCTCATTCTTCCGCTGCTCGTCGAGAAGAATCTGGCCTCGCACGTCGATCGTGTGCTCGTGGTCGATTGCAACGAGGAGCTGCAGATCCGCCGGTTGCAGGCGCGTGACGGCTCCACGGACGAGCAGGCCCGCGCGATGCTCAATGCGCAGACCTCGCGCACCGCGCGGCTCAAAGCAGCGCACGACGTCATTCAGAATGAGGGCGACCTCAGCGCCGTGCGCGATCAGGTCTCGGCGTTGCACGCGCGTTACTTGGAGCTCGCGGGACAATCCGGATCCGGCGGCGCCACGCTCACCGCCAAGGCCGCGAAAGCCGGCGTGTCCTGATAGCGAGGAGCGCTCGGCGGAGCTCTTCGCCGGTTTACGTGCCCGGCGGATGTCGAGCACAATAGATCATATGACCACCGACTCCCCCGAGGCCGCAGCGCCTCCGCAAGCTCCGCCCGCACCCCTCGAAAGCGACCACACACTGGTCTTCGAGCAGCCGCTCAACGAGCGCATGCGGACGTTCCTCAGGCTGGATTTTCTCTACAGCCAGGCGCTTTACCACAACGAGATGGGGAGCCAGTGGGGTACGCGCGCGGCCGTTTCGAGCTTGATCGACATCCTGGCCATCACCACGCGCAGTGACGTGCGCTCGGAGGCTCTCAAGGAGCTGGAGCGGCAGCTCACCTCACTCGCGGAGTTCCAGTCGAAGCCCGGGGTCGATACGAATCGACTGAAGACACTGATTGCGAACCTGACCCGACTGCGCTCGGAGCTGCTGAACACCGGCATCGCCAATCTGCAGCCGCTGAAGGAGTCGGACTTCCTGAATGCGATCAAGCACCGTAGCAGCATCCCGGGAGGGACCTGCGAGTTCGACCTGCCGGATTATCTCTACTGGCTGTCGCAGCCGGACGAGATTCGGGTCAAGGCATTCAACCAGTGGCTCACGGTCCTGCGTCCGCTTTGCGATGCCGTCTCGGAGCTCATCTGGTTGACCCGCCAGAACGGACGGACCCGTCAGGAGACCGCCCAGGGCGGCAATTTCACCATTACCTTCGACCGTGAGAATCCGCTGCAGCTGCTGCGGATCGCGCTGCCGGCCTCGATGGGCCTCTACCCTGAAGTGAGCGGCAGCCATCACCGGTGCAACATGCGATTCCTCAGTTGGAAGGGCGTCGCGGAGCGGGCCACGCAGGCCGAATCGGACGTGAAGTTCCTCCTCACCTGCTGTCCGTGATGGCCGTCCAGCGCGTCAAGTGCCCGACCTGCCAGCGCGAGATCGACTGGGCTCAATCGCCCTTCCGGCCCTTCTGCAGCGAGCGTTGCAGACTCATCGACCTCGGCGCCTGGCTGGCGGAAAAGCATGCCATCCCGGGCGAGCCCGCGCCGGATGAGTCCGGTCACGATTGCGCGGGGCAGCCGCACGACGACACCCCGCAGCACCGCAGGCCGTCATAACCTTGAGTTAGCCGGGCGTCCGCGCTCCCAGCCATTTTGCCGCGAACGAGAGCGCGTCCGCCGCTTGCTCCCGCTGCACCTGCGGCCCATCGCCGCCGTCGATGCGGATCAGGATGGGCCGGCCGCAAACCTGCTCCGCCTGCAGGACCGCCGCGAGCTCATAACCGCGCCAGGGCCTGATGGTGCCGTCATGCTTCGCAGTAACGATGAGCGTCGGCGGAAAGCAGTTGCCGGAGCCGACCTGGCGGTATTGCGCCCAGGTGCCGGTGGGCAATGCCGTGCCGAAGAAATCCGGCCGCTGCGTGACCGCGGCACCGGCCAGCAGGCCGCCGAAGCCGCGGCCGTAGATGCCGAGTCGCGCCCGACGGGTGTAGCGTTGATCGAGCAACGCTTGCGCGGCTCCGAATAGATCACTCAGCGCATTCGACCGGTCAGGCGACGCGCCCGCCCCGGGCAGGGGTGGGGCCGCATTCACTCCGTCGCGCACCTGCGCGCGGGCGTACACACCGCCCATCTCCAGCCATACCAACACCAGGGGTTGCAGCAGCGGGCCTGCAGCCTTACGGCTGCCGCGGTATACCGACAGGAGCGCGGGCTGGTTGCCGTCGCGGGCCAGGTCTCGCCGGTGCGCAATCTCGATCGGCAACCGCGTCCCGTCGGGACTGAGATAGAAAGTGCGCTCCACCATGACATCGCTTGGCGTGCCGGCATGGCCTGCACCCTGCAGCTCGGCGAGGCGTCTGCGGATCCACTCTCGTTGCGGGATACCGGCCAACGCCTTCGCCGTCGACTGGTTCTCGACGACGATCCAATGCCTCGTCCGCTTCGAATGCACGTTCTCCAGCCAGGCATACGGATTCGCGCCGCCGCGCGCGCCCGGCGGCCGCACCTGCGCAACGAACGCATTCATACGCGGCATCGATGGCGTGGGATTGGCGCCTACGCCGACCTGTGTAGCGGTCGGTTCCTGCATGCCGAGCGGTCCTCTGCCGGGAACCGGAGTCGGTTGGCCGACCATCATCCCCGCGCAACCGGCGAGCAATCCTGCCAGTCCGGCCGCGAGACACATCCGGCGGAATCGTCTGCATCTAACCATGGCCCACTCCAGTCTTTCGTGCCGCACCCAATATTACGACAATGAGCTCCCTCGGTATCGCCCCCGTCAGCGCCAACAGCGCAAGGTAGATTGCGCCGCCCGCGGCAAGCGCCAACAGCCATGGAGTGCCGAAGCCGGCCAGATACTTCATCGCCAACGCCGCCAGCGCTCCGGCGATGACTGCCTTCGCGGGATTGGCCAGCGATGGAAGACTTCGCCCGGCACAGCGCAATGCGACGCTCATGGCGACCAGCGCAGTGGCCTCGGCGACGACGGTTCCAGCGGCTGCACCCAGCAGGGAGAATCTGGGAATGAGCCCGAAGTAAGCCACGAACGCGCACGTACACGCCACCGCGTCCCCGATCAGCACCAGAGTCGGCCTCCCGCAGGCCACCAGCGTGAACCGCAGGACATGTGTGAGGCTCGCCAATGCCACGGCGAACGAGATCACGACGAGGGCCGGCGCGCCCGCGACGAAGCGCTCGCCGGAAATGAGCGCCAACAGTCGATCCGCGAACGGCGCGAACGCAATCACGACGCCCACCCCATACACCGCGGCCGCGTCGATCGTGCTGCCCAGTTGCCGGGAGAAGCCCGCGCGGTCCGCTGCGGCGCTCGCCGTCAGCGCCGGCATCATGAGTCCCGCCAGGATGTAGGGAACCGAGGTCGTGATCTCGAAGAGCTTCGCGGGGACACCGTAGAGACCCACCGCGGACGCCGGCTGAAAGAGCGAGAGCAGTAAGGAGTCTCCGCGCAACATCGCCATCCCCAGGATCTGCGCTCCGGCAAGCGGCAGGCCTGCGATCAGATACCGCCTCCAGAGCGCCGCATCGAAGCTCACGCGGAACGGAACCAGGCGCCGCACCAGCCTGATGGAAATGCCCAGGGCCACCGCGGCACCCAGCAGGGTCGCGCCGAGCATCGGCAATGCGCCAACATGGGTGAAAGCCAGTGCGGAGACCGCCCCCAGGGTGACCACCGCCCCGGTCACCTCGGCGACGGCATTGCGCGCCTGCTTGAGAACGCTCTGGAAAGGGGCGATGAGGAAGTCGCTGGCCTGCAGGCAAGTGTAGATTGCGGCGCCGATCAGTGTGCCCCACTTGACCGGCGCATCGTATGGCGTGAGCCACGCAACAGCCGCCGCCGCGAGCAGGACGCCGCAGGTGCTGACCAGTCGCAACGGCAGAGCGTTGCCCAGCACCCGGCCCGCGTTGGAGCCCCCCTGCGACATCTCCCGCAGGGTCACCATGTAAAGCCCGGAGTCAGCCAGCACCGCGGCAAAGGCGCAATACGTCAGCACGGTACGGTAGTAGCCGAACTCCGTGGGTCCCAGGTGCCGCGTCAGCGCCACCACGGTCAGCAGGCCGACCACCGCCGTGGCGGCCTTGCCAGTGATCACGGCGGCCATATTCGCCGCCAACGCGCGCAGGCGGCTCATGCCCCGGCAGCCCCGACGGCGGAACCGATGTCCGCAAAACGGCCGCAGGCCGGTTCTGCCGGTCGATTAGGCACGGTAATTGCGAGCTTTAGCCGGGGCAGAGCATCCTGAACGCACGCCAGCCCCGGTTGACCGTGATCGAAAAGAGCAAGCCGGTAATTGCTGGGCACCACGACTAGCATGACATGAAAGTAGGCATTCTCGCAGGCGGGGTCGGCTCGCGGCTCGCGGAGGAGACGGTCGTCCGCCCGAAACCCATGATCGAGATCGGCGGCCGTCCGATTCTCTGGCACATCATGATGCATTACGCGGCCTACGGATTTAAGGAATTCGTGGTCGCGCTCGGTTACAAGGGCGAGCAAATCAAACGCTACATGGCCGACTATTGCTCGCTCGCATCCGACCTGCGGATCTCCCTCAAGACCGGAAAGGTGGAACGGCGCGGCAACGGCGACAACGGCGAGCATGGCTGCGAGGACTGGCTGGTCGACCTCATCGACACCGGGCAGCAGACCAACACAGGCGGACGCATCAAACGGCTTGCGCCACATCTCGGCAGCGGAACCTTCATGCTGACATGGGGTGACGGCGTCTCCAACGTCAACCTGACAGAGCTCCTTGAGTTCCATCGTAGCCACGGACGAGTCGCCACCGTGACTGCCGTGCGTCCCCCGGCACGCTTTGGCCGGCTGGAGCTGGACGGCAACCGTGTCGCGCGCTTCGACGAGAAGCCGCTGGCCGGTGAGGCTTGGATCAACGGCGCGTTTTTCGTTCTCGAGCCGAGAGTGTTCGATTACATCGCGGGCGATGCCACGCTGTTCGAGCGCGAGCCCCTGGAGCGGCTGGCGAGCGACGGGCAGCTCATGGCGTACCAGCACAACGGTTTCTGGCAGTGCATGGATACCATGCGCGACAAAGTCCGCCTCGAGTCCCTGTGGGCGAGCGGCGATCCCCCCTGGAAGATCTGGAAGTGAGCGCTCGAACGAGCGCCCAAGCAAACGCCGAGCGAGGCCGCAAGACATGAAGAGCATGCGAGTATTGCTGACCGGTCACGATGGCTATATCGGCCACGTGCTGCTGCCGATGCTGCTCGACCGCGGGCATCACGTGACGGGACTCGATAGCTTCCTGTACGAGGACTGCGGGTTCGCCGCTGAAGAAGTATCGCCGAATGCGGTGATGCGCAGAGACATCCGCGAGATCGAGCTGGAGGACCTGCGCGGCATCGATGCCGTCCTCCACCTCGCCGGTATTTCCAACGACCCCCTGGGCGACCTGGAGCCCGCAGCGACGTACGCGATCAACCACGAGGCCTCGGTGCGCCTCGCGCGCCTGGCAAAAGAGGCAGGCGTGTCCCGCTATGTCTTCTCCTCTTCCTGCAGCAACTACGGCGCGGCCGGGGACGCATTCCTGGACGAGACGGCGGGATTCAATCCGGTGACACCGTATGCCGAGAGCAAGGTGTGGGTGGAGCGCGATGTGGCTGCGCTGGCGAGCGATGAGTTCAGCCCCACGTTCCTGCGCAGCGCCACCGCCTTCGGGGTCTCCTCGCGGCTGCGCGGCGACCTGGTGGTGAACAACCTGGTGGGCTATGCCTGCACCACCGGCAACGTGCTCATCAAGAGCGACGGGATGTCGTGGCGACCGCTGGTGCACATCGAAGACATTGCGCGAGCCTTCATCGCGGTACTCGAGGCACCTCGGGAGCTCATCCACAACGAAGCCTTCAACGTCGGAATCACCTCGGAGAACTATCGCGTTCGCGACGTCGCGGACATGGTCGCGCAGGTGGTGCCGTCATCCAAAGTTACGTACGCCGGTGACGCCAGCCCTGACGCACGCAACTATCGCGTGGACTGCGACAAGATCCGCTCGCGCCTGCCCGCCTTCAAGCCCCAATGGACCGTGCGCAAGGGTATCGAGCAGGTCTATGCGGCCTTCTGTGATCACGGCATCGGCGGGGAGGAATTCCTGAGCTCGAAATTCATCCGCCTGAAGCGCATCCGTGAGCTGCAGACGGCCGGTGCGCTCGACGAGATGCTGCGGTGGCGGGCGACGGGGCATCCGGCATCCGCTTCCTCATCCGCACCTCGCGTTTCGGTGGCATGACCAATCCAGTCGGCACGAACTGCCGCAGCTGCGGCGGGGGGGACCTGGGAGTCTTCCTCTCGCTCGGGAACATGCCGCTCTCGGATGGGCTGCTGGCGTCCGATGATCTGCAGCGGGAGGAGCCGCGCTATCCGCTGGACGTCGCTTTCTGTCCGGATTGCACGCTGGCACAGATCCTGGCCACGGTGCCGCCCGAAGAGCTCTTCGGCGCGGACTACCCGTATTTCTCCTCGTTCACCGATTCACTGCTCAAGCACTCGGCCGCAAACGTCGCGGCACGCATCGAGGAACGGCGGCTCGACGGCAGCTCGCTCGTCGTGGAGCTCGCGAGCAACGATGGCTACCTGCTGCAGTACTACCGCGAGCGTGGCATTCCGGTGCTGGGCATCGACCCGGCGCTCGGGCCGGTTGCGGCCGCGCGCGCTCGTGGCGTCGAGACGCTGCAGGCATTCTTCGGCCGTGACCTGGCCATCCACCTCGCCACCAACGGACGTTGTGCCGACGTCATCCACGCCAATAATGTGCTGGCGCACGTCGCGGACACGAACGGATTCGTCTCGGGGATCGGAACGCTGCTCAAGGAGGGCGGAGTGGCGGTGATAGAGGTTCCCTATGTCAGGGAGCTGATCGACCACGGCGAGTTCGACACCATCTATCACGAGCACCTCTGCTACTTCTCCGTCACCGCACTGGCGGAGCTCTTCCGACGGCATCGGCTCTCGCTGAATCGCGTCGAGCCGCTCACGATCCACGGCGGCTCGCTGCGTCTCTTCGTGGAGAAGCGCGAGCAGCTGGACCGGTCGGTGACGGAGTATCTGCAGGCGGAGCAGCGGGCAGGAGTGGATCGGTTCGACTACTACGCGGGATTCTCGGCGCGGGTGGAGCGGATCCGCCGCGATCTGCTGGCGCTTCTCACCAGGCTGAAGCAGGAGGGCGCCCGCATTGCGGGCTATGGCGCCGCGGCCAAGGGCACCATCCTGCTCAACTTCGCGGGGATCGGGCGCGACATGTTGGAATTCGTGGCGGATCGGAATGTGCACAAGCAAGGGCGGTACATGCCGGGGGTGCGGTTGCCGATCGTTGCGCCTGCGCGGATATTGGCGGAGCAGCCGGATTACCTGCTCATTCTGCCTTGGAATTTCAAGGATGAGATCATGGAGCAGCAGGCGGAGTATCGGCAGCGTGGAGGGAGGTTCATCGTGCCTGTTCCTGAGCCTGTCGTTGTCTAACCCGGAGTTGCGGACATGCATTACGATCCGGTGCGCGAAGCCTCACTTGCCAAAGGATTTCCCGCGGACGGCGTAACAAAATCCTTCGGAGCGATTTTGGACGGCGCAGCCGGCCCGAAGGGCGAGGCCCAGGACGGGCCGAGCAATCCGATTGCGCGGGCTCCCGCCCGCTCATCGAGCCATGGAGCCTCCGTACCGCCATCCCTGGCTCCACAAGCCCCGGGAAATCCCTTGGCAAGCGAGTCTTCGGTCGCTTGTAACGCCTGCGGAAGCACGGACATTCAAAAGTTCTATCGCGTGAACGGGGTGCCGGCGCACAGTTGCCTGATGTTGTCTTCGCGCGAGGAGGCGCTGGCGTTTCCGCGAGGGGACATCGAGCTCGGGTTTTGCAGGGGCTGCGGCTTCATCGGAAACGTGAGGTTCGACCCGGGGCTGAACCAATACTCGGCGGCTTACGAGGAGACGCAGGCTTACTCGCCGCGGTTCCTGCGGTTTCTCGACGAGGTCTGGGACGATCAGATCGAGAGGTTCGGGCTGGGGCCGGGGATGACGGCGCTCGAGATCGGCTGTGGAAAAGGGGAGTTCCTGGTCGGGCTTTGCGAGCGCAGCGGCTGCGCGGGAATCGGCGTCGATCCGGGGTATCGGCCGGAGCGCACGCACAGCAGCGCGGCGCAGCGCATGAGGTTCATCCGCGACTTCTACGGGCCGAAATACTCTCACCTGCATGCGGACTACGTGTGTTGCCGGCATACGCTGGAGCACATCGCGCCGGTGAGCGAATTCGTCCGCCTGGTGCGTTCGACCATCGGCGATCGGCGTCACGTGAATGTCTTCTTCGAGCTTCCGGACATGGAGCGTGTCCTGCAGCAGGGAGCGTTCTGGGACATCTACTACGAGCATTGCACTTACTTCACGCGCGGCTCGCTCGCGCGCCTCTTCCGCTCGGCCGGTTTCGACGTTCATCGCCTCTACAAGGCGTATGACGAGCAGTACCTGATGCTGGAAGCCCAGCCCGCGGCCGGGCCCACCGATGCGCTGCTGCCGCAGGAGAACGATCTCGCCACCGTGACTTCGCTCGTCGCGCGTTTCGAGCGGCAGGTCAGCGAGCGGCTGCAGTCACTCGCGGACGCCCTCGCGCGGCATCGTGCCGCTGGACATCGGCTCGCGGTCTGGGGCTCCGGATCGAAGTGCGTGTCGCTCGTCAGCTCCCTCGGCCTCTCACAGGGGCTGGGGCCGGAACCGGCCGCGGTCGTGGACATCAATCCCCACAAACACGGCAAATTCCTGGCCGGCAGCGGTCTGGAGATCGTTTCGCCCGATGCATTGCGGCATCTGCGTCCCGAGGTCGTGTTGGTGATGAATTCGATCTATGTCGACGAGATCAGGCATGACCTCGCCGGCCGCTCGCTTCACCCCGAGCTGATTGCGCTCTAGCCGTCAGCCGGTCATAGACTAGCTCCAACTTCTGCGCTGCCCGCTCCCAGCTGAACTCCTTCTCTACCGTCTCGCGGGCACTTCTTCCCAACTTCTCCGCCAGCTCCGGATCGCCCGCCAGCCGGAGCACCGCGTCGGCGAAGCCGCTTGCGTCCCCATTCCTGACGACCAGCCCCGTTCGCTCGTGCACCAACACCTTCGCCGACCCCGCGCTCGCCACGATCGGCTTGGCCGCCGCCATGTAATTGAGCAGCTTCTGCGGGATTCCCGGACAGCTGGTCCGTGGCAGTACGGCGATCGCGGCTGACGCCAGGCGCAGCGGCAGCTCGCCGAATCGGTCCGGCAATACCTCGATGGCATCCAATACCCTGAGTCGCCGCGCCGCCGCCTCATAGGGCTCGAAGGACGAGCTGACCGAGAAACAGAGCCGGAGGTCGGGCCGCACCTCGCGAGCCCGCGCAAAGGCCTCGAGCAGCAGGTCGACGTCCTGGTACGGCGCCAGTGTTCCCGTGTAGATGAGGCGGACGAGTCCGTCCTGCCGTGGCGGCGACTCCACACGAAAGCAGCCGGTCTCCACTCCATTGGTGACGACCGACACGCGGCCCGGCTCGAGCCCGTGCGCGGCCACCAGGCGATCGCGGATATCGGACGTCACTGCGACAACATGGTCGGCCCGCCGGGGGAGCGCACCATCGAGCCAGCCGCCCAACGCGCCGAAGGTGCCGCGCGCCAGCCAGGCCGCATAGCTCGGCAGCTCAGCCGACAGCATGGTATGCGCGTCATAGATGAGCGGCATGCGGTGGCGCAGCCGCACCGGCAGCGCCACCAACAGCCCCTCGACGTGATGCGCGTGAATGACATCGAATCGCCGCCCGGCGAGCACACGCAACAGCTTCCATGACAGCGCGGGATCGTATAACGCGAGCTTGCGGAAGCTCGGTCCGACCGGCATCCGCCAGTAGACTGGACGGCGAAAGATCCGGTGCACCGGGAAGTCGAGAGGCTGTGGGCCATCCGCGACGTGATAGGTCACGAGCTCGACGTGGTGCCCTCGTGCTGCCAGCGCTTCCGCCAGCCGCTCGACGCGCAGAGGCGTGCCGCGCCGCGCGGGCATGGGACAGGCGGCAACCATTGCAATCCGGAATCGGCGGTCGGCGGCGCTCGTCGCCTCCAGCCAGGGCGGAATTCCGGCATCAGGCAGCACCGGCATCGGGGCGACGCCTGCGCTCTGAGACTCACGCCGCTCAGTCCGTGGAGCGGGCCCACGCGCCGATAGCATCGGCGGCCCCGGCCCTGGCTCCATCAACGCCGCCGGTCGGCCAACAGATGACCCGGAGCGGCGCCAAAGAGCCGTGTCTTCAGCCGCTCCGCCTGCGCCGGGGCACTGGGCACCGCCACGGCCAGCAGATCGACCACCGCGCGGGCAACGTTCCAGTTGTATCCCCACCAGCGCGCAAGCACACCGTAGCAGCGCGATCGCTCTGTTGGTGACAGCGGCTCCCGCCGCACCATCTTCAGGTACTCCCGATACAGGCGCCAGGTCGGGAAGACCGGCTGGCCGCCGCCCGTGCCGTCGTGCCACGCTGCGCGGTCGCCGGAGCGCCGTTGGGCGCGGGTATAACGGTTGGGATGCTCCCGGATGGCCAGCAACGGCGCGGGCAACTGGATCATGCGGCCGCGCAGCGCGAGCTGCGCGAGAAGGGCCCGATCTGCCCCATGGAAACTGCCGTGCAGCAGAGAGTCGCGCAGCGCATCGCGACGGATGAGCCCGAAGAAATCGACACAGGTGTGTGAGCGCAGCACCATCCACGCGAACCGCGCGGACGGCGATAGCGAGTCGGCGCCCGAAAGCTTGCTGTCGTAGAGCCCGAGCTGCACGCCGGCGCCATCGATGTATGACACCACCGTGTTACAGAGCACCGCGTCGGCGCGCTCCTGCAGGATCCGCTGGGTCTTGGCGAGGTACGACGGCAGCATGCGGTCGTCATGGGCCAGCCACTTGAAGTAGCGCCCGCGCGCATGGCTGAAGGCGAGATTGTAGTTGGCGGCCGCGCCCAGGTTGCGCGCATTACGGAAATAGCGCACCCGCGGATCCCGCGCCGCGTAATCGCGGCAGATCTCGGCCGTCCGGTCGTTGGACGCGTTATCGCAAAGAATCAGCTCGAGGTTGCTCAGCGTCTGCGTGAGCGTGGAGCGGATGGCGTCCTCTAGAAAGGCTTCTCCGTTGTATACGGGTACGCCCACGCTGACGAGGGGCACCTCGGCCGCGGACTCTGAAGCCTGAAGCATTACAACCCCCTTGAAATATGGCACCCCTGCGCCGGGGAAGGGTCAATGCCTCATCAGCACGTTACGTTCCGCGAAGATCCAGGTTGCCTGGCCCCGCAGTCGGGGGAGCGGCCTCGGCCGCTTTCAGCCTACGGGAACTTGATCTTTCCTCCGCCGCCGGCTGCCCCGCTCGGCCCCGGGCCGGGGCCGATTCCGGCGCCGACCTCCGGCACGACGATGCGGGAAGCCGCCTCGCGGCGCATTTCCCGGGCCTCGTCGATGGCCTGCTCCAGCGCGGCGTTGACCCCTTCGGGAAACTTGGCCAGCGCCTCCTCCAGAGTGCCCGCCTCGATCTCGAACACGAGCGGCAGGACCCCGGCGGGAGTCAGGAGCTGCGTCTGGCCGGAGAAGAGCACCGGACGGTTGGGATCGGTAGCCCCGTCCGCGGTCACGGGAGTCAGGCGGCGGATCGTGCCGGCCCGGCGGTCGGTGTAGATCTCCTCCCGATAGAGACTGGCCGGGTCGAGATGCACTTCAGGAAGATCACTCTTCGCTGCCATGGAAGGTCCTGTCAGGGTTTAGAAATCCGGCGGCCATTGTACCAGCGCGGCCACGAACGGTCGGTCCGCCTCGAGAATGTCCTCACCGGCAAGACGGCGGCGCTGCACCCATTTCAGGCGCTGCCCATCGAGCGCCCGCGGCTCGCCCCGGTAACGCTCCACCACCCACATGGAAAGCTCGACCTCACGGTCCGGATAGCGGTGCGTCAGTCGCATCATCGGGCGCGCGTCGATCACCTGAATGCCCAGCTCCTCCTCGAGCTCGCGCGCCAGGGCGGCCTCCTCCGACTCACCCGGCGCCACCTTGCCGCCGGGAAACTCCCAACGGCCGGCCATGTGCTTGCCCGCGGGACGCTCGGCGATCAGCACTCTTCCCGTTTCATCCACCAGAGCCGCGGCCACGACCAGCACGGCCCGGCTCGCACTCACTCGACGCTCGACAAGGCGCCGTGGCAGTGCTTGTACTTCTTGCCGGAGCCGCAGGGACAGGGCTCGTTGCGGCCGATCTTGCGCTCACCGCGGACGAAGGTGCCTGCGGATTCCGCCGCGGGAGGCGGCGGAACGGGCATGTCGGCGCCGCCGCGCGCGCGCAGGCCACCGCCCGCCAGGGCACCGCGCCCCGGCGCGGCGAGGGCAAGAGATTCTTCCGGCGCTTCTGTGCCTACCGCCAACGCTGACATCATCTCCGGGTGTTGCGCCTGCAGCGCCCGCATCAGCCGGCGGCGGCGCTCCTCCTCTTCGCGGTCGACCTCCTCCTGAGTGCGCACTTCGATCTGCATCAGGCGTGTCACCGTCTCGAACTTCACGCGGTCGAGCATTGCGGTGAACATCTGGAAGGCTTCGCGCTTGTACTCCGTGCGATAGTCCTGCTGCGCATAACCGCGCAGATGGATCCCCTGCCGCAAGTAATCCATGGCGGCGAGGTGATCGCGCCAGTGCGCATCGAGCGTCCGCAGCATGACGTCCTTCTCGATATGGCGCATCAACACGGGGTCTATGCGCGACACCTTGGCGTCGTACACCTGCTGCACCTCGCGGGCGAGCCGCTCGCGCAGCGCCGGCTCCTCGAGCTCCGGCTCCTGCTCGAGCCATCCCTTGACGTTGACGCGCGCGTTGAAATCGCTTTCGAGCGCGTTGCCGAGCCCTTCGAGATCCCAGTCGCTCGGCATCGCGTGCTTCGGCAGATACTGATCGACGAGCGCACCGATCGCTTCCTCGAGGATCCCGCGGATCGCCGCCGAGACATCCGCGGTGCCCATGATCTCGGTGCGCTGTTGATAGATGACCTTGCGCTGATCGTTGGCGACGTCGTCGAAGAGCAGCAGCTGCTTGCGGATGTCGAAGTTATGTGCCTCGACCTTGCGCTGCGCCTTCTCGATCTGACGGCTCAACATGCCGCTCTCGATGACCTCGCCTTCCTTCATGCCGGCCATCTTCAGCCAGCGCTGCGTCTTCGTTGGGTCGCCGAAGATGCGCATCAGGTTGTCTTCCATGGAGAGATAGAAGCGGCTCGATCCCGGGTCGCCCTGCCGGCCGGAGCGGCCGCGCAGCTGATTGTCGATGCGGCGGGACTCGTGCCGCTCCGTGCCGATGATGTGCAGGCCGCCCGCCGCCACCACCCTCTCGTGGCGTGTCCGCCACTCGGTCCGGACACGCTCGCGCGCCGCCTCGTCGATCTGCCCTCCCGACTCCTGCGCCAGCGCGGTGAGCTCCGCCTCGAGGCTGCCGCCCAACACGATGTCCGTGCCGCGGCCCGCCATGTTGGTGGCGATGGTCACCGAGCCGGGCCTTCCGGCCTGCGCGACGATCTGTGCCTCACGCTCGTGCTGCTTGGCGTTCAGCACCTCGTGCCCGATGCCCTCCTTCTGCAGGACACTCGAAACGAGCTCCGAGGTCTCGATCGACGTCGTGCCGACGAGCACCGGCTGCTCGCGCTCGACGCACTCGCGGATGTCCTCGATGATCGCCTTGAACTTGTCGTTCTGCGTCAGATGCACGAAGTCAGCGTTGTCCTTGCGGACCATCGGCTTGTGCGTCGGGATGACCGTGACCTCGAGGCCGTAGATCTCGAGGAATTCCGGCGCCTCGGTGTCCGCGGTTCCGGTCATGCCGGAAAGCTTCTTGTAGAGGCGGAAATAATTCTGGAACGTGATCGAGGCGACCGTCTGGTTTTCCTCGCGCACGCGCACGCCTTCCTTGGCCTCGATCGCCTGGTGCAGGCCATCGGACCAGCGCCGGCCGGGCATGGTGCGTCCGGTGAACTCATCGACAATGATGATCTCGCCGCCGCGCACGATGTACTCGACATCCCGCTTGTAGAGCGCGTGCGCGCGCAGCGCCGCGTTCAGGTGATGCATCAGCCGGATGTTGGCGGGATCGTAGAGGCTCTCGCCTTCACGCAGCAGGCCGGCCTTCAGCATCAGCTCTTCGACGCGCTCGTGGCCATCCTCTGTGATGTGGACCTGTTTGGTCTTCTCCTCCACGGCGAAGTCGCCCGGACCGTCCTCCTCCTGCTGGCGCGTCAGGCTCGGTACCAGCTGGTTGATCCGCAGATACAGCTCCGTGCTCTCTTCCGCAGGCCCCGAGATGATGAGCGGCGTGCGCGCCTCATCGATCAGGATGGAATCGACCTCGTCCACGATCGAGTAGGCGAGCTGCCGCTGTACCCGGTCCTCCAGACTGAAGGCGAGGTTGTCACGCAGGTAGTCGAAGCCGAGCTCGTTGTTGGTGCCGTAGGTGATGTCGCAGGCGTACGCCTCACGCTTCTCCTGCGGGCTCTGCGAGTTCTTGATCACCCCGACGGTGAGTCCGAGGAACCGGTAGACCGGTCCCATCCAATCGGCGTCGCGCTGCGCCAGGTACTCGTTGACCGTGACGACGTGCACGCCCTCGGCGGGCAGCGCGTTCAGGTAAGCAGGGAGAGTCGCGACCAGCGTCTTGCCCTCGCCGGTGCGCATCTCCGCGATCTTGCCCTGGTGCAGAGCGATGCCGCCGATGAGCTGGACGTCGAAGTGCCGCATCTTGAGCGTACGCCACGCCGCCTCCCGCACCACGGCGAAGGCCTCGGGGAGCAGGTCGTCCAGCGTCGCGCCCTCCCGCAGCCGCTGCCGGAATTCCTCCGTCTTGGCACGCAGCGCCTCGTCGCTCAGCTCCTTGAGCCCGGGCTCGAGCTCCTTCGCCGCGCGGATGTGCCGCCCATAGCCGCGGATCAGCCGTTCATTGCGGCTACCGAATATGCGCTTGAGAGTGTCGAGCAACTTGACGATCCTGCTGATTGATTCGGTCGGCCTCTGGGACCCGCCTCACCGAGGTCCAGGCACCGGGCAAACGGGCGGGGTATTCTACGCACGCGAGGCCGACTCCCCAATGGGTTCGGCTGGGCCTACTGGCGCAAATCGGTTCCGGCGATGCGCCACCAGCCTTGTGGCAGGGATCATCCCGCGGCGCAGGGAGCGGCCCCACTGAGCCCCGGCAACCCAAGAATGCGCGCCCGCGAAACGGCCGCTTCATCACTTGCTTTCGGGCTGACCCGAATCATTCGACCGCGGTGGCGCGAGAGAGTGCGGCGACCGGGTGACTGCTTTGGCGCCGGTCGGGCCTCAGCCCGCATCCGGTGGCTCAGTCCTGTCCTGCCTTGCCGGCACGCGCCGGTGCGATCTCCGCCGCCACCCGGGCGGCGCCCGCGCCGGTGAATGCGGTCGCTCCGGCCCGTAGCGCGACGAAGCGTGCCGGATTCACCTCGTGGCCGTTCTTCAGTACCTCGAAGTGCACGTGCGGCCCGGTAGAGCGCCCGGTATCCCCGACCAGCGCGAGGACGTCACCCCGATTGACCGTCTCCCCGACGTGGACGAGCACCTTGTCGGCATGTCCGTACCGTGTGGCGTAGCCGTTGCCATGGTCGATCTGCACCATGTTGCCGTAGCCACCGCGCGGACCCGCCCAGGTCACGATCCCGGCGGCTACCGCTCGAACCTGCGTACCCTCAGGGGCCGCGAAGTCGATACCTTCGTGAAACTCCCCGCCGCCCGTGAAGGGATCGACCCGCTGACCGAACCCGGAGGAAATGTATCCTGTGCTGACCGGACGCCCCTCCGGATGAATCTCCTGGCCGAGCTGGCGCGAGAGAATGACGTTTTCCAGAGCCGAGAGCTGCGAGCCGCTGAGGTCGATCTGGCTCTGCAGGCTCTTCAGCATGGTCGAGATGTCGGAGATGCCCGGTCGCGCCCCTGGGATGTCGGTCTCCGGGCCGCCCTGCGGCGGGTCGTGGCCGAAGCTGAATTCGCTGCTCTTGATGCCCGCCATCGACGTCAGCCGCTGGCCCAGCGCATCGAGGCGGATCACGTGCGCCTTCATGTCGCCCAGCTGGATGGCGATCGCATCCGCGCGCACCTGCATCTGCTGCTTGAGGTCGGCAATCTCCTCGCGTTGCTTCGCCAGGATCCGCGACCAGCGGGCGGTCTGTCCGAGCGCCGAGCCGTCGGCGGCGCCATGCCCCAGGGTCATCCCTGCCCCGAAAGCACCGCCGACGATAGCGATGACGGCCAGTATCATGGCCGTCATCGCTAGCGGATGCAGGTTGAGCTGACGGGCGTGCCCGTGTCGCTTGGAAAAGATGATGACGTTCATGCCGTGCGCTCCGGACGCATGCGTAACCCTTCAGTAACGGCAGGTGACGCAGCGGACCGAGCGCACGAGCCAGTCAAGACGGGGCTCCCCGTCTTCCTCGAAAGAACTTGCGCTTTGCCGGCAACCCCGCTGTCATGGCTCTCTGCTTTAGACCGGTGGTTTTGCGTCCCCGCCTTTCGACGGGTTTGCCCTTAAGCAGCAACCAGAATATGCCCAATAAGAGCCGCCCATACAAGCACGGCGTCCCGAAAACGGCCTCCCGGTCACTGCGAACTCGCGCACATTCGGCCTCACAGCCCCGCCATTCGGGCTCCAAGCCGCAGGCGGCGTATTCTGTCAAAGACCTGCTGGCCCGTGCGGTTCCCGTTTTGTCGAAAGCGGCCGATCAAACCGCCCGCCAAGCCTTCTGGCGCCCCTGGCTGGAGGCCCGTCTCCCCCCCGAGCTACCCCCCCGAATCACTGGAATCACCGAGCGTGACGGCACTTTAGTAGTCTTCGCCGACTCCCCCGCCTGGTCCGCCCGCCTGCGCTACGCTCTACAGGAGCTCACCCCTCAACTCCGGGAGGCCCAACCCGACATCAAAGAAGTCACCGTCCGCGTCCTGCCAAGGTCAGCCAAGTAGCTGAGCAGGGATGTTTTTGCGGCAGCCTACATGGACCTATTCACGGCGGTCCCGGAAAAGCCTTTTGCGGTCGAGGCCCCGGAAGCACGAAAAAGCCAAGAAGGCGCTTGCCCCGAGCCGCGCCTCAGCCCCCGCCAGATCCCGGCAAAGCAGGCGCCTCGATATAGGAAATGGGCGCATCCGCATAAGACTCGAACACCACCTTCTCCCAGGTAGTCGTGTCCGCCAACAGCGCCCGCAGCAACCGATTGTTCAGCGCATGCCCCGATTTGTGCCCGCTGAACTCCCCGATGAGGCTGTGTCCCAGCAGGTAGAGGTCTCCGATGGCATCCAGGATCTTGTGCTTGACGAATTCATCCTCGTAGCGCAGCCCATCCTCGTTGAGCACCCGGAAGTCATCCAGCACGATCGCGTTGTCCAGGCTGCCGCCGAGCGCGAGATTCCGCTCACGCAGCGTCTCCAGGTCGCGCATGAATCCGAAAGTGCGCGCCCGGCTGACCTCCTTCAGGAAGGAAGTCGTCGAGAAATCCATCGACACCCTCTGCGCGCGCCGCTTGAAGATCGGATGATTGAACTCGATCTCGAAGTTGACCTTGAAGCCGTCGAACGGGCTGAACTCCGCCCACTTGTCCCCTTCCTCCACCCGCAGCCGCTTCTTGATGCGGATGAAGTGCTTCGCCTCGCGCTGCTCCTCGATCCCCGCCGACTGCAACAGGAAGACGAAGGGGCCGGCGCTGCCGTCCATGATGGGCACCTCGGGCGCCGACAGCTCCACGATGGCGTTGTCGATCCCCAGCCCCGCGAAGGCTGACAGCAGGTGCTCCACGGTGGAGACCCGCGTGTTGCCGCGACAGAGGGTCGTGCCGAGCATCGTGTCGCCGACATTCTCGGCGTGCGCTACCACCTCCGCCGCCTGTGGCAGATCGGTCCGTCGGAACACGATGCCGGTATCGGGAGGGGCCGGACGCAGCGTCATCAGGACCTTTTTGCCTGTATGAAGCCCAACGCCCGTGGCGCGGATCGAGTTCTTGAGCGTCCGCTGACCGACCATGTTTATAGCTGCGTGAGTCCTTCGTCTCTCAACGATCTGAGCGACCCCGGGATGACCTGCCCCGCGGCGCGCCGCTTCGCGATCCGTTGGCCCGGGGGCCACGGCATCCACCATGCCCTGAGGTCAAAACGGCTGCCGCGGGCTCTGGGGTCCGCGGCGCGAAACGGCGCGCTACCGTATCACAAGCTGGCCAGTTGCGCTCAATCAGCTTGGCGGCGCAGGAATGCGGGAATGTCAAGCAGGTCATCCGGTTGTACATCCTGGCGCAGTCCGTCACCCACCGCCCTCTGCCGCTGCACCGTCGGCTTGTCGAGCTGTGCGTAGTCACTGCTCGAGAGGGGGCTGCGCCGCACCACCCGCATGGCGGGCTCGCGCGTGTCCCGCTCCCGTGCCGGCGGCTCTCCCCGGGGAGGCGCGGCCTCGGTCTGCCGGTAGGCATGGGGCTGCGGCCGAGCCGCGGCCGCCGGGCGCCCGAGGCCCGTCGCCACCACCGTCACCCGCACCTGGTTGCTCAGCTCCGGGTCGATGACCGTGCCCACGACCACCGTCGCGTCCTCGGAAGCGAACTGTTTCACGATCTGGCCCACCTCCTGGAACTCTCCGATCGACAGATCCATGCCGGCGGTGACGTTCACGAGAATGCCGTGCGCGCCCGCAAGGTTGATGTCCTCGAGCAGAGGAGACGATACGGCCGCCTCCGCCGCCGCCCGCGCGCGCCCTTCGCCGCTCGCGGCGCCCGAGCCCATCATGGCCATGCCCGTCTCTGCCATGACCGTACGCACGTCGGCGAAGTCGACGTTGATCAGGCCCGGCCGGGTGATCAGCTCCGCAATGCCCTGCACCGCACCCTGCAGCACCTGGTTCGCCGACTTGAACGCATCGAGCAGCGTCGTTTGTGCCCCCAGGACCGTGAGAAGTTTCTGGTTGGGGATGGTGATGAGCGAGTCGCAGTACTTGCCGAGCTCCGCGATCCCGTGGTCGGCCATGTAAGAGCGCTTGCTGCCCTCCATCTCGAAGGGCTTGGTGACCACGGCCACCGTCAGGATGCCCAGCTCCTTGGCGACCTGCGCCACCACGGGCGCGCCGCCCGTGCCGGTGCCGCCGCCCATCCCCGCCGTGATGAACAGCATGTCACAACCCTCGACCAGCTCCACGATGCGGTCGCGATCCTCCATCGCCGCCTGGCGCCCGACCTCCGGATCCGCCCCGGCGCCGAGCCCCTTCGTGATGTTGGTGCCGATCTGCAGCGCGGTCTTCACCTTCGCGTGCTTGAGGGCCTGCGCGTCGGTATTGACGCACATGAACTCCACCCCCTCGATGCCGGAGGTGACCATGTGGGCCACGGCGTTGCCGCCGCCGCCGCCCACGCCGATGACTTTGATGACAGCGCTTTGGCTGTAGGCGTCCATTAGTTCGAACATTGCGCGTGCTCCTCGAGAATGGGTCGGTTGGTTGGAACTGTCGGTTGCTTTGGAGTTATCGAGAGTCGTTCGGTCTGTCAGCGTCAAAAGTTTCCCTGGAACCAGGCGCGCATGCGGTCGATCGCCGTCTTCGCGTTGCCCAGGGACCGCCCGCGACGCGCGGGCATGAAGTTGTCACGGGCGTAGAGCAGAAGCCCCACGCCCGTCGAGAAAACGGGGTTCTTCACGACATCGGTGAGCCCGTGCACCAGTTGGGGAAGCCCCAGCCTCACCGGCACGTGGAAGACCTCCTCCGCGAGCTCGATCGCGCCTTCCATCTTGGCGCTGCCGCCGGTGAGCACGATGCCCGCGGCGATCACCTCCTCGAAGCCGCTGCGGCGCAGCTCCTCGCGCACCAGGCCGAAGAGCTCCTCGTAGCGCGGCTCGACGATCTCCGCGAGTGTCTGGCGCGCCAGGCGCCGCGCGGGCCGGTCGCCCACGCTCGGCACCTCGATGCTCTCATCCGGGTTGGCGAGCTGCGATAGCGCGCAGGCGTAGCGGATCTTGATGTCCTCGGCGTGCTGCGTGGGCGTGCGCATGGAGACCGCGATGTCGTTGGTCACCTGATCGCCCGCGATGGGAATCACCGCGGTGTGGCGGATCGCTCCGTGCGAGAACACCGCGAGATCGGTGGTGCCGCCGCCGATGTCGACCAGGCATACGCCCAGCTCCTTCTCGTCGTCGGTGAGCACCGAGAAACTGGAGGCCAGCTGCTCCAGCACGACATCGTCGACCTCCAGGCCGCAGCGCTTGATGCACTTCTCGATGTTCTGCGCAGCGCTCTCCGCCCCGGTGACGATGTGCACCTTCGCCTCCAGGCGTACACCCGACATGCCGATCGGATCGCGGATGCCCTCCTGGCCGTCGACGATGAATTCCTGTGGCAACACGTGCAGGATCTTCTGGTCGGCCGGGATCGCCACGGCCTTGGCCGCATCGATCACATGCTCGACATCGCCGTGCGTGACCTCGCGGTCGCGGATCGCCACCACTCCGTGGGAGTTGAGGCTGCGCACGTGACTGCCGGCGATGCCGGCGAACACCGAATGGATCTCGCAGCCGGCCATGAGCTCGGCTTCCTCCACGGCGCGCTGGATCGACTGCACGGTCGACTCGATGTTGACGACCACGCCCTTCTTCAGGCCGCGTGAGGGCTGCGAGCCGAGCCCCAGCACTTCGATGGCGCCATCGACGCCCACCTCGCCCACCAGCGCCACCACTTTCGAGGTGCCGATGTCGAGACCCACGATTAGATTTCTGTCCGAGCGTTTAAGCATATTGGCCCTCGTTAGCGCGGTGCCACCGGCCATCCGTGGCGTCGAGCCCGTTTCCTCGTGCCACTTCCGGCATCGTCAGGGCGGGTCTCAGAGGGGCCCAGGCATCCGTGCATGGGCGCTCGCCGGAGCGAGGACACGTTGAGTGTCCTCGCTGAAAGACACCGGCCCGCCCCGACCGCCAGCCGATCGCAAAACCGTTGGTGTACCGCATGTCCACGTAGGAGATGTCCCCCGCGCGGTGCTGGACGATGCCGAGCGCCGCGCTCATGAATTTCTCGAATCGCTCATCGACCTGCGACCGCCCGAGCCGTATGGTGATTCCATTGGCGAGATCGAGCTGCCACGCGCCGCGGGGATCGAGCCGTAGCGCCGTGATGGCGAGGCTCGCCTGTGCGAGGCGACGCTGCATCGCGAGATAACGCTGGGTGACTTCGGCCTCCGAACCCTCGGGACCCGAGAGCCTGGCGAGCCCCGCCGGGAAACGGTCGACGCCCGTCGCGAAGAGCACTCCATTCGCATTGACCAGGCCATCGCGTCCCCAGCGGGCGGCGGCGACCTGCTCCACGACCAGCACCGAGAGCCCATACGGCCAGTCGCGCTCCACGCTCACCGCATCCACCCAGGGGAGCGAATGGATCGCGCCGCTCACCGCCGCGAGGCTCACGGTGAGCAAGCCCTGGCCGCGCACCTGTCGGGCCACGATCCGCTCGATCTCGCCGGGCGCGATATGCTGGAAGCTGCCCGTCACCCGCACGGTGCGGATCGGCTGGTTGAGCGCCCAGAAGACGACCAGCAGAGTGGCGAGCGCCGCCCCACCCGTGGCCAGCGCCTTGAGCGCCGTGCGCCATGCGAAGCCGAAGCGCGGCGGGGCCGCCGCGCGCGATTTCCTCCGGTTGCGGGTTCGCTGCCACATGCTCAGCGCCCTTCCTTCCCGCCGCGGCGAACGAAGCTCGTCTCCAGCACCCGCCAGACGAGCTCGTCGAACTCGATGCCCGCCGCGCGCGCCGCCATCGGCACCAGGCTGTGGCTGGTCATTCCGGGCACCGTGTTGATTTCCAGCAGCAGCGGCCGCCCCGCGGCATCCATCATGAAGTCCGCCCGCCCCCAGCCCTCGCCGCCGGCGGCGGCGAACGCCGCGAGCGCGAGGTTGGCGAGATGTTGCTCGGCCGGCTGTGAGAGTCCCGACGGACAGAGGTAGCGCGTGTCGTCGCGGAAGTACTTCGCCTCGTAATCGTAGAAGCCCTGCGGCGTCTCGATGCGGATCGAGGGCAGCGCCTGCCCCTGCAACAGCGCCACCGTGTACTCCCGGCCGGTGATCCACGACTCCGCGAAGACGCTCCGATCGATCGCCGCCGCCGTCGCGTAGGCGCCGGGAAGCGCATCTGCGCTCAGCACCTTCGTCATCCCGACACTCGAGCCCTGCGTGGCAGGCTTGACGATGAGCGGCAGCCGCAGGCGCTCGAGCGCCAGCTCGAAGTCCTGCGGGCCGCGCAGCTCCATGGCATCGGGCGACGGAACTCCGATCGCGTGCGCCAGGCGCTTGGTGCGCAACTTGTCCATGCCGATCGCCGACCCCGCCACGCCGCTGCCGGTGTAGGGAATGCCGAGGTACTCGAGCGCGCCCTGCACGGTCCCATCCTCGCCGCCCGGGCCGTGCAGCGCGATCCACACCCGGTCGCAACGCTCCGCGGTGAGCTCGAGCAGCGAGCGCTCGCGCGGATCGAATCCCGTGGCCGCGACACCGCGACGCTGCAGCGCCGCGAGCACCGCGCTGCCGGTGAGGAGTGAGATCTCCCGCTCGCTCGAGTCACCGCCGAGCAACACGGCCACGCGGCCGAACTCCTCGGGATCGGTCACGCGGCGCGTGGATGCGGGATCGTAGGCGAGCCGCATCAGCGCCCCTCCCCGGTGGTGTGGCCCGCGGGTTGGCCGACGATGCGCACCTCGGGGTGCAGCCGCACGCCATGCGCACGCTGCACCTCATCCTGTACCCGCGCGATCAGACTCTCGACGTCGGCGGCCGTGGCCGTCCCATGGTTGATGATGAAGTTGGCATGCTTCTGCGACACCGACGCACCGCCTACCGCCAGGCCCTTCAGCCCCGTGGCCTCGATGAGCCGCGCGGCGTGATCGCCCGGCGGGTTGGTGAACACCGAGCCGCAGCTCCACTCGCCGATCGGCTGCGTCGCCTTGCGCCGCTCGAGGAGCTCAGTCACCTCACCGCGATGCTCGGGAGGCCGCGGTTCGAAGCGCAGCCTCGCGGCCACGAACCATTCCTGCGCCACGGGCGGCTCGACGCGGCGGTAGCTCACCCGATACTCGCTCGCGGCCCGGTGATGTGCACCTCCGCCGCGGTCGATGGTCTCGACCTCCACGACGTGCCGCCAGGTCTCCCCGCCGAAAGCGCCGGCGTTCATGGCCAGCGCTCCGCCCAGCGTGCCTGGGATGCCCGCGAAGAACTCCGCCGGGCCGAGACCCCATTTGATGCACTGCCTGGCAATGCGCGCGCAGGCGACGCCGGCTTCCACATACACCATGTCCTGAGCCGCGCGGTCGAGGCGGTCCAACACGCCTTGCGTGCTGATGACGACGCCCGTGATCCCTCCGTCACGCACCAGCAGGTTGCTCCCCAGCCCCACCCAGTACACCGGTATGTCGGCCGGCAGGCTGCGCAGGAACGCCGCAAGATCCGACCGGTCCCGTGGCGTGAAGTAGATCTCCGCGGGCCCGCCCACGTGCCAGGAGGTATGCCGGCTCATCGGCTCGTTGTGACGGACGCGCGGCAGGAACTCTTTTGCGACCGCCGGCATCAGGCACCCCTCCGTGGCGGCAGAAGCGTCGCGAACCGCTCCGCGAGTTTGTGCGCGACCGCACTGATGTTGCCCGCGCCCATGGTGACGATCACATCGCCATCGCGGATGACGTCCCTCAGCGACTTCGCCAGCTCCTCGACACGCTCGACGAAGAGCGGCTCCACCTGTCCGCGGCTGCGCACAGCACGGCAGATGGCACGTCCATCCGCGCCCGCGATCGGAGCCTCCCCCGCAGCGTAGACCTCCGTGACGAGAAGCACGTCCACCGTCGCCAGGACCTTGCCGAAGTCATCGATCAGATCATGGGTGCGCGTGAAGCGGTGCGGTTGGAAGGCGAGCACGATCCGTCGGCCCGGATAGCCCTGCCGCAACGCCTCGAGCGTTGCAGCCACCTCCGTCGGATGATGACCGTAGTCGTCGATCACCGTCACGGTCCCCGCCGAGGTCTCGATATCGGCCACGTGTTGCATCCTGCGGTCGATGCCTTGGAAGGCCGCGAGCGCCCGGCCGATGGCCGCATCCTCGATACCGAGCTCCGTCGCCACCGTGATCGCGGCAAGCGTGTTCAACACGTTGTGGGCGCCAGGCAGATTGACGGTGACCGCGAGAGGCGCGCCGCCGCGGCGCGCGACTCGGATCCTCGTCTGCAGGCCCAGCCGGCTGACCTCGACCGCCCTCACATCGGCGGCCGCGTCGAGTCCATAGGTGAGGACCGGCCTGCCGACGCGCTGCAGAATGCTCCGCACGTGCCCGTCATCCAGGCACAACACCGCCAGCCCGTAGAACGGCAGGTTGTGCAGGAACTCGACGAAGCTCTGCTTCAGACGCTCGAAATCGCCGCCGTGGGTCGCCAGGTGGTCGTTGTCGATGTTGGTGACCACCGCGACGACAGGCTGCAGATGCATGAATGACGCGTCGCTCTCGTCGGCCTCGGCGACGAGGTAGCGGCCGGTGCCGAGCCGGGCGTTGCTGCCCGCGCTCTTCAGGCGCCCGCCGATCACGAACGTCGGGTCCTCGCCACCCTCTGCCAGGATGCTGGCGATGAGACTGGTGGTCGTCGTCTTGCCGTGAGTGCCCGCCACCGCGATGGAGTAGCGGAACCGCATGAGCTCGCCCAGCATCTCCGCGCGCGAGACCACCGGCACGCGGCGCGCGAGCGCGGCGTCGACCTCCGGGTTGCCTCTCGCGATGGCGCTCGACACCACGACCACGTCCGCCCCGGCGACGTTCTCCGCCGCATGTCCGAGCCGGATCTGCGCTCCGAGCCCCGTCAGCCAGTCCGTCACGGGACCGGCCTTGAGGTCGGAGCCCTGCACCGCGTAGCCGAGGTTGAGGAGCACTTCGGCGATGCCGCTCATGCCGCTGCCGCCGATGCCGACGAAGTGAATGGTATTGATGCGGCGCATCCGGTCGCGCCGGTCGGAGCTCCTGCGCCGCTCCACGGTGGGCCTTTCCAACAAGGTGCGCCGCTCGTCGATCATGCGGCCCTCCTCGCGAGCTCGAGGCAGGAGGCGGCCAGCTTCTCGGTGGCATCGGGCCTGGCGAGCCGCCGGGCGCTCTCGGCCATGGCGAGGAGCTTCGCGCGGCTGGCGCAAAGGCGCTCGAGCTCCGCGGCGAGGCGCTGGGTCGTCAGCTCGCGGTCGGCGATGAGGACCGCGGCGCCCTCGCGCACCAGGAAGCGCGCGTTGTGAGTCTGGTGATCATCGACAGCGGCCGGGAAGGGCACGAGGACGGCGCCCACGCCCGCCGCGGCCAACTCCGACACGGTAAGCGCCCCGGAGCGACAGATCACCAGATCCGCCCATCCGTAGGCTTCGGCCATGTCCTCGATGAAGGGCCGCACGTCCGCGCGCACGCCGGCATCGGCATAGCTCTGCCGGCCCGCCTCGATCCAGCGCTCGCCTGCCTGATGGCGCACGTCGAACCGGATCGCGCCGGCAAGTCGCGCCAGCGCGTAGGGTACGACCGTGTTGAGTCTGACGGCGCCCTGACTGCCTCCCACAACGAGAATTCGCACGGCACCCTCGCGTCCCGCAAAACGCTCCTTTGGCGGTCTCAACGCGCTGATGTCTCGCCGCACCGGATTGCCGACGGTGTGCGCTTTGACATTCGCGGCGAAGCTGTCGGGGAACGCCTCGAGCACCTCGCGCGCCAGGTGAGACAGACAACGATTGGTGAAACCCGCGATCGCGTTCTGCTCGTGGATGACGAGCGGGCGGCGGGTGAGCCAGGCGGCGACGCCACCCGGTCCGGTGACGAAGCCGCCGAGGCCGACTACGATCGCCGGCTGCCGGCGTGACATCACGCGCAGCGCCTGCACCAGCGCCACGGCAAGGCGCCAGGGCGCCGCGAGCAGAGTGCGCAATCCTTTGCCGCGCAAGCCCCCGACCGAAAGCCACTCGATCGCGATGCCCTCGGCCGGAATGACCCGGGCCTCGAGCCCGCGGCGAGTGCCGAGCCAGACGACCTCGATCGATTGCTCGCGCAGACGGCGGGCGAGCGCCAGCGCCGGGAAGACATGCCCGCCGGTGCCGCCGGCCATGATGAGGATGGGCCGGTTCATGAGGCGCCCCGTGCCGTCACCGTGGCCGAGCCGCGCCGCTCCATCATCGTCTCGTGATGGACGCGCAACAGCATCCCCACCCACACCAGCGTCACGATGAGACTCGAGCGCCCGTAGCTCATCAGCGGCAGCGTCAGTCCCTTGGTCGGCAGCACGCCCATGTTGACGCCGACGTTGATGAAGGCCTGGATCCCGATCCAGAGCGCGAAGCCCGTGGCGAGGTAGCTCTGGAAATCGAGACCCGCCTGCGAGGCGAGGCGCGCGATGTGGAACGCCCGCCAGATGAGCGCCACGAAGAGTCCGAGCGTGAGGAGTACGCCGAGCAGTCCCAGCTCCTCGGCGAGCACCGCAAAGAGGAAATCCGTGTGCGCCTCGGGCAGGTAGAAGAGTTTCTGCACGCTGTTGCCGAGCCCCACGCCGAGCCATTTGCCGCGCCCGATCGCGATCAGCGACTGGGTGAGCTGGAAGCCGCTGCTGTAGGGATTGGCCCACGGGTCGAGAAAGCCCGTCAGACGCCGCAACCGATAGGCTGAAGTGACGGCCAGGAGCGCGAACAGGGCGGCGGCCACCGTGGTCAGGATGATCACGTAGCGCAAGCGCGCGCCGGCGATGAAGAGCATGCCGAAGCCGGTGGCGAAGAGCACCGTGGCGGCGCCGAAGTCGGGCTCCCCGAGAAGCAGCAGCCCCACGAGCCCGAGGAGCAGCAGCGGCTTGACGAGGCCGGTGAAGGTCTCGCGCAACTCATCCTGCCGCCGGGCCGCATAGCTGGCGATGTAGATGAGCACCAGCACGCGGGCGAGCTCCGACACCTGGAAATTCAACGCCCCGAGCCGCAGCCAGCGGCGGCCGCCGTTCACGATCTCTCCGAGGCCCGGCACGAGCACGGCCAGCAGCATGACGATGGCGGCGCCGAGCAGCACCGGGGCAAGGCGCTCCCACCGCTCCAGCCTGAAGCAGAAGACAAACACCGCCCCCACCGTGCCGACCACCGCGGTCAGCAGCTGCCGCTCGAGGAAATAAAACGGATTCCCCGTATCGCGGCTCGCGATGGAGATGGAAGCGGAAGTCACCATCACCAGGCCCAGGAGCAGGAGCGCCAGGACCAGAGCGAGCGTCGCGCCGTCGAGGTGGACGGTGGCGGTTCGCGCACGAGCCGTGCTCGAGGGCGCGCGCAGGGCTTCCTCCATCATGCCGCCAACTCCTTCACCGCTTGCGCGAATACCGCGCCGCGGTGCGTGTAGTCGCGGAACATGTCCAGGCTCGCGCAGGCGGGCGAAAGCAGCACGGTGTCGCCGGCCCGCGCCGCGGCCGCCGCCGCGCGCACCGCCTCCTCCAGCGAGCCGCAATACTCGGTCGTGCAGACGCCGCGCAGCGCATCGGCCAGCAGTTGGCGGTCGCGTCCGATGAGCACCGTGTGACGTACTTTGCCGCGGAAAGCCGCCGCGAGGGGCGCGAAGTCCTGGTTCTTGCCGTCGCCGCCCGCGATGATGACCAGCGGCCCATCCATGCCGGCCACGGCGGCGATCGTGGCGCCGACGTTCGTGCCCTTGGAATCGTCGATGTAGGTGACGCCCGCGACCTCCGCCACCCATTGTGTACGGTGCGGCAGGCCCGTGAACGTCCCGAGCTCGGCGATCATAGCCTCCAAGGGCAGACCCAGCGCCTCGCCGAGCGCGAGGGCCGCGAGAGCGTTGGCGGCATTGTGCAAGCCGCGGATGCGCATCGCCGATACCGGCAGCACCGGCTCTCCCCGGCGCGTGAGCCAGGTCCCGCCGTCGCGCATGGCCACCGCGAAGTCGGCTCCGATGGTCGCTCGCAGGGAAAAGCTCAGCGTGCGCTGGCCCGGCCTCGGCATCGCGACCACCAGCGGATCATCCAGATTGATCACGGCTGTATCGCAGCGGGCGAAAATGCGCGCCTTCGACTCGGCGTAGGCCGCCACGGAGGAATAACGGTCGAGGTGATCCGGGCTGACGTTGAGAACGGCCGCCGCCGCGAGATCGAGCGAGTGAGTCGCCTCGAGCTGGAAGCTCGAGAGCTCGAGCACATAGAGCCCAACGGCTTCCCCGGCGCGATGCGCCGCCGCCAGCAGATCGAGCGCCGGCTCGCCCAGGTTGCCGCCGACGCGTACCTTCACACCGGCGCGAGCCGCCATGCGACCGACGAGCGTCGTCACCGTGCTCTTGCCGTTGGTCCCGGTGATGCCGGCGACCGGGGCGTCCACGGCGCGCGCAAAGAGCTCGATGTCGCCGACGATCTCCAGGCCGCGGCGCCGTGCCTCGACGAAGAACGGCTCCTCCAGCGACACGCCGGGAGAGACCACCACACAGAGCGCATCATCCAGGAGCCGCGCATCGAGCGCCCCGAGCCGCACCGGAATTCGCCCATCGAGCCCGCGCAGCGCGGCGAGCTGCGGCGGCTCGGTCCGCGTGTCGGTGACGGCGATCCGCCAGCCGCGCTCGTGCAGATACCGGGCGCAGGAGAGACCGGTGCGCCCCAGGCCGACGATGACGGCGGAAGATGGCTTGGCGATCTGGGTGCTCATCGCAGCTTGAGAGTCGCCAGTCCCGCCAGCACCAGCAGGAGTGAGATGATCCAGAACCGCACGATCACCTTCGGCTCCGCCCAGCCCTTGAGCTCGAAGTGGTGATGGAGCGGGGCCATGCGGAAGATGCGACGGCCGGTCAGCTTGAAGGAGACGACCTGGAGGATGACCGAGGCGGTCTCGAGCACGAAGATGCCGCCCATGACGAGCGTCACCAACTCCTGGCGCACCATCACGGCGATGACACCGAGGGCGGCGCCTATCGCCAGCGCGCCGACATCGCCCATGAAGACCTGCGCCGGATAAGCGTTGAACCAGAGAAAGCCCAGGCCCGCGCCGGTGAGCGCCGAGCAGAAGATCAGCAGCTCTCCCGCCCCCGCGATCTCCGGGATCTGCAGGTAGTGCGCGAACACGTGATTGCCGCTCGCATAGGCGAAGATGCCGAGCCCCGCCGAGACGAGCGCCGCGGGCATGATGGCGAGACCATCGAGACCGTCCGTGAGGTTCACCGCGTTGCTCATGCCGACGATCATGAAGTAGGCGATCGCGATGAAAGCGGCCGCCGACAACGGGGCAGCGAATGTCTTCACGAAAGGCAGGAAGAGCGTCTTATCAGCCGCTTGCGTCGCGGTGTAATAAAGCGCCGCCGCCGTCGCCAGCCCCGCCACGGACTGCCAAATGTATTTCCAGCGCGCCGCCAGCCCGCGAGGATTGCGCACGACGAGCTTGAGGTAGTCATCGTAGAAGCCGATCAGGCCGAAGGCGAAAGTCACCGCGAGCACCGTCCACACCAGGCGGTTGGAGGGATCCGCCCAAAGGAGGGTGCTCACGAGCGTCGTCACCAGGATCAACGTGCCGCCCATGGTCGGCGTGCCGGCCTTGAGCAAGTGAGTCTTGGGGCCGTCGTCGCGCACGACCTGACCGATCTGATAGCGCGACAGACGGTCTATCAGGCCAGGCCCGACGATGAGCGAGATCGCGAGCGAAGAGATCGTCGCCAGGATGGCGCGGAAGGTGAGGTACGAGAATACGTTGAAACCGGTATGCCAGCCGGTCGTCCGTTGCGCGAGCCAGTGTGCGAGCCAGTACAGCACTCAATGTCCGTCCGGGTTGTCGTCGGTCTTGCCGACCAGAGCGGCCACTACGCGCTCCAGCCTGTTGACGCGCGAGCCCTTGACGAGGAGGCGCACATTCGCCGCTCCCGGCCCGCCGCCGGCCGTCGGGCTGGCGAGCGCGCGGAGCAGCTCGCGCGTCAGCGCCTCGGTATCCGGGAACCACTGACCGCCGGTGCCGAAGCGCTCGACGGTGAGTGCAGAAAGCGGACCAGTCGCGAGCAGACGCTCGACCCCGCGCTCGCGGGCAAATGCTCCGATCTGCGTGTGCGCGTCGTTGGCAAACTCGCCGAGCTCCGCCATGTCTCCGAGCACGAGCCAATGCCGGCCTTCGATCGCGGCCAGCACCTCGATGCCGGCGCGCACCGAGCTCGGATTGGCGTTGTAAGAATCGTCGATGACCCACGCGCCGCAGGCCGCCCGCTTCAGCTGCAGGCGTCCCGGTACCGAGCGCATGGCGCCGAGGCCCGCGACGATGTGCTCGAGCTTCGCCCCGGCAGCCGCCGCCGCCGCCGCGGCCCCGAGAGCATTCGCGATGTTGTGTCGCCCGCCCACGTGAAGCGCGATGTCCGCCTGGCCGAGCGGACTCGAGAAGCGGAAGCGCGTGAGGAAACCTTCCGCGCCGAGCGTCGTACGTAAATCCGACGCGCGGAAGTCCGCAGCGCTCTCGATGCCGAACGTCATGACGCGCGCAGCCGTCATCCCGCGCCAGAGGTTCACGAACTCATCGTCGGCGTTCAACACCGCCGTCGCGTCTGCCGCCAGGCCCGCGACCATCTCGCCTTCCGCGCGCGCGACCCCCTCGAGACTGCCAAAGCCCTCGAGGTGCTCCGCGCCGGCGTTGGTGATGAGCCCCACCGTCGGCCGCGCCACCTGTACCAGCTCCGCCACTTCGCCCGCCCGGTTCGCGCCCATCTCGATGACCGCGAAGCGGTGACCGGGCTCGAGCCGCAGCAGAGTCAGAGGTACGCCGATGTGGTTGTTGAGATTGCCGCGCGTCGCGAGTGTGCTTCCGGCCTGGGAGAGGATCGCCGCCGTCATTTCCTTGGCGGTGGTCTTGCCGTTGCTGCCCGCCACACCGACGATCGGAATGTCGAGCGCCTGCCGCCATGCGTGTCCCGCGGCCGACAGCCCCGCCTGCGTATCGGCGACGACGATCTGCGCGAGAGCGTGGGGCTGTGGCGCATCGACGACCGCACCGGCCGCACCGGCCGCAAGCGCGGCACCGACGAATTCATGGCCATTGAAGCGTGGGCCGCGCAACGCGACGAAGAGATCACCCGCGCAGAGCGAGCGGCTGTCGCTCGACACGCCGGCAAAGGTGCGGTCGCCGCCCTCGAGTCGCCCGCCGCAGGCCCGCGCGAAGTTCGCCAGTGTCCGCTCGATTGTCGACTTCCCGTTCACGGCTGCATCGCCTCGAGCGCTGCGCGCGCGACGCTTTGATCGCTGAACGGACGGCGCTCGCTGCCGTAGATCTGATACTCCTCATGCCCCTTTCCGGCAATCAACACCACGTCTTGCGGCCCCGAGCGCGCGATGCTGGTGCCGATTGCGCGCGAGCGATCGTGCTCGACCCGGACCGGAATACCTGCGGGGATACCGGTCAGGATCTGGCCCACGATCCGCTCCGGCGACTCACTGCGCGGATTGTCATCGGTGACCACCAACTCATCCGCCAGCTCGGCGGCGATCCGCCCCATCATCGGCCGCTTGCCCGGATCGCGGTCGCCGCCGCAGCCGAAGACGACTCGCAGCCGTCCGCGGCAGTGCGCGCGCGCGGCGCGCAGCGCCTTTGCCAGCGCATCCGGCGTGTGCGCGTAGTCGACTATCACCAGCGGCGCAGCACCGCCGCCGGCAACGGCTTCCATCCGTCCAGGGGCCGCGCGGCATGACCCGAGCGCGGCGGTCGCCTCGGTCAGCGGGACGTCCCAGGCGAGCAGCACCGCGAGCACCGTGAGGGCGTTGTCGGCGTTGAACTCGCCGATGAGCGGCACGTCGAGCCGCGCCGTGCCCCAGCTCGATTCCACGTCGAGACGTAAGCCCGCTGCCGCGGCCGCGCTACGCACCGCCCGCACCACCCGCGCACCTGGCGGCATCGCGGGCGTTGCGCTGCCGCGCGTGGTGATGACCAGCTGCGCCGGAGAAACTTGCCCCGCCAGCCGGGCCCCGAACTCATCGTCGACGTTGATCACTCGCGTCGCCAGACCAGGCCAGGCGAACAGGCCGGCCTTGGCCTCGGCGTAGGCCGCCATCGTGCCGTGATAATCGAGATGATCACGCGTGAGGTTGGTGAAAGCGGCGGTATGGAAGCGCACGCCGCCGACCCGATCCTGATCGAGCGCATGCGAGGACACTTCCATGCTCACCGCCTCGGCGCCTAGCGTACGCATCGCGGCCAGGCGGCGGTGAACGGTCACGGCGTCCGAAGTCGTGTGCTCGGTGTCAGCCAGCGCGTCCGGAAAGCCGAAGCCGATCGTGCCCATGTAAGCGGCCGGCCGATCGCACCGGCCGAGCGCCTGCGCGAGGAGCCACGCGCAGGTCGTCTTGCCGTTCGTCCCCGTAATGCCGGCCACTGTCAGAGCCTGCGAGGGCTCACCGAAAAACCGGTCGGCGATGAGTCCGGCATGGTGGGAGAGATGCGCCAAGGGCGCGACGAACGCCTCCTGTGAGCCTCCTGCGCGAGCACCGGGCGTCCCTCCGAGGGCCGCCTCGATGAGCTCCGGCGCTCCGTCGTCCGGCTCGTAGAGCACCGCGCGCGCGCCGCGCGCCAGCGCTTCGCCGGCGAAGGCTGCGCCGTGACGGCCGCGACCGCGACAGGCGAGAAAAAGAGCCCCGGGGAGCACCGCGCGCGAGTCCAGGGTCACGTCGCTGACCTCCAGCGCCGCGGGCGCCTCGATCAGGCCGGCGGTGAGAGCGCCCAGCCGCGCATGCCGTGTTGAGTTTGGAAGGACCGCGGATGTCATCGGATGGAAGCCGTCCGCAGGTCCGCGGGCTGCCGTACCGGCTCGTCCGGCGCCACGGCCATGAGCCGCAGCGCTCTGCCAATCACTTTCGAGAACACCGGCGCGGAGACATCGCCGCCGTGGTGGATTCCGTTCTCGGGATCGTTGATGAATACGGCGGCCGCGAGCCGCGGCGCGCTGGCAGGAGCCACGCCCGCGAAGACCGAGACGTAGTGGTGCTGCTCATAGCCGCCATCGTCGGCCTTCCAGGCCGTGCCCGTCTTGCCGGAGACCGTGTATCCGGGGATGGCGGCAAGCGGCGCCGTCCCCTCCAGCGAGATCACCGACCGCATCATCGCGATCAGCTCGCGGCACAGTCTCGGGTCCATCACCCGCGCGCCCGCGGGTGGCGTGTCGATTCGCAGGAAGGAGATCGGCCGCGCGATACCGAGCCCACCGACCGTCGCATAGGCGTGCGCGAGCTGCAAAGTCGTCACGGAAATACCATAGCCGTGCGACATCGTCGCGATGTCGATGGGCCGCCAGTTCCGCAGCGGCGCCAGCAGCCCCGCCGATTCTCCCGGGTAACCGCTCGTCGCGAGCTGCCCGAAGCCGTAGCCCCGCAGCGTCGTCCAGATGAGCCGCGGCGGCAGCGACAGCGCCAGGTGCGCCATGCCGACGTTCGAGCTCTTGGCGAGGATCATGGCGAGGTCGACCGGGCCGAGGTCGTGCTCGTCCGTGAAGACGTGGTTGCCGACTTTGATGAAGCCGGGCGAGGTGTCGATGATCGAGCGTTCGTCATACCGGCCGGAAATCAGCCCGGCGGCCACGAAGAACGGCTTCATCGACGATCCGGGCTCGAATACGTCGGTGACGGCGCGATTGCGGTACCGCCACTGCTGCATCTGGCCACGGTCGTTGGGATTGAACGCCGGCTGGTCGACCATGGCCAGCACCTCACCCGTGGCGATGTCGATCACCACCATGGCGCCGGAGCTCGCCTTCTGCTCTGCCACCTGCTCCTTCAACGCGCGATAGGCCAGGTACTGGATGCGAAGGTCGATGGAAAGAACCAAGTCCCGTCCCGGGCGCGCGGGCCGGATGCTCTCGATGTCCTGCACGATCCGGCCGTACCGGTCCTGGATCACGCGCTTCTCGCCATCTATCCCGGTCAACGACTGATCGTCGGCGAGCTCGAGCCCCGCCTGCCCCTTATCATCGACATTGGTGAAGCCGATGAGCTGACCGGTGACCTCCCCCGCGGGGTAATAGCGGCGGTACTCACGTGAGAGATACACGCCGGGAATATCGAGCGCCTTGATTCGCGCCGCTTCCGCCGGCTGGCACTGCCGCGCCACGTAGAGGAAGTCACGATCCAGATTGCTCGTGACATGCCGCAGCAACGCCTGGCCGTTGATCCCGAGCGCCGCCGCGAGCCGCGCAATCTGACCGGGCTCGTTGGCGATCTGCTTCGGGTTCACCCAGATCGAATCGACCGGCGTGCTCACCGCGAGCGGCTCGCCATAGCGGTCGGTAATCGTGCCGCGATGCGCGGCGATGTCGACGACGCGGGTGAAGCGGGCGTCGCCCTGCTTCGACAGGAAGGAGTACTCGAAGAGCTGCAGATCCACCGCGCGGCAGACGAGCGCCGCTGCGGCAAGCACGAGCAGCCCGACGAGAAAGTGCGCCCGCCAGCGGAACGAGCCGGGCGCCGAGTGGCGTGCACTGCGCGTTCTCATGGCTTCACGATCACGATGTCCTTCGGCGCCGGCATGTCCATGCGCAGCTTTTTGCTCGCGACGCTCTCGACGAAGGCGTGGGTGGACCAGGCGCTCTGCTCGAGTTGCAGTTGGCCCCACTGGATGTCCAGGTTGTCGCGCTGCGTGCTCAGGTGCTCGAGCTCGATGAAGAGCTGCCGCGCGCGGAATTTGCAGTAGACCGCACCCGACGCGGACAGCAGCACCGCGACCCAGAGCGCCGCGAGCGCGAATCCCATGCTCGTGGCCGCGGGCTTCATGCCACTTTCTCCGCGACGCGCAGCAGTGCGCTGCGCGCACGGGGGTTGCGCGCCACTTCCTCCTTGGCGGGGCGACGCTTGCGGCCGATCAGTTTCAGCCGTGGGGCGAGCTGCGGCGGCACCACGGGCAGCGTGGCGAGCGCCGGGTCGGGTTGGGACTCCCGCTGCATGAAACGCTTGACCAGCCGGTCCTCGAGCGAATGGAAGCTGATGACCGCCAGTCGTCCGCCGCCGGCCAGCGAATCGACGGCGCCGCCCAGCGCTCTCTCGAGTTGTCCCAGCTCATCGTTGACATGCATCCGCAGCGCCTGGAAGGTGCGGGTGGCGGGATGTTTCCCCGGCTCGCGCGTCCTCACCGCACGCGCAACCAGATCCGCGAGATCGCGGGTGCGCTCGAGTGGCCGCTCGCGCCTCGCCGCCACGATGGCCTGCGCCACGCGACGCGCGAAGCGTTCTTCTCCAAGCGTGGCGATCACCTCGCGAATCTCGTCGACGCTCGCACGAGCGAGCCACGCGGAGACCGGCTCGCCACGTGTCGTGTCCATGCGCATATCGAGCGGACCGTCGGCCCGGAAGCTGAAGCCGCGCGCCGGATCGTCGAGCTGGGGCGAGGAAACACCGAGGTCGAACAGAACACCCTGGCAAGCGCGGCCGCCCGAGTAAACCGGCACGATCGAGGCGACATCGGCAAACGACGCGTGCACGAGCGCAAGCCGCACTTCGCCGGCGAAGCGCCGGCCGCCGGCCGCGATGGCCTCCGGGTCCCGGTCGATCGCAAGCACGCGGCCCTCTCGACCCAGGGCCTGGAGTAGGAGTGCCGTATGACCGCCGCGCCCGAACGTCGCATCGACATAGTAACCGCCCGGCTCGAGGGCCAATGCCTCGATCGCCTCATCTGCGAGCACTGGGATGTGCTCGACCACACCCCTGACTCTTTACAACGACAGCGAGTCGAGCTGCGACGACAGGTCCGTCGCAGCCTCCTCGCTCTTCAACATTTCCTCGAGCCGCTCGCCCCAGCGCGACTCGTTCCACAGCTCGAAGCGGTTGCCCTGGCCAATCAACATGCCGTGGCGCTCCAGGCCCGCGAACTCACGCAGCTCGGGCGGGAGTAGAATGCGGCCATGTCCATCGAGCTCGAGATCGTTCGCATGGCCCACCATGAGGCGCTGCAGCCGCCGCGCCCGATCGTGCAGGCTCGGCAGGCTCATCAGCTTGCTCTCGATCAGCTCCCACTCCGGCAGCGGGTAGATGAGGAGGCAGCGGTCCTTATCCACGGTGACCACCAATTTCCCCTGGGCACGCTCGGCGATCTGCTCCCGATAACGGGTAGGCATGACCATCCGACCTTTCTCATCCAGGGTGATTTTCGTGGCGCCGCGAAACATGCGTTTCCCAATGCCCTCGGCATCGTGGACGTGGGTCCCGGGGGGTGACGGATACCCATCCTTCCCCACTTTCTCCCACTTCCTGCCACTATAGAAATCGCGGCTGCGCTATGTCAATTGAAATAGTGAGAAATTTGTCGCATTCACAGAGAGTTATGTAGAACGGGAGAGCGCTTCAAACAGTGCCTTGAAGCCATTCGTCTTAGCAATCAGCAGCTTGCCGGAATAAGCTTATCCAGTAGGTTATCTGGACCTCGGCCATGGGGTCTTTCAGGCCGAGAACGCGTGTTTGATCCACTCGATTCGTGGCGCATGATCGCGATCGGAGACGACCATGACATCGAACCGGGCGCGCAGGTGCGCAAGGTCCCTTCTTTGCTGCAGCAGCCGGTTCGCCGCGCGAACCATCCGCTGTCGCTTACCGGCGTCGACGCTTGCTGCCGCTCCGCCATACGCGTCCGAAGAGCGAGTGCGCACCTCCACGATGGCCAGCTCGCTCTCGCCTATCCGCGCGACGATGTCGAGCTCGCCGCAGCGGCAGCGGTAGTTCCTCAGCAGGATGTGCGCGCCCTGCGCCCGCAGATAGGCGGCGGCGGCATCCTCCGCCCAGAGCCCTTTTCTCTGCCTCCATGTGAGCGTGCCGCGTTCCATGCGAAGCCCGCACTCAGCCGCCCGGTGGGGCCGGGAGCTGAATGACCTCGCCATTGCGCAGCTGCGCCCAGATGAGCTGCCGCTGAATTCGCCCGTCAGCATCCAGCGTCAAACCGCCGGTGAGGCCGCTCAGATTGAGCGACGACGGGGCGCGGTTCTCGCGCAAAGCCTCGGCAATCCGATAGGCATCGAAGCCGAAGGCAAAGAGGCTCCCGCGCGCCGGGCCGCCGGCGGGCCAGGCCTGGCTGGCAGCCGACCGCACGGCCTCGGCCAGCGGACTGCCGAGCATCCACGGCATCTCCGGGAAAGTGAGTCCGTCGAGATCCTGATTGGCCCGCGGATCCGGCTCGAAAGCGTCCGAGGTCGCGTAGGCCGGTATGCCGCCGGCATAAAAGAACCGCAATTGCGGCTGCAGCAGCCGCTCGACAGCCGCCGGCGCAGGCGCAAAGATGAACTGGATGTCGTCACGTCGTCGCGGCACGAACTCCAGGTGCGTGCCGAGGAGCGACTCCAGTCGATCCAGGCGCGCGCGGCTCTGATCGATGCCCAGCACCTGCTTGATCCGGTCGGAATAGTCCGCTTCGCGCACGTCGATCATGGTGCTGGCGAGCAGCGTGCCGCCGCCGCTCTGCAGCTCCTGCATGAAGGCGCCGAGCTCACGCGAGCCCAACTCTCCCGCCGGCACGATCGCGATGCCGAGGTGGTGCCCATCGCTGAGAACCCGACGGGCGACCAGCTTCGCTTCCTCCACGGGGGAGAGCGCGAACTGGAAAAAGAGCGGTGGCGCCTGCTGTCCATCCGGCAGGAAGTTGAGCGCCAGCAGCGGGGGACGCTGCATTCGGTCGGTAGCGGCGGCTGCCACACCCTGGCGCATCAGGGGCCCGACGATGAGGTCGGCGCCGCCCTGCGTTGCCGCCGCGATCTGGTCGGCAACGGATTGCTCACCGCCCGTATCGTAGACGCGCACCACGGGACGCTGCTGCACCGGTGTCTGGTAATAAGCCGTCAGGAACCCATCCCGCACGCTGGCCGCGAGCGAGCCCACGGAACCCGTGATGGGCAGCAGCAGGGCGATGTGCGCCTGCGCCGCGAGCGACTGCGGCTGCTCGCCGAGGAGCTCACTACGCACCACCTCGACGGCAGGGTGTCCGGGATGACTCGCAACCCAGGCAGTCAGGTCCGCCGACGCGGTGGTGGGGTTGCGTGCCGCCGCCGCCGCAAGCGCCGCCAGCTCCAGCCAACCCCTGACCACCAGGTTTTTCTCAGCCTGCGGCTGAGTCTTGACACCACGCTCCGCCGCATCGCGCAACTCGCCGAGCAGCGTGATCCGGCTCTGCTGGATCGCGGCCGCGTTGAGCAGCCAATGCTCGAGCTGTACCTCCGCCATGACGCCGGCGGCCGGCTGTCCCGCGGCGAAGGCGACCTGTTGCCGCAAGCGCAGATAGCGGCTCGCCGGCTGCGCCTGCTGCGGCACGGTCACGGCCTGGATGAGCTCCCATGCATGCGCCGCCTGACCCCGCTGCAGTGCGACCCGAACCTGGATCAGCGAGCGATCGAATGTCTCACCGGCGGAGAGCTGCCCGGAAAGAAAGCCGAGAGCGCGAGCCGCATCATCGGGCCGCCGCGCCGCGAGGTAGGCATCCGCGGCCTGGATCGCATACCCATTGCGCTGCGCGCCGGTATTCTCTTGCGCCAGCTCCTCGTACATCTGCGCCGCGCCGCCGGGGTTCCCCTGGCGGGCGAGCATCGCGGCCTGCTCGGCGGAAGGCGCCGGGCCGCGCGGAACGCCGGCGCAGCCCGCGAGGACTAAAGCGACTGCGGCAAGCGCAGCCAGGCAGACAGTCCATCGCGCATGCATGCTTGAGAAGCCTTTGTGCCAGAGCCAAGCTTATGGCCGCCAATGGGGCGGCTGAGATGGGGATTATAGTGGGCAAGCCACGAGGCCGGTTACGAGTCGTCGCGACGCCGATCGGCAACATGGGCGATGTCAGCCCACGGGCCTGGCAGGCGCTCGAGAGCGCCGCCGCCGTCGCCGCGGAGGACACGCGCCATACCGGGGCGCTGCTGCAGGCGCTCGGCATCTCGCGCCCGCTGCTGTCACTGCACGCGCACAACGAGACTCAGCGCGTGCCGGAAGTGCTGGCTCGTCTGGCCGCCGGCGAGACGATCGCGCTCGTCAGCGACGCTGGCACGCCGCTGCTCTCCGATCCGGGCTATGAGCTGGTGCGTGCCGCCGCTGAAGCCGGCATCGATGTCGAGGGGATCCCCGGTCCGTCAGCCATCACCACCGCACTCGCCGTCGCGGGACTGCCTGTCAGTCGCTTTTGTTTCGAGGGTTTTCTGCCCGCCCGCGAGCGCGAGCGGCGGGCGCATCTCGCGCTCCTTGCGGACGAGACGCGCACCCTGGTGTTTTTCGAAGCGCCCCATCGCATCGCACAGACCCTGGCCGATCTCGCTGCGGAGCTCGGCAACGACCGGCGCGCCGTGGTTGCGCGCGAGCTCACCAAGGCCCACGAGACCGTTTATCGCGGCACGCTCGCGCAGCTGGCGCAAAGGTCTCTAAACGAAGACAACTTCCAGCGCGGGGAGATCACCATCGTGGTGGCCGGCGCCGCTGCCACATCGTCGGGAGTCGATACGGCGCTTCTGCGGCGCGCTGTCGACCTGCTATCGAAGGAGCTCTCGCCCAGCCGGGCAGCGGCTATCGCCGCGCAGCTGACGGGCGCTACGCGCAGCGAGGCGTATGCGCTCGCTCTGCGGCACTCTGACGAGAATTGATCTCCGGGCTCGGGCGTAAATGCCTCCGGAAGGCCGAGCAATGCGGATTGCGCCGGCTCGCACCGCGCTTCAGAGCTTGAGTCACGGGCAGAGCCCCTTTACCCTGCTCCACGGGGAGCCGGCCGGGCAATCGCTGCCTCGACATCGTTCGGGGGGGAGGAAAGTCCGGGCTCCGGCGGATCAGGTGCCAGGTAACGCCTGGGGGGCGCGAGCCCACGGAAAGTGCAACAGAAAGCAAACCGCCCAAGCTCTCGCGGCACAAGCTGCGAGGGACGGCAAGGGTGAAACGGTGCGGTAAGAGCGCACCGCGGCCCTGGTAACAGGGCTGGCATGGCAAACCCCACCTGGAGTAAGGCCAAATAGGGAAGCAGCGGGCTCTGGCAACAGAGCAGGCAGCGCCGATCCGCGCGCGCTTCCGGGTAGGCCGCTAGAGGCCCGCGGCGACGCGGGTCCTAGAGGAATGATTGCTCTCGACAGAACCCGGCTTACAGGCCGGCTCCCCTCCTTAATATTTGGCGGAAATCGCTCCCGGCGATTTCCGCCAGCGCGCCCTGTGACAGGGATTCACGCCGCCGCCCCGGGAACGGCCCGGGGCCGCTCAGTTGATCGCTTTCGGGCTCCCTGGAAGAGAGGGCCGTGCGTGCAAATGGCTTGCCGCGGGGCCTATTTCACCACACGCAACTGTGGGCGCTTCGGCGCTCCGCCCCCTTCCTCGGCGGGCGCAGGTCCTGAGGGCGGCGGTGTCTCCGGGCCGGCGTCCTGCTCGGCGAACATCATGCCCTCACCCGTCTCGCGCGCATAAATGCCCATCACCGCGCTCACGGGAAATCGCACGTGGTGGACCACGCCGGCGAAGCGCGCGTCGAACTCCACGACGTCGTTATCGATCTTCAGCCGCTGGGTCGCCGTGTAGCTCAGGTTGAGGACGATCTTGCCTTCCTGCACGTAGGCACGCGGCACTTCGCTGCCCGAGCGCTCCGCATCGACGATCACGTGCGGAGTGTGGCCGCTGTCGGTAATCCACTGATGCATCGCGCGCAGCAGGTAGGGACGCTTGGGAGGTGCTTTCAGCATCGCTCACCGGCTCACACGCGCATCTCGCGCTCCCGGTCCGACAGCGAGTCGCGAAACGCGGCACGGGAGAAGACCTGGCTGGCGTACTTGAGGATCGGCTGTGCTTTGGGCGGCAGCTCCACCTCGTAATGCGGCAGCCGCCAGAGGATGGGCGCGATCGTCGCATCCACCAGCGAGAATTCGTCCGACATGAAGTATGGCTTCACCTTGAAGAGATCCACACCCTGCACGATGGTATCAGCGAGAACCTTGCGCAGCTTCGGCAGGTGCTTCCTGTCATCCTCCGCCTCGATCTGCGCCAACAGGGTGTACCAGTCCCGCTCGATGCGATACAGCGCCAGCCGGAACTGCGCCCGGCTGACCGGATCGACCGGCATGAGCGGCGGATGCGGAAAGCGCTCGTCCAGGTATTCGATGATCACCCGCGAGTCATAGAGCACGAGGTCGCGGTCCACGAGCGTCGGCACCGTGTGATACGGGTTGAGGTCGAGCAGGTCCTCCGGGTACTTGCCGGGCTCCACATCGACCACGTCGATGCCGATGCTCTTTTCCGCAAGCACGATGCGGGTGCGGTGGCTTAACGGATCGCCAGGCGCGGAAAACAGCGTCATGATGGAACGTCTGCTCGACACGATTCCGCTCCAGCGGTCCAGCCAGCCCCCCAGCTTTGTCCTTACTTTACCGGGTCTGCGGCTCTCCTACTTGACGTCCTTCCAGAATTCGCGCTTCAGGAGCCACGCCAGCCAGGTGAAGACGAGCAGAAACAGCACCACCCAGACCCCCATCGCCCGGCGCATCGCCTGCTGCGGATCGCCGACATAATCCAGGAAGTTCACCAGATCGTGCGCGAACTGATCGAACTGCTGCGGCGTCATGCTGCCGGGCGCGATCTGCTTGAAATGGTCGAAGACCTGCTCTTTGACCATCTGGCCGTCCGGGCCCCGCCTCTCGACGGTCTTGTAGACGGCGGCCTTCAGCCCCTCGAGCGGCGAGACGATGTCGGGCATTGCGCTCTGCGGCAGCGCCAGGTTGTTGGCGCCCGTCGCCCGGGAAGAATCGACGTAGAAGGTCTTGAGGTACTGATAGAGATAGTCCGGGTCGCGGGCGCGCGCCATCAGTGACAAATCGGGGGGCACCTTGCCGAACCATTTCTCCGCATCTGCGTCGACCATCGGCGAAATGATGTACCCGGCCGGCGTCTCTCCCGGCGGGATCAGATCCTTGACGAGCAGCGCCTGGGGAATGTTGAGGTCCTGCCCGAGCCGCGACCAGCGCTCGTACTTCAACGAATGGCAGCCGAGACAATAGCCGACGAAATCGCGCGCCCCGCGCTGCAGGGAGGCGATGTCCGTGACATTGCTATTGGCTGTCCAGCTCTGCCAGTCCGCATCGGAAGACGCCTCATCCGCCGCTGATGCGCGGCTCGGCCCCGTCATCCCAGCGACGAGCACCGCCGCGAGCACGAGCGCAGGAAACATTACCCGCCCCATCCCGGGCCTCGTTGTGAATCGTTCCCGTCGATTCATTCTCAAGGAAGCGCTAATGGGCATGATAGACCACTCTCTCCGGCACCGGCTTCACCCGGTCGATGCGCGAGTAGAAAGGCATCAGCCAGAAGAAGGCGAAGTAGCAGACCGCGAAAATGCGCGCCAGGATGACATACAGACCCTCCGCCGGCTGCAGGCCGAGATAGCCCAGCCCAACGAACGAGATCACGAAGACCGCGAGCATGGTGCGGGAGATCCAGCCCTTGTAGCGGATCGACTTGACCGGCGAGCGGTCGAGCCAAGGCAGCACGAGGAGCGACACCAGCGCGAGCAGCATCAGCAGCGCGCCCATGCCCTTGTTCGGCACGGCGCGCAGGATCGCGTAGTAGGGAGTGAAGTACCACACCGGGTGGATCTCGGCCGGCGTCGAGAGTGGATTCGCCAGCTCGAAGTTCGGCTGCTCGAGGAAGAGGCCGTGGACCGTCGGGGCATAGAACACGATCAGCGCGAAGATGACGAAGAACACGCCGACCCCCACGACGTCCTTGACGGTGTAATACGGGTGGAAGGGAATGCCGTCGAGTGGCTTGCCATCCGCGCCCGTGCGCTCCTTGATCTCGATGCCGTCGGGATTGTTCGAGCCGGTCCGCCGCAGCGCGACCAGGTGCAGCATCACCAGCAGCAGGAGGATGAGCGGCACGGCCGCGACGTGCAGCGCGAAAAAGCGATTCAGAGTCGCACCCGAGATTCCGTAGTCGCCGCGGATCCACTGCACCAGTCCCGATCCGATGACGGGCACGGTGCTGAAGATGTTGACGATCACCTGCGCGCCCCAGAAGGACATATTGCCCCAGGGCAGCACATAGCCCATGAACGCCTCGGCCATCAGCGCCAGGTACACCAGCATGCCGACCACCCACAGGAGCTCCCGCGGTTGCCGGTACGAGCCGTACATGAGGCCGCGGAACATGTGCAGGTACACGACGATGAAGAACGCCGAGGCGCCGGTGGAATGGATGTAGCGGACCAGCCAGCCCCAGTTGATCTCGCGCATGATGTGCTGCACGGAATCGAACGCGCCGGGATCGCTCGGCTGGTAGAACATCGCGAGGAAGATGCCGGTGACGAGCTGGATCACCAGCACGACCAGCGCCAGCGAACCGAAGAAATACCAGATATTGAAATTCTTCGGCGCGTAGTAGCCGGTGAGCTGGTTGGCGATGAACTCATCGACCGGCAGGCGCTTGTTGAGCCAGGCCCAGAAGCCTCGCTTCTTCGAAATAGGTGTCGCACCCGGCGGCAAAGGCGCGCCCGGTGCGCGCAGCTCGTTGCCGCGCTCGGTCGTGGCCATCAGGCGCCTCCCCTCGAGAGGACAGTCCCGTTGGCGGCAATCAGGCATTGGCTCATTCGACAGGCTCCCCAATCCCCGCGGTAGCGCGGCATTATACACAGCGAGAGGTGGCAGACATGCTGGAGCGACTGGGCCGCGGATTGACGTTCATCGCCGGATCGGTGGTCGGCGGGCTGGCGCTCGCGTTCGTGATCGTCGCGGTGCGGCCCGATCTCATTCGCGGGAACGGCGGCTCGCAGCCGCCGCCCTCGTCCGTGCCCGCACCCGCCGCCACCGAACCCGCTGCCGGCGGTCCGGAGCCCGTCACTTACGCGAACGCCGTGCAGCGCGCAGCCCCCGCCGTAGTCAACATATATACCGCCCGCCTCGTGACCGAGCGCGTGGATCCGTCGCCGCTCGGCGAGCTCTTCGGCAATGTGCTGCCGCAATACAGGCAGCGTGTCGAGCGCAGCCTGGGATCCGGCGTGATCGTCGATGAGAGCGGCCACATCGTGACGAACTACCACGTGATCGCGAACGCCGGCGCCATCCGCGTGCAGCTCGCGGACGGTCGGGTCGCGCAGCCAAAGGTCGTCGGCGCCGATCCGGACAGCGATCTCGCAGTCCTGAAGATCGAACTGTCGAGCCTCCCGGTGATCACCTTCGGCAGATCCGATTCGTTGCGGGTCGGAGATGTCGTGCTCGCGATCGGCGATCCGCTCGGACTCTCGCAGACGGTGACGCACGGCATCGTCAGCGCCACTGCCCGCGGACAACTCGGCATCACCACGTTCGAGGACTTCATTCAGACGGATGCACCGATCAATTTCGGCAATTCCGGGGGCGCGCTGGTGGATTCCAGCGGTGCGCTGGTCGGCATCAACACCGCCATCGTCGCCAAGAGCCTGGGCGTGGAAGGCATCGGTTTTGCGATCCCGGTAGACATGGTCCGCGGCGTGTTGCACGACATCATCCAGTACGGCCGCGTCATCCGCGGCTGGATCGGGATCGTCCCGGAAGACGTCTCGGATACGCAGGCGCAGCAGCTCGGGCTCGCTCGGGGCGGTGTCGTCATCGCCAATCTCTATGTCGGCAGCCCCGGACAGCAGGCCGGGCTCAAGCCCGGCGATCTCCTGCTCTCCATCGATGGCGCGTCCGTGACTTCAGCCCAGGACGCCAACGCGCGGATTGCGAGCAGCAAGCCGGGCGTGACGCTCGTGCTCCACGATCAGCGCGGCAGCAGCCAGTTCGACGTGAAAGTGAAGGTCGGCGAGCGGCCGCGCACCGCCGGCTGAAGGAGCCTCAATGAAAATCGACGTTCGCCGCTTCGCCACCCGTTCCGAGCTCGACGCCGCGCTCGCCGACCGCCTGGAGCAGGCCATTCGCGCCACCGCGGCGCCGTCAGGCGGCTCAGGCGGCGGCCTTCCAGTCATGATGCTCTCCGGGGGCCACACACCGCTGCCCGCGTATCGCGAAGTCGCCCGACGCCGCCCCCCGCACGGCGACAAGCTGACGATCATCTATTCCGACGACCGCTACGTCCCCGCCGACTCCGACGCCAGCAACTATCACGCAACCCGCCCGCTGATCGACGCCCTCGTCCTCCCGGAGAGCCAGGTGCTGCGCGTCAGGACCGAGCTCCCCCTCGAAGAAGCCGCAAGCGACTACGAGACCTGCCTGCGCACTCTGTTGGCCTCCGGCGCCGGCATCGGCCTCGCCCTGTTGGGCCTGGGCCCCGACGGCCACACCGCCTCCCTCTTCCGCCCTGAGCACCTGCAACAGTCCCGCGGCCACCTCGCCATCGCCGTCCAACGCCCCGACGGCATGCAAGGCATCAGCGTAACCCCCGACTTCCTGGCCAACGTCTCCGAGCCGCTGTTCGTAGTGGCAGGCACCGGCAAACACGACGCCATCGCCAAGTTCGTCGCCCGAGATCCAAACCTGGTCGCCCTCCGCGCCGTCGCGGCCTGCCCGCGCGTCGAGCTCTGGCTCGAACGCGCAGCAGAGCAATCGTAAATCCGAACGTAAGAGTGCGCGCGAGGACCGTAGCGCGACCGAGCAACAGCGCCTACGGCGCGAATTTCCCCATCGGCAAATGCGAAGGAGCGCACGAGCGCGTCCAATTCTGCGGCTCCGGCCCCGGGTTGTGCCAACTGCACGATCCCGTCAACAGCCGCTCCGCCTCCTTCGGTCCCCAAGTCCCGCACGTATAGGCAGAGGGCGCATCCCCCGCCCCCAACGCCGGGTCCACGATCGCCCACGCCGCCTCCACCTCGTCCAGCCGGGCAAAATGCGACGTATCGCCGATCAACGCCATGCTGATCAGCCGCTCGTACGCATCCATCACGTCAGCCTCGTGCTGCGCGACGAAGAGCTCCACCTCCCTGCCCTGCATCGCCGGCCCCGCCTTCTTCGCGTGCGCGCCCAATGCGATCGCGATTTCCGGTCCGACCCGGAAGCGCACGAAGTTGGGATACTCCGGGCCGAGCTCGCCGAACACATTCGCCGGAGGCGCCTTGAGGTCGACCACCACTTCCGTCGCCGTGACCGGCAGACACTTGCCCGCCCGCAGGTAGAAGGGCACGCCGCTCCAGCGCCAGGAGTCGATTTCCAACCGCATCGCCGCGTATGTCTCCACCTTGGAATCGGGCGACACCCCCGGCTCCTGCCGATACGTCGCGAACTGCCCGCGCACGACGCCGTCCGGCTTCACCGGCCGCACCGCTTTCAACACCTTCACCTTCTCATCCCGCAGCGACTCGCCCTCCGAGTTCACGGGCGGCTCGAGGGTGAGCAGCGCCAGGATCTGCAGGAGATGGTTCTGCATGACGTCGCGGATGGCACCTGTCTCCTCGTAGAATTTGCCACGCCCCGCGACGCCGATCTTCTCCGCCATCGTGATCTGCACACTTGCGACGAAGTTGCGGTTCCAGATCGGCTCGAGGAAGGAGTTGGCGAAGCGAAAGTAGAGAAGGTTCTGCACCGCCTCCTTGCCGAGATAGTGATCGATGCGGAAGATGCAATTCTCCGGAAACTGCTTCTGCAGCACCTGATTGAGCTCACGCGCCGAGGCGAGGTCGCGCCCGAAGGGCTTCTCGACGACGACTCTGCCGCCCTGGGCCGACCCGGAGGTGCCCAGGTGATCGATCACCACCGGAAACATGCTGGGCGGAATGGCCAGGTAGTAGAGCGGGCGCTGGGAATCACCGAGCGCCTTGCGCAGCGCGACGAACGTCTCCCGGTCGCGGTAGTCGCCGTCGTGGTAGCGCAGCAGACTCACGAGGCGCGAGACCGCCGCCTCATCCGGCGACGAGACGAAATTCTTGATGCTGTCGCGCACCCGGCCGGCAAGCTGCTCCAGGTTCCAGCCCGCGCGGGCGACACCGATCACCGGCACGTGGAGCAAACCCCGCCGCGCCAGGTTGTAGAGGGACGGAAATATCTTCCGGTAACAGAGGTCGCCGGTCGCTCCGAAGAGCACCAGAGTGTCGCTGTCTCGCCGCTCCATCATGCCCCCCGTCAGGATTTCTTTTCCAGATGGCCGCCGAAGCCGAGCCGCATCGCTGACAGCAGCTTGTCGGCGAACTCCGCGCGCCCACGTGATTCGAAACGGGAGTAGAGAGCAGCGGACAGTACGTGCGCCGGCACGCCGATCTCCACGGCTGCCTGGACCGTCCAGCGCCCCTCGCCGGAGTCAGAAACACGGCCGCCGAAGCCGCCGAGCGCGGCGTCGGCGGCCAGCGCCTCCGCTGTCAGATCGAGCAGGCGCGAGGAAATGATGCTGCCGTGCCGCCAGACTTCGGCGACAGCGGCAATATCGAGACGGTATTGGAACAGGCGTGGGTTGGATAGCGGCGCGGTCTCGGCGTCCGCCTCCTCTCGCTTCAGTCCGGCGTCGGCATGTTGGAGAAGGTTCAGGCCTTCCGCATACGCCGCCATCACGCCGTACTCGATCCCATTGTGCACCATCTTGACGAAGTGTCCGGCACCGTTCGAGCCGCAGTGCATATACCCCATCTCGGCCGTGGCTTGGGCCGCGCTCTTGCCGCCGGAGACCTGCGGCCGGCTGCCGCCTGGAGAAAGGGTCGCGAAAATCGGCTCGAGCGTGCTGAATACGGCAGGCTCCGCGCCGACCATCAGACAGTAACCCTGCTCGAGACCGAGCACGCCACCGCTCGTTCCCGCGTCTACGTAGTGAATCCCTGCCGGACGCAGATCCTCGGCGCGCCGGATGTCGTCCTGATAGTGGGAGTTGCCCCCATCGATGAGAATATCGCCGGAGGCAAGCAGGGGCCGCAGCTCCGCAATGACGGTGTCGACGAGCGCCGCCGGCACCATGATCCACACCGCCCGCGGTGGAGTGAGAGCGCGTACGAGCTCTGCAAGCGAGTTGGCGGCAACCGCTCCGTCCTTCGCGAGCGCCTGCACGGCCTCGCGCGATCTATCGTAGGCGACGCATTCATGTCCGCCCCGCATGAGTCGGCGTACCATGTTGGCGCCCATGCGCCCAAGCCCTACCATTCCAATTCGCATACCGACACCTCCACGCTGAGCCGCCGAGTCTACGCGCCCCATTCCCGAGCCGCAGTCGGAATTATCCTACGTACGCGGGTGAGCAGCGCCGGCTACTGGCGAGGTGCGCCAATGAACGATGCTAATTCGGTACGCGCTTGATCTGGGCGCCGAGCTGCGCCAGCTTCTCCTCGATCGCCTCGTAGCCGCGATCGATGTGATAGATCCGCTCCACGTCCGTCCGCCCCTCCGCGACCAGCCCGGCCAGCACCAGGCTGGCCGAGGCCCTGAGGTCCGTGGCCATGACCGGCGCGGCGGTCAGACGCTCCACACCGCGGATGATCGCGGTATTGCCTTCGAGACGGATCTCCGCGCCGAGGCGCCGCATCTCCAGCATGTGCATGAAGCGATTCTCGAAAATGGTCTCGATGATCGTGCCGACGCCTTCGGCGACTGTGTTGAGGGCGGCGAACTGAGCCTGCATGTCCGTCGGGAAGGCGGGGTACGGCGCGGTGCGCACGTCGACGGCGCGCGGGCGACGGCCGCGCATGTCGACTTCGACCCAGGTGTCTCCCACGCCGACCTCAGCGCCTGCCTCCTCCAGCTTGGCGAGGACGGCATCCAGGTGGTCCGGGCGTGTGTTCTTGATGCGCACGTTGCCGCGCGTGATCGCGCCGGCGACTAGGTACGTGCCGCTCTCGATACGGTCCGGGAGCACTTCATACGAAGTGCCGCGCAGACGCTCCACACCTTCGACCACGATCTTGTCGGTGCCCGCGCCCTGGATCCTGGCGCCCATCGACATGAGGAACTGCGCGAGATCGACCACCTCCGGCTCGCGTGCCGCGTTCTCGATGATCGTCTCACCCTCCGCGAGGGTCGCCGCCATCATCAGGTTCTCCGTGCCCGTCACCGTGACGGTGTCGAGCACCAGCCGCGCGCCCCGCAATCGGCCGGCGCGCGCCCGGATGTAGCCGCCGTCGATGGTGATGTCCGCACCGAGGGCCTGCAGTCCGGCAACGTGGATGTTGACGGGCCGCGCGCCGATTGCACAGCCGCCCGGCAGCGAGACGTCGGCCCGCCCATAGCGGGCGACCAGCGGTCCCAGCACCAGAATCGAGGCCCGCATGGTCTTGACCAGCTCGTAGGGAGCGAAACAGGCGTGCACGGTGGTCGGGTCGACCTCGATCCGCATGCGCTCATCCACGGTGACCGTCGCACCCATGCCGCCCAGGAGCTCAACCGTCGTGGTGACGTCCTTGAGATGGGGGACGTTGCCGACGATCACCGGCCCGTCGGCGAGCAGCGCACCGGCGAGAATGGGCAGGGTTGCGTTCTTGGCGCCCGAGATGCGCACTTCCCCCTGGAGAGGCGCGCCTCCCTGGATCTGCAGCTTGTCCATGCTCACTGCTGCCCGGCTTCGGCGGGTGTCAGGGCCTCGATCGAGAGCGCGTGGATCTCACGGCCCATGCGCTCGCCGAGGGTCTGGTACACGAGCTGATGGCGCGCGACGCTGCGCTTGCCGGCGAACTGCTCGGCCACGATGCGCGCCTGGAAGTGGGTGTCGTCGTCCGACTGGACCCGAACGTCGGCTCCGGGAAGGCCGGCGCGGATCAGCCGCGCAATCTCCTGTGGACTCATAGGTATGAGTTCAATTGGCGCGAAGTCGGCATTTTGCCGGTTGCTCGGCATATCGTGCGCCGAGCCCTGCGGGCCGGCTTCGACGTCCAAAATCGCTCCCGGCGATCTTGTCGCGCGAGCGCGCGGCTGTGACTGGATTCGGCCTCGCGGCCCAGGGAGCGGCGCTGGGCCGCTCATTGATTCGCTTTCGCACGTTCGTACCTTTCCAGTGGCCCGTGGCCGTCGGATATTATCACCGGTCATGAGTCCCGCCGCCGCCGATCACGCCAGCCTCCTGGCTACCGCCCGCCGTGCCCTCGCCATCGAAGCGCGGGCGGTGGAAGCCTTGCTGGCGCGCCTCGATGGCCGGTTTGCCGCCGCCTGCAGGGTCTGCCTGGACTGCGAGGGTCGAGTGGTCGTCACCGGGATGGGCAAATCCGGTCACGTCGCGCGCAAGGTGGCAGCGACGCTGGCCAGCACGGGGACTCCGGCGTTTTTCCTGCATCCCGCCGAAGCCAGTCATGGCGACCTCGGCATGATTACTCGCGGTGACGCGGTGCTCGCGCTCTCGAACTCCGGCGAGACACCGGAGCTGCTTCTGTTACTGCCACACCTGAAGCGTCTTGCGGTGCCGCTGATCGTGATGGCCGGGAAGACGGATTCGACGCTAGGCCGGGCAGCCACAGTCGTGGTCGATGTCAGCGTCCCGGAAGAGGCCTGCCCGCTCAACCTGGCGCCCACCGCGAGCACGACCGCAACGCTGGCCATGGGAGATGCGCTGGCCGTCGCGGTTCTCGAGGCCCGCGGGTTCACCAAGCAGGACTTTGCGCGCTCCCATCCGGGCGGCGCTCTGGGACGACAGTTGCTGCTGCACGTGGAAGCGCTCATGCGCACCGGCGAGGCGTTGCCGCGTGTCGGTCCGAAGGCGCGGCTCGGCGAGGGCCTGCTCGAGATGTCGCGCAAGGGGCTCGGCATGACGGTCATCGTGGATGAGGGCGACCGGATTCTCGGCGTATTCACCGACGGCGACCTGCGCCGCGCTCTCGACCGCCAGGCCGACGTCCACGGTGCGCTCATGAGCCAGGTGATGACTTCGCCCTGCAAGACCATCTCCCCCGATGACCTCGCGGCGGAGGCCGTGCACCTGATGGAGGTGCACCGCATCACGGCGCTCCCGGTAGCCGATGAGCAGGGTCGCCTGGTCGGCGCCCTCAACGTGCACGATCTTTTCCGGGCCGGCGTCGTGTGAGCGCCGCGACCGCGAGTCCGCGGACCGCCGCCGCCGCTCGAGTGCGCCTCCTGGTGCTCGATGTAGATGGAGTGTTGACGGACGGCCGCCTCTACTATGGTGCGCGAGGCGAGGCGCTGAAAGCCTTCCACGTGCGCGACGGGCTGGGGCTGAAACTGATCGCCGCCGCCGGCATTACGGTGGCCGTCATCTCCGGCAGGCGCTCCGCCATGACCTCGAGGCGGTGTCGCGAGCTGGGCGTGCGTCACCTCGTACAGGGCGTAGAGGATAAGCTCGCGGCCTTCCTGCGGTTGCGCAGCCGGCTCCGGGTGCCCGCCAACGCCTGCGCATGCGTGGGCGACGACCTGCCCGATGTGCCGCTCATGCGCGAGGTAGGCCTCTCCTTCGCGGTCGCCGATGCTCATCCGCAGGCGCGGAGCTCCGCGCACGTGGTTACCCGACTCCCCGGAGGCAACGGAGCGGTGCGCGAGGTTTGCGACTATCTCCTGGAGGCGCGCCGGCGCGCCGCTACGATCCCGTGATCTACCGCCTGTTTGCCATCCTGACCATCGTCGCGGTGATCGTCGCCTCCGTCCTCCTCTCCCGGCAGCAGGACACGACGCCGGCGGCAACGACCGTGGAGGGAAGCAGCTGGGACGAAGGGTATTCGGCTCAGGACGCCAGACTCGTCGAGACCGGCGCGGACGGGCTGCCGCTCTACACCCTGAACGCGGCGACCATCCGCCAGTTGCCGAACGAGGATCAGGTGCAGCTCACGCAGGTGCACATGAGCTTCCGCGACCCCGAAGGGGATCAGTGGACCGCCACCGCCGATCGAGGCGAGCTCGAGCAGTCGTCGGGACAGGTGCGGCTCTCGGGCAACGTGCACGCCGCGGGCACACTCGCCTCCCAGCCCGCGCAGATCACCACCGCCGCGCTGTCGGTCGACATCCACACCGATATCGTCAGCACCCGGGAGCCGGTGCAGATGCATTGGGCGGGGCAGGATCTGAGCTCCACCGGACTCACCGCCAATTTGAAGGACGACCGCGTCCATTTAGAATCCGCCGTACATGGCACCTTCTCGAAATAGTCTCTGTCTGCTCTATCTGGCGCTCGCACCGCTCGCAGCCCATGCCGAGGCCGCTCCCGTCGCGCCGCACGCCGGCGCCGCACCGGCGAAAGCGCTGATCATCAATCCGCAGCAACCGTATCAATTCGACGCCGCCTCCTGCGATTCGAACTACAAGACTCACGCCACGGTGTGCCGGAGCATCGTTCTCTCTCAAGGCAACACCAAGGTCCGGGCCGACCACGCGCAGTTCACCTGCATGAACTGTCAGGACAGCCGCTGGACTTTGCAGGGCAACGTGCGGATCGAGGCGCAGCCGAGCGGCAATCTGCGCTCCGACCAGGCGACCGTCGAAGTTCGTGACAACCGTATCGTGCGGGCGACGGTGACCGGCAATCCGGCGGAATTCGAGCAACAGCGCGCGGACAACCTCGGCCTGGCCAAGGGCCATGCGGATCAGATCGTGTATGACGTGGACGGGGGCACGGTCCTTCTGACCAACGACGCCTGGCTGTCGGACGGCCGCAACGAGATGAGCGGACCCTCCATCTCCTACGACATCCGCGAGCAGAAGGTCCAGGCAACCTCGCCCGGCGGCAGCCAGGGCGTGCACATCACCATCACGCCGCAGACCCTGCCGAAGAAGAGCCCGCCGCAACAGGGCAAGGGCGCGAGCCCGCCGGATGCCGCGGGGTCACGGCAGGTGCCGGCGCCGCAGCATGTAGCAGGGCCGCCGAATCCCGCAGAGCCGCCGCATGCCGCGGGGCCACCTCCCCCGCCCCCGCAGACACACCCCCCCGCCGCCGGGGCGATCCATTCATGACGACACTGCGCGCCAGCGGGCTCGCGAAGAGCTACAAGTCGCGTCAGGTCGTCCGCAATCTCAGCCTCGAGGTCTCGAACGGCGAAGTGGTGGGTCTCCTCGGACCCAACGGCGCGGGCAAGACGACGGCCTTTTATATGATCGTCGGGCTCGTCGCCTGCGATGCCGGCCGCATCCACCTGGGCGAGACTGATCTGACACTCCTGCCGATGCATCGGCGAGCGCAGCTCGGGCTCGGGTACCTGCCGCAGGAAGCATCCGTCTTCCGCAAGCTGTCGGTCGAAGACAACGTCCTCGCCATCCTGGAGACACGGAGCGACCTGGAACGGGCGGCGCGCGAGCAGCGCCTCGAGGAGCTGCTCGAGGAGCTGCGCATCGGGCACGTGCGCCGCAGCCTCGGGCTGTCGCTCTCCGGAGGCGAGCGGCGGCGCGTGGAGATCGCGCGGGCCCTCGCGGCGGAGCCGCGCTTCATGCTGCTGGACGAGCCGTTCGCCGGTGTGGATCCGCTGTCGGTGCTCGACATCCAGCGCATCATCCGCGAGCTGACGAGCCGCGGCATCGGCGTGCTGATCACTGACCATAACGTGCGCGAGACGCTGGGGGTCTGCGGCCGGGCCTACATCGTCAATCAGGGCACCGTGATCGCCCAAGGAAGTGCGGAAGAAATCCTTGCCAACCCCCAAGTACGTGAGGTGTACTTGGGCGAATCGTTCCGGCTCTGAAGGACCTCGGCCCTTCTGATAAACTGTGCAAGATCAGAGACTTACTCTAGGAAGGCTTAAGGCCACCCCCGTGCCCGCATGCTGAAACCCTCCCTGCAGCTCAAGCTGGGTCAGCAACTGACGATGACCCCGCAGCTGCAGCAGGCGATCCGGCTCCTGCAGTTGCCCGCCCTCGAGCTGCAAGCGCACATTCGCGAGCTCCTCGAGACCAACGTGATGCTGGAGCCGATGGACGACGGCCATGAGGAAGGCCTCGAGGGCAGTACCCTGGAACACGCGGCGGCACCGGAGCCCGCCCACACCCCCGAGGAAGGCCCGCGCGAGAGCGCCGTCGAGGTGCTGGACGAGGGCTGGGGCGATCACAGTGTCGGGCCCGCCGAGGCCCCCTGGAGCGGCGATGAGGATGATCGGCAGCAGGAATTCGCCGACTCGGCGGGACAGTCCCTGCAGGAATATCTTCTCTGGCAGCTGGAGCTCGCGAAGCTCGATCCGCGGGAGCTGGCGATCGCGCGCGCCATCGTCGATGCCATCAGTGACGATGGCTACCTGACGGAGCCGCTGGAAGAGATCGCCAACACGCTGCGGCCGGAGGTCCACTGCGAGCCGGCCGAGGTCGCGGCTGCGCTTACCGGCGTCCAGGCGCTGGACCCGCCGGGAGTCGGCGCGCGCTCCGTCGGCGAGTGCATCGAGCTGCAACTGCGCCAGCTCGATGCGGCGATCCCCGGATTCAATGCCGCGATCGAGATCGCCCGGCATCATCTCGAGCGCATCGCCGGCCGGGAGCTCGCGGTCGTGAAAAGGGAGCTGCGGGCCAGCGATGAGGAGCTCGCCTGCGCGCTCGCGCTCGTGCGCTCCTGCCACCCGCGGCCCGGCGCCACGGTGAGCGCCGGCTCGGCGGAGTACGTCGTTCCAGACGTGTTCGTGCGACGGACTGAGCACGGGTGGGCGGTGGAAATCAACGCGGCCACCCTGCCGCGTGTGCGCCTCAACCAGAGCTATGCGAGCCTCATAGGGCGCAATGCCAGCCACGCCACCATGCGGGCGCAGCTGCAGGAAGCGCGCTGGCTGCTGAAGAGCCTGGAGATCCGGCACGAGACGCTGATCAAGGTCGCCCGTTCCATTGTCGAGCGCCAGACCGCCTTCCTCGAGCACGGCGAGGAGCACATGCGGCCGATGATCCTCAAAGACATCGCCGAGGCGATCGGCATGCACGAGTCGACCATCTCCCGCGTCACTTCCGGCAAGTACATGCACACCCCGCGCGGTGTCTTCGAGCTGCGCTATTTCTTTTCCAGTCATGTCGAGGGCGCCGACGGATCCGGCACGTCCTCGACCGCCATCCGCGCCAAGATCAGGAAGCTCGTCAAGGACGAGGGTGCGGACTCGCCGCTCAGCGACGGCCGCATCGCGGAGCTCCTCTCGGCGGAAGGCATTCCGGTCGCACGCCGCACCGTCGCGAAATACCGTGAGGCGATGGGCATTCCACCCTCCAACGAGCGCCGGCGGGCGGGCCTGGGCCAGATGTGATTCGAGTGATTGAGATGATGTCAGCCCCACTACGTGAGAAGGAGACGCCTATGCAGCTCAACGTCACCGGCCACCACGTCGAGGTCACCGCCGCCCTGCGAGGGTACGTCGAGAAAAAGCTCGAGCGCATCGGACGGCATTTCGAACAAGTCATCGACGTGCATTGCGTCCTGACGGTGGAGAAACTGCGACAAAAGGCCGAGGCGACACTGCACGTGAGCGGCAACTCGATCCATGCTGACGCCACCGAGGAGAACATGTACGCCGCCATCGACCTCCTCGCCGACAAGCTGGACCGGTGCCTCAAGAAGCACAAGGAGAAGATGACGGACCATCACGCGGTCGAGGGCAGGGCGCTGCGCGCCTGATGCCCGCGGCACCATAGACGACAGAGCAGTGCCGCCGTGCGCATCGTCGTTCTCAGCGGATTGTCCGGCTCCGGCAAGAGCGTGGCTCTGCACATGCTCGAGGATCTGGAGTTCTACTGCGTCGACAACATCCCCGCGGCACTGCTCAAGCCCTTCATCTCCCACGCCGTGCGCAGCCCCGAGCGCACCTACGAGCGCGCGGCGGTCGGCCTCGACGCGCGCAACACTGCGGCGGAGATCGCCACTGTTCCGCGGCTCACGGACGAGCTGCGCCGCAGCGGGATCGAGTGCGAAGTCATCTTCCTGACCGCCACGGACGAAGAGCTGCTGCGCCGGTTCGCGGAGACGCGCCGCAAGCATCCGATGAGCCGCCATGACGTCGACCTGCGCGCGGCGATCGCGATGGAGCGTCAGCTCCTGGAGCCCATCATCTATGCGGCCGATCTCGTCATCGACACGTCCCGGCTGGGCGTGCATGCGCTGCGGGACCTCATCAAGCAACGGCTCGGAGAGCCGCACGCGGGCCGGCTCTCCTTGACCTTCGAGTCATTCGGCTTCAAGCACGGCATCCCCGGGGACGCCGACTTCGTGTTCGACGCGCGGTCGCTCCCGAACCCGTATTGGGAGCCGGCGCTGCGCGGCCTCACGGGACGTGATGCCGAAGTCATCCGTTTCCTCGAGGGACAGACCGACGTGGCAGCGCTCATCGCTGATATCGCGCAGTTCATCCGTGCACGGATTCCCGAGTACGTCGCGAGCAATCGCGGATATCTCACCGTGGCGGTCGGATGCACCGGCGGGCAACATCGCTCCGTCTACATCGTCGACAAGCTGGTGGCGCAGTTCGCCGCGGATTTCCCCACCGTGACTTCGCGCCATACGAGTCTGAAGGCTGAATAGCCGGATTTCGGCGCGTCCTCGCGCAGCGCACTTCAAGTCGCCTGGGCCACGCCGGCGGCGGTCATGACGGGCGGCAGCCGCTCGCCGCTCATGAAGGCGACCAGCGCCGCCCTCGCCTCCATGGCATCCCGATAGCCGAGCTCGATCAGCGCCCGGGTATATCCCGCCTCGAACATGAGATAGCTCGCAAGCTGGTATCCCGACACATCCCGTCCGCCGATGACGCGTAGCAGAGCCCGCAGGCTGCGAGGCATGTCAGCCGTATACCGCCCCGCGATCTCGCGCGGATCGATGCTCGGAGCGAGCATCAGCGTGTCGACGTGCCTGAGACCGCGAGCCGCGAACGGCGCCTCGTGCACCAGCTGATTGATGCGCTCGATCTGCTCCAGGTCGCCGTAGATCTGGTCCGTGAAAAGCGTATCGATCATGTAGCCGAGCACCTCACCCGGCGTCGGCATGATGCGGCTGGTGCCACTGCCGGCGCCAACGCCGCCCCCCTGGCGGGCCCGTACCCCGATGATCAGCAGCCGGTCGGCGCCCAGATGGATGGCGGGACTCAAGGGATTCAACTGGCGCATGGCGCCGTCGCCGAAGTACTCCCGGCCGATGCACATCGGCGGGAAGAGCAGTGGAATCGCGGCGCTCGCCATCAGGTGATCGAGCGTCAGCTCCGTGCGCCGGCCGATCCGCTGTGAGCGTGTCCACTCGGGAATCGAGTCCCGCCCGTCGAAGAACGCGACCGACTGCCCGCTGGCGTAACTGGTCGCGCAGAGCGCGAAGCCCAGCAGATGTCCGCGCCTGATGCTGCGATGAATGCTCGTGCAATCCACGTGGGTCGCCAGGAGCTGGCGCAGCGGGCTGTTGTCGAGCAGTGCCTTGGGCGGCGAGAGCACGAGCCCGCCGGAAAGCAGCGCGAGCAGCCAATGGGTGCCCGAGCGCAGCATGTGCACCGGGTCCACGTGGAAGACCTGGCCGGTACGGAAATTCGCCCAGACGCGCTCCAGGCCAGCCACGGCGCGCCGCCAGCGATGTGCCTCGGCCGCGAGCACGCAGGCCGCCACTGCGCCCGCGGAGGTGCCCACGATCACCGGGAAGGGATTACGCGCGCGCGGCAGCAGCTCGGCCAGGGCGAGCAGCACGCCGACCTGATAGGCCGAGCGGGCGCCCCCGCCGGTCAGCACCAGTCCGACGGTCGGCCGTGCCTGAGGTTTTCGCGCGACTTCGACGGGCCCGTCCATCCCGTCTAGATTACAAGCCTAACCACTGGCCGGGCCAGCTCTCGTCCATTGGCGTAAATCGCTTCCGGCGCTTTACGCGGCCAGGCTCGTCCATTGGGGCAAAAATCGCATGGAGCGATTTTGAACGCCTGGTGTAAAGCCAGGCAGCCCCGCAGGGCCGGGGCGCAAGGATGCGCCGGGTAAAGCGCTCCTGGCGATTTGCGCGGCCAGCCCTCTGGCTCGAATCCCATCCGCGGCCCAGGGGCGGCCTGGGCCGCTCACTGATTTGCTTTCGCACGCCGCCAGTAGTCGGGCTGCTCAGTAGTCGGGCTGCTAAGCGACCTGGAGGATCTGCATGGAGTTCGTGCCGCCCTGGACGCCCGACAGCTCGCCCTTGGTGAGGATCACCAGATCCTTGCGCTTGACCAGGTCGAGCTCGAGCAGGCGCGAGAAGAGAGCCCCGTAGAGCGCCCCGGTCGACGTGGAGGAAGTCACATCGAAGATGACCGGATACACGCCCCGGTAGATCGTGACCCGGCGGCGCGTGGGCTCGTGCCGCGTGAAGGCATAGATGGGAATATCGGAACGGATTCGCGACATCCAGAGGGGTGTGGCCCCCGACTCCGTCAGGGCGACGATGGCGCGCACCTTCAGGTGATTGGCCGTGTACATGACGGCCATGGCAATCGCTTCCTCCGACCCTCTGAAATGGCCCTCCGTGCGGTGGCGGGTCCGGCTGTGGGTGAGCTGGTATTTTTCCGCGCCCTCGATGACCTGTGCCATCGCCTCCACGGCCTTGACCGGATAGCGGCCCGCGGCGGTCTCCGCGGACAGCATCACGGCATCCGTGCCATCCATGACTGCGTTGGCCACGTCGCTGACTTCCGCGCGCGTCGGCACCGGATTCTGGATCATCGACTCCATCATCTGGGTGGCGGTGATCACCACCCGGTTCTTGCTGCGGGTCTGATGGATGATCGTCTTCTGCAAGCCTGTCAGCTCGGCGTAACCCATCTCGACGCCGAGATCGCCGCGAGCCACCATGACGACATCCGTCGCTTCGATGATACCCGGCAGGTTGCTGACGGCTTCGTGCCGCTCCACCTTGGCCACGATACGGGCGTCGCCGCCTGCTTGGCGGACCAGCGTCCGGGCCTGCTCGATATCGGCGGCATCGCGCGCGAATGAGACGGCCAAGTAGTCGACCTGCTCCTGGGCCGCGAAGCGGATATCCTCCCGGTCCTTGTCCGAGATCGCCGGTGCGGAAATACCGCCGCCCTGGCGGTTCAGGCCCTTGCGATCCGACAGCTCGCCGCCGACGCGCACGCGCGTCTCGATTCTCGTCCCGCCGACGCGCTCGACCCCCAGCACGATCTGTCCATCACCGAGCAACAGCGTGTCGCCCGCGCTGACATCTTTCGGGAGGTCCTTGTAGGCGCAGCCCACCTCTTCGGCGGTGCCCGCCTTCGGATCGAGCGCCGTGTCGAGCGCGAAGGCCTGCCCTTCCTGCAACATGACTTTGTGGTCACGGAAGCTCTCGATGCGGATTTTCGGCCCGCCAAGGTCCAGAAGGACTCCGACGCATTTGTTGGCCCGCCGGGCAGCTTCGCGCACCAGTGCCAGGCGCCGCCGCCGATCCTCCACCGTCCCGTGGGAGGCGTTGAGCCGCACGACGTCCAGGCCGGCGCGCATCATGTCCGTCAAGACAGCGATGTCGTCGGTCGACGGACCGACGGTTGCCACGATTTTCGTTCGTCTCAGCATGGGTCAGCCGCTTGCGCGCTCCTCGAGGGCGGCTACGGCGGGCAGGGTCTTGCCTTCCACGAACTCGAGGAAGGCGCCGCCGCCCGTGGAGATGTAGGAAATCCCATCCTCGACCCCGTACTTCTCGATGGCCGCCAGCGTGTCGCCGCCGCCAGCCAGTGAGAATGCCTTGCTGCGCGCGATCGCCTGTGCGATGGCGCGCGTGCCCTCGCCGAACTGCTCGAACTCGAACACTCCGACCGGTCCGTTCCAGATGATGGTGCCCGCCGACTGCAGCATGCCGCTCAGCCGATCCGCGGTGTCCGGGCCGATGTCCAGAATCCTCTCCTCCGGGCGTACCTCGTGGATTGGACGCACATCGGCGTGCGCGGTCGCCGCGAGCTCCTTGGCGACCACGACGTCCGTCGGCAGCGGAATCTCCGCGCCGCGAGCGCGCGCCTGCTCCATCAGGCGGCGAGCGATGTCGAGGAGGTCCGCCTCGTAGAGGGATTTACCCACGGCAACGCCGGTGGCCGCCAGGAAGGTGTTGGCGATGCCGCCGCCCACGATCAGCTTGTCGACTTTGGCGAGCAACGACTCGAGCACCGTGAGCTTGGTCGACACCTTCGAGCCGGCGACGATCGCGACGAGCGGCCGCGAGGGCTTCTCGAGCGCGCGCTCGAGCGCCTCGAGCTCGCCCACCAGCAGCGGGCCCGCGCACGCGCTCTTGGCGAATTTCACGACGCCATGCGTGCTGGCCTCGGCCCGATGTGCGGTGCCGAACGCGTCCATCACGAAGACTTCGCAAAGGTCGGCCATCCTGCGCGCGAGCGTCGGATCGTCCTTCTTCTCACCCTTGTTGAAGCGCACGTTCTCGCAGAGCACCGCCGTCCCGGCTTCGCAATCGACTCCGTCCAGCCAGTCGCGCCGCAGCGGCACGGCCTTGCCGAGCAGCTCCGAGAGCCGTCCTGCGACGGGTTTAAGCGACAGTGCCTCATCGAGCTTGCCCTCCTGGGGACGCCCGAGATGCGACAGGATGAAGACCTTGGCGCCCTGATCGAGCGCGTAACGGATCGTCGGCAGCGAAGCGCGGATCCGCGCATCGCTGGTGACGGCGCCATCCTGGACCGGGACGTTGAGATCCTCCCGGATCAGGACCCGCTTGCCGCGCAGGTCCATGTCCGTCATGCGCAGGACCTTCATGATGCCTTGGCCCAGGCGAGCGTCGTGTCGATCATGCGGTTGGAGAAGCCCCACTCGTTGTCGTACCAGGCGAACACCTTGACCAGGGTGCCATCGATGATCTTGGTCAGCGTAGCGTCGAAGATCGACGAATGCGGGTCGTGGTTGAAGTCGCTCGAGACCAGCGGCGCGTCGTTGTAGGCGAGCACGCCCTGCAGCGGACCGGAGGCCGCCGCCTCGCGCATCAGCTTGTTCACTTCCTCCACCGTCGTGGGGCGCTTGGCCGTGAAGGTGAGATCGACCAGCGATACGTTGATGGTCGGCACGCGGATGGAGTAACCATCGAGCTTGCCCTTCAACTCCGGAAGCACCAGGCCAACGGCCGCGGCGGCACCCGTCTTGGTCGGAATCTGCGACATCGTCGCGGAGCGCGCGCGGCGCAGGTCGGAGTGGTAAACGTCAGTCAGCACCTGGTCGTTCGTGTACGAGTGGATCGTGGTCATGATGCCGTTGACCATGCCGATCTTGTCGTGCAACACCTTGACCACCGGGACCAGGCAGTTCGTGGTGCAGGAGGCGTTTGAAATGACGGTGAAATCGCTGCGCAGGACATTGTGGTTGACGCCGTAGACGATCGTGGCGTCCACATCCTCGCCACCCGGCGCGGAAATGATGACGCGCTTCGCCCCGCCCTTCAGGTGGGCGCTGGCCTTGGCCTTGCTGGTAAAGAGGCCCGTGCTCTCGAAAACGTACTCCACACCGAGGTCGCCCCACGGAAGCTTCGCCGGATCGCGCTCGGCGAGTACCTTGATCCGGTCGCCATTCACGACCATCGCGTCCCCGTCGACTTTCACCTCGCTGTCGAATTTGCCGTGCACGGTGTCATAGCGCGTCAGGTGCGCATTGGTTTTGGCATCGCCGAGATCGTTCAGGGCGACGATTTGCACTTCCCCGGTGCGGCGGCCCTCGTAGAGCGCGCGCAGAACGTTGCGGCCGATGCGGCCGTAGCCATTGATTCCCACCTTGATTGGCATGGACAACCCTCGTTCATTTGGCGGAGATCATCGAGACGATTTCCGCGAGACACTACACATTTCGCCGCGGGCCAGGGAACGGCCCTGGCCCATCGTTCATTGGCGGAAATCGTCGAGACGATTTCCGCAAGACCCTACGCATTTCGCCGCGGGCCAGGGAACGGCCCCGGCCCATCGTTCATTGGCGGAAATCGTCGAGACGATTTCCGCAAGACCCTACACATTTCGCCGCGGGCCAGGGAACGGCCCTGGCCCGCTTTGCATTGCCACCGGCGCTTCGCGCCGGGAGGAACGAAACGCGTACTATGGCATGGACTCGAGGAGCGCGCTCACTCCGTGGCTCACGTGCTCGGCGGTGAAGCCGAAGTGCGCCAGCAATTCGCCGCCCTTGCCGGAGGCCCCGTAGCGATCGATGCCGATCACCCGGCCCTCGTTGCCGACGTAGCGCCACCAAGATAGCGTGGCGCCGGCCTCCACCGCCAGCCTGCGGCGGACCGAGCGGGGCAGCACGCTCTCCCGGTAAGCCGCATCCTGAGCCTCGAACACTTCGGTCGAAGGCATGGACACAAGCCGGACTCGCCGGCCGCCGGCGTTCAGCCCATTCACTGCCTGAGCGGCAATGGAGACCTCCGAGCCCGTGGCGATCACCAGGCACTCCGGGATGCCCTCGCAATCGATCAGGATGTATCCGCCGCGACGAACGCTCGCCTGCTGCTGCGCCGTGCGCGGCTGCTGGGGCAGAGCCTGGCGGGTGAGCACCAGGGCCGTGGGCCCGCGGCGCTCGACGGCCGCAGTCCACGCCACCGCTGTCTCGAACGCATCGCAGGGCCGCCAGAGGCACATGTTCGGCATGGCCCGCAGGCTGGTGAGATGCTCGACCGGCTGGTGCGTGGGTCCATCTTCCCCGAGACCGACCGAATCGTGGGTGTACACCAGCACCGCGCGCGTGCTCATGAGCGCGGCGAGGCGCACCGCATTGCGGGCGTAATCGGAGAAGACGAGGAATGTGCCGCCGTAGGGCAGGAAGCCGCCGTGCAGGGCGATACCGTTCATCACCGCGGTCATGCCGAACTCGCGCACGCCGTAATGCAGGTAGTTGCCGCTGGCTTCCTCCGCGTCGAACTCACACGCGCCCTTGAACTTGGTGTTGTTGGAGCCGGTGAGATCGGCGGACCCGCCGAAGATCTCGGGGATCATCGGCGCGATCACGTTGAGAGTGGCCTGCGAGGACTGACGCGTTGCCTGCGGCGCCGTCTGCGCGAGCCCGGCGGCCAACGCCTGCGATACCGTCTCCCGCCAGTTGTCGGGCAGCTCGCCGCGCATTCGGCGCTCGAGCTCGCGCGCGAGCTCCGGGTGCGCAGCGCGATAGCGCGTCAGCAGCTCCTGCCAGGCCGACTCCGCGGCGGCGCCGCGGTCGCGATGGTCCCACGCCGCGCGCAGCCCATCGGGAATGACGAACGGCTCGTGGAGCCAGGCGAGTGCCTTGCGAGTGGCCGCCACTTCATCCGCGCCCAGCGCTTCGCCGTGCGACTCGTGAGTCCCCTGCTTGTGCGGCGCGCCCCAGCCTATGATGGTCCGGCAACAGATCATCGAGGGGCGAGTGGTCTCTGCACGGGCGGCGCGGATCGCGGCGGCAATCGCTTCCGCATCATGCCCGTCGACACTCGGCACGACATGCCAGCCATAGGCCTCGAAGCGCTTCGGCGTATCGTCGGTGAACCAACCCTCCACCTTGCCGTCGATCGAAATCCCGTTGTCGTCGTAAAACGCGATGAGCTTGCCGAGACCGAGCGTACCGGCCAGGGAGCAGGCCTCGTGCGAGATGCCTTCCATCAGACATCCATCGCCGCAGAACACATACGTGTAGTGATCGACGAGAGGGAAGCCCTGGCGATTGAACCGCGCCGCCAACATGCGCTCCGCCAGTGCGATGCCGACCGCGTTGGCCAGCCCCTGGCCAAGCGGGCCGGTGGTCGTCTCGATGCCCAGCGCCGGCTCATGCTCCGGGTGGCCCGCCGTATGGCTGCCGAGCTGACGGAACTTCCTGATCTCCTCCAGCGACAGCGGATAGCCGGTGAGATGCAGGAGCGAATAGAGCAGCATCGACCCGTGGCCGTTCGAGAGCAGAAAGCGGTCGCGGTCGGCCCACCGGGGGTTGCCGGGGTTGTGCTTGAGGAAGTCACACCAGAGCACCTGGGCGATGTCGGCCATGCCCATGGGCATCCCGGGATGCCCGGAATTGGCGCGCTGCACGGCGTCCATCGAGAGAGCGCGAATGCAGTTGGCGAGCTCACGTCGTGTGGTCATACGGCCCTTTGTGCGGCCCGCCGGCCGCGCGCGGCGAGGGCGCGATCCCTCACGGTTGTGAGATCCGCCCCGCGGGTAAGGAAATGCACTGGGAACGGGCGCATTGTCCATCAGACGCCGCCGAGGCTCAATCGCGGCATGGGCTGCGGCGCCATTGCCGCCCCGGCTCTGCGCCGGCCGCGAGGCAAACCTGCCTTGCGGTGGCGCAGCGCATCCCAGCATGTGGACATCTGTTTCATCCCTGGATCGGGCAATGGCATGCGTCGCATACACCCGACACTGGCTTATGTTCGGTTGGCCGCCATCACAGTTTAAGGGCTTTTCCCGGACTCTCGCGCCGGCGAGGGGCACTCGCCCCCGAGGCGCGCGACTCAGTTCACTGCAGTCGAGCGGCTCTCTGCTACCCTTCCGCAATGGCAATGAGCGTCGTACGTCTGACCCACTTCACGGACCCACATCTCTATGGCGGCGAGGGCGAGCTGCTGCGTGGCATTGCGACACTGCCCTCGCTCGAGGCAACGCTCGCCAACGCGCGGCAGCGTGATTGGCCGCCGGATGCGGTGCTGGTCACGGGCGATCTGGTCCAGGACGACCCCGCGGGATACGCCCATTTCCGGCGCATTTTCGCCGCGCTGCGCCTGCCCGTGCTCTGCCTGCCCGGCAATCATGACGAGCCGGAGGCGATGCGTCGTGAGCTCGACCGTGCGCCCTTCGTCGTCGGCGGGACCGTGGATCTGGGGATGTGGCGCATCGTGCTCCTCGACAGCACCATTCGAGGATCCGCCGCCGGACGTCTCAGCGCCGACAGCTTGTCGGCATTGCATTCGGCGCTCGCCGGCGCGCCGCAACGGCATGCGCTGGTGTGTCTGCATCACCATCCGGTGCCGATGGACAGCCGTTGGCTCGACCGTGTCGGCCTGCAGAATGCTGAGGAATTTCTCGACGTCATCGATCGGCATCCCAACGTTCGCGGCATCGTCTGGGGCCACGTGCATCAGGGCTACGACGCGTTGCGCAAGGGTGTACGGCTGCTCGCGACGCCCTCCACTTGCGCGCAATTCCTGCCCCACGCGGAGCAATTCGCATTGGACCGTCGCTCGCCGGGCTACCGCACGCTCGAGCTGAAGGCCGACGGGTCCATCCTCACCGACATCGTGTGGATCGACGCCGGTGCCGGCGGCGGGTCGAAATCCACTTGGGCCGCCGCCTGAGAGGCGGCATCGGTGAGGCTGCACCAAGCCTCGAACACGGCCGCGACGGAAATCTGCTCCGCGCGCTCGAGCCGCGGGGGTCCGCCCACTGCCACCACGGGCGATCCGGTAGCGCTGCGAGGTAACCAGACCTTCGACGATTGCGTGCCGTAGAGGACGGCCAGCGGCACCCCGAGCGCGGCCGCCGCGTGCGCCGGACCGGAATCCGCGGCAATCATGCTGTGGGCGACCTCGCACAGCGCAAGGAGAGGTCGCAACGCGGTACTGGCCGAGGTGACGCACGAGAGCGCCGCGGCCCTGCGGATCGATTCGAGAAGCGACATCTCCGCCGCGGCACCCCGGAGCACGAGCATGGCCTCCGGCATTCGGCGGTGGAGCGCGTGCAGCAGTTGCACCCAACGCTCTACCGGCCAGACCTTATCGTCGCGGCCGCGCCATTTTTTCGACCGCCGCCGTCCCATCGTGCGGTGGTTGCCCGGCTGCACGAGGATGAGCGGCTCGCCCCGATAGCCTCGCGAGCGCAGCCACTCGTCGCGCTCGGCCCTCTCCGCCTCCAGGACCCGCAGACGGGGCGACCACACGCGTCGAGCCGTCGGCTGCGGATAGTCGGCGGCGCTGAGCGCGGGTGGCGTGCGGCGCGCGAAGCGCAGCAGCGCGTCGAGCCAAGGAAAGTCTCTTCCCGGCTCCTCGTCGATGAAGAGACACCGGCGCGTGTCGATGCCGCTCAGGCGCAGCAGACGCCGGATTCTGCGCACCTGTCCAGGATGATGCTCGAAGACATAAACCGGGCCGGGCGCGCTTTCGCGCAAGGCACGCAGCACGTGCAGCCAGGCGAGCCCGAAAAAAGTGGGCGCCTTGCGCGGCAGCGGCCGGCACTCGGCGACTTCGCGCAGGCCGAGGAAAATATCGGGCGACCAGCTGTCCGCTCCCACGACATAACACGGTCTGCCGTAACGCTCATGCAACAGCCGCAGCGCGGCCGTCAACATGACCATATCTCCTATACGGCCGAGCTTGATGGCGATGGGATGCAGAGGTCGGGCGACCATGCGCCTATGGTACTTGGAAAATTACCTCAGCACCTCTTGCCAGCGCAGTCGCACGGCCGAGATACGGAAGCGCGGGTCGGGCCCGGTCACCGGTCGCGCTCCCGCCCGCCAGGCCCGGATACGCTCCACGTAAATGTCGAAGAGGCCCAGCCCACCTGCCATGCGCGCAGGCCAGCGGCGCCAGCCGCTCGGACAGTTGCTCAGCAGCGCTTCATACGCGCGCTTGGCCGCCGTCACCGGCAACACCTGCGCGGGATCCGCGAGAACCTCGCGCGCGGCGCCGCAGTCATGTGTGAGGACCGGCGTGCCGAGCGCCCGCGACTCCGCAAACACGAGGCCGAAAGTCTCGGGGATCACGAAGTTGGGAAAAAAGGTGCATAGCGCCGTGCGCACCTCGGCATGGATGCGCTGCTGCGGCTGCGGGCCGAGGTGCTCGACACCATCCAGCCGCGCGGCATCCCCCGCCTTGTAGCCCGGATTGCCCACGACGAGCCGCATGTCGGGCAGTGCGCGGCGAATGGCGCCAAACGCATCCAGAGTGAATCTCAACCCTTTGTTGGGAGAGGAGAGGAACACGAGCTTGCGCTCATCGATCGGCGAGCCGTCGGGCTGCAATCCATCGTCCACCGGATTGTAGATGGTGCAGGCCGAGACTCGGTCGTCCGCGCCCATCCAACTCAGCGCCGCTTCGACCGCGCGGCGGTGCGTATCGGAAACGCAGATCACCTTCACGGACAGCTCGCGCATGGTGTTGGAATCCACTGCCAGCCGCCTCGCCCGCGTCGAGCGCGGCCTCACCCGGTCATGCAGCCAGAGGTGCACGCGCGCGTTGGGGTAGAGCTCGCGCACGGTCGTCAATGCGCGCGCGTCCCGATTGACGACCACCCGGGTGACCTTCGGATCGCGCTGCGGCGGCAGATAGCGTCCGCTCGCGCTCGTGCGGTTGTGTTGCACGACGACCGCTTCCAGGGCGTCGGCAACCCGCACCACGGTCGCCTCCGTGCCGCCCATCGCCTGGCGCCGCAATGTCTCGCTGTCGTAGGGGCGATCGCACACGGGATCGTAGAAGAGAACGGCGCTCATGGCCGCCATCATTGCGCATAGGGTATAACGCAAGCAATGAGACTGCTGTTCGCCGAATCCAGCATCCGCGGCTACGGAACCGAGCAGCACATCGCCGCCCTGGCAACCGCGATGGCGCGGCGGGGACATGACGTTCGCTGTCTGGTGATCGCCGGCAGCCCGGTCGCCGCCCTGCTGTACGCTGCGGGTGTGCCGACGGTGCCGATCGGTCCCGGGCGATCCCGAGGGTTGCGTATCGCCGCCGCATTGCTGCGCCTGGCGATCACCCAGCGGCCCGACTGGATGATCTCCAACGACCCGCGGTTCTACCGGATGCTGCTCGCCGCGCGCAGCCTGACCGGCGCCCGCGTGGCGATCTTCCGTCATTGGCACGATGCGCCGGCCCGGCGTCGTTCGCGCGACCTGCTCTCCCGGCGCACCGACCGCTTCATCCTGGTATCGCAATTCCACCGGCGCGACTACCAGCGGCAGGGCATGGGCGTGGAGCGCGCCTCCGTTCTATACAACCCGATCGACACCGGGCGCTTTCGACCGTCGGCGGCCGCACGGGCAAGCGCCAGAGACCGCCTCGGCTTCGGCGACGCGGACGTCGTGGTCGGTTATGTTGGTAGGATGCTCGAGGCGAAGGGGATCTTCACGCTGCTCGATGCCGCCGAGCGGTTTCTGGCGACAGACCCTTCCGCGCGGATGTTGTGGGTCGGGGATGGCGAAGACGCTGACGCCCTGCGAGCGAGAATCACCCGCTCTGCCGACGGGAGCCGGCATCATTTCCTCGGTTGGCAGGCCGACATGGCGGCCCTTTATCCGGCGCTCGACATTCTCGCGGTGCCCTCGCTCTACCCGGAGCCGTTCGGACGCGTCTCCGTCGAAGCACAGGCGGCCGCCGTCCCCGTCGCCTCGAGCCTCGCGGGCGGATTGCCGGAGACATTCGTCAACGACAGCACGGGCATCGGGGTTCCACCAGGCGATGCCGCGGGACTCGCCGGCGCGATACTCGCGCTCGCCCGGGATCCGGAGCGGCGGCGGCGCATGGGCGCGGCGGGGCGCGAGTGGGCCTGCGCGCGATTCTCGCTCGAGCGCATTGCCGAGGATTTCGAGCGCCTGCTCGCCGGCGGCTAGAGCAGACGCTCGAGCAGCCCGCACCAGGCGTCGAACACCATGCGCTCCGGGATCTGATCCAGGCGGGTTGCCATTGGCGGCCCGCCGACACCGATCACCGGCGATCCCACGGCACTGCGCGGCTTCCAGACCTGCGGTGGATCGGCGCCGAAGATCACGACCAGAGGCAATCCAATCGCCGCCGCGGCGTGCGCCGGACCCGTGTCCACGGAGATCATGCTGTGGGAAAGAGCGCACAGCGCAAAGAGCTGCGTCAGGGGTAAGACGGCGGCATTGACTTGCGGCAGATTCGCCTGCTGCCGAATCAATTCCAGGAAAGCCTCTTCCTGCGGAGCTCCGACCAGGATGATCACAGCCTCGGGCATCCGTCCGTGAGCATGCCGCAACAACGCGGCCCAACGATCGACGGGCCACGCCTTGTAATCCTCGGGCGAGGAGTGTGACTGCCCGCCCCGCATGGTCCGTCGATTCCCCGGCTGCACCAATACCAGCGGCCGTCCAAGCCAACCTCTCGCCGCGAGCCATTTCTCGCATTCCGCGCGCGCCTGCGGCGGCACCGTCAATCGTGGCGCGCAGTGGGGCGGCGGATCCGGCCATGGGAAATCCGCGGCCTGCAATGCCGCCGGTGTGCGCTGCCCAAGGGCCACGAGTCGGTCCACCCAGTGCTCCGGCGCAGGCCCCTCCACCGCCGCCAGGGCATCCTGCATGAAGACGCAACGGCTCGCCCGTGTGCCACTCCAGCGCAACAGGCGCCGGATGCGATGGAGCTTGCGCGGAAAGGCCTCGCAAACATATACGGGCGCGGCCGGATCGGCGCGCAGCGCGCGCCAGGCCCGCCACCAGCCGCGGTCGAGGAAGAACGCCGTGTGTCGACCCAGACAAATGACTTCGGCTACATCGTGGTGCGCGCGATAGATCTGGGCGGTCCATGCGCCGGCGCCGATGATCCGGCATGGCTGGCCGAAGCGACGGTGGAGGATCTCGAGCAGCGCGCTCAGCATGATCATGTCACCGACTCTGCCGAACCAGATGACGACGGGATTTGAACGGGCTTGCGACACGGGGTACGGGAGCGGATTCCGCCGCGATATTCGACTCATCTGGAGCGGCGCTGCGCCCTCTTGCGTCTCAGTATACCGCCGCGTGCGATCCGCGGTCGTGGCGGCGCTTCGGACACTCCGGTGAAGCCCCCGCGCGTTGTACGTTCCTCCGCGGTGATGAGCCCGAGCTTCTCCAGACGCGCCTCGATCGCGCGCAATGTGCGTCCGTGCTGGCGGGCGAGTGTGACGGGTGAGTCGCCGCTCTTGAATGCGGCGACGAGCCTGCCTTCCTCCTCGGTCGTCCATGTCTGACCCACATTATCGGGCAGCTGCGCACGCCGGTGCGCCCGCGCGGCCGTCTCCTCCAGCGCGGACAGCCCGGCGAGCAGCGCCCGCAGCACTTCGGCGTGCTGCAGCACCGTCTCATGTGGCAACTCCTCGCCCGTGATGGGGTCCATTCCCTGGACGAGCGACTGCAAAATCTGTCTGGCCCTGGTCTGCGTCATGATGTTCTCCGCTGCCGTGATGGCTGGCGGGCATTGTCAGAAGGCCGTGGTGGGCGCCACCAGAGCAAGAGGTTACGCGTTCGCGCTATTTTTCCGTATTACGCGGGATTTGCGCCCGAAGGCGGCTTAACCGTACATTTCGCGCCCCATACCCGGATTGTCCGCATGCGCGCTTTCGCCTGGTTTCTGCTGTTGATCGCGCTGAGCCTCGCGGCGATGGCCGCGCTCAGCTATCCGGCGTGGCTGCTGCTGCATCCGCATTTCGACTTTCCCTTCCATCGCATCGGCGAGAGGATCGGAATGCTGGCCTTCCTGCTGGGGTTCCTGCTGGTGGCCCGCCGGTTGCGGCTCGCGGATCGGGCCAGCCTCGGCTACGGGGCGCCGCGCGGCATCTTCCTGCGTGAGCTCGCGGTCGGGCTCGCGTTGGGCGCAGTCACCATGGGCGCCGTGGCGGCATCCATGGCGGCCCTGGGACTGCTCGATTTCCATCAGGCCGCTGGCAAGGACGCTGGAGCGCTGGGCGCCCTCATCGGCAAGCGCCTGGCGAGCGGCCTCGCCGTCGCTCTCATCGAGGAGACCGCGCTGCGCGGGGCGATGTTCGCCGGCATCCAGCGGGAGTCCGGCACCACCGCCGCCATCATCCTGACCTCCATCGTGTATGCCTTTACACATTTCCTCGGCAGCTTCCACATTCCGGCCACGCAGGTCTCCGCCTGGAGCGGTGTGGCCCTCCTGCACGGCACACTGCAGTCTTTGGACCATCCTCTGGGCATTGCCGATGCCTTCCTCTGCCTGACGGCGGTCGGAGTGGTGCTCGCGCTGGTGCGCTCGATCACCGGTAACATCGCGGCGGGGATGGGACTGCACGCCGGCTGGGTCTGGGTGATGTTGGTGATGCACGGACTGTCGCAGCCGAACCGCCATTCCGCGCTCGCGTTCCTGCTCAGCCGCCATGACGGCTTCACCGGCTGGCTGGTGCTCGGCTGGACCGTCGTGTTGGGTGTCGGCCTGTCGCGGTTCTACATCCGGCGGCGGAGACGGTATGGCGGCTCGCGCGTAGCCGCCTAGCCCGCCGCCTGGCCGCCCGCCTGACCCCTACCGGGCCGCCCGAGCTCCGCCAGGAGCTTGCCGTGCAGTCCGCCGAAGCCGCCGTTGCTCATGATGAGCGCGTGATCGCCCGGGCGCAGAGTCTGCCCGAGATCCCGCGCGAGCGTACCCACTTCGCTGCGCCCGTGCCCCCGCCCGCCCAGCTCGCTGAGTACGGCTGCGGCATCCCAGCCGAGGTCGGCGGGCGTATACAGCCAAACCTCGTCCGCGCCGGAGAGAGACCCCGCGAGGGAGTCGCGATGAACGCCCATGCGCATGGTGTTGGAGCGGGGCTCGAGGACGGCGACGATCCGCGCCGAGCCGACACGCCGGCGCAATCCATCGATGGTGGTGGCGATCGCCGTCGGATGATGAGCGAAATCATCGTACACGCGCACGCCATTCACCTCGCCGCGAAGCTGCATCCGGCGCGCCACTCCGGCGAAGGAATTCAGAGCCTCGATCGCGCGCTCGACCGTGACGCCGGCGTGCCGCGCGGCGGCGATTGCCGCGAGCGCGTTCTCCATGTTGTGCGCACCGATGAGCCCCCATTGCACGGTGCCCCGCGCACGGCCGAGCTCGAGAACTTCGAAGCGGGAGAAATCCTCCACGCCGCCGGTGGCGCGCCCGGCCCAGTGGGCCTCCGGGACAGCATGACCGGCGAAGCCCTCGCACGGCGTCCAGCAACCCATCGCAAGTGTCTCCTTCAGACGCTCGTCCGACGCGTTCCACAGGATGCGGCCGCCGCCTGGCACCGTGCGCACGAGGTGATGAAACTGCCGCTCGATGGAAGCGACATCGGGATAGATGTCGGCGTGGTCGTACTCGAGGTTATTCAGGATCAGCGTCCGCGGGCGGTAATGGACGAACTTCGCTCGTTTGTCGAAGAACGCGGTGTCGTACTCGTCCGCCTCGATGACGAAGAAAGGCGCGGCGCCGAGCCGTGCGCTCGTCTCGAAGTTTGCGGGTACGCCGCCGATCAGGAAGCCGGGCTGAAGCCCCTCGTGCTCGAGGATCCAGGCGAGAAGCGAGGCGGTCGTGGTCTTGCCATGGGTTCCCGCCACGGCAAGCACCCAACGGCCACGCAGCACTTCGCGCGAGAGCCATTCCGGGCCCGACGCATAAGGAATGCCTCGGTCGAGGAGCGCCTCGACGACAGGTTGCCCGCGCGTCATGACATTGCCCACGACGACGATGTCGGGCGCCGGATCGAGCTGAGCGGCCTCATAGCCTTCGACGAGCTCTATCCCGAGCGCCTCGAGCTGCGTGCTCATCGGCGGGTAGACGTTGCGATCGGACCCGGTGACGCGATGGCCGGCCGCGCGCGCAATGGCGGCGATGCCGCCCATGAAGGTCCCGCAAACTCCCAGGATGTGTACGTGCATAATAGGCGCGATTCTACAGATCATCCTCCGTTCTGTTGCAGCACATAGCCGACACTGCCGACGCCGTCACCGATCTCGCCGCGCGCTTTGCGACGCAGGCGAGCATCGGACTCGATACCGAATTTCTGCGCGAGCGCACCTATCGCGCGGAGCTCTGCCTGATTCAGGTGTCTGCCGCCGACGAGGCGGTATGTATCGACCCGATCGCGGTAAGGGATCTCGGCGCTCTCGCCGGCCCGCTCACCGCGCCCGGCGTCGTGAAGGTGATGCATGCCTCGCGGCAGGACCTCGAAGTCCTGCTGCCGGCCCTCGGGCTGGTGCGCCCCGTGTTTGATACGCAGATCGCGGCCGCGCTCGCGGGGTTTGCCGCGCAGGTCGGGTACGCGGAGCTCGTGCGCCGACTGCTCGGCGTCGAGCTGCCCAAGGCCCATACCCGTACCGACTGGTCGCGCCGGCCGCTGTCACCGGAGCAGATCGAGTACGCCCTGGACGACGTGCGCCACTTGATACCGCTGCAACTCGCGCTCGAGGAGCGGCTCGAGAAGCTCGGCAGGTCCGCCTGGCTGGGCGAAGAGCTTGCCGGGCTGGAGGACGCGCGCCCGCTCGCCACGGACCCCGAGGAAGCCTGGCGGCGCGTGAAGGGGTTGCGGGGCATGGATCCCGCGCGTGAGCGGCTCGCCCGCGGGCTGGCCGCGTGGCGGGAGCGCCGCGCCATCGAGCGCAATCGTCCGCGAGGCTGGATCCTCGACGATGCGGCCCTGCGCGAGGTGATCGTGCGCGTGCCGCGGTCACTCGCGGCGTTGGCGGCCATCGCGGAGCTGCCGGCCGGCGTGCTGCGGCATTGCGGCGAGGAATTGCTCGCCTGCATCGTTGCAGCAAACGTTCCGGATCCGCCCCCGGCAATGGATACGCGGCAGCGGCCGGATCCTTCGAAGAGCGCCCTCGTGAAGAAACTCGGGGCTTTGAATCAGACGGTCGCGGCGGAGTTGAGCATCAGCCCCGAGGTGCTCGCGACGCGGCGCGACCTCGAGCGGCTGGCGGAAGGATGCGATGGGATCGCGGCCTTGAAAGGTTGGCGCCGGGCCGTCATCGGCGAGAAGTTGCTCGCCGCCATGTAACCTCGCCGCAGCGTATCTAGCGGCGCTGCAGCGCCGCCTCCAGCCGCTGCGCGACCTCCGCCACGGTGCCCTCGGCGTCGATCGTGCGGAGCAGGGCCTGCCCGCGGTAGTAGTCGACGAGCGGACGGGTTTGCTCCTCGTAGACTCTCAAGCGCTCGGCAACGGTCGCCTCGTTGTCGTCCGGGCGTTGAAAGAGGCGGTGGGGCTTGCCGGTCTTCGGGCAGGCTTCGCGCTCGGCCTCACCGGGTGGTGAGGTCAGGACATTCACTACACGGCTGCAGTCGGCACAGGTGCGGCGGCCGGAGATACGGCGCAAGAGCTCACCGTAATCCACCTCCATCTGCACGACCGCATCGAGCGGCTGGCCAACCTCCCGCAGCAACACATCGAGCGCACGGGCCTGCGCCAGATTGCGGGGAAACCCGTCCAGAATGAAGCCGCGGCGAGTATCGGGGTCCGCAAGCCGCTCGCGGATCATGCCGAGGACGATCTCGTCGGCCACGAGGCGGCCCAAGTCCATGGCCTCCTTGGCCTTGAGGCCGAGCGGTGTGCCCTTGGCCACGGCGGCACGCAGCAGATCGCCCGTGGAGACCTGCGGTATTCCGTGGCGCTCGACCAGGCGCTGAGACTGCGTGCCCTTACCCGATCCCGGGGCCCCCAACAGGACGATGCGCATGAGACTTATCGAGACCTGACTGCCGCGAAAGGCTCGTCACGTTACCGGCGCCTGGGGGCGAGGTCAAACACTCCCGGGGCCTGACGATTGCGGCAGCCAGACAGGCCCGCGTATCCTTCGCGGGCGCCCGCGGCGCGGCCCCATCATCTGCAATCACATCAGCGGACTTGCCCGAACCATGAAAAAGGCGATGCCCAAGAAAAAGAACGCGTTCTACGCTCAATCAGGCGGCGTCTCAGCCGTGATCAATGCCTCGGCCTGCGGGGTCATCGAGACGGCCATGCGGCAGTCGCGCTACATCGGAAAAGTTTACGCGGGCCGTGACGGCATCGTCGGCGCTCTCACGGAAGACCTCATCGACGTCAGCCGCGAAAGCCCGGCCGTCATCCGCGGGCTCAAGCACACGCCGGCCGGGGCGTTCGGCTCTGCACGGTTCAAGCTGAAGGGTCTCGAGCAGAACCGCGCCGAGTACGAGCGGCTGATCGAGGTCTTCCGCGCGCACGACATCGGGTATTTCTTCTACAACGGCGGCAACGATTCCATGGACACGGCCCTGAAGGTCTCGCAGATCGGCGAGTCGCTGGGCTACCCCATCACCTGCGTCGGGGTACCGAAGACGGTGGACAACGACCTGCCGCACACCGACTGCTGTCCGGGATTCGGCTCGGTGGCCAAGTACATCGCCGTGTCCACCCGGGAGGCGGCGCTAGACGTCGCTTCCATGGCGCGGACCTCGACGAAGGTGTTCGTATTCGAGGTGATGGGGCGCCACGCCGGCTGGATCGCCGCCGCCGCGGGACTCGCTGGCAAGAAGGCGGATGAGCCGCCGCACATCATCCTGTTTCCCGAGGTCCCGTTCGACAAGGAGCGGTTCCTCGAGCGTGCAAAGCAGTGCGTCACCGCATACGGCTACTGCGTCGTAGTGGTCTCGGAGGGCGCCGCCTACGCGGACGGCAAGTTTCTCGCCGAGGCTGGAACTCGCGACGCCTTCGGCCACGCCCAGCTAGGCGGCGTCGGGCCCGTGGTGGCCGACATGATTCGCCAGGCGCACGGCTACAAGTTTCACTGGGCAGTGGCGGATTATCTGCAGCGCTCAGCGCGCCACATTGCGTCCAAGGTGGACGTCGAGCAGGCCTACGCCGTGGGCAAGGCCGCCGTCGAGCTGGCCGTCAAGGGCGTCAACGCCGTGATGCCGGTCATCGTCCGCAAGGCGTCCAAGCCCTACAAGTGGACCATCGGCAACGTCCCGCTCGCCGAGGTGGCCAATCGCGAAAAGAAGTTGCCGCGCGAGTACATCAGCGAGGACGGCTTCGGCATCACGGCTGCCTGCCGGCGCTATCTGGAGCCACTGATCGCCGGCGAAGCCTACCCCCCCTACCGCGACGGCCTGCCCGAATATGTCCGCATCAAGGGCACCCCCGTCCGCAAGCGCTTGCGCACCGAATTCAAGCTATAAGGCTCGTGGTATAGTTCGCGGCCTTTTTCCTAGCCTTTCAGCATTCCAGGGGGAGATAGCCTGATGGATGCCACCACGTGGCTGTGGGCCGCTATTGCGGCCGGTGTGCTCGCCGTTCTCTACGGCATCGTGTCCATGACCGCCATCCTGCGCCTGCCCACGGGCAATGCCCGCATGCAGGAGATCGCCGCAGCCGTGCAGGCCGGGGCGAAGGCGTACCTCAATCGCCAGTACAGCACGATCCTGGTCGTCGGCATCGTGCTCTTCCTGATACTCGGCTTCTTCCTCAGCTGGCCGACGGCCGGCGGCTTCGCCATAGGCGCTGTCCTCTCCGGCGCGACCGGCTATATCGGAATGAACATATCAGTGCGCGCGAACGTGCGCACGGCCGAGGCCGCGACGAAGGGCCTCAATGCCGCCCTGGCGGTCGCATTCCGCGGTGGCGCGATCACCGGCATGCTGGTCGTCGGGCTCGGCCTCCTCGGTGTTGCCGGCTACTACGCCTTCCTGCGCCACCTCATCGGCAACGAGCCGGCGCTGCATGCCCTGGTAGGCCTCGCCTTCGGCGGCTCGCTGATCTCGATCTTCGCGCGACTCGGCGGCGGCATCTTCACAAAGGGCGCCGACGTCGGCGCCGACCTCGTCGGCAAGGTGGAAGCCGGAATCCCCGAGGACGACCCGCGCAACCCTGCCGTGATCGCCGATAACGTCGGCGACAACGTGGGCGACTGCGCCGGCATGGCCGCGGATCTGTTCGAGACCTACGCTGTGACCGTCGTGGCCACCATGCTGCTCGGCGGGTCGCTCTTCGCGAAGCAGAGCGCCACGGCCGGCTTCAATGCCGCGGTCTATCCCCTGGCTCTGGGCGCGGTGTCGATCGTCTCCTCCATCATCGGCACCTTCTTCGTCTCGACGCGAGAGGGCGGGAAGATCATGAACGCCCTCTACAAGGGCGTGATCGTCTCCGGCATCGTCTCGGCGATCGGCTTTTACTTCATCACGCATGCGCTCATGCCCGCCGAGGCCAACTCGCTCTTCGGCTGCTCGCTCATCGGCCTCGCCCTCACGGCCGCCCTCATCGTGATCACGGAGTACTACACCTCCACGGAGTACAGCCCGGTCCGCAAGGTCTCGGCCGCGTCGCAGACCGGCCACGCCACGAACATCATCGCGGGGCTGGGCGTATCCATGAAGGCGACGGCGCTGCCGGTCATCGCGGTGTGTCTCGCGATCTGGGCCTCATTCAAGCTGGGCGAGGCCAGTGGCGCCGGCCTGTACGGCATCGCGATCGCGGCCACCGCCATGCTGTCGATGACCGGCATGATCGTGGCGCTCGATGCCTATGGGCCGATCACCGATAACGCCGGCGGCATCGCGGAAATGGCGGGCCTGCCGAAACAGGTGCGCGACATCACTGACCCGCTGGACGCAGTCGGCAACACGACCAAGGCGGTCACCAAGGGCTATGCCATCGGCTCCGCGGCCCTGGCGGCCCTGGTGCTCTTCGCCGATTACACGCACAACCTCGAGTCCGCCGGGAAGCTGGTCGCCTTCTCCCTCTCCGATCCGGCGGTCATCATCGGGCTCTTCATCGGCGGCCTGGTGCCCTACCTCTTCGGCGCGCTCGCGATGGAGGCAGTGGGACGTGCCGCGGGCTCGGTGGTCACCGAAGTCCGCCGCCAGTTCCGTGAGATCAAGGGCATCATGGAAGGCACTGCCAAGCCCGACTACTCACGCGCGGTGGACCTGCTGACTCGCGCCGCCATCGGCGAGATGATCATCCCCTCGCTGCTGCCGATCGTGGTGCCCATCGTCCTGGTGGTGGTCATGAACTACCTGCTCGGCCCCGGGGCCGGCATCAAGGCGCTCGGCGGGCTTCTCATCGGCACCATCGTCACCGGCCTCTTCGTCGCGGTCTCCATGACCACCGGCGGCGGCGCCTGGGACAACGCCAAGAAGTACATCGAGGAAGGCAACTACGGCGGCAAGGGCTCCGATGCCCACAAAGCCGCGGTGACCGGCGACACGGTCGGCGACCCCTACAAGGACACCGCCGGCCCCGCCATCAACCCTCTGATCAAGATAATCAATATCGTGGCACTGCTCATGATCCCGTTGCTTTGAGCAGTATTCGCCGCGCCGGCCCTCGATCCGCGGGCCGTGCGAAAGCAAGCCGGTAACCGGCCCAGGGCCGTTCCCTGGGCCGCGAGATGAAATGAGCCAGATGGCTGGCCGCGCAAATCGTCGGGAGCGATTTGCGCCAATGAATGAACTAAGCGTGGTGTATGGCGCTGAGCAGCCTGTGAAGGATGGCGGGCGAGGCAGGCTTGACCACGTGATGGTCGATGCTCGCCTCGCGCGAGCGGCGGCGATCGGCCTCATGGCCCAGGCCGGTTAGAGCGATGATGGTGGTCGAGGTACCCTCGGGCATGGAGCGGATGCGGGCGGCCGTCTCGAGGCCGCTCAGCTCAGGCATGCTGATGTCCATGAAGACGACTTCGGGGCGAACCTGACGGTACTTCTCGAGCGCCTCGTGTGGCCCGTAGGCCGTGTGCACCTCGTGGCCCATCATCGACAGGAGACAGGCGACCGCATCGGCGGAATCCACCTGATCATCCACCACGAGCACCTTCAGCGGCACCTCCGCGTGCGGCAAGTCCTCCACGATGGTCTCTCCTGCAAGACTCGAGAATCCCACAGCACTGTGCTCCTCGACACCTACCCAGCCCAAGCTGAGCAAGAATCGTGCGAGGTGACCCTCGAGCCGCGCGGTCACGCTTCAGCTCGAGCAGTGGAAGCCTTCAGGAAGGGCTAGGCGCGCCCGGTACGGGATTCCGTGAGCATCGCGCCGACGAGCTTATTGAGCCGTGCGCAATACGCGGCCACGGGCTCTTCGGACTGCGCCTGCTTGCTCGCCAGCGCCTGCCGTATCTCACCGAGCCGACGCTCGATGCGCTCGTCGACCGTCATCGATCTGCAAATGAGTGCGCTCACGCAAGCCGTGATTTCCGCATCGAGGGTGCGTGCGTCGGCGCCGGCAATCTCCACGCCGGCGAGCTCTCGGGGACAACCAGCGGCGAGGTGCTCACGCCATAAACGGGCAAGCTGCATTTGGGCAAGCTGCATACGCTGCGGCGCTTCCATGCTGCTCGCTCCCGTGCATGAATGGGCGACCTTCTTACCACGCCTGCGGCCAACTTGCACAGTTGGTTTTTGCGAGCGCCGCACTGTTGGTTGTTGGCGCCAGCCTACACGGGGCGCCGACGAGCGGCGCCGGAGCCCGCAACCCATTGATTCCTCAAGCAGTCGTGGCCGGCAGGTGGCTGTTGCTTTCCCGTCCGGAACGGCCTCGCAGGGTATTCGGGCCGGCGGCGCGGCAGAAGAAGGGGGCCGGCGCTTGACGGAGCGGCCGCCGACCTGTTGGACTCCGCCGTGACATTGCAGCATGCCGGAGGTGCCGTGGAATCCAAAGAGCAGTTCCCGGTCGAGAAGACCGATGAAGAATGGCGAGCCGGGCTCAGCACGGAACAGTACCGGGTGCTTCGCCGTCACGGCACGGAGCGGGCGGGCACCAGCTCACTCAACGACGAGCATCGCGCGGGCGTGTTTCGCTGCGCCGGCTGCGGCCAGCCGCTTTACGAGTCCCAGTCGAAGTTCGAAAGCGGCACGGGCTGGCCGAGCTTCTTCCAACCGATCACCGGCGCCGTGGCCACGCGCGAAGACCATGCTCACCTGATGAAGCGGACCGAGGTCCACTGCTCCCGCTGCGGCGGACACCTGGGGCACGTCTTCCCCGACGGCCCCAAGCCGACGGGCATGCGCTACTGTATGAACGGCGCCGCGCTCAACTTCGAGCCGAAAAGCAAGTGAGTCGGCGCCATCGCCGGGAGCGGATTTAGCCGATGATCAAGCCGCGAGGAGCAGCGGCAATGGACGGGCAATCGCGTAGCCCTGCACGAAATCGACGCCCATGCGCCGCGCCGCTTCCAGCGCCGAGCTGTCCTCGACCTGCTCGGCGATCACCTTGAAGTTGAGGGTGCGCGCCAACTTGATCATCGCGGTGACCATCGCCTGGTTGACGGAGTCGCGCGCCAGATTGCGGATGAAAGAGCCGTCGATCTTCAGATAATCCATCGGCAGGCTCTTCAGGTTGGAGAAGGAGCCCACTCCCGAGCCGAAGTCATCCAGCGCGAACTGACACCCCATGCCGTGCAGCACGCCCACGAAGCGGCGCGCGTGGTCGAGGTTGGCCACGACAGCCGTTTCACTGATCTCGAAGCACACCTGTGACGGGGCCACTCCGGTGCTGTCCAGACATTCGACGACGAACTCGAGGAACTGGGAATCCGCGAGCGTCTGACCCGACACGTTGATGGCGACACAGCGGTCGCCGGGCACCGGGATGGCGCCGCGTCCCAACGCCGCGAGCGTCGTCTGCACGACCCAGCGGTCGACGAGGCCCATCAGCCGATAGCGCTCCGCCGCCCGCACGAACTCCGCGGGCGGCAGATGATGTCCCTCCTCGTCCTGCAGCCGCACCAGCACCTCCATCGCCGGTCCACCGCCGTCGCCGCCGTAGGCCGGCACGATGGGTTGATGGAAGAGCTGGAAGCGGTTCTCCTTCAGCGCGCCCTGCAGCCTCTGCAGCCATTGGATCTCGCCGGTGTGGCGCGCGAGCGCCTCATCCCGCGCCGAATACACCGCCACCCGGCCGGAGCCTTGCTTCTTCGCGACATAGCAGGCGGAGTCGGCCGCGGTGAGCAGCTCCTCGATGGTGCCGCTCTCGCGCGAGATCTCCACCAGTCCCACCGACACGCCGATGTTGAATATCCTGTCCCGCCACACGAAACGGTGGTCGCCCACGGAGCGGCAGACATCGTCGGCGATCTGGCGCGCCTTCTCGAGCGGACAGCCGACGAGCAGCATGCCGAACTCATCCCCTCCCAGCCGCCCGACCGTGTCGCTGTCGCGCACCGCATCACGCAGGAGCTTCGCCACCTCGCGCAGCATGCTGTCGCCCGCCAGGTGGCCACTGGTGTCGTTGACCACCTTGAAGCGGTCGAGGTCGAGATAACACAACACATGCTGGCCGTCACCGCGGCGCCCGCTCTCGATCGCCTCCTCCAGCCGCCGCTCGAACTCGCGGCGATTGACGAGGCCCGTGAGCGCGTCATGTGTCGCCTGATAGGACATCTGGCGGGCGAGGCCGCGCTGCTCCGAGACATCGTGCAGCAGCACCACCGCGCCGACCTGCTCACCGGCCGCGTTGCGCATCGGCGTCGCCGACAGCTCGATCGAGTGCTCGCTGGCGTCGGCGCGCGAGATCAGCAGGGCGCGGCGGCCGAGGGTGACGTGTACGCCGCTCGTGAGCGCCTGGCGCACGGGATCCGAGAGCAGACGGCGGTCGGTCTCGTCGACCAGCCCGACGACCTCCTCCAGCGTCTTGCCGATCGCGTCGGCTGCCGGCGTCGCGGCGAGCCGTTCCGCCGCGGGATTGAGATAGGTGATGCGGCCCTCGCCGTTCGTGGCCACGACCGCCTCGGCGAGCGCGTTCAGGGCCAGCAGATACGCCGTTGGGTCGCCGTCAGTCTTCACGCGCAGCGCTTCAACCGTCTGCGTGGGAAGGATTTCCACGCCCGTCATGAGCAACGCGCTGCCTCCGTCATAATCCACACGCGCGGAGGTGATCTCGAGCCGACTCACCTGCCCCTCGCGGCCGAGGACCTCGACTTCATAGCGCTCCGCCGCCGGCTCGCCGGCGAGGCGCCGGCGAATGTTCTCGTTCACCAGCTCCGCATACTCAGGTGCCACCAGGTCTCCCAGACGACGCCCGGCCAATTCGGCGCGGTCGGCGCCCACCAGCGCGGCGAATTGCCGGTTGGCGTACAGAATCACTTCGCGATGCACCAGCACCGCCTCGTGGATCCGCTCGCCGAGCTCGGCAAACAGCTTCGGCGTCACCCGGCCGCCGTCGCGCTCGGCGGCGGCGCGCGTCAGCAGGTGGTTGATGGCCGTGATCAGCGCTGACAGCTCCGGCTTCGAGCTGCCCGATTCCACCCGACCGGCGAGCGGGCCGCCGATGGCGATGCGCTGCAGTTGCTGCGACAGCCGGCTGACGTCGCGCAACTCACGGCGTTGGGCGATGTAGAGCAAGACGAATACGGCTGCGGCAATCGCCAACAGGATGCACAACAGTGCGATGGCGGACATCAATCGGTCCTACCGGCGCGAGGTGAGCTCCCGCCTGGTCGAGCGCTTGGTTGCAACGTCATGGGTGTAACGGAACTGGGGAGCAGTCCGGGATTGCTTTCATTATTCTCGTGCCCGGGGCGCGGACGACCGAAGCATAGCGTAGCTGCCCGGCGTCCCGTCGGCGTTTCACCATATCTCATCGCAAAGCGGCTTGGCAGGAGCCGCGAAAACCCGTAACTTCTCGTGCCCCGGACGGGGGATGCAATAAGTCCAATCGGAGCGGCGAGCAAGATGTCCATGATCCAAGCGCGCGAGCAGATGGTCGAGCAACAGGTGCGTGCCTGGGATGTGCTCGATGCGCGGGTGCTCGAGACGCTGCGCAAAGTGCCGCGGGAGGCATTCGTCACGCCGCAACACCGCTTCCTGGCCTTCGCGGACGTGGAGATCCCGCTGCCGTGCGGCCAGCACATGCTGCGGCCGAGCGTGGTCGGGCGCCTCCTCCAGTCCCTGGCCCTCACCGGGAACGAGCGGGTACTCGAGGTCGGGACCGGCTCGGGATTCGTGACGGCCTGTCTCAAGGCGGGCGGCGGCTCCGTGCGGTCGCTCGAGATCTTTCCCGAGCTCGCGGAGCTCGCGCGTCGCAACATCTCCTCCCTCGGGCTGCGGGACGTGGATATCGTCGCGCAGGATGCGACCCAATCCGATTCCGATGCGCGCTACGATGCCATTGCCGTCACAGCCTCCCTCCCCGTCGCCGACGAGCGCTTCCAGCGCCAGCTCGCGGTCGGCGGGCGGCTGTTCGTGGTGGTGGGCGTGCCTCCGGTGATGGAGGCGCGGCTCATTCGCCGGATCACTGAGGATGCCTGGGGCGCAGAGAGCCTGTTCGAGACGGTCGTCGATCCGCTCGTGCATGCAACTCGGCCGCAGGGTTTTGTGTTCTAAGAGCCTCTCTCCAAGACTCAAGAGCATTTCGGGAAGATTATGCACCGCGCCGTACGGACTTCGAGCCTGGCCTTCCTCTGCGCCGGCTTCACCCTTGGACTCCCGGTCGCCGCCGCGGCCGCGGATTTCGCCCAGGTCTACCAGGACGCCCTGGCCAACGACCCGACCTACCAGCAGGCCAATGCGACCTACATGGCCGCCCGCGAGGCCCGGCCTGAGGCCTGGGCCACCCTGCTGCCGCAGATCTCAGGGTCGGCAGGCAGGAGCCTGGACCATTCCGCTGGCCTTTCGACCAGTATCGGGGCGACGGCCGCGGGGGGGCAGGCCGCGCCCGCCTCGTTCTATGCGACGACGCACACCAACGCGAGGCAGTGGAGCCTGAATCTGTCCCAGGAGCTCTTCTCCTGGAGTGATTGGATGACCCTGAAGGCTGCGGACAGTCAGGTCGCCGAGGCGCAGGCGACTTACCAGGCGGCCGCCCAGAACCTCATCCTGCGAGTCGCCACCGCCTACTTCAATGTGCTTTCGGCGCTCGACACCCTGCAGGCCCAGGAATCCTCGCTGAAGGCGTTCGACCTGCAGCTCGAGCAGGCCAACAAGCGCTTCGAGGTGGGCCTGATCGCCATCACCGACGTGGAGCAGGCGCGCGCGGCGCGCGACACCGCGGCGGCCGCGGTCATTGCCGACAAGCAGGCGCTCGCCAGCGCGGAGAATCAGCTCGAGGTCATCACCGGCCGGCAGTACGACACGCTGTCCGAGCCGGGTAGCGACATGCCCCTGGTGAAGCCGGACCCGGCCAGTCAGGATCAATGGGTGCACACCTCGCTGCAGCAGAATCTCTCGCTCATCGCCAGCCGGCTGGCCGCGGATGTGGCGCGCGACAACGTGCGTATCGCGTTCGGCGGCCATCTGCCCACCGTCAGCCTGGTCGCCAGCCGATCGTTCAACAGCGCCGGCGTCGATGAGTCCATCGTCGGACTCGGCGACTTCAACCTGCCCTCCTGGACGAACGATCGCCAGATCGGACTCCAGGTCACGGTGCCCATCTTCAGCGGCGGTGGAACCCAAGCGCGCGTGCATCAGGCGCAATACCAGTGGATCGCCGCCAAGGACGCCGTGGAGCAGGCCTCGCGATCGACCGTGCAGCAGGCGCGCGATGCTTATCTCGGCGTCATCAGCGGAATCGCCCACGTGCAGGCGCTGCAGCAGGCCATGACCTCCAGCCAGACCGCGTACCGGGCGACCGAGGCGGGCTACCGCGTCGGCACCCAGACGGAAGTCGACGTCCTCAACGCGTTGAGCACGCTGGTGCAGGCAAAGACCAACTTCGCCTCCAGCCGCTACGCCTACATCACCAGCGTCGTGCAGCTGCGATTCGCGGCAGGTACGCTCGATGCCAACGAGGTGCAGGCCATCAACCACTGGCTGGGCTCGAGTGCCTCGGTCTCCCTCGGCGCCATCACGCCGGAGTCCATGACACCTCCGGCGCCGGCACCGACCCCCAAGCCGCCGCCGGCACCGCCCCCGCCCCCACCACCGTAAAGTGCTTGGTTGAGCGGCCCAGGGCCGCTCCCTGGGCCGCGCGATGAATCCTGTGGCGGGGCTGTCCGCGTAAAGCGGCAGGATGCCGGCTTTAGGCCAATTCAATAACCCTGATAGGACTTCTCCTCCACCAGCCGCGATCCCAGCGCGAGGTTGATGCGCTTCTTGATCGCGGCGCGCTCGTCGTTCGAGTGGTAGACGGCGCGCGCGAGCTCGATGAATTCCCGGTCGAATGTCTGGCGAGCCTCCTTGTCGCGGATCCGATCCTCGATGTCCCACAGCCGCTCGTTGACCTCCTGCAGCGCCCGCTCGTCCCGGGCGACATCGGCCGCGGGGAAGGAAGAGTCGCGCCAGGTCCGCTCCAGCAGATCGAGCTCCAGCCGCACGTTTGCGAGCTTGGCCGCATCGAGAATGCGCGCGGTCTTGATCCGCAGGATGGTGATCTTGTCGAGCAGCTCCCCGGGGGAGACGGGCACCAGGATGTCGTTCATGCCTTGTATGCTAGCAACTCGTCGAGCTTGGCGGTGACCTGCGACACCTCGATGAGGTCCATCACGCCAGGCTCCTCGATCTTCTCGGTCCAGGGTAGTTGCTCGGGAGCCCGCCCGCGATAGCGGCGCGCCGCCTCGGGATACGCGTCCACGCACCATCTGCGCGAGAGGTACGGGCCACTGCGCGCCGGATTCGTCGCCGCGTAAAGGCCGATGACCGGTATCCCAACCATGGTCGCCATGTGAGCCGGTCCCGAGTCCGGCGTCAGGAGGGCGGTCGCGCGCGCAAGAAGCGCCAGCATCTGCGGCAGCGTGTCGCGCCCGATCTGATTCACCAATGGCACGCGCGCGGCTCGCTCGATCTGCGCGCCGACGGCACGCTCCGCCGCCGTCGGTCCTCCCGCCAGGATCACGCGCATTCCGTGACGGCGCACCGCGTGATGGGCAACTGCCGCGTAGTTCTCGGAACGCCAGTTGCGGCGCGCGTGGCTGGAGCAAGGACTGATGACCAGCGTCGGCCGCCCGTCGGGTATCAGCCTGTGCGCGTAATCCAGCGCCGACGGCGGTAACGGGATGTCCCAGCGCAACGTGCGCTCGTGGATCCCCAGGGCATCGAGGAAACCGAAGAAGCTGTCGAGAACGTGCTCACGCGACCGCGGCGCGATGCGCGCATTGGTGAAGAGCCATTGCAGCTCCCGCGCGCGCGCCCTGTCGAATCCGAGCCGCACGGCCGCGGGCACTAGCCGCGAGAGCAGACTCGCGCGCAGCGAGAGCTGCATGTGCAGCAGCACGTCGAAGCGCCGGCCTCGCAGGGTCGCGTGCAAATCGCGACATGCTGCCAGGCCGGCGCGCTTGTCCACGGTGATAAACTCCACACCATCGATGAGCTCCATCAGGCGCGACTCTCCCTTGCCGATGATCCATGTCAGCTTCGACTGCGGCCATGCGCACTGCAGCGCCCGGACCACTGGGACGACATGGCACGTGTCGCCCAGCGCCGAGAGTCTCAATATGCAGACAGTGAGAGGCGGTCCGTCGAGCGGCAACTTCACGGAGAGTCCCCGGTGAGCGGGCGTTGGCCGCTGGGGTCGGAGGTCAAGCAGAGTGTCATCGAGGGAGGCGCCATGCTATACGACGCCTCCAGGGCCCGCAATTTGACTGCCGAGTGGTTCGATCCGCGCTACTGGAGCACCCGCGGCGAGTCCGAGGGCGTCGCACAGGGCCGGGGCACGACACATTTCGTGCGCAGCCGGGACCGCCGCCTGGTGTTGCGCCACTATCATCGCGGCGGCTTCGTTTCGCTGCTCTCTTCCGACCGCTACATCTGGAGGGGTGAAGAGGACACGCGCCCGTTCGCGGAATGGGCAATCACGTACCAGCTGCATCGCGCCGGCCTGCCGGTGCCGGCGCCGATCGCCGCCCGTTATGTCCGCCGCGGTCATACCTACCGCGGCGACATCATCACGGAGCGATTGGCGACGGTGGGCTCGCTCGCCGAGTGCTTGGGTCTCGGGGCACTGTCCATCGTCACCTGGATCTCGATCGGGCGCTGCATCCGGCGCTTTCACGATTTCGGTGTCTGTCACGCCGATCTCAATGCCCACAACGTGCTGCTCAGCGAGGAAACCGTTTACCTGGTCGACTTCGACCGATGCCAGCTGCGGCGGGCAGGTCTGTGGCGCGATGCCAACCTCGTGCGGCTGCGGCGGTCGCTGGAGAAGGTGACCTACGGGCTGCCGGCGGACCGCTTCTCCGAGGCTGACTGGCACGGGCTGCTCGACGGGTATCGGCAGCCGGTCGCGGCTCGCGAGCCCCCGGCAGGCTGACCGCAACTGCAGCATGCGCCTCCTCTATCTCGCGGCGGTGTATCTGGCTGCCCCGATGATCTCGGCGATGCTCGCCCTCCGCGGACTGCGCGACCGCAGCTACTGGCGCAACTTTGGCGAGCGCTTCGGACTCGCAGCACCCCTGGCAAGCGACCCGATCTGGGTGCATGCGGTGTCGGTCGGGGAAGTCCAGGCTGCCGCGGTGCTCGTTCGCGCGCTGCGCAGCCGCTATCCACAGGTGCCCGTGCTGGTGACCACCTTCACACCCACCGGCGCCGCCCGTGCCCGCGCGTTGTTTCGCGATGTGGCCGAAGTGCGCTTTCTGCCGTTCGACCTGCCCGGCTCGGTGCGCCGCTTCCTCGATCGCGCGCACCCGCGACTCGCGGTCATCATCGAAACGGAGCTGTGGCCGAACCTCTACCGTCAGTGCCGGCTTCGCCGCATACCGCTGGTCATCGCCAGCGCGCGCCTGTCGCGCCGCTCGACCGATGGCTACCGCCGTCTCGGTGCCCTGTTCAGGGAAACCGTAGCGGGCGCCAGCGTGGTTGCCGCACAGGGCGAGGGAGACGCCGAGCGCTTCCGGGCGCTCGGCGCACCGGCGGAGCGCACGCACGTCACGGGAAATCTGAAGTTCGACCTGACCCTGCCGCCGGACATCGAGGAGGCCGGGAGAGCCCTGCGCGAGCAATACGCGCCGCGCCGCGCAGTCTGGGCGGCGGGCAGCACTCATGGGGGGATGGAGGAGGAGGCGGTGCTCGCGGCGCACCGGCGCATCCGCGCTGTCCACTCGGGAGCGCTACTGGTGATTGCCCCGCGCCACCCCAATCGCTTCGGCGAAGTGGCCGCCTGGCTCGAGCGCCAGGGAGTCGCTTTCAAGCGGCGCTCGCAATCCATGCCTGAGGATGCGGGCTCCTCGCGCAATGATCCTGCGAGCCAGGACCCCGAGGTCCTGCTGCTCGACACGCTGGGAGAGCTACTCTATTTCTACGCAGCGGCCGACGTGGCCTTCGTCGGCGGCAGTCTCGCTCCCATCGGCGGCCACAATCTGTTGGAGCCGGCGGCACTGGGACTGCCCGTCCTGACCGGTCCGCATAACTCCAACGGCGAGGACGTGGCGCGCCTGCTGCTGGGTTGCGGCGCGGCCGAGATCGTGCGCGACGGCGAGGAGCTTGGCGCGCGAGTGAGCGCGCTATTGTCCGATCAAGCGTCGCGCAAGGAAATGGGTGAGCGCGGCCGTGCGGCCGTCGAGCGCAATCGCGGCGCGCTCGAGAAGCTCCTGAAGCTCATCGAATCACTGCTACAGAGCTAGTGGCACCTTGCGAAAGCAAGCCTTTGAGCGGCTCCCTGGGCCGCGAGATCGACAAAGCCACGGGGCTGGCCGCTCAAAGCGCCGCAGGCGACTTTGAGCCCATCAACACACGCTACCGCCGCAGCGTATATTCCGCGCTGCAGTAGGGACACTTGGCCCAGCCGGTATTCTCGATCGGCAGATAGACCCGGGGATGGGAATTCCACAGATACATTTGCGGCATGGGGCACGAGAGCGGCAGGTCCTCGGGGGTGACCTCGTACTGATTCTGCGCGTTCGGCTCGATGAGTGCTTTGGGTTGCGCGGCCATGCGCACATTATACCGCGTCAGCCCGCGCCATCACCTCATCCCAGATCGCGCTGACCGCGGCGCGCTCGGTGACAAACTCGTCAGCGGCAACGAGAGCGGTCTCACCAGCAAGGGAGAGGTGATGTGTTCGCGTGCGGTACGCACGGTAAGCCGCGGTGAGGACATCGACGGTCGCCTGCGGTACGAGATCCGCCGAGGCGACCGATTCGAGCTGGCGGATGGTGTCGGAGAACATCGCCACGGGCGGGTAGTCCCGGGCCCACCTCAGCGCCCAGTATTGCGCGAGGAATTCAATATCGGCGATCCCGCCAGCATCCTGCTTCAGGTCCTGCCGGCCGTCGCCGCCCTTGGAAAGCTCCCGCCGCATGCGCTCGCGCATCGACCGCACCTCCTCCCGCAGAGTCTCCCGCCGGACCGCATGGCGCAGGACATCGAGGCGGGCGCGCTCGAACTCCGAGCACAGAGCGGGGGCTCCAGCCACCGCACGCGCATGCAGCAGCGCCTGATGCTCCCAGGTCCAGGCTTCACGCCGCTGGTAATCGCCGAAAGCATCGATCTGCGTCACCAGCAATCCGCCCTTGCCGCTCGGCCGCAGCCGCACGTCGACCTCGTAGAGCCGGCCAGCCGCTGAATGCACGGTGAGGAGGTGCACCAGGCGCTGCGCCAGGCGCACGAAGAAGAGCGCATTTTCGATGGAGCGTGCGCCGGCCCCGCCAGCGTCGGGCCGATCCGTCTCCTGCCGGTCGCCACGCGAATCGTGGAGAAATACGAGGTCGAGATCGGATGCATAGCCGAGCTCCAGGCCACCGAGCTTGCCGTAGCCCACCGCACAGATGCTCACGGGCCGCCGCTGCGCGCCCTCGCCACAGTGCGGCACCCCGAATTGCGCCGTGATCTGCCGCCAGGCGAGCTCCATCGCGCGCGCAATGATGAGCTCGGCGATCTCGGTGAGACGGTCGCTGACGCGCATGACCGGCAGTCGTCCGGTCAGGTCCGCCACCGCAATGCGGAATACCGCGGCGCGCTGGAAATGGCAGAGCGCCTCGACCTGGCGCTCGGGATCCTCCTCCTGCAGCTGCTGCATGGCTGCCTGGAGCTCGCGCGCGAGTGCCTCGCGTCCCGGCAGCTCGGACAAAAGCCGCTCGTCGACCAGCTCATCGAGCAGCAGCGGGTGGGAGGCGATCTGACGGACGAGGAACTCGCCGTGGCGACAGATCTCGATGAGTCGCGAGCGTGCCGGCTGACTCTCGCGCAGCAGCGCGAAGTACGCAGAGCGTTTGCCGGTGGCCTCGAGTATGGAAATAATCCGACGCAGCACCGCGAGCTGCTCCGCGCCCCCGAGCCCGGCGGCGCCGATGTCGGCAAGCAGCGGCGGCAATAGCGCCTGCAGACGCCGCCGTCCGGGGTCATCGAGCTTGCGCACCAGCCCCGAGGCGCGCAGCGCCAGCAGCATCTGGGCCGCCTCGCCGGGCTCCGCGAAGCCTGCGCGGCCGAGCGATTCGATCAGCACCGCGCTCTCCGCACCGTCATCCCAGAGGCGGCCGAGATCGATGGCGACCGCCGTGCCGCCGCGTCCCGCGGCCCCGAAGACGAAGCGGTCGAAATGGCCGCTGACGCATGCCTGATGCCGACCGAGCTCCGTCAGCAGTGCTTGCCAGCTCGAGGCGCCCGTGGCGAGCGCGATGCGCTCGCGCGAGAGCTCGTCGGCGGGCAGTTGGTGGACCTGGCTGTCGGAGAGCATCTGCAGAGCGTTCTCCAGTCGCCGCAGGTACAGATACGCCGCGCGCAGCTCCGCGACGGCCGCGCCCGGCATGAGCTGCAGCTCGCCGAGGGTCGCGAGGGCCTGAAGCAGGGAGCTGGTCTGCAAGCGCCGGTCGCGTCCGCCACGGATCAGTTGGAAAGCCTGCACGATGAACTCGATCTCGCGGATGCCACCGGGCCCCAGCTTGATGTGGCCGGCCAGCTCGCGCCGCTCGACCTCGCGCTCGATGAGCGCTTTCATCTCCCTCAGGCTCTCGAACACCCCGTAGTCGAGGTAACGGCGATAAACGAAGGGGCCGAGCGCGGACGCGCGGATCTCGGCATACCGCTGCGCCGCGGTGATCGGCCGCGCCTTGACGTAGGCATAGCGCTCCCAGTCGCGCCCGTGCAGCGAGAGGTAGTCCTCCAGCGAAGCGAAGCTCGTGACGAGCGGCCCGCTGTCGCCGAAGGGGCGCAGGCGCATGTCGACCCGGAGCGTGAAGCCGTCATGGGTCGCCGTATCCAACAGTCTGATCAGGCCCTGACCGAGACGGGTGAAGAGCTCCTCATTGGCGATCGGCCGCGGGCCATCGGTCTCGCCGTGCTCCGGAAAGAGCAGCACCAGATCGACATCGGAGGAAAAATTGAGCTCGCCGCCACCGAGCTTGCCCATGGCGACGACGACCAACTGCTGCACGGCTCCCGAAGCGGAGCGTGGCTCGCCGTAGCGCGCCGTCAGAGCCTGCCGCGCATGCTCCAGCGCCACTCGAATGGCCGCATCGGCGAACTCGGACACTTCGGCGAGGGTTTCCTCGACTTCCGCCCATCCCGCCAGCGCGCGCCACGCGATTCGTACCATCTCCCGCCGTCGCCACCGCCGCAGGACCGACAGCATGTCCGCATCTGATCCCGACACCGCTGGCGCGCGCGCCGCGTATTCTCCGGCCACGGCGCGCCGCAGGACATCGAAGCGCTTGGTCAGATCGGGCAACAGGTCCGGGTCGCGGGTGCAGGCCTGCGCAACGAAATCACTGGCGGCGAAAACGACGGGCAGCGACTCACGGATGGCGGGCGGCAGCGATTCGAGGCACCCCGGTGAGGCAGACTCGAGCGCATCCAACTGCCTCTGGAGATGAGCGAGGAGTTGCGGGCTGGCGGGAAAGCCGTCAATCAAAGCTGCAGCCTCGGCGCACTACGCACAGGCACGGGGACGTGCCCGCCGCCGCAGGCTCAAAACCAATTGTTGTTGCCGAGATCGTGGATCGAGGCCTGGCCCAGACGGCGCGCGGCGCCCTTGAAGGTCGACGCCTCCGCGTAGATCTGCGCCCCGGCGGTGGCATCGATGGACGCCTTGTCCCCCTCGATCTCGCTGTTCTCGATGTGGACACTGGCATTGCGTGCATGGATGGCAATGCCGCCGGCGCTGATCCGGCTGTTGGTGATATGGACCTCGCACCCATCCTGGGCGGTAATCGCATTGCCGTCGAAGCGGATGTCCCGATTGTCGATGTTAAGCACCCGCTGCCCCTGACACACGATCGGTTCATGCAGCGTCTCGAGCGGCGCATCCGTGACTTGCGTCTGTCCGGCCTCTGCCGCCGCCTTTCCGGTCCCCGCTGCCGTCTCGATGCTGTAGCCCGGCCCCTTGGCGATGACGCGCCCGCCACCCACCGGCTTCCCCGCCTGCGCCGCGCCGGCCGCCGGCTCCCCCGTGGAAGTTGCCGACTGCCCCGCCGCCCACCCCGCCACGCCCAATCCCAGGCACAGCGAACCCGCCGCCACCGCGACCCTCACAGCACGCCTCGAAAGCAGATTCATGGGAAGCTCCCACAGCCCAGCGCAGGCCCGTGATTATGCGCTTCCGCCCAGCAAGTAACGAAGCCGGCGCCGCCCCAAAACAGTGCGCCGTGCGAAAGCACATCAGCAAGCGGCCCAGGGCCGTTCCCTGGGCCGCGGGACCGAAAGAGCCACAAGAGCCACAAGGCCTGGCCCGCGCAAATCGCCGGGAGCGATTTGCGCCAATGAAAAAAAGCCCCGCTTGCGCGGGGCTTCAAGGATTGCGCGGAATAGGGGGTCTTGCTCCGCGTCTTTCAGGACCGGCGCCCGCTTTGGGGTCGGGCGCCATCCCTAACCAGTGCCGACAGGTTATCGGCTCGTCCTTCTGGAATCGATACCTCTTTCGAGGGGGGCGTTACATATCCATTCCGCCCATGCCGCCGGGCGGCATGCCGCCACCATGGCTGTGCTCCTCGTCCTTCGGAGCCTCGGCCACCATGACCTCTGTCGTCAGCAGCAGACCCGACACCGACGCCGCGTTCTGCAGCGCGAGGCGCGTGACCTTGGTCGGATCGAGAATGCCCTGCTCGATCAGATCGCCGAACTCACCGGAGGCCGCGTTGTAGCCGAACGTGCCCTTGCCGTCCCTGACCTTGTTGAGAACCACGGCGGCGTCCTCGCCGGCGTTGTCCACGATCTGCCGCAGCGGCTCCTCGATCGAGCGGGCGAGAATGCGAATGCCGACCGTCTGGTCCTCATTCGCGCCCTCGAGCTTGTCGAGCGCCTTCAGAGCACGGATCAGGGCGACACCGCCGCCCGGCACCACGCCTTCCTCCACGGCCGCGCGGGTCGCGTGCAGCGCATCCTCGACACGCGCCTTCTTCTCCTTCATCTCGACCTCGGTGGCCGCGCCGACCTTGATGACGGCGACGCCGCCGGAGAGCTTGGCGACACGCTCCTGCAGCTTCTCCTTATCGTAGTCGGAGGTGGCCTCCTCGATCTGCTGACGGATCGACTCGATGCGCGCCTTGATGTCGGACTGCTTGCCGGCGCCGTCGATGATCGTGGTGTTCTCCTTCTCCACGACGACCTTCTTGGCCTCGCCGAGGTCATTGAGCGTCGCCTTCTCGAGCGACAGGCCGACCTCATCGGAGATCACGGTACCGCCGGTGAGAATGGCGATGTCCTGCAGCATGGCCTTGCGGCGGTCGCCAAAGCCCGGGGCCTTGACCGAAGCCACCTTGAGGATGCCGCGGATGTTGTTGACCACCAGCGTGGCGAGCGCCTCGCCCTCGACATCCTCGGCCACGACCAGCAGGGGGCGGCCCGACTTGGCGACGCCCTCGAGCAGCGGCAGCAGCTCGCGGATGTTGGAGATCTTCTTGTCGACCAGCAGGATCACGGGCTTCTCGAGCTCCGTGGTCTGGCTCTGCTGATTGTTGATGAAGTACGGTGAGAGATAG